>PBLO01000004.1 GCA_002721785.1 Halieaceae bacterium
ATTTGTTCCATGCCCAAGTGCCGCCCACATCGCTGGCCCGATCAAATACCTTTACATTAAAGCCCGCTTCTCGGAGGTGGTAGCTCAGCGATATGCCGGCAAAACCCGCGCCAACGGCGATCACATCGTAGTCTGCAGAATGGTTGCTGCTCATAAAAATTCTCCTGGTCCCCGGAAACCCTGCCCAGAGGTCAATACTCCAGTACACTCATATTGATTGCGACCAGCGGTTGCTCCGCCGTTTTTCTTGTCTTTGGGCTCTTGTCACAAGCCAGTCTGAGCTAAACTTACTTGTGTTCAGCAAGTCGCGATCGTCACTATCGCCAACGCCCTGAACCTTGTCAACGATCACTCCACATTAGAGGTTAAACATATGTCTTCCAACACATCTCCGTCGATCGGTATCGTCGGCGGCACAGGTGATCTCGGGCGCGGTCTGGCCCTGCGGCTGGCCAAGGCAGGACACGCGATCTGGATAGGCTCACGAAAAGCGGATCAGGCCCTCGAAGCCGCCGACGCGCTCAAAGCAGAGTTAGCGAGTCGGGGTGTCTCTGAGCCCAACATCGAAGGCATGGACAATGTTGCGGCGGCAGAGCGCGGCGATATCGTGTTCGTTACCGTGCCGTTTGGCGCACACACGCCCACGTTGGAGAGCATTCGTGAGGCAGTGCAGGGAAAGGTACTGGTCGATGTCACGGTGCCGCTGGTCCCCCCGCGTGTGGCGAGAGTGCAACTGCCTCCCGAGGGCAGCGCAGGCATGATTGCCCAGACGCTACTGGGTGAAGCTGTGCAGGTTGTGAGTGCCTTTCAAAATGTCGCGGCGGCGCATCTACAGGCAGATATAGAAATACCCTGCGATGTCCTGGTGACCGGTAACGAGAAAACAGCTCGCCAGACGGTGATTGATCTGATCGAGGCAATCGGTATGCGTGGCTTCCACGCCGGGCTGATCCACAATGCCGCGGCAGCCGAAGCACTGACCTCGGTACTGATCAACATCAACAAGCAGTACAAAACCCATGCGGGTCTTCGCCTGACAGGTATCGACTGATCCCGTGACCGGGGGTGCGCTGCAACTGACTCCGCTTGAGGGTTTTCCTGCGGTGAAGGCCGGCGATGTGCTGGCAGAGCTCATTGTGGCTGCTATCAATCGGCAGGCGTTGCGCGCTGTTAGCAGCGTGCCCGTTCTGGTTGTCGCGCAAAAAGTGGTGTCGAAAGCCGAGGGCCGTCTGGTATACCTGCATGACGTTGAGGTCTCAGAGGACGCCCGGCGGCTTGCGGAAGAGGCAGGCAAGGACCCACGCGTTGTCGAGCTCATTCTTCAAGAATCGCAGTCAGTGATTCGCGTGCGTCCGGGTTTGATTATCACGGAGCATCGCACCGGTCATATTCTCGCCAACGCCGGCATCGATGCTTCGAATACGGGCGTCGACGCCGCGAGTGGTGATGACGTTGTGCTCCTCTGGCCTCGTGATCCCGATGCCAGTGCCCGGGCGTTATCCGAGGCAGTGTCGGGTGCGGTGGGGTACCAGGTTCCCGTGGTGATCAACGATAGCCTCGGCCGTCCCTGGCGGATGGGCACGGTGGGTTTCGCCATCGGCGTTGCTGGCTTGGAACCGGTATGGGATCAAGTTGGCGAGCGGGATCTGGATGGACGCACTATGCAGGTCACAGCACCCGCCATGGCCGATGCGCTGGCTGCCGCCGCGTCGCTGGTCCAGGGGGAGACTGATCAGGGCACGCCTGTTGTGTGGGCAGAGGGCTGCCCGCTCCGAGTGAACGAACAGGCAAGTTCAAGAGCACTGCTTCGGGCAGTTCAGCAGGACATGTTCCGATAATGGTCTATGCCGTCGATAAACCCTCTCAGGTGCCGCTGGTGGTACTGAGTGGCGGAGGGGGTGGCGCTCGGCTCGCCGCCGCGCTCTCAAAATGCACCGCGCAACGACCCGTGATTGTGGTAACCAACATAGGTGATGACTTTGAGCACTTGGGTCTGCTGATTTGTCCCGATACCGACAGCGTGCTGTATGCGACGTCGGGCAAGCTCGACCGCGACAGGGGATGGGGTCGCGAGGGCGAAAGTTGGCAGGTACTTGATGCGATTCAGGGCATGGCCGGGCCGTCCTGGTTCCAATTGGGTGACAAGGATCTGGCGCTGCACCTGCTGCGTGCCGAGCAACTGCGCAAGGGCTGCGATTTGGCTGGCGTGACGCAGGTTTTATCAGAACGTCTGGATGTCCCCGAAGGCATGACTGTCATCCCCGCCACGGAGCAATCCGTCCGGACACGGGTTGTGACGGAGGAGGGGGAACTCGCATTTCAGGAATACTTTGTCGGTCGGCGCTGTGAGCCCGCACTGCGGGATGTGGTGTATGAGGGTATCGGGGATGCCAGCCCCAGTCCTTCACTACTGGCGGCCTTGGATGCCTGTGTCGATAGGCCCATCGATGTCGTGCTTGGCCCCTCCAATCCTTTCTTGAGTCTCGGTCCGATTCTGGGCATCCCGGGTATGTTGAGCGAGCTTCGAGGCAGGGCTCGGCGGGTCGTGGCAGTTTCCCCCATTATCGGCGGACGCGCGTTGAAAGGCCCCGCCGCCAAAATCATGACGGAGTTAGGTCTGCCGGCTTCCGCGCCGGGGTGGACACAGTGGTTGGCGAAGCGCTATCCGGGATTTGTAGATACCTGGGTCTGGGACGACGCAGATCGTGGGCTCGTCGCCACGCTCCCCGATTCATACGATGTTCGTGTGACGGCCACCGTGATGTCAGAACCCGGCATAGGTGAAGGCCTTGCCGATTGGTTACTCGAGGTATGCAGCGTTGCACCTTGAAGCGATCATCGCACTCAAGACACGTAGCGATGGCAAGCGCCGACTGAGTGCAGACCTCACCGCTGAGGCGCGGGAGTCGCTAGTCGAGGCGATGGCGCTGGATGTCATCGCCGCGCTGTCCGCGAGTCCGGCCATCACGGCCGTTCATGTGATTTGCGGTGATGGTTGGGCACAGCTTGAGGAACTCCCCGCACCGGTCCGCGTGTGGCGGGAGCCCGATGAGCACAGCGGGGGATTGGTGGGCGCATTGGAGTGGGTAGCGGGCAAAGTGGATAGCGACGCCCTGCTGTTTGTTCATGGTGACCTACCGTTTATCGACACCAACGATATCGCATCACTGGTGTTGGCGGCTGCATCAGAGTCCGCTGTCGTCTCCCCGGATCGTTCGCAGACGGGGACGAATGCGCTGCTGCGATGGCAGTCTCAGAGCCTGCCGCTGGCATTTGGAGAGAATAGTTACGTACGACACCTTGCCGCCATCACATCTGCTGGATTGCGTTTCCGTGAGGTGAGATCGATGGGCTTAGCGATGGATATTGATGCGCCTGGGGACCTTCAGTTACTGCAGACCGAAGTTGCCCGGCTCGGCACTTACACGGCGGGCTGGTGGCAGCGTTACGGCAGCAGTTTGTTTAAGGATGCTACCCAAAAGGTCATGTAAGGCGGTAAAGTGGAGCGTATGGGGGCGGTACATAATGACAATAACGGAGCGTCGATGATTGTCGCGCTAACCGACGGGGGCGATGTGGTTGCCATGGACGACGTGCGCAGCAGTCGCGCGCGCGCCCTACGTGATCACCACTACGCTCACAATGTGACCTTCAGCCCAAAGATCTTCATCCCGGTAACGCAGTTGTGCCGCGATGTCTGTCACTACTGCACCTTTGCCAAAACACCCTCCCAGCTCGATACGTTGTATCTGGAGCTCGACGACATTCTTGCCACGGTGCGAGAAGGCGCGGCAGCGGGTTGCCGTGAGGTGCTGCTGACCCTTGGTGAGAAGCCCGAGCTGCGGTACCGAGTGGCTCGCGAGTGGCTCGAATCCCGGGGGTATCGCAGCACCATCGATTACGTCGCCACCGTGGCGCAGCGTATTCTCGACGAGACGGGTTTGTTGCCTCACATCAACGCGGGCACGCTCAGTCGTAGCGAGTTGCGTGAGCTCCGCTCGGTGTCGGCCTCCATGGGGTTGATGTTGGAAAGTGGTGCGCAGCGGTTATGCCAGCGTGGTGGCCCGCATTTTGGCTCGCCCGACAAGAACCCTTTCCGCCGGTGGCTGACCCTCGCGCGGGCAGGGGCTCTTCGCGTACCGATGACAACAGGACTGTTGGTGGGCATTGGTGAAACGCGAGAGGAACGGTTGCGCGATCTTGGGCATATCGGGCGCTTGCACGAGCGTTATGGGCACATTCAGGAAGTGATTATTCAGAACTTCTGCGCCAAGCCCGGCACGCTCATGGCCGAGGCAGATCACGCCAGTCTGGAAGAGTTGCTGTGGACGGTTGTCCAAGCGCGCTTGCTGTTACCGCCCGACATCAGTATTCAGGCGCCACCGAATCTCAGTCCCGGGCAACTGGGGCAGTTAATTGATGCGGGAATTAACGATTGGGGTGGCGTCTCTCCGGTAACGCCGGATTATGTGAACCCAGAGGCGCCCTGGCCTAGCCTCAATGCATTGCGCGCCGCGACGCAGGCTAAAGGCAAGCACCTTGTGCCCCGGCTGACGGTCTATCCACAGTATCTGCAATCTCCGCAGTGGATCGACCCGCGGGTGCGGCGTCGGGTGCTGGAGCATGCGGACGCCGAAGGCCTGGTCCGGGATGACGACTGGCGCGCGGGTGTATCGACCGCACTGCCCGTTCCTTCGAAGACGCCGCCAGGGCGGGTCGACTCCGGTATTACCGGCATACTCGATGCCTGCCTGCGCGAGGAGGCAATCGATGAGGCGGCGACGCATGCGTTATTCAGCGCTCGCGATGCCGATGTAGAAGCCGTGTGTCAGGCAGCAGACCAACTGCGCCAGAGCCAGGTGGGTGACACAGTCAGCTATGTCGTCAACCGCAACATCAATTACACCAACGTGTGTCAATACAGCTGTCGCTTCTGCGCGTTTTCCAAGGGCGGTGGTGAAGTGGCGTCGGGTCGTGCGGCCTATGATATTGATGCTGACGAGCTCCATCGTCGTGTGACAGAGGCCGCCGGGTTGGGCGCCACAGAGGTCTGCTTGCAAGGCGGCATTCATCCCGATTACACCGGCCAGACTTATCTCGACATCGTGGAAACCGTTCGCCACGCTGCACCGCAGATGCACATCCACGCGTTTTCACCGTTGGAAATTGATCAGGGCGCGCAGACGCTGAATATGCCAGTCGACGAGTATCTCGGGTTGTTAAAGGCCACGGGCCTCGACTCACTGCCCGGGACGGCGGCGGAGGTGCTGGACGCTGACGTGCGGCGCGTCCTCTGCCCCGATAAGGTCTCGACGGAGCGGTGGCTGGAGATTATGGCTGCAGCCCACGAGCAGGGATTATTCACCACTGCCACGATTATGTTCGGCCACGTGGATACCCCCGTGGCCTGGGTGCGCCATTGGCAACAGGTCATTGACTTGCAGGAACGCACCGGCGGGTTCAGTGAAGTAGTGCCGCTACCGTTTGTGGCGGAGGGTGCGCCGATTTTCCGCAAGGGAGAGGCAAGGCCTGGCCCGACATGGCGTGAGGCGCGCCTAATGCACGCCGTGATTCGACTGACCGTAGGGCGCGTGATTCCCAATGTGCAGGCGTCATGGGTCAAATTGGGCCATGAGGGCGCTATCGAAATGCTGTCGGCCGGTGCGAACGATCTGGGCGGGGTGCTGATCAATGAGAGCATTACGCGTGCGGCGGGTGCAGCGCATGGTCAGATGTGGTCAGCGGAGGCAATGCGCGACGCCATCAGCGCCTGCGCCCGTCACCCGCAGCAGCGAAATACACGGTATGAAGCAGTAGCGCCAGGCGTACCAGGATCGTCAGCGATCGCGCCGCTGCAATGGGTTACGCCTACGCCGGCCGGGCGACGCGCCACGTCCAAAAAACGCGCTGCGATTTGAGTGAGAGGGACTTGACCGGTTTTGGGGAATCTGGCTTGCTAGTAACAAGCAAGGTGCCGCCACGCGGCCTGCAGTGACGATCTAAAAGATCGCAGAACAATAATTCCGCGGCCAATACGCCGGTTCGCTGAGAGAGGGGAGCAGAGAGATGGGCGACGAGTTGTCGACTCGTATCGACCGCCTAGAGTCGAGACATGAAATCGAAGCGCTCGTGAGCAACTATTGCCATGGCTTTGACAAGCGAGATTTTGGGCGCTTTTTGTCGATCTGGTGGCAGGATTGTGTCTGGAAGATCGGCCCACCCTTTGGCGATTTCAGTGGCCACGACGGCATTCACGAAGCCATTCATCAAGTCCTCTGGCCCGCCTGGGCGCAGTCGCAACACGTGACTTCTAACCTCGTGATCGAATTTAGCGGCGCTGATGACGCGACGGGGATGTGTGACGTCGACTGCATGGGGCTGCTCACTGACAGCACCGAGGCGACGTTTGTCGGCGCGACTTATAAAGATCGTTTTCAGCGTCGTGAGGGCAGCTGGAAAATCTTGGAAAGAGAAGTTTCCATCCACTATTTCAATCCATTCCCTGGGACGACCTTGAGTGCGCCGGGAGCTGAATAAAACTGAAAAGCCAATATGGGTCGTCGCGAAGGTCGAGATAGGCTGACAAAGCGAGCCACTGAATCAAAAAAAGAGGGTATTGCCATGAGAGTCAATTCAAATAAACGGTTATTGAGCGTTGCGGTGCTGGCGGCAGCGACAGCTTTGCCCGTTACGCCGGTGTTTGCGCAGAGTGGGGTGTTGGAGGAAGTGGTCGTCACCTCGCGGAAACGAACGGAAAATCTGCAGGACGTCGGTTTTGCCGTGAGTGCGCTGACCAAGAGCGAAATTGAAGGTCAGTTTGCGCGCGACATCACAGATCTGGCGAACATATCGCCCAACATTGTGATCGACGATACCGCTCAGGGCCCGGGCGGCGTTGCGGCGATTTTTATCCGCGGCATTGGCGTGGCCGATGTTGAGAAGAACTTCGATCCGGCCGTGGCGGTCGTCGTTGATAACATGTTTATTGGTTCCAATGCGGGCAGTTTGTTGCGCAGCATTGACCTCGAGAGTATGGAGGTACTCCGTGGTCCTCAGGGCACCTTATTCGGGCGCAATACGATTGGCGGTGCGATCAATATTACCCGCTCGCGGCCAACGGGTGAGCTCGGTGGCAAGCTGCGCGTTGGCTACGAGAAGTACGACACCTACTACGCTGACGGTATCTTCAACTTCGGCGTGACGGATAATCTCGCGGTCAAATTGTCGGTAGCAAAACGGGATCAGCAAGAAGGCTATTACGACAACGACTACGTGGGCCGCGATGTCGGACGCAACGACTATCAGTCCTTTGGTTTCAATGCGTTGTGGACACCAACGGATTCGCTAGAGATCGAATACACCGGGCAGTTTGAAGATACCGACCAAGACACGCCGCCGCTCTTGAATACGGGGCAAAATCGCCACCTGTTCTGCTCGGCGTATGGCTACTGCTCGCCCAGTCAGGACTCCACCATTACCGGTAGCCGCTATAAGACGGCAAATGTGGGCTACATACCGCCCGACCCCGGCGGTGCCGCTTTCGCTGCATCCTCGCCGGATCAGGCCCGAGAAGCAGAAATGCTCGCGACCTTCGATTCGGACACACACATCATCGAGGCACGCTGGCAGGCAACGGATTCGATCAAGATTGATTACATCTTCGGTTCCTATGAGTCCGATGAAACCATCATTTCAAACTGGGACGGCACGCCTGAATTCCTTTACGGCACAGACCGACCCGCGACCTACGAGCAGACCACCCATGAGGTGCGTCTCTCTTGGGATAACGGCGGTTCGATCAATGCGGTCGTAGGTGGCTACTTGTGGGATTCCGAATATGAGATCCCCCTCCGCAGTTGGGTTGGATTTGTTGTGCCCGGCGCGATTCTGGACCTGCTGCAAAAATCCCGTCAGGAAAGTGAGTCCGCGGCCGTATTTGCCGACGTCGACTGGCGTGTGTCAGATAACCTGACGTTGAACTTCGGCGGTCGTTACACCAAAGACGACAAGGAGACCTTCCAGACCGGTATGGTCAACGCTACGAACGAAGAGTCTTGGAGTGAGTTCACGCCCAGAGCGGGTCTCCGCTATCAGTTCTCCGATAGCTTGATGGCTTTCGCGACGTACTCCACCGGTTACCGTGCGGGCGGCTTCAACGGCCGCGTCAATTCGGTTGAGGAGGCGACGCAGCCTTATGACCCTGAGACGGTGAACAACTTTGAGGTCGGTATCAAATCAGAGTGGATGGACAATCGCCTCCGATTCAATGCGTCGTACTTCGTGATGGACTACGAAGATAAGCAGGAGGAACTGCAGTTGCCCTCCGATACCGGCACCGGCCAGAAGACGGTTGTAACGAATGCTTCGGAGGCGACCATTCAGGGTCTCGAACTGGAACTGCAGGCGCTGATTGGTGAAGGACTCTCCATTAGGGCAAATGTGGGTTGGCTCGACACCGAGTACGACAATTTCCAGTACACCGACGCGGTTTCGCTGGAGACGGTAGACCTCAGCTATCTTGAGTTCCGCCGCGCGCCGGATATGACGGCAACAATCGATGCGACCTATGAGTGGGACACTGCTTATGGCCGTGCGTGGATCCGCGGTGCGTATCACTACCTTGGCGAGCACTGGGTTAACGTGACCAATTCTCCTGAGCTCGAGAACGATGACCAAGGATTGCTGGATGCCTCGGTGAACTTCGAGATGAACAATTGGCGCTTTGCCCTGTTCGGCCGCAACCTGTCAGATGAGGATGGCTACACCCATGGCTACGATGTTGCGGGTCTCTGGTCCTACGCAGCAGTCAGAGCGCCACGCACCTTTGGTGTTGAGGCCATATACGAGTTCGGCAACTGAGCGAACTGAACGCTGACAGTTAACCAATAAAGTGCGCTGGGCCCGCTTTTGAGCGGGCCCAGATTTTTGAGGAGAGAGCAATGAGTCAACGTCTGGAAGGAAAGGTCGCGGTCATCACGGGAGCAGCCAGTGGCATTGGTGCGGCGACAGCAAAGACTTATGTAGAGCAGGGTGCTCGCGTCGTGCTGGGCGACATTCAGGACGACGCCGGCGAGAGCCTAACTGAGGCACTGGGTGGGCCAGGCCATGCGATTTTCCGCCACTGCAACGTTACGGTGGAAACCGAGGTTGAGGGATTAGTCGAGGCGGCCGTGTCTGAGTTCGGACAAATTGACATCATGTTTAATTGCGCCGGCATCGTAGGCGCTGTGGGGCCGATGTCGACCATGCCTGCTGACGAGTGGAAGCTCACAATCGACATTATGGTCCATGGCGTTTTCTACGGTATGAAGCACGCCAGCCGACACATGAAAGAGGCCGGCACGGGCTCCATCATCAGTATGTCCAGTACCGCCGGGGTGATGGGTGGCTTAGGCCCGCACGCTTACACCGCCGCCAAGCACGCGGTAGTGGGCATGACCAGAAACCTCGCCGCGGAAGTGGGCGGATTCGGTGTTCGCGTGAATTGCATCGCGCCAGCCGGCATGGCGACGCCGATGGTGGCGGATGTCATGACCGGCGATCACAGCAAGTTAGACGAGACCATCGCAGCACTCGCCGAGGCGTCACCTCTGAAAGGACGCGCAGGACTCGCTCAGGATGTTGCTAACGCCGCCTTGTGGTTGGGCAGTGATGAATCGGGGTACACCAGCGGCATGACGCTGACAGTAGATGCCGGCTACACAACGGGCTCCAGAGTAGAGCCGCCAGCCTTCGCGGAATATCAGCCCATGATTCGCGAGGCCGGACGTTCAGGTATCGACTGAACCCTCAGTCGGGCAAGCTGAAGACGAACAGCCCCTGGCCGTCCGGGGGCTGGTAAATGTCAGGGAAGATGACCGCCGTCAGCGCCCGGAATACCCCAATCCCCGCCGGCATCGCGACATACTGTTTTGCGCCGGCCTCAAAGGTAATGGGGTAGCCATGAGCTGGCGCCGGCAGGCGAGTAGACCAGCGTAATTCACCGGTTTCGGTATCAAAGGCCTGAAAACGACGATCCAGATCACCAATAAAAAGTAGCCCGCCTTCGGTCGACAGCGCACCACTGAGAAACAGCGCTGCCTGCTCGACGCGCCATTTGACCTCCATCGTGCGCACATCGATTGCCAGCAGTGCACCGGCCTTTCCCTCCTTGCCGGGCATGGGGTAGGTCGCCACATCGGCGCCGTAGCCGCCGCCACCTGGCCCAAGGTCCACCTCTCGTGGCGTCATGTCAGAGCACAACTGGTGTACGGGTAAGAACAACAGGTTTCGGCTGGCGTCAAAGGTGGCAGATTGCCAGTTGTGACCGCCATAAATACCCGGGCAGGCGGTGTAGGTATCGCCGATTCCCGCGGTGGCGATGTCTTCTCGGTAGGCGATTTCGCCTGTGCTGCGATCGACGTCAAAGATGGTTTGCTCCATGGTGTCGAGCAGATCGATGTAGTCGCCCGTGGCGCGGTTCAGCTTCCACAAGATGCCATCTTTGCCCACTGTAAGTAGCGTGGGCGTGCCGTCGATGTCAGCCAGAATGCGTTCGAAACCCACCTCCATATCGATGGTTTCTCCGGGAATATGCTGGAAATACCAAACCAATTCGCCGGTTTGCGGGCGGAGTGCCAGAGTCGAATTGGTGTAGAGCGCGGCGTCATTCACCGACATACCGCGGCTGGGCGCGGCCCAGGGTTTCGGTTGTGAGGTGCCGAAGTATACGAGATCCAAGTCGGGGTCGTAGGAGCCGGCAATCCACACGTCGCCGCCACCGCGCCGATCAGGCGCTACATCGCCCCAGGTGGCGTATTCGGGTGAGTCTGGCAACGCCAGTGTCGAGGTGCGCCACAGTTCTTCACCAGTCTCCGGATCATGGCCGGTGATAAAGCAGCCTGCCTGGGTAAAGAGCTCGCAGCCATTGATGCCACTCACCACAACGCCGTTTGCCACAATAGGGCCGGCACTGTGGGTGAACGCCTCCCGATAGTCCGCCTTCTGCGTGCGCCACAGTTGTTGGCCGGTGCGTGCATCAATGGCGACCAGCGCCGCGTCATAGGTGGCCAAGAACAGTCGGTCTTGCCAGATCGCGATATTCCGCGTCGGCCCGCCCAGCATTTTTGACGCGGGCGGGAACGCGTACTGATATTCCCAGATCAGATCTCCCGAAGCGGCATCAATGGCTTGAATCTTGTTGTGGGGGTGAGTCAGGAACATGACGCCATCCCTGACCAGCGGGGTGGGCTGATTGCTACCGCTGTGCATGGCCATGGACCAGCTCAGACTGAGTTGGCCGACATTGGCTTCCGTAATCTGCGCCAGTGGGCTATGGCTGTGACCGTCAGACGTCCGGCGCCAGTTAAGCCAGTCGCCCGGCGCGGGTGCGTTAAGCTCCTCTGTCGTGACGGAACGAAACTGATCCGCTTTGCGCATCGAGTAAGCGCCCGCATTGCGGGCTAGATCCATGACGCTGCCCGCGCCCGAGAATTCAACGGCGTCAGGCGTATCGGGCTCGATATTCTGCAACTCGGTAGCGGTCGTCTTCAGCCGGACGGTGTCGGCAAGAGCCGACTGGCTGATCACGTACTCGGTGATGGCGCTGTGTTGCGCAACCGATAACGAGCCAGCCGCACCGGGCGGCATTTCCTGCATCTGGTAAGCCAGAAGATCTGAGGCCGACTGCTCAGACCACTTTTCGCTGAAGGCGGGCCCTGTCAGGGCTGCGCCGTGGGCTGAGCCTCTCAGCGACGCCGAATGGCAGGTCGCGCAATGTTCCGCGTAAAGCGCCTCGCCAGAATTTGCCAACGTGATGGGCGAGCCAGACGCAACAAGACCGGCAAAAAGAAAGGGTGTGAGTGGCTGACGCATGTCCATGAGGTTCCCCCAAATTGTTGTCGGCGCCGACCCCCGGGGAGGTCGACGCATATTCTGGCCCCGCGGTATCAGCCGCCGGACTAGCTGGTCAGGAAGTGCCCGTATTTCTCGAGCGCTTTTTCTCTGAGCGTCGGCGTATGGTAGCTCGGGAACAAGGCATCGTAAGCGGAGTGATGTCTCAGTACTGCTTTGGCGACCGCCACCTTGTGTACTTCTGTCGGTCCATCGACAACACCCAATTCCGGGATATTTGCCCACATCGTCGCCAGCGGTGTCTCGTCGGAGCTACCGAGGCTGCCGTGTAAGTGCATCGCACGCGATACGATCTCGACCAGCACCTTTGGTGTCGCCGCTTTAATCGCTGCGATCTCTTTGCGCACTTCGCGGTTGTACTCCTTATGCTTGTCGATGAGCCAGGCGGTGTACAGCACGTGCAAACGGTACTGCATCATCATGGTGTAGGCATCGGCAATTTTTTCCTGGGTCATTTGCTTGTCAGCCAGCAGTTCCCCTTTAGTGCGGCGGCTCAACGCGCGCTCACACATCATGTCGATAGCTTTGCGAATAACGCCGACGGTTCGCATCGCGTGGTGGACGCGTCCACCCCCGAGTCGCGTTTGCGCTACATGAAAACCCTGTCCCTCGTTGCCCAACAGGTTGTCTGCAGGGACGCGGCAATCTTTGAAGGAGATGTAGGCATGCACGCCATCTCCCTGCTCGACATAGGGGCCGACGGCGGAGTTACGGATGATCTCCATGCCGGGGGTGCCTTGCTCCACGAGGAAGATCGATGCGCCTTCATGGATGGGGACGTCAGGGTTGGTGACGACCATCACGAGAAGAAACGCAGAAAATCGGGCGTGAGAGGCAAACCACTTTTCACCGTTGATCACCCAGTCATCGCCGTCGCGGGTAGCGGTACACAAAAACTCGCCCGGGTCAGCGCCAGCCTGAGGTTCTGTCATGGAATAACACGAAGCGATCTCGGCGTTGAGTAGGGGCTTAAGGTACTTCTCCTTCTGTTCGGTGGTGCCAAACTTCGCGAGGATTTCTGCGTTACCCGAGTCGGGTGCCTGACAACCAAAAACGCTTGGCCCAAACCGGCTGCGCCCGAGAATCTCGTTCATCAGCCCGAGGCTGACCTGACCGTACCCCTGGCCGCCCAGCTCGGGTTCGAGGTGACATGCCCAGAGGCGTTTCTCTTTGACGATTTCGCGCAGCGGGGCCATGGCGGCGAAAGCGGGTGAATTCGGATCCCAGGGGTCGCCCGGCTCGCGGAACACCAGATCTAAGGGTTCGATCTCTTCACGGGTGAATTCGTCGATCCAGTCCAGTGATGCCTGAAAATCAGGGTCTGTTTCAAATGACCACACGCCGTTACCTCCTGGGGGTTCGGGGCTAAAAAACAAGCTTCCGGCAGCGCTCAGGCTTGCCAAATCAGGCCGACAGTTTAGACTTGCTAGACGCAAACAAGCAACGAAACCGATAAGAAAACCAGAGATTTGCGGCGCCTTTCGGGCGTGTGACTAGGAGTGTAAATGGCAGCTGACGCGAAAGTATGGATCGTGACGGGGGCGTCGCGAGGAATTGGCGCGGCCATCGCCGCCGTCGCTGCCGAATCGGGACACCGTGTGGCGCTCATCGCCCGGGGAGAGTCAGTGGCGAGTGTCGCTGCGGGGCTGGGTGAGTCGGCCTCGGGGTGGCAATGCGATGTCGGAAACAGTGAGTCGGTGGCTGCCACGGTGCAGCAGATCGCCGACCGATATGGCCGTATTGATGTTGTGGTCAACAATGCCGGGGTGCACCGGGGCGGAAAAGTTCACCGGCTCGCGGATGAAGCCTGGCAAGAGGTGTTGCAGGTGAATTTGAGCGGTGCCATGAGCATGACGCGTTCTGCACTGCCGCATATGGAGGCAGGAGGCGCCGTGATTAATGTCGGCGCCGTGGTCGGCTTTCGCGGTTTTCCCGGTGACGCGGCCTATGCATCGTCGAAGGCCGGGCTGTCAGGGCTGACCAAAGCATTGGCGATTGAGTTGGCGCCGAAGGCGATTACCGCCAACCTGGTGATCCCGGGATTGGTGCTCACCGAGATGACATCGGAATTGAGCGAGGCTGCGCTGGATAAAATGACGCAGCAAATCCCACTGCGTCGCTTCGCGGGAGAGCGCGAGATTGCTGAAGTTGTGTACTGGGTCGCGCAGAGTCGCTATATGACTGGGGCCTGCGTGCCTGTCGACGGCGGTTTGCTGTCCAGCTTTGGTGTTGTGTAATGAGCGCTGAGCCGACTCAGCAGGTTGCCACGTGGCTGCAGGTTAATCTCGGTTGGGACGCGGCTGAATTCGTGTCGGCTCTGAGCGGCGGTAATTCCAATCTCACTTGGCGATTCCGCGATGGCGATCGAGCATGTGTTGTGCGGACTCCGCCGGCGAATGACATATCGCCCACCTCGGCTCGCGGCATTCAGCGAGAGGCGCAGATCCTGACGGCCATTACGGATTACCCCGTTCGAGCACCAGAGGTGCTGGGGTGGTGCGATGACGAGACGGTCATTGGTCGCCCGTTCCTCGTGCAGGAATGGATCAACGGTGTGGCGATTACAGATCAATTGCCAGAGGCCTACGCCACAGACCCGAACGCGGCGAATCGACTGGGCGAAGATCTGGTTGATCAGTTGGCGGCGCTACATTCGGTGCCGGCCGATCTGCCCGCATTGCAGAAGCTGGGTCGACCAGAGCGGTTCTTGGAGCGCCAGATTGAGCGTTGGCTGGGTGTGCGGAGCGAGCACGCCGTGCGGGAACTACCTGATTTATTTGCTTTGGGAGAGTGGCTCGGGCGCAATATCCCGCCCACAATGGCGCCCGGTGTTATTCATGGCGATTACCACCTCGACAATACGCTGGCGTCGCGGGAACGTCCGGAAATTTTGGCCATCATCGACTGGGAGTTGGCGACCATTGGTGACTGCTACATGGACCTCGCGCTGATGCTCATGTTCTGGGGTGACTATCGCACGCAGGAGCCGCCAGCTTTTCAGGCGCTTCAGGCGATCTCGCGTCAATCTGGAACGATTAGCCGAAGAGAGTTGGCCGGCCGGTGGGCTGAGACGCTCGGGCGACCCTTGCACCATATGAATTTTTATATGGCGCTGGCGTTCTGGCGGCTGGCCGCGATTATCGAAGGCGCACACGGACTGTATGTCGAGGGGAAGCTCGACTCTGGCTACGCTCGCGGGCTTGAGTATGACGTGCCCGCACTGTTGGCAGAGGCCAAGGCCGCTGCGGCGGGGGATTGGTGATACCAATGCTGAGCACCATGATGAACACGCCACTGGGTGTGAGGACACTTCATCAATTTGGTGCGCGGCACTTTACGACCAGTCGCGTTGGCGACTACGACGGGCATCACATTCAGTGGCGTAGCTATGCGGATATCGACGCGGGAAGCGCGCGGCTGGCGAATGTGCTCCAGCAGCTTGGTTTGGCGACAGGTGATCGGGTCGGTACCTTCATGTGGAACAGCACCCACCACCTTGAGGCGTACCTTGCTATCCCCTCGGCGGGCGGTGTCTTGCACACCCTGAATTGCCGGCTGTCCCCAGAGCACATCGCTTATATCATCGAGCATGCGGCGGACCGTTTCGTGTTGCTTGATGGCAGATTGGTCGAGACCTTCCAACCCGTGTTGCCGATGATTCCGACGGTAGAGCACGTGATTGTGGTGGGGACCCGCGAGCAGAGCGAACAGCTGAACGACCCCCGCGTGGTGCACTATGAGTCGGTGGTTGCGGGAGCCGGTGATGCCTTCGATTGGCCCGTACCAGAAGAAAATGCGGCCGCCGGCATTTGCTACACCAGTGGCACAACGGGTAATCCCAAAGGCGTGGCGTACAGCCAAAAAACGACCTATTTGCATGCGCTAGCGTCCCGTGCGGTCGACAGCTTTGCGGTCCAGGAGCGCGACACGATTCTGATGTTGCCCTCCATGTTCCATGCCAACGCGTGGGGCTTCCCATACAGCGGCTGGATGTCGGGGGCTGATATGGTCATGCCCGGTCCGCACCTTCAGGGGGCGCACCTGCGCGCCATGATCGAGCAGGCGCGGCCCACGTTGACGGCAATGGTGCCGACTATTCTCGGTGATCTGCTAGCGGCGGATGAGGAGTCACCGCTGGATTTGTCCTGCTTCAGGGCCATTGTCTCCGGCGGTTCTGCTGTGCCTTCATCGATGATTGAGGCAGTGCGCGATCGCTGGAACGTACCGGTGATTCAGGGTTGGGGCATGACTGAGACGAGTCCGATGTGCGTGTTGTCGCACCCGCCCAAGGATCTCTCGGGTGAGACGGAAACGTATTGGCGCTTGAAGAGCGGTCGTCCCGTGCCGGGCATTGAGGTACGCGTGCTAGACGATAACGCTCAGGAGCTCCCCCAAGATGGCGTGTCGGTCGGGGAACTGCAGCTCAAGGGCGCATGGGTCACGGGAGCCTACTTGAACGAGGAGAGTGACGCCTTTACCGATGACGGCTGGCTGCGCACCGGGGACGTCGGTGTCGTGGATGAGCGTGGTTACGTACAGTTAACCGATCGCACCAAGGACGTGATCAAGTCAGGCGGCGAGTGGATTTCCTCTGTTGATCTCGAGGATGTGTTGCTGAAACACGAAGCGGTGCTAGAGGTTGCGGTGATCGCTATTGACGATCCGCGCTGGCAGGAGCGCCCATTGGCGGTCCTCCGTGTGAAAGAGGGCTACGACGTAGAGGCGTTGCCAAGCACCCTGCGCGGCTATTTGCTCGACAAAGTCGCCAAGTTCTGGGTGCCTGAATATTGGGCGCAGGTTGAAGACATTCCCAAAACGAGCGTCGGGAAAATCGATAAAAAACAGCTCCGCGATATGCTTGCTGCCGAGTCACTGGCCGTGCAGAAACACGCGGACTTTGGGAGGGGTGATGAGTGAAGCCAGAGTAGCAGACGGGTCGGCGGGTAATACTCAGGCGCAGAGAACCGCGCTATCGGATCAGAAAATGTTTGAGGTGGCGATTGAGCTCGTGAATGAGCGCGGTACTGCCAAAACGACTTTGAAAGACATTGGTGAGGGCGCGGGCTACAGCCGGGGCCTGGCCAGCTACCGATTCGGCTCCAAAGATGGACTATGGATGGAGTTATTCGCGCGCTTCGACGAGATCTGGAGTGCGCATCTGTCTCAATACCTGTCTGGTAAGTCGGGCTTGGCGGCGCTTCAGGCGGCCATTCAGGCGCAGCGAGATATTTTTACGCGCGAGTCTGGCTATCTTCGGGCGATGTACATCCTATGGTACGAATCATTGGGTCGAGAATCTGATATTCGCGCGAGTCTGGCACGTCACCACGTGATTTACCGGCGCGACGTTCAGGAGTGGATAGAGCAGGGACAAGCAGCGGGCGAGGTCAAAGCGGATGTCGATGCCGCGCACTTCGCGACCGGATATTGCTCCACCATGTTCGGCACAATTTATCAGTGGGTCGTGGCGCCGGATGCCATCGATCTGGATGCATTTTTTGAGCACTTCGCGGCCACGGTGAAGGCAGCGATCTGCGAGCGACGGGAGAGCTAGACATGGCCAGATTGGCAGTTGATGGAACCAAGAGCATTTACTTCGAGGACCTCGGTGGTGCCGGGCGTGCATTGATCATGATTCATGGATGGGGCATGGATAATCGCTGTTGGGATGGCGTGATCCTGCCATTGCAGTCAGCGGGTCACCGTGTCATCACCATGGATCACAGGGGGTGCGGCCGGTCAGATCATGACTTTGCCGATCTCAGCATTGCAGCCATTGCCAGCGACGTAGTGGCGCTGGTGGACCACCTCGAGCTCTCTGACGTCGTGGTGAATGGGTGGTCGCTGGGTGGAGCCGTTGCGACCCATTCGGCCAGCTTGCTGGGCGATCGCTGCGCTGGACTGATCCTCACCGCGGGCGCCAGCCCGATCTATACACAGAAGCCCGATCTGCCCATCGGCGGTTTGCCCTCTGATGTAGAGGGTAACGTGGCCGCCATGAACGACGATCGCGTGAACTTCCTCACGATGCTCGCTACTGCGATTTGCGCGAAGCCGCCCTCGGATGCGGTGCTGGCGTCGATGGCGGGTGCCTTCCTCAATTCAAGTGCGAGGGCATCGGCTACGCTGGCGGAGCTTGCCCATCTCGATCAGCGGGACATGATGATGGCGCTGGATATTCCCCTGTTGTCGTTTATCTGCGGGCAAGACGGGTTCGTCGCCCCCGACATCTCTCGGTGGGTGGCAGAGAACCACCCGCGAGCCACGGGCGTAGAGTTCCCCGAGAGTGGTCACGCGCCCTTTATGGAAGAGCGCGAGGGATACCTGGCGGCGCTCAACAACTTTATTAACGAGCTCTGATTAAGGGAGTGTTATGACAACTCAAGTGGATTTTGGACTCTGGTATGACTTTCGTAATCCGGAGCCCTGGCAAATAGATTTTGAGCAGTTCTACTCGGAGCGCTTGGATCAGATCGCTCGCGCGGAAACGATGGGTTTTGATTCGGTCTGGTTAACTGAGCACCACTTTTGTGATGACGGCTATACTCCTTCACCCCTTGTGATCCACGCGGCGATTGCAGCGCGCACTGAGCGTATGCGCTTGGGTACCAACCTGATGCTGCTGCCGCTGGCTGACCCCGTCAGGATGGCCGAAGATGCTGCGACGCTATCGCTCATTTCTGGTGGGCGATTCGATCTCGGCGTGGGTATCGGCTATCGACAGCTCGAGTTCGACCAGTTTGGTCGCAAGATTTCGCATCGACCCAGTCTGGTTGAGGAGGGCATTGAAATTCTCCGACGCGGTTGGTCGGGCGAGGCCGTGAACTTCGAAGGCAAACGTTTTGCTGTGGGTGATTTGAAGATCACGCCCAAGCCGAATCGGGCGCCAAAGATCCTGCTCGGCGGGATGGCCCCTCCGGCGATCGATCGCGCTGCGCGGATCGCCGATGGCTTCCTGTGCACAGGCGGTATTGGCATGGACACCTACGTGGAATGCTTGGCGGCCAACGGCAAGAAGCCGGAAGAGGGCAACATTATCCTCGGCTGCTGGGCCATCATTGCGGAGGATCCTGAGGCCGAAGCGGAACGCGTTGGGCCCCACGTGCTGTATCAGTCTAACGAATACATCCGCTGGGGCGCCTTCGGGCCACCGGATCAGACGCCGCTGTTCCCCGACGCCAAGACCGCCATTGAAAATGGTTTGTATGAGCTTTGGGACGCCGACATGGCGGTTGAGAAATTAAGCGGCATGATTGAGCAGTATCCGCAAATTTCCGACATTCACTTCTGGGCGGAGTTCCCGGGTGAGAGCGTCGAAGCGGGTGATCGTCGTCTGAAATATATTGCGGAGAAGGTGCTCCCCCGGCTGCGCTGAGTAACCGTGAGAGGCGGTAAGGTTCAGGGAGTAGCGCGTCTTTCCTGGTGCGGTCACCCTGGGTGTCGCGACAGTTTGGCGACAGACTGCGCCGTTGCGACGAGTTCCCCGGAGGGGTCGTGAATGCTGGCTTCAAGGAAGCCGGTGCGATAAGACGCTTTCTTCACCCAGCCTGACACCAGCAGGGGCTGTGCTCCTCTGCATATGCCGACGAATTGCGTGGTGATATCTAGCGATGCGATGTTGGCGATGTCATCGCAGGTGCCAAATAGCGCGTGTGACATCGCGGCGTCCAACATGGCCGTGACGAATCCGCCCTGAACAACGTCGCCCGAGTGGCAGTAATCCAGAGGTACAGTGAAGTTGAACACTGCTTTCTGCAACGCTACATCCAGATCAGTGATCGTGCCGCCCAGCAGGCGAATGAAATCGGGCGCCATGCTGTTCAATCGTTCTATGCGGGCAGTGACGTCGTCCATTGTGTGTGAATCTCGAGAAAAAGCCGGGCGCAGTGTAACGGTATTCCGATTCCAGCGCCGCACCGTGCATCAATCACCGTTTTACGGCTTGGCATGGTTTGGTGCTTATTGCGGCGGGTATCGGATCGGCTATTCAGTGCGGCGATCCGTCGTAACCCGGCGCTAGGCAGATGACGGAAGCGGCCCCATTTTTTCAGCTCTCGGACTGTGCCTGCGAGGGATTGCTGATACCGGTCTGGGAGATTCACGCGAAACAGGGCTGGTGTGTGTATGGTCGCAATGGCTCGGGTAAGCAACTGATCGACCAGCTACTGGTTGGGGAGCTGGCGCCTGAAGAAGGCGATTGCCATGCGCACCTTGATGCGAGCCAAATCGCACTGATTTCGTTCGAGCGTCAGCAAGCGACCTATGAGGAGGAGTGGCGGCTCGCCGCAACCGACATCATTCCCGAGGACGAGTGGGGAACGCGCGTTTCCGATTTCCTCCCCGCGACGCGGCTAGCAGACCCTTTAATCGATGCACTGAATATGCGGCACCGCCTCGAGGCGTTTTACCGGGAGCTCAGCACCGGGGAAAGCCGCAAGCTAATGGTTTTGAAAGCCTTGCTTGAGGATGCCCGGCTGCTCATTTGTGACAATCCCTTCGATAGCCTCGATCAGGCGACCGTGATTGCTTTAAACGAGACTTTTGGCGCGGCGGTCGAGGCGGGCGCCAGCGTGGTGTTACTGCTCAGCAATCGGGCCGACATACCGGAATGGGTAACTCATTTCGCCTATGTGGAGGACGGGGTGATGACGGTTTGCGCGCCAGGCTCCCGGGCGGCGCAACTGGCTGAGCTAGAAGACCTTGCGGGCCGGCACGCGATCGTTCAGCCGGAGATTCCCGATGATTCGATCGCGCTTGAATCCTATGCCGCACCTTTTATCGCGGAGCTCAATCACTGCGTTGTGCAATATGGCGGCAGGCGCGTTTTGGACGACATCACGCTACAGATCGCGCCACTGCAACACACGCTGGTCACCGGGGAAAATGGTGCGGGTAAGTCGACATTGCTGGGCTTGATCACCGGGGATTGCCTGCAATGCTTTAGTAACGATGTGTCGATTTTTGGTCATCGACGAGGTAGCGGTGAATCAGTCTGGGAGATCAAGCGTCATCTCGGTTTGGTGAGTAACGATTTGCATCGCCGTTACACGGTGCGCTGTGACGTTCTCTCTGTGGTGTGTTCGGGATTCTTTGATTCGATCGGACTTTACGACACCCCAACGGAGATGCATCTGCGCATTGGCCGGGAGTGGCTCGCCGCTGTGGGAATGGCCGACAAAGGCACCACTCTCTTCCAGTCCCTCAGCTACGGTGAGCAGCGCCTGGTGCTGATTGCAAGGGCGATGGTGAAGTCACCGTTGCTGTTGGTGCTGGATGAGCCGACGCAGGGCCTTGACGAGGCGAACCGGGAGCGCATATTGGGTTTCATGTCTGCCATTGAGGCGCGGCGGCACAGCACGTTGCTATTTGTCAGCCACCGGGAAGATGAGTTTTTGCCCCTGTTTCAGCAGCACATTCACCTACGACTCACGCTTTAAAACGCGGACAATCCGGTCTGGCTGCGCCCCAGAATCAGCGCATGCACGTCGTGTGTGCCTTCGTAGGTGTTAACGACCTCCAGATTCACCATGTGCCGCATGATCGGATAATCGTCTGAAATACCGTTACCGCCGAGCATATCCCGCGCGGAGCGAGCAATGTTCAGGGCCTTGCCACAGGAATTGCGCTTGATCAGGCTGATCAGGTCGGGGGAGATTTCCCCCGCGCTTAGCATGCGGCCGGCCTGCAGGCAGCCCTGCAGCGCCAGACTGATCTCGGTTTGCATATCTGCGAGCTTCAGTTGAACGATTTGTTTTGATGCCAATGGAACGCCGAACTGCGTGCGATCCAGCGTGTACTGCCGCGCCGTCTGCCAGCACTCCTCTGCAGCGCCCATGACACCCCAGGCAATACCGTAGCGCGCATTGTTCAAGCAGCCAAAGGGGCCCTTGAGCCCTTCAACGTTGGGTAGGTGGTTCTCCTCCGGCACGAATACATTGTCCATGACAATCTCGCCGGTGATCGAGGCGCGCAGAGCCAGCTTGCCCTCAATCTTCGGCGCGCTTAAACCTTCCATACCTTTCTCAAGAATGAAGCCGCGAATCACGTCATCGTCGGTTTTGGCCCAAACAATGAAGACATCGGCGAGCGGACTGTTGCTGATCCACATTTTCGAGCCGGTTAAGCGATAGCCGCCGTCGACGGACTTGGCGCGCGTCACCATGCCGCCAGGATCAGAGCCATGATCGGGCTCCGTGAGGCCAAAACAGCCGATCCATTCCCCGGTGGCAAGCTTGGGCAAGTACTTCTCTCGCTGCTCTTCGGTGCCGTAGGCGTAGATGGGGTACATCACCAATGACGACTGTACGCTCATCATAGATCGGTAGCCCGAATCGACTCGCTCAATTTCACGCGCGATCAGGCCATAGCAGACGTAGTCGACGCCAGGGCAGCCATAGCCGTCGATGGTGGCGCCCAAGAGCCCCATTTCACCCATTTCACGGAAAATGCCCGGGTCAGTGCTTTCTTGGCGAAAGGCCTCCTTGACTCGCGGGGCGAGGGCGCTTTGCGCGTACTGATGCGCGCTGTCCCGCACCATGCGCTGCTCTTCCGAGAGCTGTGTATTGAGCTCGAAGGGATCTTGCCAGTTAAGCGGTGTCCAACGCGTTTTTGCGGCCATTGCAGGGCGCTCCGTGCAGTACGATCTAAAGTTTTAAGTTTAAAATATTAGCGGGGCATCGAAAAGTCAGCGCGTGGCTGTATCAGAGCCCGATGTCAGCAAGGCTACCACCTTGCGTAGCCAGTCGCGCGAGTAGCGGCGCTACTACCCAGTTTTCCGCCGCTAAGGTGTCGTGGAAGCGGTTAATGGTATCCACGACCGATTGCAGCCCGCGGGCCTCTGCGACGTGCATGGGACCGCCACGGAAGCGGGGGAAGCCATAGCCAAAGCAGTACACCACGTCGATGTCACTGGCCCGCTGCGCGATGCCTTCCTCCAGAATGCGCGCCCCCTCGTTGGCCAGCGCCAGTGTCAGTCGATCGACAATTTCCTCCTCACTGACGGACCGCGGTGTTATCCCGAGCTCCGCCCGGGTTGCGGTGATGATCTCTGCGACGGCGGGATCTTCCTCGCGCGCGCGCGTGTCGGGGTTGTATCGGTAATAACCCGCTCCGGATTTCTGTCCCAACCTGCCAGCCTCGACTAAACGATCCGCCAGCAGATAATTGACGCGGGGTCCTTTTTCCTCATCAGAGAGCTGCTCCCGGGCGCGATAACCAATATCGAGTCCAGCCAGGTCGCCCACCGCCATGGGGCCCATCGCCATTCCCCAGCGCTCCATCGCCTGATCCACTTGCGCGGGTGAGGCGCCCTCCATCACACAAAGGGCAGCCTCACGGCCGTAGTGGCGGAGCATACGATTGCCGATAAATCCGTAGCACATGCCTGACAGCGCGCAAACTTTGCCGATTTTTTTTCCAACCGCCATGGCCGTGGCCAATGTGATGTCACTACTGGCTTCACCTCTAACCACTTCCAATAGTCGCATGACATTAGCGGGGCTAAAAAAATGCATGCCGACGACGCGATCGGGCCTGTTGGTTGCGGCGGCAAGCGCATCGATACTTTGATAAGAGGTGTTGCTCGCAAGGATCGTATCGGCGGCACAGATTTCATCTAATTTCTGAAAGACGTTTTGCTTCAGCTCGAGATTCTCGAACACTGCCTCAATGACTAGATCGACGTCTTGTAGCTGTTGCCAATCGGTGGTGGGCTCGAGATTGCGGAGAAAGCCCTCTACTTGTTCTGCCGACAAGCGGCCGCGTTTGATGCTGATCTCGTAGTTTTTCTTGATGATGCTCAGGCCGCGGTCGAGTCCGTCTTCATCTTGATCTACAAGCGTGACGCGAAAACCCGATTGAGCAAAGCACATAGCAATGCCGCCACCCATGGTGCCCGCGCCAATAATGCCGGCGTGTTTGACGGGTTGCGCCTTCGTGCCGGCAGCCATGCCGTCAATCTTTCCGGCCGCTCGCTCAGCGAAAAACAGGTGTCTCAGCGCGGCGGATTGCGGGTCCTCCATGCAGGCCTCGAATGCCCGACGCTCTGCAGCTAAACCCTCTTCGAAAGTCAGTGTGCCCGCCGCTTCGAGGCAATCCAGAATGCGTTGCGGTGCGGTTTGTCCTTTCAAGCGCTTGGCGATGGTGTCGCGGGTCTGAGAGAGTAGGGCGGTGTCTTCGTCACTCATTCTCAGGGGAATGTCCCGGGTTAGCCGCTTGCCCTCACCCTGATCAATCAGCGCCTCCGCAAACTTCGTCGCGCCTTCCCCGAGGTCGCCTGCGCACACCTCATCGACGACGCGAGCGGTCAGCGCGTCACGCGCTGTGATGGGACGACCCGTCGTGATCATGTCGATTGCCTGCGCCAACCCCGCCAGCCGCGGTAATCGTTGCGTGCCGCCCGCTCCAGGTAGCAAGCCCAGATTGACCTCAGGCAATCCGACTTTTGCCGATGTAGTAGCAACTCGGTAGTCGCAGCATAGGGTGAGTTCCAGTCCACCGCCTAATGCCGTTCCATGTATCGCCGCAATGATGGGTTTTGGATGTGATTCGAGCGCTTCCAAGACTGCCGCCAGCGCCGGTGCCTGCGGCGGCTTGCCAAACTCCGTGATGTCGGCGCCGGCGATAAAGGTCCGTCCCTCACAACGCAAAACGACGATCTGGGTGTCATCGCCCGCCGCTGTCTGCAGCGCATCGACGATGCCTTGTCTCACGTGTTGTGAGAGGGCGTTGACGGGCGGTGAGTCGATCACGATATTGCCGATCTGGCCATGGGTGAAATAGCTCACTGATGCTGTCATGCGGGCCTCGCTTGAGGTATTCGGTATAAAAACGAAAGTGTGTGGATGAGGCGGTACGTGGCGTTACGGCGTGGCAAGCAGATGCTCCGCTTGATGCGACGCTAGGGCGCTGAGTGTAAAGGTCGGGTTGACGGCGCCGCTGCTGGGAAAGAGGGCGGGCCCCGCTACATAAAGGTTATCTGTCTCGTGGACGCGACCATTCCGGTCGGTGACGGATTGTGCCGGATCGTCGCCCATGACAGCGCCACCCATGATGTGCATGCCGATGCGCGGACCTGACCAGACCTCCTGTGCGCCTGCTGCTCGCATAATTTCCTCTCCCTCCGCCATTCGCTGCGTCCATCTCGCCGCGGCGTTTGGCGCCAGGTCATGGTGCGTGTGCGCGTAGGGGATGCCGTCGCTATCCACTTTGTCACTTAAAGTAATGCGATTTTCTGGCAGCGCGATGTCTTCGCATACCAGTGTCATATTGCCGAGGTGCCGGGCGGCCCGCTTGAGCCAAGGTTCCAGCTCTGGCCCCGAAATATCGGGCCTGCCTGTGCCGTAACCAAGGAGGTCATGAGGCTTGATGGCATGTCCGATCATCCATTGGCTGGACCCGAATCCACCCGCTGCGGCTTTGTCGTCGTATTCATCATGGCTGAGCAACTGCCCCGCAGAGACGCCCTGATGAGGATAGGTCTCTTCTTCGAAGAGCCCGAAGACCGTCGCGGCCGGGTGCGTCATCAGATAGCGCCCTAGCTTGTCGGAGTGATTGCCGGGGGCGCCGTGCTGTGCCGTGGCGGAGCTCAACAGAATGCGCACCGACTGCACCGTGAACGCAGCGATGATGATGCGCGCCGCACTGAGAGTCTTCCTTATGCCCCTCTGCAAATATTCCACGGATTCGATGTGACTTGGATTGGCGGCCGAGCGGATGACTCGCGATACGCGGGCATTGTGCTCGATGTGAACGCCCGCGGCGAGCGCGCGAGGAAGCCACGTCACTAGGGGGTTACCTAACGCCCCAGTTGGGCAGCCCGCATCGCACCAGCCGTCGTATTGGCAACTTTTGCGCCCTTGATAGGGCTCACTATTAATGGCCAGCGGCAGTGGCGAGGTATGACGCGCGGTATTCTCAAAACCTTTGGCCAGCACCCTGGCCTGCGCGAACAGTGGCAGAGGGGGCATGGGGTAGGGTGCGCCCGGCGGCCTCCAGCGCTCCTGCTCGGCATCACCGCTCAGACCGACTTCGGCCTGCACGCGGTCATAGTGCGGCGTCAAATCGGCATAGCCCAGCGGCCAGTTGAGTCCAACTCCATGGTCCTTGTGCAGGGAGAAATCTCCCTCATGCATGCGCAGCCATACGCCGTAGTGGTGAATGGCTGAGCCACCTGTCCCGCTCCCGGCATTAAATGCGTGTCCGATTTTATGATCACCCGACTCGGATACGGCGGGTTCAGCCCATTTCAGTTTTCGAGCCCAGATTTGTGAGCTAACCAGGTCGCCGAGTTGTCGCTCCGCGCCGGCTTCGAGAATCGTGACTGATTGGCCTCCCTCGGCCAATCGTGCCGCAAGCATGAGGCCTGCTGCCCCGGCGCCGACAATGATGACGTCCTGCTTCTTCTTCACCACGGCGTCTCCGGCATGATGTGGGCCATGTAGGGGATGCCCAGTGCCTCAAAACCCTCTGGCGTACCGTAGGTGACGTCTAGTGCATCGGCGCGGAGTACGAACAGCATATAACTGGAGGGAGGGCCCTCCCACGTCCCCAGTGCGTCTCCCCACAGAGCACCGACGATCTCTTGAACAGACTGCTCCGTTTTCAACGCGGCGACCAGGTTGTCTGCTAGATTCTCGTAGAATGCGATTTGTCCCGAGGTATCGACGCCGAGATACTTGCCTATGAGCAGAGAGTTCTCACCCGCGTTCAGTTGAGAGTCAATGTAGGCTGCAATGCCCGCACGGTGGCTGCCGGGTACGATGTGCTCAGCCACCGTCTCTATTGCATTCAGTTGCTCCCTGCTGAGGACGTCAGATGTGAAACCGAGTTCTGTCGCTTCGGCTGGGGTCAAGGTTAAGCGCTCCCCCAGTACCAAGAAAGACCCCGTTATCAGTGTTGAGGTGATCAAGCCTCTTCGCGTCACGTTATCAGGCATTGGTTTTCGGGTCCTGCGCCGCGCGTGATTCGTGCGTGAAGTAGAAGCCTCGCGTGAGCAGTGAGGGAGGCCCAGCGAATGTTCGGAGCATGTCGTGCGTTTGGCCGGCGGGCGTGGCATGCCTTGAAACATGGGATGCTGTCTTGATCATCGCTGTATGCTCTCGATCTCGTCACTTCGAATGGGGCTATAGGTGGCGGCGACCCGCGCCACGTCATCATAGATCCCGGTCAAGACAGAGAGCAACTGTGTCGCTTCTTTGAGTTTTGCGTCGACTTCGCTCACCAGCTCGGTTCTGCCCGTCAGAAGTTGTGCCCTGATCTGTGCATAAAATCCTACCGCTTCGCGCCCTGCAGCAGTAATGGCGTAGTGGGCTGTTTTAGACCGCTCCGCGACACATTTGGTAATCAGCCCCCGCTTCTCCAGCTTACGCAAAGCGTACTGCAGATTTTGGATATCGTCCCGGTTCAGCTGTCTTGCAATAGACTGCGACGTCTGCGGGTGATGTTGCATCGCGACAACATGGAGTAAAACAAGCTCTTGAAAGGGTAACTCGCGCGCGCCTGCCGTAACCGATAGCTGTAGACAGCTCCGTTCGAAGGCTGAGAAAAAGCGCATGACAGCCCACTCGAATTCAGTGGTGATGATGTCATGGTGGTCTTTGCCTAGCGGCCAGTTGCTGTGTGCCCAATCAACCGCCTGATCGTCCGCACTAGTCAGCTGATATGGGTCTTTTTCAGTGTGCGACATGCTTACCTCCGCAGTCCCAAAAAAATATATTAAAAATCGATTGATCTTCAATCATGTTTTGCTACTTTGACAGCAGGATCAATAATACGAGACCTGGTCAGTGAAAATAAAAATGATATTGCCGGTTCCTATCCCAGACGAGGCGCTTGCCGCGTTCGAGGCGCAAGTGCCTGTCTCTTTGCAGCGCCCCGATCTTCAGATCGATTTTTGCGCAGCGAAAAATGGTGGGAAGATTCTCGACTCCTACTATGAAATGACTATGGCAGATGCGTTCGTATTGGAGGCCGGCCTGTCCGCCGAGGCCGAGGGATATGACGCGGTTTGCATTAATAGTATGAGCGACTCTGGTTTGACAGCGCTGCGATCTCGGCTAGACATCCCCGTGGTCGGCCCAGGGCAGGCCTGTTTTCTAACCGCTGCCATGCTGGGACATCAATTTTCTGTCATCACGATGTGGGATCGCTGGAAACCACTCTATCGCAAGGTCGCGTTGGAGTTAGAGATGCAACATCGTCTGGCCTCTATCGAATCGATCGACACTCGACCTGATGCCGAAGAGTTGCTGGCGGGAAAAGAGGAGGTGGTGTTTGCAAAGTTGGAGGCCGCCGCACGACGCGCCATTGATGATCATGGCGCAGACGTCATCATTTTGGGTTCAACCACTATGCACCAGTCAGCGGAGTTTTTGAGTGATGCGTTGGAAGTTCCCGTCCTCAATCCCGGGCTTATCGCGCTGAAACAATGTGAGATGTTGGTCCAGCTGGGTTTGAGTCACAGCAAGTTGGCGTATCAGGCGCCCGAGGCGCTGAATGATGGGGCGCTGGCGTCCGTGCCATCGGTGTTTTAGCACAAATAAGTGGAGGTAGATGTGAGTGATCCAGAGATAGGGACAGCTATAGAGACATGCGGTTATCTCACAAATGTCCATGATCAAGGTGAGGGCAAGCCGGTTGTGCTTCTCCACGGTTCCGGGGCTGGCGTGTCTGCGTGGGCGAACTGGCGAAACCTGATCCCGAAACTGTCTGATCGCTATCGGGTGCTGGCGCCGGACCTGGCCGGTTTCGGCTACACCGAGATTCCGGCGTCCTTTGAATATCGATTTATGGAAACATGGATCGAGCAATTGGAAGCGCTTCTGGATGCGCTGGGTGTCGCGAGTGCGCACTGGGTAGGGAATTCCTTTGGAGGCGCCCTGGCGCTCTGGATGGCTGCATTACGCCCCGATTTATGCGACCGACTTGTACTGATGGGTCCCGGCGGATGGCCAACAAAAGTGAACGAAAACCTTGAGGCGCTCTGGAGCTATAAGCCCTCGGTTGAAAATATGAAGGGTCTTATGGACATCATGGCCTTTGATAGAACACTTGTGACCGATGAGTTGGCGGAGCTCCGCTATCGCGCCACGGTCCGCCCGGGTGCTCAGGAGCGGTTCGAGCAGATCTTTCCACCGCCACATCAACGCTGGTTGGATGCGCAGGCATTGTCCATTGAAATGCTGCAGTCGATTTCCAATGATGTTCTGATCATCCACGGACGTGATGACCGCGTTGTCGACCCACAGTCATCCTGGCACTTGCATCAGCATTTGGCGCGTTCGCAACTGCATTACATTGGTCAATGCGGCCACTGGACTCAAATTGAGCACCCCACTCGCTTTCAGACGTTGGTGCAACACTTCCTCGATGAGGCCGGTTAAGCGTGCGTTTTGTCGAATCGGAAACATGAGCTCAAGACACAGGTATTAATGAGGTTATATGTCTAACTCCTATTCCATTAGTGAGGGAAAACTCTCCCGGTGTGATGCCGAGGCAGCAGCGCCGGGCCCGGGAGAGGTCGCGGTAGAAATCCAGGCATCATCGATCAACTATCGCGATTTGGGAATTCAGGCGGGCTTTTACCCTTCAAGGCAGGGGGTTGTGCCGCTCTCCGATGGGGCGGGTAGGGTAGTCGCCGTTGGCGAGGGCGTATCAGATTTAGTGCCGGGGCAACTCGTAGCGTCTTGCTTTTACCCCTTTTGGGAGGCGGGGCCTGCCACTGCGAGGAATCACTCCGCAAGCCTGGGGTGCGAGATGGACGGTCTCCTTCGTCGTCATGCCACTTTACCCGCGACCGCGTTTATCGAAGCACCAGAACACCTTAACGCCAGTCAGGCAGCGGCGTTGCCCTGTGCGGCGGTGACTGCCTGGGCAGCACTTCTAACGCGAGGGGCTCTCGTCCCCGGAGAGCATGTATTGGTGCAGGGCACCGGTGGCGTGGCAGTGTTTGCGGTGCAATTCGCTAAGGCGATGGGCGCTACCGTTACGGTGATTTCAAGCAGCGATGAAAAACTCGCGAAAATCCGCGATTTGGGTGCCGATAACACGGTGAATTACCGTGAGCATCCCCAGTGGAGTGATCGTGTAAATGACTTACTGGGGGGAGAGTCTATTGATCTGGCAATTGAGTTGGGTGGGGCGGAGACACTGGCCCAATCTCTCAACTGTATCAGAGTGGGGGGGCGAGTGAGTGTCATCGGGGTGTTGTCGGGCAACGAAGCGCAGGTCGTTATCTCTGACATCCTACGTAAGTGGGTATCACTCAACGGCATTACCGTGAGTCATCGCGAGGACTTTCGCGCAATGAACCGATTCATGGCTACTCACCACATCACTCCAGTGATCGATCATGAGGTCGCTTTTGATCAAGCCGAGATCGCTTACGCTGAGCTGGGCGCCGGTCAGCACTTTGGGAAAATTGTTATCGCGCACTGATAGGAATTCCGCATGGTTCGCAGCATTCATATTGACCTTCTGGGAACGCAGACGCGCTTCGTCAGCGGCGAGCGCTATACCACGCGGATTATTGAGGTGCGCAATGACAAGTCGCCACTGATTTTATTGCACGGTGGCGGTGGTCATGCTGAAACTTATTCTCGGAATCTGAGCTCGTTGTCAGCGGTTGCCCGCCCGATCGCTATGGATTTCCTCTGGCACGGCATGTCCTCCAAACCTGAATTCAGTGAGGGAGGTCCCGACGATCCGGTGCATTGGCTGCGCCAGTTCACTCTGCAGGTGCTCGATCTCATGAGTGCTCTGGGTCTTGAATCCGCATCTTTTGAGGGAGAATCGCTTGGCGGATGGGTTGCCCTTGATTTGGCCATCAATTTCCCCGAGAGGGTCGATGCTGTGGTGCTCAACACGGCCTGGGGTATAGGGTTGGATCCGGCGCACGCTAAAGAGGGTGTGACCGATCTTGAGGCCTTACGAGAGACGTCGGTGGCTGCGTTGAATAACCCGACTTTAGAGACTCTGCGCGCTCGCCTCGAATGGCTTATGCCCCTGGGAGGGGTGACGGATGAACTCGTTGCGCTCAGGCAGGCGCTTTGGTCAGACCCGGAAACCCGGGATGCCTTGCTCGAATATTACGAGCGCCTGTTTGCGCGAGGCATTCATGAATTTTACTTCGGGGAGCCTGCCATTCAGCGCATCACATGCCCCGCTTTGGTGCTCTGGACAGACAAGAACCCGATTCATGGCGTTGATGCCGCGGAGCGTCTGCACCAGTTAATCGAGGGCAGCACGCTGCACGTCATGGAAGGCTGCGCACATTGGCCGCAATGGGAGAGACCCGCAGAGCACGATGCGGTGATCAGTCAATTTCTTCGAAGCGCTATCCCGTAATGTTTTCAATACGAGCAAACGACAAAGGATCCTGACATGTCTGACAATCAACCCGTAAGACGCAGAGCGAAGTCTGGTACGGCGAACACTGACGCGGTGCAAAAGGAGTATCAACCGTACGTCGATGCGGACTGGGGCTTTGTTAACCATTGGTACCCAGCGCTGTTTTCAAACGAGCTTGCAGAGGGGGAAGTCGAGGGGATCCAGATTGCCGGGATTCAGATTGTTCTGAGGCGCGCGAACGGCAAGGTCTATGCGCTGAAGGATCAGTGTATCCATCGGGGAGTGAGGCTGTCTGCGAAGCCAATGTGCTTCAACAAGGAAACGATTTCCTGCTGGTACCACGGATTCACCTTCAACCTAGAGTCAGGGAATCTCGACACTATCGTGGGTAATCCGGATGACCCACTGATAGGTAACACGGGTCTGACCACCTACCCTGTAGAGGAGGTGGCTGGTCTTATTTTTGTTTTTGTCAGGGCTGATGACTATCCAGACGAAGATGTCCCTCCGCTAGCCCAAGATTTCCCCTTGCGTTTCCCTGAAAATAGCGAACGATTCCCTCATCCTCTTTGGCCTGCCGCTCCATCGTTGTTGGACGACGACGTTGTCGCGCTCGGTATCCACCGAACCGGTGAGGCAAATTGGCGCATAGCCTGCGAGAACGGCTTCGACAACGCGCACATTTTGGTTCACAAGGACAACACGATCGTACAAGCCAACAATTGGGTTTTACCGCTTGGCATAAGGCCCGCCAGCGAGGACTGCATTACGGTATTTGATGATGCCGAGGGGCCCAAAGGCATGATGCAGTGGCTGTTCACTGATCGCTGGGAGCCAATCCTCGAGAATAAGGCGCTCAACGTTAAAGTCGAAGGACTAAACAGTCGGCTGTATCGTACCTCCGTGATTTTACCGGGCGTTCTGCTCGTCGAAAATTGGCCGGAGGAGGGGGTGGCGCAATATGAATGGTACGTGCCGATCACCGACGATACCTACGAGTACTGGGAGGTGCTGGTGAAACACTGTCCCAGTGATGAAGATAAAGAGCAGTTCTCCTATCGATTCGATACGGTATACCAGCCCCTCGCTTTGCGCGGATTTAACGATTGCGATTTGCACGCTAGGGAAGCGATGCAAGATTTCTATGCGGACGGAACAGGTTGGCAACGTGAGCAGCTCGTGGAAACCGATATCTCTGCAATTATGTGGAGGAAGTTGGCGTCGAGGCATAACCGCGGTATCGCGGCTCCGCCGCCCGGCGCACAGGGACGGGACAAGGCTTCCAGTATCCGACTGAGGAATGTGTCGGAGGGGAAATCCCCTGGCTATTTTGTTGAGAAAATTGATGACCTCAACAACTTCAATCGCACCTCTGTAAGACAAAGGAACAAGTGAGTGCCGTTGGTAACGTGTCATTTTAGTAATGGCGCCGTCTATGAGGTCAATGCTGACAGCGGTCGGCCGTTTCTTGAGCTGGCGCTGGAGCAGAACGTGCCCATCAGGAATCAATGTCGGAGCGGAACCTGCTTGAGCTGTTTGTGCCGTGGCGATACCGCGGGGCACGCGCTCGCCCCCCAGGCCGGTCGCGCCACTAGTTTGATGCCAATGGATCGCGCAGAAGGAAAGATGCTTTGCTGTGCCTCCGAAGCGGTATCCGATGGTGCACTCTATTTTGATTACTCAAGTGAAGAGGCGGGGCCGACAGAGGTCCAAGCCTTTGTTGACAGTATTGAGTGGATTGCGAGCGATGCCGTGAAGTTAACGGTTGAGTTGGCTGAAGGTGACTGGTTGGACTTTAGAGCGGGGCAGTACGTCGAAATTAGTGTTCCTGGGGGGGGCGCGTCTCGCAGTTACTCGATGTGCTCAGCGCCAAGTGAGTTGCCGAAACTGGAATTTATGATCAGAGTTCTGAAATCAGGCCTCATGTCAGATTATGTTAGAGGGGCTGCAAAATTAGACGACGTTGTTCGACTGCGTGGACCATATGGGGACTTTGCTTGGTCTGGCTCGCGACGTCACCCGCACTTATTTATCGCAGGTGGCACGGGCCTATCGCCGATCTGCAGTATTTTGCAGGAGATTCGTGAAACTAGCGGCCATAAGCCGCCGCTGAAGTTGAGTCTGGGTTGTGCGTCGCCTGAAGCGTTGTTGGACCCTTCTTTTCTGCGGCGACTAGAGACATGGATGCCAACGCTAGAGGTCAATTTGTGCGTGGAATCAGGTGCGCAAAACGGCCACGTGAACGGCAACGCGCTCGCATCGATTGATTTCGATGCGTTGGCGCCCGACACACAGGCGTACATATGCGGGCCTGAGGGGTTGATTAACGCCGCTATCGACCGACTGCTGGCGGCAGGACTTATCCCAGAGAATATTCACTACGAGAGATTTGTTGCCTCAGGGATAGCCTAAGGCCGAACAATTGAGAATTGGGAGTAACAGTATGGCGATCTCCGGACTTGGCTACTTCGCGATCGAGACAAGCGAGACAGATAAATGGCACGAGTTGTTAACTGCAGTGCTCGGTATGGGCTCCGAGCAGGCTGCTGGCGTTACCTTCTACCGACTAGACGAGTGGCATCATCGCATTGCTGTGTATGAGGCTGGCTCCGAGGCCGTGAAGGCGGTGGGTTGGCAGCTTGAGGACGAATCGGTACTAGATGAGATGGTTGCCTCACTGCAGGATGCTGGGGTCGCGCTGGCGCCGTTATCTCCCTCTTTATGCGACGAGCGTAGGGTGACGGCAGGCTATCGATTTGAGGACCCAGTTAGCGCGATGCCTACAGAGATTTTTTATGGCCCGGTGTGCGAGCAGTTGCCATTTACTCCCAGCGGCGGCATCTCTGGCTACTGGACTGGTGAGGACGGCTTGGGCCATGTCGTTTATTTTGTCGCGGATTACGAGCAGGCGAAGCGTTTTTACACCGAGACTATGGGTTTCAAGGTAAGTGATCGAATCGTATGGGACGAGGGCGAGAAAGACGCTACGTTTTTCCATTGCAACCCTAGACATCACTCGCTGGCGGTGATGCCGCCTTTTGGAGATATTCCGCCGGGGACTTTCAACCACTTGATGTTGCAGGGACTGTCTATAAATGACGTGGGTATCGCTTACGACCGAGTGCGAGACCTGAATATTCCCCTGATGATGGAGCTTGGAAAGCACACTAACGATCACACCGAATCGTTTTATCTCGTGACGCCCTCTGGATTCGGATTGGAATTTGGTTGTAACAGCACGCGGGTAGGAGACCATTGGCAGGTGAAAACCTATGACGCGCCAATGATTTGGGGCCATCGAAGTCCGTGAGCACTGAGTCCATCAAATGAGTGCCGCCGTGCAGTGTGTCGTTGACGACCCTTTCAGCGCCTGGGTTTGCGGAAGTCGGCCTTTGATGCAGGCCCGGCCCGACACCCTCGCGGGATTACCGATCGGCGTAAAGGACGTCGTCGCAACCGACGCTTTTCCAACACAGTGCGGCACTCGATTGTCACAGTCGGTAATCAGTCAGCTGCTCGGTACAGCAGAGGCCGACTGTATCGCGATGCTTACGCAAGCCGGTGCCATTATCGCCGGTAAGACGGTCACCGCTGAATTAGCGACTTATCAACCCGGTGCCACCGTCAATCCGCTGTCAGTTGATCGAACACCGGGTGGGTCAAGCAGCGGTTCTGCGGCAGCAGTTGCTGCGGGTGATGTCAGGCTGGCATTAGCGACACAAACAGCGGGGTCTACGATCCGGCCTGCAAGCTACTGTGGGGTATTGGGGTTTAAGCCTACCTATGATCGCTATGCTCTGCGGGGTGTGCTTCCGACCTCGCCAACGCTAGATACGCTGGGCTTGATTGCCGATCACCTCGGCCTGATACAGGCTGCAGATAGTGTGTTGGCCTCGTCGGATGAAGCAATTGATGGTGGCGGCGTAAAGTTGCCTAGGCGATTGGTTCTATACAGAACATCGAATTGGATGATCTTGCCAGAGGAGCATCGACGGCAAATAGAGGCCCTAGCGAGACGACTAGCGGCCGGCTTTGTGGAATACCGAGAGCAAGAGGTCATCCCTGATTTGGAGGCCCTACTGGATCATCAGCGGACAGTTCACGCCGGTGAGCTGGCGAGCACCCTAGGTTGGTTAGTCTCGCAGCACGGCGAACAGTTGAGCGACGCATTCAAAGATTTTGTCATAGAGGGGCGCGGCTACGCTGCCTCATTGTTAGGACACGCACACCGGGCCATCCAAGCAGCGCGGGCCAGTGCGCATGATTTTATGCAGGCGGATGAAGTATGGCTCACCCCATCGGTGACATCCGTAGCGCCAAAGATCGAAGCGGGCACAGGCGACCCACTGTTTTGCAGACAATGGACCGCACTGGGTGCGCCGTGCTTGACCTTACCGCTCCTTCGCGAGGGGGCCACCGGTCTGCCATATGGACCCCAATTCGTTATGTTGCCTGGGGCTGATAAGCAGCTTCTCAACGTAGGTCGCATCGTGACGGAACTGATGGATGAAGGAGAGAAAGGATGACAATGAGCACGTCATTTTCGCAGAAGCAGCAGCAATATTTTGAGGCGGCGAGAGCGCTTCTAGATAAAGAAAAACTAAAGTCGCTACTGTTTAGATTGACTGACATTCACAGTCCAACGGGTTCAACTCGAGCGGCTTGCAACATGCTGGTAGATCACGTTCGGGACACGCTAGCGGTAGATGCAAAGCTGCTCTCGATGGCGGGTGAGTCGGCTGCCGGTTATGCCAGACTTAAAGGTGCGGGCGGCGGAGCAAATTTGCTGTTATATGCGCCTATCGATACTCACCTGGAGGGCAATGACAGCGACCTGCCTTGGGTGGGTCAACATATCACCTCGGATCTCATGCCGCAGGCAAAGATGATCGACGATTGGGTGTTCGGCTTGGGCTCCTCTAACCCGAAAGCCATGGTAGCAACTCTGGCAGAGGTGTTTCGATGCGTTCGTGAGGCGAACATACCGCTCCTTGGTGACTTGTCGCTCGGTTTTGCCGATGGCGGCATGCCTGTCACGATTCCCGAGCGAGGCAATGCGGGTATGTCGCACGGTATTCTGCACTTGCTCAATCGCGGTGGGTCTCCCGATTTCGCCATCATCATGAAGCCGTGGAATTGGGTCTATCACGAAGAGCCGGGCATGGCATGGTTCAAACTCACCGTGTGGGGTTCGCTCGGTTACGCGGGCGTGCCGAGAGGAACGCCCGGCTTTACCAGTTCAATCGTCCCCGCTGCTCGTGTAATTTTGGCGTTGGAGGACTGGCTGCCGACCTATACCGAAAGAAATACATCGGGCGTCGTAAGGCCGGATGGCTGGATCTCCGCCTTGCGGTCCGGCTGGCCAGAGCGCCCTGCATTCCCCTCTGCGGCTACCGAAATTTATTTTGACGTCCGGGTGAATCCCCGGACGTCACCGGCTGAAGTCAATGCGCAAGTCGACGAATTTCTTCGAGGCTTAGCTGCGGAAGATCCTGAATTGAAAATGGATTGGGAAATGTATGGCTCCACCCCCGGAGGTGCCACACCAGAGGACAGCTGGATCGTACAGTCTGCGCGCCGCGCTTGGGAGCACATTGAGCGGAAACCGTATCCCGAAGAGCCTGATTTATTGGGGGGGCAAACTGATGGCTCGCTACTCAGGGCCCTCGGCGTTCCCACGGTGAGGATGGGCTGGCCTTGGCCTGCTGAAGGAGCGCCAGAGAACGTTGCAGAGGGTTTGGGGGGTATGGGTGCCACCTACATCCCTGACCTAATTCCCTGCGCAGAAAAAATCTTGCGGACGGTTATCGACACTTGCACTCGTCCTCGTACAGACGTGTTGCCTTGAATAATTTTAGGTTTAAAGTATTGTTTGATTTATTAAAACGGCGATCCTGCCCACCCACAGCATGAGGTCTCATAAATGGACATGAAGCGAAGTTTCAATACAGAAAAGTCGTCTCTGACGATGACACGTACCCAACGCGTGCCGCTGCTGCTTTCCGTGGCTGCCGCCGTTTCAGTGATGAGCGGCTCCGTGATGGCGCAGAGCCTGCTGGAGGAGGTCGTGGTGACAGCGCAGAAGCGTGATCAGGGATTACAAGATGTCGGCATCGCGGTCAGTGCTTTCACTGGGGATCAGCTCAGAGCCTTTGACGCGACAGACAGTTTTGATATCGCGGCTTATACCCCCGGTGTGCACATCTCGGGAAATTTGGCGGGCCAAAATACTCAGTTCACCATCAGAGGCGTCACACAAAACGACTTCAATGACATCATCGAATCACCAAACGCTGTCTATCTTGATGAAGGCTATGTGGCGATTGCGCAGGCGCAAACCTTCGCGCTGTTAGATCTGGATCGAGTAGAAATACTGAAAGGCCCTCAGGGCACCTTATTTGGCCGGAATGCGACAGGTGGTGTCGTGTCGTTTTTCTCTAAAAAGCCTAACTTCGAAGAGTTTGAGGGCTTTGTGCAAGCTGATTTTGGTCAGTTTGATGTGCCAAACAATGCGAACAGAATGGCAGTCGAAGCGGCGATCGGCGGGCCCATCTCTGATTCCGTCGCCTTTCGTGCGGCTATCCGATATTCGGAACAGGATCCTTATCTAGAAAACCTCTACCCTCAAGGACAGCCTCAATTTAACGTATTCGGTGCGCCGCCGTTCGCGATTGGAAATCCGGGGGAAGGCGCAGGGGCAGATCTTGGTGACGACGACACGATTGTTGGTCGATTTACCTTGGGACTCCGCCCAACGGACCGTTTGGAGATCACTCTGTCAGCTAATTATGCTGACTCTGAGTTAAGCACTGGCCCTTATCAATCCAAGCCAACCATTGCGCTTGTCGAAGACATCAACGGGCGCTCTGAGGTTTACAACGTCATCGATACGCCCGCGAACGAGACGAGATTGTCCATTCTCACCAACAACGGCAACGATACGGGGCTCGACGGGGGCGGTGATGGTCTTGTGGACTCGCCCTTTGGGCCGGGCAACTGTGCGGCGATTGGGCTTTGCGAGCGAATGGCTCCGGGAGCAGACTTCTTTGGCTATCGAGATCCGGACGGAGATGATTTCACCTTCTCTAGTGATTTTGCCTTCGACGACCAGGGGTCTACAGAGACTAGCGGCTTCAACGCTAAGATCGAATACGAGCTCAGTAATGGATCGTCATTCGTATCGGTCACAGACCACAAATCCTATGAGAAACAGCTTTTTATCGACGTGGATGCAGCCCCAGTTAATCAGCTTGCTAACTACGGGTCGGTGGACGCGACCAGCTTTACCCAAGAATTCCGGCTTTCCGGTGGTTCGGAGCGGTCTGATTGGGTTATTGGTGCCTACTACCTCAACATCGACACGGACTCTTCAAACGCGTTGAAAGCCCCACCGAACAGTATTTTTGGTGTCATCGCGTTGCCCGCCGATGTGGTCACGATATCGTCACTTGAGACAGACTCTTACAGTCTGTTCGGACAGTATGAGTACCAGCTCAGCGACTCGCTTCGAATTATTGGTGGCCTGCGCATCATGCGTGAAGAGAAGGACTTTGTGGGTAACTGGGGTCTGACACCATCAATGGGTAACGATCAGGTGTCGTATGACACCAGCATGTACATACCCAACGCGGCAGGTGCGGGGGATCCTCTCAGTTATCAAGACGATCTGTCCGAGAGTTTCTGGACTGGGAAAGTGCAACTGGACTACACCCCGAGCGATGATCTGCTCATCTACGCTGGCATCAATCGAGGTGTTAAGGCAGGTAGCTTTAATGCGGCGTTGTTGGGTGCCTACCTCGGCGGCGGCGGTAACGCAGGGGTGCCATACGATGAAGAGGTGCTCACTTCTTTTGAAGCGGGTTTCAAGGCCACTCTCGCCGGGGGAGCTGCGCGGCTGAACGGATCGGCTTATTACTATGACTATGCTGACTACCAGGCATTCCTCTTTGTTGGCGTTGGCGGCAACTCGGTCAACCTCGATGCTGAAACTTATGGCGCTGAGCTGGAACTGCAGGCGAGCCCGACTGACAGGCTAGACCTCATTTTGTCGGCTTCGTACGTGGATGCGCAGATTGACGATTTGCCTTTGCGCAACGGGTCACCACTACCCACCAGAAGTGTCACACCTACCTACACTCCTGAGTTTCAGGCTTTTGCCATGGCGCGCTATACATTTCCTCTCGCCGGCGGCTCAAGCATAGCGGTGCAGGGCGACATCAGTTACTCGGACGAGTTTTATTACAACCTCCGAAACTTCGATGCTGACAAGTTCGATAGCTACACGATGGTGAACGGTTTGGTGAGCTGGACTAGTAGCGATCAGTCGTGGACGGCGTCATTGCTGCTTAACAACATCACTGATGAGCGTGCCGGCATTCAGGGCTTTGACCTGGCCACGTTGTGCGGCTGTAACGAGGTGTCCTATCGCGCGCCGCGGAACTATGCGGTACAGATCCGGAAAGAGTTCTGATCCGATGCTCGGCAACAAAAAAGGGGCCAACGGCCCCTTTTTTTATCGACGCGCTCACTTAACGGGTGTTCGTAGACCCTTCGCCTCAAGTCGGGGCAGAACCTCTTGCCTGAAGAAAGGAAATTCCTTGGCGTAGTCGACGAATGAAAGTGTGGTGCCCGCCACGCCAGTTTCGCTGAGCAAGGCTAACTGATCCGCGATGTGATCAGGCGTGCCCACCAAGGGAAAGCCGCCATGGCCCGCAGCAAAACGATCACGGAACATACCCAATGCCTCTTTCGTGAAGGACTGTGCGTGCATGCCCTGTAGCGTCATGAGATTGTCGACTGCGTCCCAGTCCGCGTTCTCGTTGGCGTACCAGTGCAGGTAATCCTCGGCCTCTTGCTGCGTGGGTCGGCACACCACGGTGCAGAATGTCAGCACATTAACGTCACGCCCTACCGAGGCTGATTTTTGCGAGATTTCGTCAACTGTGGCTTTCGCTTGGTCAAAATCGAATACCGGCGTGAAGAGAAAGTCTGCGTTGCGCATGGCGAACGCGCGGCCCTCTTCAGAGGCGGCAGCGTTAATCACCGGGATGCGGGACTGGACTGGGTGCGGCCGACCGTAAACGCCCTTGCCTCTGAAAAAAGTGCCTTCCCAGTCGAAAGCATGATCTTCCTTCCAAAGGCGCGAGACGTAGTCGAACCATTCTTGCGCCATGGCGTAGCGATCGTTGTGCTCCGATGGTAAATCCACTCCGAAGGCGTCGTACTCCGGCTTGTTCCATCCCGCGACAACATTTAATCCGATCCTGCCGTTTGAGAGCTGGTCAAGGGTGGCGAGTTGCTTGGCAACGACAATGGGGTGGTTAAACGCCGTGTGGACCGTCGCGAACACTTGAATGTTCTGGGAGTGGGCGGCTAATCCGGCTGCCCAGGTAACGGTTTCCAGTACGTCGCCATGAAAATCGGTGTCGCCGCCGTAACCGATCCAGCGTGCGATGGGGAGCATGAACTCGATGCCGGCCTCGTCACATTGCTTGACCAGATCCAGGTTGTTTTCCCAGTTGTTATCCCAGCGTTCAGCCACTTTCGTTACCGCCATGCCACTCGAGCAGTTCGCCGAAAACGTGCCGAGCTTGAGTCGGTTTTGGTTGAACATGGGTGCGGAAGAATGCGGCATGAGCTTCCCCTGCGTCGCCATTATGGCCACGACATGGCTAATATTTTAGGCTTAAAATATTTGTATCAAGAAGCAGCGATCGACGCAAGCAATGGTTCACGTCATAGCCTAAGTAACTTGGTGGCGGTCGCATGTTGCGGGTGTATTGGTATACGCATGACTGGAGTAGGTTGCGGCGGTATGAAGTATCTGGAGGACTTTCATCCGGGGCAGTGCATCGTTTTCGGGAACCACGTCGTGGCCAAGGACGCGATCGTTGGGTTCGCCGAAGCCTTCGATCCGCAGGTTTTTCATACCAACGACGCGCATCAGGTGACGCAAGAGCTCGGCGGCCTGATGGCGAGCGGTTGGCATACCGCAGCTATTTTTATGCGGCTGGCCGTCGAGGCGTATCTTGCACAATCTGCTGTGCTGACATCGCCGGGCGTTGACGAACTGAGGTGGCTCGCTCCCGTCAGGCCAGGGGATACCATTTCAGGAGAGGCTGTTGTTGAGGAAGCACGTCAGTCCGCGTCCCGGCCAGATCGCGGGATTTTGACGACCCATGTGCGGTTATGGAATCAAGACGGGGTTGATGTGTTGACCATGAAGACGCATGCGTTTGTGCGGGTAAGGCCTCATTGATGGGGCCGGGGGGGTCACGCCGGCGTTGTCCCGGCGCGGTGTTGCTAGACAGGGTTATTTGACCGCGGTGACTTCGATTTCCACCAGTGCCTCAGACTCAATGAGCGCAGACACCTCTACAACTGACATGGCCGGAAAATGCTTACCTATGACGTCACGGTAGGTGCGACCCACGCCCGCCAGATCCTCGAGATACTGTGCGCGATCCGTGACGTACCATGTCATCCGAGTAATGTGCTCCGGCCCTGCGCCGGCGCTGGCCAACACCGCCACCACGTTCTCTAGCGCTTGCCTTACTTGCCCTATGAAGTCGTGGTGTTCGAATCGCTCGTCGCTGGTCCAGCCGATTTGACCGCCACAGAAGATGATCGAGTCCCCTTGAGCGACGACACCGTTGGCATAGCCCTTGGGTCGCGGCCAGCCATCGGGCAACAAAGTCTTGTGCATCCCCGGTTCCCGGTTTGTAATAGAGGAGATCGAATTATATTTTATACTTAAAATGTTCTCTACGGCTCCGGGGACGCTGGGAGTAGCCGGTCATAGGAAGGATTTGAATCAAAGTTGCGTTGAGCAGGCGCTGAGTATGTTTTGTCGAGAGGTGGGTCTATGACAATATTTTTGAGGTCAGATTTTGGCTGAACGATCCTTCAGAGAAGAGGTAAAAAAGCTCCGCGCTGGAGATGGCGACGTCTTTAAGGGCGAGGGCATCCTCGCGATCACCAAGGCGCTTCTTCAGTCGGGTGTCTCTTACGTCGGGGGATATCAGGGGTCGCCGATTTCGCATTTGATGGACGTGCTGAACGATGCGCAGGACATCCTTGGTGAGTTGGGCGTTCACTTCGAGGCGAATGGTTCCGAGGCGACTGCCGCGGCAATGCTCTCTGCGTCGATTAACTATCCACTCCGCGGCGCCGTGACCTGGAAGTCCACAGTGGGCACTAATGTGGCGTCTGATGCGCTCTCCAACCTCGCATCTTCCGGTGTCACCGGCGGTGCCATGGTGATCGTAGGGGAAGACTACGGTGAGGGTTCGAGCATCATGCAGGAGCGCAGTTACGCGTTTGCGATGAAAGCGCAGATGTGGCTCCTCGATCCGCGCCCCAATCTACCCAGCATCGTCGACATGGTGGAGAAGGGCTTCGAGTTGTCAGAGGCGTCTAGCACGCCGATTTTTTACATGATGCGCATCCGCGGCTGCCACGTCACCGGCGAGTTCGTCGCAAGGGACAACGTAGCACCCGCCCATCACAATCAGGCTCCCGTGACGCCCAATCGTGAGCCGGAAAAAATCATCTTGCCGCCCTTCGTGTACGAGCAGGAACGGGAGAAGATTGGCGAGCGATTGCCCGCGGCGATCCACTTTGTGGAGGAGCATGCGCTGAATGAAGTTTTCCCGGGTCGTTACGACTCGGTGGGCATCATCACCTGCGGAGGCTCTTACAATACGGTCATTCGCGCTTTGCAGCGGCAGGGTCTGGCGGATGTCTATGGCGACACCGATATCCCCATCTATTGTCTCAACGTTGCCTATCCATTGATTCCCAATGAATTGGTGCGGTTCTGTGCCGGTAAAGAGCAAGTGCTGGTGCTCGAGGAGGGTCAGCCCGAGTACATCGAGCAAGGTATCCAGACAGTGCTGCGAAGGCAGGACGTTCAAACTCGTGTCTACGGCAAGGACATCATGCCAATGGCGGGAGAGTACACCGGGCAAGTCATGCTCGAGGGGATCACGCGATTCCTTGGAGCGGCCTCCCGCACAGCGATACCGATGAAGCTGCCGCTTGAGGCTGTTCTCGCGACCGAGACACCGGTTTCCGACGAGGACATCGCCCGATTGATGACAGAGCTGCCCCCGCGGCCCGCCGGCTTGTGTACGGGATGTCCCGAGCGGCCCTTGTTCTCGGCGATTAAACAATTGCAGGAAGAGATGGGGCCGTTCCATATCTCTTCAGACATTGGCTGCCATTCTTTTGCCACTGCGGCGCCCTTTAATTTGGGGAATACCATCATGGGCTATGGTCTCTCCCTGGCCAGCTCATCGGGGATGCGACACGCACTGCCGCACAAGGCGATCAGCATCATGGGAGATGGCGGCTTTTGGCATAACGGCCTGACCAGCGGCGTGACCAGTGCGGTCTTCAATGAGCACGATGGCTTGCTGATCGTGATCGACAACGGTTACTCGGCAGCAACCGGAGGGCAGGACATACCCTCGCTGGTCGAGCCCAATTTGATTGCCACCACGCTCGATACCGACCAGCCCAAGCGTGACAGTTGGCAGACGATTGAAGACGCCTGCCGTGGTGCGGGTGTGAAATGGATTCGTACTGTGAGCACCTACAATATCGCCGCCATGAAGGAGACGCTGCGCACGGCGTTGACGAGCGATGCGCCGGGGTTGAAGGTCGTGGTCGCCGAAGGGGAGTGCATGCTGAATCGTCAGCGTCGCGTGAAACCAATGATCAGGCAGGCGGTCGCCGAGGGGCGGCGGGTGAAGCGCGCGCGCTTTTATATCGACCCCGAAACCTGTACGGGCGACCACGGCTGCATTCGTCTCTCCGGGTGCCCGTCGCTCACCATTCGTGACAATCCCGATCCGCTTCGTTCGGACCCCGTCTCGTATGTTGACAACAGCTGTGTCGGTTGCGGCGTATGCGGTACTAATGCGCACTCTGCAGTGCTGTGTCCTTCGTTCTCGCGGATTGATTTGATTGATAACCCCAGTCCATGGGATCGACTGATGAACTCGGCGCGTGTGCGAGTCAGGGAATGGTTACGCGCACGCGACCAGAAGCACAGATTGCAGCGACAATTCTGATGTCCCGGGACGACCAGACCATCAACATGGTAATTGCCGCGCTGGGTGGCGAAGGCGGCGGTGTGCTGACCAATTGGCTGATTGCGGTGGCCGAGCAGAGCGGTTGGTGGTGCCAGAGCACGTCACTTGCCGGCGTGGCCCAGAGAACGGGCGCGACGATTTACTACCTTGAATTTATGCCCCGAGAAGGCGATCAGCGTCCGCCGGTGATGTCATTGTTTCCGGCACAGGGTGACATCGATATTGCCGTGGCCTCGGAAATCGCCGAGGCGGGGCGGATGATTAGTCGGGGCTTCATCTCCCCTGACAAGAGCACGCTGATTACCTCTGACCACCGGGTCTTTGGTATCACAGAAAAAAGCGCCACGGGCGATGGCACGGTCGATCGTGACTTGATTCTGGAGATGGGTGGGCGTTATGCAAAGGCGTTTATTCATTTCGACATGTCCGAGATCGTTCAACGCCATGGCACCGTCATCTCTGCCGCACTACTGGGTGCCATCGCGGGAAGTGGCGCGCTGCCTTTTGCGCCCGACTGTTTCAGAGATCTGATTTCCGAGGGTGCTGCCGCGCGGGCGAATCTTGCTGCCTTCGATGAGAGTTTTCAGCGCGCTGAATCGGGCGGGGTGGGCGCGTATGAGCCCGCGGCGCAGGCACCGTTTGTGTTGCCGGCCGCGACGACCCCTGTGGGTGAGCGTTGGTTGCCGCGCCTTGCTGACTTGCCTCACCCGCTTCAAGAAATGGCCTATCACAGCGTCAACCGGCTGATCGATTATCAGGATGAGGCCTACGCAGAGCAGTGGCTGGCCTGTCTGGCATCGCTGATTGACCGCGATCAGGACCGAACCGACTACGCTTTATCATACGAGGCAGGCCGGCACCTCGCGCTTTGGATGGCGTATGAAGACATCCCCCGAGTTGCCCAGCTGAAAGTTAGGCCTACGAGAGAAGATCAGATTCGTTCCGAGGTCAAAGCAGACGCCGCCCAGCCAATGACTGTCGCCGAATTTTTTCACCCGCGGGTGGAGGAGATCGCTGCCTTGCTGCCACGACGATTGGGTTCGGCATTGTTGAGATCAAACACGGCGCGCCGCGCGCTGGGTCGGGTGTTGGGCCCGAGAACGCTCAGAACAGACCGTATCAGCATGCAACTGGTGTTTCGCGGTTTGTCGGGCCTGAGACGTTTCCGCCGATCGACGCTCGGCTATGCCCACGAGCACCAGATGATCGAAAGATGGTTCGAGGGAGTGCTGACTGCTGATGAGCATGCGCAAGCCATGGCGATCGCCGCACTGGGCGGGATGGTCAAGGGCTACGGTGATACGCGTTACCGAACCACCTCACGGCTGGTGGTTATTCTCGACTATCTTGATACGGCCCCTGACGTTAATGCCGAGAAAATCGCCGAACTGCACAGCGCGGCCATGACTCCAGACGCACCCTTTGGATCGGTCGAGGGCGTCGTCGCAGCGGCACCTGCCGTTTGAGTTCAAACGACCCAGACAATGCCGGCGCCTTCCTGCCCGGTGTAGCGATCAGCGTCACGCTTGCTCTTGTAGCTGCAGTCATCGCCCATCGGTACGGTGCCCCCGCCATGCTAATGGGGTTGTTGTTGGGCCTTTCGTGTCATTTTCTCAGTGAGTCAGACCGATTTACCCGCGGGCTGGTATGGGCGTCAGGGCCGTGCCTCAGGTTTGGTGTGGCGTTGCTCGGACTCAGGCTAAGTGTGGGTGATGTCGCGACGCTGGGTTGGAACGCCATCCTCGTCGTCTGCGCCGCCGTGGTTATGACCTTGATATTTGGTGTCATGTGGGCCCGCCTTCTCGGTTGTGATCGACACCTTGGACTGCTGACGGGGGGCGCTGTGGGTATTTGCGGGGCGTCGGCGGCGATGGCCATCAGTGCAGTGTTACCGGAATCAGAGGCGAGGCAAAGACAGACGCTCTTTACCGTCATCGGCGTGACAACTTTTAGTACCGCCGCCATGGTTTTCTATCCCATCGTCGGCGATTTATTTCACTTCAGTCCGGCTGATATGGGGCTATTCATCGGGGCGACGATTCATGACGTGGCTCAGGTCGTGGGGGCCGGATACAGCGTGTCGTCGGAAACCGGTGATTTGGCCACCTTTGTAAAGTTGGTTCGTGTGGCCATGCTCGTGCCTATTGTGATGGCCATCGCTGTGTATTGCAGGCTTGACCATCGGAGAGAGGATGACGGCGCGCCCGCTCGACCCACTTTCCCTATTTTTTTGGTCGGTTTCGTGGGTCTGTTTGTATTGAACAATATGGTGGAGATTTCTCCGATCATGACAGATGGCTTGTCCCAGCTCGCGACAGGCTTGCTACTGTTGGCGGTCACCGCCCTAGGTGTGCGGACGTCGCTACGGGAGGTGGCTTCAATTGGCTGGAGACCCATCTGTTTGCTGGCAGGAGAAACCGTGTTCCTGGCAGCAATGATTGTCGGATTTCTTTTGCTGAGTGGCGCGTAGTTAAGTAGGGCGACGTTCGGCGAGAATATCGATCTCGAACTGCATCACCTTGTTTCCGTACTGGTTAAACGCCTCATTGCGAGATCGGATGAGGCCCCATTTTTCCCGAATCACGCGATCCGGCTTGTCGATGATTTCATATGTGTAGGTCAGGGTGTGTCCGGGGCGGACGGGCTCCAGCCACTGCAGATCGGTGATGGCGACGCCGGCGCCATTGCGACGGCCATCATTAACGCCCTGTGCATACACTTCCATGTAATCGACCATTTTGCGCATCCACATGGCGGTGACGAACCATGGGCTGGCGATCAAGCCTTGTCTGTGGTTATGCCGGGCTGCTTCCGGATTCGTCGACTGAGGCCGCGGATCAAAGGTTTCCGCAAACTCAACGATCTCCAGTTCGCTGAAAGTGTGCGAGCCAAAAACATGAAACTCCCCTGCAGGGAGATCTTCAAACCATCGGTCGCGTAGATAGAGCGTGGTCATGCTGTCTCGCCCGTGGCTGAGTCTTGCGCGATGGCAGCTGTCGCGCTCATCGTTGCCACCACATCGCCATCACCATTGCAGACGTCGACATTGAGCGCCTGGACATACGTATCCGCGATAGGGCTTTCATCCTGCGTATCGGTCAGAGTGATACGCACACTGATCTGTTCGTCGACAAAGGTCGGTCGGGTCCACTTCAGGTGGCCCACTGACAGTAGTTCAACAAAGGGCAGGCCGTTTTTGATCAGCGTTTCGCTGACCAAGCGCGTGGCCAGCGCGGCGATATGCCAGCCACTCGCGCACAACCCACCGAAGATCGACTGTTCCGCCGCCTCTTTATCCAAGTGATAGGGTTGCGGATCAAATTGGGAGGCAAAAGCTACAATAGCGGCTTTGTCCAAGGTGATCAGCTCGCTAGTTAACGGCATGCTGCGAGAGTGGGAGCTTGTCACAATGATGTTCTGTTGTTTGCGTATGGGGGCATTCAGTTTATCGCTAAGTCACTTTGGCCGCTCGCGCACTGGCACCTAGCGCAAGCTAACCCGCAGAGCGTCACCCTTGCCGCCGCGCTAGGCTTATTTCTTCATTACCGGCCGGCAAGAGCTCAACAGCTACATATGGGTGGAGGTCAGTTCATTGGGGCTACTGGTCGCTGCTTTAGCTTGCAACGAGAGCAAGAACTCTGAGTGGGCTACCAGAGCCTCCCTCTATCTTCAACGGTGGGCAGACAATAACAGCACCTTTGGGCGGCAACAGGTCGAGATTCGTCATGCACTGCAAGCCGTATTTTCCAGCGCCATGCATGAAATAGTGGCAGGGCAACGGCGGATCAAAGCTCATCGCAATTCCGGCGTCAGTCCCGATGCACTCAGTACCGAACCCTAGAACGTCTCGTTCTTCGATCATCCAGTGCACGCACTCATTGTCTGGGCCTGGGTGATGTGCTGTGTCATCGATGATGTTGGCATAGTTGTCGGGGCTCGCGACCTTGCGCCAGTCGGATCGCATGAATACCCAGCTTCCAGCAGGTATCTGGCCATGCTGGTCCTCCCAAGCCATTAGGCGTTCTTTTGTGAGCAGAAAATCCTGGTCTGCTGCTACCTCCTCGCTGCAATCCACGACACAGGCAGGCGCAATGAAGTCTCTAGCCGGTATTGAGTCAACCGTGTTATTCGGTAGGTCTTTACCCGAAACCCAGTGGATGGGGGCGTCAAAGTGGGTGCCGGTGTGCTCATTGAGCGATATGTTGTGCCAGAACCACATTGGGCCGTCGTCGTTATACTCTGACACGACCTCCTTCTTAAACGACCACGCAGGCTTGAAATCAGGTGGCAAGGAGATCACTGGATAGTCCTCTCGGAGTGTTTCCGTCAGATCAATGACTTTGATTCCACCTGTTGCAAGGTCCTGAACTAAGTTTGCTAGCGTGCTCATTGTGATCTCCTTATTTGACCGGTGGTTGCAGTCATACTGGGTAAGCTTGATTACCCGAGGTCGCCGGAAAGTAGTGCTCCACCTCGGCGTAAATTAGCACATTGTGCCCGTCTTTATTCTCTGCATACGTCTCGAGACAGTCGTGGGCTGCGCCGCTTTCAGTAACCTGCTGACACGCATCAGACCGCTGTTTTTTTTGGGTGGGAACTGCCAACTGCGCGCTGAGGATGGAATGAGCAGTTTCATCTCGGGAAGGCTTCCCGCTTACTCTCCATAAGCTAACTAGCATGGTTTGCGAGCGTCTGCCTCGCGATGATGGTTGTTTGGACTTCGCTGGCGCCCTCATAGATTCTCAGCGCACGAATATCTCGGTATAACGCCTCGACGATATAGCCTTTGGTGACGCCTTTGCCGCCATGGAGCTGCACGGCGGCATCGATGACCTGTTGTGCCGTCTCCGTAGCATGGTATTTGGCCATCGCCGCCTCGCGGGTGACGCGTTCCGCGGCGCAATCCTTGGTCCAGGCCGCGCGGTAAATCATCAGTGCACTGCTGTCGACGCCAAGCGCCATCTCACCAATCTTGCTTTGAACCAGCTGTAGCTCTCCCAGCGTGCCTCCGTAGATATTGCGCTCCGCCGTGTAATCCAGCGTTTCGTCCAGCGCACGCCGTGCCATGCCGAGCGCGGCAGCGGCGACGGTGGAGCGAAAGACGTCCAGCGTTGCCATGGCGATTGCGAAGCCTTTGCCCTCGGTGCCCACCAATTGGGCGGCAGGGATGCGGCAATCTGTGAGGGTCAACGTGCCGAGAGGGTGCGGCGCAACCAGATCGATGCGCTCAGTCACCTCAAAACCGGGAGACCCGGCTTCGACAATGAAACAGCTAATGCCTTTTGCGCCACCTGAGTCATGAGTCCTCGCGAAGACAGTGTAAAAGTCGGCAATGCCGGCGTTGGAGATCCAGGTCTTGGTACCGTTTAGCACCCAGTCGTCGCCGTCTTGCCGGGCGCGGCATGTCATGCCGGCGACATCAGATCCGGCGTCAGGCTCCGACAGCGCGAAGGCTGCGATCTTGTCTCCGGTCGCCACGGCGTTCAAATAGTCAGCTTGCTGAGCTTCGCTGCCAAAGAGCGAAACCGGCCCGCTGCCCAGTCCCTGCATCGCAAAAGCGAAATCAGAGAGCGCGTTATGACGCGCCAGTGTTTCCCGGATCAGACAGAGGCTTCTTACGTCTAGCTTGTCGTGGTGCCCACCTGCGCTGGCGGGCACTGCGTAGGTTGTGAAGCCCGCGTCGCCAAGAGCTTTGACGATCGCCTTGCAGGTGCCGTCCAGATCATCATGCTCGTTGGCTGTGAGAGCGGGGAGGTGGTCTGCCGCCCATCGATCAAGTCGCGCGGCGAGTTCCCTGTGCTCTTCATTGAAAAAGGGCCAGTCCAAGAAGCTCTGGTCGCTCATCCGGTTATCCCCCAGCGGCAAGTCATACCGTCAATTGCCCTCGAAAACGGGTTGTTGTTTGTCGACAAAGGCATTGTATGCCCGCCGAAAGTCCTCAGTTTGCATGCAGATCGCCTGAGCCTGCGCTTCACACTCAATAGCTTGATCGACAGACATGTTCCACTGCTGATGCAACTGCGTCTTGGTGATGCCATTGGCAAAGGTAGGCCCCGCTGTCATCCGCCCGGCAGCCGCCTGCGCATCACGGAGTGGGTCGTCGCTCAGGCCGTTAAAAAAGCCCCATCGCTCGCCTTCTTCTCCGCTCATTGAGCGGCCAAAATAAAGCAGTTCGCTTGCGCGTCCCTGTCCGATAATGCGGGGCAATATTGAGCATGCCCCCATGTCGCAGCCAGCGAGGCCGACCCGGTTAAATAAGAATGCCACTTTGGCGCTCTCGCTGGCGTAGCGGAGGTCACTCGCCATCGCAATGATCGCGCCGGCGCCGGCACAGATACCTTCGACCGCACTGATGATGGGCTGGCGGCAGGCCCGCATCGCCTTGACCAAGTCACCCGTCATTCGGGTAAAGGCCATCAGCTCTTTCATGTTCATCTTTGTCAAAGGACCGATGATCTCGTGGACATCGCCGCCGGAGCAGAAATTGCCACCGGCACCTGTGATGACCACGACATCGACATCTTCCGCGTAAACGAGCCCCCGAAAGAGGTCTCTGAGCTCCGCGTAGGATTCAAAGGTCAGCGGGTTTTTGCGGTCCGGGCGATTCAGTGTGATGGTGGCAACCCTGTCGTTGCACTCCCAGAGAAAATGGGTCGCGTTGTAAGCGGCAAGAGAAGTGTTGTCCATGGTGTCTCTCCGTATTAGGCGGTGCCGCCGCCATCGATTGCGATCGCTTGTCCAGTCACGCTGGCGGCCCCGTCGCTGCAGAGCCAGCTCACAGCGCTGGCGACCTCGGTCACTTCCACCAGCCGGCCCTGAGGGTTGCTCTCGGTGAAGTGCTGCATAGCGTCTGCTTCCGTTCGGCCCGTTTTGCTGACGATGCCTGCGATCGCGTTCCTCACAATATCAGTATCCGCGTAGCCCGGGCAGACGGCGTTAACGGTGATGCCCTGGGTCGCTACCTCCAGAGCGAGGGCCCGGGTCATGCCCAGCACGGCGTGTTTTGACGCGCAATAGCCGCTCACGTACGGAAACCCTCTCAGTGACGCGACGCTGGCAATGTTAACCACTCGACCCCAGTTGTTCTCCAGCATGCTCTCAAGTGCAAGCTGTGTGCAATGGAAAACACCGTTGACGTTGACGTCCATGGTGCGCTGCCAATCAGCGAAGTCAACGCGTTGAAAGGGGGCTGTCGGTGCCATGCCCGCGCAGTTCACCAGAATCTCGACATCTCCAAATTGAGCTTTTGCGGCTTCGAAAGCCGATTCAATTTCGCCTCTGTCCGTCACATCTCCGGTGACGGCAAAACTTTGTTTGCCCAGTGCTCGCGATAGCGTCTCGAGGGGCTCACTGCGCCGTCCTACTAGCGTAACGGCATGGCCTTCACGGTGGAGTTGTAGACTGATGGCTTCGCCGATGCCGGTGCCCGCGCCGGTGATGAGGGCATGCCGGCTCATGAGGCGGCCTCGCGCTCGCGTTCAGCCAAAGTGTGCGCCTGACGATATCCAAGAAAATACTGGTGCTGTTCGGCCGCGCCGGGGCCTTGATAGCCGAGCTCCGCGGCGGCATGCAGTGTCCAGTTCGGGTCTGCTAGGTGGGGCCGGGCCAGGCAGACTAAATCAGCACGTCCGGCTGCGATGATGCTATTCACATGGTCGGTCTCGTAGATGTTGCCCACGGCGATGGTCGGGATGCGCCCGTCGTTACGGATGATGTCAGACAACGGAGTCTGAAACATGCGTCCCGGTTGCGGCTGAGCCGCGTGACTCGTTTGTCCGGTGGAAACATTGATGATGTCTGCGCCGGCTTCGATAAACGCTTCGGCAATCGCAGCGGCTTCGCTCTCGGTGACTCCGGAGTCGCCCATCCAGTCGTGCGCGGAAATGCGCACGGACATGGGCTTTTGTTCAGGCCATGCGGCTCGCATCGCGCGGCAAACTTCTAATGGATAGCGCAGTCGGTTCTTCAACGAGCCGCCATATTCATCATCACGTTGATTCAAAACGGGCGTCACGAAAGAGGAGAGCAGGTAGCCGTGAGCGGCATGCATTTCAATCATGTCGAAACCCGCTGCATCGGCGCGTTTCACCGCATCCACGTGCTGTGCCAGCACCGTGTCCATGTCTTCGCGTGTCATGGCGCGGGGCATGGGGCTGTAGGTGTCAAAAGGAATCGCGCTGGCGGAGAGCAACGGCCATTGCTCGGCTTTTGGAAGAGGCTCATCGAGGATCTTGGGGTCCCACTTCCATGGCTCAAGGGTCGACCCTTTGGGGCCTGCGTGGCCAATTTGAATCGCCATTTTGGCCTGCGTGTGTTGATGAACAAAATCCGTCACGCGGCGCCAGGCATCGGTATGTGCATCGCTCCAAATCCCGGTGCACCCCGGCGTAATGCGGCCTTCCGCGCTGACGTTGGTCATTTCCGTATAGACCAGTGCCGCACCGCCTTTGGCCAAGCCGCCGTAGTGCACCAAGTGCCAGTCATCGGGAAGGCCATCCGTTGCGCTGTACATGCACATGGGCGACACGCATACGCGGTTGTTCAGGGTCATGTCGCGTAGGGAGAAGGGAAGAAACATGGGCGGCACGGGGTCATTGGCTGCGGGGCCGAGATAGCGTTGTGCTAGGTGTGTCTCCATGGTGTCCAGCCATGCTTTATCGCGCAGGCGCAGATTCTCATGACTCACGCGCTGGCTGCGGGTGAGCATAGAGTAGTTGAACTGCTTGAGGTCAAACGCCTCGATGTATCGAGGCACATTCTCGAACCAAATCATGGCGTTACGCGCACTATTTTGAAGGCGTAACACGTCGATTTTGCGCTCTTCTTGATACTGCCTCAGCGCCGTAGGAATGGCTTCGCCGCTGTCGAGGTGCCGCGCAAGGGAGATGGCGTCTTCGAGGCCCAATTTTGTCCCGGAGCCAATAGAGAAATGCGCAGTGTGGGCGGCGTCGCCGATTAAGACGATGCGATCGTCTTTGATCCAGTTGTCGCAATAGACGGCGGGGAAGTTGATCCACGCCGAGCCCCTGATGTGGGCGGAGTTGGTCAGCAGGGTGTGGCCATCCAGATAATCTTCAAAAATGCGCCGGCAAGTTTCTGCGCTCTCCTCATGCGACATTGATTCGAATCCCAGCGCGTCGTACACCTCAGGGGTCGTCTCAACAATGAAGGTCGAGGTGTTGTCGTCAAACTGGTAAGCGTGCGCCCAAATCCAGCCATGATCCGTGCGCTCGAAGATGAAGGTGAAGGCGTCACGAAACGTTTGGTTCGTGCCCAGCCATACGAACTTGTTTGGGCGCGTCTCGATCGTGCAGCCAAATTCGTCGAGATAAGTATTTCGGATCCTTGAGTTGAGGCCGTCACTGGCAACAATCACATCGGCGTCAGCAAATCGCGTATCGACGTCATTCAGTTCGATTTCCTGCTCGAAATGCAGACCAACGCCCAGTTCTCGCGCCCGTTCGTGCAGCAATTGTAGAAATCGCTTGCGGCCTAGTCCGATGAAGCCATGGCCTCCTGATCGCTCAACTGCGCCGGATACGTGGCAGTCGATCAAATCCCAGTGAATGAACTCGTTAACGATCCGCTCGGCACTCACCGGGTCATTCTCGGTGATGTTATCGACCGTTTGATCTGAAAAGACGATGCCCCAACCAAACGTATCGTCGGGTTTATTGCGCTCATACACCTCGATTTGATGGTCGGGGTTGCGCAGTTTCAGGCTGATTCCGAGATAGAGACCGGCGGGGCCACCGCCAAGACAAACGACTTTCACGACATGTTCTCCATTGCGACGCGGCGCGAGCAATATTTCATATCTAAAATGTTTGGTTAGTATAAGAAAAACATTTTATGTTTAAAATATTCACATCAAGATGCTCTGACCGGTAATACGCTATGGATTCTGCAAGTGATCAAGCAGGCCTCGATCATGAATCGCGGCTTGAGCACGGTGATCATCAGGCCGTCAGGTTATGGCTGCGTTTGCTCACCTGCACCAATCTTGTCGAGCGGCACCTGCGAAACCGTTTGCGCAAGGAGTTTGACATCACGCTCCCACGCTTTGATTTCATGGCGCAGCTGGCCCGTGAGCCCAAAGGGCTGACGATGGGAGATTTGTCGCAGCGGATGATGGTATCGGGCGGAAACGTGTCGGGGATCGCTGTGCAACTGGAAGGTGAAGGGCTCATTAACCGCGAGCCAGTGCCCGGTAACCGCAGAGCCTTTTGCGTCACTTTAACGCGAGCGGGACAAAAGCGGTTCGCCGAAATGGCTGAGGCCCATGAGGCATGGGTGACTGAATGTTTGTCCAATCTCTCGGGTACCGAGACCGAGCAAATGATGTCCGTTCTGAAGCACATCAAGCATGATGTGAGTCGCATCGAGCCTTGAGGTATGTGGAAGCCCCCGGAACGCATTAAATTCGAAACGGCGGTGGCACGTTGGCCTTCAGGTGAGGAGGCCGCAGGTAGCCGACTTTACTCGCCCCTGACTACCCCCAATTTTAAATTGAACCAGCGGACCTGGGTGCCGGCGATGGTGCCATGGCGGGCGAGTGAAGACGGAGATGTCACAGAGGATGTCATCGACTGGTATGCACGTTTTGCAGAGGGCCGACCCGGCGCCATTGTTATCGAGGCCACCGGTATCCGGGACATCCCGAGTGGGCCGCTGCTGAGAATATCAAGCGATCGCTACCTGTCAGGTTTACAGCGCCTAACAAACGCGGTGCGAGAGGCCAGCGGCGGTCAGACGCGGTTGTTCATTCAGTTAATTGATTTTTTACAGATCCGTCGGCGACCGCAGCCTGGTGCTTTTTTTGAGCGTTTTCTGGAGGTGACGGCATCACATCGCGAGCGCTTGGAAATGGAGGCGGACGACGAGCAAGCGGTCCGGGAGCGTCTCGCCAACCTCGAGGACGCTGAGTTAGAGGCCGTGTTGGGTCCACGCGAGCTCGAAGCGCTGCGTCACGGGTACCGTGAACGAGTTACCGATACGCATTTACCGGGTATTGCGGCGCTGCCGGAGACCCTGCCACCACTGTTTGCGCAAGCCGCGGCAAGGGCGCAGCAGGCGGGCTTTGACGGTATCGAATTGCACTACGCCCACGCCTATACCATGGCGTCTTTCCTGTCGGCGACGAACCAACGTGATGACGGTTACGGCGGCCCACGAGAGCAACGGGTGCGTCTGCCCCTCGAGGTGTACCGGGCGGTACGCGCGTCGGTTGGCGATGATTATCCGGTCGGGTGTCGCTTTCTAAGTGACGAAATTATTGCTGAGGGCAGCGGCATTCATGACGCCTGTTTTTTTGCCACGGAGTTTGCGCGCGCTGGGATGGATTTCCTGAGTCTGTCGCGCGGCGGCAAGTTTGACGACGCCAAACAGCCCAAAGTGGGCTGGGCTGCCTATCCCTACACGGGCAGGAGCGGTTACGAATGTATGCCGGCCTACTTGTCTGATCCACAAGGGCCCTGGGGCCGGAACTCGGAGCCCGTGGCAATGATCCGGGGAGCGCTACGGGCTGCGGGATTTGATACGCCGGTGGTTTCGGCTGGGGGGATCCATAGTTTCGATCAGGCGGAAGCGTTGCTTGCAGGTGGCAAGGCAGACATCGTGGGCTTTGCCCGACAATCCCTAGCCGACCCTGATTGGTTCGAGAAAGTCCGATTAGGCAGGGGTAATGAGGTCATGCTGTGCCGCTACAGTAATTACTGCGAGGGCCTCGATCAAAAGCATAAACAGGTGACCTGTGAGCTGTGGGATCGCACTGAGCTGGATGCCTCGGATGCGGTCCTTGCGTCCGACGGTAAGCGGCGCCTCACTGCGCCGAGATGGGTGCCGCGCGAGAATCAATGAACGCGCGAGGCGGCCTGCCAATCTAGTTGCTAGCGGATACCGTCTTCTCAGTGATCTAAGCGTGTATCACCCAAATGGGTATAGCGTGAGCCATGTTATTCATGCAGGATGCTGACGCTGATGGCATCCACGCATCCATGCATTGTGCGCGCGATGCGGATCATTCCGGCATTCATACGAACACAACCGCAGAGATAGCGCTATGACGCTCACACTTTCCGATCCGGACCTGCTGAAAACGGGTTCTTATATTGACGGTCAATGGGTCACGGATACCGCACGGCCCCTGGCAGTTATGAATCCAGCGACCGGAGAGTGCGTTGCTGAGGTGGCCACCACGGATCGCGCTGGCACTGAGCGAGCCATCGTTGCGGCTGAGGCGGCCATGGTGCAATGGCGGGCGCTACCCGCCAAGGCGAGGGCGCAGGTTCTGCGGCGATGGTTCGACTTAATGATGGCGCATCAAGAAGATCTCGCGCTCATCATGACGACGGAACAGGGTAAGACGCTAGCGGAAAGCCGGGGAGAGGTTGCTTACGGCGCTGCCTTCATGGAGTGGTTTGGTGAGCAGGCGAAGCGCATTGATGGTGATGTGATCCCGGCGCCATCGCCGGACAAACGCGTTGTGTGTATCAAGCAGCCTGTGGGTGTTGTGGCGGCGATCACGCCATGGAATTTCCCCAACGCCATGATTGCTCGAAAGGCGGCGCCCGCCCTCGCCGCCGGGTGCAGCATCGTCATCAAACCGGCATCCGAAACACCGCTCTCGGCGTTGGCGATGGCGGAGTTGGCTGCGCGGGCGGGGGTGCCCGCTGGGGTGCTCAATGTAGTCGTGGGGGCATCCTCTGAGATCGGTCCAGCATTAACGGAAAGCCCCATCGTCAGAAAGCTCACATTCACCGGATCGACAGAAGTGGGCCGCCGGCTCGAGCAAGCCTGTGCGGCGACTCTCAAGCGAACGTCTATGGAGCTGGGTGGCAATGCACCCTTTATTGTTTTTGAAGACGCTGAGATCGACGCCGCGGTGGCGGGGGCGCTGATTTCAAAGTACCGCAATAGTGGTCAAACCTGCGTTTGCACTAATCGGATTCTGGTCCACGAGAGTATTCATGACGTCTTTGTGGAAAAGCTGGTTGCCGCGACACGTGAACTGAAGCTGGGTGATGGCCGGGAAGAAGGTGTACAGCAAGGGCCCTTAGTGAATGAGGGGGCGGTTCAGGATGTGGAGCGCTTGGTGGAGCAGTCCACAGCGGCGGGCGCGGTCGTAGCACTCGGTGGTCAGCGCGCCGACCTCGGGCCTTGTTATTACCAGCCTACAGTACTAACCGGCGTGACACCTGATATGGCTGTGTTTCGGAACGAAATCTTTGGCCCGGTCGCACCGGTTACCACTTTCCGAGACGAGGCTGACGCAGTGGCGCTGGCCAACGATACCGAGTTCGGGTTGGCGTCTTATTTTTACACGCGCGACATTGGCCGGGTCTGGCGCGTCGCAGAGGCGCTGGATTATGGGATGGTGGGTGTCAACGAGGGCATCATTTCCAATGAAATGGCGCCGTTTGGTGGCGTCAAAGCCTCAGGTTCCGGTCGAGAGGGGTCCAAGTACGGTATCGATGACTACCTCGAGATCAAGTACGTCCTCATGGGGGGACTCGACCGATAGTTGTATTACCGCATGCCAAGGTGCCGCTAAAGCAGCGTCGGCTGTGTATCCAAGCGATTTAAGCGAGAAAGAGACAATATGGATTCCGGAGAGTTTCGTCAGGCGCTGGGCCAATTTGCAACGGGCGTGTGCCTGGTCACAGTGAATGACCCTGAGTTAGGCCCCCTTGCGACTACCGTGAATTCGTTCTCATCTGTGTCACTGGAGCCTCCCCTCGTGCTGTGGAGTATTCAAAACACCTCTGATCATCTGAAGGTGTATAGCGAATGCACATACTTCGGCATCAGCGTTTTGAGCGCTGAACAGGCTGATCTCTCGGGGCATTACGCCAAGCGGGGAGGGCACGAGGCGCTGGCAGAGCACTTCATTGAAGGCGCTTCGGGTGAGCCCAAATTGTTGGGTGCGTTAGCGCATTTCACTTGCGCGACCGATGCGGTGCACCCGGGTGGCGACCATCAGATTATTGTCGGCGAGGTCATCTCATTCGAGTCGGTGGCCGGGGACCCATTGGTCTTCTTCGCAGGGGGCTATCGGGCACTCTCGTGAGGTGTCCCGGTGCCGGCAGTGCCGCCGCCTCGCTGGCGACGTTTCCGTACCGTGCTACATACCGTTCATAAAGGCGTCGTGGTTAATAACGCCCGATGCTCTGACACCGCCGAGCGCGTCAGCATAGGCCAGCAACAGGTCGAGGGCGTAGTTCGCTCGCTCCGCGAAGGGTTGCTGTAGCGCGTCGTCGTTGGCAGTGATGTCGTCGTTACAGATGGACTTTACCTGCCGTGCAATCAAGTGCTCAGGGATCCAGCAGAGCCGGTTGTTTTTGTAACTGCTTATTCTGAGTTCTGCGATCACGTAAGCGCCGCCCTCCGCCGCGGAAACCGCGGTGGCCAATGCCGGTTTGTGGGATAGCTCTCCTGTGGCGGCCCACAGCAACAGGAAGTTTTTCAGTGCCGCGGGCACCATGCCGTGCCACTCCGGAGCAATCATGATGAAGCCGTCGCATTCATCGAGTTCCTCTTTGAGTGCGGGTATCCCGGACCACTGGGGACCATCACTCCAGAGCGTTTCGTCCCACAATGGCAGTGGCGTCTTGCCCAGATCTAGTGTCCAGGTAGACACATCTGATCGAGTGGTGAGTTGGGCGCACAAAAAGCGCCCGACTTTGGCGCTCTCCGAGTCCTTACGATGGCTGCCGACAATGACTCCAATCTTCATCGTGCGCAAAGTCAGGCGGTCAAAGCTTCACCGAACAAGTCCAATGTCCGCGATCTAGCCAGTGTGGCAGCGTCGGCGTCGTAGGCGTCGCGTTGGTCACAGTTGAAGCCGTGATCTGCCGCGTAGACGTGCACGGGCAGGTCACCGTGCTTCTCCTGAAAAGTGGCCACCGAGTCCATGGGAATGTGCGCATCCTGCTCGCCAAAATGCAGAATGATGGGGCAAGAGGGGTTCATATCGGCGTTATCCGGAATGCCGCCGCCGTAATAGGCCGACGCCGCCGAGACGTTATTCAGGTTGCAACTGGATAGCCATGTCAGCAGACCGCCGAAGCAGTAGCCCACCACACCCACTTTGCCCTGCGAGGCGGCGTAGTCGATCGTTGACTGAAGGTCAGCCAGGGTTTGGCTCATATCGAGTTTTTGAAACGCGAGCTCAATGCCTGCAGTCATGTCGTCTTCGGTGTAGCCCAACTGCACGTCCCGCTCGAGGCGGTCAAAAATAGCGGGCGCGATTGCGAAGTAACCCTCCGCGGCGTAGCCGTCCACGACAGAACGGATATGAGAATTCACGCCGAAGATTTCCTGAATCACTACCACGGCACCTTTGGGAGCGCCAGCCGGGGAGGCCTCGTAGGCACCCAGTTCGAATCCGTCATTGCAGGTAACAGTGGTTGTAGCCATGGGGCTCTCCTTTCAACGCAATTGAGATGGTGTTTGGGTCCAGCCCAAACGGCCGACTATTGTGAACAAACTAGTGAGATAATGAAAACCTTGTTTTAAGGTCTCGGTATCGATTTGTTTCCGCGACCGTGGGTGACGTTGACCGGCCACTCAACTTGGCGCGTTGATCGACGCTGGGCCCAGCCGGGTTGAATTAGGGTGCATGGGTTTTTTGAGGGAGACCGGGTATGAATCAGCCTTCAACATTCATCTCGGCACAGGTGCTCAGTGCGAAATTAGGGCGGTCCGACGTGGTGGTGCTAGATGCTTCTTGGTACTTGCCGGGAGACCAGCGAGACCCGCAACAGGAATATCTCGATCAGCACATTCCCGGTGCCCGCTTTTTTGACATCGATGCGATTGCGGATCCCGACCACAACTGCCCGCACATGCTGCCGTCAGCGAGAGATTTTGCGGAGAGCGTGGCGGCTTTGGGGGTGGGGTGTGACACCGAGGTGGTCATTTACGATAGCAAAGGCCTCTTTTCGGCAGCTCGCGCATGGTGGATGTTCCAGGTGTACGGACACCACGCTGTTGAAATTTTGACCGAGGGGCTGCCCGGTTGGTTAGCGGCAGGGTTGGCCATAGAAAGTGGGCAGGTCACGGCAGTGCGTGCCGAGTCCAAGTTTGTCCCGGAGCGACAGAGCGGATGGCTGGCTGATCTCGAGTCGGTGAGGTTGGCGATAGAGGATGACCGAACACTGGTGCTCGACGCGCGATCGGCTTCGCGATTTGCGGGCGAAGAAGCAGAGCCGAGGCCTGGGGTGCGTCCCGGCCACATTCCGGGCTCGGTGAACTGTCACTATGCGTCACTGCTGACCGGTGACCCCACCCGGTTGAAGCCGCTCGTGGACCTTGAGGTCGTTTTGACGGCGTTGGGTGCGCTGTCTGCCGAGTCTGTCATTACGACCTGTGGCTCGGGTATCTCGGCCTGTCTTCTCGCTTTGGCGCTGCACGAGCTTGGTCGATCGCCGGTCGCAGTCTATGACGGGTCCTGGGCAGAGTGGGGCGGGCGCCCGGATTGCCCGATTGCCAGGGGATGAGTCCCGACGGTGTCTCTGCTATGGTGCCGCGCTATGTTTGAAGCGCTATTGTCATGAAAAACCTAACGCTGATTGGCAACTGGAAGCTCAACGGAAGCAAGTCGTCTATCCAGGCTTTCTCGAATGAGTGGCACGGTTGTGATCACCCCGCACTCACCGTTGCCATCGCGCCGCCGGCGCCCTACCTAGGCTATTTCGCGAAGACGGTCGCAAGCTGCTTATTGGCGGCCCAGGACTGTTCTGCGCACGATGAAGGCGCCCACACCGGTGAAATTTCCGCTGCCATGTTGGCCGATTGGGGATGTCGATACGTACTGGTCGGTCATTCAGAGTGCCGGGAAGCGCACGCTGAAAGCGATGAGTTGATAGGCGAGAAGCTCCGCCAAGTTCAGGCGGCGGGCTTGCTGCCAGTGTTGTGCGTGGGGGAAGACCGGCACGCGAGAGAGTCGGGCACCGCTGAGACGGTAGTCAAAGCGCAACTCCGAGGTGCCTTGTTAGCGGGGCAATCAACGGCGCTATTGGTCGCTTACGAGCCTGTTTGGGCGATTGGAACGGGGTTAACCGCCTCACCCGAGCAGGCAAATGACATGCACGCGATGATCAAATCGGAGTTATACGAGGTGTTGCAGTCCGAGCAGGATATCCCAGTGCTGTACGGCGGCAGCGTCAACCCTGATAATGCGCGGGCTTTATTTGAATGTGCCCACGTCGATGGCGCTCTCGTTGGCGGTGCGTCGCTGAGTGCGGAGAGTTTTGCCAGTATCGCTCGTGCTGGCATCAATTACTTGAGTCACTGAAATGTCTATCGATCCCAATACGCCTGTCTTGCTGGGTGCAGGTCAGTTTACCGAGCGTCTTGACGACCAATTTGAAGGGCTGCGGCCAGAGGATTTGGCGGCGCGTGCTTGTGAAGCCGCACTGGCCGATACCGGCGCGGCGGAGGCGTTGATCCCGCTGATCGATCGTCTCGCTTGCGTGAGATTGTTTGCCCACTCCGTGCCGGATTTCATCGTGCCCGTTATTGCCCCCTTCGGGCGAAGCACCAGTCCGCCGTTATCGATTCTAAGCCGGCTCGCACTCCCAAATGCCTCAGCGATCTACTCGCGGGCGTGTGGTGACGAACCCCAGCGGTTGGTCTATGAGCTGGGTGACGCGTTACTACGAGGTGAGATCAATGGCGCGATCATCTGTGGCGCAGAGGCGTTGGCCACTTCCCGTCAGTTGCAGCGACAGGGTGTGTCCGTGGACTGGAGTGACGAACCAGAGGGCGAAACCGACGATCGTGGACCCTGCACTGAGCTACTTTTTGATGCCGAGCTCAATCGGCATGGGGCATGGAACCCTGTCGATATCTATCCGTTACAAGAGCAGGTGCGGCGGGGTGATCTGGGCCTCAGTAAGTCGGCTTATCGGGAGCAGTTAGCAGCGCTGATGGCGCGCTTTAACACTGTGGCGGCGGCCAACCCCTATGCCATGTTCGAGGATGCGATGACGGCCGCCGAAATCGGCGAGGAGTCGAGCAAAAATCGCATGATGGGCGACCCACACCTGAAATCGATGGTGGCCAAAGATGGCGTGAATCAAGCCTCGGCACTGGTGCTCACCCGCTGGGAGACGGCGCAGTCCCTCGGGGTCGCGGATCGGGCGATTTTTCTCCACGGTCACGGGACCGGCTCGGAGCCGCAAGTCTTGAACCGACGCGCCATAGGCGAATCAGAGGCAATGTCTGCTGCCTACCGCAACGCTTTGGCGGGGGCGGGTATCGATGCTGAGCAGATTGGTGCGGCCGACCTGTATTCTTGTTTTCCGATTGCGGTGTGGGTGGCGATGGATGCGCTGGGCATGACGCTCGATGACCCCCGTCCCTTAACATTGACCGGAGGGCTGCCGTTCTTTGGTGGGCCGGGCAACAACTACTCGACCCATGGGATTGCCGAGATGGTGCATTGGTTAAGAGCACAGCCCGAGCCCTCCTATGGTGTCGTCGGAGCCAATGGCGGTTATCTTTCCAAGCACGCAGTCGGCGTTTATGCCAACATTCCGGCCGAGTTTCCTGAAGCTGCACCAGAGTTCAAGGCGCCTGAGGCGGTGGAGGTGGTCTCGGACCCCGAACCTGATGGCGTCATCGAGAGTTATACCTTTCAGCCTCAGAAAGGCGGCGCGAGGGCGGTCATTGTCGGTCGGCAAGTGTCGGACGGGCGCCGTTGGGTTGGCGTGGCGGATCCTGACGATGCTCAGCTTCTCGCCTGGTTTGAGCACGGTGACCCCCTTGGGGCGCCGGTGATCGTCTCAGCGGGTGACCGAAATATTGTTCGTAGATCTGCGTAACAGATCTGTTTTGTTTTGAAGTAAGTCAGAAAAGGAGTCAGTAAGTGGATATCAATGGAAAAGTGGCAGTTGTGACGGGCGGTGCTTCAGGCATTGGGCAAGCGGTCACACGCCGCATTGCAGCAGCCGGCGGTAAAGTCGTGATCTTCGACCTGAATGAGGACGCCGGTCAGGAAATGGTGGCCGAACTGGGCGCAGACAACTGCGTATTCGCCAAGGTGAACGTTGTCGATGAGGACTCGGCCAAAGCCGGTATCGCGGCAGCCGTAGAGGCATTTGGCACTATCCACATCAACGTTAACTGCGCAGGCATTGGTAATGCGGCCAAGACCCTCGGGCGGGATGGACCCTTCCCCATGGATGTGTGGGGTAAGGTGATCGCGGTCAACTTGACGGGCACGTTCAACGTACTGCGTCTCTGTGCCGAAGTGATGGCGAAGCATGACCCCGTTACCGATGACGGTGCGCGGGGTGTGATCATCAATACTGCCTCGGTAGCGGCCTATGAGGGTCAGATGGGACAAGCCGCTTACAGCGCGAGTAAGGGCGGCATCGTGGGGATGACACTGCCGATTGCACGTGACCTGTCGACCGTCGGTATCCGTGTGAATACCATTGTCCCCGGCCTGATCAACACGCCGCTCTTTAACGGATTGACCCCTGAGTTTGTCGAGTCGCTGTCTCAGTCAGTGTTGTATCCCAAGCGTTTGGGGCGCCCTGAAGAAATCGCGCAGCTCGCCACATCGATCATTGATAACGACTACATCAACGGTGAGTGCATCCGTATGGATGGCGGTATCCGTATGCAGCCGCGCTAAGAAGGAGCGACACCATGACTGAAGAAGCAACCGTACTGACTGACGAGGCCGATGGCGTTCTCGTCATCACCATTAACCGCCCTGAGGCGAAAAACGCGGTGAATCTGTCGGTCGCGCAGGGCGTCGCGGCTGCGCTTGAGCGGCTTGATAGCGATGACTCTCTGCGCGTGGGCGTTCTGACCGGGGCAGGGGGTACCTTCTGCGCGGGTATGGACTTGAAAGCTTTCGTGACGGGCGAGTTCCCTCAAATCGAGGGGCGAGGTTTCGGTGGCATGACCGAGCGTTCTGCAGACAAGCCTCTGATCGCCGCGGTGGAGGGTTATGCCCTCGCCGGTGGATGTGAGCTGGCGATCTCCTGCGACCTGATCGTGGCCGCTGAAAATGCGAAATTTGGCATACCGGAAGTGAAGCGTGGCTTGGTGGCAGCGGCCGGCGGTCTTGTCAGACTACCCTCGCAGATTCCTTACCGGGTCGCCATGGAACTCGCCCTCACGGGCGAATTTATGGGTGCGGATCGCGCCATGGCTATGGGTTTAATCAACCAGTTGACCGAAGCCGGCAGCGCGCTGGCCACAGCCAAAGCGTTGGCGCAGCAGATCGCTGAGAACGGGCCAATGGCAGTGAAAGTCAGCAAAGCGATCATCAAGGCGTCTCGTGACTGGGGGGAGGACGAGGCCTGGTCGAAGCAGCATGCCCTGACTCAGCCGGTTTTCAGTAGCGAAGACGCTATCGAGGGTGCGACTGCGTTCGCCGAGAAGCGCAAGCCCGAGTGGAAAGGTCGTTAGGGATTGCAATCCCTCGCCGATCTATTCAGTCTGGCGGAGAGACTTTAAGTAAATCTGACTGGGGGCGGTGAGATGGACGATGGTGATCTCGGTGTAATCCGGAAAGTGCTGGCGCACGACCTGATGCAGGTCTATGTGCGCCTGTTTCTTCTCCTCACCGTGGTGTGGTTTTCTGTCGAGACCTTTGCGCCCTTTCTGGCCTTGATGTTGTGGTCGGTGATCCTCGCAGTATCGCTGTACCCGTTGAATCGATGGTTGTCAGCCAAGCTGCATTTGAGTGAGGGCAAGGCGGCTATCGTCTTTATCGTCATTGCTTTTCTCGTGGTGGGAAGCCCCACCATCGCGCTGGGCGTCTCCCTGGCAGATCACGTCAGAGACTGGGTTGCCATCCTTAATGAGCAGGGATTTCAGGTTCCCGTAGCCAATCCGTCAGTCGCAGACTGGCCGGTAGTGGGGCCTGCGCTGTTCGATTTGTGGACGCGCGCCCATGAAGATCTGATGTCTGCGGCGAGGATGGTTCAGCCGCAGCTGATTTCCGGGGGGCGTGTGCTACTCGGTGCTGTGGCGAATACGCTGTTGGCATTGGTTCTCTTCTTTGTGGCGCTGCTAGTCGCGGGATTCATGATGGCTCATGCCACCCGGGGGGCGGAGCAAACGCGACAGCTGCTCGGTACTTTCGCCGACCATGGGCGGGGCGATGAAATTCAAGAGCTCGTCGTGGCCACGATTCGTTCGGTTTCCAACGGTGTTGTCGGTGTTGCTTTCCTTCAGGCGTTGGCTCTGGGGGTGGGTTTTCTCGCTTTGGATGTGCCAGCAGCAGGTGTCCTGGCATTGCTCGTATTATTCCTAGGTGTGCTGCAGTTGCCATCCGCCTTGGTTGTTCTGCCAGTGCTCGCGTGGATTTGGTTATCGAGTGATGGTGGCACCGTAGCGAACGCTATAGGCACCGCCTATTTACTGGCGGCAGGTGCGGCTGACGGTTTGCTCAAGCCCTATTTGCTGGGCAGAGGTGTCGATACACCGATGCCTGTCGTCTTGATTGGCGCGCTGGGTGGTATGGCGGCAGAGGGTTTAATCGGTCTTTTTGTCGGTGCCGTGATGCTCTCAGTGGGATACAAGCTGTTGATGAGCTGGGTTCAGCACAGTGTTGCTGAGCACGAAGCACTAGAGCATCCAGCGGCGCCAGCGGATACCTAGCGACGCTTTTCAGAGCGGGTCGGAGGGTGGTCCGCGTCTCCTCACTACCCGTATTTTCTAACTCCTAGTGACTGGCTTTTTCCTGTGATGTTTTTCTCTTTCTCGCGCGCGGCGGTGCTCTTCCTGCCGCTGTTTATCATCGCTTGTACGCATTCTGATCATGAGGTCGGCAGCGGCCCCAGTGTCGCGACGACGAGTGGTTCGGTAGTAGCTGAGCTCGGGCCTGAAGGCTCGGTGATTTACCGAGATATCGGCTACGCCGCACCGCCCGTAGACACGCTCCGCTGGCGTGCACCCGCGACGCTTAACACGCCGGAGCGGAGCATTTCAGCTTTTGCCGATCCTGTCATGTGCCCACAGCCCCAGAGCATGACCTCTGGCGGAGTAGCGGGTGAGTATCTTGGCACCGAGGATTGCTTGTATCTCGATGTCTATGCACCCAACCCTACTGACTTATCCGATCCGCTGCCCGTGATGCTATGGATACACGGGGGGAGTAACCTGACAGGGCACAAGGGAACCTACGACTTTTCGCGCCTCGCAGCGCGTCAGCGAGTCGTCGTCGTAGTGATCAATTATCGACTCGGACCCTTCGGCTGGTTTGTGCATCCGGCGTTGAATGGTCCGGATCTCGATTCATCTCCAGTCGCCAACTTTGGCACCCTCGATATGATTGAGGCGCTCCGGTGGACGCAAAAAAATATCGGTGGGTTCGGTGGTGATCCAGCCAACGTCACGGTTTTCGGTGAAAGCGCAGGCGGACGAAACGTATTTAGTTTGCTGGCGTCCCCACTGGCGAATGGATTGTTTCATCGCGCGATCGCTCAGTCGGGCCACGTGCGCAGTGTGGGAATGGCCGAGGCGTACAACTTTGAGCGCCAGTATCCGACGGTAGACCGCGGCAGCTGGGAGGTGGTGGGTGCTTTGGACTTGGAGGCCGCCAATACGTCTGCCGAAGCGTTGCGAGCTGTACCTGCCCACGATCTTCTTCGCGCTTACTTTGAGCTCGAAGAAGATCACATACAGCCCCTCGTTATTCGTGACGGGGTCGTGATCCCGGCTGAGGGCATTCTCGCCGCCCTCGCTGATCCGCAATATGCGAAAAGCGTTCCCGTGATGGCGGGCACTACCCGAGACGAAATCACGCTGTGGCTGGGTCTGAGTCGTTACTTTGTCGACGTGAGCTATCCCCTGACGCGTTTGTTGCCCGCCAGGCTCCGCATCAAGGACGCGGCGCAGTATGCGTTCTGGGTCGACATGCGCTCGCGGGGATGGAAGCTGGGGGCTGTCGACGAGCCCTTTGCCGCCATGAGTCAAGCGGGCTATGACGAGTTGTATGCCTACCGCTACGACTGGGACGGTCAGGCGGATAATTACTTCGTGCCGTTCTCAGAGATATTAGGTGCTTCTCATGCCAGTGAGATTGCGTTTGTCATGGGGGCACCAATGTATGGGGAGATCGGTCACTTTATGTATCCCGATACGGATTCTGCCCGCGAGATGACCAGAATCATGATGTCGGCCTGGGGCAGTTTTGCCTACCGAGGCACTCCACAAATTGATGGTGGACCCGATTGGCCACGATACGATTCCAGCAAACCCGCGTTTATGCGCTTGGATGTCGGAGACGCGCTTGCGATGAGCGATGATGTACCGGATCGGGCCGAGTTATTGGATCGCGTCGCTGACACGACGGCTCTAACGAGCCTGGAGCAGTGTTTGCTGGTGTGGGAATTGGTGACGGCGGTGGGCGTGCCTGACTATCCGGCGTACGCGGCTTGGCAGGAGGGCCGCTGCGCCAAGATCGACGCCGCAGAGGAAAAGCGCCGCATACGTGAAGCGCTCGAGGTGGAGTACGGAAGCGTTTATTTTTCGGGGTAACGCGCGATAAACGGTGTGATGGGAAAATGAATGGAGTCCTCGCGATCGCGGGAGGGTCAGGCAGCGGCAAGTCTACGCTGGCCAGAGCGCTGAGCGCATCGCTGGGCCAAAATCGAATTGCGGTGTTGCCTGTTGATGCTTACTACCGTGACCTGTCGCATGTGTCCCCAGAGGACCGTGAGGCCGTAAACTTCGATCACCCTGATGCCCTGGATCTGGAGCTTTTTGCGCATCACGTTGCCGAGCTTCGAGAAGGCCGATCAATTGCCTGCCCGACCTATGATTTCACCACCCATTGTCGATTGCCGAAAACTCAGCAGATAGAGCCGCGGGACTGGATACTGGTAGAAGGCATATTGGTGGCGGCGACAGCGCGTTTGCGCGCTGCTTATGACTGTCTGGTATTCGTCGATACCCCGCGGGACGTCAGATGGCAAAGACGTCTGGACCGTGATCAGCGTGAACGTGGCCGGGACAAGGCTTCGATCGAGCGATTTTGGACGCGCGCTGAGGACACTTTTGAGGAGTGGGGCAGCGCCGCTTTGCCCGAGGCGGACGTGCTGATTGACGGCGCGCAAGCGCCGGCGGTCATGATGCGCGAGTTCTTGGAGCGGGTGAGCCTCGGATAACGCGCAGAGCAGACCATCTCGCTTTATTGCTCCCGCTGCTTCGCCACCCACTCAAAATGCTTGGCCAATACGGCATCTGCCCTGAGCCGCTCCAGCGAGTTCAGCTCCCGCGCCAACGTCATCTCATCGTGTTCCCGGTGGATGCCACGATGACACAGCCGGCAAACGCGGACGCCGGCCTGTAGCGCCTCCTTTGAGAAGTGGCGCTTGAAGTGGGCCCGCCGGTGGACTTTCTTTGGAATCAGGTGGTGAAAGGTGAGCGGGACCGCGCGCTCACAGCAGGCGCAGCGCTCGCTCGGCGCCTGCTTCAGCTGGAAGCCGCCGGTAAAGCCGCTTCAATCGCCGTTCGGATTTCCTCGCTATTCGGCTCATCACCGCTAGAGAAGTGACCCACGATCTCTCCAGTAGATGACACCACATACTTATTGAAATTCCAGCGAGGGTAACCGGCCGCCTCTCCGAGACCCCTGAATACCGGGTTGGCGTCGCTACCCCGAACCGGGGAGGTGGCTAGCACAGGGAAGCTGACATCGTATTTTTCAAAGCAGACCTCTGCCGCATCGCCCTCGTCGTTGTCCTCTTGAAAGAAATCATCACTCGAGAATCCCAGTACAACGAGACCCTGGTCCTGATATGCCTGATGCACCTGCTCGAGCCCCTCAAACTGTCGCGTGTATCCGCAATAGCTCGCGGTATTCACGATCAACAACGCCTTGCCTTCGTATGCCTCGCAAAACTGGATGCTGTCAGTCGAGGCAAGTTGGCGCATGGAGTGGTTGAGAAAATCTGGACAAGAAGCAGACGCGGTACCCGCAAGCGTAGCGGCTGTGATGGCGCTGAGTAGGGCTAAACGTGACATAGGGCAGTAATCCTTTGGTTTTGCGTATATACGCGCCCAGAGCCGCAGTAGATGGGCCTTCGGCTGCTCCCAGCATGCCATCGGCTCCAGTGCAGCGTGGCGTCACTCACCGAATAGCATGCTCTCGAAGAACGCGGCGAGGGTTTTGCGGGTCCATTCGGGGTGGCAGGGGTGAGCCGCGACGTGTGATCCCCACGCTTCTTTTCCGTTCAGGCAGTGAGACCCTGGTGGAATAGGGGGTACTTTTTTCAATGTCACAAACGGGTTCTCTGCGGCGAGCCGTGCCGCGTACTCTGACCGGGTAACGGGATCATCCCAGTCCTGTATCAAGAGCGTGGGTAGGCTTATTTGCACCCCAAGCGCGATCGGGCTGCGTTCACCGTGCGGTAGTTGATACCGTGCGATGGCAGATCGTGCGGCGACTTCAAAAAGGGGAGCAGGGAGGCCGGTGGTAACGCGAGCACCTTGTTTCAAGCTGTCCAGCACGTCTAGCTGGGGGTCCAGCAAAATGGCAGCGTCGATCGACAGCCCGTTGCTAATCGCATGGATGAGAGTGCTACCCCCCATCGATGCGCCGAGCGCGATCCTCGGCAATTCACTGGGCTGATGTTGGTCTAGCCAAATCGCCGCAGCGCTCAGGTCAGGCCACTCTTTGGCGCCCATCCCCAACATGCCATCCGTGACGCCAGAGTTTCCATGGTTGCGCAGGTCCATGGTAACCACTGACACCCCCATGTCATGAAGCGTGCGATAGAAATCCAAGGAGCCTACAAATTGGGAGATACGATTAGAGCCTGCCCCGTGCACAAAAATGAGCTCGGCCCTTGGCGACTCTGCCGGAATCCACCACCCCTCCAGCAACACGTCCTCGCTAGGGATGCGGATCGCTTCGAAAACCAGCCCGCGACTGCTGGGGTCCAGGTCAACTCGATAGGGATTGGCTGTGACCAAGTAGGGTGGAACCCACAGTATCGACAATAGAGCCCAAGCAAGAAATGCCGCGGCAACGCCAGCCAACCCTTTCTTCATGCGTTAATCCTAGGGTATCGGGCTCAAGCGGAGAGAATGCGGCGTAGCCAGCTTTCTTGGTGTTTTTGTTGTTCGCGCAACAAAAGGAGCTGACTGATTTCGCTCTCTATCGCCTTGGCAAATTTGCGCCTCAGCGTGCCCAGTTGACGAGTCGACAGCGTCTGGCCTTGATAAGCGCTGAGATCGATGGGCTTGCCGATCGAAAAGTAGGTGCTTTTTGGCTTTGGTAGCAGGCCGCCCAACATCCCGGTGGGAATCGGTGGCACCAGATCGCTCCTGAGATCCGCGGGCAGCACGCCGCGCTTGCTGAGCCAGCGTACGAGCTGTGAGTTGACCAGCGTCTCAGACGAGACAGCATGGTCGTAATATTCATCTGGGCCGACAGACGCGACCGGCACCACTGTATAACCCGCCGCCGCAGCCAGCTTCACAAAGCCATAGCGCTGCTTCCACTGCAGCTGGTAGCGGGCTTCGGGTGGCTTGACGGACTCATAAGCGCCACCGGGATAGAGTAAAAGATCGTCACCCCGCGCCATGAGGCGCTCCACGATGGGTGCCTGCCCGGACACGCCACCCATGGCGTGAGCCACAGCGGCATAATACGGGTTAGCAAATAATGATTTATCACCGAGACCTTTCACGTAACGACCGTGGTCGTAGTAGAGGTAGAGATGGAAAAGCGCGGCGTCAATCGCCATGAATGCATGGTTGCCTATGAATAGCGCTGGCTTGTCAGGCAGATTGTCCAGTCCAACGAAGCGGGGCTTAAACCACGCTCTGGCGAGTCCGGCAGCCGCTGCGACCTGCGGTGCAACGGGCACACTGAAGCGCGATACGTACTTAACGTAGGCATCTGGCTCCGTTTGCGGGCAGGGCGCTTGATTCACCATAGTGTTTGCTCTCGAGGATGCGGGCGAGCTTAGCAAAACTTCGTTACTATTTTAGCGGCACTTTTCCTGCCACCTCTGTCCGTTGCTGTGAGCACCATGCCGCCATTCGTCCTGAAACATTGGCTACTACTGGCCTATCTCGTCTTCGTTTGGGGCTTTGCCTTTGCTCTGATTGCAGTCGCGCTCGAATCCTTCCATCCGGTTTTTATCGTTTGGGGTCGGTTGTCCATGGGCGCCCTCGTAATGTGGTGCGTGTGGCGATGGCGAGCCACGCGTTGGACGATGGGTCGTGAGTGGCTACCCAGACTCACGGTGCTGAGTCTTACGGGCAATATCATTCCGTTTTCTTTGATTGCGTGGGCCGAGCAAACCGTTCCCTCAGCGGAGGTGGGCATTCTGATGGCGCTGATGCCAATCGCGACATTGCTACTCGCGCATTGGCTGCTGGAGCATGAGCCTCTGACATGGCGGCGATTTTGCGGCGTGGTCGCAGGTTTTGTCGGTGTTGCACTGCTGGTAGGTGAAGATCTGTTGGTCGAGTCGACGCGGGGACAGTTGCCCGGGCAACTCGCGGCCCTCGGGGCTACCCTGAGCTACGCCTTCAACGGCGTTTACGCTAAAAGGCTTCCCGCCGCGGACCCCGTTGGGCTCTCTCTGGGAAGTCTTTTGGTAGGCGCCACACTCCTTTTTGGGCCGGCTTTGTTCCTGCAGATCGATGCTGTCGGGCTAGCGCCCTCTGCCGAAGCGATAGGCTCTCTGCTTGTGCTGGGTATTCTGGCCACAGGTGCGGCGACATGGTGCTATTTTGTCGTCGTGACCGAACGCGGGCCGGGGTTTTTATCGACTATCAATTATCTGATCCCGGCGGTGGCATTTGCTGCAGGTACCGTATTTCTGGCTGAGCCATGGGGCGTGGAGCATCTGCTGGCACTGGCTCTCATTTTGCTGGGGGTGGCGCTCATACAGGTTCGCAAAACCTGACAAGCGGGGGTGGCGGCGAAGAGCGGCATTCCTACGCTAATTCGAAACGCTCTCGCAAGAAGCGCGCGACACCGTCTTCATCGTGGTGTCCGATGACCTGATCGGCAGCCTCCAAAATCATGGAATCCGCGTTGGCTGGGGCGTAGCACTCGCTGGCGCAGTGGAACATGCTCAGATCATTGTCGCCATCGCCAAATGCAATGACGTGCTCTATGTCAAGCTCTGAGCGGAGGTGGTTAATCGCGTTACCTTTGCTTCCCATGCTGTGGTGGATGTCGATCCAGTGCAGTGCAGGTTCTTTGGTAGCGTGTTCACCTATCTCGCGTTCGTGGACGGCGATACCGGAGTAGGCAACGAGGTGGTCCTCATCGGCGATGCTGGCGTGGACACGTTCGACGGCCTGGGAGCCCCCGAGGGAAAAGACGTTAATGACGCTGATCTCATCGGGCATCTCGCTCAGCGGGGCAAGGGGAAGGTGCCGCTCGGCTTCGAACAGGTCGGCCAGCTTATGTTCGCTGCGGCTCTTTAACGGGCCGTGGAACAGCGCATGCTTCTGACCCGGTTGCAGAGCAAAAACGAAGGGTGTCAGGTCATTGAGAGTGAAGGCCGCCAGCACGTGCCACATCTCTTCACGCGTTAAGAGATGGTGATGAGAATATCGAGCTTCGGCTGGGGACCAGATAATCGCCCCATTTTTCAGAATCATGGGTAACGTGAAATGATGGTCTTTCAGGGGCGCCGCAGCTGCCTGCAGGGTCCTGCCGGTCGCGACGGTATACGGGATGTTGCGGGCCCGCATCATCGCAAGCGTATCGGCGGTATAGGGAGATACCCTGGAGGTCTTGTCCAGCAGCGTGCCATCAAGGTCAAAGACCACTAGCGTCACGTTAACGCTCCCGGGGCCTGCCTTCGTTGCACTACGCTAACCGCTTCAGTGCTCGGTGACGACAAGATCCGATACCAGTGAGTCCCTGATTGCTTGCGGGACCTCATAACGCTCAATCGGGTAGCTGGGGTGATCGATACCGGCATAGAGCGTCGCCCCGTCTTTCAGCGCGTTGATTTGCTCAGGCGTCACTTCAAAACGCATGAAGTGTACCGACGCGGTCTTATCGGCGGTGGTGCGGTCAAGGTCTTCATCCGCAATGGGCACGATACGATCCATATCGCCGACTTGAAGCCATACTTGGTCTTCAATGCCAATCATCTCGCCCAGACGCACGGCGCGCTGTGCGGGGTCTGGTATCTCGATCATGAATGTGGCTTTCCAGTTGTGACCGTCGGGGATTAGCGGGTTGTAGGCGTTCAGCTCTTCCTCGATTCCTTCGGCCTCGAATACGCGCTCAATGCGCAGCATCTCCTGAATCTGGTATCGAATGGTCGTGGCGTCTTCAAAGTAAAACCGCACGTGCTCACCCAGCGCCAGCTGCCGGTTCTTCTTATGCGCCATGACTTCGGTGCGAAAGTCAGCGCGCTTTGCCGCGTATTCCTCAAGGCTCCACAAATCATCTCGTGTTAGATGTGTCATCTCTTGTTCCTCGGATAAGTTCAATGGTGTCTAGTGTAGGGGATTAGAGTCCGTATGCTTCACGCAGAAGCGTCATGGGGTGCTCTGCATGGCTGACGCTGCTGGCCAGGTGTGCAATATGTTCACCCGCCATCGGGCAGTCACTGATGAAACGGTCAGGCGCCTGCTCATCGACCTTGCGAACGGTTGGCCGCGCAATTTTGACCGATTTGTCGCGGGTCTCCTTTTTGACGGCGTAGGTGCCATCGTGTCCTGAGCATCGCTCGTAAGCGGTAACGTCAGACTCGCTGACAAGATTCAGCACGTCCCGTGTCTTCAGGCCAATATTTTGAACCCTTTGATGGCAAGCGACCTGATAGGCGACACTGCCCAAGGCCGCTTTAAAGTCTGTATTCAACACATCACCCTTGTGCCTTGCCCACAAATACTCAAAAGGATCAAAGAATGCTTGCTGGACCTTGATCACGTCGGGATCGTCCGGATACATCAGCGGTAATTCCTGCTTATACATGAGGACACACGACGGAATCGGGGCAGTGAGGTCGTAGCCTTCATCCACCAGCTTGGCCAAGACCGGTATATTGGCTTGCTTCAAGGCGTCGACGCTGTCGAGATCTCCCAGTTCGAGTTTGGGCATGCCGCAGCATTTCTCTTTCGGCACGATATCGATGTGGATGCCGTTGTGCTGAAACACCTTGACGAAATCCTCGCCTACCTCCGGGCTGTTGTAGTTCCCGTAACAGGTGGCGTAGAGCGCAACTTTCCCTGTCGTGTTACCGACAGGCTTAGGTTCTTGCGGCTGCAGCAATGGCTTGACCCGCTTGCGGAGCGTTTTGCTATGCAGTTTGGGTAGCGGCGCCTCATGATGAATATCCAGACCCGCCGACAACGCTTTTCTGAATACGCCCGTGTTGTTCAGTGCGTTAACCGTGACGTCGATAAGAGGGATAGAGGTTGTGGATAGCAGCTTGTCAGTGCTCGTCAGTGTGCGATCCCTCAGTGACGCACCGCGATCTTTAAATTTCTGCGCTTTTGCTCGCAGCATCAAGTGCGGGAAGTCTACGTTGAATTCATGCGGCGGTACGTAAGGGCACTTCGTAAGGTAGCAGAGGTCGCACAAATAGCATTGCTCTGCGACCTTGTCGTAGTCCGCTTTATCCACCCCGTCAACTTCCATCGTGTCGGATTCGTCAATCAGGTCGAACAGCGTGGGGAAGGCGTCGCAGAGACTGACGCAGCGTCGGCACCCATGGCACACATCAAATACGCGCTCCAATTCATCGTTGAGTGATGCCTTGTCCCAGAAGTCCTCACTCTTCCAATCCAGGGGATGCCGAGTGGGCGCATCAATACTGCCTTCTCTCATGATGTAACAAGCTCTTCGTAGTGAATGGGTTGGGCCAACTGCCCACTATGGATACGCGCGCTGTTGGATGGTGTATCAGATTGCCGGGTTACAGGTCGGCCAGAAAAAAGAAGGGGAGCGACATCGCTCCCCTCCGGGTTGATGCACGCCGGGGCGTTATCAGGCGTCGAGATTGTCCAGGGCTTTCTGGAAGCGATTGGCGTGGCTACGCTCAGCCTTCGCCAGTGTCTCGAACCAATCGGCGATTTCGTCAAAACCCTCGTCGCGAGCAGTCTTGGCCATGCCGGGGTACATGTCGGTGTACTCGTGAGTCTCACCTGCGATGGACGCCTCGAGGTTCTTCTTGGTGTCGCCCATCGGGAGGCCCGTAGCGGGGTCGCCCACTGCTTCGAGGTACTCAAGGTGACCGTGGGCGTGGCCCGTTTCACCTTCCGCGGTTGAACGAAAAACCGCTGCGACGTCGTTGTAGCCCTCAACGTCTGCCTTTGAGGCGAAATACAGGTATCGGCGGTTAGCCTGTGATTCACCCGCGAACGCGTCTTTTAGGTTTTGCTCAGTAGCGCTGCCTTTCAGTTCCATCTCATACTCCTTGAGGTATTTCTATGAAGGGTCTGTTCCCAGTTTGCGCCGGGAAAGTACCGTCGGATCAATATACCGGCGTCCCCGCATTTTGGCTTACTGAAAAACTAAAAAAAACTGATCGAGAAAATCGATTCATGTAATCTCCCCCAGATCGGGCTTGGAGGGCTCATGCGTCAACCTACTTTGAAGCAACTACGCTACTTGTGCGCGGTGGCGGAGCATCAGCACTTTGGGCAGGCGGCCAGTGCCTGCCACGTCAGCCAGAGCACGCTCAGTGCGGGTATTGGTGAGCTTGAGGATGCGCTGGGCGTGAGTTTGGTAGAGCGCAACAACCGCCGCGTGTTTCTGACGCTCTTGGGCGAGGAGGTTGTCGAGCGAGCCAGAGATCTGCTGGTCAATGTCGAGGACATGATCTCCCTCTGCGCCGGCGCAGGCGCCCCTTTTCAGGGGCGTATGCGGATGGGGGTGATTCCGACCGTGGCGCCTTATCTTCTGCCCGATCTGCTAGGTCAAATACGCATTCGCCATCCGGCCTTTAAGCTCTTCATTCGCGAGGATCTCAGCCAGGCCTTGGTCGACAGCTTGCTCGCAGGGGAGTTGGACGTTTTGCTCTTGGCGCTGCCGTTCCCGGCGGAGCAGGTAGAGACCATGCCACTCTTTGAAGACGATTTCTTTTTGGCTTGCCTCGACAGTCACCCGCTTGCAACGCGCTCAGCCCTCAAAAGTGCGGATTTGAAAGGGGAGTCGCTTTTACTGCTTGAGGAGGGTCATTGTCTGCGTGATCACGCGCTAGAAGCGTGCAAACTGAGAGATTCTCAGGTGAGCTTGCCTTATCAGGCGACGAGCCTGGCGACCATTGTCCAGATGGTGGCCAATGATATTGGCGTAACGCTGCTACCCGGCATGGCAGTCAAGGCCGGTATCGTCGGCGATACCGCGCTGAAAGTCAGGGCATTCGACCAGGCCGGCGTGAGACGCAAGATTGGCTTGATGTGGCGTAAAAAAACACCGCGGAGAGTCGAGTTCCGCCAGCTTGGCGAGTTGATTGCAGGTTTGGCCGAGACCTAACGGGGCGGCCTCTGCCGCTAGCGGCGGCGGCCTTTCCCTCTCTGTTCGCCAGAGTGTTGCGTGCGAAACGTGCGGCCCTCCGTTTTGACGACGCGATGCCTTTTCGGCGGCTGGCGGGCAGGGATCAAGTGCATAGCGCCATTACCGATCAGGTCACGACGTCCCATTTGCTTGAGCGTCTTGCGCAGTAAAGGCCAGTTTTCCGGGTCGTGGTAGCGCAGAAACGCTTTATGAAGTCGCCTCTGACTGAGTCGTTTAACGGTCCCCATCTTATCGCTGTTGCGGCGCAGTCTCTGTAGAGGGTTGAAGCCGGTGTGGTACATCGCAGTCGCCGTCGCCATGGGGGAGGGGTAGAAGGTCTGTACCTGATCTGCGCGGAACCGATGTTTCTTGAGCCACAACGCCAGCTCCACCATATCCTCATCTGTAGTGCCCGGGTGTGCAGCAATAAAATAGGGAATGAGGTACTGCTTCTTTCCTGCCTCTTTGGAAAAGCGTTCAAACATTTCGGCAAAGCGGTCGTAGCTGCCGATACCCGGTTTCATCATCTTTGATAGCGGGCCGGACTCGGTATGCTCGGGCGCGATCTTCAGGTAGCCGCCGACATGATGCGTCACCAGTTCGCGCACGTATTCCGGGCTCTCCACCGCGAGGTCGTAACGCAATCCGGAGGCAATCAACACCTTTTTGACGCCCTCCGTTTCTCTTGCCTTTCGATAGAGATTAATAAGCGGCGTGTGGTCGGTATTCAAATTTTTGCAGATGCCCGGATACACGCAGCTGAGTTTCCGGCAGGCGGCCTCTGTCTCTTTATCTTTACAGGCGAGGCGCCACATGTTGGCGGTGGGCCCGCCGAGATCTGAGATAACGCCAGTGAACGCGGGGCTGGTGTCGCGGATGCGCTCTACCTCTCTAATGATCGAGTCTTCAGAACGGCTCTGTATGATGCGGCCCTCGTGCTCGGTAATAGAGCAAAAAGTGCAGCCGCCGAAGCAGCCCCGCATGATATTGACCGAGTGCTGAATCATCTCCATTGCAGGGACTGCGGCGTCGCCGTACGCAGGATGCGGTAGCCTTTGGTAGGGAAGTTCGAACACCCAATCAAGTTCTTCCGTTTCCAGTGGTATGGGTGGCGGATTCAGCCAAACCTCGCGATCCCCGTGTGCTTGGATCATCGGTAGCGCGTTGTGCGGATTCGTCTCTTTGTGGAATACCCTGGAGGCGTGCGCATAGAGAACGGGGTCTTCTGCCACGGCCTCTGCAGAAGGGAGACGAATGGCGTGCGTATCGGGCTTTGGGCTCGCCATCAAGCGAACAGGCTCTGGCTTGTCTGCGGTTGTCCCGGTTTGGTTTTCTGCACAAGGCTCCGGTTCCATCCCCTCATAAGGGTTAGGGTGCGGCTCGATCGTCCCGGGCTGGTCCACCGATGTGGAATCGACCAGCAGCCGGCCCTCAGGCGGCCGATCGGTCACGAATGCGGTGCCGCGAATGTCGGTTAGCTGGGAGATCGCTCGCCCGCTGGCGATTTGATGTGCCACCTCCACGATCGCTCGCTCGGCATTACCGAAGACGAGTAAGTCGGCACGGCTGTCGAGCAGAATGGACCGCCGGATCCGGTCACTCCAATAGTCATAGTGGGCAATCCGGCGCAGGCTTGCCTCGATGCCGCCAATGACGATTGGGACGTCTTTGTAGGCCTCTCGCAGTCTTTGACTGTAAACCGTCACGGCCCTGTCAGGGCGCTTGCCCGCCGTATTCCCGGGGGTGTACGCGTCGTCGTTACGCCGCTTCTTGTCCGCGGTGTAGTGATTGATCATGGAGTCCATGTTGCCCGCGGTCACACCGAAGAACAGATTCGGTCGGCCCAGAGCCTTGAAAGGCTCAGCCGAGCGCCAGTCCGGCTGCGCAATCATGCCGACCCGAAAACCCTGCGCCTCCAGCACGCGGCCGATGACGGCCATGCCAAAGCTCGGGTGATCAACATAGCCGTCACCCGAGATAATGATGATGTCGCAGCTATCCCAGCCCAGCCCCGCCATTTCGGCCTGTGACATGGGGAGCCAGGGCGCAGGACCGAAGCACTCTGCCCAGTATTTGCGATAGTCATAGAGTGCGGTGGGTTGAGCGCTCATGCTTTCGTGGCCTGTTCTCGAATATCGCTGGGTACGTCTAACGCGGCGCCGCAGTGTCGACAGAACTGTGCGTCGATGCTGTGTCCCTGTTTGGCGCATACGGGACAGTTCCACGGCAGCGTCGGATGCCGCTCGCGTTGCTCATTGATGCGCTCCCATAGTTTACGCGTAATGATCGCAGTCGGGACCGCGATGATTGAGTACCCCACCAGCATACCCAAACTCGCTATGAAGCGGCCGGCGGGCGTTTGCGGCACGAGATCGCCATAACCCACGGTTGTGATAGTCACGACCGCCCAGTAGATACTCATGGGGATGCTCACGAAGCCATTCTTGGGGCCTTCGATCACATACATGACGCAAGCGAAAACAATGATCACGAGCATGACCATCACCAGAAAAACGAAGATTGACCGCGCGGTGCTGCGGAGCACCGAGAGAATTTCATTCAGTTCGGAAAATAGTGAAACGAGCCTGAAAACGCGGAAAACCCTGAGTACTCTCATGAGTCTGATGACAACCAGTGGCGCGGCGTCGGGGTAAAGGAATGCCACGTAGGTGGGAATAATCGCCAGAAGATCGACAATGCCCCAGAAACTCAATACGTAGGCGCGGCGATTGTGCGTGCACCACACTCGGGTGGCGTACTCGGTGGTGAACAGCAGGGTAAAGCAAACCTCGGCGTACCAGAACCCGTCACCCACGAGTTGATTCAGCTCTGGTACCGAGTCCAGCACCACAACCGTCACGCTGAGCAGAATCAAAACGATCAGCGCGATATCAAATCGCCGGCCCGCTGGCGTACCGGTGCCGAATATGACGGTCTCGAAATGCTGTTGGCGCAGACTTTGCGTGACTACGGTTGACGAATCCTTCGCGGCGTCACGACCGTCGTTCACAGCAGATCCTCCAGATGACGCCAGACGCTCTCCAGAATCAGCGGCTGCGCCTCGGCAGTCGGGTGGATGCCATCCGACTGCATGAGTGATGCATCAAGCGCCACCGAACTGAGAGGAAATTCAGCGAGCGTCGCGCCAGTACCCTCTACGGCGTCAACAAAGCTCGCTCTAAAGGCATCGGTGTAGAACTTGCCGAAGTTGGGTGGTATCTCCATCGGCAACAGCAATACTCTGGCCTGGGCTTGCTCCGAGAGGGTGACCAGTTTTTTGAGATTTTCCCTGAGCTGGCTGATGGGATAGCCACGCAGGCCGTCGTTACCGCCGAGCTCGATCACAACAATGTGGGGGGTGTGGTTGGTCAGTAACCCAGGCAAGCGGCGCAGGCCGCCGCCCGACGTTTCGCCTGATATACTTGCATTCACCACGCGATAGGCGGGTTTCTCGGCGGCGAGTCGCGCGCTAAGCAATGACACCCAACCCTGCTCGAGCTGCATGCCGTAAGCGGCACTGATGCTGTCCCCCACGACTAAAACCGTTTTGCGCGTATCGGACCCGGTGGCTGACAGACAGAAGACGAGTGCCAGCAATCCAAGCCAGCCAGATAGGCGTAACCGTCGGGCGAGGGCCCCCAGAATGATCAAAGTTAGTCAACTCCTTAAAACGGTATCCACCGCAGATGGCGACCTCAACATCTTGCGGGGCATCGATCTCGAAATCGAACCGGGTGCTTCCGCCGCGATTGTGGGTGCCTCAGGCTCGGGTAAGTCTACCCTGCTGGGACTCCTCGCGGGCATGGACGTGCCGTCTGGCGGGGAGATATGGCTCGACGGCGAGTCGCTCAACGAGCTTGATGAAGATCAGCGTGCCAGATTGCGTGCGGAAAAAGTGGGTTTTGTTTTCCAAAGCTTTCAGTTACTTCCCGCGCTGACCGCGCGCGAAAACGTCATGCTGCCGCTCGAGCTGGCGGGGGTGAGTGATGCGGAGCAGATCGCCGAGCAATTCCTGGTCGAGGTCGGCCTCGGTGAGAGGTTGTCGCACTATCCCACGACACTCTCAGGAGGCGAGCAGCAGCGGGTGGCAATTGCCCGGGCGTTCGCCCGACAGCCACGAATACTCTTTGCAGATGAACCGACGGGTAATCTCGATACCCGCACCGGTGAACGCGTCATCGAATTACTGTTTGAGCTGAACGGCAGAGCGAGTACGACTCTGGTGTTAGTCACCCATGACGAGAGATTAGCGGCACGCTGTGATCGATGTTTTGCGATGACTGCTGGAGAAATAGTCGAGCGGTGATGATCCAGTGAGCGCAATAAGGTTTCTCGGATGACGTCGGGACTGAGCTGGAAGCTGTTGTCCCGAGAGTGGCGTAGCGGTGAGCTAGGCATACTGCTCTTGGCCCTGGTCATGGCTGTCTCGGTCGTCGTGGGAGTCAGCAGTTTCGTGAGTCGACTGCAGTCTGCTTTGCTGTCAGAGAGTGCGCGATTTCTTGCTGCAGACATGGTCCTCGTCAGTCGAACGCCGGTGTCGGACGAGTGGGTGCAAGAGGCCGAATCGCAGGGGTTGGTGACAAGCTTGGGGGTCGGATTTCCCTCGATGGCGGTTGCCGATATCGACCATATGGCACTGGTCTCGATTAAGGCTGTGTCCACCGGTTATCCGCTTCGCGGCGATTTGAGATGGTCTCGTGAACCCTACGGAGATGTCATCGCCGAGGGGTCCATTCCTGCGGTCGGGGAGGTCTGGCTCGCGCCCCGATTGTTCGCGTTGCTGGATGTTTCCCTGGGTGATCAGATCTTGGTGGGCGAGGCGGAGCTCCGAGTGACCGGCGCTGTCAGGGGGGAGCCTGATGCGACGACAGCTGTTTTTGGCTTTGGGCCCCGGTTACTGATGAACGTGGGGGATATCCCCGCTACCGGTGTCATTCAGCCGGGCAGCCGGGTCGAATATCGCCTATTGCTTGGGGGAGATCGCAGCGCGGTCTCGTCGTTTACCGAGTGGGTTGAGCCCCTGCTCGGTCAGGGTCAACGTGTCGACTCGATAGACGGGTCACAACCCAGAATCAACGATACGTTGGACCGCGCTCAGGGCTTTTTGTTACTCGCCGGAAGTTTGGCAGTGGTGCTGGCCGCCGCCGCCATCACGCTCGCGAGCCGTCGCTTCGGTGAGCGTCACACACAATATGTCGCCATCCTCAAATCCCTGGGCGCACGATCTTGGGAAATCTCTCGACTGTACGGATTCAGCCTGGCTGTGCTGGGTGCGATCGGGACAGTGGTTGGATGTGCTGTCGGCTGGGCGATTCAGGCGGGTTTTATCCAACTACTGGGCGATTTGCTGCCGGTCGAGCCGGGCCCCGCGGGATGGAAACCCGTGCTGATCGGCATGGTCACCGCTGCGGTGTGTATGGTGTTTTTTGCATGGCCGCCGCTCAGGCGGCTTGGGTTGGCCTCGCCACTCAGTGTGTTGCGCGCCGACGTGGGTATTGCCGACTCGCAGCGACCACAGGATTACCTATTAGGCGGGCTGTCGATCGTTGCGCTCATGTGGTGGTACAGCGGGAGCGCGGCGGTGACCTTGGCGGTGATCGCAGGCTTATCGGTCGTGATGGGCCTAGGTTTTTTCGCCGCGCGCGGCCTGCTTTCGGGCGGGCGCCGCGTTGGCGGTTTCGCGGGCAGTATTTGGCGGGTGGCGCTGGCAGGATTGCAGCGGCGGGGACGTGCTAATGCGCTGCAGATGGTTATTTTTGCCATGGCGATCATGCTCATGCTGCTGCTATCCGTTGTGCGTTCCTCGCTTATTGGACAGTGGCAGGCGCAGTTACCAATCGACGCTCCGAACCACTTTTTACTCAATCTGGCACCCGAGGAGAAACCGGTTCTGGAAGGGTTTTTTAGGGAGCAAGGCGTAGCGACTGAGGCGTTATACCCGATGACCCGGGGTCGTATCCTGAGCGTGAATGCCGAGGTGCTACCCGAGTGGCGTGAGGTCGAGGGTGAGGGTGTGCCGCGTCAACGGGAAGCCAACTTCACATGGTCCGATGATCTCCCGGAGGGTAACGTGTTACTCGATGGCGAATGGTGGGATGCCGACGACTCCCGGGCGTGGATTTCACTGGAGGAGGGCTTCGCACAGGATATTGGAGCGGGATTGGGAGACCGTCTGTCTCTCCGTATCGGCGCGGCTGAGCTGGAAGCCCAGGTTAGGAGCATACGCAAGGTTGACTGGCAATCTATGCGGCCCAATTTCTTTGTCGTTTTTCCGAGGCAGGTGCTAGAGCAATACCCCGGCATGTATATGACCAGCTTCAGATTACTACCGGATCAAAAGCCAGTGCTGAATCAGTTGGTCAGCGTCTTACCCACGGTGACAGTGATCGAGCTCGATATTGTCATTCGGGAAATGCGCACGGTGATTGATCAAGTTGCCCGCGCGCTGGAGTTGGTGCTCGGCGTGATTCTTGTAGCGGGGGCGCTGGTATTAATCTCGGGGGTACGGTCCAGTCTTGATGCGAGACTCAAAGAGAGTGCTCTCATGCGGGCGCTGGGGGCCCGCTCCCGGTTGGTTCTGGGGACATTGTGGATAGAGTTCCTGGTGCTCGGAGCCATGGCCGGAGGACTTGCGGCGGCAGGCACTGAGGTGGCTGCTTGGGCACTGCAGACCCGCGTGTTCGAGATGAATTGGACGCCCACGCTGGCGCTGTGGTGGATAGGACCCGTAACCGGTGCCCTCATAGTGGGTACGTTAGGTGTCTGGTCCTGTCGCCGCGTTGTGAACACCCCTCCGGTGACTTTACTGAGAGAGGTGTAGCAGGCCGCTGTCCTGAGTCGCTCTAAAGCGTTCAGCCCAACAAGTGTGCGACGGCATCCCTCTCTTCGGTCAGTTCCTGCGCGGTGGCATCCATTTTTTCACGACTGAAATCTGAAATATGCAGGCCTTCTACAATTTCCCAATCCCCCTCGGAACATCGACAGGGGAACGAGTAGATCAATCCTGGCTCGATGCCATAAGAGCCGTCGGAGATCACGCCCATCGATACCCAGTCATTGTCGGGAGAGCCCAGCGCCCAGCTGCGCATGTGGTCGATGGCTGCGTTGGCTGCTGACGCAGCCGAGGACGCACCTCTGGCTTCGATAATCGCTGCGCCGCGTTGCTGAACCGTAGGGATGAATTCGTTGGCATACCAGTCCTTGTCCAAGTCAGCAGTGGCCGGCGCGTCGCTGATGAGGGCATGGTGCAGATCCGGGTATTGGGTGGCGGAGTGGTTGCCCCAAATCGTCACTTGACGGATGTCCTTCACCGTCGTGCCGCTTTTTTGAGCGAGCTGGGTTTTGGCGCGGTTGTGGTCGAGTCGCGTCATCGCGGTGAACTGTCGCGGATTAATGTCCGGTGCATTGCGCTGGGTAATGAGTGCATTGGTATTGGCGGGATTGCCGACTACCAACACTTTTATATCCCGGCTGGCGACGTTGTTGATGGCTTTTCCCTGCACGCCAAAAATCGCGGCATTGGCCTCCAGCAGATCTTTTCGCTCCATTCCGGGCCCTCGGGGCCGTGCGCCGACAAGTAAGGCGTAGTCGCAGTCTTTGAACGCAACTTCGGGGTCATCAGTGCAGATGACGTCTGCGAGCAGCGGGAAGGCGCAATCATCCAGTTCCATTTTGACGCCGCCCAACGCATCCATTGCTGGAGTGATGTCCAGTAACTGCAGAATGACGGGCTGGTCGTCCCCCAGCATTGAACCCGACGCGATGCGGAAGAGCAGGGCGTAGCCAATCTGACCGGCTGCTCCGGTAACGGTGACGCGAACGGGTGCTTTCATAATGAGTTCCTTGGTCTATGTTGTGGAGGCCGCGTATTCAGGCGGTCTGGATTGTCGTGTCAGACGACCGAAAAGACAAGTCTGCCCGGGCTGCAGGATGTCTATAGCCCCTATCTTTCTGCGGCGCTGTTTTGCGCGTGAGCGGAGGGTTCCTATCATCGGCGCGCTGTGTCAGCCGCGTGCGATAATGTGGGATATGCGGCCTCGGACTAATGGTGCCGGCCAATGCCCGCGGTGTGGGCTGACGTGGCGATGACCCACTGTGGCGGCCGGAATGGTGGGACAATAGCGGTATGGTGCAACTAACGGCCTCAGGGCTGCCAATAAGGAGCAGCATTTGTGCTGTGAGTGATATGAGATGACGCCAGGAGAGGGTATGACGGCAGTAAGTGACAGGTCGACTGAGCAGGCTGGGCGACGCGATGAGCGCAAGGGCCGCTTCGAGTTCAACAAATTGCGCAAGCGACTCCGCCGGCAGGTAGGCAAAGCGATTGCCGATTTTAACCTGGTTGAGCCGGGAGATCGGGTCATGGTGTGCGTCTCGGGCGGCAAGGACTCCCATGCAATGCTGGAGTTGTTGATTGCGCTGCGAGAAAGCGCACCCGTCTCCTTTGAAATTGTGGCGGTGACTCTGGATCAAAAACAGCCCGGCTATCCCGAAGACGTGCTCCCCGAATACCTTGAGACCCTAAATATTCCCTTCTACATTTTGGAGCGCGATACCTACAGCGTGGTGCGCTCTGTTATTCCCGAGGGAAAGACGACCTGCGGGCTGTGTTCGCGCTTGCGTCGCGGCACGCTATACGGATTTGCCGAACAGATTGGTGCCACCAAGATCGCACTCGGTCATCACCGAGACGATATTGTGGAGACTGCGTTTCTCAACATGTTTTTCGGCGGCAAACTCAAGGCCATGCCCGCGAAATTGAAAAGTGACGATGGGCGACACATTGTGATTCGGCCCCTAGCCTATTGTCGCGAGAGTGATTTAGCGGCTTATGCGGAGGCCATGAATTTTCCGATTATTCCCTGCAACCTCTGTGGCACGCAGGAGAATCTTCAGCGGCAGGAAGTGAAGCAGATGCTGCGCGCTTGGGAGAAGCAATATCCCGGACGCACCGAGACCATTTTCAGGTCCCTCGGCAATGTCGCACCCTCCCATCTGATGGACCACGATCTGTTTGATTTCAAGAGCTTGCAAGGCAGCGTTGATGATAGTGCCGAGCTGCCCGATATTCGTGTCGTGAATCTTTAATGCCGCTCCTTACGGCACAAGATGTAGCGATTGAGCGGGGAGAACGCCGGCTCCTGTCAGGTGTTGACTTAACAGTTGAGGCTGGCGACATCTGGCAGTTGGTGGGCGCTAACGGCGTCGGCAAAACGAGCTTATTGCGAGCTCTGGCTGGTCTGGCACAGTTGGGTGTCTCTGGTCAGATTGCGCACGCGCAAACACGGCTTTACCTGGGGCATGCCCCCGCGCTGAAAAAGAACCTCAGTGCACTCGATAATTTGCGATGCCATCCCGCCAGCGATATTTTGGCCTCGGACGATATGATCTTCTCCGCGCTGGCGTCACTAAATCTCGCAGGATACGAGGAGCGGCCGGTTGGATCGCTGTCTGCGGGGCAGCAGCGGCGCGTTGCGCTGACGCGGTTGCTCCTGAGTCAGGCACCACTGTGGCTGCTGGACGAACCGTTTACGGCATTGGATGTGAGCGGCTGTGAGTGGCTGGACACCCAGATTCGCTCGCATGTGTCCAGCGGTGGCGCCGTGGTCTACACCAGCCATCAACCCAGCCGCTTTGGGTCCCTGCAGCAAGATGTCGATCTGGTCCGCTATGTCTGCTGATATCCCATTGCTCTCCCTTCGTGAGGCGTTCTCCCGGCAGTTCCGGCGCCACTTCAAAGCGTTGATGGGCAGCCCTGCGGATATGGCGAATCCATTGCTGTTTTTCTTTATGGTCGTCACGCTGTTTCCGCTGGGGCTGGGACCCGATCCCGAGCGGTTGTCTGCCATGGCGCCCGGCTTGCTGTGGGTGGTGGCGCTTTTATCGAGTTTGATGGTGAGCAGCAAGCTGTTTGGCTCGGACTATGAGGACGGCAGTTTGGAGCAGCTCGCTATTGCCCCCTATCCTCTGTCGATACTGGTGATGGGGGAGGTTGCCGCGCACTGGCTCGCTACCGGTTTCCTGCTTGCGGCTGTGTCGCCGCTGTTCGGCATCATGCTGGGTCTGCCGGCTGCAGGCTTGGGTGTGCTTTTCTACAGTCTGGTGTTGGGTACGATCTGTCTTACGCTGATCGGCGCTATCGGTAGCGCGCTCACGGTCAGCATTCGCCGTGGCGGGTTATTGATGTCGCTATTAATCATACCGTTGAACGTGCCCGTGCTGATCTTCGGTACCACCGCGGTATCTGAGGCGGTGATCGGCGGTAATCCCCAGACGTGGCTGACGCTATTAGGCGGCCTGGCAATGGGTTCGCTGGCGCTCGTGCCGCTCGCCATCAGCGCCGCGCTGAGGGTGTCGCTGGACAATTGATGGCCTTTCAAATGTGTCCGCCGATGACGGGCGATTGCCTCATGCGACTGGGTTAGGCGCTATACTAGGCGCTATGTGGACCTTTATTCACAAAATGGGATCGCCGCCCTGGTTTTTTCGCTTCAGCGGCGTAGTGGTGCAGTGGCTGTTGCCCATCACGATCGGTTTGCTCCTTGTGGGTGCCGCGTGGGGGTTGCTGGTCGCGCCACCTGATTTTCGACAGGGCAATTCTTATCGCATCATCTACATTCACGTGCCCGCCGCAGTGGTCGCGCTGGCGGGGTATTACGTGATGGCATTCGCCGGTGCAGTCAGCCTGATTTGGCGGATTAAAATGGCGGACGTCACGATGCGCGCAGCAGCGCCCGTCGGGGCGGTGCTAACGGCTGTTGCCTTGATAACGGGCGCAATTTGGGGCAAGCCGACCTGGGGCACCTGGTGGGTTTGGGACGCACGTATTACGTCCATGTTGATTTTGTTGTTCCTGTATCTCGGTGTCGTGGCCTTGTTTGAGGCATACGAAAACAAGACCGCCGCCGCGAGAGCATGCGCTGTGTTGTCGCTCGTGGGTACCGTCAATATCCCGATCATTTATAAGTCGGTGGATTGGTGGTACTCCCTCCACCAGCCCGCTTCAATCAAGTTCACAGGTGAATCGGCGATCGACAGCAGCATGTTGTACCCATTGCTTCTGATGATTGCTGCGTTTTACTGTTTGTTTGCGTTGACCGTGTTGCTCAACATGCGCGCCGAGCTGGTGTGGAATCACCGGGAGGCGAACTGGTTACAGCAATTGGTGAGGAAGGTCTGATGTACTTCGATTCGCTCTCGGCAGTGTGGCACATGGATGGCCATGGATTTTATGTCTGGCTGTCCTACGCACTGACCTTTTTGCCCGTGGCCATCATGTTGTGGCTACCGATCCGGCGGCAACGGCAACATTGGCAGTGGATCGTCGCCGAGCAACGTCGGGCGAATTCGCGCCCCGCAGACGCTCAGAGCGAATAAGCCGGCCGAGGTTTCTAGATTCATGCATCCCGTACGTAAACAGCGCTTGATCGTGGTGAGTCTCGTAGTCGTCCTATCCAGTGCCGCAGTAGGCCTGGTGGCCTTTGCGTTGAGAGATAACATCAATTTGTTCTATCCCCCGGCGGACGTGGTGGCGGGGAAGGCGCCGGTTAATCGCAGTATCAGGCTCGGTGGCATGGTGGTGGAGGGCAGTATTGAGCGCAGTAGTACGGAGCTGGATACGACGTTTTGGGTGACGGATTACGAGGCCTCTGTTGCGGTGCGTTACAGCGGTATTCTCCCGGACCTTTTTGCAGAGGGAGAGGGTGTCGTGGCGGAGGGTAAGCTCAACAGCCAAGGCGTGTTGGTGGCGACGCAGGTGCTCGCGAAGCACGATGAAAACTACATGCCCCCAGAAGTGGCCGCTGCGCTGGAAGGCAAGACTGCGCCGGGTGAGGCCGCCACACCATGATTCCAGAATTAGGGCATATCGCGCTCATCATCGCTTTCTGCCTGTCGATTTCACTGGCGTTAGTTCCTGCGTGGGGTGCCGCCAGACGAAACGTATCGGCCATGAACGTGGCGCCAACTCTGGCGGTGAGCGTCACGTTGTTCGTCGCTATTGCGTTTTCTTTGCTGGCAACGAGTTTTTTGCAGGACGACTTTTCGGTGGCGGTGGTCGCTGCCAACTCCAATAGTCTGCTGCCGCCGATTTTCAAGTTTTCTGCTGTGTGGGGGAATCACGAGGGCTCCCTGTTGTTGTGGGTGCTGATCCTGTCGGGCTGGATGACCGCAGTCGCGTTTTTCAGTCGCGGGTTGCCGCTGATCATGGTGGCCCGTGTGCTCAGCGTTATGGGATTTATCGCGGTTGGCTTCCTTGCTTTCTCACTGCTCACCTCGAATCCCTTCGAGCGACTTCTGCCGAATACTCCCCTCGATGGAAATGACCTCAATCCCTTGCTCCAGGATCCCGGGTTAATCATCCACCCTCCGTTGCTCTATATGGGTTACGTGGGGCTTTCGGTGCCCTTCGCGTTTGCGATTGCCGCGCTATTGGGCGGACGGCTGGATGCCTCATGGGCGCGGTGGTCTCGGCCCTGGACGAATGTCGCTTGGGGCTTCTTGTCACTTGGCATCATGTTGGGCAGTTGGTGGGCGTATTACGAATTAGGTTGGGGCGGATGGTGGTTTTGGGACCCTGTCGAGAACGCTTCATTCATGCCTTGGCTGATGGGTACGGCGCTGGTGCACAGTCTCGCTGTGACGGAAAAGCGCGGTGTCTTCCGATCATGGACCGTGTTGTTAGCGATTTTCGCTTTCTCTTTGTCTCTCTTGGGCACCTTCCTCGTTCGTTCTGGCGTGCTGACGAGTGTCCACGCGTTTGCAGCGGATCCAGAGCGCGGGCTGTTTATCTTGATTTTCCTTGCTTTGGTAGTAGGCGGATCGCTTCTGCTGTACGCAGTCCGTGCTCCCTCGGTGGCCAGCAGGGTTTCTTACACAGCGGTCTCGCGTGAATCATTGCTGATGGTCAACAACCTCGTGTTCACTGTAGCGACGGTGGTCGTTTTACTGGGCACCCTGTTTCCACTTGTTACGGATGCGTTTTCCCTCGGTAAATACTCTGTGGGGCCGCCTTACTTCAACGCTGTGTTCGTGCCGTTAATGGCGCTTGTCATGCCGTTTATGACGGTGGGCCCCTTGTCGCGATGGCGTGAAGATACGGCCGGACGATGGCTGCATGAATTGCTGGTTCCCGGTCTCGCTGTAGCACTACTTGCAGCCCTGCTGGGTACCTTTGGCGCCGAGGACTTCAACGTTTGGATTGCACTGGCGGTGTTGCTCTCAGGTTGGGTGTCGCTGGGTGTGTTGAGAGATCTGTGGCGCCGAGTGGTGTCGGGTGACGGACGGCTGCGCTGGCATCGACTTAACGCAAGCTTTTTGGGTATGACCACGGCTCATCTGGGCTTCGCTGCGGTGGTGCTCGGAGCGGTCGTCGTCACTCAGCTTAACGAGGAGCGTGACCTTCGTATGGCGGTAGGCGATGTTGAAACGCTTGGCGGCTATCGTTTCGAGTTGGTTGAGATCGGTCAAAGTCAGGGGCCGAATTACGCCGCGGACTTTGCGGTTTTTGACGTCACCGAAGCAGGCCAGCGCATTGCGCTGTTGGCACCCGAGAAGCGCCGCTACTTTGCGAGTGGTCAAATTATGACTGAGGCCGCGATTGATGCCAGCCTGTGGCGGGATGTGTATATCGCCCTGGGGGAGCCGATTGGCGATGATGCCTGGGCCGTGCGGCTGCAATACAAGCCCATGGTACGTTGGTTGTGGCTCGGTGCACTGATGATTGGTCTGGGGGCGCTGGTAACGATTTTCGATCGCCGGTACCGCAGCCAGGCCGCTCGCAGCGAGCTACCCGCAGCCGGAGCAGTCGGCGTTGCGAGCTAAGCGCTTTCTCCCTTTACTGGCCTTTGCGCTTCTGGCAGGCCTGCTTTACAAGGGGTTGTCTATCGATCCCACCGCGTTGCCAGCCGCAAGGCTGGGACAGCCTTTTCCGCCTTTCACGCAAAGGGAGCTCATCAGCGGTAATGAATTGACGGAGCAGGCATTACTGCCCGGCCCCGCATTGGTAAACGTGTGGGCGACCTGGTGTTACTCCTGTCGGGTGGAGCATCCTTACCTGCTAAAGCTTGCGCAGCGTGGGGTGCCGATTTTTGGTTTGAACTACAAAGACGATTCCGTAAAAGCGCGTGACTGGCTGGTGCAACTGGGTGATCCGTACCGGCTCAATATTGTCGATGAAGAGGGTGTGGTGGGTTTGGATCTCGGTGTGTACGGCGCACCTGAAACCTACGTCATCGATGAGGCCGGGCTGATTGTGCACAGGCATGTGGGTGTGCTGGATGCGAGCGTTTTTGCGCGGGATTTTCAGCGTTGGTTTCCGACGGATTCGGTGCCGGCTAGTGCCTCAGTGGCCGGAGAGCAGGGATGAGCGTGAGTCGGGCGGGGTTTTTGTGGGCGTTACTGTCACTGCTGCCGCTCGCAGCGTGGGGTGTGATTGAAACCTACCGTTTCTCCTCTCCCGAGTTAGAGGCGCGCTATCACAGCTTGAGCCAGGAGTTGCGCTGTCCCAAGTGTCAGAATCAGAACATCGCCGATTCCAATGCCCCCATTGCACGTGATCTTCGCGTGGTGCTGTACGAGCAATTGGAGGCGGGTGCCTCGGACGACGAGATTCTGGACTTCATGGTGGCGCGCTATGGTGAGTTTGTCCGTTACCGGCCCGGCGTGGATCGCAACACCGCCCTGTTGTGGGTTTCGCCCGCGTTATTGCTCCTGTTGGGCGCGCTTGGCCTGCTGTGGCATTTCAAAGGTCGGCGAGTCAGTTCGCCGGCACCTCTCACCGCGCAGGAGCGAGAAAAGCTTGAGCGGCTGATGGCGCAAACGAGCGGGGAGGCCGATCCCTGATGTCGACTTTCGCGCTAGCTGTGGCGGCCCTGATTGCGCTGGCGGTTGCTATGGTGTTGTTACTCCCTCGCCTTTGGCATCGCACCGGCCGCGCGGAAACCAATGCCGATTGGTTGATCCTGCGGCAGAAAGAGCTCGAAGATGATACGGAATCTCTCAAGCAGGATGCGGCACTCCGTGTTGTGGAGGAGGGAGATGCGTCGCCGGATGCGCTAGAGACTGCCGCGCCACAATATGTTTGGTGGGTTCAGTGCCTTGGTGCCGCGCTGTTGATTGCAGGAACGGGTTGGCTTTACCTGGCGTTGGGTGCCTGGGAGGACGTCGAGATAGCTGAGCAATTAGCCCGTCTTGAGAGCGCACAACCCGAAGACGTTATCGCACTCATTGACCGCATCGAAAATCGCGCCGAGGCGCGCAAAGCCAATACTGACTACGCACTGTTGCTGGCTGAATATTATCTCTCGGGGAATGAGCCTGCCGCTGCAGCGCGCTATTTTGAACGCTTGATTGTAGCGGGAGCAACGGCACCCGAGATTCTTGGAAAAGCCGCCCAGGCGGAATTTCTGGCGGCGGATCGTGTGCTGAGTCAGAAGGCCCGATTGAGGGCCGAGCAGGCGTTGGCCGTGGATCCCGCGCAGTCCGCAGCGCTCGCTACGCTTGGTATGGCGGCATTTGAAGACGCCGATTATCGGGGAGCCATTACTTATTGGCAGCGCTTGAGAGCGCTCGAGGCGCCGAGCAGCCCGGGACATGCGATGCTCGGGCAGGTGATTGCGCGTGCAGAGCAAGAGCTGGCGAAGGCGGGCGGGCTGGCACCGACGCCCCCGACGGCAGACTCGCCGTCCCCAATGCCGGCCGAACAAGGCGTTACATCGGTGCAAGTGATGCTGCCAACCGAATTGAGCGCGCCGACCGGTAGTGTGATGTTTGTGTTGGCACGACCAGCGGGCGCGGAGGCCGGTATGCCCATTGCCGTCGCTCGGGAGCCAGTCGACACTTGGCCGACCACCGTGACACTGTCTGATGCCACCTCAATGGCCGGCCAACGCCTCTCGGATTTCACGTCCGTATCGGTTGAGGTGCAAATCTCACTCACGGGGCAGCCTGGCAGGGACAATGCCTGGAGCTGGGCGCGCCGCGACAACGTCATGGTCGGGGCCGACGAGCCCGTCCACATCCTCTTATCGCGCGATTAGTCGATATAATTCGCGACCAAACATAGTGTTGTGTGCGAGAAGCAGATACACTACATCTTGTGCTTTTGAGTGTACTGCGGCGGTCCTGTACTGGCGCGCGGTAAGTTGATAATCCGGAAACGTTAATGCGCCTGAAATCCATCAAACTGGCCGGCTTTAAGTCTTTTGTCGACCCCACTTCGGTCCAGTTTCCGGGCAACATGTGTGCAGTGGTTGGGCCAAACGGCTGCGGTAAATCGAACATCATTGACGCCGTTCGATGGGTCATGGGGGAGAGTTCAGCGAAGACACTTCGCGGCGAGTCCATGACCGATGTGATCTTCAATGGCACCACTAGCCGGCAACCCGTCAGCCAGGCGTCCATCGAGCTGGTTTTCGATAACTCACAAGGGAAGGTTGCAGGCGAGTTTGCCGCTTATACCGAAATTTCCGTGAGGCGTGTCGTGACACGCGAGGCGCAATCGGAGTACTACCTGAACGGCGCGAAATGTCGTCGTCGGGATATCACTGACTTGTTTCTCGGTACTGGTCTGGGGCCCCGGAGCTACGCGATTATCGAGCAGGGCGTGGTGTCGCGTTTGATCGAGTCAAAGCCCGAGGAGCTGCGCGTCTTCATCGAAGAGGCGGCGGGGATTTCCAAGTACAAGGAGCGGCGCCGCGAAACCGAAAACCGGATGCGTCGTACCACGGAGAACCTCGAGCGGCTGACCGATCTCCGAGATGAGCTGCAACGCAATTTGGCGCACCTGGATCGCCAAGCGCGTGCGGCGGAGAAATACGCCGAGCTTAAAGCCGAGGAACGCGTAATCCAAAGCGAGCTGTTCACGATTCAGTGGCGTAATTTAAGTGAGAGTAGCGCGTCAGTTTCTGGCGAAATCGGCGCGCTCGACGTGAAGCGGGAGGCCGCAAAGGCAGAAACGACGCACTCACTCAGTGAGATAGAGACGCAGCGGTCAGCGCAAACCGAGGCCACCGATGCGCTCAATAACGCACAGGAGAAGTTTTACTCGATCGGGGGCGAGGTGACCCGTATTGAGCAGGCGCTGAAGTATGCGCAGGAGAGGCGGGGCGAGCTCCAAAGAGACCTCGATCAAACCAGAAGCAGCCTCGAGCAGACGCGACAGCATCTGTATGTGGATCGAAAGCGACTGAGCGATTGGGAGTGTGAGCTCGAGCAGTCCGCGCCAGCCTTGATCGAGCTAAAAGCCGGTGCGCAGGAGGCGAGCGAGTCGCTCGCGACGGCCGAGAATGCGGTCCAGGCGTGGTCTCAAAATTGGGATGCGTTCAACGAGCGTGCTCGGGAGCCTAGCCAAACAGCTGAGGTGCAACAAAGTCGCATTGCCTACCTTGAACAGGTACTCACGAAATTGCAGGAGCGTCTGCAACAGCAGCGCACAGAGTGGGAATCTCTCTCCGACTCGACGGGTGATAGCAGGGAATCGCCTCTGACCGCGCGTATCAGCGAGGCGGATCGCAAGGTCGCAGAGTTTGAAGCGGAGATCAGCCGGCTCAAAGAAGAATTGGCGGTATCCCATACTTCGATAGAGCGGTCTCGACAGCAACAAGATGACATCCGCGCCAATATTCAGGAGACGCGGGGATTGATGGCGTCGCTGGTGGCGTTACAAGAAGCTGCTTCTGATGAACAGGAGCGCGCTGCGTTGAACGCATGGATTGACAGCGAGGCGCTGAGAGCGGACGGCACAGTGTATTCAACGCTTGACGTTGACCCCGGCTGGGAGGGTGCCGTTGAGCAAGTGCTCGGCGAGGCGCTCTCGGCTCAAGTGCTGACAGGCAGAGAGCTTGGCGCGTTACCCGGCCTCAATAGGCTGCCGGCAGGTGCCTTTGTCTTGGATGATCAGACTGAAGCGCCAGCCGATATGGCCGGAACGCTAGCTGCGAAAGTGCGCGGGCCCGCGCGTGTTCTGCAGTGGTTGTCTGCAGTGAAGACTGCACCAGGCGTCGATGATGCCCTGAAGATACGCGCGCAGCTGTCAGCCGGTGAGTCGGTTGTCACCGAGAGCGGGCATTGGCTCGGGCAGGGATGGCACCGAACCCGCTCGGGGGCCGATGCTGCGGAGGGCATCATCGCCCGTCAGAGTCAGCTGGAAAGGCTAACCGCGGATCTTGAGCGCGCGCGTGAGCAAGCCACCGACATGGAAACACGGATCAGCGAATTGCTCACCGCTCGTGCAGAACTTGAAAAGCGGGTATCGCAAACCCAGCACTCACAGCAAGTCACAGTCAATGAGCGTGCGGAATGGATCGCTGAGCAGCGGGCGCTGGCCACAAAGCTCGAACAGCAGATTCAGCGCAAAAACCGCCTCCAGATGGAAATAGAGGAGGCAGAGAAACAGTACGAGCAGGAACAGCAACACCTCGCAGATGCGCGCGGTTTGCTCGCCACTGCGCTCGATCAAATGGAAGCGGATGCCGCTGAACGAAATCGACTGCAGTCCGATCGTGAGACGCTCAGCGAGCAACTCAATCGCCAGCGTGAGGCGTCCAGAGAGGCGGCTGACGCCCTGATGCGCAGTGAGCTGCAGAGCCAAAATTTGAACACACAGGTGGCGACTCTGCGAGAAGGTATTCAGCGGATGGAAGCGCAACTGCGTGATCTGGAATCCCGGGAGACAGAGCTCTCCGATACCTTGCCTATCACCGACGACCCTGACGCCGAAAACAAGGCGCGCCTTGCAGCGCTCCTGGACCAGCGTGTCGCCGCCGAGGCCGAGCTGAATGCGCAACGCGCGAGGGTAGGGGATATTGAATCCAAGCTCCGACAACTCGAGCAAGCGCGAGTCAAACAAGAACAGGTGGTGCAGGGTCTGCAGGCAGATATCGAACGTCTGCGGCTACAAGAGGCTGAGACCGCAGTGAGGCTCGAAACGCTGGTAGAGGAAATTGCCCGGCGCGACGCGGCGCCTCAGGAGATTGCCGCCGCTCTGCCCGAGGACGCCAACGAGGCGGAGTGGCAAACCAAAGTAGAGAAGGCGGCTGCCAGGATTAATCGCCTGGGGCCCATCAACTTGGCGGCGATCGACGAACACGCAAAGGCATCGGAGCGAAAACAATACCTCGACGCGCAGAATGCAGATCTCGAGGCCGCGCTCGAAACATTACAGTCGGCTATTCGCAAGATCGACAAAGAGACCCGGCAGCGATTTAAAGATACCTTCGATCAAATCAATACCGGTTTTGCTGAGCTCTTCCCTCGCGTCTTCGGTGGCGGTACGGCCTGTCTGGAGATGACCGGAGACGACTTACTGGATACCGGCGTGGCGATTTTTGCTCGACCTCCTGGCAAGAAAAATTCAACGATACATCTGCTTTCCGGCGGCGAGAAAGCCATGACGGCGATCGCGCTGGTGTTTTCCATTTTCCAACTGAATCCTGCGCCCTTCTGCATGCTGGATGAGGTTGACGCACCGCTGGACGACGCTAACGTGGGACGCTACGCCCGGATGGTGCGCGAAATGTCGGAAAAGGTGCAGTTCGTTTTTATCACGCATAACAAGATCACAATGGAAGCGGCCGATCAGCTGATGGGCGTCACGATGTCAGAGCCGGGGGTATCACGGCTGGTGACGGTGGATGTGGAAGAGGCCGCTCAGTTAGCAGCCAGCTAGGGGCATCTTGATGGAGCAACTCTCGATACGAGACTGGATGGTCATCATCGGTGGGATGATGATTGCCGCTGTCTTGATCGATGCGGTCCGCCGATACTGGCGAGAGCGACGTGCTGAAATCAGACTCAATGCGAAAATCGAGCGAACGCCTGCGTCATCGGGTGAAGACGATGCATTTAATCTGCTTACGGAGTTGCCGAACGGTGGCGCGCGCATAGTCCGTCGCGACGATCTTCAGGACGATGACCCGCTTGTAGAACGAGAAGAGGTGGCCACTGCTGATCAAGAAGAGCAGGGAGCCAGCGGCGAGTCTGTTGTTGCGCCACCTGATCCCATTGATGTCGCTGCAGCTCAGATGGCAGCCGAGGAAGACGCACAACGGTTGGCGATAGCAGATACCGATTCGTCGGCCTCTCCATCCCAGACACCCCCAGTAGACAGTGAACCAAGGGCGGAGGCTGCTCACGCTGAAGTTGATATGTCGGCCGCGCAGGCAGTGCCAGACGCAAAGGGTAGCGCTAACTCTCGACGCCGCACTATCAAGCCACCGCCCGAGGACGCTGGCTCATCGGATCAGGCTATCGCCGATCCCGGCACGGTCGACTGGCTAGAGACCCTTGCGGTGGATAGCGATGAGGTCGCGTCGCCCGAGCCTGAGGAGCTGCCAGTCGATACGCCGGAGCATGGCCGATTGCCGAGGGGTGCGGATACACATGTCTTCATTCTTTATGTTGTGGCCAGGGCTGAAGAGGGATTCTCTGGGACCGACATTCTCGAAACCTTGTTGGCATGCGACCTGAGGTTCGGCGACATGGATTTCTTCCACCGCCACGAGCGGGCCTCTGGTCGAGGCCCCATTGAATTCAGTGTCGCGAACATGATGAGGCCGGGCGTGTTCGAAATCGACAACATGGAGCCATTGCAAACCCGCGGCCTGATGTTTTTTGTCACGCTGCCCGGCCCTGCTGACATGCTGAAAGCTTTCGACTACATGTACGAAACCGTCAAGGTGGTGGCGAAGCAGTTGGATGGGGACGTTCAGGACGAGACGAGAAGTGTCGTGACACGTCAGAGCCTAGAGCATATGCGCCAGCAGATTCGCGAGCTGGAGAGACGACTGCTCGTTCGCCGGAACTGACTTGATGACTCTGTCTCCCGAGGATGAGGTCGCCGCACTCACCGCGCAACTCTCGCGTTGGTCAAAAGCGTACTTTGAGGAGGATGCTCCTCTGGTGCCGGACGCGGACTATGATGCCGCGATGCGTCGCCTGCAAGAGTTAGAGGCAGAACACCCGACGCTCAAGCGCTCGACGTCTCCGACTCAGCGTGTGGGCTCTGCTCCACTGTCCTCCTTTGAGTCTGTGACTCATCGGCGACCAATGCTGTCGCTGGATAATGCGTTTTCTCGAGAGGATCTGAGTGACTTTCACAGGCGTGTGTCAGAGCGGCTCAAGGTCCATGACGTCGCGTATTGCTGCGAGCCAAAGCTTGACGGTGTGGCGGTCAGTATTGTCTACGCGAACGGCGAATTGGTGCTGGCGGCTACCCGTGGTGATGGCAGTACCGGTGAAAATGTCACGGCGAATATTCGTACCGTACAGAACGTGCCGTTGACGCTGGAAGGCGAGGATATCCCCTCGTATCTCGAGGTGCGCGGTGAGGTGGTTATCCCTACTGATGCCTTTGACAAGATGAATGCCCGCGCCAGCGCATTGGGAGAAAAAGTCTTTGTGAATCCGCGCAACGCCGCGGCGGGTAGCTTGCGGCAACTCGATTCACGTATCACAGCGAAAAGGCCCTTGTCCTTCACGGCTTATTCAGTGGGCGTGGTTGAAGGTGATTTACCTGACTGCCACGACGCAACGCTTCGGCAGCTGAGTCAATGGGGCATTCCTGTCTCCGATTACATGGAGACTGTCACGGGTGTTGAGGCCTGCGAGGCCTACTACGAATCTATTGCTGCGCAACGTGAGGCGCTTCCTTTTGACATAGACGGCATTGTTTTCAAGGTCAACTCTATCGCCCAGCAGGAGCGGCTGGGTTTTGTTTCCAGAGCTCCTAGATGGGCGATCGCCCGGAAGTTCCCCGCGCAAGAGGTCAGCACATGTCTACTCGGCGTCGATTTTCAGGTAGGGCGGACTGGCGCTATCACACCGGTTGCGCGCTTGGACCCTGTCTTTGTCGGCGGAGTCACGGTCAGCAATGCGACATTGCACAACAGTGACGAAATAGAACGACTTGGGGTATGTATTGGTGATCGGGTAGTGGTCCGTCGCGCGGGGGACGTGATTCCACAGATCGTCTCAGTCGTGCAGGACGAGGATGGCTTGCCAGATGCCGCCAGAACCAAGATCGTTTTCCCCAAAGCCTGTCCTGAGTGCGGCTCCGACGTAGACCGACAGGACGGCGAAGCAGTGGTTCGTTGCGTGGGCGGCATGAGCTGCAGCGCGCAGCTCAAAGCGGTGATACGACATTTTGCTTCGCGGAAAGCGATGGACATTGAGGGTTTGGGCGATAAGTTGATCGATCAGCTGGTCGACGAAGCGCTGATTTCTACCGTAGCGGACCTCTTCTCCCTCGATGTCGCAACAGTGTCTGGGCTGGACAGAATGGGGATGAAATCCAGTGAAAATTTGATCGAAGCGATCGATCAGTCGAAAGCCACGACGTTGCCACGACTCATCTATGCGCTGGGTATTCGCGAGGTAGGAGAAGCGACCGCGCGAGCGTTGGCTAGTCATTTCCTGACGCTCGAGGAGGTGATGGCAGCCCCCGTTGAGACATTAGAGGATGTTGATGACGTGGGCCCGATCGTTGCAAAGCACATTCGCGCTTTCGTGCTGGATTCGCGTAATCAAGAGGTGATCGCCGCGCTACTCACCGCGGGGGTCAACTGGCCAGCTGTATCTATCGCCAGCGGAGATGGTCCCCTAGCAGGCACCATATGGGTCGTGACGGGCAAACTTGAGTCTATGGGGCGCGATGACGCCGAGCAGAGGCTGCGAGCGTTGGGGGCGAAAACGGCGAGTAGCGTATCGGCTAAAACCACTACCGTATTGGCGGGCCCGGGTGCTGGCAGCAAGCGCAAGAAAGCGGAAGCCCTGGGTATTGAGATCATTGATGAGTCAGAGTGGCTGACGTTGGTGGAGGAGTTGAAATGACGAGGCGAGTGTCCCAACCTCTGGCGGTGTTCATGGTGGTAGCGCTGCTACCAGCTTGTGTGACTTCGCCGCCGGAGCAAGTTGATAATGTTTGTGACATCTTTAAAGAGAAATCGGGCTGGTATGAAGATGCGAAAGAATCGCGCGCGCGATGGGGCGTGCCGGTCTCTGTTTCCATGGCGTTTATGCATCAAGAATCCCGCTTTGTCGCCACGGCGAAACCGCCGCGGAAAAAGCTGTGGGGTGTTATTCCAGGGCCCCGTCCATCGGATGCCTACGGATACTCGCAGGCCAAAGACAGCACGTGGGAGTGGTATCAGCGCAGCACCGGTAATTACGGCGCGGACCGAGACGATTTCGGTGATGCGATCGATTTCGTAGGCTGGTACAACAATGTTTCGAACAAGGAGCTTGGCATTGATAAGCAGGATGCGTTCCGGCTCTATTTAGCGTATCACGAGGGGCACGGCGGTTATCGAAAGCAGAGCTACCGCAGTAAAGATTGGCTGGTAGATGTCGCCCGCAAGGTCGATCGGAAAGCGAATCAATACAACAGCCAACTCCAGGAGTGTTCTGAAGAACTTGAGCCCAGGGGCTGGTTTGACTGGTGGTAGATGCACCGGTGGCGCGTACCCCAGCTCGCAGTCATGTAAATGTCACATCAATTTCATGTAATGGCATAGCGCCGTTATGTGATCTTATCGTGGAGGCAAAATGACGTCGAAAAAAGTGCTGGTCGTTGATGATGAGTCCAGTATTCGTGAGATGCTGAGGCTGGCTTTAGAGATATCCGATTTTGAGTGTTTGGAAGCTCGGGATATCCACGAGGCTTACCGAGTAATCACCGACGATATTCCCGATATCGTGCTGCTGGACTGGATGCTACCGGGCGGTAGCGGGATTGAACTCTTGCGACGGCTGAAAAAGGAAGAAGCGACGCAGTCACTACCGGTCATCATGCTGACGGCTAAGACTCACGAAGACAATGTGATTCAGGGTTTGGAGGTGGGTGCCGACGACTACATGACCAAACCCTTTGCGCCGAAGGAGCTGATTGCAAGAATGAAGGCGTTGCTTCGCCGAACCTCGAGCGATCAAGCGGGCAGCGCGCTTAAAGTCGGTGATCTCGTATTAGAGACCGACAGCCGGCGAGTCCTACTTGAGGGCAAGCCACTCGAGATGGGGCCGACGGAGTTCAAGTTACTGCATTTTTTTATGGCCCATCCAGAGCGCGCTTACTCTCGCACGCAACTACTGGATCGGGTGTGGGGTGCGAATGTCTATGTTGAGGAGCGAACCGTAGACGTTCATATCAGGCGTCTGCGCAAGGCGTTGCAGGCGGGTAACGCGGTATACGCGGATCTTATTCAGACTGTCCGAGGGACGGGGTACCGCTTTTCACCCAGAGATCTGTCGGTGTCGTGACCCGGCCAAACTTTTTCATTCTCGAGTTTCGNCCTCTCGTTGTCACCGTAGGTCTGGCCTTTACTTGCTGGTTGATCACGGCTGACTGGAAACTTTCAGGCGCATTATGTGTTGCNTGCCTTGCCCTTTACTGGGGTTGGCAATTAGCAAAGCTCTACGAGTGGTTCGCTGACCCGGATGACGTGCCACCTATCGGTGGTTCGGGTGTCCGAGGTGTTCTGCACGATGTCTATGTACTCAGGAGTCGGGCACCCGCTTCGCCTGCCAGGGCTCGGCGGTCTCAGCCGTACCTCAAGGAATCCCTCGCCTCAATGCGCGATGCGGCCCTGATCATTAACTCCGATACCCGGCTCGTTTGGTGCAACGATGCGGCGGAGTACCTCCTTGGCATTCGCTTTGAAGAGGAGGAGGGGAAGCCGCTCTCCGATGTGATTCCCGGCAAGCAGCTCAAGCGCTACGTTAAGAAGGAGATTTTTCAAAAGCCTCTGCGCGTCAAGCCCGGGCCAGATCCCGAGTTCTGCATACAGTTTGAGTTTTCAAACTTTGGCGCTGAGGATCGACTGGTCTTCGTGAAAGATGTCACGGAACAGGACAAGTTAGAGCGTATGCGACGAGACTTTGTTGGAAACGTCTCCCACGAACTTCGAACGCCGCTGACCGTAATTAAAGGCTACATAGAAACTTTGCAGTCCTTCGCTGACGCGTCTGACCGAACGCTGCATAAATCGCTTGGGTCAATGGACACCCAAGTGAAGCGTATGGAACGCCTGATCGAGGATCTACTGTGGCTGTCTCGTATAGAAAGCGTGGAGGGCGAGAGGAAAGATGATGAAATACATGTCATCGATCTTTTGGTGGACATCCGAGATAGCTTGACTGCCGCGTGGCCTGACCGCGAGATCTCATTAGATGCCACTTCCAACCACCGGATTCTGGGAAGCGCCACTGAGCTCAGGAGCGCGATCAGTAACCTGGTCGTGAATGCGCTCAAATATAGCGATGGGGCAGTGACAATCCGTTGGGCCGATACGGTTGTGGGGCCGTCGCTCGCTGTTGAGGATATGGGTGAAGGTATTGAGCCCAAACATATTCCGCGCCTGACCGAGCGGTTCTACCGGGTTGAAAAAAGCCGCAGTCAGGAAACCGGCGGTACGGGACTGGGGCTCGCCATTGTCAAACACGTAGCGGTTTCTCACGACGCCAAGCTTTTTGTCGACAGCGAGGTGGGGAAGGGCAGCGTATTCCGGCTGGTTTTCCCGAATGATCGTATCGTGCCAATGCAGGGGTCTGCGGACCGCTGACGCCTCTGGCCTCATCCAGCCTGTACGACCTGATATCATACAGGGCATCTGGGGGGTGCACCGATCTTTTTTGGATGGTTTGATGAGTCGATTTTGGGTCAAAAAGGTCGGGGGTCTGAAGCCCTATGTGCCGGGTGAGCAGCCCGCGTCACAAACCGTCGTCAAGCTGAATACCAATGAGCACGCGCTTGAACCCGCTGATTCTGTCATGGCCGCCATTGCGCAGGTGCAGGCAGATCAGTTGCGTCGCTACCCCGATCCCCTGGCGAGTGATTTGCGAGAGGCGATCGCCGACGCCGAGGGCTTGTCGGCAAGGCAGGTCTTTGTTGGAAACGGGTCGGATGAAGTGCTTGCCCATTCGTGGGCAGCTTGTTTGTCAAGCCGGACCGTGCAGACACTCGATACGACCTACGGGTTCTACCCGGTCTGGGCAGATCTGCACGACTCTCTATTGATAGAGGTCCCGCTACAAAGCGATTTTTCAGTGGATATCGCAGCACTATGTAATTCGCCGCATCCCGTGGTGCTCGCGAACCCCAATGCTCCGACAGGTCTCGCGTTGTCGTCGCAAGAGCTTGAATCGCTTGTCAGCTCGAACCGCGACCGATTGGTCATTATTGATGAGGCCTATCACGGTTTTGGTGCGGAGACGGCTGCACCGCTGGTGCACCAATATGACAACCTCATCGTGAGTCGCAGCCTATCGAAAAGCCATGCTTTGGCGGGGATGCGGGTGGGCTATGCGTTAGCGAATCCCGAACTGATTGACGGACTGAGCCGCATTAAAGACTCCTTCAATTCCTATCCACTTGATGCGATCGCACAGGCGGCTGCGACGGCGGCTGTGCGCGATCGCGTTTGGTTTGAGAAGTCCTCAGGCCTCGTCGTGCAGAGTCGCGAGGCAATGCGACAGGGACTGATCGATCAGGGCTTTGAAGTGCTCCCCTCTGCCGCGAACTTTTTGTTTGCGCGGCACGAAGCGATGTCGGGCAAGGCCATTTTTGATGCACTGCGCACGAAGGATGTGATTGTGCGACGCTGGGACAAGCCCCGTATTGCAGAGTGGCTCCGCGTATCGGTTGGGACAATGGAGCAAACGACGCAGCTGCTTGACGCAGTGGCTACCGCGTTGGATGCAGGGTCCTAGCAAGGGGGGCGGCGCTTGAGGTCTCTGACTAACGCTTTCTAGAGACGTCTAAGCATGATGGAGCCGATGCTGTAGCCCGCACCGAACGAGCATAAAACCGCCAAGTCCCCTGTTGCCAAATCCGCGCTATGTTTATGGAACGCAATGATGGATCCGGCGGACGACGTGTTGGCATACTCGTCCAGGATAGTCGGCGATTCTTCGGGTGAGGGGTCTCTGCCAAATACCTTTCGCGCGATTAAATCATTCATGTTGCGGTTGGCTTGGTGCAGCCAGATACGCTTGAGGTCGTCCGGCGCGATGCCCATGGCATCGAGCTGTGAACTGATCTGCTCGGCGACTGCAGGGCACACTTCTTTGAATACCTTCCGGCCTTCTTGCACGAAAAGTTTGTCTAATTGCCCCACGCCTGCCTCGTCAGCGCGATTCAGGAAGCCGAAGTTGTTGCGAATGTTGTTTGAGAACAGCGTTTGCATGCGGGTATCGAGAATTTCCCAGCCTTGTTGTTCAGCGGCCGACTCGGCGCTTTCCACGACGACAGCAGTCGCGACGTCGCCAAAAATGAAATGGGAGTCTCGGTCGCGGAAATTCAAGTGTCCCGTGCAAATCTCCGGGTTGACCACTAGCACCCTGCGCGCGCTGCCGGATCTGACAGTATCGCTGGCCTGCTGAATGCCGAAAGTTGCCGATGAGCACGCCACGTTCATGTCAAAGGCAAACCCCGTCGCGCCCAGTGCGGCTTGTACTTCAATCGCCACAGCGGGGTAAGCGCGTTGCATGTTTGAAGCGGCAACAATCACGGCGTCGATGTCCGCGGCGGTGACGCCTGCGGCTTGCATTGCCTCACGTGCGGCATGGCATGCAATCTCACACATCACTGATTGGTCAGTGTTATCACGCTCCGGAATATCCGGCACCATTCGATGCGGGTCCAGGATGCCGGACTTATTGATCACATAGCGCGATCTGATGCCCGACGCCTTCTCGATGAAGTCAGCAGAGGAATGTGTCTTGGGTTCTAGCTCGCCGCTTGCGATCTGGTCACTGTGGGTTTCGTTGTGAATATCCACCCATGCATTGAAGGATGCGACGAGTTCCTCGTTACTGATAGTCTCAGGGGGCGTATAGAGCCCAGAGCCCGAGATGACGGCAGCGGTCGGCATTGGGCTTTAGCGCTGGTCCAGAGGCACGAAATCTCGCTGAGCCTCACCTGTGTATAGCTGTCGGGGTCGTCCAATGCGATACGAGCCACCAATCATCTCGTTCCAGTGCGCAATCCAGCCAACGGTTCGGCCTATGGCGAAGATGACAGTAAACATCGAGGTGGGTATGCCCAGTGCCTTCAGGATGATGCCTGAGTAAAAGTCGACGTTGGGGTAGAGCTTCTTCTCTATGAAATACTCGTCCTTCAGGGCGATCTCTTCCAATCGTTTGGCGATCTCCAAGTTCTCATCCTGGATGCCGAGCTCTGCTAGTACTTCATCTGCCGCTTGTTTCATGACTTTTGCGCGGGGGTCAAAGTTCTTGTAGACCCGGTGCCCAAAGCCCATTAGTCGGAAGGGATCGTTTTTGTCCTTGGCTTTGGCAACAAACTCGTCGATCCGATCGACCGAGCCAATTTCCTCCAGCATCTTGACGACGGCTTCGTTTGCGCCGCCGTGAGAGGGGCCCCATAGTGCGGCGATGCCTGCTGCGATGCAGGCGAAGGGGTTTGCCTGTGAGGAGCCGGCCAAACGCACGGTAGAGGTCGAGGCGTTTTGTTCGTGATCTGCGTGTAATAGGAAGATGCGGTCCATCGCGCGGGCGATGGTCGGTGAGACCGTGGTCGGTTCACAGGGGTTGCCAAACATCATGTGCAGAAAATTAGCCGAGTAGTCGAGTCGGTTATCCGGGTACATGAAGGGTTGGCCAATCGAGAACTTATAGCTCATGGCCGCGATTGTTGGCATTTTCGCGATCAGGCGGAACGCGGCAACTTCGCGGTGCCAGGGATCCGAGATGTCGGTGGAATCATGATAAAACGCCGATAATGCGCCGACGACGCCGCACATGATGGCCATGGGGTGAGCGTCGCGTCTAAATCCGTTGAAGAACGTCCTGATCTGCTCATGAACCATCGTGTGGCGCGTCATAATGCCCACGAACTCCGCTTTTTGCTCGGCGGTTGGCAGTTCGCCGTTTAAGAGCAGATAGCAGGTTTCGAGATAGTCCGAATGTTCGGCTAGCTGCTCAATGGGGTAGCCGCGGTGGAGCAGCACGCCTTTCTCACCGTCGATAAACGTGATTTGCGACTCACAGGACGCGGTTGAAGTGAATCCTGGGTCGTAGGTGAAATAGCCGCTTGCCGTCAGCTTGCCCACATCGACGACGTCCGGACCCAAGGTGCCTGAATGAACGGCGAGATCAATACTATGCTCTGAGCCGTCCTCTTGAGTGAGGTTCAGGGTGGCGTGTTTTTCGCTCATGGGGTCAGTTACCGCGACAGATTTCAGGAGCTTGCCAAACTAATGCTGACGGCCTGTTATGTCAATTTGAATGGCGCTTTGGCAGGGATTTTCATCGCATCTTGTCTTGCGATGAATCGGCACATCTATTCAGTTGTGGGGAGCCTGCCCCAAAAATTGTAATCAATTCTTTGCCCACCTATACTTTCGCCCGCCAACGACCGCTGCTCAGCGCACGCGCGTTGACGATACCGCAATGACCCTGAGAGAAAACGTGAGATCGACTTCGAAAGACCCTCGCCCCGTCAATCTTGATATCGGGACGATCAATCTGCCGGTAACGGCCTATGCCTCCATCACACATCGCGTGACGGGGGTGCTGATGTTCTTTGCCAGCTTCTTGATGTTGTGGGCGTTGGATATGAGTCTCGCCTCCGAGGCATCTTTTAATCATGTGGCATCAATTCTCGGCTCGCCATTCCCCCGATTCGTCGCATGGGGCATCGCATCGGTGCTCACCTACCATGCTTTGGCAGGTGTGAAGCACCTGATCATGGATGCGGGTGTCGGTGAGACGATGCAAGGCGGCGTCATCGGCGCACGAATAGTCTTCGCTTTAGCGGCGCTGGGCGCCGGCGCATGGGGGGCTCTGATATGGTGACATCAGTAACCAGTTTCAGTCGAACGGGCTTGTCTGACTGGCTCGTCCAGCGTGTGACGTCGCTGGTTCTTCTCTCATATTTTCTTTTTATCGCGTACCAGTTACTCGGTTCAGTTGACTACACTTCATGGCGAGCGTTGTTCGACCAGACGTGGATGAAGGTTTTTACCTTGATGGCTTCGTTGTCGTTGGCGGCCCATGCGTGGATCGGCCTGTGGTCAGTGTTTACTGACTATTTGACCGAGAGAATGCTCGGGCCCAAGGGTAACGCCATCCGACTGCTCTGCCAGCTTGGAGCCTCGCTCTCGCTGGTGGGATATGTGATCTGGATTATCGTCATCGTCTGGAGTTGATTTTGTTCGATCAGCGTGCGCTGACAGACGAACTTGAAAGACCAAAGAATTTGCTGGGACAGCTAGGATTATGAGAACAATATCGTTTGATGGGGTGATTGTAGGCGGCGGCGGCGCAGGCATGCGAGCGGCGTTGCAACTGGCGCAGTCAGGCTATAAGACTGCCGTGATTTCAAAGGTTTTTCCGACGCGTTCCCATACAGTTTCAGCGCAGGGCGGCATTACCTGCGCCATCGCAAGTGCGGACCCGCAGGATGACTGGCGTTGGCACATGTACGACACGGTGAAGGGGTCTGACTACATTGGGGATCAGGACGCCATTGAATACATGTGCTCTGTCGGTCCCGAGGCGATTTTTGAGCTTGAGCACATGGGTCTGCCTTTCTCCCGCACCGAAGAGGGGCGCATTTATCAGCGGCCCTTCGGTGGGCAGTCAAAAAACTATGGTGAAGGCGGTCAGGCCGCGCGGACTTGTGCCGCGGCAGACCGGACCGGACATGCTTTGCTGCACACGCTCTACCAGAACAATATCAAGAACGAGACGGTGTTCTTCAACGAGTGGTTTGCCGTCGATCTGGTGAAGAATCAGGACGGTGCGGTAGTCGGTGTCATTGCCATTTGCATCGAGACAGGCGAGACGGTCTACGTAAAGTCCAAAGCGACGGTCTTCGCAACCGGCGGGGCAGGTCGAATTTATGCCTCCACCACGAACGCACACATCAACACCGGCGATGGTATGGGGATGGCGTTACGCGCTGGCGTGCCTGCGCAGGATATGGAGATGTGGCAGTTTCATCCCACCGGCATCTATGGTGCGGGCACTCTGGTTACCGAAGGATGCCGAGGAGAGGGCGGCTATCTCATCAATAAAGACGGCGAACGCTTCATGGAGCGCTACGCGCCCAACGCAAAAGACCTAGCAGGGCGCGACGTCGTAGCGCGCTCAATGGTTCTCGAGATTCTTGAGGGGCGTGGCTGTGGTCCTAACGGTGACCACGTTAAGTTGAAGTTGGACCACCTGGGTGAGGAGGTGCTCGAGTCGCGGTTACCCGGGATCTGTGAGTTGAGCCGGACGTTTGCTCACGTTGACCCTGTGAAAGAGCCGATTCCTGTGGTGCCGACGTGTCACTACATGATGGGCGGCATTCCCACTAATGTTCACGGTCAGGCCCTTACAGTGGATGCCGACGGCAACGATGCGGTGATCCCGGGCTTGTACGCCTGTGGAGAGGTGGCTTGTGTGTCGGTGCACGGCGCTAACCGCTTGGGCGGTAACTCCCTCTTGGACCTCGTGGTATTCGGCCGTGCCTCGGGATTGTTCATTGAAAAGTCATTGCGTGAAGGCATTGAACTGCGTGACGCCTCTCAGACAGATATTGAGGCAGCGGGAGAGCGGCTCAACGCCTTGAACGAACGCGAGTCGGGAGAGCAAGTCGCGCCGCTGCGTCGCGAGCTGCAGGAGATCATGCAGAACCATTTTGGCGTATTCCGTACCGGCGAATTTATGCGTGAAGGTATCGCGAAGCTCGCGGATTTGCGTGGCCGGGTCGAAAATGTGGCGTTGGCCGATCGTTCAAGCGCATTCAACACCTCGCGTATTGAATGTCTTGAGCTTCAGAATCTATTTGAGACTGCTGAGGCGACCGCTATAGTTGCCGAGGCTCGCGATGAGAGCCGCGGTGCTCATGCGCGAGAAGATTTTACAGAGCGGGACGACGAGAACTGGTTGTGCCACTCGCTCTATCACAGCGAAAACAAGAAGGTGTCAAAGCGGGGTGTGAATTTCACACCTAACACTGTTGAGACGTTCCAGCCCAAAGCCAGAAGTTACTGATTAGATTGGAGTATCGGTCAATGCTACAGGTCAGCCTCTACCGCTACAACCCCGAAACCGATGACGCGCCGTTCATGCAGGATTTCTCTGTCGAGACGGACGGCAAGGATTTGATGGTACTGGACGTGCTGGAGCTCATTAAGGCGGAGCACGACGGCAGCGTTACCTACCGCAGGAGTTGTCGCGAAGGCGTCTGTGGGTCGGATGGTCTGAATATGAACGGCAAAAACGGTCTCGCTTGTATCACGCCGCTGTCTGAGACGGTGAAAGGGGACAAGCTGGTGATACGGCCATTGCCAGGTCTTCCGGTTATTCGTGACCTGGTGGTCGATATGAGTCTTTTCTACGCACAGTACGAGAAGGTACAGCCCTACTTGCAGAACCCCACGCCGGCACCTGCTATCGAACGCCTGCAAACTCCCGAAGAGCGTGCGCAGCTGGATGGGTTGTATGAATGCATCCTGTGTGCGTGCTGTTCTACGAGTTGCCCGTCCTTCTGGTGGAACCCGGACCGTTTCGTCGGTCCAGCCGGACTGCTTCAAGCCTATCGATTCTTGGCGGACAGTCGTGACACCGCAACGGAAGATCGGTTGTCGAAGCTCGATGACCCCTTCAGTGTTTTCCGATGCCATGGCATCCAGAATTGCGTCAATGTCTGCCCTAAGGGCCTCAATCCTACCAAGGCGATCGGCCACATCCGAACGATGCTGTTAAATCGCGCGACCTAACCTCGCCGCATCGCATAGCTGTTAGTTATATTATGATCCCATTTAGTTATAGGGCGCATAACTCAAAATAATAACGCTGAGAGAATCGGCTGGGATTGGCAGTATTGCCGGCGCTACTGTGGCATGCGCGCGCGCTTTTTGGGTCACCACTGCATAAACTAGAAGAAAAGGGGCGCTCACCTAGGGTGCATCAAAAGCGTTGCTGCAGAGGGGGGCTTCTGTGACGCAGGCAACATCATTAACGGGGATGCTGGAGCAGTGGGCTTCCTCGCACATTTCAGGCGGAAACGCGGAATACGTTGACGCGCTGTACGAAACCTATCTGCAAGACCCGAGTGGCGTACCGATCGAGTGGCGTGATTACTTCGATCAACTTCCCCGCGTTCCGACTGACACCACCGCGATTCACGACGTTCCACATTCGGTATTGCGGGAACGATTTGCGCGCATTTCGAAGATGCGCGTGCGAACGGATGCAACTGCCTCTCACGACTCCCACGCAACGGAATACGAGCGCAAGCAGGTCCGAGTCGTACAGCTGATCTCGGCCTATCGCCAGAGAGGGCACCAGCAAGCGAATCTTGATCCGCTGGCGTTGACCAATCGCGAGCTCGTTCCCGATTTAACGCTGGGCTTTCACGAGCTCAGCGACGCAGACCTGGATACAACGTTTCAGGTAGGCACCGTGTATTTCGGGCGTGCTGAGGCGACGTTGGCGCAGATCAGGGCGGATCTAGAGGCGACCTACTGCTCTCAGGTGGGCGCTGAATTCATGCACATTGTCGACACCGAGGAGCGACACTGGATCATGAGTCGCATGGAAGCGGTGCGCAGTGCGCCTGAATTCAGCCCGCAGCAACGTCTGAATATTCTGCGGCAGCTGAACGGTGCAGAGGGTTTGGAGCGCTCGTTGGGTAGTAAATACCCGGGAACGAAGCGTTTTGGCCTTGAAGGTGGCGAGAGCCTGATCCCGATGATGGCCGAGGCGATTCAGCGCATTGGGGGTTACGGCGCCAAGGAAATTTGTATCGGTATGGCGCACCGCGGTCGATTGAATGTGTTGGTCAACATTCTGGGCAAAAACCCCGTCGACTTATTTGACGAATTCGAGGGGCGCGCGACTTATATCGGGTCAGGTGACGTGAAGTATCACCAGGGCTTTTCCTCGAACATGATGACCCCGGGTGGTGAAGTGCACCTGTCGCTGGCCTTTAACCCTTCTCATCTGGAAATTGTGTCACCAGTGGTGGAAGGCTCCGTACGCGCGCGACAGGATCGCCGTGAGGATCCGCTTGGTGAGTCGGTGGTGCCAATCGTCATTCATGGCGACGCGGCCTTTGCGGGCCAGGGCGTCGTCATGGAAACGTTTCAGATGTCCCAGACCCGGGCCTATCGTACCGGCGGCACATTGCACATCGTGTTGAATAATCAGATTGGATTCACCACCAGTGAGCGCGAGGACGCGCGCTCAACGGAGTACTGCACGGACATTGCAAAAATGGTGCAGGCGCCCATTTTTCACGTTAACGGCGATGACCCCGAGGCGGTCGTCTTCGTGACGCAGTTAGCGGTGGATTACCGCAATCAGTTCAACAAGGATGTCGTCATTGATCTCGTCTGTTATCGGCGGCGTGGTCACAATGAGGCAGACGAACCCTCGGTGACTCAGCCGGCGATGTACGAAAAGATCAAATCACATCACTCCACCCGAACCCTGTATGCGCAGCGTCTCATCAGTGAAGGTTTGCTGAGTGACCAGGACGATAACGATTGGGTCGAGCAGTATCGTGAGGCGCTTGAGCGCGATGAGCCCTTGGTCAGCTCGCTGGTGTCAGAGCCCAATAAAGCGATGTTTGTCGATTGGTCTCCCTATATCGGCCACCGTTGGGATGTCGCGGCGGATACCGCTGTGCCGCTGGGCACGTTGAAGATATTGTCAGAGCAGGTTAACGCCGTGCCTGAGGTTGTGGCGGCTCATCGCGTTGTCAAAAAACTGATGTCGGATCGACTCAAAATGGGCGCCGGCGCATTGGAAGTGAACTGGGGCTTTGCGGAGACGATGGCGTACGCGTCGTTGTTGGACGAAGGTTATCCCGTCAGGCTGACGGGGCAAGACGTCGGACGGGGAACGTTCAGCCACCGCCATGCAGTGGTGCATAGTCAGCGCGATGGTGAGGCCTACGTACCGTTGAGGCATCTCAGTGAAGAGCAGGCGCCTTTCAGGATCTACGACTCCCTGTTATCAGAGGAGGCCGTACTGGCCTTTGAGTACGGTTACGCCACGACATCGCCCACCGGGCTGGTTGTGTGGGAGGCGCAATTTGGCGATTTTGCTAACGGCGCACAGGTCGTTATCGATCAATTCATCTCAAGCGGTGAGAACAAGTGGAGCCGTCTCTGCGGCTTGACCATGCTTTTGCCGCACGGATACGAGGGGCAGGGGCCCGAGCATTCGTCCGCTCGGCTTGAGCGGTTCCTGCAGCTGTGCGCAGAGGACAATATACAGGTGTGTATTCCCAGTACGCCCGCGCAGGTTTTTCATATGTTGCGGCGTCAGGCGATCAGGCCTTTGCGCAAGCCGCTCATCGTCATGACTCCCAAGAGCTTGCTGCGGCACAAGGAAGCTGTATCGCAACTCGAGGAATTGTCGGGCGGGGTCTTTCAGACGGTGATCGATGAGACGGACGCAATCGACCCGACGGCAGTGAAGCGCGTTGTCATGTGTTCCGGAAAAGTTTTTTACGACCTGAGGTCAGCTAGGCGGAAGCGCGACATCGAGGATATCGCGATTATCCGTATCGAGCAGATGTACCCGTTTCCGAGATTCGATCTCCAGTCTGTACTCGCGCAGTACCCCAATTTAGAGGACGCGGTCTGGGTGCAAGAGGAGCCAAAAAATCAGGGCTCTTGGTACGCGATGCAGAGCCGTCTTTCTACCGTTGTACAACGCGAGAAAGTGGACGTGTATTTACGCTATGTCGGCCGGGAACCGTCAGCGTCAGCCGCTGCCGGTTACTCCGCTCTGCATCTGCGTGAGCAGGAAGCATTTATTGATGAAGCACTGGGGCCAATGCCCTGGGGATTTTAGAAAGGGGACGCTGTCATGACAGTGGAAATCAAAGCGCCGACTTTTCCTGAGTCCGTTGCAGACGGCGTAGTCGCCGCATGGCATAAACAGCCAGGTGAGACGGTTGCCCGCGACGAACTCTTGGTCGAGATCGAAACCGACAAGGTCGTTATGGAAGTGGTGGCGCCAGAGTCGGGTGTATTGTCAGCTGTTTTAATTGAAGCAGGTGAGACGATTGTCAGCGAGGCTTTGCTGGCCACTCTCACCCCTGGAGAGGTTTCGGCATCTGCTGCCACTAATGCGCCTGCAACGGCTACGGTTGTGCAGCCCGATGCGGATGCAAGCGGCGCTGACGCGGTTCCCATGGGGCCTGCTGTCCGGGCGCTACTCGACGAGCATGGACTCTCGCCCGACGCGATCAGCGCTACGGGTAAGGGCGGGCGATTGTTGAAGGAAGATGTGCTCGGCTATCTCAAGGACAACGCAGCGGTCGGCCAGCCCGAAGCTGCCACTGCTTCCGCTGAAAGCCAGGACGCTGGAGATGCTCCGGTCTCGGTAGACGGTCCGACCAGTGAGCGGGTCGAGAAGCGCGTGCCGATGACACGGATGCGCGCTCGCATCGCTGAGCGGCTGCTGGGCGCAACGCAACAAACGGCAATGCTGACGACATTCAACGAGGTCAACATGGCGCCTTTGATGAAGCTCCGCAAGCAATACCGAGACGAGTTCGAGTCGGTTCACAACGGGACACGACTGGGATTCATGGGATTCTTTGTTAAGGCAGCTTGTGAGGCCTTGAAGCGTTTTCCTGAGGTGAATGCCTCAATTGACGGCAACGATGTGGTGTATCACGGCTATCAGGACATCGGCGTGGCGGTTTCCGTCGACGAAGGACTCGTGGTGCCAGTGCTGCGTGACGCCGATTTCATGAGCATTGCTGATGTCGAGGCAGCGATTGCGGAATTTGGTGCGAAGGCAAAAGACAAAAAGCTGACGATTGAAGATATGACGGGTGGCACCTTCACTGTGTCGAATGGCGGAGTTTTTGGGTCGCTACTCTCAACGCCCATTCTCAACCCGCCTCAGACGGGCATCCTCGGCATGCACTCGATTCAAGAGCGTCCTATCGCCATGAACGGTGAAGTGGTGATACAGCCCATGATGTACTTGGCGCTTTCATATGATCATCGGCTCGTCGATGGTAAAACAGCCGTTCAGTTTTTGGTCGCCATTAAAGGACTGATCGAGGATCCCGCGCGGATTCTGCTGCAGCTCTAAGGGAGGAGGTAAGCGTGTCAGACTCATTTGAAGTAATTGTGATCGGGTCGGGGCCAGCGGGCTACGTCTGTGCGATTCGGTGCGCGCAGCTTGGCCTGAAGACGGCCGTGATTGAGCAGAACGTGGGATCGAATGATCAGCCTCAGCTCGGCGGGACGTGCCTGAATGTGGGCTGCATCCCCTCAAAAGCGCTGCTGGATAGTTCGCATCGGTATGCCGAAGCGGCTGGACATCTGTCTGATCACGGTATTGGGATCAGTGACGTGACGCTCGACATTGCCAGCATGATGGCCCGTAAAGAAAAGATCGTATCGCAGCTCACGGGTGGCGTATCGGGCCTGTTAAAAGCGAACGGCATAACCGTTATTACGGGAACGGCGACACTCAACGCCGGCCGACAGGTAGCGGTTGCCTCGGCTGACGGGAGTAGTCAGACCTACACTGCAGACCACGTCGTGTTAGCAGCGGGTTCAGAGCCTGCGGCGATACCTCCTGCTCCAGTTAACGGAGACCGAGTCGTCGACTCAACCGGTGCCCTGTGCTTCGAGGCCGTCCCGCAGCGCTTGGGAGTGATAGGAGCGGGTGTGATCGGACTGGAGCTCGGTAGCGTGTGGGCGCGCCTCGGGGCAGAGGTCGTGATGCTGGAAGCAATGGATCAGTTCTTGCCCAATATGGACGAACAGATCGCGGCGGAGTCCGGCAAGATCTTTGCAAAGCAGGGACTGGATATTCGTCTGGGCGCGAGAGTAACGGGCGTCAGCGTGAGCGATGACGGAGTCGACGTCACCTATTCGCAGGGCGATGCCAGCGAAACGGAGCGATTTGATCGCTTGATTGTCGCTGTGGGCAGAAGCCCGCGAACTACGGGATTATTCTCTGCTGACTCGGGTGTCACGGTGGATGAACGTGGGTTTATCTTTGTCAATGACTATTGCGCGACTGAAGCGCCCGGCGTGTGGGCAGTGGGCGATATTGTTCGTGGCCCAATGCTCGCGCACAAGGGATCCGAGGAGGGTGTCATGGTCGCCGAGCGCATCCACGGTAAGTCGGCGCAGCTCAACTATGACGTGATTCCCTCGATTATCTACACACACCCTGAGGTTGCCGCAGTGGGTAAGACCGAGCAGGAGCTTAAGGCTGAGGGTGTTGACTACAAAGCCGGGACTTTTCCTTTCGCTGCAATTGGTCGAGCGCTCGCATCCGGCGAGACAGAGGGAATGGTCAAAATCCTGTCCGACGCGGATTCCGATCAAATTCTGGGTGCTCATGTAGTGGGGCCTTCAGCTGCCGATCTGGTCCAACAGATTGTGATCGCGATCGAGATGGCGGCCAGCACCGAAGATTTGCAATTGATGGTCTTTGGCCACCCAACCATGTCAGAGGCGGTTCACGAGGCCGCATTGGCAGTAGATGGTCGAGCGATCCATATGGTGAATCGGCCTAAACGATAACAACGAGACACGCGGAAATGATTGCCCGGTCGTTCCCGCTACTGATGAGTCGGGTGTGTATTAAGGGGTAACTATGAATTTGCACGAGTACCAGGGTAAGGCACTGTTTGCAGACTACGGACTTCCCGTTTCAACTGGCTTTGCAGTTGATTCCGCGGAGGCCGCGATCAAGGCGGCTCAGGACATTGGCGGAGAGCGCTGGGTTGTGAAAGCCCAGGTGCATGCGGGCGGTCGAGGGAAGGCCGGGGGCGTCAAGCTTGTCGACAGCCCGGATGCCGTGGGGCAATTTGCCGAGCAGTGGCTGGGCGAGCGTCTGGTGACCTATCAAACAGACGCTTCCGGGCAGCCTGTGTCACGCATCCTTGTCGAGTCCTGTACCGATATTGCAGACGAGCTCTACCTGGGTGCCGTCGTCGATCGCGCGTCGCGGCGTGTCGTTTTCATGGCGTCTACTGAGGGAGGCGTTGAAATCGAGAAAGTCGCAGAAGAAACGCCTGAAAAGATTCTCAAGACCGAAATCGATCCGCTTGTCGGGGCGCAGGCTTTTCAAGGCAGAGATCTTGCTTTCCGCCTTGGCCTGTCAGGCGTCCAGATCAAACAGTTCGTTGCGATTTTTCTCGGCCTGGCAAAACTCTTTGCGGACAAGGATCTCGCGCTCATCGAGGTGAATCCGCTGGTGATTACCGAAGAGGGCAATCTCCACTGTCTCGACGCAAAGGTCGTTGTGGACTCAAATGCCTTGTACCGCCAGCCTGAGCTGGAGGCGATGCACGATCCTTCTCAGGAAGACGAGCGCGAGGCACATGCCGCACAGTGGGAGCTGAACTACGTGGCGCTGGACGGAAGCATCGGCTGTATGGTCAATGGCGCAGGGCTGGCCATGGGCACGATGGATATCGTCAAGCTCCACGGCGGCTCACCGGCGAATTTTCTGGACGTCGGGGGTGGCGCAACGAAAGAGCGTGTCACCGAAGCGTTTAAAATCATCCTATCCGACGAGAATGTGAAAGCCGTTCTCATCAATATTTTTGGCGGCATCGTCCGGTGCGATCTGATTGCAGAGGGCGTGATTGGCGCGGTAGAGGAGGTCGGTGTCACAGTACCCGTCGTCGTCCGCCTGGAGGGTAATAACGCGGCGCTGGGCCGTGAGGTGCTGGCTGGGAGCGGGCTAAATATCGAGGCAGCGGAGAGCCTGACGGACGCTGCTCAGAAAGTTGTGGCTGCAGCAGGGGGTGTAGCATGAGTATCTTGATCAACGCCGAAACCCGCGTGATCTGCCAGGGCTTTACGGGCTCTCAAGGCACATTCCATTCTGAGCAGGCAATTGCCTACGGCACCCGGATGGTCGGTGGTGTGACACCGGGCAAAGGCGGGCAGACGCACCTCGGCTTGCCGGTATTTAACACGGTTTCAGAAGCGGTCGCTCAAACAGCGGCTAATGCCTCGGTGATTTACGTACCCGCGCCGTTTTGCAAAGACTCCATTCTTGAGGCGGCTTACGCGGGTATTGAGCTGATTGTTTGTATTACTGAGGGCGTACCGACGCTCGACATGCTGGACGCCAAGGTGAAATGTGACGAGCTGGGTGTGAGGCTCATAGGCCCGAACTGCCCCGGCGTGATTACGCCGGGAGAGTGCAAAATCGGCATTATGCCCGCGGACATTCATCTGCCGGGCAGAGTGGGTATCGTATCGCGCTCCGGTACGCTGACTTATGAGGCGGTCAAGCAGACCACGGATGTGGGGTACGGGCAGTCGACCTGCGTAGGTATCGGTGGTGACCCGATTCCAGGGTCACACTTCATCGATATTTTGGGGCTCTTCGAGGATGACGCTGCCACAGGAGCCATCGTAATGATTGGCGAGATTGGTGGTACCGCCGAGGAAGAGGCCGCGGAGTTTATCCGCAGCAACGTCTCAAAGCCGGTCGTGTCTTATATTGCAGGCGTGACAGCGCCCAAAGGTAAGCGTATGGGCCACGCGGGTGCCATCATCTCAGGTGGTAAAGGTACTGCGGATGAGAAATTCGCTGCTTTGGAGGCGGCAGGCGTCCGCACGGTACGCTCGCTGGCCGATATCGGTGCCGCGCTGCAAGAAGTGACCGGCTGGTAGGCCTGCAGTGAATCTCGGAAAGTCCGCTCATGCGGGCTTTTTTTTGTCTGTCGTTCCGTCTAGTGCCTTGAAAAAAGGCGATTGAGCCCCACATCACCTTCACTCGCACACCAAGGAACACGGTTATGACGGCCGACGCCACACAAACGATGGGCTTTCAGACTGAAGCAAAGCGTCTGCTTCAGCTGATGATTCATTCGCTCTACTCCAATCGCGAGATCTTCCTCCGGGAACTGATCTCGAATGCTTCAGATGCGATTGATAAGCATCGGTTCGCGGTCATCAATGACTCGACCATGGGCGGCGCCAGCGGTGATTATCGAATACGTGTCCTCCCGGACGCCGAGAACAACACGATCACAATCGACGATAACGGCATTGGCATGTCACGCGAGGAGGTGATTGAGAACCTCGGCACCATCGCCAAATCCGGCACCGCGGCTTTTATGGAGCAATTGAGCGGCGATCAAAAAGCAGACAGCCAGTTAATTGGGCAGTTTGGCGTAGGCTTCTATTCCTCATTCATTGTCGCTGATCGTGTTGAGGTGCTGACGCGAAGAGCGGGTGATTCCGTAGCAACACATTGGGAATCCGCTGGTGAAGATGAATTCACGGTCAGCGAAGCTGAGCGGGAAAACCCGGGCACCACCATTATTCTGCATTTGAAATCTGACGCAGAGGAGTTCGCGGACAGCTGGCGTGTCAGGTCGGTAATCAAGAAGTATTCCGACCATATCTCGGTTCCAGTCATGATGCCTGAGCCGCCAAAGCCGGCTGAAGGCGAGGAATCGGCCGAAAGCAATGAGTCTGAAGAAGTCGAATGGCAGCCTGTTAACGAGGCGAAGGCACTGTGGACGAGAAGCCGTTCCGATATCAATGATGACGAGTATCAGGCTTTTTATAAGCACATCTCCCACGACTTCGAGGACGCCCTGACCTGGAGTCACAACGCAGTCGAGGGAAAGTTGGAATACACCTCGTTGCTGTATCTGCCCAAGCGGGCGCCATTTGATTTATGGCATCGAGAGGGTGCGAGAGGTCTGAAGCTGTATGTGCAGCGCACGTTCATCATGGACGAGGCGGAGCAGTTCCTGCCCATGTACCTGCGATTTGTGAAGGGGGTACTGGACTCCAGTGATCTGCCGCTGAACGTGTCCCGGGAAATTCTTCAGCAGAATCAGCAGGTTGAATCAATCCGCGGTGCGCTGACGAAGCGTGTGCTCGATATGCTGTCCAAAATGGCCGGCAAGCAGCCGGAGGATTATGAAGCGTTCTGGGACACTTTCGGTGCGGTATTGAAGGAGGGGCCTGCTGAGGATTTCGCCAATCGGGAAAAGATTGCCGACCTACTGCGGTTTTCCACTACGCATGACGATGAGCCTCTGCAGCGTCGCTCATTGAAGCAGTATGTTGAGAGCATGCAGGACGATCAGCAATCGATTTACTACGTGGTAGCTGAAAATCACGCTACTGCCAAAAACAGTCCTCATATCGAAGCGCTTCGCCGGCGGGGCGTAGAGGTGCTGCTGCTATCTGATCGTGTTGATGAGTGGCTGATGAGTCACCTGGGCGAGTATGACGGTAAGCCCCTTCGTGACTGCGCGAAGGGAGAGTGGGGAGATGAGGCCGACAGCGATGACGCGAAAAAAGCGCTCGAAGAAGCCGAAAAAGCGAGCGAATCGTTGATCGAGCGTATGCAGGCCGTGTTGGCCGAGCGTGTGGCGGGTATTCGACCAACCATTCGCCTGACGACTTCGCCTGCTTGTTTGACCGTAGCGGAACATGAGATGGGAGCCCAGATGCGCCGGATTATGGAGGCCGCGGGGCAAGAGATGCCCGAGACCAAGCCCACTATGGAAATCAATGTTGAGCACCCTCTACTGAAGCGGCTGGATGAGGAGGCCGACGAGGACCGGTTTGCGGATCTTGCCCAGATCTTGCTGGATCAGGCAGTGCTGGCCGAGGGGTCGACGCTCGAGGATCCGGCTTCCTATGTTGCGCGACTCAATAAGCTACTGGTGGAGATGAGCGGCACATAAGGTGATTTTGACGTTGTGGCGCCATGGCGAGGCCGAGTTGAGCCGCTCGGATAGGCAGCGCGCCCTGAGCCCCCTGGGGCGGGAGCATTCGCAGATGATGGCGGGGAGCTACGAGCAATGGCGCTCACGCACTGGTATTGCGCCGGTGGCAGCGGTTTTTTTTAGTCCCTACCGTCGCACCCGAGAGACTGCCGAGCTGCTGGCCGACGCCATTCAGCCAGAAAGGCTGGAGGTGCTAGAGGCGCTGGCGCCCGGCGCGCGTCCTGAGAGTTTTACCGAGGAGCAGTTTGACGCGAATCGACACGTCATTTTGGTGTCTCATCAGCCGTTTGTGTCTCAGGCCATTTCTTATTGGGCCGACGATGCGACGCTAGCGCCGCTGGCCCCGGGAGGCTATTCCGCCCTTGAGGTCTTGAGTTTGCAGCGCGGTGGTGTCTCCCCCTTACGACACTGTCCTTACCCCAGGGCGGTGATATATGAGGATTCTGTTTAATGGTGGCGCCCCGCGAGATAGCGGTATCGGCAGACGGACTGCGCTACGCGGGTCTGGAGTGGGGCAATCCCGAGGGCTATCCGATTTTAGCCCTGCACGGCTGGCTGGATAACGCGCTGTCGTTCGCCGCGCTGGGTCCGCTGCTGACTGACTATCGCGTGATTGCGTTGGACCTGTCGGGGCAGGGGCTGAGCGACCATCGGTCGCCCGACGCGACTTACCACATCTGGGATGACGTACCCCAATTATTGTCGATCGTCACGCAGCTTGATCTGCCCGAGCTTGCAATTCTGGGACACAGCCGCGGTGCGGCGGTCTCGGTACTACTCGCCGCTACATTAGGGCCACGGTGTTCGCATCTTGTGCTTTTGGACGGCGTGCTGCCCTATCCAACCGGGGACGAATCTGCGGCGTCGCAGTTTTTGCAGGCCCAAAAAGACCACGAGGCGTTAGCTGGCTATGCGCCCAGGGTATTTCAGAATGACGCGGAGTTTGTTTCTGCGCGGATTAGACTGGGATTCTCAGAGGAAAGTGCGCGAATGCTGGCGCCACGCGCTATTCGGCGGGTGTCAGACGGATTCGTGCTCAACCATGATCCGCGCTTGAACCACGCCTCCGCTATCAAACTGACGCCGGTCATGTGCTCAGCCTTCTATGGAGCGGTAACCGCGCCAACACTCGCTCTGATTGCTGAGAATGGGCTGCGAGTCAGAGCCGGTTTAGACTCGGCGCTCGCGACTGTCACGGAAATCGCTCAGTGCACCGTGGCACGCGTGCCCGGCTCCCATCACACCCATATGGAGGAGGGTGCGGCGGAGATCGCCGACCACATCAGGTCGTTTTTAGTGGCTTAGCGGGTCAGCTCAAGAATTCGGCACGTGACGCAGGGTCTGTTTTGAAGACGCCGCCCAGTGACGTTGTGCGTGTGCTGCTGTTGCCGTCTTTCACCCCTCGCGCTTTGACGCAGTAGTGTACCGCTGAAATAGTGACTGCAACGTTATCGGTGCCTAGTAGGGTTTGCATCGCTACCAGAACCTGTTGCGTGAGTCGCTCCTGCACTTGGGGTCGCTGGGCAAAAAATCGCACGAGGCGATTGATTTTGCTCAGACCAATGACTTTTTCGTTAGGGATGTACGCGACCTTGGCGGATCCGTCGATCGTGACGAAGTGGTGTTCGCAGGTACTGGTCAGATCGATATCTTCAACGCAGACCATCTCCTCAACGTTCATCTTGTTCTCGATGACAGTGATTTTGGGAAATTGCGAGTAGTCCAGGCCACCGAACACCTCGTCGACGTACATTTTCGCGATGCGGTGAGGTGTCTCTTCAAGGCTGTCATCGCGTAGGTCGAGTCCGAGAGCGTTCATGATGTCGCCAAATGCCTCGCGAATGACCTCGTACCGCTGGTCGCGATTGAGGCCGTTGTTGATCATTGGCGTCTCGAGTCCCCGCTCAAGCAATGCCCCGCGTACGGCAATCGCCTCATCGGTCAACGAACCGGGAAGGGGGGTAGCAATGCTGGGTGCGGCGCGATTGATTGACATGTTCACTTCTCTCCGAGTTTGTGACGAGTCTGCAGACATATTTACTCTGCCAGTGACGGTTCAGATTGCCCGTGGGTGGCACCGATTGCTTCCAAAGCGGCGTAAAATACCCCTTGGCCAGTGCTACTGGCGTCATCGTCGTGACCTTCACGTCGGTCGAGTCCCCGCTCCGGTAGCGAATTTCCGGCGTCGACAGGCCGATCGCTCCAGGTTGAGCACTGAAGCGTCAGCTAGACAGAGTATCATGGAGTGTCAGAAAAACTAGACAGATTCGCATGGAGACTTTTCGGACAAAACTCGGTCAAGTGGAACGCGCGCTTCTCGATGCGGAGGTTTTTTGTGGGCACGGGTATCTCTCTGCCCACGATGAGGCGGTGGCATTGCTGTTGGGCGCATCGGGACTGAGTCCGGATCAGGACCAGTCTCTTCTTGACGCGCCATTTCCCCCGGAAGCGGCAACACAGCTCGATATCTGGGTAGCAGAGCGATGTGTCAGTAGGAAGCCCACAGCCTATATATTGGGTGAGGCATATCTAGGTGGTTACCGCTTTCTCTGTGATGAGCGGGCCCTTATTCCGCGATCTCCCATCGCTCACTTGATCCTCGAAGAATTAAGCCCATGGTGGAGTGCCGATTGTGGCCCGGGCACGATTGTGGAGGTGTGTTGTGGTGGCGGGAACTTGGGCATTGTTGCGGCACAGGTCTTCCAGCATTCCCGTGTATGGTTAGCGGACCTGGATGCATCGGCCCTATCACTGGCGCGGGACAATGTGGCGTTACACAAACTTGCCGGTCGGGTGGGGTGTTACCGGGGAGATCTCCTCAGTGCAATCGCGCCAGAAAGTGTCGATCTGATTATCGCTAATCCCCCCTATGTATCTGTCGCTGAGATGGAGGATTTGCCGCCAGAGTACCGGCATGAGCCTGCAATGGCTCTGGTGTCTGAAGAGGATGGGACGCAATTGGCCAGGCAATTGCTGCAGCAGGCGGCCACGGCGCTCCGCCCGGACGGATTGATGGTGTTGGAGGTGGGCGAGACGATGTGGGAAATGGAGGCACGTTTCCCCAAGGTGCCGTTCCTCTGGCTGGATTTGCCTCAAGGGGGGAGTGGTATCGCGGCCATGCGTGCGCAGGAATTACGGGACTGGAGTGCCGCAGGCATCTTATAATTGCAGCCGGAGGCGACGATGTCTGGTAATACGTTCGGCAAGTTATTTACGGTGACGACCTTTGGCGAGAGCCACGGGGAGGCGCTGGGGTGCATCATCGACGGATGCCCTCCTGGCCTCACTTTGTCCGCTGGCGATCTACAGCCAGACCTTAACCGCCGAAAGCCTGGGCAGTCCCGGTACACGACGCAGCGTCGCGAGGATGACGAGGTCGAGATTCTGTCAGGGGTATTCGACGGCGTGACCACGGGAACGCCGATTGGCATGGTCGTGAGAAATCAGGACCAAAAGTCGAAAGACTACTCAAAAATCAAATATTTATATCGCCCATCTCATGCGGACTATACCTATGACCGCAAATATGGGCTGCGGGATTACCGCGGCGGCGGTCGTTCTTCTGCCCGCGAGACAACAATGCGTGTCGCGGCCGGTGCCGTCGCAAAAAAATGGCTATCGGAGCGTTATGGCGTGCAAATCAGAGGGTACCTGAGTGCACTGGGGCCACTCGTTGCAGCTCAGCATGATTGGGAGCTGGTAGAACAGAACCCGTTTTTCTGTGGTGACGCAGAGCTGATTCCCCAACTAGAGCGCTACATGCAAGATCTGATCAAGCAGGGTGACTCGGTCGGTGCTCGGATTGATGTGATAGCAGAGAACGTGCCGCCGGGCTGGGGCGAGCCCGTCTTCGACCGCCTGGACGCGGACATTGCGCATGCCATGATGGGGATCAACGCGGTAAAGGGCGTCGAAATTGGCGATGGCTTTGCTTCCGTCGCGCAACTGGGCAGCGAGCACCGCGATTTAATGACGCCGGAGGGCTTCCTGTCGAACCATGCCGGAGGCACTCTGGGTGGCATCTCCTCTGGACAGCCGCTGCGTGTGAGTCTCGCACTGAAGCCAACCTCAAGCATCCGTCTGCCTGGGAATACAGTCGGCACGGACGGTCAGGCTGCTGAGGTGGTGACCACAGGGCGCCATGACCCGTGTGTGGGTATCCGTGCCACGCCGATTGCAGAGGCGATGCTGGCGCTAGTGCTGATGGATCACGCGTTGCGTCAGCGTGGGCAAAACGGTGACGTCGCGCTGAATACCCCGCCGATTCCGGGTAGCGCGCCGGCGCAATGATTCGCCGACAACGATCTCGGACCGTCGTTCTGGCGCTTGCCGCCTGTTTGGCGCTTTTTTGGGGCGCCGTTGATATCGTCGGCGTCCCCGCACGACAGTTGGGTGTTCAATTAGTGTGGGTCAGCCTCGGTGTGGGCGTTGTCATCGGTACAGCCGCCGGAGCCGGGTGGTTGCTGAGTCGAAGGCGCAAGATACGGCAGCGGCAGTAGCGTCGCCTGCTTGCGGCGATTTCGCGATCGTGCTGGGCGCCGCTGTGTGGTGAGACTCTGTATAAATGAGCTTTGATAGAGGGTGAGCAATATGGCAATGAAGCAATGGGCAGTGGCGCTCGTAGCGCTATGTGCGGCGCAGTGGGTGTCCGCTGATCTGGCGTGGCAAAGTGCGCTCACAGGTGAGCATCGCGCTGCAGAAAATCGCGCCAGGGATGTTTATCGTCATCCGCAGGAGACCTTGGCGTTTTTTGGCCTCGAGGCGGGGATGACGGTCATGGAGGTCTCGCCCGGTGGCGGTTGGTACACCGAAGTGTTGGCGCCGCTGCTGAAAGACAACGGCACCTTGATCGCGGCGCACGCCAGCCCGAATGGCGGTAGCTATGCGCGGCGTTCTCTCGGCGGTTTCTTGAAAAAGCTGGGGGAGAACGGTGACGTGTATGGCGCTGTTGAGGTGGTAGCCCTGCAGCCGCCCATGGCGGTATCCAACGTGACGGCTAATTCCGTTGACCTCGCTCTGGCGTTTAGAAACGTTCACTCATGGCTGCGCGCTGACCAGGCTGAAATGATGTTTGCGGCGATTGCCGAGACCCTCAAGCCCGGTGGCGTGTTGGGCATCGTGCAGCATCGGGGTGGCAGCGATTTGTCACTTGAGCAGATGAAAAATACGGCTTACGTAAGCGAAGAAAAAGTCATCGAGCTGGCTGAGTTGGCTGGTTTGGAATTGGACGCGCGAAGCGAGATCAATGCGAATCCGCGCGATACAAAAGATCATCCGCGCGGCGTCTGGACTTTGCCCCCGTCGCTCGCTGAAGGCGATAAGGACAGGGATCGTTACCTTGCGATCGGCGAGAGTGATCGAATGACGCTCCGCTTTGTGAAGACGGCGGACTGAGTTGGTGGGTGAAGGCGCGCCTCGGGAGCACATCGATGCAACCGGGCTGAAGTGCCCAGAGCCCGTCATGCTGTTGCACGCCGCAATGCGTCGGTTGAGCCCGGGTGACGAGCTGACGCTGGACGCGACAGATCCCTCCACGGAGCGTGATGTGCCCAACTTTTGCGAGTTTCTTGGGCACTCACTGCTTCTAGCGGAGCACCACGACGGTGTCTTTCACTATCGCATTCAAAAATCCCAGGGTGAAAAGTGAGTGTCGGCTCCCGCCCCCTTGTGGTATCGCAGCTCGTAGGCCTTTTTAACGCCACCTTTGAGCAGTCTGACCGGACCGTGCTGCAGGGCGGTGCGGATGAGCCTTACTACGTGCCGGGTGAGCCCCACCGCATCTTCTTCAGAGAGGATTTTGTCCGGAGCGCGCTGCATGAAGTCGCGCACTGGTGCGTGGCAGGCACGTGCAGGCGATCCCTGCCTGATTACGGTTACTGGTATAGCCCTGATGGCCGCGATGCCGGCCAGCAGAAGGCTTTTTTTGCAGTTGAGGCGCGACCCCAAGCGATAGAGCGGTGTTTCTGCGACGCTATTGGTATCGCGTTTTCTCCCAGCGTCGATAACGTTGGCGCGCAGATCGAGCCCGAACAATTGCGCCGATTTGAGGCGCGCATTCAAGAGTGGTGTGATCAGTTTGCGCGTACCGGGTTGCCGCCCAGGGCTGACCGGTTTGTGTCAGCGTTGCGAGCAATGAAAGCATTGTCACGGGACCCGGCGCCGGACGTCGCGGCATGAGTGCCGCGCCTGATCAACTGAAATGGGTGGTTGATGATGTGATTCCGCATACGGCCGCCCTGAAGGCGCTGATGGGGGAGGTGACGATCTTGCCTGGGCGCGACATTACCCCGGGCACGATATCTGATGCAGATATTTTGCTGGTGCGCTCGATTACGCCAGTAAACGAATCGTTGCTTGCCGGAACCTCGGTGCAGTTCGTGGGGACAGCGACTGCAGGAGTGGACCACTTTGATATCGAAGCTATTGAGCGTCTCGGTGTGACGTGGGCCGCTGCACCGGGTTCCAACGCGGTGTCGGTGGTGGAATATGTTTTGTGTGCTTTGGCGACTGCAGGCTGGTTCGAGCGAGTGCTGTCGGGTTGCGCAGTTGGCCTCGTAGGTCTAGGGCAGGTCGGAGAGCGCCTGGCCCGCCGACTGTCTCATTTGGGGTGTCAGGTGCTGGCTTACGATCCGCTTCGGTTGGATTGGCCGAGTGATATCCGCCGTGCTGAGTTGGAGGAGGTCCTGTGCCAGCCTGTCATCTCACTGCACGCAAATCTTCATGATCACGGAGCTCACGCTTCCCGCGGGTTGTTGAATGCTGATCGGGCCGAGCAGATGGTTATCGCCTTATCCAAGCGAGACGACGATGGATTATTCATCAACGCAGGCCGTGGCGACCTGATGACACTTGAGGCGCTGACGCGACTGGTTGACAGTCCCTGGACAGTAATACTCGATACCTGGCCAGGTGAACCTTCGCTGAGCGCTGAATTATTGTCTCGCTGTGACTGGGTCTCCCCTCATATTGCAGGGCATTCGGTCAAGGCGAGAGAGAATGGCAGTGATCTGTTGGCCGCGGCGGTGGCTCGCTGGGCCGGTGTCGAGACGCCAGGTTCGCATGATCTTCCAGATCAAGATGACTCTGCTATTAACGTCGAGATCCTGAGCGGGGCGCTCGGCGCTACGGACAGCGAAGTGACCGCATGGATGGCTGGATTTTTGCATCAGCAAAGCACCCTCCCTGGGGAGAATGCGCGCCTGCGTGAAGCGGCCAAAGCCGGACTCACTTCGGTAGAGTTCGATCAATTGCGAAAGTCCTATCAGCAACCGGCGGAGTGGACGGGTCAGCGCGTAACACTGCCCGTTAGCGCCAGTCGCCACAGAGCGGCCGCCGAGCGATTAGGTTTAAAAGTAACGTCCGAATGAGGGAGTGGTGATGTCCGGGCAAGATAAAGACGAAGCAGCTTGGCGAGAGCAACTGACCGCCGAGGAGTTCTATGTACTGCGCGAGAAGGGCACGGAGCGGGCTTTTACCGGCGAGTACTGGAATGTGTGGGAGGAGGGCACCTATCACTGCCGCGGCTGTGGTGAGGTGCTGTTTCAATCCGACACCAAGTTCGATGCCGGGTGTGGCTGGCCAAGCTTTGACAGGCCCGCGACTGAAGGTGCGATAGCGGAAGAGCGCGATACGAGCCACGGCATGATCAGAACCGAGGTGATGTGCCAGAAATGCGGTGGCCATTTGGGCCACGTGTTCCCTGACGGACCAACAGAGACGGGGCAGCGCTATTGCATTAACAGCCTGTCAATCAAGCTCGAAGACGGTGATCAGTCGTCCGATAATGGCTGATTGATACGAGGGATAAAAATGGAGCGGGAAACGAGGTTCGAACTCGCGACCTCAACCTTGGCAAGGTTGCGCTCTACCAACTGAGCTATTCCCGCAGAAGTGGCGTCCCCTAGGGGGTTCGAACCCCTGTTCCCGCCGTGAAAGGGCGGTGTCCTAGGCCACTAGACGAAGGGGACAGTGTCCTAACAACAGAAGGCGCGCATGTTAGTGACCCCCCAAGTGCGCGTCAAGGGCGAATTTACATTCCTTCTGATGCGCCACTTGATTGGTTACACTACGCGCCCCGAAGCAGTCTGCCCAAACAGGATTTGTCCTTATGCCCCACGCGCTGGAAATCAGAGGCCTGCAGAAGGTCTATGCCAATGGTTTTCAGGCGCTCAAAGGCATTGATCTGGAGGTGGCGCAAGGGGATTTCTTCGCGCTGCTGGGGCCCAATGGGGCGGGTAAGAGCACAACGATCGGTGTGATCTGTTCACTCATTAACAAGACTGCGGGCACGGTGAGGGTAAAGGGCGTCGATATCGACGAGGACTTTCCTGGCGCAAAACGCCACCTCGGTGTCGTGCCTCAGGAATTTAACTTCAACGTGTTCGAGACGGTCGAAGATATTCTCATCCATCAGGCTGGCTACTACGGCATTCCATTAAAAACAGCTCTGGAGCGCATCGACACTTATCTCACTAAGCTCGGTCTGTCGGAGAAGCGCAAAACGCGCGCAAGGATGCTTTCTGGTGGGATGAAGCGCCGACTTATGATTGCGCGAGCACTTATCCATGAGCCGAGCGTGTTGATATTGGATGAGCCCACTGCAGGCGTTGATATCGAGATGCGGCGCTCGATGTATGAATTTCTCAGGGAGATCAATGAAGCCGGCACGACGATTATCTTGACGACGCATTACCTGGAGGAGGCGGAGAGCCTGTGCCGCAATATCGCCATCATCAATCATGGTGAGATTGTGACCAACACATCCATCAAGAACCTTCTCCGCGAGCTACATCGGGAGACATTCATTCTCGACGCGCGCGAGCCGCTACCCGAGACGATACAAGTTCCGGGATTTGAAGTGTCCAGAGTCGATGAATTTTGCTTAGAGGCTCAGATCGAACAAGGTCAGGATCTCGCCGAATTGATGTCTCGGCTGCACGAATCTGGAATTAGCATTATTAGCATGCGCAATCGCGAAAACCGGCTCGAGCAGATGTTCGTGTCGTTACTGGAGCAAGCCTCGTGAGCCCTTACGAGCAGTACATCGCCTTACTCACGCTAATGCGCAAAGAGATTCGGCGCTACACCCGAATCTGGTCTCAGACGCTCTTGCCCTCTGCCATCACCATGTCGCTGTACTTCTTGATATTTGGGGGCTTGATAGGCTCCCGCATCGGTGAAATGGGTGGCGTGAGCTATATGGAGTTTGTCGTGCCGGGGCTCATCATGATGGCGATCGTGACAAACTCTTATGCCAACGTTGTCGCCTCGTTTTTTGGTGCCAAGTTCAATAACAGCATTGAAGAACTCTTGGTTTCACCCACGCCGAACCACATCATCTTGCTGGGGTTTGTATCAGGTGGCGTCAGTCGCGGCATGTTGGTTGCAGTCATTGTGACGTTGGTGGCATCGCTGTTCGTGGATCTCAATATTCACAGCTATGCGGTGGTTGTTGCGGTGGTGGCCCTCACTTCGGTTTTGTTTTCGCTATGTGGGCTGATCAACGCCGTATTCGCCAACACTTTCGATGACATCAATATCGTGCCGACATTCGTGCTCACCCCGCTCACTTATTTGGGTGGTGTGTTTTATTCGCTGGAGCTGCTGCCCGAGTTCTGGGCGACGGTCTCACAAGCGAATCCCTTGGTGTACGTTGTGAATGCCTTTCGTTTTGGCGTTTTGGGCGTCAGTGACGTGAGCGTAGGCTTTGCCTTCGGCATGATCGGAGCGTTCACCGTGGTGGCCTATTGGTACGCGGCACACTTGTTGCGCACGGGCACCCGACTGAGAACTTGATCGGTATGGTGGGTGTCCTCGGGCAGACGGTTGCCGCACCTGATTCGTACGCTCCGGAGATTCTGGAGCCGATTCAGAGAGTGGGTAGAGATACGGGAGCGCCCTATGGATGCGACGTTTGGCATCTCTATGAGCTCTCATGGTGTGTAGGGGGTTCTGTCTCGCACTGGGTCGGGTGGTTATCGATACCCGCGCACTCACCGGCAACGGTGGAATCTAAATCGCTCAAGCTGTATCTCAATTCTTTGAACTTCCATCGTTTCGATAGCGACGAGCAGGCCTTTGCAGTCATCGTCTCGGATATTTCCCAGGCTGCTGGTGCGACAGTGCAGCTTGAGTGCATCGGGGTTGATCAACTGAGCTCAATTACGGAAGAGTTGTCCGGCGTAAATCTGCCCGCTTGCAGTGAGAGTGAGGTGCCTGAGACAATCGATGGCGACGTGTTGACGCATTCACCAGGGAAGGGAAATGTCGTGTCTGAACATGTGATCAGCCATAGCCTTAGGTCTCTTTGCCCAGTAACCGCTCAGCCGGATTGGGGCAGCCTATCCATTCGCTACGCGGGCAGGCCAATAGACCACAATAGTTTGTCTCGATATCTCAGCGCTTACAGAACCCATCAGGGCTTCCATGAGCAGTGCGTTGATCAGATTTACGCCGATCTGATGACGCTGCAGCCAGAATCGCTACAAGTGACCGCTTTTTATCAGCGCCGCGGTGGCGTGGATATCACGCCTTGGCGCAGTTCTGAGCCCCTATCGATCCAGCCCCAGCGGTTAGGGCGCCAGTAGCCCCCATGCTCTTCCAACGCATTAGCTTGGGTGCCCTATGTGGGGCGCTGCTCTGTATTGCCTCTGCGCTCTCGTCCGAGCCCTCGCGGAGTGCGCCTGGTCTGACGGAAACCGAGTTAAAAGCGGTGTTCCTACTGCGCCTTCCGCAGTTTGTGACGTGGCCTGAGGAAGGGCTGGGTCGCACTTTTTGCGTTGACGAAGGTTCAGAGGTCGCCTCTTTGCTCTCAGACATGATTGCGGCCGACCCCAAAGGAAGAGAGGTGCTGTCCCTCGCATCGACGCGTCTCAATGAATGTGACGTTGTCTTTAGCGTGTCGGAGTCACTGCAAGCGCAAGGTGGCCGACCGCAGCTTTGGGTGAGCGACGCCCCGGGCTTCGCACTCGACGGTGGCATGGTCGAGTTGAAGCGTCGCGGCGCTCGCATGGGCCTGGTCGTCAATGTCGGTGCACTGCGCTCCGTCGGCCTAAAAGCAAGTAGCAAGCTCTTGCAGCTCGCTGAAGTAGTGGGAGATGACTGATGGGGGGTAATCGGAGAACCACATCGATTCACCGTCACCTCGCGTCAGTAGGTGCCGCTATCACCGGAGTGATTGGTGGCCTGTTTTTGATGGTATTGGTCGGTGTCTCGCTGGATACCTCGCGCGAGCAGATGATTGAGCGCAACGAAGCACTGGGACGGGTTCTTGCGGAAAATCTCACGGCGTCGATTGCGTTCCAGGACCCAGTTACTGCGAGGGAGTTACTCACCGGTCTGCGCACAGTAGAGGAGGTCATGGCAGCGGATCTGATGCTGCCCGGCGGTGATCTGTTTGTGGCGTACCGGCGCTCAGGCATTGATGGGATCAATACCGCACCGATTTATGCGACGGATCTAGACGTGCCCGTGGTGCTGGATGACGAGCAGATAGCGACTCTGACGCTGCGAGTTGACCTTTGGCCTGTTTATCAGCAGCAGATATGGATATCGGGTATCGCGCTGATCCTGTGGCTGGCGAGTTTGGTGGCGGCCTATCTCATGTCGCGTGCGCTGAATGCGCGTATCACTGGCCCGCTCGGCGAATTGGCGGACATGATGTCAGGCGTGACTGAAACGGAGGACTACGGCCAGCGCTTTCACTATGAGGTCCGCAACGAGCTGGGGGCAGTGGTTGATGCCTTTAACGAGATGCTTGCGCGGATTGGCGACCGTGAGCAAAGGCTTCGACAGATGATTGTCGAGCTCGAGGAGGCGAGAGATCAGGCGGAGTCAGCGGCACGATCCAAGTCGAGCTTTCTGGCCAACATGTCACACGAGATTCGCACGCCGATGAACGGTGTCATGGGAATGATTGCGTTGCTCAAAGAGGGCGACCTCTCGGATCAGCAGAGAGCGTATTTTGAGACGATCGAGCGATCGGCGGATGCGCTTCTGTTGATCATTGACGATATTTTGGATTTCACAAAAATTGAGGCGGGGCGCTTGGCCCTCGAGACGTCGATCTTCTCCCTGCGTGACAGTCTTGATTCCATCGAGGCGCTCTTCGCTGAGCCTGCGGCGCAGAAGGGTTTGCTTCTTGATTTCTCCACATCACCCAATATGCCTGACAGCGTTGAGGGTGACGCCGGTCGCATTCGTCAAATCTTGCTGAACCTCATAGGTAACGCAGTGAAGTTCACGGATGGCGGCCGTGTGGATGTGTCCTCGGAGGTCGTGTCATTGAAGTCGGGGCAGCGCATTCGGTTTATGGTCACGGATACTGGCCCCGGTATCCATCCGGACGATCAGGCGCGCATTTTTGGTGAGTTTTATCAGGCCGATGTCAGCCTCACGCGTGCGCATGGTGGCACTGGCCTCGGCCTGGCGATTACTGAGCAGCTGGTCCGGTTGATGGACGGGGAAATTGGATTTGAGTCAACCTGGGGCGAAGGATCACGTTTCTGGGTAGAACTGCCGCTGGTGCACAGTCACTCTATCCATGACAACGAGGCTGCAAAGAGCAACCGCAGTGACGCCACTTATAAGGAGGCGGCGAGGCTTGAACGCCTGACCAATCCTGCTGCGGCGGCCTCAGCGCCTTCGACTGGCTCCACAAAACATCCATTACCCCAATCGGATAGTTTGAGAGTCTTGGTGGCGGAGGATTCTGAAGTCAACCAATTCATCATGCGGGAACTGCTGGCCAAATGGGGTATCGACATTGACATTGCAGCGAACGGGGTCGAAGCCGTCCGCGCTTTTGAGAGCAGAGCCCTTGATTTGATTCTGATGGACATTCAAATGCCCGAGATGGACGGTCTCGAAGCCACTCGCCGGATTCGCGCGCTGCAGCGGGAGCAGGGTGTGCATACGCGGTGTGTGATTGTTGGTCTGTCGGCGCACGCCATGGCGGGCGACAAAGAGCGGTATATGGCGGAGGGAATGATGGACTATCTCACCAAGCCCATCTGCACCGAGGCCTTACAGGACGTATTGGATAAGTGTCTGAAACAAAAAAGGGACGAGACAAACCAAGGAGGGAGATGATGATACGGCAACGTAAAACGTTAGCGGGGCGTGATACCCGTGCTTCGGTGATGATGATCATCACGTCGGGATTGTGTGTTGTCTTGCCTCTTGGCGCGATGGGCCAAACGGTGCCTACCGACCTGCTCGATTTATCGATTGACGAGTTGTTTGACGCCAACATTGTCAGTGAGGCTGATCAGGTAGAGCGTTCACGAAAGTGGCACGTGTCCTACACCTATGCCGTCTCAGACTACGATGAGTACTACATCGGCAGCAGCTCTGTGACTTACGAGGATGTGCTCTTTCGGCCCGGCGTCGATGCCCGGACGGAAAACAACTATCCCGTAGTGCCAACTGAGATTACACAAGAAGTCCATGCGATCAGAGTGGGCTATGACCTGACAACGGCAACCACTGTGAGGGCGCAAATTCCCTTCGTGATGCAGAGCACGGATCACATTTCGATTGTCCCGGGTTACGACGCCTTCAACATTAGCTCCGAGGGAATCGGTGACGTGACGGTTGTCGCCGATACCACTCTAAGCCAATCGCTGAATAGCATTTGGAAGGCTGGGGTGGGTGTGAGTATCCCCACGGGTTCGATTGACGAGGAGGGTGATACGCCCCGGGCTCCGGGTGACCAACAGCTCCCTTACACCATGCAGTTGGGATCAGGAACCTGGGACTTCCCGTTGTTTTTAAGCTTCCGGAAATATGAAGCACGCTGGGACTGGGGTATGGATGTAAGTTACACGCTTCGAACCGGCAGTAATGATCGTGACTACCGGCTCGGCAACAAGGCCAGCGTGGGTGGATGGCTGATGTGGAAAGCATCAGACGTATTCAAGCCGGGTGTTAGGCTCGATTATCGTTGGCGCGATGACATCGACGGAGAGGATGCGTCACTTAAGGTGCCGATCCCCGGTTTCCCCTATCCCGCGCCTGTGACGAACCCCAATACCTTTGGCGGTGAACAGCTGGATCTCACGCTCTTCGCGCGACTGCCGCTTTCCGAGGGCTGGTACGTCGAGGCGGCCTATTCACAGCCGCTTTATCTTGACCTGCACGGACCGCAGTCGTCTGAAAAATTTCACTTCAGCTTAGAGATTGGGACGTCTTTCTAGCAAGGCGTGGTCTGGGGCGACGCGCTCGTGTGCTACACTCCGCGCCCACGGAGAGGTGGCCGAGTGGTCGAAGGCGCACGCCTGGAAAGTGTGTATACGGCAACGTATCGAGGGTTCGAATCCCTCCCTCTCCGCCAATTTCTAGCCAAGCTCCTCGGGTGTCAGGGGCTTGGGAACACGCCCTCTCTTCTGAGTCACACTCTGCGGGCCGGAGGCACTTGAGCTAGACGAGAGAATGAGTCCGCTAGCACTGCATTCAGTCCTCTCTCAATGCGGCCGTGATACGCTCAACCGCCTCCATGGCGGTGAAGAAAGGTTGGTCAGGCAGAATGTTCCACCCTGTCAGCACGATCACCAGATCCAGTTCAGGTAAGAAGACCGGTCTTTGTCCACCGAATCCCTTCCCAAAATACGCCATCAGGTTTTGTTCCTCGAAAGTATAGGGGTGAGACCACCAGAGATAGCCATAGGCCTCTTCACCCTCTGCGCCAGTCGCATAATGCGGTGCGGTCGATTCTTGTACCCATGCGGCCGGGATGATTTCCTCATTTCGCCAGCGACCCTCTTGAAGAAAAAGCTGCGCAATTTTTGCGAGACTCCGTGTCGAAATATAGAGGCCTTCTTGGGTGTCAGTCAGACCAAATGGCGTTCTATCCCAGTAGTAGTCAGCGATGCCCAGAGGGCTGAATAGGTGCTTGACTGCGTATTCCTCAATATCGACTCCGGTAGCGATACGGAAAATATGTCCCAAGATAAGTGTGGCGCCGCTGTTGTAATTAAAGACGCTTCCAGGCTCCCGTGCCATGGGCAGGTCGAGTGTGTACTGGACCCAATTATGCTGCTGTGCCATGACAGCGAACGAGTTGAGGGGGTCGTTGTAGGGAAGGTTTTCGTTCCACAGTAAGCCGTCACTCATGGTCAGCAGGTCGCGAAGTGTCATGGCTCGCTTGCTCTGGTCGACGTGTTTGACCGAAGCCTCGTCGAAGAATTTCAGCACCGGCGTATTCAGATCAGGGAACTCACCTCGCGAAATCGCGATTCCAACTAGCGCAGACACCACAGATTTGGTTACTGACTGCATAGAGTGGAGTGTTGTGTTTCGGTAGTACGGGTGCCACCAGGGGTTGAAGTAGTTGTAGGGGCCGCTGGGGTCATTCACGACCAGAGGGCCGGGCGTATTGGCCTCTCGGCCGTATATCGATGGATAATCGTGCTCGTAGTACTCCTCGAATATCAATTTGCCGTGCCTAGCTACCAAGAACGAGTCGATATACCCGTAGCGTCCGTCTTCAATGTCTTGATGGATCGAGGAAAGTGCTTCCTCCGAGAAGCCCGCGTCCCGCGCTGACGCCTTATGCCAGCCAATGGATTGTGAGTCGTGCGAATAGGCAGAAGCAGATAATGCCAGGAATGTCGCGCAGAGCAGTCGCCCAGCGCTCGCCAACACCGCCGTGAGGGTTTCATGCATGGATATTATTCTCATAGTCGCTTTCGTGCTGAGGCGGACAGTGTACGACGTTGCGCATGAAACACAGTATCGTGCCCTACTGCAGAGCGCTGTCTAAAGCCAAGAAGGTCTCAGTCGACTGGTGCATGGCAGCTTCCCCGGGCAGTGCTCAATATCTAAGCTTGCACCAGCGTCAGCACAAAGCTATTTCACCCGCTGGTCTGCGCGCAACGGACTCGTGCTATTCCGCTACAGTCGGAAAGTCTCATTTGCGACGGAGCGGCTTTACCGATGATCTATTTCAGACTATTTACGGTGATGTTAGCCACAGTGTTCATGTTGGTCATTTTTTACGGTGACCTCTCAACTGTACAGTCACTACTGGCCGGTCTGTGCGGAGGTTTCGTCTCAGTGGTGGCTGCTCAGAATAACGATGGCTCCCGGTTGAAAGCGCTTGAAAAGCGGATCGAGGAGTTAGAAGCTCTGCGTTGATGGTTTTTAATTCGCGGCTGCGCTTAGAGGGGGCAAGCGTCCTATGGGGAGGCTCTTCTTGCACGCGATCGACTGTCAATGCTGACGGGGGCGGTGAAAAGTCGTAGGCACCGTTATGGCGAGCGGCTGCATATTATCTTCGAGGAAGAGGGACGGGCTAGATGACAGACTCTAAGACAACAGAGGTCCTCATTATTGGAGCTGGTGCTGCGGGTTTAAGCGCAGCAATCGCTGCGCACGATAGTGGCGCGGAAGTGATTGTTGTTGAAAAGGGCGCCAAGCTCGGCGGCACCGCTGCCATCTCCGGCGGTATTGTGTGGGTGCCCGGTAACCCTCAGATGCAGGAAGAGGGCATGTCAGACAGTCGCGAGGATGCGCTCGCGTATTTCCGGTCGCTGGATCATGGTGAGATGAACGATGATTCTCTGGAGGCCTTTGTCGATGAGGGTGCCAACGCACTGCAGTTTCTTACCGAGCGCGGTGCACTAGATCTGCAGCTTCTCAAGGGTTACCCCGATTACTACTTGGATAACCCCGGCGCTAAACCTGAGGGAGGGCGTGCATTAGATAATGCCTTGTTTGATTTCACATCTTTGGGTGATTGGGCCGATAAGGTCTACAACGGAGGTGAGATCGTCCGGATGATGTTGCTCGAGACTCCCTTGGGAGGCGGCAGCGGCATCGTAGACCCAGACGAAATGAAGCGACGGATTGAGGGTGACCTGCGAGGCTGGGGGCAGGCCCTGATCGGCCGATTACTCAAAGCGTGTTTAGATCGTGGCATTGAAATCTTGCTGGAGACGACTGCACACAAATTGGCGCTGCAGAAAGGCCGCGTCGTTGGTGCAACGGTGGTTCAGGGTGGTGCGGAAACTGCTATTCACGCTCGACGCGGTGTCGTTTTGGCCACTGGCGGTTTTGAGTGGGATGAGGCGCTCAAGACGACTTTTTTACGGGGGCCTCTGACCTCACCGGCATCACCTCCGACTAACACCGGCGATGGTCTGAAAATGGCGCTGACCGCCGGCGCGGGACTGGGCAACATGACCAGTGCGTGGTGGATACCTACCCTCTCAGAGAGCGGTGCGCAGTGGCCAGACAATGGCGCTCCCGAAAAAGGCGCACAGCGCTCGGTGCCTGTGCTGATCGAGCGAACACTGCCACATAGCTTGATGGTCAATGGTCAGGGTAAGCGGTTTTGTAACGAGGCCACCAACTACTCCGCTCTTGCGGGCGCGTTTCATAGCTTTGACCCCGCCACGTACGGGTATAACAATCTGCCTGCTTTTTTGATCGTGGACAGTCAGTACCGCAGTCGGTATCCCATCGCTTCCGTGATGCCGGGCGCTCCATCGCCTGATTGGATTGTCGAGGCGCCAGATCTGGCAGGTCTGGCAGACGCTATTGGAGTCGACGCCGCTCAACTTGAAGCAACGGTATCGAGATTCAATAGTCACGCTGAGAAGGTCAACGATCCAGACTTTGGAAGAGGGGAAAGTGCGTACGACCGCTTTTATGGCGATCGCTCTCGCGATGGCGCGGCAGCCACCTTAGGAAAAGTGGAGGTTGGGCCCTTCTTTGCGGTCCGGATCGACCTCGGCGCGCTGGGCACAAACGGGGGTGCAAGAACGAATGGGTTGGCACAAGTGCTCAGCGTTTATGGAGACGTTATTCCAGGGTTTTATGGCGCTGGCAACGTCATTAGCAACCCGACAGGGAGTGTCTATGCGGGCGCAGGCGGGACACTGGGGCCGGCACTGACTTTCGGTTACATCGCCGGTCAGTCGGCGGCGCGCTCGGCGGCTATCTGATGGACCGAGTTCTGGTCCTTGGGGCAACCGGCGATCAGGGGCATCCGCTGATTACCCGGTTGCTTGACGCGGGGCTGACGCCCGTTGCGGCTCTCCGCAATCCTCATGCTCTGCAAGGTACTGAGTTTGCTCACGTCGAGGTCGTGGAGACCGATCTATTCAATGAGCAGTCGTGCATTGCCGCGGCAGAGGGTGTCGATGCCATTGCCGCGCATCTGCCCTTTGTTTTCGATCTCGAGGCGGCGACCACCCTCGGGCGCCATATAGCGGCAGCGACTGTTCAACAGAGCGTTAAAAAGGTCGTTCTCAACACCAGCTGCTTCGTTGCTGAAGAAGACAACGGAAACCCCGCGCACGATGGTCGCCGCGCTATCGAACAGGCAATTATGGACAGCGGGGCGGCATTTGCCCTCCTCGAGCCAAAGGTTTTCATGGATAACCTGATACGCAGCTGGAACAAACCCGCAATTGTGAAGCAAGGCATATTCGCTTACCCCGCCAAGCCCGACCTCCGCATCTCGTGGATCTGTCTCGATGACGTTGCTGCTTATATGGTGGAGGCGCTCACCCGACATGGCATTCCCAGCGCTCGATATGCGATAGGCGGTCCCGAGGCTTTGGTGGGTGATGAAGTTGCCGAGCGCCTGAGTAGAGTAATGGGAAGGCCAGTCACATTTAATAGCCTGACACCTGATGAGTTCGCATCGGGCATGAGTCTTCTGGTCACCGGATCTGCAACGGTTGAGCCGCATTCGATTTATGACGGGATGGCGGGCTTTTATCGTTTCTACAACGATCAGCCCGTTTCGCCCCTGATCGCAGACAATGCGCGTTTAGACAGCGTGTTTAATTGGCGCCCGGTGACATTTGAACAGTGGGCGGCAAGGCAGGATTGGGACGATATTTCTGACCCCGCTTTGAGAATTCGGTTGGCAGGTATTGCCAAATAACAAGGTGGTCTAGTCGGCGTGGAGTTCGAGGGCAGGGCGCTGGGAGCTCGCTCAGGTGGCCCAGTCGAGGTCAATGACGCTATGATCACAACGCACTAAGCGATCGGAGTATCAAAGTTGGGGGCGAGTCTAGACGCCATACTGCCGTTAAAGGTGGACGGTAGCTATGGTCTTGATGATCTGCATCGCACCGATGTGTTGATGGCCTCCTTGAGCGCCTTCTTTGAGCCTGAGCTGTTGCGTACCTTCTTGGTTGTCAGCCCTGCGCAAGAAGTGAGCGCCGTGCGTGCATACCTCTCGCAGTGGCGTTCGATACCCGTTGAAGTTATGGCGGAAGAGGATCTCGTTCCGGAGTTGTGCCGGTACCCGAAACTCCGAGGCTGGCGCAAACAACAGTTAGTTAAATTGGCTGCCAGCCGAGTTTTGACGAGTGACTACTGCCTCACGTTCGATGCAGACGTTTTCAGCACTTGCCCCACAAGCCGAGCAGATTTATTACCCGGGGATAAGGCCCTGCTGCAATACGAGAGTCGATCGCTGCATCCGCGCTGGTGGGCCTCTTCCGCGTGTCTGTTGGGCGTAGATCAGTCCGTGGGTGATCCGCGTCGAGGCATGGCGATCACACCCGCGATTTTGGCGCGCGAGGTACTGACATCACTCACCAAGGCCCTCACAACCGAACGGTATTCTTGGGCGGAGCGGCTCTGCCGTCTGCATTTGCCCTGGAGCCCGAGCAATTGGACTCCGGCTCGATTCCGTCGCGCAAGATGGACAGAGTACTCACTCTATTATCTGCACGCAGCGGCGATGGGGGCTATCGATGATTTTTATATTGAAGGTGGCACCCATCAGTTACCTCAGGTGCTCCTGGGGCATGAGGCGCATCCCTTTGAGGACTGGGAGCCAGCCTATACGTTTAGCGCTGAGAATCCGGCTTTGTTCTGTTTGGTTGGCAGTAAATCGGGGTTGTCGCCGCAAGTGGTCTGGGACGCGGTAAAGGCCTATATCCCGGGGCAGGGCGTGCGTCATGGCTGAACGTCGAAAGCTCTCCTGTTTTGTCATTGTATTTAACGAGGCCGAGCGTATTGAACGATGCTTACAATCAATTGCGCCGTGGGTCGATCAGCTCGTTATTTTGGACAGTGGCAGCTCGGATGGCACCACGGATATCTGCAGGCGTTACACCGACGAAGTCCATGTGACGGATTGGCCAGGATTTGGTGCCCAAAGAAATCGCGCTTTGGCTCTATGTCATCACGATTGGGTGTTGAATATTGACGCTGACGAGGTCGCCCCCGCTGCGCTCGCCGAAGAGATACAGGCGCTTATGACGAGCGAGACGCTTGACTGCAATCTGGTGAAAATCCCTTGGAGAACCGTACTCTTCGGCAAACGCTTAAGGTTTGGGCGCTACTCGACGCCCCAGGGCAAGTTGTTCAACAAAGCCGGGTCGCAATTCAAGCAAAGATCTGTCCACGAAACGCTGCTTATTCCAAACGAGCGGAGTATGACGCTGAGATCGGGGCTCGATCACTATAGCTGGCGTGACTATCGACATCTCATTACGAAGCATGCTGAGTATGCCGTGCTGAGTGCGGGGGATAAATTTGTGGCGGGCAAGTCCAGTACGCTGGCTTATGCTTATCTTCGTTTTTTCACTGATTTTCTCCAGCAGTATGTCTTGCGATTAGGGATTTTGGACGGTTGGCGAGGTCTCCTGATGGCAGGTGTGTTGGGACAGTACGCGTTCCATAAATACGCCTGTCTGTGGTCGATGGGGCAAACAAAGCGCGAGGAAAAAAATGGATCGTGATGCCGCCATCGCGGAGCGTGCCTCACAGGCCGAATCGGCAGGTAGCCACACTGTTGATGGCCCCATCAGTGTTTTCCTCATTACCTTGAATGAGGCTGCACATATTGAGCAGGTTCTGAGCAGCGTCGCCTGGGCCGATGAGGTGATCGTGCTGGATTCAGGTTCTACCGACGGCACCACGGATATTTGCGCGAGGATGGGTGTACAGCTCCACCATCAGCAATGGCTGGGCTACTCAGCTCAAAAAGCCGCGGCGCTGGCCAAATGTCGCAACACCTGGTGCCTCAATATCGACGGCGATGAAATTGTCTCCCCTGATCTCGCGACCGAGTTGCTCGGCTGGTCACGCCGCGACGATATTTCTGCGGTTGAAATCCCCATCAATGACTCGATTCTGGGGAGGGCGCTGCACAAGCTGTCACGAAAACGAAGAATCATCCGTTTTTTCCGTGCCGCCGATGCGGCATACCCGTCTGATCGGACTGTGCATGAAAACCTCCGCATACAGGGCAAGGTGGTGCGGGCCAAAAACAGCCTATATCACCTCGGGTATGACGATCCGATCATCTATTTCACGAAACAGGTGAAGTATGCCCAGCTTCGCGCCGAGGATAAGTTTCGCGCAGGAAAGCGAGGCAGCCTCCTCAAGTTGTGGCTGATCGCTCCCTACAGCTTCATGAAGACCTATTTGCTCAGTAGGTTGCTGCTATCGGGTCGTGCAGGGCTTGTTGTGGCGATTGCCGAGGCGACCTATGCGTTTTGTAAAGAGGCTCATCTGATCAAGCTCAGCCGCGCTACGGCCCGTTAAGTCTCGAGCCGTCGCGCAAACTGAGTGACAGTCCTTGAGGCGGGATCAGTGCGCAGCAGCCCCGGAGCTGGGGTGGGCCGGATTCGCCGCTTAGCGGAAAATAGACCCAGCTCGGTTTGGGCTCACTGTGCATCCCCGAGTACGCCGTCGATCAATTCAATGACCTCTTCGACGCCAATGCCTGCCATGAGCGCCGACCCTTTCAGTCGATATCCCCATCGAGACGATTGTTTGTCATTCGATGCATGCTGAAGAGCGGGGGTGTACGCGTCGGCAACACGATGCAGATCGCGATACGGCCCCGTCCGGCGCGGATTACTGTGGGCATAAAGTCCTACGACGGGCGTGCCTTGAGTGGTGGCCATGTGCAGCGTGCCTGAGTCAGGGCCAATCACGGCTTTCGCGCCCCTGCACAGCGCCAACAGTTCTTTCAGGTTGGTTTGCCCGGCTAAGTTGTGGACGGGTATGGCGGCTTGGTGTTCGATATCCCTTGCAAGCGCGATTTCCCGCTCTGCTGAGCTGCCGGTTAAGACGACCGCTAATCCGCGGGCGTGACAGTGGCGCGCAAGCGCTGCGTATCGGTCAGTTAACCAGTTGCGCTCTGTATTGCTTGCGCTCGGACAGATCAGGGCGTAGTCGGTATCTTTGCCCAGCCAGCCCTCAACGCGTTCCACTGCCGTGGCGGGTAGCGGGATTTCCCACTGGGTGTCGCAGTCGCGGATACCAATGCCACTCGCGAAATGCTGAAACAGTTCGAGCACATGAAAGGCGTCCGTTTCAGGCAGGTGCTCGGTCACAAAGAGACTATGCAGTTCTTTTGCTTTGCTAGGGGGGAAACCGATTTTGCGGCGCGCTGGGATCATGCCGGCAACCAGATTGGCGCGCAGTGATGTTTGCATTTGTAGCAGCACGTCAAAAGGCGCTTGGTTACTGAAGCGCCGTCGTAGCGCTAGATACTCCTTAACACCCCGCTGCTTCTCGAAGACAACGAATTGAATCCTGGGTAAGTCGCCGACCAGAGCATGTTCTACCTTCCCGATCACCCACGTGATGCGAGTCTCTGGCATCCTGCGTTGTATCGCCTGGACGGTAGCGACGGCGTGGCACACGTCTCCAATCGCAGAGAGGCGTACAATGCACAGAGAGTTGAGCGGTTGTTCGTTTTGCTGCATACACTCAGCGACAAGAAGCCGGGCCGCTTGGGGCCCAGCCGACCAGAGGACTGACGTCAGACTACATGACGCCCACCAACCAGACAATTCAGAACATTCCCGGGGGCCAAGTCATCTTTGATGATGGGCTGGTCATGAAGCCTGGTGCCCAATTGTTCGACTCTGATGCCTGGGGCGATCATGCGACACCACACTCTGAAGGGCGCAGTGTTGTCTGGCGCATTCAGAAGGAAAAAGGTTGCTGGTTACTTAAACACTATTGGCGTGGCGGGCTCGTTGGACGTTTGGTGTCGCGGCACTACTGGTTTTTGGGGTTCCGCGCCACTCGCATGGCCAGAGAATATCGGTTGCTGTGTGACATGCACCAGGCGGGTCTGCCAGTGCCCCGGCCGGTCGCGGCGCTCGCTCAACGCCATCTTCTGCTGTTTTATTCGGGGAGTTTGCTGACTGAGTACCTCGAGGACTGTGAGTCACTGGCCTCGCGGATTCGGTCTGGTGCCAATTCTGATGTTCCCTGGGAAGCGGTCGGAGCACTGATTAGGCGATTCCACGATGAGGGGGTCGTGCATCATGACCTCAACGCCAGCAATATTTTGCTTGGACCTGAGCAGATCTACTTGATTGACTTTGATAAGGGGCGGCAGGTGAGTAGCTCCGGCCAGGCTGGCTGGAAAGACGGTAATCTTCGCCGCCTGCGGCGTTCACTCGATAAACTGCGTGAGGCTGGCGGCGACATTGAGGAGTCGTGGGGCCGGCTGACGAGCGGCTATCACTTGGAGGCTTGAGAGAGGGCGGCTCGCCGGCATATCCGTTGGCTTTTTGCGGTGTGCGAGTGCTCGAGTGGTCCTATACCGCTGAGTGCTCATCGATAGCGTGACGCACCCGCGCAATATATTCAGCCTGCCTATCCGGCAGCTCGGCGTAGGCTTTTAAAGTGGCCGCGATCAGCGCTTCCCGATAAGTGTCGTCAGATTTCGTTCGTCGCCACTGGGCGGCGAGTTCGGCTTCCGTATCCACGATTTGGATGGCGTCGCGGTCCCGTAGATAGGCGACTTCGTCTGCAAAATTGTGGGTGTGACGTCCGACGATGATGGGTTTACCCCGTGCCGCAGCCTCAAATACGTTGTGACCCCCATGCGGTACCATGGAGCCACCCACGAAAACCAGTTCGGCATGGGCACAGAACGCATCCACCTCTCCTATGGTGTCGGCGATATAGATCTCCGTATCTGGGGTTGGGCGGCCTGTGTCGCTACGACGCGACACGGTGAACCCCTCGGCCTCGAGAAGGGCGGCTATCGCGGACCCTCTCTGGGGGTGTCTTGGGATCAAGACCAAAAGGTGCGTATCCGTCGCTTCCCGCCATGCCCTGGCGACAATCATGTCTTCGTTTGGATGGGTCGACACAGCAAGGCTATACGGCCTGCCGTTCATAGGGTGATCCGGGAGCCCGTCGAGAGTGATCCGTCCCATCTTGAGGCTGCCACTATTCGCTACACGCTCCGCAGGGCAACCCAGGTCGATGAATCGCTGGCGCTCATCATCGCTTCGCGCCCAAACCATCGTCACATTTTTGAGGGCATCGCGTAGGAATGCCTTGATTGGAAAAGCTGCGCGATGCGTCTTGTCACTGATACGTCCATTGACAATATGAATGGGGATTTGCGCGTTGTGGCATTGCCGGTAGAGCTCCGGCCAGATCTCGGTCTCCGCAATAAACAGGCATTTGGGCTGGACAGCCCGAAGCAGTGCTTTGACCGACCAGACAAAATCGAGAGGGCAGTAGCGAATGGTAAGGCGGGTTCCCCATCTCTCTTGAGCCAAGCGATAGGCATCGGGTGTATTGCAGGTCAGCAGAACGTTTTTTTGCAGCGCGGCGGTGATAAGTGGCGCGACTAGCCGCACTTCGCCCACTGACGCGGCATGAAACCACACCCGCGCCTGTGCAGCGTCGATTCGGCAAAAGCCAAGTCGTTGGCGTAGGTAGGAGATGCCACCTGAGCGTTTCCAGGCCTGCTGCATTGACCACAGAAGGACCAGTGGGGCCACGATGAGCCAGGTTAGTCGGTAGGCAGTCAATACTCTCCTCGCCAGCTAGCCGATTGGCCCGCACAGATGGGCTGGTAGTTCGGTGCCGGGTACGCGCGACGCTTTGCGGCCGGGCCGTTGTCGGTGCGGCAGCCGATATGCCTTAGCGGGGTTCCGAGTCCCCGATTTTGTAGTGGCTTTTGGCCCATTTTTTGTAAGCGCTTGCGCTCCGCAAAAACCATATTGTGGCGGTCACCATCAGTACGGCAAACAGGCTAAAAAACATTTCCGAAGAAAGTTGCATGGTATTTCCCCCGAATCTCTTGGCCTTATCTAACCATGCGGAGGCTCATAAAGTGAAGGCTGGCCGCTATTACATTTCTGGGTGCAGATCGAGTTTCGTAGCGACGTTTCCCCACTCATCTGCAGATGCCTTCCCGAATTGAGTCGTCTCCATTGGTTACCACCCTGCAATCCTGTCGATCTCCGGAGCCACGGGTCACACCGGAGGTGCACCCCAAGAGCAAGGCGAATACACAGGCTCCCCAAAGGTAGCGAAGCGGTGAATGGGTCATTGTTCGCCTGCTACCAATTTGTGTGTCGCATCGGCGTCGTACCAAATTGGGGCGGTCCAAGCACGCTCCTGTATCGTGCGAGGTATCCGTGGGTTCGAGCAGCCATCTGGCCGCTCGTTCTCCGGTAGCAGTAGGCATTGCCGTGTAGACCACCTGCAGCTCGGGTTTTCAACGGCGCGAGCGTAATAGACGGCGTCTTGGCTGGCATCGAAGCTTGGATCAGTCCACACGCCACAGAGTGAGGCAAAGCCCGTCCCGGTCGTCTCGCAACTCATGGGATCAACCGATGCGCCATTATCCGCGTTGCCCGCAACGTCGATGACTTGTTGATGAAACTGCCCGCCTTGGCCCACCCATCCTTTAATGATCTGTAAGCGCTGCAAAGGATGACCGGGTGCGTCTGTGGTTCCGGGGTCGGCATGAGCGGCGACTAAGAAGCGGGGGCTCTGTTGGTTTGTTGTGCGGGAAGGCAACACGCCTCCCATCGGCACACCGAGCGCGTACGCGTCCTGAGCAAGGTGCTCACTGCGACACAATGACTCGGGAATTTCCCAGCCGGCGAAAAAACGCGGTGTGATACGGGGTCCACTGGTGGCGAAAGTTTCTCGCCGTTTCAATGCATCGAAAATCGCGTCACGTGTATTCTCTTCAGCCCAGACGCCAGCGATGCCGCCAGGGTTCTGAAAGGCTACTGCGCGGGGTCGACCGTTTACGGTGAGGCTTTGCTTTGCTGTCGCGCCGTATTTATAAGGTCTCTCGTATTCGCTCACCGCGCCGGGCGCCGACGTATGCGCGTCAGTACTCCCTATGAATCCGAATTGATACGGATTCACACCCAAGCGCGTTTTCTCCCTGAGGCCGTCTACCAATGCGTAGCGAACGTAGTCATTACGGCTGGTGCAGCCCTTACCTGCCTGAGCGCCTTTTCCTTGGCCCTCGCTGCAGTCGGATAACTCTGGTTGCCCAAAATCCCGTATCTTTTCGAAATCGCACAGCTCATCTTCACCCCCTATGACACCGAACATGCCATTGCGGCATTCGCTCTCTCCCTTGATTTGCATCATCTCCACAACGGGTTCTAGCCTCGCTCTGATGGCTGCTTCAGCTTGTTGCGACGCGAGGGGCAAGTCGGCGTATTCGGCGCGGAACAACTGCCCATTAGACAGATTGGGATTGTGAGGAATGGCGATGGCGTCGCAGCCTGATCCTGAATCGTTGCAGTGTTCAAGAAGTTGCCGGCGCATGTCTATCTCGCTGGGTGTTTCAAGCGCGGATATGGGAAGTTCCGGGGTAATCTCGTTGCGCAGGATGATATTGCGATGAATCTTGGTGGATTGCGGCGAGCGGCTGTATTCCCACGCGTTGAACGTGGTGAATGCACAGCGAGCAGAGCGGTCGTACCAGCGTTCCGCTGCGGCCTGTACGTTGCCCCACACCGTTTTCAGCTCTCCTCGGCACAGCGATTGGTCAGCGCCACAGACATCGTCACGTCGGCCACCAATTTCAATCAATCCGGCGATGCGGGCCCTGAAGCCTTTCGCACCCAATATCTGTGCTAACAGCGAATCCTCTTCACCTCTGAAGATGGCGCAACCGGTGCTGCTGTAAGAGGCTGAATCAGGGTCGGTGCAGAGTGCTACCTCCGCCATCCATTCCGCGTGATCCGTAACCGCTGCAAAATCTAAAGGGCGGTCAATCTGTATCGTCTTTCCTGCCTCGCCACCGGGACCTCCATAGATCGGAATGGGGTGGCCACGCGCGAACGCATAGGCATCGTCAGGAGAGGTGCGGGTGCCCAGGGCGTAGGCGTCCATCGATAGCGCTGTATGCAAATGCAAATCGCCAAAGAGTGCGCGACGCTCGGGGGTTCGCTGGTCACAGGTTACCCGTGGGAGCAGGGCGGTGGGCGCAGCAGGTTCGGGCGGAGGGGTCCAGGCATCGGTTTCTAAAATGAGTTTGCCGACATCGCAGCTGACCAGTAGGAGCGACGAGAGACAGAGCAATGTTCGTCTCATGCGAATTTGTCTCAAAAGTGGGCCCTAGCCGGCGAATTAGAAATTGGAGGCCCCTAGGCCGATGCCGCCATCGACTTCCAGTGCGACGCCGGTGACCCATTCTGCGCAAATGAGATATTCCACGCCCTCGGCCACTTCAGTGCCGGTGCCAATTCTTCCCAGAGCGTGAAGCCCCGCTACCGCCTCGTAGCGATCTTTGGCCTCTTCCGCGGTAAACAAGCCCGCGCGAAGATTTAGTTCCGTCGATACGGCTCCCGGAAGAATGCAACCCGTTCGAATCTGCTTGGGACCCAGCTCTGCTGCCATGACTTTGGTGAGACCCTCCAATGCGGCTTTCGTTGTGGCATAAGGAGATGCGCCCGGAAAGGCTCGCCGGGTATGAGTGGAGCCGATAAACACGATCGAGCCCTGCGTTTTTTCTAAATGCGGTATCGCTATGCTGGATAGCATCATGGCGGATACCACATTGGTGTCGAAGGCGTCCTTTAGAAACGCCTCGGTGTAGCCGTCGACGGGCTGGCGATACATGTTCGCCGCATTGTTTACCAGCGCATCCAGCTTGCCTCTCCCATGCCTCACCGCCTCGGACAGCATGGCTTCCCGGTCGTTCTCGACGGTGACGTCTCCTTGAACGATGTGGCAGTTATCCCCCAGCTCGGCTGCCACGGCCTCAAGTTTATCTAATCTACGGCCGCTGATCGTTACGTGGGCGCCCTGTGCGCAGAATCTCCGCGCGCAGTCGGTTCCGATACCGGAGCCACCGCCGGTCACAAGAATAGACATGCCCTCAATGTTCTTCATTTTGATTGATTCCTCATTAGTCTGGCGGTCAGTCCTCGCGCAGACCCGCTTGTTTCATCAGGGGGAGTAACGTGTCGTTAAATTGCGTCAGGCCCTCTTCGTAATTCACCCAGCTTAAGGTGATCCCATCGAGACCTGCGTCCGAGAAAGCCAGCATGCCATCGATTATCTGTTCTGGGGTGCCCACTAAGGGAATGGCGCCATAGCCGGCGATGAGATTCGCGGCCATTGCTTCCCATCCGTCACCCAGCGCGCTCTGCGAGTTGGGAACCAGTACGTCTAGCAAGTTGCGGACACCGTCCCAGTCGCCGCGGTCGTAGACGTAGTCACGCACGAAGTCCTGCGCCTCTTTTTCAGTCTCTCGGCAGACGATGTAGGCCTGACCAAAAATTTGCATATCGCGCTGATATTTTTCTCTGGCGAGTCTTCGGCCTTTGCGCGCTACCTCGCCTGCGGTTTCCATGTTCTGTGCAACCACGAAATTGAAGTCCGCGTGGGCTGCCGCGAATTCTTGTCCACGAGCGCTGTTACCCGCGCTCATGAGCGCGGGCCATGGACGCTGAAGGGGTTTTGGCTCCGAATAACAGCCTGGTGACGTAAAGTGCGGACCTTCGTAGTCGAACTCGCCCTCGACGGTCCACAGTTCTTTACACAGAGAGATCCAGTCATCGGCTACGTCGTACCGGACATCATGCTCCTTCTGCGGGACGCCAAACATGGCGATTTCTCGTTCATTCCATCCCGCGACGATGTTGAGGCCGAAACGACCACCGGAGATATGGTCGATGGTGGCGACCTCCTTGGCGGCGCGGACCGGATGCACGGTGGGCACGTGAAAAGTCGCGAATACACCAATTTCGTCTGTTTTGGCAGCCAAGCCGGCAGCCCATGTGAACGTCTCGAAATTCCGGTGATTAAAATTGACCTTGCCACCCATGCCTTTCCATCGCGCGACAGGGATCACGGCCTCAATCCCCGCGGCCTCTGCCAGTTGCGCCGCCCTGACCGATTCCTCCCACTCGACCCTCAGCGTATCTGGGCGTTCCGTCATGGAGCAGCCACTGCTGACATTGAGTCCAAATACGCCGAGTTTGAGTTTATGGGGGCTTTTCAGCAGGGGGTGTGCGGGGGGGGTGTCCGTCATGGGCCGGAAGCTCGTTGTTATGGATATCGTTGGAGTTTCTCAATTTCGGCAGGCCTTGCCTAGGCAGTGGTTGAGCCGTCATTTAATGTAATTAAAACATTCACCTATGGATCAATTGCAAGGCCAAATATCGGTTGTTGGCTTCTCACTGTGTTGCGGCCCGCTCCCTGCCCGCAGAACCGAACAGCACTTCGTCGCGTAACGGGAATGTCAGGACCCCGAGGAGATCACCATGGCAGGCCCGATTCCTTTCGAGCGTGCGGCGCGCGATGAGCAATGTAGCCGGAGCGAGTTCAAGGCGCAGCGCGACAAGCTTGAGGCGCTACTTCGTGAGGCGAAGCAGGCCGCCATTCAGCGTGCCGAAGTACCGGCGGCGGAACGGCATCGCGCTGAAATGTCGTTGGAACAGGATGTCGAGCACCGACTCCAACGGCTGATATTGCGAGCTAAAGGCATGGTCTCAGAAGAAATGCTGGTTCGGCACCAGCGGGAAATTCCGGTTGATGAGATCCCCGATTACGCCGTGACGCACTTGCTGGCCGAGCTCGGAGAAAAGGAACTGCAGAACACGCTCTAGCTTGCCCTGGTTCCTTCCGCGGGATTATTCGCAGTGCGCGATCCGCTTACGGCTCGAACTATTGGGTTTCGCTAATAACAATACCCATCCCACAAATCACGCAGCAGGCTCCGCTCTGACGCCTAGGCACTTCGTGAACCCTGACGTCGCAACACGCATGGCTGGTATCATGTTCTGCATAAACCACACACGGTGGTTGAAGCGGAGATAGTGCGTGCAGGAGTTCATCGGAGACTATATCGACCGGCATCAGTCGGCGGTTCGAGCGTTAGCGCAGTGTGCTGATGATATCGAGCGCATGGCTAGTATCTGTGTTTCGGCAATGCGAGGCGGCAATAAGATTTTAATTTGTGGCAACGGCGGATCGGCTGCCGATGCACAACATATGGCGGCCGAGTTAGTGGGTCGCTTCGTTTCAGATCGCAGAGCTCTACCGGCGATCGCTTTGACAACGGACACATCAGCGTTGACGGCGATTGCCAATGATTATGGGTACGACGATGTGTTTAGCCGCCAGGTGGCGGGCCTCTCGCAGGCGGGGGATGTCCTGTTGGGCATTTCCACCTCCGGAAACAGTGGCAGCATTCTGGCAGCCTGCGACGCTGGGCGTGCTGCCGGTTGTCACGTCTTGGGTTTAACGGGTCGTGACGGTGGCGCGCTGATCGAGCGCTGTGACGCAGTAGTGATCGCCCCAGCGCAAGACACCGCGCATATACAGGAGTGCCACATCATCGTGATTCATTTGCTGTGTGCGTTGATTGAGCGGGGGCTCGATCTTGCGTAATGACTGCGCGCGATGGGTGTGCTGGTGAGCGCGCGCTGACGCATGGCGGTTGCAGCATTCTTAGATCGTGACGGCGTGATTAACGTTGATCATGGTTACGTCAGCCGATGGGAGGATTTTGAATTCCTTCCCGGCGTGCCCGAGGCGCTGCTCTCGCTAGGGAAGGCGGGATATGAGCTTATCGTTATTTCCAATCAATCTGGCATCGGCAGAGGCTTTTACAGTGAAGCGGACCTTGAGGAGTTGAACCGGCGGATTGCCCATCATCTGCAAGAGCAATGGGCTATTGAAATGACGAGCTTTTATCACTGTCCCCACCATCCCACTGATGCACTGGGTGACTACCTGACGCGTTGCGAGTGCAGGAAGCCTGCGCCGGGCATGATTCTGCGGGCGGCAAAGGAGCACAGTATTGATTTGGCCGGTTCCCTTTTGGTCGGCGATAAGCGCTCGGATATTGAGGCCGGTAAAGCGGCCGGCGTAGGGCGTTTGTTCCATGTATCGACTGCGACTGCGACGGAGATGGAGCCCCTGTCGGGTTGCGTTGTGGTCAACTCGCTCCGGGAAGTGGCGGACAAGCTTTAAGCATTTGCGCTGCGTGTTATGAAGAAGTCTCGGTGCGCTGCACCGGTGGCTGTATAGACTCAGTAGTGCTGCCAGTCAGTCCAGTCAGTAGTATTCACACTGGCTGGTGTGGGATGCGGTGAATCAATACACTCAAAGCATTTGGGCAATGGCGTCCGCTCCACGATTGCTGTGAGCGGAGACAACGATGCAGCGATTCTCGGATCTTTCACCCTCGATCATTTGGGTCTTCCTCTTCTTTACCTTGTCGCTCTCGTCAGCGACGCGTCAAATTATTTGGTTGATGTCACTCGCTGGTTTGGTGGTATTCGCTCGTGGTCCCCGTGATTTCCTCGAAACGGAGGGCCTGCGCAAGTTTTGGATTGTGTTGGCGTGTTTTCTTTTTCCCGCGTTGTTCTCGTTATTCGGGGCGATCAATTTTGAGCGGTCCCTCTCAGGTGCAGTCAGATTTCTGGCCTACGGTTTTGCTGTGTGGGCCTTGTTACAGATCAAGCTCGATCGGGGAGAAAGTCATCGATTAATGTCTCTGATAGGCGCCGTCATGATGCTGTGGGTGGTCGACGGTCTAGTCCAGTTGCTGACGGGTTACAGCGTGTTCGGTAACCCGCTTATCGAGCTGGATTCTGGTCAGGCGCTCGTCACGGGAAGTTTGCGGATGGGCTATGGGTCCACGCTGGCGATTCTCTCTCCGTTTTATCTTGAAGCGCTGCGGCGCACCGGATCCGGTGTGTTGAACAGCGTGCTGGCGTTACCGCTATTTGCCGCCATTGTGATGAGCGGTAACGAAGCGTCGATGGTGCATGCCTTAGTGGCGCTTGCCGGCTACGCCTTTATCCTCCGGCGCCTTGAGTCCGATGTCGCCGTGACGTCTTGGCTGCTTTCCTTGCTTTTCTCTTTTTCTTTGGCAGTACTGATGGGGGTCATGCTAAGCGATACCTTCAGTCAGTCAGTAGCTGGGCAGGCGGCCTCCGACGCATACAAGGCGTTTGATTACTTGCCAGTGATTTGGGAATCGGCCTGGGTGGGATTTACTGAACACTGGATAAACGGTGTGGGAATCCGTGGGTGGGGTTCGATGGTTGTCTCTATGGAGAGCATTGAAATGCTGCCTGTATCCGAGCGATGGCATCCGCATATGTATGCGCTGGAGGTTGCGGTCGATACCGGCTTGCCGGGACTCATAGGCTACGGCTTGTTTTTTCTATTTCTGGGGCGGAGGTTGTTCGATGCTCGGCCTGAGGTGGCACTGACTTCTCTGGTAGTGATACTGGCATTGTTCCCCCTGAATAGTTCGGTATCGTTCTACTCCTATTTCAACGGCAATATTTTGTTCCTGACGCTGGCGCTTTTGATCGCGCTGGATCGGGATATCAAGCCATTGCCCGAACTCGATCCGGTCACCGGATCCCCCAGCCAGTAGCGTGGTGAGTGTGATCACTGTGTTGCGGGCGTGCTCTTACTAGCCAGGGACCGCTATGTCTGCCTTGCCCGATATGACTCAAGCCAACGTCACCGTCATCGGCGACGTCATGCTAGATCGCTTCTGGAGTGGTGCCAGCAGGCGCGTGAGCCCAGAAGCGCCTGTTCCCGTCGTCAATGTCACGGGCCTAGAGGATCGGGCTGGGGGCGCGGGTAACGTTGCGGTCAATCTCGCGGAGCTGGGTGTAGCGGTTTCCCTGGTGGGTCTGTGTGGCGACGATGAGCATGCGCGCGCACTGAGAGCCTGTGTGGAATCAGCCGGGGTGAGATGGAATGTCATGCCTTGTGCGGCTGACACCATCGTCAAGCTGAGAGTTCTCAGCCGCAACCAGCAGCTACTGAGAATGGACTTCGAGGAGCCGCTTAACGACCACGCCAACGATCTTTTTTTGCGTTACGCGCAGCAGCACCTAGCCGATGCCGATCTGGTCATTCTTAGCGATTACGCAAAGGGCACCCTGCAGCTCGTTCAATCATTCATTGCGCATTGCCGGGAGCGGGGCACGCCGACTTTGGTTGATCCAAAAGGTAGCGACTTTGAGCGTTATAGAGGTGCCACTGTCATCACCCCGAACCTATCCGAACTCGAGGCGGTGGTTGGTACATGTGATTCGGATACAGAGCTGGTGCAGAAAACAGAAGCGCTACGCGCCAGTCTCGATGTCGAGGCGATTCTGGTCACGCGGAGCGAGGCCGGGATGACGCTCGTTCAGTCTGATTCCCCAGCTCAGCACTTTTCGGCTAGTGCCCGCGAGGTTTATGACGTCACGGGGGCGGGCGATACGGTGATTGCGGCGATGGCGGGGTGTATGAGCGCCGGATTGTCTATGCAAGAAGCCGCTCGCTACGCCAACCACGCAGCAGGCGTTGTGGTGGCGAAGTTAGGTACGGCCAGTGTGACGCCTGCCGAGCTGCAGCATGCGGTCGCTGCGGGCACAGCTGGGCAACCCTCGGGAAACCTCTCGATAACCGATACACTCTCTGAATTGGAAAGTCTGCGTGCGGCGGGTAAGCGGATTGTCATGACCAACGGGTGTTTCGATCTGATCCACCCTGGGCATATTCATTATCTGCAACAGGCGTCGGCACTCGGCGATGTATTGGTTGTCGCGGTCAACGATGACGACTCGGTCAAACGCCTCAAGGGCCCGTCGAGACCCTTAAACGGTATTGAAGATCGCATGGCAGTGCTATCTGCGCTGCAGGCTGTGGATTATGTGGTGCCCTTTTCAGAGGACACGCCTGCGGACCTGATTGAAACGGTTGGGCCAGATGTGCTGGTCAAGGGTGGTGATTACACTGTTGAGCAAATCGCGGGGCATGAATTCGTGTTAGGCAGAGGCGGTGACGTCATCGTGCTGGACTTCGTGCCGGGCCATTCAACAACAGGCTTGATCGAGCGTCTGGGCGAGTAACTCCAGCCGGCCGGGGCCCGAGGTAGGCATTGGCGTCTTTCTACGTACCCCCCTCTGTGCAGCCATTTACGCGTTTGGTCACTCCACAATAGCTCAGTCCAGGGCGGTCAGGAGCCTGCGAACATTGCTCAAGGCTTGATGTAGGCCCTGCCCATGCCAGCGTCCTCGGGTAGGTATCGCTGTAGTAATTCGGTTTGACGGCTCCGCATAGGGTCCGGATTACCCGAGAGGATCACATGGTCTGCGGCACTAGTGACCTCCAGCGGATCCCCGCTCCAAATCACCAGATCCGCGGCGAGGCCCGGGGCGATCATTTTCGGCGTGCCGCCGAATATTTCCGCCGGTAGGCTGGTCATGGCCTCGATAGCCGCTTCGTAAGGCAAGCCGTTGGCAACAGCGTTGCCTGCTACCTGTCGCAACTTTCGTGCATTGTGTGTCTCACCGCTGGTGAACAAGACCGTCACGCCCGCTTCATGGAGCAGCGCCGCATTATCGAGCCGCGCACCCAACCCATCGAAGCTGCCGGGCAGATTATCCAGCGCGTTGATGACAACGGGCACGCCCGCTTCAGCCAGTGCATCACGCACCATCCAGGCCTCTTGTCCGCCACTGATCACAGTGCGTAATTTGTGAGCCTCACCAAACGCCACGGCTTGCAGAATATCGCTGGCCCGGTTTGCTCTGAATATAAAAAGCCCGTTGCGCCTAACCGCATGTAGCGTGTCTTTTCCCCTAGGTGTAATCAGTGTGAGGTCGTCATCGTCAGTCGATAACTCTGCAAATACTGATTCCAGCAGCATCCAGTGCGCGGCGCGACTGCTGCCGAGGCGGTTGCCGCTATAGCCGTCCACATTGACGAACAACACATCGTCGCCCTCGAAGCTGTCGTACCCACCATCAAGTCGCACAAGGGAGCCTTGTCCTGAAATGGTTCGATCCCCTGGTGCTGCCATAAGAAGCGTGTAGCCGTAGCCCTCTATGCGCGTAATGGGCACGACGCTTGAGTGTGGGTTATAGGCTCGCCGGACATCAAATTCGGGATGAATGAGGCCGGTATACAGTCCGCTCAAGCGGCTATCGACCGCTTCATAGACCATGCCTATTTCGCTGAGACCCGCAGCTGTAATGCCCGCAAAGAAAGCCGGGGTGAGGGGTCGTCCTGCTGCATCGATGACGGTTTGGGCCTCCGAGCCCGCCAAATCTGTGCCCAACGATTCAATGCGCCCGTCAACGATCAAAATATCTTGGCGGACTGCCGGCGAATCGTCGCCAGCGAAAACATTGGCGTCTTTTATCAGGTATGACTCGGCATGAACCGAGGCCGGCCCCCACAGGAGCATCTGGCAAGTCAGAAGTACACTCAATAATCTCATTGTGCCGCTCCCAGGAGCTGGCCCAGCTCGAAGTCGGATTCAGGGCTAAGTTCGGGATTGTTGCGCTCGAAGCGCAATGCGCCATCTATGTACACACGCAGCGGCTTGGCGTAGACGGAGAGGGGATTCTGATTCCACACCACGACGTCTGCCATTTTGCCTGCTTCGAGAGTGCCGGTTACGCCATCGATACCGAGAGATTTGGCGGCGTTTGCAGTGATCCAGCGGATGGCACGCTCCAGTGGGATATCGAGGCCAGCTCGGTTGCCGCGAGTCATGGCTTTGGCCGCCTCCTGATTTAGGCGCTGAATGCCCTCATCGGAATCCGAGTGAACGATGGCACAGCCGCCATCGGGCCGGTCTACCAGTGCGATGTTTTCTTGAATACCGTCATAGGCCTCGATCTTGAATCCCCACCAGTCGGCCCACAGGGCACCACAGACCCCGTTTTCAGCTAACTCATCGGCGACTTTGTAGGCTTCGACGCCGTGATGGAAGGTGCCCACGCGGTAACCAAATTCCTTGGCCATGTCGAGAATGGTGAGCATCTCGTCGGCTCGATAGCAATGCATGTGCACAAGAATGTCACCGCGGAGAGCGCCGGCAAGGGTTTCCAGCTCCAGATCGCGGCGGGGTGGGGTATTGGTCAGCAGGGCGTCTGCGACCGATGCACCGTCGCCGCCATCACTGCTCTCGGCGCTATTGGCATCTGCGATGGCTTGGTTATAACGGTCCCAATCCGCTTGATAGCGCTGTGCACGGATCCACGTACTACGGTAGGCCGCAACGTTTCCCATGCGAGTTGATGGGCTTTGATCTCGATTGCCATAGACGCGCTTTGGGTTCTCGCCACACGCCATTTTCAGTCCATGCGGCGCGCCGGGGAACTTCATCCCTTGATAGCTCAGTGACGGCACATTTTTGAGCGTGACGCCACGCCCCCCGAACAAGTTGGCTGAACCTGGGAGGATTTGCATTGCCGTGACGCCTCCTGCCAGAGCACGAGTAAACCCGGGATCCTGCGGCCAGATGCTGTGCTCGGCCCAGACTTCCGCCGTGACGGGCGCGGTGGCTTCATTGCCATCGCTGTGCGCGGCGACTCCAGGCGAAGGGTAGACCCCGAGATGAGAGTGCACGTCGATCAGGCCGGGCGTGATCCACAATCCCGTGGCGTCTATAACGGTCGCATCCGGATGGCTGTCGCCTGTGCCCACCCAGGATATCTCGCCGTTAGCGAGGTAAATATCGGCGTTGTCGAGGCGCTTCCCAGTGCCATCCAGCACGGTTGCGTTGGTCAGTAGTATCGGTGTCGCTGTCGGCGCGTTGTAGGTAGAAGGAAACGCTTCGGCGTGGGCCCTTTCGGTCAACGTGAGACACACGAGGGCGGCCATGGAAAGGTATTTCAGCATAGTGCGAGCTCTGGAAATCGAGGCCGCGAAGATACTCCCAACCGGCCCCTCTGCCAACGGGGTATGCGAATTAGGCTAAGCTCGGGAATCACCGCAAGCTTAAGGATCTGTCTATGCGCCGCTTCGTCGATTTATCGATTTACCTCGAAAATGACGTGATCAGCGATCCACCGGCCATGAAGCCGAACATTGACTACATCACGCACGATTTAGGTGCTCAGCAGATGGCCTCATTTTTTCCGGGACTGGAGCCGGATGATCTGCCCGATGGAGAAGGGTGGGCGATTGAGTTTGTTCAGCTGTGCACGCACAACGGCACACACCTTGATGCGCCGTATCATTTTCATCCGACTATGAATGAGCGTGTCTCAGGTAAGGAACGCGCCATCACCATTGACGAGGTGCCGTTGGAGTGGTGTTTTCAGCCAGGCGTAAAGCTCGACTTCCGTGATTTTCCCGACGGATATGTGGTGTCAGCTGCCGACGTAGAGGCCGAGCTGGAGCGTATTGGTCACGAACTGTCGCCACTTGAGATCGTCATGGTCAACACCGCGGCGGGGAAAGCCTACGGGCAGGACGACTTCGTGAGCAAAGGTTGTGGTATGGGCTACGAGGCCACGATGTACCTGTTAGAACGTGGCATCAAAGTCACGGGCACCGATGCCTGGAGTTGGGACGCACCCTTTGATCAAACCGCAGAGCGGTATGCAGCGTCTGGCGATGCTAGCCTCATCTGGGAGGGTCACAAGGCGGGCCGGCACATCGGTTACTGCCACCTCGAAAAGCTGCACAATCTTGAAGAGTTGCCCGCCACAGGTTTCACGGTCAGCTGCTTCCCGCACAAGATTCGTGGCGCCTCGGCGGGTTGGACTCGAGCAGTAGCGATTATTGATGAGTGACTTTTGCGTTCTACGCGATGTCCTTCAGCGTAGCGTAGGCACTCAGCGCTTCCTCGCGAGCCGTTTTATGATCAACGATGGGCCTCGGATAGCTGTCTCCCAGGCTAACGCCGGCTTCTGCCAGTATGTCTTCGGGCGCTTCCCACGGCTTGTGTAGATACTTGTCGGGTAGCCCGGCCAGCTCGGGCACCCACCTCCTAGTGTAGCCGCCAGACTTATCAAACTTCTCACCTTGAGCGATCGGATTGAAGATCCTGAAGTAAGGTGATGCATCAGCACCGGATCCGCCTACCCACTGCCAACTGCAGGCGTTTGAGGCCAAGTCGGCGTCGACCAGACAATCCCAAAACCACGCCTCTCCCTCACGCCAGTTAAGCAGGCAGTGTTTGGTCAAAAAGCTCGCGACCACCATGCGCACTCGGTTGTGCATGAAGCCTGTCTGCCATAGTTCGCGCATACCCGCATCGACGATCGGGTACCCGGTTTTTCCTGTTTGCCACGCCCGTAAGCGCTCCTCGTCTTTCCCCCATGGGAAAAAAGAAAATTTGGGATTGAAGGCCTCGTCAGGCATGTGCGGGAAATGGAACAAAAGGTGATAGCAAAACTCCCGCCAGCCGAGTTCACTGAGGAATTTATCGATCGAGTCGGCAGTTTCGGGGTGCTCTGCCTTGGCATGCTGCGCGGCATGCCAAACTTGCCGCGGCGAGATATTGCCAAACCGGAGGTAGGGCGACAGTTTGGAGGTGTTGGGCTCCGAGGGAATGTCACGCCCACCACCGTAATCCTGGACATGGTCCCGCAGAAAGCGGGTAAGAGCTTGATGAGCGCCCGTCTCTCCCGGGCTCCACAAGTCATTCCATCCGAATGCCCAGTTGGGTGCAGTGGGCGTCAAGCACCAGTCATCGAGTTCTTCAGATGCCACAGATTTTTCCAACGCAGCTAATCCGGGTGGTGGGCAGGGGGCGCTTGGGTTGGGGCGTCGGTTGCAAGCGCGCCAGAATGGGGTGAACACCTTGAATGGCTTGCCACCGCCCGTTGCGACGTCCTCTGGTTCATGCAGCAGGGTACCGGGATAGCGCTTCAGGTCGGCGCCAACGCCACTCACTGCCGCTTTGACAGATCGCTCGAGGGTCTCGGACCACGGTTGGTAGTGGCGACTGCAATAAACTGCGGTGGCGCCAGTTTCCTCGGCAATCGCGGCCAGCGTGCTGGCTGCATCGCCGCTCCGTAAGATCAGTTCGCTGCCTTGCGCGCTGAGTTCATGCCGCAACGCTGTGAGGCTATTGTGTAGCCACCAGCGGCTGGCACTGCCGAGACGCCACTGTTCGCCGAGTTTCTCGTCCAGGATATAGACCGGTATCACCGTACCCCTGTCTGCGGCGGCCTGCAGGCCGGGCAGGTCACTGAGTCGGAGATCGTCCCGAAACCAGTAAATAGATACATCAGCCATGTGCGGGCTCCTGTTGGGTAAATGTGACGTGTTCAGCCAGCGCTTCGAGTAATGAGAACGGCGCCTCACTAAATCGGTAGTGACTTATTGAATCCGCGCGGGTTTCGCCTTGATTGAGTATGACCAACGGCTTGTCTTGCGACACCGCGTGACGGCAAAAGCGATAGCCCGAGTAAACGGACAAAGAGCTCCCGATAACAATCAATCCTCGGGCGTTGTCGATCAGTTTGAAGCACGCTTCAACCCGATTTTTGGGGACAGTACCGCCGAAAAAGACCACATCGGGCATCAGCGTGCCGCTGCAGTGCTGGCAGTCCGGTACCGTGAAATGCTGAATGTATGTCTCGGGCAAGTCCGCGTCACCGTCGGGTCGAAGCGCGCTTTCGCTCACCTCAGGGATCTCGTTTAGGCTTTCTAGACGGTCCTGTATCGCCGCGCGGCTCTCGTAGCCGCCGCAGTCTAGGCAACGCGCGCGGTCCAGTCGGCCGTGTAAATCAATCACGGTTCGCGCGCCACTGGCTTGATGCAGCCGGTCCACATTCTGCGTGATCACTCCAGAGATAATGCCGGCGGCCTCAAGCGTGGAGAGTGCTTCGTGGGTCGCATTGGGTAGGGCGCGAGCGACGCGTGGCCAACCAAGGGCTGATCGGCTCCAATAGCGCCGACGCTTGGCTGGGTCACGAATGAACTCGTCGTGCTGGATGGGATTGCTCCCGAGCCACTTTCCCTGATGGTCGCGGTAGGTTGGGATGCCCGAGGCGCTACTGATGCCCGCGCCTGTGAGCGCGACCCATGGTGCTCCCTCCCACAAAACTGACTTCAGTGACTCAACCGTTTCGCTCATGAAGCGTATACGTTTGTCGAGTAACGCGGATCCCCATTTGGACCGTGCTGGGAGGCAAGATGCATATTTTGATCACGGGAGGTACGGGCCTGATCGGTACCGCGCTGTGTGAGGCGCTGCTGGCAGAGGGTCATCAGCTGACGATACTGAGCCGTGCGAAGCGCCGGAACCGGCAAAGCGTTCGGTTTATCAAGGTTTTCTCGCAGTGTCTGGGCCCGGTGGATGCCGTAATCAATCTCGCGGGAGCGGGGTTGGCTGATCGCCGCTGGACCGCCGCATACAAGCGTGAAATCTGGGCCAGCCGGATTGATATCACCAACGATCTCGTCGCTTGGATGGCAGAGCAGGCCGAGCCGCCCAAGCGGCTGATCAATGGTAGTGCAATCGGCTTCTACGGTGCGGACGCTGAGGCCACGTTCTCCGAGGATGCGCCACTTGGCGCTGGATTTTCCGCTGATTTGTGTCATGCGTGGGAACAAGCGGCCGAGAAGGCGAAACTTACGGGCGCGACCGTGACGCGCTTGCGATTGGGTGTCGTGCTGGCCAAAGAGGGGGGGGCGCTGGGCAAGATGACCCAATCGTTCCGCATGGGTATGGAGACCTGGTTGGGCTCAGGTGAGCAGTGGTTGAGCTGGATACACATTGATGATGTGGTACGGGTCATTCTGTTCGCTCTGTCTCAGGACTCTGTTAGCCCCATTTACAACACTGTCGCGCCCGGCCCGGTGCGGCACCGTCAGTTTGCCAGTGAGGTGGGAAAGCGGACCTTTACGTTACTGCGGGCCGGTGTCCCAGCTGGGGTGGCCAGGCTGCTCGCGGGTGAAATGGCAGATGAGTTACTCCTCAGTGGGCAACGAGTCGTGCCGGACCAACTCACTGCAGAGGGTTTCTCGTTCCGTTACCCGACCCTCGCCGACGCGCTTAACAACCTCGTTTAGAGCGGCTTACTCCCAAGAGCGGATTACGCCGAAGTGCCTACCTGCTGGTAGTCCAAAAAGGCCTGCTGCACGCCATCTTGCGTCTTAAGCTTTCTCAGCGCAGACCGCTCGAGCTGCCTCACCCACTCGCGACTAACACCAAGGCGATCTGCAATTTCAGAGCGCGACAGCGGTGGGCCGTCATGTAGCCCCCAGCGCGCTACCACAACAGCCTGCTCGTTGGCCTCCAACTGATCTACCGCCTCGCCGAGGAACCGATGGAGTGAGTCCAACTCGGCATTGCTCGTCGTGTCTCCAAACTGCTCGCTTGTGAGCGTATCGACCAGGCTGCTGCCGTCGTCATCGTCGTACCGTGGTGCGTCGAGTGAAATCGCTAAATTTCTTACCTCAAGGATCTCTTTGGTCTTCTGCTTGTCCATGCCGAGCTTCTTGGCCAGTTGCCCTGCGTCGGGCTCCATGCCTGTTTTGGCTTGCTCGATGGCGCGCTCACGGTAGACCTTGTTTACCTGATCCTGTACGTGAGTCGGCAGACGGATGAGGCTGCCCGTATCTCCGACGTACCGACGCACCGCCTGGGTAATCCAGTTGAAGCAGTACGTACTGAATCGATACCCCTTGGCGAATTCGAATTTCTCAGCAGCACGGATCAAGCCCAACGTACCTTCCTGAACCAAGTCGAGGTATCCGACGCCGCGGCCGCGGTAGCGCCCGGCGATGGAGTGCACCAACCTGAGGTTGTGCATGACCAGTGCGTCTCGTGCTTCGGTGTACTCGCGTAAGGCACGCCTCAGGGTCTTGTGGACGTCTGGTTCCAATGCGATCGGTGCAGGGGGGCTCTGCCAATGCCGTGACCAGTGGCCCACAGCGTCGGCGACGGCGTCAGCGAACTGCCCTCCAGCGCGCCTCAGCATGAACACAGCGAAACCCACGGTAAGGCTTGCGGGGATATTGAGGCTGTTCACGGTCTCGACATAACGCTTCTTCGATGCGCGGCCCCGTAAGATCTTTGCTGCGCCCCGAGCAGCATCCGCTTGATTGCCATCGGCAAAGTAGGGTGCGAGTTCGCGACGCAGAGTGAAGTGTTGTTCGCGGCTGGGGAAGCGTTTGACTTCAGGCGGGCACTCCAGCGCATTGGTCAACGCATCCGCCAGCGTCACGCGCAGGTCGGCTACCTCGGCAAAAACGGCTGACAACGCCTCGACCGCTTGCCACTTTCGGGCGTCGATCGTCTTTTCCTCATCCGCTGTAAGCAGCGGGTACCGCCTGATCTCTGCGAACATCAGCTCCAGGTCAGCGTCTTCACTACTATCCAATGTCTGCATGGTGCACCCCCCGGTTGTGCTGTTAGTGATACGGGGGCTGGGCCGCACTAGGTTTAACGTGTCCGCGTGTTTGTCCACCCTATATCTGGACAAATACTGGACAAACCGCCCATTTGAGGAATCCACCGCGGGATTTGCCCCGTAAAACTGGACAAATCGAGAACAGGAGCGGGACATGAACGCGCCAATCCAGACAGCAGTGTCTTTGGAACCCAGGCCGTTATACGGCATTGGGACCGTTGCCAGATTGACCGGCCTTAAATCGGACACGCTCCGGGTGTGGGAGCGGCGTTATGGCCTCGGTGCAAGCTACAAGTCACCGACAGGGCGTCGCCAGTACACCCAATCAGATCTCGATCACCTGCAATTGGTGGCCGCTTTAGTCAAGCAAGGGGTCAGGATCGGTGAAATCGCCGCCTCCGACCGCAAAACGCTCGAGGTGCTGTTAGAGCAGCAGGGCTCCACGTCGGGCTCACGCGCCGTTCCGCCGAGTAAATCCCGCGCGGTGTTTCTTGGTGCTGACCTCTGCAAGTGGCTGGACGCGCATCAGGGATGCATATCCGGCGTGTCGGCGCTGCTCGCAAGGATGAGCGTCGATGAGGCCGTTGCGAGCTTGGGTGCGGATCAAAGCGCTGATCTACTCGTGGTCCATTGCCCGTCTCTGACGCTGCAGCAGATTAAGGGCGTCGAAGCGATAGCGGATCGACTTGGCGTCAGGCGGACGATTGTGCTCTACCAGTTTGCCAACGAGCAGTGGCTGGCAGAGCTGGAGCGTCAGGGGCACAGTGCGCTGCAGTATCCAGTAGAGCCCTCACAATTGGCGTTCGAGATTGGACGAACGCAGGTCGAGAAGGAGACTTCGGAAGGCATTGGTAACCTGTCTGATCTCATGCCAGCAAAGCCTCGAATGTTCAACGACGCCGAACTGCGCGCCGCGGCAGAGGAAAAGATCGTCATAGATTGTGAATGCCCTAGACATTTGTCGGACCTGATTCGTTCATTGAATGAGTTCGAAACGTACTCGAGTGCGTGTTCGGTAGAGAACTGGAAAGACGCCGCCATTCACGCAAGCATCTATGCTTACACCTGCCAGGCAAGACACCTGATGGAGAAAGCCCTGCAGTCCGCGCTGGAAGGCCGTACGTTAAATGTCGAGTCTACGCCTGCGCTGAAGCGCGCCTGATGTCCTCAGCAAGGGCTTCCCACAAAGGGGAGCCCCTTAGCTGCCAGAACCACAGGCAGACAGGAGCAAGTGTTGGCATCAGCAAGACATTGAACTGATACGTCAGTGCGATCAGGTCCGCTGGTGGGACGCCCGCGGACTCCAAGAAAGGCGCGCCAACCATGACTAAAAGGTCTTTGCCCATAATCGATGCTAGGCCGAAGGCCATCAGAAGCCATAGCAGAAACAAGCCGATACAGAACTTAAAGAGCGCGTCCCTCAGGTTCGAGGCCATCAGCAACGCGGCATAGAACGCAATGCTGTAGGAAACGAGGCGGGTATTCACCTCAAGCTCGATCTGGTTGCCAGCGGCCTCAGCGGTGACGATGCTCCCCTCCACGACACCAAATTGTGTGAGCGCGACCATATCAATGCCTTTGAGTCCCGCAGAATCCAGCACTGCTGGGTACGCCATACCCATCAACACATCGCAGATCCACACTGCGGGTGCCGAGAACAGCGGCCCAGCCGCGTACCAGATACCAAAGGTGATCGGCATCAAAATGAGCGTCAGCACAAATTGACGGCGTATCAGCATTAGGCTGCGTCCATCTCCGCCTCGGGGTTCTGCTTGCCCAGCCATTGCAGATAGATCGCAAAGACGATGAGAACATCCAACATGATCAGCACGGGCCATAGATAAAGGTGGAACCACTCAAATACGGTGTAGTTCCACTGACCCAAGTAAAAGAGCGAGATGATCCGCACAATGTTCAGGGCTTGCACGAAAAGGAAGCCCGCGAGGATGGCAATCGCTTTGTTCTTCAGGGACGCCGGAAAGGCAACGATGCCCGCAATCAGCACGATGGCTGCTTCCACTCCGTTACATCCCGCTTCGATTGAGACCGCAAACCCGGTGGTGGCGTCTCGCAGTACGCGACCCTGTGCGATGACGGTGTCATCAAAAGGCAGTATGACTGCTGTGCTGATAGTGGCGAGTATGCCGGTAAACGGCTGAATGACGGCCTCTTGAACCGGCTTCAACATTTCGACGGCGAATAAGGCTACCAAAACGCCGCAAAATAAAAATAAAAATCGAGCCATAGCTGGTTACAGGATTGACTGAATCACGATGATGCCAATGATAGCGGGGCAGAAGTATTTCACATAGAAGGGCCAAATTCGCCAGAAGAGACCATTCACCGCGTTGGTGTCATTTTTGTTGAGCTCTCGGAGCAGGGCGTCGCGGTGCCAGATCCACCCGGCAAAGACGCACACGGCGATCCCCAATATGGGCTGGCTGTAGCGAGTGGAGATGGTGATCACCAGGCCGAAAAGCGCGTCGAAGTTCAGGACCACAAGTGCACTGAATAGTGCGATGCCTACTCCCGCGAGCAGGGTCGCCCTGCGTCTGCTGAGCTCGAATTGCTCGATCAGGTACGCCACAGGAACCTCAAGCATTGAGATAGAAGACGTCAATGCTGCAATACTCATCAGTAAGAAAAAGGCGGTGGCAAGCCATACGCCCGTCGTATTCATCGTCTCGAACAGTGCAGGTAATACGCTAAAGATCAGCGTGTCCTCAGATAGTAAGCCACCCGATTCACTGAAAATCGCGACACCACGTGCATCGGCGACATACATGGCAGGCAAAATCAAGAAGCCGGCGAGCACGGCAATGCCAACGTCGACCAGTGCGACTTGTGCTCCCACTCTGGGCACATTCTCCTGATCACTTAGATAAGAGCCATATATGAGCATGGTGCCCACACCCAGTGATAAGGAGAAAAATGCGCTGCCCAGTGCGTCTAGAAGCAAGTCGCCGGAGAGGACCTTGCCGAGATCCGGTAGCAGATAGGCTTGCAGTCCGATGAGCGCCCCGTCTAGCGTCAAGACGTAGGCGGCGAGGGCAATTAACGTGGCAATGAGAAGAGGCATCAGGCGGCGCGACCAGCGCTCGATACCGTTCTCTACACCGCCCAACACCACTGCCATCGTAAGTCCCATAAAGCCGAGCATGAGAAACAGGTTGCGAGAGGGCGTAAAGGCAACAAGCCACTCGCTTGCCTCCATCAGGCCGGCGGCCCCAAGTGGATACGACGCAGAGAAACCGAGCATCCAGCCAGCGACGATTGCATAGAACGATAAAATGAGGCTCGCGGTGAGCAGACCGGCAAGCCCTGTTAATTTCCCCGCGAGTTTGAGTGGCCGCGCGTCTGGCAGAGACTCGAGTGCCTGCACCATGTTCCGGTGCGTGTGGCGACCGATGAGTAACTCTGCCATGAGCGCAGGGTAGGCGAGCACGAAGGCCAGGATAAGGTAGGTGATGAGAAAGGCTGCGCCACCATTACTTGCGGCCTGTGTGGGGAAGCCCCAGATATTGCCAAGTCCGACAGCTGAACCTGCGGCTGCAAGAATGAAACCCACGCGAGATTGAAACTCGCCACGTGTCACTGCCACAAGGCGCCCCAGATAGTTGGTTTTATTACGAGCTTGATGGTACCCAAAAGCCTGTGGGCCGTGGAGTGAAATTTCAGTGGGCAAGCTGCCGGGGGGCTTTTGAAAGGCAAAGTGCGTGGTATCCTTCGCGCCCCTCAGCTTCCCCTCTCTGCCCGGGTGGTGAAATTGGTAGACACAGGAGACTTAAAATCTCCCGACCGTTAAGGTCGTGCCGGTTCAAGTCCGGCCCCGGGCACCACTCGTTGATGATGACCCCATGCCGCTTTGGGAGTGAAGGAGGCAGTAGGTTGTTACCTCCCGCTTACCGTTCTTGAAATCTCTGCCTCTTGCGGTTTAATGCCAACAAAAGGGGAAAGGCATGATCCGATTCATCGCTGTCACGAGTTTTGTGCTGTGTGCTGCACACACTGCCGCGCAGATCACAGTACCTAAGGGTTATGCCATTGGCGATATCATCGTGATTGACCCGATCTTGTGTCAGGTCATGGAGTTCGATTTACCCGAGCCGTTACCCGAAATGTGCCAGAAGTTCGCTGAACTCGGCCAATCAACAGGATTCTTCGAAGACTATGGCCCATGGTGTATCAATTCCATGGAAGGCAAGGACGAAGCCACAATCCGTGAGGAGTGTGAGCGGCCGACTGCCAGCGAGTGATTAATGCTTTGGCGAGCAGTGACGAATGAGCTTGCCGCTACTGCGCGTGGGCTGACAACTCCCTTCTACCATTCATCAACAAATATGGTTTTTGCCTCCCGTTCGTTTTCCCGGAAGAGGAAAAAAACAAGCACACAGGTGAAAACTAAAAACGCTCCTTGCTTCCAGTTTGGGCTGGCATAGACAAAAACATAGGCGGGTCCAAAAACGAGGGCCCAGGTACAAAAATATAGGAGAGGTGCCACCGATGACAGAGGTCTTCGCCTGCGAAGATAGTTCAGGCTAAACGTGGCGAAGGTAGCAAAGGCTGCTGAGCGCACCATATACAAATGTAAGTTCGATTCGTCGATCAATACGTTGGTGAGTTCGCCTTTGCCGATCAGCACCAGGTCCATCCCGTAGAGCGGTAAAACGGCCATTACTGCCATCAGCAGTACAAGTGACATCACAACAGCGTTAAAGATTCTCATGGTTCCCTCCTCGCCCCCAGTTGGCGGAGATGACTACAGCATGGTTTCTCTGAATATCAGCTAGGTGCGGATGCTTTTAGCTTATCTTGGGTTTTCGGCATCGCGACCACGGTATCAAATTGCGTCAAGGTTCGTAGGGTGCACTCCGCCCGCTGAAATTTGGTTTACCCAGGATGAGGTAGCAGCAGTAACGCACTGACTAATATTGTCCCCAAGGTCCCCAACATGGAAAGTGGGCGCAGAATGATTGGGAATCGTCGCGAGACGATCATGACGTAGTGCACGAGTCGCGATACCAGCAGGATTGATCCCAATATTGTGAGAATAGTCTCTGATGTGCCCGCCAGATCGTTGAGCAGCATAAGCAGCAAAGCAATCGGGACGTTCTCGATAAAATTCCCATGTGCGCGGATGCGGTTGCGCAGTTCGTTATCCCCGCCGTCTCCTAGACTAATTTTGCTGCGCATTCGGTAGCCGCCAACGCGAAGCGTAAAAAACACGTGCATCACACCGAAAGTAGCGGCGAAGAATAGGGTTGTTTCAATACTGAGTGATTCGCTCATAAATGGCTGCGCTCACTGGCGTCGTTGTGGCAATGTTGAGAGTGTATAACACTGTGGCAGGGCGCTAGCGGGCCTTCTCTGCGAGAAAGTATGCACCTGCGATGGCGGCAGACGTTGATGCTGGTCGCGCACCACGCAGTGGTCTACCCGGAGCAGTAAGGCGTAAGTAACGGCAGATTCACTTCAAGGTCGTTACAGTGAAGCGTTTTGTTATTGCACTGTCTCTGGGCGTCATGGCCTCTGATCGCACGCACGCCTCACCACCGGTACACATTGTGATACCCGAGGATGGGTTCAGTGATTATCTTGCCCGTGACGGCGCTATTGCCGCCGTTCCCGTGGGGACCTTAATGCGCATTTCCTTTGACTACAGTGAGTATGACGCGCTGCATCCTTACCTGGTTGCCCATCAATACTGTGGCGACAATCAGTTTCTGCAATGGGGCGCGGCGCCGCATCCGTCGCTCGGTGACATTGATCTGGTTTGCGTGCGAGGCGCGCCGGTGCTCTCTCAGGCTCTTGCCACGGCCGGCAATTAGGGCCCAATAACTCTCAGGTGCCAGCGCTTCGGGCTGGCCCGCCTTCCACGGCGCTCTCGACGGCCGCATTCTCATTTTCACTGTGTAGAGCGGGGGTCCTATCCGAGTGCTTCAAGCGCAGTGCTTCCTGTGTTTAGATTCGATCACACCAAAGGGGGATACGGCTGTGTTGAGAGGGATATTTCTGGGCTTGTGCTGTGTGGCCACTGTGTCTTGGGCCGATGATTACGAACTGCAAGCCACAGTGCAGACGCCCGATATTCAATTTGAATCGGATACCGATATTGGCCTGTGGGCGCGTTTCCACTTTGCGATCCACACCGCTGACTTCGAGAACACGCGAGCCTTCTATCGGCGCCTGGGTTTCACTCAGGGCATCAGCGGATTCCCCGTCACCAATACGCATTCCATGGCCCGCGCTCTAGGCATGTTCGACGTGTGCCAATACGAATTGGAGAAAGGCGAGGTGTTGCTGTTCCCCGGCGCCGACAACACCACGGGTATTGACTTGTTGCAGTGGCGTAACCCGTTTAACCCGGAGCCGCCTTACGGTAAGCCCAATCACCTAGGGATGGCCTACGCGACCCTGATGACGGCAAATGTCACGTCTGATTACGCGTTGCTCAAGAATCAGGGCGTCCAATTTCTCAGTGAACCCTACGGTGCGCCGGGTAATCGCTTCGTATTCATGCGTGACCCGGATGGGATTTTCCTCAAGCTCGAGGAGAGCGCTATTCCCTCTCTGAAACCGAATAATGGGCAAACTCAAATCATGGGCATGCCCTACATCGGCATTAATGTCAGTGATCTTCAGGCGTCGGTCGCCTTTTACCGACGATTTGGCTACGAGCACGTACGATGGATTAACGAGCAAACGCTAAGCGCTGAAGAATCGGCTGCCTGGGGTTTTGATCAGCCGGTGACGTATCGGGGGGCGGATATTGCGATTACCCGCGGGGACCACCACCGGATTCGATTATTGCAGTGGATTACGCCATTTGATCCCGAGCCTGCTTACCCACCACCGATTAACCACAAAGGTATCAATCGGCTCGCACTCACCGTTCCCGATGTGGAACGGGCAGCGCGCATTCTGCAGGAGCAGGGCGTGCCATTTCTGTCGGAGATAGCGCCATGTTGCTCTGGCACCGATACCGATACGGGCGGCATTGTGCATGCGATCGACCCCGATGGGGTTTTTCTGGAACTGGTAGGCGATCTTGAGCCCCGGCCAGTCCCACCTCAGCCCGAACACTGCCCGCCGCTGGAAATTCGATACCCAGACTGATCGTCACGGGGTCCTGTGCCCTAAAGCGCTTCGATGACGCGCTGGCCATAGCAGTACGCTCTTACTATCGTCATTGCTGGTTCGGTCGTTTCGATCAGAAAGCGGCGATCTTGTTGAAATTGCGGTTAACACGAGCCCGGTGCTGTCCGGCGTGCGCTATCAATTTCTGGCGTTGCTCAGTGCCTTCTCATCGTAACCATTCTGCTTGTTGCTAGATTTTGTAACACAACACTGGTATAGCTGACGGTCAGAGTGTCGCGTTAGCTTGACGCTCAGATGGTCGCTCGCGCGGGGTAGATGTTCGTGAGAGTTGAGCCAATACAGGGGTGCAGGGAATGTGGCCTCAATACACACCCATGGAGTGGCCACCATTATCTACAGGGGGAATCATTCATGCTGTATCGCAATATTTGTTTGGCCTTGTCCTGTGTCTTCGCGCTCAGCGCAGTTCAGAGCAGTTTTGCTCAGGATCGCGCGGCCATGGAGAGCTATGCCTGTAACTACGTTGAAGGCAAAGGTCTTGATGATTTGATGGCTGTCGCGGCCAAGTGGGACAAGTGGGCATCTGAGAATAATCCCGCGCCTTACCGGGCGTATGTACTGACACCGATCTTCGCCACCTTCGAAGAGGTGCCAGAAGCGGTGTGGATTGGCTTTTCGCCCACCTCCGCGCAATTGGGTGCGGTTGCCGATACCTGGTTATCCGAGGGCGGTGATTTGATCGCCGAGTTCGACAGCGTTGTGAAGTGTGGTGCGCACACGTTGGGTGGTAGCCGTATGGTGAAGGCGTATGAAAACGCTGGTGAGGCGGGCATCGTACAACTGAGTGCCTGCTCGCGAAATGACGGCGTGAGTTGGGCGCAGGTTGCCAAGGCTGATAAGGCATGGGCCGACTACATGACTGAACACGACCTGCCTGGCGGTAGCTATCGTTGGGGCGCGGGCCCGGGCACCGCAAAAGAATCCAAGATGGACTTCTATTCGGTGTGGATTACAGAGTCGCTTGAGCAACACGGCAGTGCTTGGGACAAGTTCGGCCAAATCGAAACTGCAGCGCAGGACATGCGTGCCATTTACGGTGACGACAACCTCTACACTTGCGACAGATCTCGTATTTATCACGGTGTACCGGTCGGTGGATCTGACTAAGCCGGCGTAGCCTGTAACCCTGAGGCGGCTGCTGTGCAGTCGCCGTGGGGCTGCGGTCCGCTGGTCTGATACCTCGGTTCCGCAATTTTTATATAGCTAGATATTACAAAGGGGAAGCATGCGCGGTTTGCTAGCAGCGTTATTTTTTGTCGCATTGGGCGCACAGGCTCAGGAATATGATGCGCGGTCGGAGTTCACTTTTTGCAAGTTGAATGAAGGCAAGAGTCTCATGGATGTCATGGCGCAGTCCGAGCGTTACGGCGAATTCTCTAAAGAGGCGGGCACGCAGTACCTGCAGGTGGTACTGACACCTATGCACGCGGGGGTGAACAACCCATATGACTATGTCATCTGGGGGCAGTGGCCATCAGGTCAGGCCATGTACAACGAGTGGGGCAGTTTCACCAATGACTACTGGAAGTGGATGTCGGAGCAGGAGGAGTCAATGGAGCCTGCTGGTACCTGCAGCGGCACCATTGCCATGTTCAACTCCGCGACTGCCCACAGCCGCATTCCGTGGGATGATCGCGACGATTGGCAACCTCACCAGCTTGCTGATTGCACGCTGAAAGAAGGCGCGACGCTTGAGCAGGTTATGGAAGCCCAGGCTCGCACTGGAGAGTTGATGAAGGAAGCGGGCTTCGAGGGCTGGGGCACACATGTCTTTACGCCCTATCTTGGCTTTGATCCCAGCTGGCCCTACGACTACGTTCAGATGAATCATTGGTACACCTTTGAGCACCGGGGCAAGACAGCCGACAACTGGATGGCATTTCTGGAGGAGCACCCCGAAGTGCAAGCGGAGACCGAGGCGCTTACCAGTTGCGAACGTCACCGTAGCTTCGCGGGTCGAATGATCTTCAATAACGTTGATTAATCAGAGCTTATCCCGGCGTTGAACGGGAAGCGGAAGGCGGCTCTCTGGGCCGCCTTTTTATTGCCCGCCGGTAACCCTCAAGCCTGCATCGGTCAGCGCACGGCTTGCTTTATCGAGATGGCCGGTGCACCTTCGGCTCCTATCTCTGATCCTGGAGCGTTACCGTGCCACTACTTACTCGAATACTGATCTCGATGATTTATATCACTCTTCCCTTAGGGGTGTCGGCGGACGAGTGTCTGCCATCCGAATGGGGTGCCGATGATCAAATTGGGGCGGCCAATCGTGTGACCCCTGAGCGCACGGTTGCGGCAGCCGGGCTGGTTAAGCAGGGAGCGAGCCACCCGCTAGGCATTGTGATTACGCCCGGTATGCCAGCGTATCCCCCTCGATACACCCAGCTGCAGGTTGTTCAACCTGAGCAGCACTTCCGCACAGATACCACAGAGCAATTTGGCTGGAACATCACGTCAAACGATGACCTCGTCCAGATGTGGCTGGGAACGGGGCCACAGCTTGACGGGCTGGGTCATCTTGGCGAAGCCGGAGAGTTCTATAACTGCAACAAGGGAAAGGATTTTTCTTCAATCACCGGGCTGACGAAGCTCGATATCAGCCAGATCCCCCCGATGGTGGCGAGAGGGGTATTGATTGATATGACCCGCTATTTCGAAGTGAATCATCTCGCGCCCGCCCAAGCATTTACCCGGGCCGATATTGAGGCGGCGATGTCCCAGCAGGGCGTCACGATAGGGGAAGGCGATGTGGTGCTCTTTCACACTGGCTGGACGGACGCTATGTTAGAGGGTGATCCTGAGCAGTGGGTCTCCACGATCCCGGGCATCGATAATGACGCGGCCCGGTATCTGGCGTCATTTAAGCCGCTCGCTGTAGGCGCCGATACATGGGGGCTGGGCGCCGTTCCGCCGAAGCCCGGAGACAGAGTGTTCTACGACCATGCGATTTTGCTGAAAGAGAACGGCATTTATATTCTTGAGACGATGAATACCGGTCGTCTGGCTGCTGAGGGTGTGAGGGAGTTCATGTTCGTACTGGGGCAGGCACGCTTGAAAGGCGCCGTACAGATGGTCATCAACCCAGTCGCGATGTGGTGACTGCGGGAGCGCTCTGTGGCCACCTTAAATCCTTTCCATCTTGCGATTCCGGTCTGGGATCTCGATCAGACACCGGCGTTTTATGAGACCGTCCTCGGCTGTTCTCTAGGGCGCTCATCTGATGCTTGGATTGATCTGAGTTTATTTGGGCATCAGCTGGTACTGCATCAGGTCGAGGGGCGCGATCAACTTGGCCTTGGGCAATCTACGAATCCGGTGGATGGTGAAGACATCCCGGTACCGCACTTCGGGGTGGTGTTGGAGTGGGATGCTTTTGCGGCATTAGTCTCGCGTATTCAGGAGGCGGGCACTGGTTTTGTTATCGCGCCGACCACACGCTTTGAGGGGCGCGCTGGCGAGCAACGGACCTGTTTTCTGAGGGATCCCAGCGGGAACTGCCTCGAATTCAAGACGTTCAAAGACCCTAATATGTTGTTTGCGCGAGACCTCGAGAAATACGAGTAAAACGCGTTAGTTGTGGCTACCTTGGCCGCGCTATCGGTCATCTAGCGTGGCCCGGGATGCCACCGTGTGGTCCTTCCTCCATGCTACTATTTTCTCTGTTGTGAGCTGCGTACCTGAAACATGAATCGAGATGCCGTCCTCAATATGCTGCAAATGCAGCACCGTATGAACACGCGCGTTCATGAGCACTGGATCGCTCAAAATTTCGAGTGGTATCGCGCCGCGTGGATCGAGTGCGGTGAACTCATGGACCATGTCGGCTACAAGTGGTGGAAAAAGCAAACGCCAGATATGGAGCAGGTTCGCCTGGAAGTGGTCGATATCTGGCACTTTGGTCTTTCTGCGCTTTTTGACGCTGAGACCGACCTGCCGGACCTCGCCAAAGCCATCTCCGCGAACTTTGATGCTGCCTCAACCGACGAGGGTGCCCCGGAGTCGGACGTGGCGCAGATACACGCCGCCACGGAGGCCTTGGCGCAGCATGCACTGGCGTCAAAGACCTTTTCTGTCCCCTTGTTTGCTGAGTTGATGCGGGCCTGTGGGCTCTCAGCAGACGATCTATACCGCCATTACATTGGGAAAAATGTGCTGAATTTTTTCCGTCAGGACCACGGATATCAGGACGGCACCTACGTCAAACAGTGGCAGGGCCGGGAGGACAACGAGCACTTGTCAGAATTGCTGGAGTCATTGGACGATGCCGCGCCCGACTTCCCCGAGCAGGTTTATCAGGCGCTTGAATCCCGCTACTCAGCTGCTTCATGACCGGATTCGAGGAGATCTATTACGCCACAGACGACGGGCTAAAGCTCTACGTCAGGGAGTATCCGGGGCCAGGCCCCGACGCACCAGTGGTGCTGTGTCTGCATGGCTTGACGCGCAATAGTCGCGATTTTCACGCGCTCGCGCAGTCGCTCACTGCGCACTTCCGTGTGTTGGTCCCTGAGCAGCGTGGCCGAGGCCGATCTGAGTATGATCATGACCCCGCTCGCTACGCGATCATGCAGTATGTGCTGGATATGCGTGGCCTGCTCAACGAGCTTGGGGTTGAGTCCGTCGCGGTTGTTGGTACGTCAATGGGCGGCTTGATGACCTTTGCACTGAATGCGCTTTACCCCGGTGTGGTTACCCGCGCGGTGATTAATGACATTGGGCCGGAGATTGCCGAGGCCGGCTTGGAGCGGATCAAATCCAATGTTGGCATTGCCGGCCCCTTCGCGGATTGGGGGGAGGCGACACGTTACCTGAGGCAGGTCAGCACCGACATCTTCCCGTTGTGGGACGACGATCAATGGGCCGATTTTGCGCGACAGTGTTACTTAGAGCGCGATGATCAAATCGTGATCGATTATGACTCCCGTATTGCCGAGCCGCTGGCGGGCGAGAGCAGCGACACGGAGGAGCAGACCCTGTGGTCGCTGTTCGAGGCCCTGGGTGAAGTGCCTACCTTGCTGGTGCGCGGTGAGCTGACCGATCTGTTGTCGCTCTCATGCGTCGAAAAGATGCAGGTCATCCACTCCGATATGGAGCTTCTTACGGTCCCTGACGTGGGTCACGCGCCGATGCTGAACGAACCCGGCGTGGCAACAGCGATCAGCGCTTTTCTGACTCGATAAGTGACTATGCCGGCGCCGCACCATTCCGCGGGGGTTTAATGGCCCACCTTCATGTTGCCGAGGTAGTCGAGCTTCCCAAGTGGTACACCTAATTGTCGCAGGATGGCGTAGGCGGTCGTGGCATGAAAATAGACATTCGGCTTCGAGAATGTCGCCAGAAAATTATCGGTCGTAAAAGGTACTTCGTTGCTGCCAAACCGAAAGAGCATTTTCTGGCCTGAAAGCGCCTCCATGCTGTCCTCGGTTTCCGCCGCCATCGCACCTCGCGCTTCATCGATCAGCCCACGTAAGCCCGCATAATCGATACCGGGTCTGTCAGGCGGTGGCATAAAGAGTCCCTCACGCATGCCTTGGATAGCGCCAAAGGAGTGGTGCCAGACCGAGATAATCTGGAAGCTGAAAGGCAGCATCGACTCCTGCAGTCGGTAGTTCGAGATTTCTTCGAGCGCCATGTCATTGGCCTCGGCATGCTGCTGGCCTTTTTCCAGAATATTCGCGGTGCTGTCGAGTATTTGCTGATAGCACGCGACGCTCGCGTCATAAAAAGAAAGTTGCATTACGGGCTCCTTGTGGTCAGCCGTTGAATGGTGTGGGAGGGAGGTTGGCGTATTCCTCGTTAGAGAGGTAGTGATCGATACTTGCCGCTAATTTGAAATCGCGGTCGGTTAAGCCGTTGGCATCGTGGGTCGATAGTCGAATCTGAACCGTTCCGTACACGTTATACCAGTTGGGATGGTGGTCCTGTTGCTCGGCAACATCGGCGACGTAGTTCATGAAGCGCCACGCGGCGGTGAAATCCGGGAATTGGATGTCTCTTGCCAGTTGCCCGCTTTCGGTACGCCACTCAGGGTGTTGGTTCAGTTGGCTGGCGATGTTGTCTGTGCTGAGTGATTCCATATCTATCGCCTCGTCAGAATCACACCGGATTCCAGGTGATGTGAGTAGGGGAATTGATCGAAAAACGCCAGCTCAGATACAGTGTGAGTCGTGGTCAATATGCGCAGGTTATCCGCGAGTGTACTGGGATTACAGCTGATGTAGAGAATCCTGTCGAACCCTGCAGCAAGCTCCATAGTTGCGTCGTCTAGCCCGGCCCTGGGGGGATCGACAAGGAGTGTGCGAAGATCAAATTGATCGAGCGGTTGGTGGAGATGAGTGAGCCGCCTGAAGGGCCGCTCACCGGCCATAGCGCTTGCCATTTCCTCGGCGGACAGTCGGGCAAACTCCACATTATCCACCTTGTTGATTTCTGCATTCCAGCGTGCGGCTTCAGTAGCCGGTTTGCTCAGCTCGGTGGCGAGCACGCGTCGGAAGCGCGAGGCCAAGGGCAGCGTGAAGTTACCGATGCCGCAATAGAGTTCGAGTAGGTCGTCCTCGCGGTGCTCCGTATTCGCTAACACCCAACCCATCATCTTTTTATTGATGCCACCATTGGGTTGCGTAAAGCACTGTTCGGGCTGCCGATAGTGAAATGGTTTTCCGTCGATATCGAGGGTTTCGGTGACCCAATGTCGGTCCAGCACCAACTTTTGCTTACGGCTCCGGCCAATGAGCTGGCAGTTAAGGTCAGCCGCTAATCCGCTGGCGCAGTCGTGCCAGAGCTCATCAAGGGGGCGGTGGTAAATCAACGTGACCAGTAACTCACCACTCAGTGTCGATAGGAACTCAACCTGAAATAGTTTGCGGCGCAATTCTGCCGACTCGGTGAGCAGTACCTTCAGCTTAGGCATGGCCTCGGTAATACGTGGTGCGGCGATAGGGAATGTGTCGATTTTCTGAGGGCTACGAGAGTTTCCCGGCGGGAACATCACATAATCGAGGCTATCGCCATCGTGCCAGATACGAAACTCGGCCCTAAGTCGAAAACCGCTGGGCGACGATTCAAAAAGTTCAGGTTCCGGGGCGCCCGGTAGTCCCAGCGTCGTGAGCGCCTGAGCAACTTTATTCGCAAACAGTCTTTGGTAACGATCAGGTTGGTAGTGGGGCAGTTGCATTGCGAGTTACAAGCAGTTCTTAGGTTTTGGTAGTCCGGCAATGCGGCTGCCGACGCGGGCGGGTGAGCCTGGAAAGAGTCCCATGAGATACAAGCTATTTCCCTGCTCAACGCCAACATGCACCTTCACGTAGTTGACCAGAGCCCGATTAGCGGGTGAGTCGCCGAACTCCTGATGAAAATCGCGAAGGCACCCCAGAATCTGCCAGTGCGCGTCCGTCAGCTCAACACCTTCCTCCGCTGCGAAAGCTGCGGCGATGTCGGGGGTCCATTTATCGCGATCCAGCAAAAAGCCGTTGTCATCGCACATTCCCTGCAATGCAGTCATGCCCAGACCATGTTGTGAGGGTGGTGGCAGGTGAGTTGCACCCAGTCGGTGATGGAAATCTGACGGGCAATTCCCACCTCTACTAGTGCGTCTGCCGCAGGCGTGCTGGGTTCGGATAACACGCATACTGGGCATGGCAGGTCAGCGAAGCGCTCAGGGCCGCTCTCGATGACGCTGGGATCCATGAGCAATAACGTGTCTGAAGCTACAAGCAGTGCGCGGCACTCGTCGAAATGTTGGGTGCTGTGGAGCATATGCAGCATCATCAGTAATGCACCACGATATCCGCCTCGCCCGCGACCGTCCGCCACTCAGCGCGCGACATGTCCACGATGATGAGATCCTCCCTGAGCACGTCCGGTCGATCCTCCCACTCCAGCGCGTAAACGACATCAATATCGTAGTAGGGAAGCGAACCTAGCAAAAGCCACAATGCATCGTCGCCCTGCGCGGAGGCATTGAGGAGATCGAGCGCTTTCCCCGCCAGTACCAGCGTTACAGACTGACCAAAAGCGCCGGCCGCCAGCGCTAGATCGGTGCCCGCTTGGAGACTGTTGTCGCTGGGTGAGCTCCCGCCTGACAACGTGAGGAGCCACTTGCGGTGATTACCTGTCTCTGAGTGGTCAGACAAAACTGATCACCCTGTCGGCTCTCACTCCTGCCTCGATTAGGGCACCCAAGCCTCCGATGACAAATGGGTCGTTGGCAGTGATCTCATAGGCTTCAGCCGCTTGGCTGCACAGCAGCATTTCGGCGCCGGTCGACTCCGCAACGCGACACCAGTCTTCATGAGCTTCCGGATGCGTCGCGGCAAGCACGCCTTCGCTTTGAAAAAAGCATTGGCGAATCGAATGTCCCATTTGGGTGGCTGTTTCGGCAAAGCGCAGGGCCTGTTGCCAGCGAACGGTGTCCTGGGGTCGAGTTCGAATAATGAGTGAGAATTGCATCAGTCAAAACAAAAAGCCCCGGCATTACCGGGGCTCTCAAGACTACATAACGAGATCAGTCGTCACCGCCGGTGAACACCGCTATCAAATGGAGTAAGTGGACGAACAGGTTAAAAATGTTCAGGTACAGCCCCACAGTCGCGCGGATGTAGTTGGTTTCCCCGCCATGAATGATGCGGCTGGTATCGAACAAAATGAGCCCCGCCATGATCATGACAACTACCGCGGATAGCGTCAACGAGAGAGCAGGGATGCCAAGGAAAATATTGGCGATCATTGCCACCACCGCCACGATCAAGCCGGTCATCAAGAAACCGCCTAAGTACGAGAAATCCTTCTTGGTGTTCAACGCATAGGCCGACAGAGAGAAAAACACCAGTGCCGTCCCGGCCAGTGCTTGCAGCACCATCGTCGGGCCGTTATTCATCGCCAGGTAAAATGACAGCATGGGCCCGATGGAGGCGCCCCAAACGCCCGTAAAGGCGAAGATAGCGGGCAACCCCTTGGCGGAATCAGCCATTTTGTGCACGACGAAGAGCAGGCCAAAACCCACCAGCATCAGCACTAGCGCCATACCTTGGGGCATGTCCGCTACCACAGCGAGCGTCGCTGTGAAGGCGCTAAACGCCAGGGTCAGACCCAAGAGCCAATATGTATTGCTCAATACCTTATTGGTGCTAGCAATACTCGCTGTGGGGTCTAATGTCGTGGCGGTCGAGAAAACGGGCTTGTCACTCATGATGCGTCATTCCTGTGGTATCAATTTACTCAAATAATAGGGCCGAATTGGGGCGAATCCAAGTGCATCATGGTGACGCCGAAAAGATCACGGATACACTCGCCGATACTGATAGCTGGCCCGGTTCGTAGCGCGGCGCCATCTCGGCGTCCATGGCGACGGGAGCAGCGCGCTGGGCTGTTCTGAACAGGGGCGGGCGCTGGGAGCCTGTGCTGATGGTATCCGGTACGCCCAAAGTCAAGCCGGCCGCGGAAGCCAGACTCAGGGCATCGCGTTTAGCGTTCTCGTAAGCAATAGCAAGCGCTCGGCCCCGCGCTTCGTCAATGCGCGTGCTGCCATATTTCGGGGGCTGGACTGACGTGGCGCCTTGCTCGGAAAGCATCTGTAGCGTCTCGCCCAGCGAATCGAGTGACGTGAGCCTGAACCCCAGTAATCGCGTCGCCTCGTAACCCAGGAGTTCCTGTGTTTCCAACCGCGGGTTCCAGCGATATTTCGGTTGAATCGTGACGTGTCCGGCGTCGACAGTCTCGGGATCCAACGGGAGCTTGTCGATTTCGGTCAGGAGTCTTGTCACCACACGATCGACGGTCGCTTTTGCCGCTGAAGCGCTGTCAGCGATGTGACTCACAGAGGCGCCTATACGCGCATATTCGGGCGCTATCTCAACGGCTCCCTTTCCTTCAACTGAGAGCGTCTGGGCTCCCGGGCTGGCGGTGAATAGGGCTGTAGCGAGGCCCAATGGCAACAAGATTATCCGCCGCAAATCGCTGCTTAACATGCTGGATACTCCGTCTTGATGGGTGGGTGCTGAGCTATGAGACTGCCCCGAACCGCTCTAGTTCCTGAGGCGGTATTACCGCACACATATCGGCTGGCGCGACATGCCGTTGTGATCGCACACATGCGGGCGCGACGAGCTGTGGCGTCACATTTCAATGTCGCCGAAGATCCCGTAGTCTCTCGCTTCAGATTAAAAAATGCGAGGAACACGGCGATGAGTTTTGTTGTGGTGGCGAAGTTTCCCTGTAAGCCAGGGCAAGTTGAAGCTATGGGGGATTTATTCCGTGCGGCGTTGTCTGATACCCGCGAATTTACGGGCTGCGAGCGGATTGACGTGGTTCTTAACGAATCGTCATCAACGTATCTTCTTGTGGAGTACTGGGATCAGGAATCCTCTTACGACACCTACTTGAAATGGCGAACGGATACCGGCATCGCCGAAGTGCTAGCCCCCCATATTGAGGGCGGCTGGGAGGGTATTCTGGCGTCGGTGAATCGCCTCGGTGAGATGCAAAATATTTAATTAAAACAATGCTCTAAAGATATTATTGTAGAAGCTCATTAGATGATAAACGAAACGCTTACCCTGCCTTGCGGCGCCGAAATACCGAATCGATTATGCAAAGCAGCGATGACCGAAGGGCTGGCTGACCCCTCCGGTGCCGCCACCGAGGCCCTGGCGCGCCTCTATGGTATCTGGAGTGACGGCGGCGCAGGGCTGCTTTTATCAGGCAATGTGCAGATCGATGGGGATCATCTCGAGCGACCCGGTAATGTGATTGTCGATGCAGAACCCGATGAGTCTGCTCGGCATGCGCTTGAGGCTTGGGCCAGAGCGGGCACTCGATCGGGTAACCATTTCTGGGCCCAAATCAGCCACGCCGGTCGGCAGTGCCAGAAGATCGTGAATCCTCGGCCCAAAGCCCCTTCGGCGGTGAAATTGGGTCTACCGGGCGGGCAGTTCGCTGAGCCTGAGCCCATGTCGGAAGACGACATCGAGGCGGTGATTACAGGTTTTGCGCGATGCGCGAAGGTTCTCGTTGATGCAGGGTTTACTGGCGTGCAGTTGCACGCTGCGCACGGGTATCTGCTGTCTCAATTCTTGAGTCCTCGCAGTAATCAGCGGGCTGACCAATGGGGCGGGCCGCTGGAGAATCGGGCGCGTTTATTGTTAGCGTGCGTGGGCAGAGTCCGCGCAGCGGTCGGACCGCGTGTGCCGATCTCGGTGAAGCTCAACAGTGCGGACTTTCAACGCGGTGGTTTTGATTTTGACGAAAGCCTGCAGGTCGCGAAATGGCTCGAGGCGGCTAGTGTTGACCTGATTGAGATATCAGGCGGTACCTACGAGCAGCCGCGATTGCTCAACCTTGAGGGAATGGAGCCGGTGGAGGCGCAGTCTGTGGCAGCCTCGACGCGAGCGCGAGAAGCGTACTTTGTCGATTTTGCGGAAGCCATGCGTCGAGAGATCAATGTCCCACTCATGGTCACAGGGGGGTTACGCCGGCTTGACGCGATGAATGCGGCACTCGAAACAGGCTGTGCCGATATGATCGGCATCGGCCGGCCCATGTGCGTGATGACCGATGCGCCCGCACAATTACTCAACGGCCTGAGCGAACTTCCTCGATTTGAGGATTCCCTCTCTTTGCTGCCGAAGGCGCTCAAATTTTTGAATGTGATTAAGCTGTTTAGAACCGTAGGGGCGTTTGCAACCCAGTATTGGTTTTATGAGCAAATCGCCGCGCTGGGAGAGATCGGCACGACACGCGACGACTTGGGCGTGATGGCGGCGACCAAGGCGCAAACCAAAGCGGCCAATGTCTGGCTTGAGAAACGTAAGGCGTTATAAGTCAGTGCGCTCGTCGGAACGATGCAATGTCCAGTGAGTTAACGCGTTTTCGGCGTGTCAGACGCCACCGCTTCAGGATGGGCATGTCCTTGCCTTGGTTCTTCGCACTAACCGCGGCGGTCACCTTCGCACAAGTGCCATCCCCTGAAAGTCTGGCGCACGCAAAGGTACTGCGTGCCAAGGCACTAGCGGGGAGCAGCGCCATGTCGATTGTCACGTCGCTGACGACCGAGGTAGGACCCCGGCTGGCGGGCAGTGAAGCTGAAGCCAGAGCTCGTACATGGGCGCTCAATATTCTTTCCGAAAAGGGATTCGCTAACGTTCGAAACGAGCCCTTTGCAATCGATGCCTGGGAGCGACTCGGGGAGGGTGCCGAGATTATGGCGCCGTACCCACAGCCTCTGGCGGTCACGGCCTTGGGTGGCTCGGTTCCCACTGGAAAAAACGGCTTCAGTGCGGAGGTCGCGCTGTTCGATACGTTGACCGATTTAAAACGCGCGCCGGAAGGTAGCTTGGCAGGGCGTATCGCGTACGTAGGGCACGCCATGCAGCGAACTCAGGACGGCTCGTCTTATGGATATTTCAATGAGGCGCGGACAGCGGGCCCGAGTATTGCGGCTAGCAAAGGCGCGGTCGGGTATCTGATTCGCTCGGTGGGCACTGATAGCCATCGTTTCCCGCATACCGGGGCCCTTCGTTATCAGGAGGCCATACCCCGGATCCCCGCATTGGCTTTGTCTAATCCTGACGCTGATCAGCTTGAGCGGATTGCAGCGGCGGGTCAGCCAGTTTCCCTGCTTATCAAGGTGGACAGCGCTGAGATCCCAGCCGCGGAGTCAGGTAATGTTCTGGCGGAAGTGGTGGGGCGCGAAACGCCGGAAGAGATCGTGGTGATCGGCGCGCATCTGGATAGCTGGGATCTGGGCACTGGTGCCATCGATGATGGTGCCGGTGTGGGTATCACTATGGCCGCGCTGGAATTGATTAAGAATGCTGGGCTGGCACCGCGACGCACTATCCGTCTGGTGCTGTGGGGTGCTGAGGAAGTCGGGTTGCTGGGGGCGAGTGCCTACCGCGAGCGACACGAGGCTGAGATCACACAGCATGTGATGGGATCAGAAAGCGACTTCGGCGGTGGAAGGGTTTGGAAAGTGACGGCAGATAGCCAGACTGAGGAGGGTGATCAACTATTTGCCGAGATCGCTCGGCTATTGGCACCACTGGGTATTGCACCGGGAAGCAACCGCCAACCGGGAGGCGGGCCAGATCTCTACCCACTGATCGCGGCCGGCGTGCCTACTCTTAGACTCCATCAGGACGGCCGTGATTACTTTGATTTGCATCACACCGCAGATGATACGTTAGACAAGCTCGATGCGGCGTCGCTGGATCAGAATGTGGCGGCGTTTGCGGTCTTCGCCTGGCTCGTGGCCGACAGTGATGTCAGTTTCAGGGCGCCGTAAAAATAGCGAGGCAGTGGGCCCAAAAAAAACGCCAATATCCGGGTCTAGTCAGTTCAGCGCAGGATCTGTGTGATAGCGCAAGCGACAGAATGGCACTGCAGATCAAGAAGACAAATTAGAGAGAGGCTAGCGAGTGATGGGATCAAAAACTGGTGGGTGTCGGGCGCGCAGCCTCAAGCAGGCCCTTTTAATGATGGGAGCCATAGTGGTGTCTTCAGTTCTGCTTGCAGGCTGCGCGGACAAGCCGACCTATGAGGCAGACTACGATCAGAATTTTCCCTTTGGCTAACTTAATACCTATCGCTGGTATGACGACGATCACAACACCCGAGAAAGTCAGTACTGGCGCCGTAACAGCAGTGATCAGCGGGTGCGCAACACAGCAGATCAGGAACTGATGCAGCGGGGGTTCCGTCAGGGGAGCCGTGGGCAGGCAGATTTTTGGGTGAACTATCACGTTACCAAGCGCCAAACCCAGAAAGTCAGTGGTCAGCCCCAGGGCATGCACGGCGGTGTGGCAGCCGGTACCTATGGGCGCTCCGTCAGCATTGGCTATTCCTCAGGACAATCGGTCAAAACGTACGAGGATGGGACTGCCATGTTTGATGTGATTGATATCAAGACTGGCAGAATCGTCTGGCGAGGCGTTGCGGAGGGGCGGCTAAAAAATAATATGTCCAAGGCCGATCGTGAACAGCTCACGATTACGGTTGTGCACGAGTTGCTAGAGCAATTTCCTCCAGAGTGATGTCTCGGCGCTACTTTGGTATCGGGGGTGAGTGGTCATCTTTGCGCCGGCGCATTCAGTGGGGTTGTTTTGGAGGGATCTCGGGAAACGGCCCCACGCGATCTCACTCTGCAGTATCAATCGGGAACATCAGGCCGTATCCAAAGCTAATGCGATCTGTTTGCGAGTAGACACAATGCCATAGTGGCTCTAGGTCTGTTCTGAAACATCTGAAATTCCAGCCAGCGTTGTCCCAGCTAGTTTCTATCTGATTGGTCAATGGATCTAGGTACCGAAAATAAGACTGCTGAGCGACAGGAGTGTGGCTACAGTAGAGCCTGAATCCTTGCACGTTCGCGTTCGTGTGCCACCCCATATATCCATTGGGAGGGTACCAATTCCGTCCGCTCTGGAAGAGTCTCATTACTCTGCGTGGTTTTAGCAATTTGTCTAGGGTCACAGCGAGAGTCTGGGTTAATTCGCTAAACCTCACGTTTCCGAACTTGATCTGGTTAGTATCCTGCCCCGCGACGAAGCGATCGGCCTCCTCGGCCTGAATGGCCCGCAGATTTGCCTCAGATAGCTTGTGTTCTACTCTCGAGGTATCGATATCCGGATCATATTCTTTGGTGTTGAGCTTCTCGCGATTGTCTATAAGCCAGTCCTTGGCGATATTGAGACCCTTCATCAGATCAAGGTCATCATGCAATTCCAGTGTCGCAAAGTGCCCCTGCACCAATTGATCTAAACGAGATTCAGTAACCCGCGCAGAAGCCGCGTCCAATATGTCCTTCTTGGTAAGAGGGGAATCGTTGCTCATGTCGCTAGGCTGCGTACTCCAGGAGAGGCGCGCAGTATACCACTGAGGTTATTCCTAGATTGCTCACGCTCTGTTGTTAGCGACTCTGCTGTTTGATCCGAAACTGTCACACGAGGAGGCTGTGTGTTTGTTCCATCCCACGATGCTGTGTTGGTCAAGCAAGAGGATGTTTTAAAGGTTTTTAGCCGCCCGTCGAAACAGTGTAGCGATGTGGCTCACTAACGGTGTCAGGTACGCCTCGGGCCGGGTGAGCAGGGTGCTGCGCCAGTGCACCCCGAGGTCGAGAGGTAATTGTCGCAACGTACCGGTAGATAGTTCGGCTGCAAAGACGCTGCTCGGTCCGACACAGATTAAATCGGCCCGTAGCGCTGCCTCGATGAGTAAGGGGTAATTGTCAGAAAACAGCTTTACTCTCGGTAAGATCGTCAGGGCCGCGGCGTCGTTGGTGTTAGCAGTGGGGCGCGGGGTGGCCCATTGATAATTCACTGCGCTCTTAAGTGAGATGTCACTGTGGCCTACGAGCGGATGCTCTGGGCGGGTGACCGCGATCATCGGTTCGCTGAGCATGTTCAGTTCAATGAGTTCTTCGATATCCGTGTCCGATGCCTCAAAGGGCCCCACAATCACATCGAGTTCTGACGATGCTAACTGCTCGATGAGATTTCGGTCATCCTCGGTGACCACTGTGATTTGTGCAGCGCCGGCCAAAGTGAGGAAATCCGACAGCACCTCCGGCAAGAGCACCTGCTCAATGATTGGTCCAACGCCCAGTCGTAAATGGCCAGCCTCCAGATCCGCCATGCGTCGGACTTGGCGCTCGATCGCCTGCATGTGATTGTTGAGGTCTGGCTCCTGACTCAGGATGTACTCGGCTGTGCTCGTAGGCGCCATGCCTCGTGACAACCGGTGAAACAGTTGCATGCCAAGCGTTTGCTCTAGGCGCGACAGACGTTTGCTGACGGTCGGCTGCGACAGATGCAGTGCCTGACTCGCTCCTGAGATGCTGCCCACCTCAGCGATGGTTTTGATGAGTTGGATATCAGACAAGTCCATCCGCTGGCTCTATGAGGTATTCGGTTTATTTAACTATATAGCAAAAACTATTCATTTAATTTTATTCGTATTCGAAGCTAATCTGCAGCTTGCTTTTGGGGAGGTCACGATATGAGGGAAATATGGGGTGTTGGAACGCCGCGCAGTTTCCGTCCAATTTGGGTTTGTGAGGAGCTAGGGCTCGACTATCAGCACCACGCTATTGGTCCGCGGACCGGTGAAACCCAGCAGCCCGCGTTCACTGAGTTGAATCGTAAACAGAAGATTCCCTTCTACCGCGATAGCGATGTGTCGCTCTCAGAGAGCGTCGCTATCTGTCGCTACCTTGCGCATCAATCTGATGGCGCAACGCTATATGTGCCCGACACCAAGCAGTCTGTCGCCAAAGAGGACGAGTGGTGTGCCTACATTTACGGTGAGATCGACGAGACGGGGCTGTACGTTATGCGGCGCCACGGCGATTTGGGCGCGATCTATGGAGAATCGCCAGAGGTGGTTAGTGCTGCTGCGGACTACGTGGCCAGACACCTGAGCGTGGTCGCGAGTCACCTTGGAGAGCAAGAGACGCTCATGTCCGGTGGATTTGGTCTGGCAGACATTATGTTGATGAGTTGCCTCGACTGGTGCATCGCATACGGGGTGGCTTTACCCGCAGCAATACAGCGTTACTATGAAACCCACGCAGCCCGGCCGTCCTACGGCCGAGCGATGAGAATAAATTATCCGGATTTGTTTGAGGGGGACGCATGAGCGCATTGAAAGGTATCAAGGTGTTGGACCTGACGAGTATGGTGTCGGGTCCGGTCGCAGCGATGATGCTGGCGGATCAGGGCGCTGACGTTATCAAGGTCGAGCCCACGACGGGCGAGCAAATGCGCCACATTGGCCCGACCGTAAATAAAGTGACTGCCGCATTCTTCTCTTGTAACCGTGGTAAGCAATCCATCGCTGTTGACCTGAAATCGAATGATGGCAAGCAGATCTTGTTCGATCTGGTCAAAACTGCGGACGTGCTCATCCAGAATTTCCGGCCCGGCGCCATGGAGCGTATGGGGTTTGGGGAATCTGTGCTCAGAGAGATTAACCAAAAGCTCATCTACGTATCGATCAGCGGTTTTGGGGAGGAGGGGCCCTACGCGCACAAGCGTGTGTATGACCCGGTGATCCAAGCGCTCTCCTGTGCAACGGACATTCAGGCCGACCGTATTTCGGGGCGTCCCCAGATGTTCCGCATCATCATTGCTGACAAGGTAACAGCTATCACCGCGGCCCAGGCGATCAGTACCGCGCTGTATGCAAGGGAGAAGTCGGGTGAAGGACAGCATATTCGTCTATCGATGCTGGACGCGATGTTGAGCCTGTTCTGGCCCGAGGCGATGGCAGGCCTGACGTACGCGGATCAGGAGTTTGATGTGCGCAAGTACCAAGGGGCGATGGACCTGATCTATGAGACACAGGATCGCTTCATCACAGCCGGCGCGATATCCGATAAAGAGTGGCAGGGCATGTGTCGAGCGCTCAATAGGGAAGATCTGATCGATCATCCGCACTTCAGCACTGCGCAAGGCCGGTTTACTCATAACAGTGAACGCAAAGAGATCACGGCCGAGGAGATCAAAAAGTGGGCCAGTGAGGAAATCCTAGCCCGCTTTGACAAGGAGGGTGTGCCCTGCGCGCCGATCATTGATCGATCAGAGCTATTGGGCCACGAGCAGGTTGTCGCCAACGGTTCGGTGGATCGCCTGCACTTTGAGGAGTTTGGTGAGGTGCGTCAGGCGCGGCATCCGGCACGCTTTGATAAAACCCCTGCGAGTGTGTCGCGTCCTGCCCCGAGGTTGGGTGAGCACGGCAGAGAGGTGCTGGAGGCCATTGGCTATGACCAGGCCGCCATCGACGGCCTCATTAGTGCTGGTACCGTTTTAGATTAGTAAGGAGAGTCGTTATGGGCGCAGAAAAGACTTGTCTGGTGATCGGCGCGGGCGCAGGAATTGGCGGTAGCGTTGGCAAGAAGTTCGCTGCCGGGGGTTATCACGCCGCGTTGTGTCGGCGCAGTGACATCGACGGACTCAACACCATGGTATCGGGCCTTCAGGAAGCCGGCATGTCCGCCAGCGGACATCTCTTGAACGCCGTGGACGAGGGCGCGCTGGAGGGCTTGATTGAGGAGGTCGAAGCGATCGGCCCGATCGACACGGTGCTTTACAATCTCGGCGCCCAGATCGGTAACCGCTCACTCGATGACACGCCCCTCAAGACCTTCGAATTGGGCTGGCGCATGGCGTGTTTTGGGCTATTTCGTGTCGCAAAGGTACTGGTCCCACTGATGGTCGAGCGGGGTCATGGCACGATCTTAGTGACTTCGGCCACCGCGGCGGTTCGCGGCAACAGTGGCCAGCACTCTCACGCCGCCGCGATGGCGGGGCGACGTCTACTGTGCCAGAGCCTGAACGCCGAGTACGCAGCGCAGGGTGTGCATGTGGTGCATATTCTCATTGATGGCGCGGTGGATGCGCCCGATACCCTGGGCAAGATGCTGGGTCCAGAGAACTTCGAGGCACTGAGAGAGGCTCGAGGCAAGGGCAAGGATGGGCTGCTCCTGCCGGATAAGATGGCAGAGACCTACTACCACTTGGCTCAGCAACATCGATCAGCGTGGACCCATGAGTTAGATCTTCGAGCGCATTCTGATCTTGCTTGGTGGAACCATGCCGTCAATCTGTAAAGTCGTTACAGCTAAACGCTTTTTCCGTTCAGGTGGGGCTGTTATTAGACGGTAAGCGGAGTGTTTGGGTGTCTGCCGTAATCGTCACCAGCACGCTGAACAATTGATTTTTGCAAAGAGGAGAATCCCAGTGAACTTGCAGGTAGCGCCCTCCGGGGCGAGTTGCGGCGCAACGATTACAGGCGTGAGCTTGGACCAGCCACTTTCTAGCGATTTGGTGGCAGAGATTCGCGCCCATTGGCTTGAGCACAAAGTGGTGGCTTTTCCCGACCAGCAGCTGTCTCCAGCCCAGCTGGTGGGTTTCAGTGAGCAGTTTGGTGAGATTGGTGAGGATCCGTTTTTTGGTCACATCGACGAGCACCGGCAGGTGGCAGCGATCCAGCGCAATGCCGATGAAAAAACCACGGTGTTTGCCGAGTTTTTCCACAGCGATTGGAGTTTTATGCCGATTCCGCCTGCTGCGACCGCGCTCTACGGGATCACGATACCTCCTGTGGGAGGCGATACGCTCTTTTCAGATCAAGTGGCCGCTTATGAGCAACTACCAGACGAACTGAGGGTGAAGTTTGAGGGCCTTACCGCGATTCATTCAGCGGCTTTGGGCTATGCACCGGATGGCGCCTACGGTGAATCCGATCAGGAGCAAGGGCGGAGCATGAAAATTCTGCCGAGCGAAAAAGCGCTGGAAACCCACGAGCATCCTTTGGTGCGAACGCACCACGAGACGGGTAAGAAAGCCTTATTTTCCTCCGCCGCCTACATAAAGGGGTTTGTTGGCCTGGACAAGGAAGAGAGCGACGCCCTCTTGATGGAGCTCTACGCCCATCAGAGCCGGCCTGAGTTCGTGTACGCCCACCAGTGGCAGGCCGGCATGCTGGTGATGTGGGACAACCGATCTGTGCTGCACGCCGCGACCGGCGGGTATGACGGTTATGACCGGCTGTTACACCGGACTACCATTTCTGACACGCGCTTTTAGCTAGGAGGTACTCATGTCAGGCAAGGTTGAATTCCTGTTCGATTTCGCAAGCCCGAACGCCTACTTCTCGTATCACGTCCTGCGCGAAGTGGCCGAAAGACAGCGCGTCGAGTTAGTGCTCACGCCGGTATTATTGGGCGGCCTTTTTAAGCTGACCAATAATCAGGCGCCTATGTTGGCTTTCGGTGAAGTGAAGGGAAAGCTTGAGTACGACATGCTAGAGACGCAGCGCTTCATCGACGCGCATGGTCTCAATAAGTTCGTATTCAATCCCCACTTCCCGATCAACACCATCACGCTAATGCGAGGGTTTATTGCCGCGCAAGACATTGGGGTGGTCGACCAATATGTCGAAGCGAACCTGTCAGCAATGTGGGAGCAAGGACTCAATATGGGGGACCCGGAGGTGGCAGCAGGTGTGTGGCAGTCTGCAGGGCTTGATGCAGCGGGTTTAGCTGAAGCGATTCAAACGCAGCCTGTGAAAGACGCGTTGCTGCAGAACACACAGCAGGCAGCAGATCGCGGCGCCTTTGGGGTGCCTACATTCTTTGTCGGAGATGAGATGTTCTTCGGCAAGGAGCGGATCATTCAGATCGAGCAGATGCTGCAGTCCAACAGCTGAGCAAGGTGCGTTCGCCTAGTCGTGAGATACTCCCGCCGGAGGGTGGTGGCTGCTCTCTCACAGCACCTTGTGTAACGCATCAAGCATGGCGTTGGGTGCCTCGACCATGATGGTGTGGCCTGCGCCCGACAGGACTTCTACGAGAGGTGATGGTATCGCTTCCTGTAGCGCTCTAGTACTGCGTACCGGTGTGAGTCGGTCTTCTGCGCCAAGAATGAGTAGAGCAGGGCAGGCGACCTTTGAAGCTTGATCTGTGCCGCTGGTGTATTCGTTACACGCACGCATGTCGTGAAATAGCACCCCGGGACCAGAGCGCTCGTAAAGCCTCAGCGTGTTACCAATCATCCAGATACCCGAATTGCGGTTGCCGCCAAACTGATGTCGCTTGCTGAAGCCCCACTGGGTCAGCATGTCAAAAGCGGCGTGATCATCGGCTTCGGCTGCATTGAGGATCGCGTCAGAGACCGGCATCGGTGAGGTCGTGCCAACCAGAGCAATCGCTCTGACGCGGTCGCTATGGGAGGCCGCGCACTCGAGCGCAATGAGACTCCCCAAGCTGTGGCCGACCAAGGCTGCTTCACTAATCTCTAGCGTATCGAGCACTGACATCACCCAGGAAGACATGTCCTCAACAGTGGCCAAGGGCTTACCGCCCGATCGGCCGTGACCTGGCAGATCGATCGAGATCACGTTATTGCCATGTCTCGCGAAGTGTCGGCTGGCGAGTGTCCACACGGTGTGGTCCATGCCTGAACCGTGGACGAAAACGATTGACGGTTTGTCGTGGTCGATGTCGCGGGAATTCGTATAGCAGTAGACGGTTTCGCCGTTGACCTGAATGCGCATTAGCGACTGCCTCCCGCCGCCTTGCCAGCCGCCCGTAAGCCTTGTTTGAGGTCCGCAATCAGATCCTTCGGATCTTCGAGGCCAATTGACAAGCGAATAGTGCCTTCGCCAATGCCCCCTGCAGCCAATGCCGCGGCGTCCATTCGATGATGGGTGGTACTGGCAGGATGGATAACGAGTGACTTCGCGTCTCCAATGTTGGCGAGGTGTGAGAACACGCTTAGCGCGTCAACAAATGCGATACCGGCCTCACGCCCGCCTGCGAGATCGAAGCTGAATACTGCGCCACACCCGTTGGGTAATAGTTCTTTGGCCAGGGCCTGATCAGGGTGCCCGTCGAGTTCGGGGTAACCGACCCGCGTCACCTGTTCCTGTTCGAGTAAAAATGAGGTGATGGCGCGGGTGTTGTCGACGTGGCGGCTCATCCGCACGCTGAGCGTTTCGATGCCCTGCAGGATATGAAACGCGGAAGTGGGTGCCATGCAGGCCCCAAAGTCCCTCAACCCTTCTTTGCGTGCGCGTTGAATCATGGCGGCAGGGCCGAACTCTTCGGTGAAAATTAAGTTGTGGAACCCTTCGTAAGGCTCTGACAGGGTTGGGAATTTACCAGAGGCCTCCCAATCAAATTGACCGCTGTCAACGAGGAGGCCGCCGATCACAATCCCGTGACCGCTGAGGAATTTGGTCGCCGAGTGCTGAATGATGTCCGCGCCGAGTTCAAACGGCTTCATCAGGTAGGGTGTGGTCGTGGTCGAGTCCACCATGAGCGGCAATCCGGCTGCATGTGCCACCTCGGCAATCGCCGGGATGTTGAGTACATCGAGGCTAGGGTTCCCCAATGTTTCGCCGAATACTAGTCGGGTGTTGTCTTGAATGGCATCGGCGAAGGCCTGTGGATCTCGAGGGTCAACAAACGTGGTCTCGATACCAAAACGCGGCAGGGTGTAACCAAGCAGGTTGTGGCTACCGCCATAGAGTGCTGCTGATGCGACGATATGAGAACCCGCGCCCATCAGCGTAATAATGGCAAGGTGCAGCGCAGCCTGTCCGCTGGCGGTGGCGATGGCGCCCACGCCGCCCTCCAAGGCGGCAATACGCTCTTCGAGCACGGCGTTGGTCGGATTGCTTAAACGGGAGTAAACGTGCCCCGCACGTTCGATGTTAAACAGCGACGCCGCGTAATCAGAGTCGGGAAAACAAAACGATGCCGATTGATAAATCGGCGTGGCGCGAGCCCCAGTAGAGGGGTCAGGTTGGGCGCCGGCATGAAGTGCCAGCGTATCCAGGCCGGGGTAGTCAGGTGCTGCCATGATCTGCTCCTAGATGCGGCATTAGATGCTGATGCCGCCGAGTTTTGTTTCGAGATATTCTTCGATGCCCTCGCGAGCTCCCTCGCGGCCTAACCCGCTTTCCTTCATGCCGCCAAAGGGTGCTGCTGCGCTAGTGGGATTAATATCGTTAATGCCGATGATGCCAAACTGTAGCTGTTCGAAGGTGCGCAGTGCGCGCGCCAGATTTTGGGTATAGATATAAGCGGCTAAACCGTAGTCTGTGTCGTTGGCCATGGCGATCACGTCGTCCTCGTCGTCAAAGGGCACGACTGCGGCGACGGGGCCAAACGTCTCCTCACGATAGATCAGCATCTCCGGCGTGACATTGCTTAGTAGCGTAGCTCCGTAGAAGCAGCCCCGGTCCAAACCGCCCTCGGTCAGGCGAGACCCGCCCGCTAAGAGCGCGGCACCGTGACTGACGGCGTCCTGCACTTGTCGCTCCACTTTTTCGATCGCTGCTTCATTAATGAGTGGACCAATGCTGTTGGCCGGGTCCATGCCATCACCTGCCTGCATGCCACTCACGCGGGTCTGCAGGGTCTCGAGGAAAGGCTCGAGGATTCGCCGCTGTACAAAAATGCGGTTCGGGCTGATGCAGGCCTGCCCGGTGTTGAGAAACTTCACCAGTGACACCCCCTTGGCCGCATGCACGGGGTCAGCGTCGTCATACACGATGAAGGGCGCGTGACCACCCAGCTCCATCGATACCCGCTTGAGCTGTGGGGCGCAGGCCTGTGCCAGATGTTTTCCCACTGCAGTGGAACCGGTAAACGTCAATTTTCGGACCGCGGGATGAGTGCAGAACACTTCGCCGATGGGCTTTGGGTCGCTCGCGGTGACCAGATTGGCAACGCCCGCAGGCAAGCCAGCCGCTTCGAGGATTTTGAAGACCGCTACAGCGCAGAGAGGCGTGCTTTCCGCAGGCTTTAGCACAACAGTGCAACCCGCGGCGAGCGCCGGCCCCAATTTCCGGGTCAGCATGGAGATTGGATAGTTCCACGGCGTTACGGCAGCTACTACGCCGACGGCTTGTTTTTGCACTAAAAACCGCTGGTCTGACCGCGCGGACGGAATGGTTTCTCCATATACTCGCTTGGCTTCCTCGGCAAACCACAGCAAAAAATCTGCGGCGTACTTCACCTCATTCACGGAGGCTTTTAGCGGCTTGCCTTGCTCCCGGGTCATGAGCTCAGCGAGCTCGCGTTGCTGCTCGAGCATCAACTGGTGTGCACGATAGAGTAGCGCGGAGCGTGAATAGGCGGTTTCGTTCATCCAAGCGGGCAAGGCCGCATGCGCCGCATCGATAGCACGGCGCGCGTCATCGGCGTCCGCGTCCGGCACCTGTCCAATTTCTTCTCCCGTAGCGGGGTTGAACACAGGAAATGTTGGCGCGTCAGTTTGCCATTCGCCATTGATGAACATGTTGGATTCTCCCTCGCTCTGACACTCAGGCTTTTGCGCCTGCTAGGCCAAGCCAAAAACGCGCGCAGGGTAACATGAAGAGGCCGGCCGATTACTTGACCCGGTCTGCCTCCCGCCGCCGCTTATCAGGCCGGCGCTGAGGAGGGTGGGATACAAGTCGATATGCGGCCAACGGTCAAAGCGGCCTTGATTGGTCAGGTGACAAAACTGTGGATACGGCATTGCATAACTCGATTCTCAGGAAGCCATGCAAGCCAATTGATAGTCGACATGTGAGAAGCCGAACGGCATTGCAGATGGATGAGAGAAAAGCTGGATTGCTGAGCGAGCGGATGGGGGGCAAAGAAGTGGAGCACTAGTGCGCTTAAAAGCGTCTCAGGACTCTGCTTCCGATTCCGGCCCTGTGTGGGCTTCTATCAGTAGCGAGCGTACGTCATTCGCTACGGTGTCCGCGTGCAGAAACGAGGTGCTGTAGATATTGCGAATCTGACGGGATGCATCGATCAGAAACACCCGCAGGATATGCGACATCGTGCCCATGTGTTCGCCGTTCTCATCGTAATCACGAATCACCCATTGGCCATAGGCATTCAGGATGGGGTCCAGGGTGGTGGCGCCTTCGGTGGTAAGGAACTGCCAGTCAAAGTCGCCGGCACGAAACTGTGAACCATAGGCATCGATCACCTCAGGCGTGTCAAATACGGGGTCAAAGCTGAAGCTCACGAGGCGTGCTTTGTCTGCGGTGACCGGATCGGCCTGCAGCGCATCCTGCACGCTGCGCATGACATAGGTTGCCAAAGGGCAGCCGTTAACATCATCACAGGTCGTGAAAATGAAACTCAGCACGGTGGGTTTCCCGCCAAGAAAGTCATGGAGTTGCGCGGAGTTACCGTTGCTGTCGATCACTGCGCCATTTGCCGCGTTGCCCATAGTCGGCAGGGCATAGGTGCCAGGCTCCGGCGCAACGAAAGACAGAGGTGCATAACCCGGTGCTAACACGACCGATGGCTGGTGTTCATGTGGGGCACAGAGTGCAATTGCACTCCATGCCCAAGTCAGCAGGAGGAGGGTACCGCGCACGTTGTGGTCAGTGCGCGGGGGGTGTCGTGATCAGTCCCGATGGTGACTGAGCGGTCATGCCGCCGTACAACGCGTGGGCACCGAATCGCATCTGGTGCGGCGCTCCGAGGCCGAGCTCGACGAAGTCGAGATTGAACTCGGGCGTGAGTGCTTTACCGTCCCATTTATAGAGCTTGAAGTACTGCAGGTCATTGCCTTCAGAGGCCGTGGTCTTGTCCCAGTTCGCGAGGAGCGAAGAGGTGAAGTAGACCCGCTCGCCATCCCAGCTCTGGGATACCATATTCACCTGCTCGCCAATCTGCTCTTCCATGATCTGGATTGGCGCGAAGGGATCAGAGATGTCATACAGACGTGTCAGTCCGTCGTTCCAGGTGTTGATCCACAGGTGGTTGTCATCCGCTGAGATAGAGATATCCACGGGCAACGGAATCTTGCTGGCATCGCCGATGTCGGCCACTGTCTTGGCCTGCCACTCGCCGGCTTCATCTTCGTAAATCAACCAGACCTTGGATGTTAGGGCCGTCGTGGTGAAGCAGTAATTGGAGCGCGAGCCCCAAGCGCAGCGGATCTCCAGTGGGGCACCCGGCACATCGAGAATCTTCTTGGGCTTGCGGGTATGCAGATCCCAGATGACAACGGTATTGCCAAAACGCTTCATGGCCTCGGCGTCACCCATCATCTTGCCGAGATTCATCATGTAGTTGTTCCAGCCAGTAAATGAGGACGTCACCAGCACATTACGTCTTGGCAGGGCGCGCGCATCGTAACCATATCCGTCCGCGAAGTTGCCCGACTTTTCGGCTCCTTGCAGGTTGTCGTCGGTAGGCATCCATACACTGGTGATGAAGTCACCGCCGTTCGTGTATTCCGCCATACCGGTGCGGCCACCGTGGTCGCGATTATTCGACAGGCCTGTGATGAGCATGCGGCCGGGCAGCGCATAATTGGTATGGGGCCCCACGACACCGCCAGTCTTCTCGACAAAGTCGTCGATGGTGCGATGCAACTTGGGGGCTGCAGGATCTGTGTGGACATCGAAGATGAAGATCTTGCTGGTGTCTAGACCTGAAGCCCAAAGATAGCGTCGGTCATCGGTGAGGCCGGAGTGATGCGCCTCGTGTCGGCCACCCATTGAAATCGAATGGATGACCTGTGCATAGGTGTCGGAGTCCGGGTTCACGTCTACGGTGACGAGTTTGTCTTCGCCATCGCCAACGCCCTCGAGGCCGAGTGTCCAGATGTAGACGTAGTCTTCCTGACCGACGATTTTGGCCATATAAGGCGACATGCAGGTCTCGTCTGCCGATGTCGGTTGCACGAGCACAGCTAGCGCAATAAGCGCCGAGAAAAATCCTCTGAGTAGCATCATTGTCCCCATTGTTTTTTCTGCCACAATTGCCCCGATGCTATCACCTTCAGACAAGCCTGCGAATCGTTTTCGAGTTCGCGCCTGTGCGCGTTTATTTGTTGTGACGTCTTCACTGGCATTGCTGTATGGGTTCGGCGTTGCAGCAATGGCTGGAAACGAGCGCACTGCGGCAAGCGGCGCGCATCACGTGGGCCTGGCGGATTCGCGTGTCGGTTATGAATCCACGGCCTACGTCACCGACTCAAAAGTGGTGATTCAGGCGCTCGGCGAGCGTCAGCGACTTGTCGAGTTGAGCGAGAATTCGCCGCTCGGTCTGCCCGCAGTGGCCCAGGCACTCAATTCTGCGGAAATCGATTTGGGGCGCCAGCTGTTTTTCGACCGACGTCTGTCAAAAAACGAGACGCTGTCTTGTGCCATGTGCCACATCCCTGAGCAGGGTTTTACCCAGAATGAGCTAGCCACACCCGTCGGCCACCTGGGGAAAGGCGTCAGGCGCAACGTGCCATCACTCTACAACGTCGCTTTTGCCGAGAACTTGTTCCTCGATGGGCGCGAGCAATCGCTTGAGGAGCAGATCTGGTCGCCACTCCTCGCTGAAAATGAAATGGCTAACGAGTCTCGTAAGGCGGTATTGGTAAAGCTCGGCCAGAACCCACAGTACAAAGCGCGCTTTGCGGCAACGTTCAATGAGGGGCTAACCGCGGCGACACTGGGAAGGGCTCTTGCAGCCTATCAACGCGCCTTGTTGTCAGGCGATTCACCATTCGACCGGTGGCACTTTGGGGTGGAGGGATCCGTCTCGCAGGGTGTAACTGTTGAGCCGTATCCGTCGCAGGCAGCTCGCGGTTTTTCCGTTTTCCAGAACAGCGGCTGCGCCTCGTGCCATCAGATTGGTGAGGCGTCTGCGCTCTTTACGGATGGGCAGTTCCATAATACCGGCACGGGATATCGTCGGGCGGGGCGGGCGCTCAGGCCGCCTTCGGTGCAACTGGCTCCGGGGATCTTTGTGGTGCCAACTGTCGATGCCGAGACCGAGACGTTTACGGACGATGGGCGTTACGAGGTAACGGGTCTAGAGGCAGATAAATGGCGCTACCGCACGCCGAGCCTCCGCAATGTGGCGCTGACAGCGCCTTATATGCATGACGGCTCTATTGCCACGCTTGAGGGTGTGGTTGCCTTCTACGCTGAGGGGGGCGGAGGTGACCCTGCGCAGGATCCCCGAACGCAGTCCCTGACATTGTCGCAGTCTGACCAGGATGCGCTGGTGGTATTTCTCCGAACGCTCACCTCAAATCATGTCGATGCGCTTGTATCCGATGCGCGCAGCGTCGCGATCGGCGAGCGGGCGGCCGGTGGCCAATAGACCGCGTCGTGTTACCGTGAGCGTTTTCTCGGGGGAGATGCTCATGTTAGTTGTCAGTAAGATCCGAAGACTCGTACCTGTGGCTGGGTTACTTGGTTTGGTCGCATGCGGCGGAGACCTGAACGATCAGCCGGCAGCCAATCAAGCCGACTCGCTCGCCCAGCGCGCGGGTGCTCCGCTGTTTGAGGGGATGGGCGATTATCACATGCCGATCACTACCGCCGACCCGGATGCGCAACGCTATTTTGATCAGGGCATGGTGCTGGCCTTTGGGTTTAATCATGCGGAGTCCATACGAAGTTTCCGCGCCGCACAAACCTTAGACCCACAATGTGCGATGTGCTTTTGGGGTGAGGCGCTGGCAACGGGCCCTAACATTAACGTCACCAATAATGGCAAAGCGGTGATGGCGCCCGCAGAGCGGGTGAGTGCCCGTGCCGCGATCGATGCGGCGCTCGCGTTAATCGACGGCGTTACGCCCAAGGAGCAGGACTGGATACGGGCGCTCGATGCGCGATACGACGGGCAATCCGATACGTCTCGAGACCCTCTTGACCGGGCCTGGGCCGATTCCCTCGCGGTGATGGCAGAGCGCTACCCTGACGATACGACAGTGGCGTCAGTCTATGCAGAGGCGCTGATGAACACGATGCCCTGGGACTACTGGGGCCCAAATGGGGAGGCCAAGCCTGATACGCAAGCGGTGATTGCCAGTCTGGAGGCGGTCATGGCCGCCGATCCCAATCATCCTCTGGCCTTGCATTTGTACATTCACGCGCTGGAGGCATCCTCTAATGCGGCGAAGGCGGAAACCGCCGCAGACCGTTTGGCTGATCTGGTGCCCGGCTCCGGACATCTGGTGCACATGCCCAGTCATATCTATTTCCGAGTGGGGCGATATCAGGACTCGGCCATGGCGAATATTCGTGCGGCCGAGGTTGATGAGGCATATATCGCGCAATGCAATGCGCAGGGCTTTTACCCGGCGCTTTACTACCCGCACAACATCCATTTTTTGTGGGCGTCGGCGACCATGCAGGGTCAAAGTGCGCTGTCTCTCGACAGTGCTCGGCGCGTCGTGGCTAACGTAAGAGTCGAGCAGGTAGAGCAGTTCCCCACCATTCAATTCTTTCGGACTGTGCCTATGCTGTCTTTGGTTCGGTTCGCCCGATGGGAAGAGATTTTGGTTGAGCCTGAACCCTATGAGCCCTTCGCGTTTGCCCGCGCTATCTGGCACTACGGCCGAGGTGTGGCCCACGCGGCGTTGGGTGACGCAGAGGCGGCGCTGACTGAGTTGGCAGCAATCGAGGCGCTTGAGCCAGAGGTCGACGAGATCTTCATGGGTAATGTCTATCCGGCGCGGGATCTCTTGGGAATCGCCAAGTCCTTGTTAATTGGCGAGGTGGCCTATCGATCTGGTAATGCGGCAGCCGCTATGCTTGCATTCGAAGAGGCCGTTTCGCTGCAGGATGCGCTGCCCTACACAGAGCCGCCTTTTTGGTACTACCCGACGCGCCAATCTCTCGGTGCGGCACTTTTAGCAAGTGATCGCCTGGCCGAGGCCCAAGCGGTCTTCGAGGCAGATCTCGCGCAATACCCCATGAATGGCTGGTCGATGTTTGGGCTAGCAGAGGCGCTCCGGCGGCAGGGCGATAACACGGCGGCGGCGGAGGTGACGGCTCGCTTTGAGACGGTGTGGCAATTCGCCGACGTGTCGCTGAAAGCATCGATTTTGTAGTGGCTGGAGCCGCTTGAAGCGCTTCAGCGCAGCAGGGCAATAAGCAAAGAAAAAAGGTAAAAGATGATCAAGGTTGTCACGCTGCTGACCCGAAAGCCCGGCATGACTCGTCAGGCCTTTATCGATTACTACGAATCCCAGCATCGGCTTATCGGGGAAAAATACCTGGGCGGATACGCGGTGAAATATCAGCGTCGTTACTTGCGACCCATTGCCGATGACGTGGAGGGCGCGACTGAGTTGCCCTGCGACGTTTTGATGGAAATCTGGTTCCCTGACAGAGACACCATGGATAAGGCTATGGCGTTACTGGCCACGGAAGACGCGCAAGCGGAAATCGTGGCCGACGAGGAGCGCGTGTTTGACCGTGCCCTGATTCGCAGCTTCGTGGTCGAGGAATACGAATCTGATATGGCCGCGCTCTGAGCCAGTGTGCTTCCTGCCAGAGGGTCACTGGCCCCAGAACCCTGCGTATTGGCCGGCGGTCGCTGGAACACGCCCCCGGACCCGGAAAATGACTCCGCAGCGGCGTTTTAGCCTCCGCGCGAGTCAAAGGGGCGTTGTCAGTTCGCCGCGGTGGCCCCGCGAGATCTAGTCAAACCAATGGACGCCAACGTGGCCGGCTTCAGCGGATTCTCTCGCGAGTTGCTCAGCGGTCTCGCCGAATTTTTTTTCGATTTGCTCCCGACGAATCTTCATCGTCGGCGTCAAAATCTCGTTTTCGATGGTCCAGGGCGTCTGGCTGAAGATCACGCCGCCGATGCGGGCATGCTTCTCAATCTGGCTATTAATTTCCTCAATCGTTGCCAGCGCCGCGGCTTCGACTTCCTCTCGAGGTAGGCCGCGCGCAGGTTCATTGACGACGCTGACCATCACGGTTTTAGAGTAACCCCGCCCCAGCAGGCACTGCTGCTCAGAGTGAGGGTTGTCCGCAAATAGGCCCTCAATGGGAGGAGGCGCGACGAACTTACCCTGAATGGTTTTAAAGTAATCCTTGACTCGCCCGGTGATGAAGATAAAGCCGTCCTCATCGATTTCGATTTTATCGCCGGTGTGTAACCAGCCGTCTTGCCAGAGCTCCGCGGTTTTTTCGGACCGGTTGTAATAGCCTGGAGTGCAGCCTTCAGCCTTGATGAGCATCTCTTCGTTGTCACCGATCTTGACCTCGACTTCACCTACGGGGCGACCGATAGAGCCGACTCTACGGTCACTGGGATCAGTTGCGATCAAACCCATGGCCTCAGTCTGACCGAACCCTTCGCAAATCTCGAGGCCGACACGTTCCCACCAGTGAATCAGCGGCGGCGGGGTCGGGGCCGCAGCCGTCAGGAGGTAATCCGTGTCATCCAGGCCTAAGCCTCCGACCACCATGGCTTGCACGCCGGCTTCATCAGCCGCCAGCGCTGCCTCCAGTGCCTCGGCGCCGCCAAATTTCGCGGTAATCGATTGCTTCAGTTGCTCCCACACTCTGGGTGGGCCAAAGAAGATATTGGGCCGGCATTGGGGAAGGTCCCGAGCGAGTGTCTCGAGAGATTCGTTAAACCAGACTTCGCCCCCCGAGTTGACGGAGGAGAACTCGACGACCTGCCGCTCAGCGATGTGTGACAGCGGTAGGTAACTGAAAAAGCGCGGTTGGTCCCGTTTCGTAAAGAGGTCTCGGCAGCGCCGCATTGGAACCAAATTGGTGGCATGGGTCTGTATCACGCCCTTTGGCAGACCCGTGGTGCCTGAGGTGAACACCAGCGAGACGACGTCGTCACCATCGGGTGAAAAGCTGGGTGCATCTGAGGGCGCCGACTCGACGATGTCGTCCCATGTTTTATGGGGGAGTTCACACTCGACCCCGGGTAATGTGACCAGCAGGCAGTCTGAAGGCAGAACTGTTTTTACGCCTTCCCAGTTTTCGGTTTGCCCCAGAAACAGCACTTTAGTCTCGGTGAAGTCGAGGATGTACTCGGCCGTGGCAGTTGCGTGGGTGGTAAAGAGCGGCACGGTGACGTTGCCGGAATGGATAACGGCCAGGTCGGCCATGATCCAGTGAGCGCGGTTTTTGGAGAGCAGTGCCATGCGCTGTCCACTGCCATACTCTGCCTCAAGCCATGCCGCCGCCCGGTCGATCTCAGCGATGGTGGGACCCCAGGCATACTCAGTGGCGCCGCCCTCATGCAGGTCGCGCATCCAGACTTTGTCTGGCTGTGCTGCGGCCCAGTGTCGGCCCTGCTCGGTGAGTGTGTTCAGTTCCATGGTTGTACCACCCCGTTCTTATTCAGTGTTTTGCGCTCTTCTATCTCTGTAATGCGATCAGCCGCTAGCGCCAGTAAAACTAGGATAAAGACAGACAAAAAGATAGTCCGTTTCAGGTCCGGTGCTGCGATTTCTCACAGGGTATTAGCCCGGTGTATAGTGGTTTTAGGCAGGGTTAAAACACACCAATAATAATTAGAGGTCACTATGACAGCATTACTGGAACTCACCGTTTATTTCACGATCTGGACACTGGCCTCGGTGGTGCTAGGCGCAGCAATCCGCAATCAGGAATGGACGAAGGAAGGTCGCGATATCGGGCTGGGCAATCGGGATAACCTCCAAGAAGCAACACCGATGGGTGGGCGCGCAGAGAGAGCAGCAAAAAACTCGATTGAGGCGGCAGTCTTCTTTGTTCCATTAGCGTTGATTGCCGACGCGGCCGGGTTAGACGCTGAAGTGATGCTGGGCGCGCAAGTCGCTTTCTGGGGCCGAATTGCCTACGTGCCAATTTATATCGCGGGCATTAAATACCTGCGAAGCCTGGTCTGGATTGTCGGTGTGGTCGGTTACGGGATGATGGTCTCGGCAATGCTCTAGGCGTTATTCACAGANGTAAAAAAGCCGCCCGATCAGGGCGGCCTTTTTNNATNTNTGGCGGTGGGCCAGGGATTCGAACCCCGGGAACCTCTCGGTTCAACGGTTTTCAAGACCGCCGCTTTCGACCACTCAGCCAGCCCACCTAAACTGTTTGCCGGGAAGGCTCCCGGCGGNGAGCGCGCATTATATCGCCGCGCTCGTTTTGATCAAGACGCCTCTGCAGATCCGGTTGTTCGTTGTCCTCGAGGATCATTGCTGGCGCGCGGCACATCACGCTCAATCACTGTTACCGGCGCCGCCTCGGTTTGCCAGAACAATAGGCCTTGCTCAGTAATCACTGCGGTTTCAGTGACGGGCTTCGGCGCGACTCGTGGGTCATTGACTGCACGGCCGTCTCCGGTCAATCCCGCAGTGTCGGCGGCGACTTCAAGGTCCGCGGGCGTATCGTCCACCGGCGTCTCCATGCTTGGCGCAGTGGTCTCTGCTTGAGTGACCTGTGTCTCATCGTCAGCCGCAGGTGCGTCATCCGCGGGGGTGTCTGCGGAGTCTGTCAGTTCAGCATCAGTCGATGCGACCTCGGGTGCTGGTTCCACTTCTGGTTGTGGCGCGTCAGGCGCCTCACCAGTTTCGGGGGTAAAGGCCGCTGTCAGTGCCTCTGAGGAGGCAACTTCGACGGGCGCAGTGGCTGTATCCGTATCGCCGCCCGTTTCTGCTGTGGCCTCTGGTGCGGTTGCGGATTCGATCTCCGGTGTGGGCTGATCGTCCACGCTACGTCGCTGACGCCGTCGTCGCCCCTCGTTACGCTTGTCAGCAGGCCTTCTTCGATGGCTCTCCTGACCGCTTTCTGCGCTGGTGTTAACGGCTTCTTCGTTAACGACAGTATCTGTGGTTTGTGTTGCAGTGCTTTCCTGCTGTCGCTGACCGCCGCGTCGGCCACGTCGTCGTCGAGAGCGCTTGGGCTGGTCACCGGTATCGGTGGCCGAATCCTGTTGCTCAACGACTTCAACGTTTTGCGCAGTGCTGTCTGCATCGCGCTGCTCAGATTTTCTGTTGCGCTGGTTGCGTCGATTATCACGCTCGCCTCGGTTGCGCTGGCGATTACCGTCGCTATTCCTGTTGTCGTCACGGCTGCGCTCGCCCGAACGGTTGCGGCCACGGCCACGGTTGTTTCTATTGGATCGAGATCGGTTTGATTGTTTTTCTTTTTCTTCTTCCGCCGCACTACCGCCAAACAATGCGCCCCAGATCTTGGCGAGCAAGCCCTGCGGTTTGGGTTCAGGTTTACTGCGACGCTGATTGCCACGGCGTTGTTGTGGCTTTTGTCTCTGCGTGTTGTCACGCTCTGGCTTCGGCGCACTCTCGGGGGCCGGAGCGTCGGGTGTGACGCCTCGGACAAGCGCCTCAGGTGCTGAGACGGGTGTTTCATTCGCCGCCTCAAGCGCAGGCTCAGTGGGCGAGGGTAATTCGATGTCAAAGCTCAGTCTTCTGGACTGATCGACTTCGTCGTCTCTCAGCCTTCGTACCTCGAAGTGAGGTGTGTCGAGGTAGGGGCTGGCGACAACAACAATGCGGACGCCGCTCCGTGATTCGATTTCATTGATGTCTGAGCGCTTTTCATTAAGCAGAAAAGCTGAGACGTCAACCGGCACGATGGCCTGGACCTCACCTGTGCGTTCTTTCGCGGCTTCTTCCTGAATCAATCGGAGGATCGCCAGCGCGAGGGATTTAGTATCGCGGATCGTTCCCTGGCCTGTGCATCGCGGGCACACAATCCCGCTGGTCTCGCCGAGGGAGGGTCGAAGACGCTGTCGCGACATTTCTAGCAGGCCAAAACGGGAAATGCGGCCCACTTGGATGCGCGCCCGATCGAGCTCTAGGGCCTCGCGAATCCGATTTTCTACCGCACGTTGATTGCGGTTGGAGGACATGTCGATGAAGTCGATCACGACCAATCCGCCCATATCACGCAGTCGCAACTGGCGGGCGATTTCGTCTGCGGCTTCTAAGTTAGTTTGCAGGGCGGTTTGCTCAATGTCCCCGCCCTTGGTGGCACGGGCGGAGTTGATGTCGATAGACACCAGTGCCTCAGTCGGATCGAGCACGATAGAGCCACCTGATGGCAAACGGACTTCCCGCTGAAAGGCGGTTTCTATCTGCCCCTCGATCTGGAATCGGTTGAAGAGGGCGAGGGGATCCTCGTACAGCTTCAATCGGTTTTTGTACTGGGGCATGACCATGCCGACAAATTCCGCGGCACGGTTATACGCTGCGGGGTCATCAATCAAGACCTGATCGATATCGTCGCGGAGGTAATCCCTCACCGCGCGAATGATCACGTCGCTCTCCTGATAGATCAGAACCGGCGCTTTACTTTCCTGATTTGCTTGCGAGATCGACTCCCAGAGCTGCAGCAGGTAATCCAGATCCCATTGCAATTCCTCAGTCGTCCTACCGACACCGGCCGTGCGGATGATTACGCCCATACCATCGGGCAGGTTGAGCTGCGCGAGGGAGTCTTTCAGCTCGCTGCGGTCTTCACCCTCGATGCGCCGTGAGATGCCACCCGCTTTGGGGTTGTTTGGCATCAAAACCATGTACCGGCCCGCCAAGCTGATGAACGTCGTGAGGGCGGCGCCCTTTGTGCCACGTTCTTCTTTATCGACCTGGACGATGACCTCTGTGCCTTCTTTCAGCACATCCTTGATGCGGATCTTGCCCTCATTCTCGGGCGCTCGGCTTCGGTAGTACTCGGGAGAGATTTCCTTGAGAGGGAGGAATCCATGGCGATCAGCGCCAAAGTCGACGAAGGCGGCCTCAAGGCTGGGCTCGACTCGGGTGACTTTGGCCTTGTAGACATTTGCCTTGGTTTGCACGCGTTGGCGGTTTTCGATGTCCAGATCGTAAAGCTTCTGGCCATCAACCATCGCAACCCGAACCTCTTCCGGTTGGTTAGCGTTAATCAGTATCTTTTTCATTGTTACTTCCAGTTGGCGACGCAACTGGGCGGTGCGGGGGTAGCAATATCCCCTGTACTTGCGTTTCCGCCGGTATCGGCGGACTAACATCATGTAGCCGCGCTCTGCGGCCTCTCTGTTGTCACCCGGCTCTCGCTTTGTCGAGCTTGGTTTCGCAATCTGCACCGCGCCATCATTTGTCGCGGGTTTTAATGTGCCTACCGGGTGCGGCTCTTACGGTTGCTCTTAAACGCTTTCTAGGGCCGGAGCAGCTGAACGCGGTAAACTCTCAAAATCTCTTGTCGGGTCAGCCCGAGGGGGAAAGCCTCTGCAGCCGCAGCTAATAGTTGCTGGGGTGGGCCTGGTGGGTGCCCCAGGGCCTCTAAACGGGCCGCTACTGGGTGTTTCACCGGGGCACAACGAGCCCGACGCGCGGACAATAGCACCAAGATATAGTGGATTCAATCAACATAAAAGGTAGATATTAGTCGTCGCATGAGCGCCTCAAGTCACAGGCAGGTCACATTTTTAGAGGTCAGCGAGGACGAATCGGGCCAGCGGCTCGACAATTATGTACTGCGAAACGCGCAGAATGTCCCCAAGACTCGTGTTTACCGCGCCATTCGAAAGGGCGAGGTCAGGGTAAACAAAGCCCGCAGCAAGCCTGATTACAGGGTGCAACAGGGCGATATGGTCAGAATGCCCCCTCTTACCGTCTCTAAGCGGCCAGATGTCTCTCGCCCTTCAGCGGCCTGGCAGCGCCGTATTCGGGACGCGGTGATGCTGGATGACGATGACTTGCTCGTCATCAACAAGCCCACCGGCCTCGCGGTACACGGTGGCAGTGGCGTCAAACAAGGCTTGATCGAGTCCTTGAGGACACTGTTCCCGGAGCAGCGCTACCTCGAGCTGATTCATCGTCTGGACCGAGACACCTCCGGCATTGTTCTCGTTGCTAAAAACGCCAGAACCCTCAGGGATCTCCACGAGCAGTTGCGCGGTGACCGAGTCGACAAGGTGTATTGGGCGCTGGTTGCTGGGAAGTGGCCCGCGTATCAGAAAAGTGTGGCCGCGCCCCTCGCAAGGCGGCATACACCCTCAGGGGAGCGGATTGTGAAAGTTTCTGCTGATGGCAAAAAAGCCAAAACCGAGTTCAAGGTGCTCGAGCGTTTACCGTCGGCCTCGCTTCTCGAGGTAAAGCCCATTTCGGGCCGGACGCATCAAATTCGAGTCCACAGCCAGCACGTCGGCCACCCGATACTGGGCGATACGAAGTATCACAACGACGCATCGGAGGGCATCACTTCATCTTTGGGGCTTAAGCGATTGTTTTTACACGCAAAGGCGATTCGTTTTCGTGTTGCAGGACGGCACTACGAGCTTGAATGTCCGCTGAGCAACGAACTTGAGGCCGTGCTAGAGGTGCTCCGAGGCGAGGGGCACTGAGAGCCCCGCTGTTCGAAGTAGCCCGCAAAGCTTGATCAGGGGCAGCCCTTCCAGTGCCGTGGGATCCTCGGTTTCAAGCCGCTCGAACAAGCTGATGCCCAGTGATTCCCACTTGAAGCTGCCCGCGCAGTCCAATGGGTAGTCCAGCTCGATGTAGCGCTTTATTTCCTCTGGAGTGAGGTGACGCAGTGTCACATCACTGTGGACCATCTCGTGCCAATGGTGCCCTGCGCTGGAGAGCAGTGTCAGGCCAGTCCAGAACCGGATCTTTTTCCCAGAGCATTGTGTAAGTTGCGCCACTGCGCGGTCGGCTGTGCCTGGTTTTCGCAGTATCTGGTCGTTCAGGCAGGCTACCTGATCTGAGCCGATCACCAGTGCAGCTAGATCGGCTTGGTCTCGCACTGCTGATGCCGCCTTTGAATGTGCCAATCGTTTGGCGCGCGCTGACGCGGTTTCGTCAGCCACAATGGCTTCATCGACATCGGGCGCGATGCAGGTGAACGGCATGCCCAGCCGTTTCAGCAAATTTTGTCGGTATCGAGACGTTGAGGCGAGGATGAGCTGCATGTTTCGGGCCGAATTTGGTGAAAAGTCACGCCAGTGGCGGGGTAGGCCGATGTCGTGGCCGTTGGCTTTGACAGCCTAAAGTCCCGTCCGTATGATCCGCCGCCATGAAAACTGCACCGCTGCCAAAACAGCTTGACCTGCGCGGTCTGGCGGCGCGCGGGGCGGAGGTTGCTGGGACTGTATCATCAGAGGACCTGCCGAGGTTAACTTCGGCTGGCGTCCGGCTGGCCGATCTGGCTCACGTGGCACTTCGGCTCAGCAAAGATGAGGCAGGCCGGACGGTGGTCGACGCGCGCATCAACGCAACCGCGGTTTTGCAGTGTCAGCGTTGTTTGCAGGAGATGCCCTGGCCGCTTGCCACGTCCACGCTGATGGCGTGTGTGTGGAAGGATGAAGAGGCAGCAGCACTGCCGGGCAGGTATGAGCCCTTATTGGTTGAAGAAGATGCCAACCTGAGGGAGATCGTAGAAGAGGAGTTGTTGTTGGCATTGCCAGCCTTCCCGCTGCATGAGAACGATTGTAAGACGGCTGAGCAGGCGGCTGCGCTCGCAACGCCCGAGGAGGTTGAGTCCGCCCTGTCGGACGACGCCGACAAGCAGAACCCATTTGGTGTTTTGGAGCAGTTGAAAAACTAACTCTTAAAACTGACGTATACATTGACATAGCAACAAGCGCCGCATTGATGAGGCGCTTCGCCGTAACGAAGGAGGCCGTCATGGCTGTTCAGCAAAATAGAAAAACGCGCTCTAAGCGGGGCATGCGCCGCGCGCACGATGCGATTGGTGGGCCGACCTTGACGGTTGATGAGACCTCGGGTGAAACCCGTCGCCGTCATCACGTCAGTGCAGACGGTTTTTACCGCGGTAAAAAAGTAGTGGAAACCGGCGACGACGAGTAATCGTCTTTGACTGGCCACGCCTTTCTTTTCCCGGGTCAGGGATCTCAGTCGGTTGGAATGCTGGCCGACGCGGCGGGAGCTTTCCCCTTAGTCCGCGAGACCTTTGATGAGGCCAGTGAAGCCCTCGGCTATGACCTGTGGGCGCTGGTGAGCGGCGGACCCGAAGAGCAGCTGACACTCACGGAGTTTACTCAGCCCGCCATTTTGACCGCGAGCGTTGCCCTTTACCGGTGTTGGACTGAGGCGGGCGGCACCCCACCTGAGTTCGTTGCCGGACACAGCTTGGGTGAGTACTCGGCACTGGTCGCTGCTGGCTCTTTATCACTTTTCGACGCCGCGCGACTCGTGCAAATCAGGGGTCGGGCTATGCAGTCTGCTGTGCCTGCAGGCGAGGGAGCGATGGCAGCCGTGCTTGGGTTGAGCGACGCGGTCATTGATGAGGTCTGCGTTACCCATTGCGAGGACGACGCCTACGTGGGTGCGGTGAATTACAATTCCCCGGGCCAGGTGGTCATTGCCGGTCATGCCGGCGCCGTGGAAGCGGCCGGGGCGTTTATGAAAGACGCGGGCGCCAAGCGTGTGTTGCCATTACCAGTCAGTGCGCCTTTTCATACGCCTTTAATGCAACCGGCGGCAGCAGTGATGGCGGAAGCCTTTCAGGACGTCACGCTCTCTGACGCCAACACACCCGTAATCAGTAATGTGGACGCCCAACCCCATCGTAAGGCGGTTGAAATTCGGCGTCTGCTGGTGCGGCAAGTTTCCGAGCCTGTGATGTGGACGCAGTGCATGATGACGCTGATCGAGGCAGGTTGCCGTCACTTTGCAGAGTGCGGTCCGGGTAAAGTGCTCACTGGCCTCGTGAAACGTATCCATCGGGATTCCCCCTGTTTTGCGCTTGAGGATCCTGAAGTCTTGAGAGCCACCGTTTCAGAGTATTCGATATGAGTGAAGACAACCCACGGGTCGCCCTCGTTACCGGTGCAAGCCGCGGCATTGGTGCGGCCATCGCCCGGGTATTGGCGGAGCAGGGTATGCGCGTTGTGGGCACTGCGACCAGCGAAGCTGGCGCGGACGCCATTCATAGCAAGTTGGCACCGTTGGATGGCTTGGGTCGCGTTCTCAACGTGACCGATCCCGCGAGCATCGAGTCTTTGGTGGAGAGTATTCGGGCCGACTTGGGCGAGCCGGTAGTGCTGGTCAACAACGCGGGCATTACGCAGGACAATATTCTGATGCGGATGAAGGAAGATGAGTGGCATCAGGTCATCGAAACCAACCTGACTGCATTGTATCGACTCAGTAAGGTCTGCGTTCGTGGCATGACGAAAGCGCGTTGGGGACGAATCATTAATGTGACCTCAGTGGTTGGCTCGATGGGTAACGCGGGACAAAGCAACTACGCGGCCACCAAAGCGGGCGCGGAGGGCATGGCGCGTTCTTTGGCTCGCGAGCTGGGGTCCCGGTCAATCACGGTGAACAGTGTTGCCCCCGGTTTTATCGACACCGACATGACTCGCGCACTGGCTGAGGCTCAGCGCGACGCATTGCAGTCACAAATTCCGCTCGGGCGTCTAGGAGAGCCAGACGATATTGCGGCCACCGTCGCGTTTTTAGCCAGCGACGCGGGTCAATACATCACGGGCGAGACAATCCACGTTAATGGCGGCCTTTACATGGGCTAGCCCACGGTATCAAGGGTCGAATGAGGGTCAAAAAGGGTTTTTCTTGAGCTAAAAGCTTGTAAAATCCACGGCGTTTGGCCACCACGGCCGACACTTTATGGGGAGCAAAAGGCACGTCATGAGCAATATCGAAGATCGCGTACGTAAGATTGTCGCCGAGCAGTTGGGCGTAAAGGAAGAGGAAGTCAAAGCTGAGGCATCGTTTGTCGACGATTTGGGCGCGGACTCCCTGGACACTGTGGAATTGGTCATGGCGCTCGAAGAAGAGTTCGAGACGGAAATTCCTGATGAAGAGGCCGAGAAAATCACTACGGTCCAGTTGGCGATTGATTACATCAACAACAACTTATCCTAAGCGGGCGGTAGCCTGAGGATACGGGGCCGCTCTGCTCACGCAGCGCGGCCCTTTCATTTTAGGGCAGACGTTTTCTGAGCTGGCACAGATCGGCTCGAGGAAACAGTCCAAGGCGAACAGCAAACCTCACGGGGCAGAAGGGGCGCATCATGAAAGGCAACAGAGTCGTCGTCACCGGTCTGGGAGCGGTCACACCTCTGGGACTAGACGTCAAAACGAGCTGGGAAGGTATTTGCGCCGGTCAAAGCGGGGCGGCAGCGATCACTCAGTTTGATGCCAGCGCGTTCACAACCCGTTTCAGTGCCAGCGTTAAGGACTTCTCGGTGGAGGGCTACCTCGAGACCCGCGATGCACGCCGTATGGATCCGTTTATCCAATACGGCATGGTGGCAGGTATTCAAGCTTTCCGTGATTCGGGGATCGAAATCACCGAGCAGAACGCACATCGCGTTGGCTGTGCCATCGGCTCCGGGATCGGCGGTATTGGGTCGATTGAGGAGACGGCCCTCCTTGTCGAACAGAAAGGACCAAAGCGTATTTCACCGTTCTTCGTGCCGGGCGCCATTATCAATATGATCGCGGGCAACCTTTCGATTATGTATAACCTGCAAGGCCCCAATTTAGCCGTTGTGACGGCCTGCACGACGGGCACACACAATATCGGTCTGGGGGCGCGCATGGTTGCTGCCGGAGACGTGGACGCCATGCTCGTGGGCGGCGCGGAGATGGCGACGACGCCGGTAGGCATTGGCGGTTTCTCCGCGGCTCGCGCACTGTCCACGCGTAACGATGATCCAGAGCGAGCGTCGCGGCCATGGGATTCAGACCGGGACGGGTTCGTACTGGGTGACGGGGCCGGCATGTTGATGCTGGAGTCATTAGATAGTGCTCGAGAGCGCGGTGCGCACATCTATTGCGAGTTAACTGGTTTCGGGATGAGTGGAGACGCTTATCACATGACTTCACCCCCCGAAGATGGCCGGGGCGCTGCGGCCGCTATGCGGCAAGCGCTGGCCGATGCAGGACTCAATGCCAGTGACTTGGGGTATGTGAATGCACACGGTACGTCTACTGAGGCCGGGGACTTAGCCGAGTCCGTTGCGATAAGAAGTGTATTTGGACCCCACGCAGATGAACTCGCGGTCAGTTCCACGAAGTCAATGATTGGGCATCTGTTGGGGGCTGCCGGATCCGTTGAAGCGATCCTAACCATCATGGCTCTGAGGAAGAACGTGGCCCCACCGACGATTAACCTGGACAACCCCAGCCCCGGTTGCGATCTGAATTACGTTCCGCATCAAGCTCAGGAGCGGCCCATTCAACACGCTCTGTCCAACTCTTTCGGTTTTGGTGGAACCAACGGCTCTCTTATCTTCAGCCAGTTGGACTAAGGCGCGCCGTGCCCCACACATGGGTAGATGGCGCAGCGGCAGATGTGGTTCCTGCGGACGATCGAGGACTCAACTACGCCGACGGTGCTTTTGAGACTCTGTACTGCGACGCTGGCATGTTAGCGTGTCCGGATCTTCACGAGGCGCGATTAGCCTCGGCGCTGGAGCGTCTGGGATTTCACGATCCACAGACTCTCGCCAGACAAAGTTTTGACGAAATGAAACAACTGCTCACCGAGGTAGCTCACACCGGTGTGGTGCGATGCACCATAACGCGTGGATCTGGTCCCCGGGGTTACGCGCCAAGCGCTATGACCATCCCAAGGCGGATCATTGCTGTACAGGATTTTCCCGTTTCCGATGACCGGCCTCTGCACTGCGGTGTGGCGCAGGTTCGATGGGCAGATCAGCTGCAGCTCGCGGGCCTCAAGCTCTTAGCCAGAACCGAACAGGTGTTAGCGGCGGGGGAGGCGCGGCGGCAGGGCTGGGATGATGCCTTGATGCAGGACCATCGAGGGCACGTTATTTCTTCTTCACGGGCAAATCTTCTTATCTTCCAAAACGGGCATTTTTTGACGCCGAATCTGGATACATGTGGAATCGCGGGCACGCGAAGACAGCTCCTGATCGACCACGCGCTACCGCGCTTGGGTTACGGATGTGCAACGCAAGACCTGACGCTCGACGATGTGCTGAATGCAGATGTGGTCTTACTCACTAATACGCTAATCGGTGTCGCGGGCGTAGGATCAATCGCAGATCAGGTATTTGACCCCGACGTGGCAGCCCAGCTCCTGACACCGGTGCGCGCGGCGCTCTCTGAATGCGTGTCTGAGCGGAGTCCGTCATGAAAAGCCGCGCTGTGGTTGCAGCTGCTCTACTCATGATTGCCGCCTTGGTTGCGGGGTATCGCTTGCATGCTATCTGGGTGCAGCCGTTGACGTTATCGGAAGACGACACCGTGTTATCCGTCCCGCGAGGAGAGAGTCTTCGGGCAGTGCTTGGAGGAGCTGAGGCAAAGGGATGGATCCATGACTCGCGGTGGTTGGGCTGGATAGCCCAACGCTTGCGGCTAGATCAGCAAATGAAGGCCGGGGAGTATCAGCTTCGCGACACACTCACTGCCGGGGCGATGGTCCAGCTGATGGCGGAGGGGCAGGTCATTCAGTACACGGTCACTTTACCCGAGGGGATTACTCTCCGCGAGGCGTTGAGCCTTGTTCACTCGCACCCCAAGATTGCTCAATCTTCGACTGAAGAATTGACGCGCGCGCTAGAGGATATGACAGGCCGCACGGGGACGCTTGAGGGGCTTTTTTTACCGGAAACCTGGGCATTTTCTGCCGGAGATAGCGATATTGCGATTCTGCGGAGGTCGCACAACGCGCTGATCGCGCTACTCGACACGCTATGGGAATCACATGGCGCGCAGTCGGGACTCCCCTCAGCTTACGCCGCTCTAACGTTGGCATCGATTGTGGAGAAAGAGACGGGGGTCGCGTCAGAGCGAGCGCTCATTGCCGGTGTGTTTCTCAAGCGACTCAGAGAGGGTATGCGTTTGCAGACGGACCCTACGGTCATTTATGGTTTGGGTGAAGGCTACGACGGCGACCTGAAGCGATCCCACTTGCGCGATACGAGTAACCCTTACAACACCTACGTCATCAGTGGTCTACCACCGTCTCCCATCGCATTGCCTGGAGAGGCGGCCATTCGGGCAGTCTTTCAGCCTGCTGATACCGATGCCTTGTATTTTGTGGCCAAGGGCGATGGCTCCCATGCGTTCAGCGCGACGCTGAGCGAGCATCAAGCCAACGTCCGACAATTCCAGCTCCAGCGACGTACCGACTATCGCTCAAGCCCAGAAGCGCCTGCCATGGATAGCCAATAAGATGAGCGGTCGGTTTATCACAATCGAGGGCGGCGAAGGGGCAGGGAAATCGACTGCGCAGGCTTACATTGCCAAGAAACTTGAGCAAAGCGGTCATTCTGTTGTGTGCACGCGGGAGCCGGGCGGTACGCCGCTAGCCGAGGCCATTCGTCACACGTTGCTGAATCTTGAGGGCGAGGCGCCTATAGAGATGGCGGAGCTATTACTTGTCTTCGCCGCGCGAGCGCAGCATCTAGCAAAAGTGATAGAGCCGGCGCTGGAAAAGGGGCAGTGGGTAATCTGCGATCGCTTCACCGACGCCACCTTTGCATATCAGGGGGCGGCAAGAGGGTTGCCCCTCGAGGCGATCTCTAAGCTTGAGAGGTTAGTGCAGGGGGAGCGACGACCGCATGCGGTTGTCTTGATGGATCTCTCTCCGGAAATTGGTATGGCGAGGGCGCGTGCCCGCGGAGCATTGGATCGTTTTGAACAAGAGGATATTGCCTTTTACGATCGCGTCAGAGCGGGCTACCTGAGTCGGGCAAAGGCCCTCCCGGCTCAGTACAGCATTGTCGACGCCAGTCAGCGGCTCGACGCTGTGCGGCAAGACTTGAGCCAGTTAATTGACGACTGGTTGAGTCATGACTGAGATCGACCAGACGGGCACCTCGACCTTTATTGCGACGCCACCGTGGTGGATACCCATGCTCAGTGGTGGCGGCGCGCCGGTGACATCTCGTGGCCATGCGTTTCTGCTCGTCGGCGAGGATGGAGACGAGGCCTCACTGCTGGGGGGTTTCTTGGCGGCCCGACACCTTTGTCAGCAGTGGGACGGCGAGGATCCCTGCGGGACATGCAATAGCTGCCGATCGTTCCTACAGCAGGCGCACGGTGATTTTCTCAGGGTAACCCGGCAAGAAGGCAAAGTAGCCATTGGTATCGAGCAGATCCGTGACGCGACACGGTTTGTCCAGCAAACGCCGCTGTATGGACAAAGCAAAGTGCTCCTCATTGAGGCCGCAGAGCGTATGACTCTGGCTGCCGCAAATAGCCTGTTGAAAACGCTCGAGGAGCCCGCCGGTAATACGTTGATCTTGTTGGCGTCTTCTGGGGTATGGCGTCTGCCGGCAACCGTTCGTTCCCGATGTCAGCGTGTGATGATTCCCCGGCCCACTGAGGATGAAGCACTGACATGGTTGTCCGCTCAGGTGGCGTGCGATGCCTCAGAGACGTTGGATCGGCTGGCAGCTGCGCATGGTCGGCCGATTGTGGCGTGGATGGCGGCTGACGCTACCGATGTGTCACTTGAAGCAACGCTGAGCCGCTCTTTTGAGGATATGAGTAACCAGCAGACCTTACCTTCCGTGTGGTCCAGCCTACCGGTAGAGACGCTATTGGAGCGCTTGCTAGTATGGATTGAGGCGCAGGCACGGCATTCGCTGTCGGCGAATCATACTGGTGAGGGGGCATCATGGCTGACCCTTCATCGGTGTATCGCCGAGCTGTCTGGTCGAATCAAGTTGGGCGCGACGCCCAGCCAGGATATTCTGATGACAGAGGTGTATCGGCTCTGTCGGAGTAGGGGGCATCGGGCTTTTGACGACGTTGCAGTGCGCTTTTTGTCGAGTCTTGGCAGAGTGGGGTACGCCGGTTAAGGTGCGGGTATGACTCAGGATGCCGCTCCCGTTGTATTGGAAGTCTCTATTCGGGACGCCACAGCACTTCACTCAGCCTACATGTCGTTCCTTAAAAACGGTGGGCTATTTGTCCCTACTCAGCGTGAAATGAGTCTCGGCCAAGAGGTTCTGCTGCTTCTCACCCTGATGGATGAAGCGGAAAAGCTTCCAATTGCGGGGAGAGTCGTCTGGCTGACACCCCCGGGAGCTCAGGGCAATCGTCAAGCCGGCATTTGAGTTGAATTCTCTGAGCAGGATGCCGCGGTGGGTGCGAAAATCGAAAATTACCTCGGCGGTGCGCTGGCCTCTGAGCGCCCAACCCATACACTCTAGCCGTTTTAACCCCGTCCCCTTGAGCCTCTCCTGCGTGACGTAAGGCAGGAAACAATCGACTTGCCTCCGATCTTGGCGCCCCTCCGGCGCCCTCAAAGCGACGCAACATAGGCCTACAAAGGGTCAGTTGGGATAGTCCTGGGTCGTCGGGGATGGCCGGTGAAGATAATCGGTCAAGAAGGTTGCTAAAGCTGGTCGCTAAAAAGCGGGCCCCGAAGGGCCCGTAGTCATAGACTTTTAGGAGTGTTGTGCGCCCGCGGGCACATCTGCGGACGCACGGGCCGGATACTTGGGATATCCGGTGTCGTCAGGCTTCTTGAGGGGCACTGCGACACCGTTATTATGCCGATTGCCATTGAATAAGCCAGAGCGTGAGGGTCATTTCTTAGATCGATGCGGCATATTACCCACGATTAACCCGCCGTGACCTAGCGCAATTTCTACAAATCTATTCATAAGATATTGATAAAAATAGTTAAAAAATCTGCATGACGATTTCACGTGAATTCTTAATTCTGCGTTTTACACGCCTATTTGAGGCTGCCATCAATCGATTACCCTCTAGGCCGCTCCAGCGTTGAAACACCCTCTTTTTTATGACAGTATCGCGCGCCTCAATGGCAGGCCCAAACGTGGTTTTCCAAGGTTTTGCGCGCGGAAGTGGCGGAATTGGTAGACGCGCTGGATTTAGGTTCCAGTGTCTTATGACGTGAGAGTTCAAGTCTCTCCTTCCGCACCATTATCTGTTTACGTCACGATTTGACCGCTGATGTGATCAGGCCAGTGGCCTAGGTGCCTACGCAGACACCGTTGAACGGTTTGATGATATAGATTGCAGCCCCTCGTGGGTTAGGAGCAGGAACATGCGGGTTTCCGTAGAAACAACCTCTGGATTGGAGCGCAGGCTGACGGTTGGTGTCCCCGCCGATCGCGTTGACTCGGCGGTAGACAAGCGGCTTCAAGACGCCGCTCGTAACGTGCGGCTCCCCGGTTTTAGGCCCGGTAAAGTGCCGATCAAGGTGATGAAACAGCGCTTTGGTGCGGGTGTGCGTCAGGAGGTGCTGGGAGAGGTCATCAGCCAATCTTTCCAAGAAGCGGTGATGTCGGAAAATCTCCGGCCGGCCGGTCAGCCCAGTATCGAAGCACGAAAAATGGATGCGGGTCAGGACGTCGAGTACACCGCCACCTTCGAAGTGTTCCCGGCAGTCGAGGTAATCAGCCTTGACGATTTGTCCATTGAAAAACCCGTTGCCGACGTGACCGACGCCGACATCGACGACATTATCGAGGTGTTCCGCAAGCAGCAGGGCAAATTGGTCGATGTGGAGCGTGTTGCCGCAGAAGGCGATACCGTCATCATTGATTTTCAAGGCCTTCGAGATGGAGAAGCCTTCGATGGCGGCTCTGGCGAGGGCACCGCACTCGAATTGGGCTCGGGTCGCATGATCCCTGGTTTTGAAGACGGCTTGATTGGTGCGAGCGCAGACGAAGAAAAAACTTTAAATCTGACATTCCCAGAGGATTACCAGAGCGAAGATCTCGCTGGCGCAGACGTAGAGTTCAAGGTGCAGGTGAAGACAGTTCAGGAGTTGGAATTGGCTCCGGTGGACGAGACACTGTTTTCACAGTACGGCCTCTCGGAAGGCACCGAGGAGGATTTTCGTGCCGAGGTAAAGCAGAACATGGAGCGTGAACTGCGCAACGCGGTTGAAGCTTCCGTCAAAAATCAGGTGATGGACGCGATTGTTGCAGCGCATACTGATTTGGAATTGCCCTCGGCTCTGATCGGGCAGGAAATCAATGCCATGCGTCAGCAGATGTTCCAGCAGTTTGGCGGCGCAGCGCCCCAAGACTTGGATCTGACTACAATACTGCCCGATGAAATGTTTTCAGAGCAGGCTGAGCGACGCGTAAAGCTCGGGCTGGTCGTGGCTGAAATGATCAGCCAGTACGAGCTGTCGGCGGAGCCCGCCAAGGTCAGGGAAGCAATCGAGGACATAGCGTCCACCTATCAGGATCCCGAAGAAGTCATTAACTGGTATTACTCGGAAAACGAGCAGCTAGCGGGGATCGAATCTCGCGTTCTCGAGGACGCTGTCGTGGAGAAGCTACTGGCGACCGCGGCGATCGCTGAAGTGAAGTGCAGTTATCAGGATGCACTCGCGAAAGCGCGACCCGCGCAGCAAGGCTGAACCGAATCGAGCCGAGTCGGCCGCAAGTCACGGGGCGACTGCGCTAGAATCTCGTTTTAATTTTAATGAGTAAGGAACACGCATGAGCCATCACGGTTTCGACATGGACCCACAGGCCCTCGGCTTGGTGCCCATGGTCATCGAGCAAACCTCCAGAGGGGAGCGCTCTTTCGACATTTACTCTCGGCTTCTGAAGGAGCGCGTGATCTTCATTGTCGGGCCCATCGAGGACCAAATGGCCAACCTCGTGGTTGCGCAGCTACTGTTCTTGGAATCAGAGAACCCCGACAAAGACGTGCATCTCTACATCAATAGTCCTGGTGGCTCCGTTACAGCGGGTCTGTCGATTTACGACACCATGAAATTCATTAAGCCGGATGTCAGCACGATGTGCATTGGTCAGGCCGCCTCGATGGGTGCGTTCCTACTGAGTGGTGGCACCAAGGGCAAGCGCTACATTCTGCCCAATGCTCGAACGATGATTCATCAGCCCAGCGGCGGCGCCCAGGGCCAGGCGACCGACATCGAGATCCAAGCCAAAGAGATTCTTTTCCTGAGAGAGCGCCTGAACAGCCTGTTGGCTGACCATACTGGGCAGCCGATGGATGTCATCGAGCGTGATACCGAGCGAGACCGGTTCATGAGCGCTGAACAAAGCGTGGAGTACGGGCTGGTTGATGAGGTGATCTCGACTCGCTGATAGCGATGGGGTCCGCTCGGGTCTGTACTTGCAAAACCACCGGAAACGTATCAAGGTTGTAGGCAGACTTGAGATCGGCCACGAGCAGAGTATATGACGGACGAGAGCACTTCAGGCGATAACGGCAAGCTGCTGTATTGCTCGTTTTGCGGCAAGAGCCAGAACGAGGTTCGCAAGCTCATTGCGGGTCCGTCTGTATTCATTTGCGACGAATGTGTCGACCTGTGTAACGACATCATTCGGGAGGAAATTCAGGAGGCTGAATCTGAAGGTGAGGATGCGAAGCTCCCCATCCCCACAGAAATCAACGATATTCTGAATCAGTATGTGATTGGTCAGCAAAAAGCCAAACGCGTTCTGGCGGTGGCCGTTTATAACCACTACAAGCGACTGCGCAATGCCGCGCCGGCTTCCCGGGGCTCAGACGAAGTCGAGCTCAGCAAATCGAACATCCTCCTCGTTGGCCCTACTGGCTCGGGTAAAACCCTGCTCGCGGAGACACTCGCGCGCCTGCTGGACGTGCCGTTTACGATTGCAGACGCCACCACGCTGACCGAGGCGGGTTATGTGGGTGAAGATGTCGAAAATATCATTCAAAAGCTGCTGCAAAAGTGCGATTACGACGTCGACAAGGCGCAGATGGGTATCGTCTACATCGACGAAATAGACAAGATTTCCCGCAAATCGGATAACCCGTCCATCACGAGAGATGTGTCGGGAGAGGGCGTGCAGCAGGCTCTGTTGAAGCTGATTGAGGGCACGGTCGCGTCTGTTCCCCCGCAAGGTGGTCGCAAGCACCCCCAGCAGGAGTTTCTGCAGGTCGACACCAGCAACATTCTGTTCATTTGCGGCGGTGCTTTTGCCGGCCTAGACAAGGTGATCCGTAATCGGTCCGAGAAGGGCGGTATCGGGTTTGGTGCTGAAGTCAAAAGCAAGGACGAGACCCGTAATTTCGGCGAGACACTAACGGACCTCCAGCCAGAGGATTTGGTGCAATACGGTCTTATTCCTGAATTTGTGGGCCGACTCCCGATCATTGCCACGCTGGAAGAGCTCGACGCTGAAGCGCTGATCCGAATTTTGACGGAGCCAAGAAACGCTCTGACCAAGCAGTACGCCAAGATGTTCGAGATGGAAGGTGTAGAGATTGATTTCCGTGACGATGGCCTGCAGGCGGTTGCGGAACGAGCAATGGAGAGAAAAACAGGCGCCCGCGGTCTGCGGTCGATCCTAGAGGGCATCCTGCTCGAGTCGATGTACACCATCCCCTCTACGCCAGACGTTGCCAAGCTTGTTGTAGACGAGTCGGTCGTCAAAGGCGATTCCGAGCCGTTGCTCGTCTACGAGACTCCCAGCGCAGCGGCCGCCGGCGCCGAGGAATGAGGCGCAGGACCGGGGGTTCTCTATGGAACCCGGTTTTTCCACCGATCCAGTTCCTACCCACAGGGGTAACAATCTAGTTGCTGCGCGATTAGGTGCTTTTTTTGTGTGCCTTGCCCTTTAAATCGTTGTTGTGAAGCCTCATATCAGTGTCTTCGAAAGGGAGCTTACGATGACCGATCAAGACCACCAATTACCGCTATTGCCGCTGCGAGATGTTGTTGTCTATCCGCACATGGTCCTGCCGCTATTTGTGGGCAGAGAACGCTCCATGGAAGCGTTGGAGCACGCCATGCAAGACAACAAGCAGGTCTTGTTGGTGGCTCAGAGGAATGCGTCGGATGACCAGCCTGGCGTAGACGACCTTTATCAAGTCGGCACGGTCTCCAATATTTTGCAGCTGCTCAAGCTGCCCGACGGCACAATCAAGGTCCTTGTGGAGGGCAGTTACCGAGCCGCCGTATTGGCAATTGATGACGATGAGGAATTCGCGGTGGCGTCGGTGCGGCAGATCGAAGCCGACCCTTTGCCCAGCAAAGATGCAGCGGCGTTGGTTAAGACGACCGTAGAGCAGTTCGAAAAGTATGTGGGTCTGAGCAAAAAGGTACCCTCGGAGGTGCTCACTTCACTGTCCGGAATCGATGAGCCGGGGCGACTTGCGGACACGATTTCGGCACACATGGGTGTCGATCTCGAGGAGAAGCAGCGCATTCTGGAGATCGCCGACGTGAGAGGGCGTCTGGAGCACCTGCAGTCATTGATGGATGGCGAGATCGATCTGTTCCAAGTGGAAAAGCGGATCCGCGGTCGCGTCAAGAAACAGATGGAGAAAAGCCAGCGGGAGTACTACCTGAATGAGCAGATGAAAGCCATTCAGAAAGAGCTTGGCGAGATGGACGACGCGCCAAACGAGATCGACGAGCTTCAGAACAAAATCAACGAAGCCCGGATGTCAGAGGAGGCGCTGGAGAAAGCTAACGCGGAGCTTGGGAAACTTAAGATGATGTCTCCGATGTCTGCTGAGGCCTCGGTTGTTCGGGGTTATCTTGACTGGATGGTCAGTATCCCCTGGTTTAAGCGCAGCAAAGTGCGTCACGACCTGAAGCGCGCGCAAAAAGTGCTCGATGAAGATCATTTTGGTCTGGAAGAAGTTAAAGAGAGAATTCTTGAATATCTTGCGGTACAGAAACGCGTCCGAAAATTAAAAGGGCCTGTGCTGTGTCTGGTTGGTCCGCCCGGCGTGGGGAAGACCTCGTTGGGGGAATCGATCGCGAGATCTACCAACCGGAAGTTCATTCGTATGGCGCTTGGCGGGGTGCGGGACGAGGCTGAAATCCGGGGGCACCGCCGCACTTACATTGGTTCGATGCCAGGTAAGTTACTGCAAAAAATGTCCAAGGCCGGCGTACGCAATCCGCTATTCCTTCTGGATGAGATCGACAAGATGGGCATGGATCACCGCGGAGATCCCGCCTCGGCGATGCTGGAGGTGCTGGACCCTGAGCAGAACCATGCGTTCAATGACCACTATCTGGAGGTCGACTACGACTTGTCAGACGTGATGTTCATCTGCACCTCCAACACAATGAACATTCCCGGCCCCTTGCTAGACCGTATGGAGGTGATTCGGATTCCTGGGTACACGGAAGATGAAAAACTGAATATTGCGCAGCGCTATTTGATACCCAAGCAAACCAAGCTGAACGGTCTCAAAGCGGGTGAAATTGCCATCTCCGAGGCGGCGTGTCTGGATATCATTCGCTACTACACGCGTGAAGCAGGCGTGCGCTCTCTAGAACGCCAGGTCGCGAAGGTCTGCCGGAAGATGGTCAAAGCGTTTGCGCTGGAGGAGCGTGAATCGGGCCAGGACATTACGTCCGAGATGCTGCCGGATATATTGGGTGTCCGTAAGTACAACTTCGGAACCGCTGAGCAAGAAAACAAGGTAGGGCAGGTTACGGGGCTCGCCTGGACCTCAGTGGGCGGCGAGCTGCTGACTATTGAAGTGGCCTCGACACGAGGTAAGGGCCGCGTGGTCAAAACCGGTTCCCTTGGCGACGTCATGCAGGAATCTATTCAAGCCGCCAATACGGTAGTGCGCGCCAAGTCACAGTCACTGGGTATCGCCGCACGCACGCATGATGCGCGTGATATCCACATTCACGTACCCGAGGGGGCCACACCGAAGGACGGACCTAGCGCAGGCATCGCTATGTGTACCGCGTTAGTCAGCAGCCTTACTGATATTCCTGTCAGGGCCGATGTCGCCATGACCGGCGAGATCACGTTACGCGGAGAGGTGCTGCCTATCGGCGGCTTAAAGGAGAAGCTCTTGGCTGCGCGTCGCGGAGGCATCAGCACGGTGATCATCCCGCACGAGAACGAGCGTGATCTCCAGGAGGTGCCTGACAACATTAAAGAGAATCTTGATATTCGTCCGGTGAAATGGATCGATGAGGTGCTGGCCATTGCGTTGGAGAATTCACCGGAGCCTTTGTCCGATGAAGACTATTTGGAGGGCTCAATGGGGGTCAGCGCCGCGGAGGATGCCGAGACGGGTTCAGAAGGAACCAATCGCCCCAGATCCCACTAATTTAGCGGGTTTCACGCGTTGACCGTGTTCAATAGCCGGAGTAACCTAACCGCAGGCATTGAGATATGTGCCGGTGAATATTCAGCTCAAACCACTCGAGGGGTAACAACGTGAACAAAAATGACTTGATTGATGCCATCGCCGAGGACGCGGATCTGTCCAAAGCTTCTGCTGGTCGTGCATTGGATGCTGCGATCAGTGCCATCACGGGCGCGCTCGCCAAAGGCGGCAGCGTTTCACTGGTAGGCTTCGGTACTTTCTCCGTGAAAGCGCGCGCGGCGCGTCAGGGCCGTAATCCGCGAACGGGTGAAACCATCCAAATCGCGGCCTCGAACACGCCAGGGTTCAAGGCAGGTAAGGCTCTTAAGGATGCCGTTAACAAGTAAATGAACCTGCAAACCGTCTTGGTGACGGTTTCATGGAAGGCGCCTCAGAGCGCCTTCTTTTTGTCTGGCCATCTTCGATTGGTCACGCGCCATCGTTAGCGCCGAACCGTCAAAAGCCAGTTACGTCCGCGAGCCGGGCGTTTTTTAGCAGAGAGAATAGAGACACCATGCTGCAATCTATGCGCCAGGGCGCCCAGAGCACCGCTGCAAAAATCATCATCGGCCTGATCGTGTTGTCCTTCGCCGCCTTCGGATTGGAGACGTTACTGCCTGGCGGAGCTGGAACCTCAGTCGCGGAAATCAATGGCGAGGAAATTAGCCCCTTTGCACTGCAGGAAGCCGTGACCCAGCAAAAGCGCCAACTGGTCAGTATTTTGGGAGACGATATTGACCCCGCAATGCTTGATGATGACCGTTTACAACCTCGAGCTTTGGATTCCCTGATTCAGCGGACCCTGCTGTTACAGAAGTCGAGCACACTGAATTTGGTTGCCTCAGAGGCACAAGTTGGCAAGTCGATTACCGCAGTCGAGGCCTTTCAGCTCAATGGTGAGTTTTCGGCTGACGCATACCGCAGCGTGCTAGCTAATGCCGGTTATACCCCCGAGCGTTTCCGGCGTGCCCAAGCCGAGGATATCTTGCTGACACAACTGCAGACGGCGATCAGCGAGACAGAATTCACGACCGGCACGGAGCGAGCAGCCTCCGCGAATCTCTTGGCCGAGGAGCGGGACGTACGCTACCTCGTTATTTCGGAAACTGACCTTGTGTCTGAAGATGACTTGTCCGATGACGCGGTACAGCGTTACTACGACGAGAATCAGGCGTCTTTTTTCAATCCTGAGCAAATCGTTGCGGATTTTATCCTGCTCGATCTCGAGGACTTTGTTGTCAGCGTAGACGAATCGGTAGTGCGAGATCAGTTCGAAGCAGTAAAGGACGAATACGAGGTCGCGGAGCAAGCGCGTGTTTCGCATATTCTGCTCATCCAAAGTGATAGCGAGTCAGATGCCGATTTTGCGGGACGCATTGATACTGTGTCGGATCGACTTGCGCGCCAGGAGGCGTTTGCTGATGTGGCAGCTGAGCTCTCTGATGATTTGGGCTCCGCCAGTCTCGGAGGAGAATTGGGATTCACCGACGGCACCGCGTTTCCTGATGAAATGGAAGACGCAATCGCGAATCTCAGTGAGCCCGGGGAAGTGTCCTCGCCGGTCGAAACCGACGCGGGCACGCACTTTATCCGACTCGAAGAGCGGATTTCCGGCGAATCTGTCGAGTATGAAAGTGTAAAGGCTGAACTGCGCGCTTCGATCGAGGCGGCGGAAGCTGAACGCGAGTTGCTGATCGCTGTGGAGGAGCTACGGGACTTGGTATTCAATGCCGCCGATCTTGCCGAGCCGGCCGGAGCGATTGACGCTGAAGTACAGCGGTCCACGCCATTCTCATTAGACAACGGCGCAGGAGTGTTTGAAGAGGCTCGTCTGCGTGAGATTGCTTTCACCGAAGACGTCAAAGATGCGGGAAACAACAGTGACGTCATCGAGCTATCAGGACAACGGTACGCCGTAGTGCGCGTTCATGAGGTCAAGCCTCCGCAGGTTGCGCCGCTGTCTAAAGTAGAGCGCGACGTGAGAGCGCAGTTGGAAGCCAATGCTGAAGCGTCCGCCTTGGCTGAGATAACGCAACGGGCAGAGCAACTGCTGAATCAGGGCGAGTCATTCGAGGCGGCGGCGCAAGAGCTGGGTCTCGAATGGCGAGTAGAACTCGCCGCGACACGACTGTTCAGCCAGCTCCCGGGGAGCGTTCTGGATGCCGCGTTTGCGATGAGCGCGTCCAATGAAACCTCGCTGCGTGCAGTACCTGTACCCGATGAGGGCTATGCCATTGTTCAGTTGGCGCGGGTGTCGGCGGGCGCGATTGAGCGGCTTAATCAAGGTGAGCAGCAACAGTTGAATGCGTTACGGGGTAACGAGCAACAGCGGTTGGCATTTGATGAATTTCTGCTGCATCAGCGCGACGCCGCTGACATTGTCATCCGCTGAGTCAATGACTCCCTCATTCTTGCCTAGTGCCACATACACCCGATAACGGCGACGGCCAGTTACAGGACTTGCTCGGCAAGGTGCCCGACCGGCACTACGCCATAGCGAGGAATGCGGTGCTGTCGGTAAACGGCCGCCATCCTGCGCCACTGGACACCTGGAACCCGGAGTACTGTGGCGACGTTGATATGGCCATTGCTGCGGACGGCACATGGTTTCACGAGGGCGTGCCGATAAAACGCACCGAGTTATGGCAGCTTTTTGCTGGCATCCTCAGAAAAGAGTCGGACGGTGAGTTTTACCTCGTGACACCGGTCGAAAAGTGCCGGGTGGACGTAGCCCTGCACCCACTCATCATTATCGACTTTTCCATGCTCAATGGCGATGAGGGGCCCCAGTTGACTGCGACGTTGAATGCCGGGGGGAGCTTTCCTGTTTCGGCGGACCATCCTCTCAAACCCGAGTCACGGGCCGGAGGAGCTGCTTATATCGACCTGCCTTATGGCCTGACGGCACTGTGCTCTAGGCCTGCCTGGTATCGTTTAGTCGATATGGCAGACGAAGCGCACAGCATTGTGAGTCATGGTTCACGGTTTTTTCTGGCCTAGCGGGCTGGCTATTTACATATTGGGGTAGTTCGGCCCACCAAAGCCCTCTGGCGTCACCCAGGTGATGTTTTGTGATGGGTCTTTGATGTCGCAGGTTTTGCAGTGCACGCAGTTCTGAGCGTTGATCTGAAAGCGCGGACCCTTGGACTCTTCTACGATCTCATACACCCCTGCAGGACAATACCGCTGTGCGGGCTCCGCATACTTTGGCAGATTGACCAGGATCGGGATCGAGTTGTCCTTTAGCGTTAAGTGGCAGGGCTGATCCTCTTCATGATTTGTGTTGGACATAAACACCGAAGACAGTCGGTCAAAGGTGATTTTATTGTCGGGTTTGGGGTAGTCGATTGATTTGGCTTTTGAGGCCTCCTCGAGACAGGCATAGTCTGGCTTGCTGTCATGCAACGTGAAGGGGAGCCTGCCCGCAAAGATATTTTGGTCAATCCATACCATCGCTGCGCCGAGTAGCGTACCAAACTTGTGCATAAAACCGGAGAAGTTACGAGAGCTATGCAGTTCCTTGCCCAGCCATGACTGTTTTAATCGCTCCGAAAAGTCGCTGAGCGTTGCGGGTGGCTCTTCCAGCTGCAGGGCGGCAAACATGCTTTCTGCCGCCAGCATTCCGCTTTTCATGGCCGTGTGGTTGCCCTTGATTTTCACGCTGTTCAGGGTTCCTGCATCACAACCAACCAATACGCCGCCCGGGAAGGCCATTTCTGGCAGCGAGTTCTGTCCGCCTTTCGCGAGCGCTCTTGCACCGTAGGCCACGCGCTCACCGCCCTCTAGCACCTCGCGGGTTTTAGAGTGGGTCTTCCAGCGTTGGAATTCCTCGAAGGGGCTCAGGTGAGGGTTGCTGTAATTGAGGTCAGCGATAAGGCCTAGATAGACCTCGTGGTTCTCTGCGTGATACAGAAACGCACCGCCACTGGAATTTGATTCTGATAGTGGCCATCCGATGCCGTGGACCACCAGACCCTCGTGGTGTTTTTCCGGATCAATCTTCCACACTTCTTTGATGCCAATTCCGTAGTGCTGGGGATCCTTGCCGTCGTCCAGCCCAAAGTGCGATATGAGCTGTTTGCCGAGATGGCCGCGACAACCCTCTGCAAATACGGTGTATCTGGCGTGAAGCTCCATACTGGGGACGTGGCTGTCCTTCTGTTTGCCGTCCGCGCCAACACCCATCTCGCCAGTCGCGATGCCCTTCACCGCTCCTGCGTCATCAAACAGGACTTCCGCCGCAGTGAATCCAGGGTAGATCTCGACGCCCATGCCTTCAGCTTGCTCGGCTAGCCACCTGCAGACATTTCCCATCGACACGATGTAGTTGCCGTCGTTGTGCGTGGGGCGGGGGATGGCGAAGCCGGGCAGCTTGATCGCGCTGGTCTGCCCTGTATAGAAGTAAAACGTGTCGCCGGTCACGGCGGTATTAAGCGGGGCGCCACGCTCCTTCCAATCGGGGAATAACTCCTCGAGTGCGCGTGGCTCGAGAACGGCCCCCGAGAGAATGTGCGCGCCGACTTCAGAACCCTTTTCCACGACGCACACCGAGGTTTCTCTGCCCTCAGACTCTGCCAGTTGCATCAGTCGAATAGCCGCCGACAAGCCGGCCGGGCCTGCTCCAACGACCACTACATCAAATTCCATCGACTCTCTTTCCACACCACACCTCATGATTTGTTTGGGGGGGTTTTGGTTATCTCCAACATCACCAAAATGGATTACAATCCCGGCTCGCTGGGTGCTCGTATTTCGGGCGGCATGATACACTAAGCACGCGGTGGGAGCAGGTAATCTGGCGTGCCGAAAAGCCTTAAATGCGGCCAAAGTCAGCCAAGGTCACCTCGGCATTCATTCCGGGTATAGTCCGCTCCCTCACAGCGATGCGGGGTAGAGGTCCCGGTAAGCCCGATCGTTTTGGAAGGGCCGGGCACAGCTAAAAAATATAGGGGGTAATAACCCGTAAAAACAGGGCACATGACGCCCGAGAGCTCGTAAAAACTGATAGTTCCACATTATCTGGAGTCACCATGAAAGCACTGGTCGCGGTAAAACGCGTGGTCGATTACAACGTCAAAGTCCGCGCTAAGGCGGACGGCACCGACGTCGATCTGAATAACGTCAAAATGGCCATCAACCCGTTTTGTGAAATCGCCGTGGAAGAGGCGGTTCGCTTGAAGGAGGCCGGGACAGTCACCGAAATTGTTGCCGTATCAGTGGGTGAAAGTAGCTGCCAGGAACAAATCCGAACAGCCTTGGCCCTCGGCGCAGATCGGGGTATTCACGTCGAGGTGGAGGGCAAGCCAGAGCCGCTGGCTATCGCGAAGCTATTGAAAGGCGTGATCGCTCAGGAAAGTCCTGACCTGGTCATCATGGGCAAGCAGTCTATTGACGGCGACAACAACCAAACTGGGCAAATGTTGGGAGCACTGACCGGAATGGGGCAGGGCACCTTCGCCTCGGAACTCAAGATTGGTGATGGTTCTATGGAGGTCGTGCGAGAGGTGGACGGCGGCCTACAAACGATTTCGCTAACCTTGCCGGCAATCGTGACCACGGATCTCCGACTTAATGAGCCGCGGTACGCTTCTTTACCGAATATCATGAAGGCAAAGAAAAAGCCGCTGGAGACTTTGACGCCGGAACAGCTCTCAGTTGAGGTTCAGTCCCACGTCACTCAGGTCGGCGTGGCACCGCCTCCGGAACGCGCAGCGGGTATCAAAGTGGAAGACGTGGCCCAGTTGGTCGACAAATTGAAGAATGAAGCAAAGGTGATCGGATGAAAACGTTAGTCATTGCGGAACACGATAACGCGTCGCTCAAGGCGGCAACCCTGAATGCCGTGGCGGCAGCCAACGCTCTGGGCGGCGACATTGATATTCTGGTTGCAGGAGCCAACTGCGGGGCAGCCGCTGAAGCGGCCGCGCAGGTGCCTGGCGTCGCCAAGGTAATCTGTGCAGACAATGCAGCCTACGAGCACCAATTGGCAGAAAACGTCAGCCTGTTGGTCGCAGAATTGGGGGCTGACTATGACAATCTGTTGGCGCCTTCCACAGCCAACGGCAAGAACATTATGCCGAGAGTCGCTGCGTTACTCGACGTAGGCCAGATTTCTGACATTTTGTCCGTTGACAGTGCCGATACATTCAAACGCCCCATCTACGCTGGAAACGTTATTGCGACCGTTCAGTCATCTGATCCGAAGAAGGTTATCACTGTGCGCACCACCGCTTTTGATGCGGTGCCTGCTTCCGGTGGCAGTGCCGCCGTTGAGGCCTGCGCGTCAGCCCACGATGCCGGGGTGTCTCAGTTTATCCGCGAAGAAGTGGCCGAATCTGACCGACCTGAACTGACGTCGGCCTCTGTCGTGATCTCCGGTGGTCGCGGTATGCAAAACGGTGACAACTTCAGCCTGCTCGAGGGCATCGCTGATAAATTGAACGCAGCCATTGGTGCCTCGCGAGCGGCCGTTGACGCGGGTTTTGTGCCTAACGACTATCAGGTTGGTCAGACCGGAAAGATCGTTGCGCCTGACCTCTACATTGCTGTTGGCATCTCGGGTGCGATACAGCACTTGGCAGGGATGAAGGACAGTAAAGTCATTGTTGCGATCAACAAAGACGAAGACGCGCCTATTTTTCAAGTAGCCGACTACGGCCTCGTCGCTGATCTGTTTGAAGCGCTTCCGGAACTAGAGGCCGCGATCTAACGTTACGGCCTGCTGCCGCGAGGCGGCGGCAGGCTTTCCTCTCTGATTTAGTCTCTGCGTAACCCTTCGCGGATGGCAATCGGCGTCGGGAGCGTGAGCACGACCCAGTAAGATGAGACCAGCAGTGTAATCACCGTGGTTGCTTGGATGAGTGTCGCTGCCGGCACGCTGAGCAACCCATTCGATAAGCCCAGGAAAGCAATGAGCAGTGCAAACTCGCTGCATTGCCCGAGCCTTAGGCCAAGATTCCAAGCAAGTTTGGGCTCATCAAAAACCCCCCTCACCAATACGTAGTAAATCGCCGGCTTCAGCAGCAAGAGAATGCCCGCGATAAGGGCAGCGGGCAATATCACTTGTGGCAACGCGGCAACATCGAGCCCGCTACCGACCGAGAAAAAGAACACAACCAAGAAAAAGTCGCGTAAAGGCTTGAGGCTGATCGCAATGTACTGCGCGATTGGGCTGCTGGCGATGCTGATGCCTGCAATGAAAGCGCCAATCTCTGCTGACAATCCTAGCCACACCGAGAGCTCCGCGAGCCCCAAACACCACCCGATAGACAACAAGAAAATGTACTCGTGATAGCGGTCAAAGCGCTTGATCAGCGCTAGTAAAACGAGACGCACGCTGGCCCAACTCACCAAGGCGAGGAGCGGCAGCGCCAGCAATGGACGAGAGATGTCCTGCCACGAAAGGGACTGGTTCTGCCCCCCAAGGCTCTCCATCACAACAAGCACAATGATCGCGAGCAAGTCCTGAAACAACAGCAGCGCGATCATCAGCTCTCCGAGGTGTCTATGATGTAGCACCGTTGTTGGGAGGAGCTTGATGCCGATAATGGTCGACGAAAATATCAGTGCCGCACCAATCAGGGCGGCATCAGCCCCCTCGAAGCCAGCCAATAGTGCTGTGCTATATCCCACAGCGATAAAAGCAGTCGCAGACACCAATGCGACGACTGTGGATTGGCGCAGGCTGTTCCACAGTGCCGAGGGTTTCATGTCTAGGCCGAGTAAGAACAGTAGAAAAATGATCCCGACATGTCCTGCATCGGACACCAGGTCAGTATCAGACACCACAGCCAACCCAAAAGGACCGAGCGCAACACCAAGAGCGATATACGCAATGATGATAGGTTGGCGGGCATAGAGCGCGACCGAAGACAACACGGCAGCGCCGAGAAAAATGGCAGCGAAAGTGAAGGTAATACCTGATTCCATAACATGTCCCAACAAGGTCGCAGACGCGCTCTAAAGCTCGGGTTTGCCAGTAACAGCACCCATTCTGCCAATACATAGTGTGGCACAGGTCGTGGCGCGCAGTATCCAAGATGGGTGGCTGGTGATTCGCGTTAGAAGGGGGCCGCAAAAGTAGCGTAAAGGACCCGGCTGCGCTTACAATCCCGCGGACGCAGATGCTGTGGTCGATGACATTTTTTCTTGAGTCGGATGCGCTGCAGTCAGTGAGCCCTTGATCTTGGGCGAAAGGACACGAACGCACGCATCACTCAGCGCTAAGGAGCAGAGGGTATGGCAAAGAGCAACATGGAAGACGGTGTGGCAGACGCGATCGCCGCCACGGCAATTATCAGCGTTGTCCTTGTAACGCTAGTGATTTGGTTGAGCGGTTTTCCCAGCTGATTCTATTGCCGCAGCAAAACGATCCGCATCGACGTTACCGCCAGTTAATGTGATCAGCACTCGCTGACCTCCAAACTCTCCCTGATGCTGCCAGAGAGCCGACAGTGCCACTGCACCACTGGGCTCCAGGCGAAGTCCCAGTTGGCGCCATGCCCACTGCATCATCGTTTTCACAGTGCTGTCTGTCACAGTCAGACCGGTCACGCCATTAGCGATGTTCACTGCGAACGTCAGCTCTCCGGGCATCGGTGCCAGCAGTCCATCACAGAGCTCGGATCCCGTCGCCGGCGCAGCCACTCTCTCTCCCAGCGCAAGCGATGCACGGTGGTCATCCCAGCCTTCGGGTTCCGCCGTCAGTAGCCGGATAGAGGGGGAGTGCTGTTTGAGTATTGTCCCGACCCCTGCCATGAGACCCCCACCCCCTGTGCACACGATGGCGCTGTCGTACTCGATGTCCGTTTGCTGGGTCACTTCAAGACCACAAGTACCCTGACCGGCAATGGTGTGCCAGTCATCATAGGGCTTCACTAGGGGGGCATTACGCTGTGCCTGTAGCGTAGCGGCAACCGTTTCGCGGTCTTCGTTTTGCCGGTTGTAACTCACGATATTGCCCCCGAGGGATTTAATGAATGCGATCTTGGCGGCTGGCGCATCGTGTGGGACGACAATCGTTGCGGTCATACCGAAGCATCGACCCGCATAGGCCACGCCGATACCGTGGTTGCCTGAAGAGAACGCGATGACTTCAGTCGCGCCGCTCTGTCGCAGCCGTGCCATGGCATACAGCGCCCCCCTGAGCTTAAAAGATCCGGTGGGTTGCAGACATTCCGCTTTCAGGAAAACTTCGGCGTTTAGCTGCCGGTCAAGCGTGGGCATGCGGAGGAGGGGGGTGGATGATACGAACCGAGCAATCGTCGCCTGAGCAACGCGGATGTCCTCTGCCAGGGCTGAAAGGTCGAGAGGTGCCGTCACGCTACGATGAATCTGACAACACTGATCAGCGCGCCGATAAACAGCGCAGTCGAGATCACGCCCGTTACGATAAAGCGACGCGTGGATCCCGCAGTAAAATCTCGCTCTTGGTTGTGGGCGCTTTGAACTCCCAAACCTGCCGCGAGCGCAGAGCTCAGTGTTTGCCTCCAAGTCAGCCGGGTCACATTTTGTGCGACTTCTCCGTTTGTAGGCGAGTCAACCGAGTCTCTAGGTTCAGTCATTGATTTCACTAAGTTATCTATTGGGCCAGTGTATCGCCAAGGCCGATGCGCTTGCACCAGCACGCAGACTGGATCCACGACAGGCTGCCTGGTCGCAGCGTCTCCTTGAGCAGGGATCAGTGCATCAGGCGATCCAGAAACCACCGCGATCTCGATTCATTGGCACCCACACAAGATCAGAGTATTATCCGACTAATATAGTTGGTTATTAGGTTGCGACCCCGCGATGATCACGATTACCGAATCCGCACAGGAATATTTGGCTGAGCTGCTTTCCAAGCAGGAGGACGCTTTGGGTGTCCGGGTATTCATTAATGACCCGGGTACACCGCGTGCCGAGACTTGCATTGCTTATTGTCGAGACGGCGACCTTGAGGAAGGTGACGTCGAACAGGCCTTTGAGCAATTCACGGCCTGGTTCCAGGGCAGGAGTATTCCGTTTCTGGAGGATGCGCTCGTTGATTACTCGGCGGATCGAATGGGGGGGCAACTCACCATTAAAGCGCCCAATGCGAAAATGCCACGGGTATCGGACGATAGCCCCATCGAAGATCGGATCAACTACGTCTTGTACAACGAAGTGAACCCATCGCTGGCTGCGCATGGTGGTGAGGTGTCACTGATCGAAGTGACCGAAGACCAGTTTGCTGTGTTGCAGTTTGGTGGCGGCTGTCAGGGCTGTAGCGCTGTGGATATGACGCTCAAAGGGGGTGTTGAAAAAACCCTGTTGGAACAGATTCCGCAACTGGCCGGCGTTCGTGACAACACTGACCACAGCGATCGCAGTCAGGCCTACTACTGAAGGGCTTCCGGCCGATTGGGGCTCGGGACTTTTTTCTCACTTTGCCAAGGCAGTCGCTAGCTCAATGAGCAGTGTCTCTGTCGTGTCCCAATCAATACAGCCATCGGTTACGGAGACCCCATAGCGAAGGGCTGAGGGATCCTCCGGTATCGATTGGTTTCCTGCCTCGAGATGGCTCTCTAGCATCAGTCCCATTATCGATTGGTTTCCCTCCGCGATCTGCCGCACTACCTCTCTAGCAACTGCCGGCTGTCGAGAGGGGTCTTTCTCTGAGTTCGCATGGCTGCAATCAACCATGATGTGGACGGGTAGCTCCGCTTTTTGCAGCGATGCCTCGCACTGCGCAATGGCTTCAGGTGAATAATTGGGCCCGCTGCTCCCCCCACGCAGCACGACGTGCGCATACTGGTTGCCTTTTGTTTCAAACACCGACACCCGACCCTCAGAGTTGATGCCGAGAAACCGGTGCGAGTGGGCAACCGATTGCAGCGCATTAATCGCAACCGTGAACCCTCCGTCGGTGCCATTCTTGAAGCCCACCGGGGAGGAGAGACCGCTGGCCATCTCCCTGTGTGTTTGGGATTCCGTGGTGCGGGCGCCGATAGCGGACCAGCTGATCAGGTCGTGGAGATACTGGGGAGTGATGGGATCAAGTGCCTCTGTGGCGGTTGGCAGGCCGAGGCTCAGAATGTCTCGCAGAAGCCTGCGTCCTATCTTCAGTCCAGATTCAATCTCGAAGGAGTCATCCAGCGCAGGATCGTTAATCAAGCCCTTCCAGCCGACAGTGGTACGGGGTTTTTCGAAATAAACTCGCATCACGATATACAGCTGCTCTGAGACCCGGTCTGACAGTGCACGCAATCGGCGCGCATACTCGAGTGCGGCGTCGACGTCATGGATTGAGCAGGGCCCTACGACAACCATGAGCCTGTCGTCTTTGCCGTCGATAATCGCCTCGATGGTCTGTCGAGACTCGGCGACAAACTGAGAAAGCGGGTCCGATACGGCAACCTGCTCCCGTAGTTCAGCGGGGGACATGAGAACCCGTTGGTCGGCCACGTTCACATTGTGGGTATTGCTCGCTGTCACTGAGGATCTACCTTTGTTATGCGGGATGCTTTCCCTGCAGGAGGCGCAGTGTACGTGCTTGTTTTTGCAAATTCAGCTACCGCAGCCGCTTCTCGCTTTGTTGCCCGAGTGGGCCATGGGATACTGCGCCAATGAGGGCATCTGCTGATCTCCCGCTGTTTTCTTCTTATCTCGAGTCCGGGCAACTGATTCTCACTCCGGGAAAGCGTCTAGCCCGACAAATTACCCACAGCTGGCTATCTCAGCTTACCCACACGGTGGCGCGTCCACCCTCTGTACAGCCGGTTGATGCGTGGCTCGAACAACAATGGCGGAACGCAGTTGAGTCGGGGCGTCTCCCTGCTGCTCAGTTACTGTCTCCGTTGCAAGAGCAGGCGCTTTGGCAGTACGTGGTGCGCGAGGATATGGAAAAGCGGGGTAGCTTCTCACTGTCGCACCCCAAATCCGCTGCACTGCGAGCGCAGTCTGCCTGGCACAAGTTATTGATGCATAACGCTGAGGGAATCCAGAGCCTTTGGGACTTTTTTAAATACGATGATGATTGCGCTGTATTTGCCTCTTGGGTGAGGGTGTTCTCAGAGCAGCTGTCCGCACGCGGTGCGATCACGCGGTATCAGGCCTACCAGCAGCTGCGCACCGTGACGCCGGAGGAGAGGCCCTGCGTGGCGTTGTATCCCTATCCTGCCCTCCCGCCACTGACGTCAAATGTCCTTGACCACTTGTGTGAGGTGACGCGATTACATCCGACGATAAACACGCAGAACCCATGCAAAGTCGTTGAATTTTCGACGCGCGAAGACGAACTCTGGACCGTAGCGCGTTGGGCGAGGGACCAGAGCGAAAACGGATTGCAGCGGATTGGCATCGTATTGCTGGATATGGCGACTGATCGTGGGCCCTTGGAGTACCACCTGCGCGAGGTGTTTGATTGCCTTGATGCGAGCTACAACGACCTGCCCGTCAATTTCTCTACCGGCATGCCGCTGGGGAGCACACCGATGTACCGGGATCTGCTACTGGCACTGGAGTGGGAAGTACGGCCTATCACTTCTCATCAATGGTTGTCGCTGCTGCGATCACCCTATCTGGAAGTCTCCAGCGCGGGTCACGAGCACCTTCAGCTGATATCCGCGCAATTCAGGAGTGGCAGCCATTCGATCACGATAGAGCAAGGTCTACATCTCGGCATGATGTTTGCGCCGGAAATGAAGCTGACAGAGATTCTGCGCTGCACAAAATCTGACCGCGCCACGATCGGGATAAAGAGTCTCGCTGAGTGGGCAGAGGTCATCAGGCACCGGATTGCTCTCTGGGGGTGGCCCTACCGATCGGGACTGGATTCCATTGAGTACCAACAGCTGAATCATCTCGAAGATAGCTTTGATACGCTTGCGACGCTCGCAACCATTCTGCCTCATCAGCACTTTTCCCGCGCGTTGGATTATTGGCGAGAGTGCTTGGCGGCTACGATGTTTCAGCCGAAAACACCCCAGGACAGCATTCAGGTTCTCGGACCGCTGGAGGCGCTCGGAGGGCAGTTTGACGCAATGTGGGTGTGTGGGGCGCAACAACATGTCTTCCCAACTCCGCGTCGTCTTGAGCCGTTTATACCTGCTGCGATACAAAAACAGTTACGGCTCCCTAGCTTCGATGATGCGCTTTTGAGGGAGGAGGCAGACACCATGCTATCGGCATGGATTGCAGGTAGCGCTGAAGTCACTGCCAGCTACCACTGCTGGGATCAAGACTTGCCTCGATATCCCAGCGAATTGTTGCCCCCCGCGACTCCGAGCGCGGGGCGGGTTGCCCAGTTTCCTTCAACTTGGACTCTAGATCGGATAACGGAACCCATGCCGGCGGAGCCACCCCTTGTGGTCAACTCCGATTCGCAGATCGGCGGGGCTTCTTTGATCAAGGATCAGGCCGCCTGTCCGTTTCGTGCCTTCATCAAGCACCGATTTCGCCCGACCGAGATAGCAGACCCCGTGATTGGACTCTCTGCCGCAGAGCGCGGTGCGCTTTTCCATGACGCATTATTCCACTTCTGGCGCTACGCTCAGTCGCAGTCGCAGTTGCTGCGTCTTGACGATACCGAGCTAAGCACCCAGATCGATTCAGCCGTGACGGAAGCCATGGCAGCTATGGAGCGGGGTTGTGAAGGTCGCGGATTTAGTTTGCGAGAGCGTGTTGGAGCATCGTGCTGGGATCTCGAAAAAGAGGTTCTACTCCGCGTCATGGCTGAGTGGATGGCACTGGAAAAATCCAGAAAAGAACCTTTCGTTGTGGACCAACTCGAAGCCGAACACTCGCTGACCCTCGGGAACGTCACACTCTCCCTTAGGCCTGATCGCATCGATCGCATGGAAGCCGGCGGGAGCGTGGTCATCGATTACAAATCTCGCGCGCCAGCGAAAACGCACTGGCTGGGCGATAAGCCCCAAGAGCCCCAGTTACCGCTTTACACGCTGCTTGACGAGGATATCGAAGGGATCGCCTTTGGCGAGCTGTCAGTCAGCGACCCCGTTAAATTAGTCGCCCTGGGTGAGCGATATACGTTGACCAATCGAGAAGCACCGCCTTTGAGCAAGCAGACTGACGGATTCGCTGACGATTGGCCAGCGCTCACTCGACGCTGGAAAGAGGTGCTGGAGCATCTGGCTGCGGATTTTGCTCAGGGCGAGGCCACTGTCGACCCGACGCCGACGGCCTGTCAGTACTGTTCACTCTCTTCGATCTGTCGCATTCAGCACGTCGATTATGCCGACGAGCCCCGAGAGGAAAGCAGGTCATGACGGCAACTGATCAGTCGGCCCGTGATCAGGCGATTGATCCGACGAGGAGCTTTTGTGTTTCTGCTCCAGCGGGTTCCGGGAAAACCGAATTGCTCACTCAGCGGTTGTTGGCTTTGCTGACACGGGTGCAGCGGCCTGAACAGGTTGTAGCCATTACCTTCACCCGCAAAGCAGCTAGTGAAATGGCTCAGCGGGTTCTTGAAAAGTTAGAGCAAGCTCGAATCGACACGCCTGTGTCAGCGCCTCATGAGAGGGTGACGAGACAGCTTGCCCAAGGCTTACTGACGCACGCTGCAGATCTGGGATGGTGCTTGGATGAAATGTCCCTGAACCTCAGGACGATCGACAGTTTTTGTCATGAGCTCGCGCGCCAAATGCCGATTCTGAGTGGGATCGGAGGTGCGGTCGAGCCTGTTGATGATGCGCAGCCGCTCTATGAAGACGCGGTACGAAGCTTCCTGCTTCAGGCAGGGAACGGCCCAATCGGAGAGGGGATCCGTCGCCTTTTACTGCAGTTTGATAATCGCTGGAGCAAGGTCAGTGATCTACTGGTGGCTTTGCTTCAACGCAGGGGGGATTGGGGAAGTGTTGTTGGCCAACACCGTGATCCGTCCGCTGCAGAATTCGCGATTCGGCGAACACTTCAGGAGATGACAAGCCAACATCTGGCAGGTATAGCCGAGTCGCTAGGGTCTCAGTTGGGCGTGTTAGAGCAGCTGGTCTGCGATGCAAGGAAAAACCTTGATAAGCCCGGAGTCCGCCTTGTGCCCGCAGAGAGCAATGTGCAGGACTGGCGCGAATTAGCACGCACGCTGCTGACCAAAGAGCACGGGTGGCGGAAGCCGGGCGGCGTGAACAAAAATCTGGGTTTTCCCGCTGGCAGCGAGCTGAAGTCCCAATTTGTTTCTATCCTAGAGCCGTTGTCGAGTGACGAGCGCCTGCGCGATGCGTTAGCCGAAACGCTTTTCATCCCCGCTCATGAGCCCGGTGATGCAGCATGGGATCTGGTGGTATTGATCTCGTCTCTATTGCCTGCACTACAGGCACATTTGCTTGTCGTATTTCAGGAGTCGGGTCAGGTCGATCACACCCACATTACGCTTGCCGCGCTACAAGCGCTGGGTCCCGATGAGCAACCCACGCGCCTTGCAGAGCGATTGGACTACCAGATCGAGCACATCCTGATTGATGAGTTTCAGGACACTTCAGCATCACAAGCGATGCTGTTGGAACGCATAACGCGGGGTTGGTACGAACACAATGAAGGCGCAGCGTATCCGCGCACGCTGTTTGTTGTGGGCGACGCTATGCAGTCCATCTACGGATTCAGGGACGCAGACGTATCGTTGTTTCTTCAGGCGCGCCAAGGTGAGTTGGCAGGCTTGCCGCTGGAGTCACTTGAACTGACGAGAAATTTTCGCTCCTGCGCTCCAGTCATTGACTGGGTGAACAAAGCCTTCACGTCGTTATTTGGCAGCACGGATCAACCCAACTATGGCCGCGTCAGCCATGTCTGGGCTGAGTGCACGCAAGACGAGATCGATGGGGCGTCACCGGGTGTTCACGTCAGGCTCTTTGAGGAATCAGCAGAAGACGCCGAAGCGCGATATTTGGCGGCCAAGATCGCTGCACTGCGCGATGAAATTCCTGAAGCCAGCATCGCTGTTCTCGTTAGGACCCGCTCTCATGCCAAGCGTGTCGCCCGAGCACTGTCCACTCACCGCGTGCCCTTCATCGGTGATGTGGTGCAGGCGCTATCAGAGAATCCCGCAGTGCGAGATCTTCTGGCATTAACCTCTTGGCTTATCAACCCGGCCGATAATGTGGCAGCACTGGCTTTACTGAGAACGCCGTGGTGCGGCTTAGGTCTGAATGCGATCAATCAACTGTTGGCGCCTCACCCAGAACGGCCTTTTGACCTACTGGCAGTGCTGTCTGATGCGTCTTCTGTGCTGACTGGTAATGATGTGCAACGTGCCCAGCATCTTGAAATCGCGCTGCGATGGGGTCTCGAGCGACAGGATCGCCTTGCCTTGACTGTTTGGCTGGAGCAGATCTGGTTGCGTTTAGGCGGCCCACAATGCTGCCAGCAGGCTGACCTTGAAGCTGTGCAGTCGCTTTTTGTAGCGGTCAGGGCGGCGGATCAGGCAGGCGTGGGTCTGGATGTTGGTTGGCTGGAGCGCCATTTACAGACGAGCACAGCGGGCCAAACAATCGATCCACTCGCTGTGCGTATTCTCACGATGCACAAGGCCAAAGGCCTGGAATTCGACTACGTGTTCATGCCGTTACTGAGCAAGAGAACACGGGGAGTGCAACGTGACTTGATTCGGTGGCATTGGCAACACACAGCCCGTGCCCGGGGACTCCTGATCGCCGCAAATGACGGAGATTCTACATCCCAGTCGCTCTATAACTACCTTAACTGGTTACAAAAGAAAAAGGATCACGAGGAACTCAAGCGCTTGCTGTATGTCGGTGTTACGCGCGCGCGAGTTGCCGCTTTCTTAAGCGGCACTCTCTCCCGGGAATCGGGTGAGGCAGTCCCGGTTGCGCCGGAGGGCTCGCTGCTCAACGTGCTGTTAGGGGCGGAGCACGCCGCTCAAGCCCTAGCGCTGCATCCACCGTCGGACGACACTGCGGCAGGCGCACCAGAACTAACCGTCACCGGTGCCAGCGCGTCACTCAGAAGATTGCCCACGCATAGCTTGGCGATACCTCAGCCCTATGATCCGGCTACCAATCATGGTGCGGCCAATGCCAGCCATGCAGGTGAAATACACCGAGATAGCAACCGGCTTGAGCGAGTGATTGGCATTGTGGTGCACCGCGTGCTGGAGTTGCTCGCCAATGCCCCGTCACTGCCCACTGCATGCGATGACAGGGTTAAAGGATGGATCGCATCAAACGTCCAGTTCCACTGGTTACCCCCGGCTCAGGCACAAGCAGCGATTGAGGCTTGTCAGGCGCTGGTTTCGCGGGCGCTCTCCTGCGAAAAGGGGCGCTGGATTCTGTCGGCGTCGTCCGAGGCCGTCTCGGAAATGGAAATAACAAATGTTGTCGATAGCGAAGTGCGACGATACGTCATTGACAGAACGTTCTATGACGAGGCCTCTAACGCTCGGTGGATCGTGGATTTCAAGACCGCCATGCCAGCGGAGGGAGAGAGTATTGAAGCGTTTGAGGAGCGCGAATTGGCCCGGTACGGCGCACAGCTCGATAACTACGCCGATCTGGCTAGCGAGTTGTCATGGGAGAGGGAAGTGCCCATTAAGAAGGCACTGTATTACCCGGGTATTCAACATCTGAGCATTGTGAGCTCGTAAAAAAAGCCCGGCGTGTGCCGGGCCTTTTCCGTTCTGCGTCGCGATTAGATCTCGTTTAATGAGAGCACCAGTGCTTCAGTGAATACTACGACGACCGTATCGCCCAGGCGCACATTATCGAGCTTGTCTGTCTCGACGCCACCTACAGTGTGCATTCGGCCACACGCATCCTGAATCATAACGTTGCCGTTGCGATCCATCGCTTCAATGGTGCAAACCGCCCGAATCAGACGCGCCGCGCCAGCTGCTGTCATGCTGTCGTCGTCAGCCGTTCGGCCCATTTCCCCCAGCACGACCCAGGGATTTGCTTCTTCTTCTGCAGTGGGTGCCCGCACTTCGGCTTCGATCGACGGCGATGACCTCACCTTCGACTTCCGCAACGAGTGCCCGGCCACCAGATGCCCATACAACGTCATCACCACTGACTTCCGCCGCTACAGAATGATCGCCATCCTCGTGATGTCCGGCCTGTGCGAGCGCTGGAAGCAGGGTAAGCGATGCCAAGATTGAAAGGGTAATCCGGATAACAGAACTCATGGGTTGTTTCCTTGTATTCACTGAGTCGCACTATTGCGACTAATCGATTCGCTACCTGAGGGACCCCGACTGGTCGAATGTTCGTACCAGCAGGACCGATGCCCCGAAAATAGGCATTGCTCGATACCTGAATCTGGTTTGCGCTAAAAGCCTGCCGCCTCAGCCTGTCACCTTGAGCCAATCATCCCTGATTTTTCCATTCCCGGGCTGCCGCAAAGACACCATCGTCGCTGTCTTGCTCTAGTAAGCCCTTATTGGACAGCGTCTGACGAATCTCCGGGCTGTCCCAGCGGAGAAACGGGTTGTAGCTGAGCTCGTCTGCAAGCGTTGAGGGTACTGTCGGCTCGCCCTTGTCTCGTTTCTCCGCGCAATGGTGTATAGCCGCTTGTAGAGCGCGATTTTCCGGCTCCACCCGAAGCGCAAATTGCAGGTTTGCGAGGGTATATTCGTGGGCGCAAAAGACTCTACTGCCAGCCGGAAGTGCCGCTAATTTCGCCAAAGAAGCGCGCATTTGCTCGTTACTCCCTTCAAATACACGCCCACACCCCCCAACAAACAACGTGTCTCCGCAGAACAGGGCGTTTTCGGCACCGCTGAAATAAGCGATATGGTCGAGCGTATGGCCGGGAACCGAAATGACCTCAAAATCGACGCCCAAGACGTCGACAATATCCCCCTCGTGAACGATGTGATCGTATGGCCCAGCAGGGCTGTCAGGCGGACCTGATACACCACACCCAGTCGCTTGCTTGAGTGCGTCAACTGCACCGGTATGGTCATAATGGTGATGCGTGACCAAGATGCCTTCGAGGGCGAGGCCATGGTGCTCCAACGCGTTGAGAACGGGCTCGGCCTCTCCAGGGTCAACCACATAGGCACTTCCACCCGACTGAATCAGCCAAATGTAGTTGTCGCTGAAGGCCGGAATCGGCGATATAGTCAGATTGTTCATTACGTTGTTCAGTTTAGATTTGTGCCGAGGCTAACTGTTGTCAATGAGGCTGACTAGACCCAGTCACGAATTTTCACCCGAGGCGGGCTTGACTCGCTGGTACCGCACTCGGTCACTGGGTCGAAGATTAGTCGATCAGCTCACCGCGCAGTTGAGTAAAGACCTGGAGCACATATTCGGCTACTACACCGTTGTGACAGGTCCCGATATCGGCTTGCCGTTTAACCAGCTTGGAAAAACGCAGCGGGTGTTTCGGCTCCACAGTTACGAGCCGTTCGCCACGGGCTCAGGAATCGTGGAGGGTGAGGCCAATGCCTTACCTTTCGCGACCGACTCACTGGATGCTTTGGTTTTGTGCCATACGCTAGACACCACGTCCGCCCCCCACGACGTATTACGCGAGTGCCAGCGAGTCCTTGTGCCAAATGGACACCTCATCATCATTAGCTTCAATGCACTGAGCATCTGGGGGTGTATGAACTGGGTGCGGCGATTACTGCCGGGGAGGAACGGCCGCGTAAGAGGGCAGGGTAGCCGCAGGCTGTGTGACTGGTTATCTCTTCTCGGATTTGCCACAGCTGACCCCCGTTTTCTGGCCTCGTTTTCCCCGAAAGGGAGAGGGCGGGTTGGTCGTTTGATGGATCGCATTGATCAATGGTTGGTCAATCTCAACTCACCTTCTGGCGCGGTTCTCGTCATGCACGCCAGGAAGCGGGTATCGCAATATCTGGACAGTACCTCTCTCGTGAATCAGCGCACACGATTGATCTCGATACCCTTGGCAAAATCACAAGATGGTGTGCCGGTGCCGAGAGAAGTAAGCCGAGCGCAATCTGAGCCCTTGGAGCCAACGCCTTGAAGGAAGTTGAAGCATTCACCGATGGCGCCTGCAGTGGCAACCCGGGCCCGGGCGGCTGGGGTGTTGTACTCCGATACGAGGGCAGTGAGCGCGAGCTGTGTGGCGGGGAGAGCGCGACAACGAATAACCGCATGGAGTTACTAGCCGCCATTGAAGCGCTCTCGGCGTTGACGCAGCCATGCATCGTTCGGATGACGACCGACTCGACATACGTCAAGGACGGCATTACCAAGTGGCTCCAGAAGTGGAAGAAGAACGGCTGGAAAACTGCTGCCAAAAAACCGGTGAAGAATCAGGACCTATGGATGCGCCTCGAGGAACAGAGCGCTCGTCATCGTATCGACTGGTGCTGGGTTAAGGGACATAGCGGCCATCCCGAAAATGAGCGCGCAGATGCCCTCGCTAATCGGGGATTAGACGAAGTACGGAGTGGACAGCGTGGATAAGCGCCAGATCGTTCTGGATACCGAGACCACCGGACTAGAGGTGAATCAGGGGCATCGGATCATCGAGATCGGTTGCGTGGAGATGGTCAATCGTCGCATTACCGGTCGGCACTACCATCAATACATACACCCGCAGCGTGACATCGATGCCGGTGCCATGGAAGTCCATGGCATCACACTGGAATTTCTGGCCGGAAAACCGATCTTTGAAGAAGTCGCTACCGAATTTGCCCAGTTCGTCGAGGGCGCCGAGCTGATTATTCACAACGCGCCATTCGACGTGGGATTCATTGATGCCGAGCTTGAGCGGCTTGACTCCGACATTCCGCCGCTTGCTGAACTCTGTAGCGTGATGGACACGTTGCAGATGGCGCGACACAAGCACCCGGGCCAGAGGAACAATTTGGATGCACTGTGCCAGCGCTATGAGATAGACAACACCAGTAGAACGCTTCATGGCGCGCTGCTGGACGCCGAGATCCTTGCCGAGGTCTACCTTGCAATGACCGGCGGTCAGGCGTCACTTGGATTGGGCGCTGATGGAAGCGACGCGTCGGGTTCTGGAATCGGCGACGCAGATGTTGCGATTAGGCGTCTGCCGGCGGACAGGCCCCCCCTGACCGTGCTCCGAGCTTCGTCCGCCGAGCTTGAGCGACACGAGGCGAAACTCCAAGAGCTCGATCAGAGCGCCGGGGAGGCGCTCTGGAGAAAGTTAGGCAACCCCTGAATCAGAGATTCGCGATAACAGCCGCTAGGCCGACCCCAGTGAGCACGACCGTGTAGGGGAGAGCCATGATCACCATGCGCCCGTAGGACAGACGGATCAGAGGAGCCAGCGCGGACGTCAGCAGAAACAAAAACGCCGCCTGACCGTTCGGCGTAGCGACCGACGGCAGATTTGTGCCGGTGTTAATCGCAATAGCCAACCGGTCAAATTCAGCACGATCTATCTCACCGGCCTTCAGTGCGGCGTCAATCTCCGAGATATAAACCGTCGCCACGAACACGTTGTCGGAGATTGCAGACAATACGCCATTGGCAAGGAAAAACATTGCGGGGCGAACATCGCTGGACATCGCCAGAACAGACTCAATCACAGGCGTAAACAAATGCTGCTCATGAATGACCGCAACGATGGCGAAGAAGACGACCAATAGCGCGGTGAAGGGCAGTGCCTCCTGAAAGGCGTGGCCAATCTCGTGCTCGTCAGTGATCCCATTAAAGGCAGTTAGCAGCACGATCACCAACAGGCCGATTAAGCCTACGGCAGCGAGGTGGAAAGCCAAGGCAAACACCAATATCACGCCTACGACGGCCTGAACTTTCAGCTTGGCGCGAGAGCGCGCGGTTGCGCTCGCCTGCTGATCTTCGTCAAAGCTGACCAGTACCTCACGGACGTTTTCCGGCATCAGAGCGCCATAGCCAAACCAGCCCGTGACCTCAAGGAGCACACAGGTGATCAGCCCGCACACCAAGACTGGCATGGTGATCGGCGCCATGTACAAAAAGAAGGTTTGGAAATCCCAACCCGCAACAGTGGCGATCAAAAGATTTTGCGGCTCGCCGACCAATGTGCACACTCCACCCAGTGCTGTGCCAACCGCTCCATGCATGAGCAGGCTGCGGAGGAAAGCTCTGAAGTCCTCGAGATCAGCTTCTGATGCCGCTGCGACGGCATCATCTCGCGTGTGATCGTGCGCAGTGTCTTTGACACTCGACCCCGACGCGACGCGGTGAAACACGGCGTAGAACCCCACACCCACGCTGATGAGCACTGCGGTAACGGTCAACGCATCAAGGAATGCAGACAAGACCGCAGAAACAATCGAAAACAGGAAAGCGAGGAACTTTTTAGAGCGCACGTTTAGGAGGATCTTGGTGAAGACAAACAGCAAGAGGTCTTTCATAAAGTAGATGCCTGCCACCATAAACATGAGCAGCAAGATGACCTCGAAGTTTGCCTCCGCCTCGTGGAAAACACTGTGCGGCTCCGCCAACCCTAGCAGAATCCCTTCGATGGCGAGCAATCCTCCAGGCTGTAGGGGGTAGCATCTGAGAGCCAGCGCAAGCGTAAAAATAAATTCGCCGATCAGTGCCCAGCCAGCGACTACCGGCCCGGCAACAGTCAGGAGAATGGGGTTCAAGACGATGAATCCGATGATCGTCTGTTTGTACCAAGCAGGGGAATCGCCCAGGAAGTTATTCCAGAAGGCACTGATGCTTGACTCGCTCATAATGATTTTTCCGTATCGTTGTTATGGCCTATTGTTCGGTCAGTACATCGCTGGCAGGGCGATGCGATCTACGTCTATCGGCTCGTGTGATCCGCTTGGCACTAGCCGACACACTATTACGTTATACCGCTTAGAAGACTGCTGGATATACGACAAACCATCCCACTTGGTTCTTGTGATTCCCGGTATGCCTTTCTAGACTGTATTTTTTTTGATTTCTGGGTGTCCCACCGTGCTTGCAATTTCCGAACTTCCCGAGTCACCACAGGCTGACGATTGGGCGTTCGTCTTCTCAGGTCGCAATACCATTACCACCTCGCGCAGCGCTCCCGGTACGCCTTGGCGGGTGGCGGACGTGACCGAAGAATGGCCGGTGGAGATGTCGAGTGCCGTGCCGGTCGGGTACTGGCAGGGTAAGGGCGCGTGGGCGTTCTCAGTGCCGGAGACGGACCTCAACCCGATGGAGCATATGGCAGGCAACCTATATAGCCTGCTTGGGCGGGTCGATGACAGCCTGTTCCACGCACAGGGGCGTGCTTATCAACTACTGCATTGGATTGACACTCACCGGCATTGTGGCCGCTGTGGCGACGCCACCAGCGTCGTAGAGAGCGGGCGTGCTGTGTTGTGCGAGTCTTGCTCACTACGTGTGTATCCACGGGTATCGCCCTGCGTGATTGTGCTCGTCAGTAGAGGCGACCAAATGTTGTTAGCCGCCGCGGCCGGATTCCAGAAGCGGTTCTACAGCACTTTGGCGGGCTTCATGGAGCCGGGGGAGACATGCGAACAGGCAGTGATTCGCGAGGTCCGTGAGGAGGTTGGCATTGAGGTGGGTAACGTGCGTTATTTTGCCTCGCAGCCCTGGCCGTTCCCTAGTCAGGTCATGCTGGGCTTCTTTGCAGAATGGCAGTCCGGTGAGATCAAGCTGGACCCCAACGAGATCGAGGACGCAGATTGGTTCGATGTTGGTGCAATGCCGCCAACGCCCCCAATGGCCTCCATTTCGGGGCAGTTGATATCGCTTTTCATGGAGAGAGCGGCATCATGATGGAATTTATTTTTGGCATTGCCGAGTTTCTACTTCAAGCCGTCATTCTGCTCGGCGTTTTTTTATTGGCTGTCGCGGGCGTACTCGCGCTGACACAGCGCAAACGCGGAACAGGTGAGGAGGGGAGTGTCGAGGCGCGCTCCCTCAATGAGCGCTTTGACCTTCATGAAGAATCGGTCAGGGCTGTTGCGGACGACCCTGCAGAGTTAAAAGCGCGAAGCAAAGAACAGAGGAAAGACAAAAAAGCAGAGCGCAAAGCCTCGAAGCTTGCGATCAAAGCTGGCGAGACGCCCGCAGATGCAAAGTCGCGTGTGTTCGTATTGGATTTCGATGGGGATATGCAGGCAAGCCAGGTGGAGCAGCTTCGAGAGGAGATTTCGGCCGTCCTGACGCTAGCCTCATCATCAGACGAGGTGTTGCTGCGATTAGAGAGTGGCGGTGGTGTAGTCCATGGCTACGGTTTGGCAGCAAGCCAGTTGTTACGCATTAAAGATGCTGGCGTTAAGTTGACCATCTCGGTTGATAAGGTGGCGGCTAGTGGGGGCTACATGATGGCCTGCGTTGCCAATGAAATTCTTGTTGCCCCCTTTGCCATCCTCGGTTCGATTGGCGTTGTGGCTCAACTGCCAAATTTCCATAAGCTGCTGAAGAAAAACGATATCGATTTCGAGATGCACACCGCCGGCGAATACAAGCGCACGCTGACGGTCTTTGGTGAGAATACAGACAAGGCGAGGGAGAAATTCCAGGCGGACCTTGACGATGTGCACGGCCTATTTAAGTCCTTCGTCTCCACCCATCGTCCTAGCCTTGATATCGATGCCGTGAGTACGGGCGAGTACTGGTTCGGTCAGCAGACGCTGGAAAACAATCTGGCAGACAGACTCTGCACATCCGATTCATTTTTAATGGAGCGCCGGCTCAGTCATGACCTCATTGAGGTGAGATACCGAAATAAAAAAGGCTGGCAGGAGCGTCTGGGGATGGCTGCCGAGACAGTGGTAGAGAGAGGCGTCCGGCGCTTCATCAAAACAGGGCAAGATCAGCAGTTCCTTTAAAAACAGGAAGCCTGTCGTCGTCCAGTGAGCAACCTCCGTTGCGGTCCTAAGCAAAGTCACGCATGCAGCGGAGGACACTATTCTTCTGGCTGAAGCTCGTTCTGGCGACCGCGCAGATCGAGATCTGCCGCGTGCTGTGAGAGATAAATCTGGCCGGTCAGGTGATGCAAGAAATCGCTGCGCTTTAGTGCGTCCATCACGGGGCCTTTCACTTCACTCATGTGCAGAGTGATGCCCTGCTCCTGAAGGCGCGCATTGATGCGTTCCAGCGCCTCCAGCGCACTCAAGTCAATGCGGTTCACCGCTGGGCACATTAATACGACGTGTCGCAATGCCGGTTTATCGTTGACTTCCTGGAACAGAATGTCTTCAAGGTAAGAGGCGTTGGCAAAGTAGAGCGACTCGTCTACGCGAAGTGACAAGATCTCAGGGTAGATCAGCACGGGGTGGCGCTTGACGTTGCGGTAGTGCTCCGAATTCTGCATCTGCCCCACGACCGCAAAATGCGGTCTACTGGTCTGGTACAGATGCAGTCCGATAGACACTGCCACACCGGTCAGCACCCCGAACTCAACGCCCGCCATCAACGTAATCAGGATAGTGAGAAGCACCGCTGCGAAGTCTGCGTGCGAAAAACGCGCAGACAACGTCAAGATATTCCAGTCGATTAGCGCCAGCACGGCAACAATAATCGTTGCGGCAAGGACAGCCTTGGGAAGGAAGTAGAGGGCAGGGGTTAGCAGCAGGGCCGCCAAAGCGATGCCGATCGCAGTGAGCACGGATGCCATTTGCGTATCCGCACCGGCATCGAAGTTCACAACTGAGCGCGAGAAGCCACCCGTCACCGGGAATCCGCCCGATAGGGCCGCTGCGGCGTTAGCAGCACCTAACCCGACCAACTCCTGATTGGAGTCGATTCGTTGTCTTTTCTTGGCGCCTAAGGTTTTGCCAACCGATACGGATTCCACAAAGCCAATGAGAGCGATTAAAAACGCAGGCATCGCCAGTTCTCTGACTAGATCCCAAGTGATATGTGGCGCGCTAAAGGCAGGGAGACCCGTCGGCACGTAACCTACTACCGGCACGCCTTGCTCAGCGAAGCTTTTGAAGTAAGACAGCGGGATCACCACCAACATAATCAGTACCGGCGCCGAACGAACTAACAAGCTCGCAGTGCGCTCTGAGAGGCCAACGCTGTGGAGCAGATTCGCGAGTTTGTAGCGCGCAAATAGCAAAAAACCGACGGCACTTAGGCCGATAAGCGCGGTTAGCCCGTGGGCAGTGTTCCAATGTTGCATTAGGCTGGTAACGAGATGGGGCAAGGTATCGCCCCGCACTGAGACGCCCATCAAGGGCCCGAGTTGTCCGAGTGCGATGATCACCCCGGAGGCGGTGATAAATCCGGATACCACGGGATGGGAGAGGAAATTCGCAACGAACCCGAACTTGAGTAGGCCCAGCACAATCAGCATGACACCACCGAGTAGGGCCAGTACGGTTGCGGCGGTAGCGTAGTCAACATCGCCTTGCGCCGTCACAGCGCCAATTGCGGAGGCCGTCATGAGTGAGGCGACGGCGACGGGGCCAACAGACAGGGTGCGGCTGCTGCCAAACAACGCATAAGCAATAAGAGGCAGGATCGACGCATAGAGCCCCATCTCAGCCGGCAGTCCAGCCAGCAGGGCATAAGCGAGAGACTGGGGGATGAGCATGATCGTTACGATCACGGCTGCCAGGGCATCATTGACGAGGTTGTCGCGGGAATAGCCCTGTAGCCAGTCCGCCGCCGGTATGAATCTTGTCACGTTCAATGTGCCTCGATCAGCGGGCGGCGTCGTTTTTGACCATCCACTCGCGGCCCTTGAGCATGGCGTTCCAATACAGCCAAGGCAATGCGTCGGCCTTTAGGTGCCACGCTAAACGCGTGGGCTTCTGACCATTGAGAATGGCTTTCGGGAACGAGGGCAGGAGCGTGCCGCCATACCCAAACTCGGCCAAGACGATTTTTCCGCGCTCGACGGTGAGAGGGCATGAGCCGTAGCCGTTGTAATGCAGGGCGGCAGATTTGGCGGCTCGGTATGCGATCAGGTTCTCCGCCACAACGGGGGCCTGCGCGCGCGCAGCGGCGGCGGTTTTGGCGTTCGGCGCGTTCATGACATCCCCGCAGCTCCAGATGTTGTCAAAGCGTTTGTGTTGAAGCGTCGCTTGATCGACGTCCACCCAGCCCGATTCATCGGCGAGCGGTGATTCCGAGATGAAAGAGGGAGCACACTGGGGAGGGCACACGTGCAGCATGTCGAAAGGCTTTCCGATCTCACCCTCTGACGTGTTGAAAAACGCGATTTTGTTGTCACCATCAATCTTTGTCAGGGTGGTCTGGAAGTTCAAGCAAGCCTTATAGCGTTCAACATATTCCATTAGGGCAGGCACATAGTCGGCGACGCCGAACAAGCCCGGTGTGGCGGTACAAAAGTCGATTTGGATGTCTGCTAATCGGCCTTGCTTGCGCCAATAGTCGGCCGATAGGTACATGGCCTTTTGTGGTGCGCCTGCACATTTAATTGGCATAGGAGGCTGAGTAAATATCGCACGCCCCGCCTTGAGATTTTTGACCAAGTCCCAGGTGTAAGGCGCGGTATCGTAGCGATAGTTCGAAGTGACGCCATTCTTGCCCAGATTCTCGGCAAGGCCCTCGACAGCACTCCAATTCAGAGTGAGCCCCGCTGCAACAACGCACTGCGCGTACTGCACGCTGTCGTCGGTATCCAGGGTCAGCTTATTGTTCGTGGGGTCGAAGGCCGTGACTGCCTGTGCAAGCCATTTAATCCCCTTTGGAATCAGGGAGGCTGTGGCCCGCTCTGTGGATTGGGGCTTGAAAAGGCCGCGACCGACCATGGTCCAACCGGGCTGGTAGTAGTGCTTTTCAGCTGGATCAATCAGCGTGATCGAGAGCTGGGGCTGGCGTTTTTTTAGGCTCGCCGCTACTGCAATGCCGGCGGCGCCGGCGCCTACGATGGCGATATCGCACTGGTGTACTGACATGTTCTTCTCCCCCGAGACGTTTTATTGGATAGCCGGTAATGACGGCCTAGCCAGGTAGTGGTGATGTTTTATTCATGAATCAGCTGCTAAAGGCCCTACATCTGGACCTCCGAAGGCATTGATCGGCACCTTCAGAAACAGGCGCCCTGATCTATCGAGCGGGGGTAGGTGGCCCGCGCGCATATTGACCTGAAGTGACGGGAGGATCAGCGTCGGCATGGCGAGGGTTGCGTCGCGTGATTCTCGCATTGCCACAAAGTCGGCTTCAGAGATTCCTTGGCCGACATGGATATTGCCGTCTCTGTGCTCGCCCACTGTCGCCATAAAAGCCAGGTCTCGTCCACCGGGCTGGTAGTCGTGGCACACGTAGATTTTTGTGTCGGCAGGCAAGGACAGTAATCGCTGACAAGAGGCGAATAGGGCCTTTGCATCACCTCCCGGGAAGTCGCATCGTGCTGTGCCGGCATCGGGCATGAAGAGTGTATCGCCGACAAAAAGTGCGTCTTCGATACGATATGCCATACAAGCAGGCGTATGACCGGGCACATGATAGGCCTCTGCCTGGAGGCCGCCGATCATAAAGGTGTCGCCGTCATCGATAATGCGGTCGAACTGACTGCCATCTCGCCTGAAGCCTTCATCCTCGTTGAAAATGTCACCGAAAGTGTTCTGTATCGTCGTGATTTCAGCACCGATCGCAATGTCTCCCCCGAGTTCTGCCTTGATGAAGGGCGCGCTGGAAAGGTGATCGGCGTGGATATGTGTCTCGAGGATGCAGTCAACAGCCAGACCATTTTCCCGAACATAAGCAATCACACGATCTGCGGAGTCGGTGGAGAGGGTTCCTGAGGCGTAGTCGAGGTCGAGCAAGGGGTCGATAATGGCGCACCGTGATGTCGCACTATCGCTGACGACGTAACTGAACGTCGACGTAGCGGGATCAAAAAAATGTTGGACGGTCATCGCCATGGATCTACCTCAAGCGGTTCCGTTGTGCCGCATGGGGTAGTTTACACCCAAAAGAATATGCATATACCTTAATGTTATTACTTGGGGCGCATACGGACTCTCAACGGCGGCGATAACGCGACGAGTGATAGTATCGCTGCCGTATTGATCCCACGGGCTATAGGAGCAAACAGTCAAATGAGCGGCGTCCCAGAAACCATGCGTGCCATTCAGTTAACCGGCCATGGCGGCCCCGATATGCTCAAGCTTACTCACGATATGCCGACGCCAACACCAAACGCGGGTGAGGTCCTCATTAAAACGGGGGCGGCAGGTATCAACAACACAGACATCAACACACGCATTGGCTGGTACTCAAAAGGTGACGGAAATACAGAGGATGCGAGCTGGGGTGGCCAGGCATTGCAATTCCCTCGTGTGCAGGGCGCCGATATATGCGGAACGGTTGTGAGCGTAGGAGAGGGCACATCGTCGACTTTGATCGGGAAAAAAGTACTTGTGGAGCCTTGCCTGAGAGAGTCCGGTGGTTCAGTCCTTGCGTCACCGTGGTATATCGGATCGGAATGTGACGGGGGATTCGCCGACTACGTGACGGTTGCCGCCAAGCACGCTTATCCAGTGGAGTCGCAGCTGTCCGACACGGAACTGGCGTCTTTTCCATGCTCCTATTCCACAGCGGAAAACATGCTGAGCCGGGCGGCCGTTTCTGGCGTGGATACTGTATTGATTACTGGCGCATCAGGTGGCGTAGGATCGGCCGCCATCCAACTGGCAAAGGCTCGAGGTGCTCGCGTCATTGCTGTGGCAGGTTCCGCTAAAAGAGAATCTGTGCTCGATGTGGGCGCTGATCAGGTGCTATCGAGAGACGCTAATCTGGAAGTCGAACTTGGAGAAAACGCGGTAGATGTCGTGATCGATCTGGTTGGAGGTGATAGCTGGCCGGATCTACTCAACATATTACGGCCTTTCGGTCGCTACGCCGTTTCAGGCGCCATTGCTGGCCCGATTGTGTCACTGGACCTGAGAACGTTATACCTCAAGGATCAGCGCTTCTTTGGTTGCACGGTGCTGGATGACGGCGTGTTTGCACGTTTGGTGGACTTGATTGAGCAAGGCGCGATTAAGTCTCTGGTGGCACAGGCATTTCCGCTTGAGGCGATAGCAGAGGCTCAGGCCTTGTTTTTGGAGAAGCGTTTTACAGGAAAGTTGGTGTTAGACATGTCTTTGTAGCGCGGTGCTGCAGACACCGCAAAATGAAGGTCAACTCGACGGGGGTTGTATCATAACTTCCTTAAATGTATATTTACGTCAGTTAAAGCAACCTTTATGGGGTGCGGGCTCCCATGGAAAGCAAGAAAAAGACGGCGAATCAAGAGATCAGCAGGTGGCTGGCGACAGTCGGCTCAGATACGCCCCTTCAGCACAGCAACCCAGCTTCTTTGTATCTCGCTTCGCTTCAGGGTTCCGAGGCCAGCAGAACCACAGCCCGTTCCGTGATGAAACAAATCGCCGTACTGTGCGATCAAACGCCAGATACCTTTCCTTGGCATCGCCTAGATCGCGCCACAGTATTGGCGTTGATGGAAAAACTGAAACAGAAAGGCCTCTCCGACAACACCCGTAACCTCTATCTGAGCATCATTAAGGGGATCTCGCGCGAGGCAATGCTTCACCAACAAATGAGCGACTACCAGTTCAGCCTGATTGAGCAGATTCGTGCAATTAAGTTGCAAAGACTGGCTGTAGGACGCGCGCTGCACGTGGATGAGATCGCAAGGCTCATTGATCATTGTCTACATGATGAAGGTGCCGCAGGCGTCCGAGACGCCGCGTTATTGGGGATTTTATTCGGTTGCGGGCCGCGACGCGCCGAAGTCGTCACAATCGATATCAATAAAATTAATTTCAGCGATCGGTCGATCAAGGTGATTGGTAAGGGCAATAAAGAGCGTGAGCTAGAGATGCCGCCGAGAACCATCGATTTGGTGAAAACCTGGCTTGAAGAGTCAGGATTGCAGTTTGGGCCACTGTTTCGCCCGGTAAACCGCTGGAATCGGGTTGCTGAAGATCGTCGCCTGACGTCACGTGGCGTGTACGACATCGTCACCAGGCGCGTAAAGCAAGCGAGCCTAGACAAGGCCTCGCCACATGACTTGCGCCGGAGCTTTCTGACCTATCTTCTTGATAATGGAGAGGATTTAGCCACAGCTGCAGACATGGCTGGCCACGCCAGCGCGGATACTACGCGGCGCTACCTTAGGCATCAAAAGCGCAGGAATCGCGCCGCGGCGGATAAAATCGACTTTTAGACACGGCTGACCAGTCGATCTCATTGAGAGCCAGTTCGGGAAACCGGTTTAACCTGCGCGAGTCCCCTGCATAATGGCCATCGGTCAGAAAGACGGCCCTCGCCACGCGTCCATTAAGTACTCAGGAACGGATCGAACAACGGCAGCGGGACTCCCACGTTGGTATCAAACCCTGCCTCATTCGCAAACTGGGTAAGCCCCAGATAGTCACGGATAGACGCATGGATATGATGTGGGGTCATGACGATGCCTGTGGTGCTCTCACGCAGGGTCTCGGGATTGATAGCGCGCGCAAAATGGAGGTCATCTGTCGCACCGATCACCCGATCACCCCATGGCGCGCCTTGCTCCATCAAAATATACGACCCGATAGGCCAATGATCTTTTCCATTGGTTTCATTAATGAAATTTGTGCGGCCAAAGTCAGAGCCTATAACCAGCAAAATTCGATCAGCCAGGCCCAGTGACTCGGCCGTATCCCAGAAGAAATTGAGAGCCTCATAAAGGTGCGAGAGTAGCGCCTCTTGGATAGGCTCGTTTTCATCGTGTGAATCAAAGCCGCCGAGTGACAGATCCGCAGCGACACCCAGACCGGATTGAAACACTAGCAACGCACTCTGCATTTGCTGCTTAAGGTTGCTGGAGAACAGCATCCCACCGGCATTGAAATCTTCCCGCTGAACAATGTCCTCCTCAGCTGGGATCAAGTCAGCTAATGCGGCAAGATCTTTTCTGCTTTCTCTCGCGGAATTAAATCTCTCCAGACTCTGTTGCTCACGAAGGCTTACATTGGTGTTGAGCATTCGCGCCGAACCTTTATCTACAGCTTGTTGGGCACGTTCTATCTCCGAGCTCCACCGTTTCATCTCACCCGACCATGGCTCAACGTTGGGTTGGGTTAAGCCTCTTAGCACTGATAGATCATCGAATCGGTTGTAGCCGATGATGCCCGCAGTGCGGGACAAGCCACCGAACACCGAATATGCGAGGGGCTGATCGGGCGCCTGGGCTGCTGCAAATAGCGCCGACATGGAGGGCTGCCCCTCACCATTAGCACCAGTCCAGTTGAATAGCTTCCCTGTTTCATGAGAATTTGTCTGCGAGTCTACGCCATTGATCACCAGCATATCTGAGCCGTAGCGTTCGAACAGCGACCGGTTATTCCCCACCGGCGCATATTGGATATTACCCACCTGCTCGATTTCACTGAGGTCCGCCCAATGATTGATTTTGGGTTCGCCGCTTACATTTAATTTTGGATCACAGAGCATCGTGACATCTACCCCGCCATCCAGTTGCAGGGTAACCAACAGCCGATCCGGTACCGACGATTGCTGCGCACCCCACACCCGCATCACGGGACTCATGGATAAGCCAGCTCCTGTGGCCAATGCGGAGCGCAATAACCCCCGCCGAGACAGGGGTCTGTGTCGAATACCTCTGCGTGAAAAATCAATCATGTAGGTACCCATAACTGGTCATCACGCTATGAAGAACTGTCGACCAGCCCCTCATCATGCCTTCTGCATCTCCATAGCGCTCCCAATACTCCTCGCCCTCAAGATGCTCACTCGGCCAGACCCACCATGTCTCACAGTCATTACCGCGATCACGAAACCACGGCGTCTGAGCTTTAGCGCGCGCGGCACTGTTACTTAACACTGAAAGCAAAGAACTGACATCACGTTGCGATGGCGCCCTGCTGGTGGCCCGGCGGAGTAATGAGGCTATTTGCTGACGTATTAGCTTTCCGTCCGCTGTCTGCCCCAGGTTTCGCGTCGCACGCACCGCAACTCGCGCAGTCATACTGCTATTGACGTTGTTATCCATTAATGAGGAGCCAAGCTCTACGCGGAGGTCGTAAGCTCCAGGTGGTAAATCGACCTCAACTTCAACCCACGCGCCAGGATCCAAGCGCCATCCCTCGTCATCGGCGTGCCCTCGCCAGTGATAAACACCATCGTCATCCTGCCAACGATCTGCAGCGAGCCCGTTTTCTGCAGAAAAATCCCGTCCCTCCAGGCGCAAAACGTCAGCGCCATCCTGGCTCAGCACGATACTGCGCAGTAGTAGTTCAGCACCGGTCCAGTTGCCGTCCGTGCTGTCATGCGCCTGTCGGGTCAGGTCACGGACAGTCAGTTTTGTGGGACCTGCGACTAGCCGAGCAGGCATCTCGATAAGGTGATCGACAAACCTATTCATGTCGCTCACCTTTCCTGGCAATTCTTTTATGTCCATGGCGATACCACCGGGCACCGTGTCCTTAGAGATCTTCCTGAATACAAGGCGTTGATCCTGAGTTCGGTCGAAGTCTTCGACAACGACCTGACAAGAGAGGTCAATCGCCATAGATTCAGCCACATTAGACATGAGCGGGGTCATGTCGCGATTCCGGCGCGTGACAACGGCTCCATCAATACCACCGTAAAATGCTTTGTATGGCGCCCATTGCCCGGTAAAGGCAGTCTCAGGGCCAATCGTATATGGGTTCGTACCGTCCCCCCATTGACGCCAAGTCCGACCGAAAACTGCGCGATTTTTTCTATCAAGCTCTTCAGGCGTCAGCAGTCTCCCACGACCGACCGTGCTTAATTCAGTGGAACGCCCAACCAGCTTCGATGGGTCACTAACCCCCGATCGCCGGTACCACGGCGACATCAACATATCAGCCAGCAAGGACTTTAAGTCATAACCCGATTTCACGAACCTTCTGGCAAACTTCGAGATCAATTTGTCCTGTTGACTGAATGCATTCAGTTCCTGGCCAAAGGCCTCGCTGGAGCGGTCATCAGGTGCTGATAGTGGCTCAGCGCCAAAAACCGACGGCCACCAGAACTTAACCGTCGCCTTAGCGAATCTGACGTCAGAAACAATTTGGCTCGCCAACCATTGAAGGCTGTCTCCAGCGTCAGGCGCAGCGTCTGCGCCTTCAAAACCGGGGGCTCGCATGTCTCGGTACCAGGTATCACCGTCCTGATACCCCGTGGAACCCCATTCGCCACCGTAGCACTCGGGGCATTTATAAGCGTCGGAAAGTGAGTCCCTACCGCCATACTGGTCCAGATAATGACCCAAATCACCAAAGCTCTGATAGGCACCGGCCATGGGGTCCAGTCGCTCATGACACACCGTGCACGCGGGGTTTTTTAAAGTGGGGTTATCGGTGTCAGCCAGGGCGTCTGGATCGGTTGAGCGTGGCGCGGATTTCTCGATGTCCAGATCTAAAAAATGAAAATATGTCCAACGGGCCCGCGCACGATTACGGTTGGTATCGGTAGACGGGTAACGAGCAAGCCAAGACTGCGTGCTCAGCAGCCCTGCGTGGGGCCACTGTTGATAATCGCTGAAGTGATAAGTGCCCTCTTCCTCATTGATTTCAAATTCGTCGTCATGCGGGATGTGCCCGTCGTTATAGCCTGGCCTAAAAATGCCAAACCGTCTCCGGTCATAGAAACCGTCATCGTCAGCAAACTCGTGTTCAAAGCCACTTGATGAGCGATAAGCTAAATCACTGAAAGCATTGACCATTGTGTAATCAGCAGTGAGAACCTCGGTGTAGGGCCGGTCGTTCATTACCACATGGGCAATGAGCTCAAGTGGCTCGCGCGCTACCGCCCGCCGGAACATCCATTCCCCATCACCTCGAGTTAAGAATGGGCGTTCATGGTATTCCTCGTACTCATCGGGTCTCTCACTAGGGAGAGTCATGAGGAGTTCGGCGAAGTTCGGATATCGATCAAAGGTGGAAATATTAAAATCTATGCCGTTATCTAGTCCTGAGATCAAAAGCCGATCATTAGCTCCAGTGACCAAAAAACCCTTGAAACCCTCTCCTCGCATCAAGGAGAGAATCTCTCCTCTTAAAGCGGCATCACCTTGCTTCGCTCGCTGAATTGCCGGGTGCTTCGCAACTTCTCCGGACAAAAGCAAAGTAGCTCTGCGGAGAGTGTTCTCGCGTGATTCTGGTGCAGTGCCCTCCCAAAAATCGATTGGCTCCTCTCCCGTCTGCGGAGGGTTGTCCCCAAGAAGCTCAAGGTAGTGGTCAAGCGACACGAAAAGCGCAGAACCCGCCGGCACAACCGCCCCACCTCCATGGTCTTCGCCACCGGTGACCTTTCCAAGAATCAAAGTCGCATCGACGTCTTCCTCGGCGAGCAACGAGCTAAAAGCTGCGTGATTGTCTTGCGTCAACCGGGAAAGAATAAGCCTAGCGCCAGCTTGCGCTGCCACACCATCCCCCTGATGACACGCCAAACACTCCTGCTGAATACCCGCATCTACTGATTCAGCGTAGTAATTTTGGGCATCGGCGCTGGTGGATGCGGCCTCAGAAAGGGAAGTATGTGGGGTATCAGCTCGCTCGGCGAGTTCCGGCCATGCGGTTGCTAGCGTGGAGAGGCAAAGACCTGCTATGCCGACCATGCGCCGCACACCCACTCGAAATTGTGGCCCGTCCATATCAGGAACGACTCTCTTCATAGCAGTTATGTTATCAGCGCGGCCATTGCCGGTCTCTGACCTGAGATAACGCTGCCCTAAATTCGAATCATACACACACTACATAATCGGCGCAGGAACTTACCATTAACGAATTTCGATGATCTCGAAACCCTGCTCCGCGGTCCGCCATTTCAATGTAAGGTTGTAAACGTCGCCTTCTATCAGCGCGTCCACGATCGTAATCTCGTCAGACTCCACGGAGCAGCTGGCCGCGTTGAGGTCGACGGCATCAGAGGCCGCGATATAGGGACTAGGAAAGCGCACAACTTCAAACTGCTTTGTGGATTCCTTAGTTTCCCCGGCTCCGGTGTACGCCACTGCTTTAATGGAATGGCTTCCCGCGCTGAGATTACTGTAGTTATATGCAGCGCCGAATCCAGAATTTTCGGAATCCTCAACATCGGGAAATGCACTCCCCACATCTCCTCGAGCTCCACCATAGGGAGCGTCAAATGCATACACGCCATCTATCCAAATTTCGACTTTGGTAATGCCATCAGACGCGACCGCCCAGCCCCTGATATTGCCTACACCCGTATGTATTTCGCGGGCTACGGGCTCCTCAAGTGCCACTCGTTTCACGTTCGGCTGTGATGGCGTCACCGAATTGCTGGGGTTCGACGAGGCACCCTCCCCAGCCTCATTGGTCGCCGTTACAGTGAACGTATAAGTAGTGCCGTTTGATAGGTCGTCGACTTCACAGGGTGAACTTGAACATCGGCCTTGCTTAGCGCCCGGACTGCTTCTCGCCGTATACGAGGTAATAGCGGCCCCTCCGTCATCCCTCGGCGCCGTAAAACTGACAATGGCTAATCGGTCGCCCGCTTCAGCCGTGACATTTGTAGGCGCACCGGGCACCTCAATATCTGGATCGGGGGTGTCGAAGTAAGCCATGTATTGTTCGAAGACCTGATAATTAGCACTGCCTGCACTTATAACTGTCCCACCTCCATGTCCTGAGGCTCCCCGAATTTTACTTAATACACGATCAGCACGAGCACCGGGCGAGGGATTGTCAACGTATGCCTCAAAAACGGCATGGTTATTAGAGGCCGAACCCGTGAAGTTCAAGGGGGTATAGCTCGCACGCCCCCCGGACTGATGACAATCCCTACACTTGGACTGGACGATAGTCTCTACGTTGCTCACGTAATACGCCTCGGCCTCTTGGGCTTCCGAGACGTTTACAGCAGTCACCAGAGCCAGCCCAAGAAGCATCAACAATGGTGAGTTTTTGACCGAGCCCTTGCGTGCCATATCCAACCCTCGTTAGTCACCGCTACAAACCTAGTGAAAGTTGATACGTCGGAACAGGGAAAAAGGCCCAGAAACTATATAATTTCGGACAAAACCGAGGCATTAGAGCAGGCGGCATTGCACACATCATCTCGGTAGTTCAGCATTAATTAGCCAAGACGTCAGTGAGGTCACAGGAAGTGCCTAAACGTTTTATCGGGATGTCCATCTTTTTTTTCGCTTGCCTCGCTGGTTGCGTGACCACCGAGCCAGTGGCGCCCTATGAGCGCGGCCACTTGTCAGAGACCGGCATGGCGTGGGAGCCCGACAGCCGCAACGCCAAACTCAAGGGCCACGTTTACACCAGTAAAGAGGCCTCATCCGGTGGTGCAGGCGCGGCGGGAGGCGGCTGTGGGTGCAATTGATCTCCCCATGAAACGACTGCAGGCAGCTAGTCCGCTGATGCGACGCCTTGGTCAGTCTTTAGCGATTCTCCCCGCTTATCAGAGCGCAACAGTATTGGCAGACGCGCCTCCCACTTTTACTGAGGTGGGCCTTCGTTACAGCCGTTACAGCGAGGATAGTCTTGACCGCGACAAATTGATCTTTGGCTCGGTTGACCGCTATGACATCGATATCACGCAGCTTTGGATTGAAGCGCCAGTAGGCGCGAGCTGGTCTGTCGCACTGGACGTGCAAAATGATTATCAGTCCGGTGCCTCCCCCTGGTTTGTCGGCGCTCAAGCGGATGGGAATCCCGGCGTCATCATGAGTGGCGCAAGCATTCAGGATAATCGGGTCGAAGTGGGCGTCACCACGCGTTACTTCTGGGCTGATGGCAATGCAGGGTTCGCCATTAGCCACTCGGATGAGGATGACTACGATGCCACCGCATTGTCCTTCGACGCCTCTTGGAATTCGGCGGATAACAGTCGGACATGGAACTCCTCGTTTAGTAGCTCTCACGACAAGGTACAACCGACTCAGGGTGTCATCCCGGTATTTATCGAGAGCGATGAGCTCGATACGCAATCCGCCTACTTCGGTGTGTCACAGATCCTGTCAAAAACCGCCGTAGCGCGCATCGGACTCAACTACACCTACAGCGAGGGGTACCTGTCTGACCCCTACAAGCTCATGGACGCGCGGCCCAACACCCATGAGCGGCTCGCCCTGTCTCTAGGATACCGGCGCTTCCTGATCGACTTTGATGCATCGTTGCAGGCCGATTACCGCTATTACGCAGACAGTTGGGGTACTGACTCACACGCGCTTGAACTGGGCTGGGCTCAGAACCTCTCGCATGGCTTGCTGACACCCTACCTACGTTACTACACGCAGCGTCAGGCTGACTTCTTTGATGTCATTGCTGATACCAGTAAGACATATCACGCAGACGATTACCGCCTGTCCTCTTACGGCACGTTCACGCTAGGTGCGAAATGGTCTGTGGCGCTCAGCGACCAATGGACGCTGGAGTTAGAGGCGGAACGCTACGAGACGTCGCAAAGCTGGGGACTCTACAGTGGCGAGGAAGCGCCCGCCCTGGTCGATTTCTGGCGTGGCACGATCGCGCTGATCTGGCGCTTTGAGTAAGGAGCATGTTCGGGTCGAGCGCCGATTGAAAGTGATGGGCGGCCCTGCCCTGCTGGTCATCGATACGGCTACCCGCGCTCAACGCAGCACTGAATCCATTTTGGATCAGGCCGCGGAGCTACTGGCGTCACTGGAATCCCGATTCAGCCGATACCGGCCCGAAAGCCTGATCACTCAAATTAATCAGCGTGCGGGCTCTGGAAACTATACCCAGCTCGACACTGAGACCCATGGCTTGTTTGACCTGGCAGGGCAACTTTGGACAGAGTCCGAAGGGCTCTTCGACATCACATCAGGCCCGTTACGACATGCCTGGGATTTTCGAGCAGGAGGCAATGCGGCGCCCAGTAATATTGAAGCGGCCCTCGAATTAGTGGGCTACGGGCGCATCGAGTGGCGAGGCGCCAGCTGTCACTTGCCGCAAGCAGGCATGGAAGTCGATCTCGGCGGCCTCGCTAAAGAGTATGCCGTTGACCGGACTACAGCATTGCTGCGCAATGCGGGCATCACATCAGGCCTCGTGGAGTTAGCAGGTGACGTTGCGGTCATCGGTTCGCAGGGTGATGAAACCCCGTGGTCGGTCGCCATCCAAGATCCCGGCGGATCCGGCTCACTTTGCTCAGTGAGCTTGGTTGACGCCGCGCTGGCAACCAGCGGCAATTACGCGCGCACGCTGGCGTATAGTGGGAAGCAGTACGGGCATCTACTCGATCCTCGCTCAGGGTGGCCGGTCTCGGGCCCCGACAGCGTGTCAGTGATCGATGCGCATTGTTTAACGGCGGGCGCCGTCGCAACGGTAGCTTGCTTGAAACATCAAGGCGAAGCGATCGATTGGCTGCGCGCGAGCCAGCTCCCGTGGTTGCTTTGCAACGCAGGGGTGCACCCTGTTGGCCCGATTGCCGACACATTGACCGCTAGCGTCGCGTAAAGTCAGTAGCGCGGTGTCACATTTTGCGACGGGTGCAGGTAACGCAAAATGCTACGGATCCAGCATCGATTGTGGCGAGAATGTCTACCCGTCGGTCGGCATAGGCCTCTCCTACCTCGTAAAAGAGGAAGCATCAGTACTGATCCGACTAGAAGTCGCAGAGGGTAAAAATGATAACGAGGCGCTATATTTACGTTTTGGCCATCCCTTTTAGGGACCAATCCGCGGCTCGGGGAGCCATCGAAGGCTAGATTGATTCGCGAAAAACAGGCGAGAGGTGAACGGGTGTTACATCACAGCAGCATACTGATTCGTATCATGTTGGCTTTTTGCCTGACGTGGTGCGCCCTCGGGGCCTCCGCACTCGCCCCCACCTCGGGGCAAAGTGACACCCTCCAAGAACTGATCGACGTGATCGAAGATCGTCACTACGCTAGCCGGCGCTACGATGATGGTCTCTCGGCCCAGCATTTTGTCGCGTATCTGGATGCGCTCGACCCGCAGAGAATGTTTCTCGACGCCGACGACATCGGTGGGTTTAATCAATGGCGATTAGAACTGGACAACGCCGGTCGTCGCGGTGACCTAACCCCGGCATTCACCATATTCAACCGATACCATGCCAAACTCAAAGCCCGTCTCGAGCGCATCCTCGACACGCTGCCAGCCACACTCGAGGGGTTCGACTACGACGTAGATGAATACCTTGTTATCGATCACTCCACCATGCCCTGGGCGCCCGACCAGGCAGAACTCGATGATCGCTGGCGTAAACGACTCAAGAATCAGGCATTGAGTCTCATCCTCGCAGACAAGCCCGAGGCAGAAATCCCCGACACCCTCACGCGCCGATACCAGAATCAGCTCAGTCGATTGGATCAGTACAACGCTCAAGATGTGTTTCAGATTTACGCCAACTCTCTCGCGGAGCAGTACGACCCACACACGAATTACTTCTCTCCACGTCGCGCAGAGAACTTCGACATCAATATGAGCCTCTCCTTCGAGGGTATCGGGGCGATGCTGCAGGTAGAGGACGAGTACGCCAAAGTCACCCGCCTCATCCCAGCTGGACCGGCTGATAAGCAAGGGGAACTGAAACCCTCTGAACTCATCATCGGGGTTGGCCAAGGCGACAGCGGACCGATTGAGGACGTCGTTGGCTGGCGCCTAGACGAGGTCGTAGACCTGATCCGAGGCCCTCGCGACACCATCGTGAGGCTCGAGGTGATTCCGGGAAAAGGCAAGACAGACCAGCGTCGGGTGATTCCCATCCGGCGTAACGAAGTCAAATTGGAAGAGCAGGCCGCACAGAAAGAAATCATCGAATTCACAGATGAGGCAGATCAAACCCACCGGATCGGCGTCATCGACATTCCCGCCTTCTATATCGATTTTGAAGCCTATAGAAATGGCGACAAGAATTACCGCTCAACAACCCGCGATGTGCAGAAGCTGGTTGATGAACTCGTTGCCGAAGGCGTTGAGGGGCTCGTCATTGACCTGCGAGATAACGGCGGCGGCTCACTACAGGAAGCGAATCAATTGACAGGCCTGTTCATTGAATACGGGCCGACCGTGCAAATTCGATCGGCCGAAAGTCGGGTCTGGCGAGACGGAAAGCGACGAAAGTCCCGCTACTATGAGGGCCCGCTCGCCGTCATGATCAACCGCCTCAGCGCATCCGCGTCGGAAATTTTTGCAGGGGCCATTCAGGATTATGGCCGGGGCATCATTGTGGGCGAGCAATCCTTTGGCAAAGGAACCGTGCAGTCTTTGGTGGCGCTGCAAGAGGGCCAACTCAAAATCACCGAGAGTAAGTTCTACCGTATCTCCGGTGAGAGCACGCAACACCGGGGAGTCATTCCTGACATCCAGTACCCTTCCTTGTTCGACCCCCAGCAAATTGGCGAAAGCGCTCTCGACAACGCCCTCGCTTGGGATCAAATCGCACCTGCTCGATTCAGTCGCTACAACGATTATCGTGCCATCCTGCCGACGTTAACCGATTTACACGAGAAGCGCGCCGCTAACGATCCGGACTACCTGTACCTCCAGGATCAGGTGTCATTGGCTGAGGAGGCGCGCACGATTACCGCACTCCCCTTGCGGCAAGCGGGTCGCCTGGAAATGCGTGACGATCAGGAGCAAAAGGCGTTGGCAATCGAGAATAAGAGGCGCGTGGCGAAGGGACTTGAGCGCCTAGCAACGCTTGACGCCGAGGAACCTGCCGACGACACCGATCAACTTGAGGCGGGCGATCCCCCGGAAGGCCCTGCAAACGGCGAAGGTGAAGATCAGCTTGATGATGTCTTGCTGATGGAAACGGGGCGTATCCTCGTCGATACCATCACGCTCAGGCCCAATACCGGCCTCGCGTCCCGTAACATCGGGGCCGCCTCGCAGTAGATCGAACCACACGGTTCTCGGAGCTTCATTGTGGGGAGATGCTCTCTGCGCCACCCATGTAAGGGCGGATGACCTCCGGGAGTGCAATGCTGCCGTCTGCCTGCTGGCCATTCTCCATGACTGCCACCAACGTCCTGCCCACTGCCAGGCCCGAGCCATTCAACGTATGCAATAGCTCGGGCTTGCCGGTTTCGGGATTTCGCCAGCGTGCTTGCAACCGGCGCGCCTGATAATCCCGGAAGTTAGAGCAACTGCTAATTTCACGATAGGCAGACTGGCCCGGCAGCCAAACTTCGAGGTCATAGGTCAGCGCTGCGCTAAACCCGAGATCGCCACCACAGAGCATGACTTTCCGGTAAGGCAGCTGCAGCGCCTGTAATATCGCCTCCGCATGCCCTGTCAGCGATTCCAGTGCTGCGTCGGACGCCTTTGGTCGGACGAGCTGGACTAGCTCAACCTTCTCAAATTGGTGCTGTCGAATAAGCCCGCGCGTATCACGGCCGTAGCTACCGGCCTCACTTCTGAAGCATGGCGTGTGCGAGACGAAGCGCAGACCGTCCTGACCCAGCTCTTCGGCATCGAAAATACGGTCGCGCGCAATATTGGTTACCGGTACCTCTGCCGTGGGCGCGAGGAAATAGCCCTGATCACCCTCGAGCCGGAACAAATCTTCTGCAAACTTGGGTAGTTGGCCGGTACCCGTCAGCGACGCCTCGTTCACGATGTAGGGAACGTACACCTCACGATAGCCGTGTTGCACCGTATGCTGATCCAACATGAATTGCGCCAGGGCCCGATGCAGTCGTGCGATCTGATCAGACAATAGTGAGAACCGCGAACCCGCGATGCGACTGGCCGCATCCATGTCCATCTGGGCAAGTGCCTCACCGAGGTCAACGTGGTCTCTGGCTGCAAAGTCGAGTGCTTTGGGCTCTCCCCACTTCAACACCTCAATATTATCGTCCTCTGATACGCCATGCGGCACGCGCTCATCGGGCAGGTTGGGTGTTTCGAGCAGCAGAGTTTCGATCTCTGATTGAACGGCTTCCGCCTCGGCAGTAGCCGCCTCGAGCTCATCTCCCAGGCGGGATAGGACGCTATCGACCTCAGCCTTCGCGTCGTCTACGCTCTTACCCTCGGCAATCAGTTCACCAATTCGCTTCGATGCCGATTTGCGCTCCGCCAGCAGTCCCTGAGCACGAACATCGGCGGTCTTGCGTCGCGCGTCCAATGACTGAAATCGCTCAAGATCGAACGCTAAGCCACGCTTCTTCAGCGCGACAACAACGGCGTCGGGGTCTTGGCGTATGGCTTTGATATCGAGCATGTCGGGACCACCCTTTTTCGAGGGCGTGAGTGTAACGCGAAACTTTTCAGTGCTGGTGTGGGAATATCCCCGTTAGCTAAGGGCGCGCACCGAGAGAATGCCCAGTCCCGCTGCTGCGACGCAAAGCGCCACGCTTGCCACAATATAGAGCCCGGCAGTCATCCACTGGCCTTGCTGCGCCAGTTGCACCGTCTCCAAGGAGAAGCTGAAAAAGGTCGTAAAGCCACCCAGCACGCCCGTCATGAGGAATGCGCTCCACGCAACGTGCGCGTCCATCCGTGAAAACAACGCCCAGATCACCCCAATGATTGCGGAGCCAACAACATTCGCTGCAAACGTATGCAGGGGAAACCCCGCAACGGAAGGCAGCTGAGTAGCAAAAAAGCTCGCCCCAGCGCACCCACGGCGCCCCCCAATGCCACTGCTACCCAGTACATTGCCGTCATGCGTCTCTCTCCCCTCGAGCGGCCTGATTCAGCGCTCGCAACTGTTCGAGCTTCTCCCATATGTTGCGCTCAAGTCCACGATCCGTCGGCTCGTAGAAATGCTCCCGTTCAACGCTATCGGGGAAGTAATCGACACCCGCGGCAAACGCTCCGGGTTCGTCGTGGGCGTACCGATAGCCGTCTCCATAACCCTCATCGCGCATCGCCCCGGTCACGCCGTTTCGAAGGTGCATTGGCACTTCGGCGGAGCCCGACGATGTGGCCGCATTCATCGCCCCCTTGAAGGCCATGTAAACAGCATTGCTTTTGGCGGCACAGGCGAGAAAGACCACGGCCTGAGCAATTGCCAACTCCCCCTCGGGGCTCCCGAGGCGTTCCTGCACCGCGATGGCATCCAGGGTCATTTGCAGCGCTCTTGGGTCCGCCAAACCAATATCTTCCGAGGCCATGCGTATGCAGCGACGGGCAATGTACATTGGGTCACAACCGCCATCGAGCATCCGGGCCAACCAGTACAAGGCGGCGTCTGGATCGGAACCTCTCACAGATTTGTGCAGCGCACTGATCTGCTCATAAAACTGATCGCCGCCCTTATCGAATCGCCTGGCCCCGGTCTGCGCCAGGTCATCCAACAGAGACACATCGAGCACATCCGGCTGCGCACGGCTCTGTGCCAATCCCACAGCCAGCTCGAGAAGATTCAGTGACTGCCTGATATCACCGTCTGCGATTCCGGCGACGCCTTCCAAAAACGCGTCCGAAGCCTTGTGACCCGAAAAACAGCGCTGAAGGGTTCTCTCTAATAAAACGATGATGTCGGTTCGGGGCACCGACTTGAGATGGTAGATCCGTAATCGTGATAGCAATGCGCTGTTGACTTCGAATGACGGATTTTCCGTCGTGGCGCCAATGAAGCAGACCGTTCCGTCCTCTATGTGGGGCAAGAAAGCGTCCTGCTGGCTCTTGTTAAAGCGATGGACCTCGTCGACAAACAGCACCGTGCGGCGCCCTCGCACGGCTGCCTCGCGTGCCCGGTCAATTGATGCCCGAATATCTTTTACACCGGCAAACACGGCTGACAGCTGCAGAAACAGCGCATCGTTTTGCGCCGAGACGAGTCTCGCAAGGGTCGTCTTACCGACGCCAGGCGGGCCCCATAGTAGGAAAGAATGCAGTCCCTCGTGGGATTCAATCGCTTGTCTCAGCGGCTGGCCCGGTCCGAGAAGGTGGCTTTGCCCAACGACGTCATCCAGACATTCCGGGCGCATTCTCGCGGCCAAAGGCTCCTGTGAGGCAAGCCCGGATGAAAACAGATCCTCCTCCGGCATCTGACTAGTCGCGTCAGTCAAAATCAGTCGAGGGGACTGCGAAATCGGCCGGGCTGAGGCGCCGACCGACGTCCTCAGTCAGGATCAGTTGAATGACCTGCCCCGCTCTATCAGTGAGCGCCAATCGCCAAAGCGGCGTCTCCGACAGGTGTTCGATGGACAGTCGCGGTATCGGGGCGTCCTTGTCATAATCAGTTAATATGACGCCTTGCCCCTGTACCTCGATGTTGAAGGCCGCTTCCAACTCCTCCCTAGACGCGAGCAGCCACTGCAGCACCGTGCGGTCCTGGGACGAGAAATCTTGCCGCGATACCACCTCGAGATCCCAGTCGATCTGGGTCAACTGGCCGTCTATCGCCACCAGAAGTTGTCGATCTGGCTGTTGAATTTTCCACCAAAAAAAATGGGGTCGCAGCAGTTGAAATTGCCCCTCCGCGCGCTCTAGCTCAACGCCATCAGGGCTGACGATAGTCTGTGTAAAGCTCCCCGCCAGCGACGCTCTAGCCGATAGCACCTCAAGCGGACCGGCAACCGCCGTGCCGCTCATCAGGCACGCAATGATTGGCAGAATATGCAGCGCGCGCACTCAATCCTCCGGCGGCGGAGGCGCCAAAACCTCCCTCTGGCCATTACTACCCATCTCCGAGACGACGCCAGCGGCCTCCATCGTCTCAATGAGTCTTGCCGCGCGGTTATAGCCAATGCGCAGTTTTCGTTGGACTGAGGAAATCGAGGCTCTCCGGCTACGACAGACATAATCCACAGCCTCGTCATACAACGCGTCGGATTCCGGGTCGTCCTCTCCGGAGGCGGCTGACTGAATTTCGTTGGCGGTCACCGGTGTCTGCCCGCCTTCGTCAAGCAGACCATCGAGGTATTGCGGGTCGCCCCGCCGCTTCCAGTCAGCGACGACACGATGAACCTCATCGTCAGAGCAAAATGCACCGTGCACGCGCACAGGCACACTAGAGCCTGCCGGCAAATAGAGCATGTCCCCATAACCCAGCAGCTGATCCGCACCACCTTGATCCAGAATGGTTCTTGAATCCACGCGAGAGCTGACTGAAAACGCGATCCGAGAGGGAATGTTCGCCTTGATCAAGCCAGTGATCACGTCAACCGAGGGGCGCTGGGTCGCCAGGACCAGATGAATCCCGGCGGCGCGCGCTTTTTGCGCGATACGGGCAATGAGCTCTTCCACCTTTTTACCCACAATCATCATCATGTCAGCGAATTCATCGATGACAACGACAATGCTCGGCAATTTCTCCAGCGTCGGATGAACCTGCTCCTTCTCCGTCAGCTCGAGAACAGGGTCTGGTTTCCACATCGGATCAGGGATGGGATTACCGTCTTTCTCCGCATCGAGCACCTTGCGGTTATAGCCTTGTAGGTTTCTCACGCCCAGCAACGACATCAATTTGTAGCGTCGCTCCATCTCCGCCACGCACCACCGCAATCCATTCGCCGCATCTTTCATGTCGGTGATTACCGGAGTCAGCAAATGCGGGATACCGTCATAAACGGACAGTTCAAGCATTTTGGGATCGACAAGTATCATGCGTACGTCGGCCGGAGTCGCCTTGTAAAGCAGGCTGACCAGCATGCAGTTCACCCCCACCGACTTACCCGAACCGGTTGTGCCAGCAACGAGGCAATGAGGCATCTTGCCTAGATCAGCAACCACAGGTGCGCCCGCGATATCATGGCCTAAAGCGAGCGTTAGGACAGATTTCGAGTCATCAAAGGTCTTAGAGGCCAACACGTCTCGAAAATTGACTGTCTGACGATCCGCATTGGGAATCTCAATCCCGACCACACTTTTGCCCGGAATGACCTCGACCACTCTGACAGAAATCACAGCCAATGATCGCGCTAAGTCTTTGGCCAAATTCGATATTCTGGAAACCTTTACCCCAGCCGCAGGCTGGATTTCGAAGCGCGTCACAACTGGCCCGGGATAGACCGCGACCACCTCCGCCACCACCCCAAAGTCCTTGAGTTTCAGCTCCAGCAGTCGCGACAAAGACTCCAACTCATCAGCCGAATAGCCGCGTTGCCCTGTATCCGGTGGCGCATCGAGCAAATCGAGCGCCGGCACCTCCCCCGATACGGGGATATCAAAGAGCGGTTTCTGTTTTTCGCGCTCAACCTTGGCGCCTGGCATTTCAGCGGGCTTGGGAGGCTTAATTTTGGGCGGAGCCCGTTTCTTTTCCTTCGCCACGTGCTGCTCAATCTGCACTTTGCGGGTCTCAAGCTGCTTTTCTCGCTCTCTGCGATCGCGCATCTTGTCGAGGCGCAGTAGCCCCTCCCGCCACAAGGCTTGGCTGGCATCGATCACCTTCTGCCCCAGCCAATCAATAACCTTGAGCCAACTGATATCAGCAAAAACGGTCAAACCAAGAAGAAACAGGGCCACCAAGACCAAACGCGCGCCCACCGGGTTAAACGCCTGCCCAAATCCTGCTCCGATAGCAGCGCCAAGGATGCCGCCAGCGCCCTGCGGCAAGCCGGTGCCGCCTCCGTCATTGAGCGCTCTGAGTGCAGTGGCAGCGATAACCAGTAGCAGAAGTCCCAGTGCCCGAAACCCCAGAACCTGCCAATCGATGGGCGCCCCGTCATCTTCAGCCAAAAGCAGAGAAATCGCGCGATAAGCGAGGAGCACAGGTACCAGATAGGCAGCTGAACCGACAAGCGAGAAGAAGACATCGGCGAGGAAAGCGCCGGTGATGCCGCCCAAATTAGACACTGCACCGCCGGTTCCACTGGCGGACCAACCAGGATCACTGCCGCTGTATGTGAGCAGGGCCATCAGCACGAAAAGGCAGGCAGCCCCTATCCCGATGAAGAGCACATCTCGTAGGCGCCGACGGCCAAACGGCGCTTCGACGCTATCCGTTTTCACCGACGCTGATTTTCCTTTGCCTGCCACACTCTGTAACCACCGCTGGAAAGCCCTATGCTAGCACAGCGAGCGCTTTTTCCGGCCTCTGACGTGACTTCATCGACGCCTCCATTAGACCCACCGCACACCTCAAAATAGTGCGGGCAGCGCCAATGTCACTGGTCTCGCAGGGAGAGCTGCGCTAGTCTATCTAGGAGCCAAACGGCCCATTCTCGCAGTAACGGAACAGCACACATGACCGCTTCAACTCACCATCGGCTGATGATTCTCGGATCCGGCCCAGCCGGCTATACGGCCGCCGTTTACGCCGCTAGAGCCAACTTAAACCCCGTTGTCATCACTGGATTGCAGCAGGGCGGGCAGCTGACCACGACAACTGAAGTGGAGAACTGGCCGGGAGGCACCCACGACCTGCAAGGCCCGGACCTGATGCAGCAAATGCAGGCACACGTCGAGCGCCTTGAGGCGAGCGTGGTCTTTGATCATATCGAGCAAGTGGATCTGTCTCATCGACCTTTTCAATTGACGGGGACAGCCTCATACACCTGTGACGCGTTGATCATTGCGACCGGCGCCTCCGCGCAGTACTTGGGTCTCCCATCCGAGACCGCATTCATGGGCAAAGGCGTGAGCGCGTGCGCCACGTGCGATGGCTTTTTTTACCGTAATCAGGAGGTCGCTGTAGTCGGTGGCGGTAACACCGCTGTGGAGGAAGCGTTATACCTGAGTAATCTCTGCTCCAAAGTGCACCTCGTCCATCGACGCGACACCCTGCGCGCCGAGAAAATCCTGCAGGATCGCCTCATGGAGCGAGCACGTGAAGGGAAGGTTGTCCTTCACTGGCATGCCACACTTGACGAAGTGCTGGGCGATGACACGGGTGTCATAGGTATCCAGATTCGGTCGACACTGGACGAATCCAATACGGAGCAAGTGCCGCTGTCGGGGGTTTTTATCGCCATCGGGCACAAACCGAACACCGATCTGTTTATCGGGCAGCTCGACATGTCAGGCGGTTATCTCGAAGTTCACTCAGGTACGCAGGGCCAGGCCACGCATACGAGCACCGAGGGTGTTTTTGCGGCCGGCGACGTCGCGGACCACATTTATCGACAAGCCATTACCTCAGCGGGCTTCGGATGTATGGCGGCGCTTGACGCTGAAAAATATCTTGATGGGTTAGACCCCTAACGGAAGTGAACAACCACTTCCCCCCCACGGACCGCGCGATGCGGGAGCCCAACGGGCTGTTGGCCGTGGGAGGTGACTTGGCACCAACCACGTTAGTCAGCGCCTACGCGCAGGGCATTTTTCCGTGGTTTAGCGATGATGAGGACATACTCTGGTGGACGCCCTGCCCGCGGCTTGTACTGGAGTCAGACAAGATCCATGTCAGTCGATCCATGCGCAAGTGCTTGCGGCAATGTGAGTGGACACTCCGCTACGATCACGCCTTCAGTGCAGTGATCGAGCATTGCGCAACCGTGGCAAGAGTTGCTGATGGCACCTGGATTACACCGGAGATGCAGGAGGCTTACCAAGCACTTCACGAGATGGGCGTCGCGCACTCCGTGGAGGTCTATGAGGCAGGGCGACTGATTGGTGGCTTATACGGGGTCCTGCTGGGCAAGATGTTTTTTGGGGAGTCCATGTTCTCGCTTCGCACCAATGCCTCCAAGGTCGCTTTTATCGCCCTAAGCAAAGCCTGCGCACAGGGGGGCGTTGAACTCATCGACTGCCAGGTCGACAACCCCCATCTCCTGTCGTTAGGAGCGACCTCGATGCCACGCAAGGACTTTGAAAATCATCTACGTGACGCTATAAAGGTCAGCATGAAAGACATTCTCTCGAACCCGCTTTGCTTAGTACCGACGCGACAGCAATCCCTGCCCGAGCGACTCGGTAGTATCGCAGCACAGTCGGCAGAGGAATTGCTGTGACGGCATCGCTAAGAGAAATCAAGGTCTATACGACGTTCCCGCACCGCTGCTCCTACCTTGAGGGCGAAGAAGCCACAACGCTGTTCGTTGACCCCCGACAGAAGCTCAGCCCGGAACTCTACACGCAGCTGTCCCTGCTCGGCTTTCGTCGAAGTGGAGACCACGTTTACCGCCCCCATTGCGCCCGGTGCAATGCCTGTATCGCGTCGAGAGTGCGCGTGAACGAGTTCCAGCCCAGTCGGACCCAGCAACGTGTTTCTCGTCGCAACGCGGACCTTAGGATCGAACAGTCGGACTCGATACTCGATGACGAAGCCTACAACCTCTACCGCTACTACATTGAAACACGTCACTCAGATGGCGATATGTATCCCCCCGAACGTGAACAATATGAATCATTTTTGAACGACGGCCTGGGTTGCGCTATCTACTATCGCCTCTATCAGGGGAATCGACTTGTTGCCGTTACCGTGGCGGACAAAATGTTAGACGGCCTGGCTGCGATATACAGCTTCTTTGACCCCGACCAACCCCGGCGCAGCCTCGGTACCGAGGCGATTCTGTTGCAAATTCGCGAAGCACAGCGAATGTCCCTACCCTTTGTCTATTTGGGGTATTGGATCGACGGCTGTCGGAAGATGGCCTATAAGTCTCGATTTAATCCGCTAGAGCTCTTTGTGGACGGGCAGTGGCAGCAACACAAAACGGAACAAAGTATTGCGCCCGACACGGATGCGGTGGTCTCTCTCCTCGATCCCCAGCGAGACACGACCCCGTAGCACTTCGTAGAAGGTGGGTTTCCCCGCCATAGACTTTCCGATACAGTGCGCGCGTTCCCAGCATTACAGGACTGCCTGAATGGCGAAAGAAGATCAGATTGAAATGGAGGGCGAAATCGTCGACACCCTCCCCAACACAACGTTCCGCGTGAAACTTGAAAACGGGCACGTTGTCACCGCTCATATCTCCGGCAAGATGCGTAAAAACTATATCCGCATACTGACGGGAGATAAGGTGCGAGTTGAGCTTACGCCCTACGACCTCAGTAAAGGCCGTATTACCTACCGAGAGCGCTAACTACCGCTATAACCAGGCAACACGGTGCCGGGACTCTCGCTCAATCGCTTTGACGATATTCTGTACCGCTGTTTCCCCGTACAGCCTTGATAACACCTCACGCGTTCCCAAAAAGAGTCCAGCAGTTCCTAATAACCCAAACACAAGGGCAAAAGCCTTTTCCTCAGTTTCTGTGGATAGGCCTTGCTCGTTTCTTGTGAAATACCGCAACTTGTCAATAAAAGGACGCAATGGCCAGTTATGAACCCCTATCTCCATAACTATTGGATCAGACATTGCCCGAAAAGCCACGGCCAACGTTTCAGCACGCCCGGGATCGAGCAGCCTCATCGTGAACTTCTCTAACAGGTCCGCAGTCGAAGCGGATGAAGATTCTGCATCATTCAACCAACCGCTCAGTCGCTCTTCAACCACGCCAAGCACCTCGCAATAAAGGCTCTGTTTCGAGGTAAAGTGATGCAACACAACTTGCTTAGTCGTATCGGCAGTCTCAGCCACACAAGACAAGCTTGTTCCTTTATAATCCCCACGCGCGTAGCATTTAAACGCCGCAGCAAGTATTTTTTCGTTAGTTGGTTCAGAATCCAGCACGCTCACCCGGCTCCATTCTCCTGATACGACAGTGATCTGGCGCTTGATGGACAGACAAAGTGCGCCCGACCAATCGGTCAGGCGAGCTTGACCGATTGGTCAGCCTTGAGCCGATTGGTCGCAAAGTTGATAGAAATTGTTACTAAAAATGCCAACCAATGATACTCCTACATGCTGTCAGACAATGCAAACAAATGTTTGACAACAATCTGCCGTTTAGGGATCTCGAGTACAGTGGATAGATAGGAACACAGAACTACAGCTCATTGAGGAAGGCATTTCGCTTTGTCGGGATGATCGGCGTTATCTCGATGAATATTCCATCGCGCGCAACAGCGACCTTTACCTTCTGCCGGAACGCTACGCGACAGAAACAGGGGCCATCTTCAATGCGCTCCCCCATACGGTTGCACACAGCAGCGAGCTTCCGAGCACAACCGATTTTCTCGTGCGCGAACTCAATGGGCACTCTGTCCTGCTCTCTAGGGGTTCGGATGGCGTAGTCAGAGCATTTCGAAATGTTTGCCGTCACCGTGGAATGAAGCTAGTCGACACGCCTCATGGATGTAAACGGAGATTTGTCTGTCCCTATCACGCATGGAGTTATGACGCAGAGGGCCGACTCATCGGCGCACCGCACTTCGATGAGGGGTTTCCTGGTCTACAAAAGCAAGAGCTGGGTCTGGACCGGTTTGCGGCGCTTGAGCACGCCGGTCTCATATGGGTGTCGACCGCAAAAGGAGCGACAACAGAACAAATACAGGCACACCTACAGCCTATTTCGCCAGATCTGGAGTGGCTCAATATGGCAGAACTGTCGGTCGCTGCGGAAACACACCTCACGATCCGCGCGAACTGGAAGCTACTAGTAGAGGGCGGCCTCGAGGCCTATCACTTCAAGGTCGCCCACCGGAACACCATCGGCCCATTTTTCACCGACAACCAATCGACGTATCAAGCATTTGGCCCGCACATTAGGTCAGTGCTGCTGCGCGCATCTTTTGCTGAGTTGGGGGCAACTGCTACTGCGGCCCGCCGTCTGAGAGATCACGCCAATTTGCTGTATACGCTCATACCAACAACACAACTATTGGTTCAGCAGGATCACGTTATTTGGATTAGCTCGAGACCGTCAGGACCCGACCTTACCGAACTGAGGTTAGTGACGTTGGGCCACAGAGTTAGCGAGAACCCTGACTACTGGCAAAAGAATCATGAGATCACGGAAGCCACCCTTCGCGAGGACTTCGAGATTGGCGAGCACATCCAAAGCGGACTATCAGCAGAATTCCCGCAGCGCTTCCGTTTTGGACGCTTTGAGGGCGCCTTGGCGGTATTCAATCAGACTGTGGACGCCTATCTCGACAGCGCCTGACTGTTATACCTCTACAGGCTCCTCGACCTCGACTTCCGCCTCAATGAGCAAACCCGAGCGGTCAGGCGCCACGGTAACGACAGCCGTACCCCCCTTAACAAGGGAGCCGAACAAAACCATGTCGGCCAGCGGTTTCTTAATATGCTCCTGGATGACGCGCTCCATAGGGCGTGCGCCCATCGTCGCGTCATAGCCCTTCTCGACCAGCCAGAGCCTCGCCTCCTCATCGACATCAATCACCACCTGCCGCTCGTCTAACTGCGATTGCAGTTCCGTCAGGAACTTATCTGCCACAGTAAGAATCACGTCCTCGCCCAGAGGGCCGAAGGGAACGATCGCGTCCAATCGGTTCCTGAATTCGGGAGTGAACGTCCGGTTGATTGCCTCGATCGAGTCGGTGGAGTGATCTTGCATCGAAAATCCGATCGACCGCCGGCTCACATTTTCAGCGCCGGCGTTCGTGGTCATCACCAGAATAACGTTACGGAAATCGGTCTTGCGCCCGTTATTGTCGGTGAGCGTGCCGTGGTCCATGACTTGTAGCAGTAAATTAAACACCTCGGGGTGGGCCTTCTCGATTTCGTCTAACAAGACCACGGAATGCGGATGCTTCGTCACGGCATCTGTGAGCAAACCACCCTGATCAAAGCCCACATAGCCGGGCGGTGCACCAATCAGCCGCGACACCGTGTGGCGCTCCATGTACTCGGACATATCAAAGCGGAGCAACTCTAGGCCCATTTGCATCGCGAGTTGGCGGGTTAACTCTGTCTTCCCCACCCCTGTAGGGCCTGCAAGTAAAAAGGAGCCAATCGGTTTTTGGCCGCCACGTAAACCAGCCCGCGCAAGCTTGATCGCGCCAACCATTTGCGTCACTGCATTATCTTGCCCAAACACCGTCATTTTGAGGTTGCCTTCAAGCTTTGATAGCAACTCCTTGTCGTCGCTACTCACTGTTTTAGGCGGTATACGGGCGATTTTGGCGACGACTGCTTCGATGTCAGAGGGGCCCAATACCTTTTTGCGCTTTGACGGCGCTTGTAGCTGTTGAAAAGCCCCGGCCTCATCAATCACATCGATGGCCTTGTCCGGCAAAAACCGGTCCGTGATATACCGAGCAGCCATCTCTGACGCGACACGGAGCGCTTTGTCGGTATAGCGCAACTTATGGTGCGCCTCAAATCTGGACTTCAGCCCCTTCAGGATCTTATAGGCCTCCTCTACTGACGGCTCGGGTACATCAACCTTCTGGAAACGCCGGCTCAGCGCCTTGTCCTTGTCGAATATCCCTCGGTACTCTGCATAGGTGGTTGATCCCACACATCGCATCTTGCCTGAAGCCAACAGCGGCTTCAGCAGATTGCTCGCATCCATCACACCGCCGGACGCGGCGCCCGCTCCAATGATCGTATGGATTTCGTCAATAAACAGAATGGCGTGATCGCTCTCACTCAAATTCGCGAGCAAGCCTTTTAGTCGCTTCTCAAAATCACCGCGGTATTTAGTGCCAGCGAGCAACGCCCCTAAATCCAATGAGTAGACCACTGCCTCCTTGAGTGTCTCCGGCACCTCACCGTCGACGATCATTTTGGCGAGCCCCTCAGCAATCGCGGTTTTGCCTACGCCAGACTCACCCACAAGCAACGGGTTGTTCTTGCGGCGCCGCGCGAGGATTTGCGCCACTCGCTCCACCTCACTGATGCGTCCGATCAACGGATCGATATTGCCGGCCTCGGCTTCCGCGTTAAGGTTCGTCGCGTAGGCATCTAGGGGCCGCTTTTCTGCGGCCTCCTGCCCCTCTTCAGCGTCAGCGCCTGCATCAATGCCCTCGGGCGATTCTTCCCCATCTTTACCAATGCCGTGGGTGATGAAATTCACGACATCGAGGCGCGAAACGTTTTGTGACTTCAAGAAGTAAACGGCTTGCGACTCCTGCTCAGAGAAAATCGCAACCAAAAGATTTGCGCCGGTGACCTCCTGCTGTCCCGAGCTTTGAACGTGGAATACAGCTCGCTGGAGCACTCTTTGAAAACCGAGCGTGGGCTGAGTATCCCGACCATCATCCGAATCAGAGAGCAGCGGTGTTGTCGAGTCAATAAACTCCGTCAATTCGCCTCGCAGGTCGTCCAGATCAACCTGGCAGGCATCGAGCACCTTGATCGCGGCCGCATCATCCAAAAGTGCGAGAAGCAAATGCTCAACCGTAATGAATTCATGGCGTCTCGCGCGCGCTGTGCGGAACGTTTCGTTGAGGGTATTTTCGAGCTCTTTGCTCAGCATTCTACTAATCCTCGTCGTCGTTGGACGGCTCTACTTCACACAGTAGCGGATGTCCGCTATCCCGAGCACTTTGATTCACCTGAGATGCTTTCGTCTCGGCAATATCCTGCGGATATATTCCACATACGCCCTTGCCCTGCGTATGGACCGCCAGCATCACCTGCGTCGCTTTCTCTCGGCCCATACTGAAAAACTGCTCGAGCACGTACACCACAAATTCCATTGGGGTGTAGTCATCGTTCAGCAAAATAACGCGATACAGCGGCGGCCGTTTGAGCTTGGGTTTGGCCGGTGCGACGGCCAAATCACCGTCGTCTCTGTCCGGGCCGTCTTCATCTTGGCTGCAAACTGGCTGTTGCGGGGCGTAGGAGTCGATCAACTTCATTGATTCAGTATAGAACAACGCGCTCCGTTTGCAGTGCTAATGGCAGCGATTGTGAGGCTTTTTTTTCAAGCGACACGGCGGCGAGCAGTCTTCTGTATCCGGGGATAAACCGAACACGGTCGAACACAATCCGAGGCGATAAAAAAGCCCGCTCAAGGCGGGCTCTCGCGACCTTCAAATCGGTCACATGTGCGCCACGACCGCCTCACCAAAGGCAGAGCAAGAGACGAGCGTCGCCCCTTCCATCAGCCGCTCGAAGTCGTAGGTGACGGTTTTCGCCTGAATAGCACCGTTCATGCCGTCGATAATGAGATCAGCCGCCTCATTCCAACCGAGGTGCCGCAGCATCATTTCGGCGGAGAGGATGAGTGATCCGGGATTGACCTTGTCCTGGCCGGCGTATTTGGGCGCCGTGCCATGCGTCGCCTCAAAGAGCGCTACTGTGTCGGACAAATTCGCCCCGGGCGCAATACCGATGCCACCAACCTGTGCCGCGAGGGCGTCAGAAAGGTAGTCCCCATTCAGATTGAGGGTCGCGACCACACTGTAATCTCGCGGACGTGTCAGGACCTGTTGCAGCATGGCGTCAGCGATGACGTCTTTAATCACGATGTCGTTGCCTGTCCGTGGATTTTTAATGGACACCCACGGCCCGCCATCTAATAGCTCGCCACCAAACTCGCTTTGAGCAAGCTCATAGCCCCAGTCACGGAAGGCACCCTCGGTAAACTTCATGATGTTGCCTTTGTGAACCAGTGTCACAGACGGTAGGTCCTGGTCGATGGCGTACTGAATGGCCTTTCGAACCAGTCGCTGAGTGCCCTCTACTGAGACGGGTTTGATACCAATGCCGACGTTTTCCGGGAAGCGGATCTTGGTTGCGCCCATCTCTTTAATGATGAAGTCGACAACTTTCTGCGCCTCATCGGTGCCCGCCTGATATTCGATACCGGCGTAGATGTCTTCGGAGTTCTCCCTGAAGATGACCATGTTGCAGTCGCCGGGCTTCTTGACCGGCGAAGGCACACCCTCGAACCATCTAACAGGTCGCAAACAGGTGTAGAGATCAAGCTCCTGACGCAGGGCAACATTCAGAGAGCGGAATCCTCCACCTACGGGCGTAGTCAGCGGCCCTTTGATCGCCACACTGTAGGTTTTAATTGCATCAAGAGTTTCTTCCGGAAACCAGTCGCCATCGTAGAGCTCAGCCGCTTTTTCCCCTGTGTAGATTTCCATCCAAGAAATCTTCTTACTGCCGTCGTAGGCCTTGGCAACGGCGGCGTCGACGACCGAGATCATGACTGGCGAGATGTCGACGCCAATACCGTCACCCTCGATGTAGGGAATGATGGGATTGTCAGGAACGCTAATGCTGTTGTCCGCATTGACAACAATCATATCGCCGGTTTCAGGAATGCTGATGTGCTTGTACGACATTCTGTAAGTCCCCCAGTAAAGCAATGTGACACTGATTATTCAGTGAGGCCGCACCGCTACTGCTACCACCTACAGTGGCGCCGTTTTAATCGGTGCGACGGCGCGGAATTCTAGCATTAAATCCGGCAGACTATGACGATGAGCCAACTGATTTTGTTTAATAAGCCCTTTCGCGTGCTGAGTCAGTTCACCGACCGTGATTCGGTGCCCGAGCCTCGAGAGACGCTTGCCGATTATCTGGACGCACCCGGCTACCGGCCCGCGGGACGCCTGGATTATGACTCCGAGGGTTTACTCATCCTCACGGGGGATGGCAAGTTACAGCAGCGAATCGCCCACCCCAAGCACCGTCAGTGGAAGACCTACTGGGTGCAAGTTGAAGGACAAATCGATGCGACCGCATGCAACGCATTGACCGAGGGCATCATGCTGAAAGACGGGCCTACTCGGCGCGCCAAAGTGCGGCCACTGACACATCCCGCAGTCTGGCCACGCAATCCGCCTATTCGCTCCCGCAAAACGGTCGATGATTCTTGGCTTGAACTATCAATCTGCGAGGGCAGAAACAGACAAGTGCGGCGAATGACTGCCGCGTTAGGCTTCCCAACACTCCGCCTCATTCGGATCGCTGTGGGTCCCTGGCGACTCGACAACTTATCGCCCGGAGAATATCGATATGAGGCAGCACGCTAAGCTCTCAATCACACCACATACCGTGGTCAGATATTGACCCTCATGATAGCTGCCCTCATGCTCTCCTCCCCACTAGATGAATCTCGTAGTTGCCGTGGCTGATCTCTCCCAACAGCACCAAACCGTCATCGTCGGCATGTCCGGCGGCGTGGATTCCTCTGTCGCCGCGAAAATATTGATCGAGCAGGGTTTCAGTGTAGAGGGCCTGTTCATGAAAAACTGGGAGGAAGACGACGGCACCGAATACTGCACCGCAAAAGAGGACCTTGCCGACGCGCAAGCCGTTGCAGATAAGCTCGGCATTCCCCTCCATACAGCAAACTTCGCGGCAGAATATTGGGATGATGTTTTCGAGCACTTTCTCAGCGAGTACAGAGCGGGCCGAACACCCAACCCCGACATCCTCTGCAACCGTGAGATTAAATTCCGGGCCTTTCTCGATTATGCCGTGCAACTCGGGGCCGACCTGATCGCGACTGGCCACTACGTGCAAACCGATCGTGAAGAAGGCAAAGCGCGGCTGCTCAAAGGCGCGGATGGCAATAAGGACCAGAGCTACTTTTTGCATCAAGTCAGTCATCAGGCCCTCGGCAAGACGCTATTCCCCGTCGGTGATGTGGCCAAAAATGTCGTTCGACAAATAGCGTCCAACGCGGGCTTTGATAACGCGCGAAAAAAAGACAGCACCGGCATCTGCTTCATCGGAGAACGTCGCTTTAGCGACTTTCTGCAGCAGTATCTTCCGGCACAACCCGGCGACATTAGATCGTGGGATGGCGATGTGATCGGACAGCACCAGGGACTGATGTACCACACGATCGGACAGCGTCAGGGCCTGGGTATCGGCGGCTTGGCAGACCGCGACGAATCACCATGGTACGTCGTGGATAAAGCCCTCTCGGACAATACGCTGGTCGTCGCGCAGGGCAACGATCATCCCGCTTTGTACAAAAACAATCTGGTCGCGACGGGCATCATCTGGATCAGTGGCGAAGCACCCACATTCCCGCTCGACTGTCAGGCGAAAATTCGCTACCGCCAAGCCGACCAGACCTGCACCGTCACGATCAAGGGTGAACGCACCCAAGTGAGCTTTGCCGAGGCACAAAGGGCGGTTACCCCGGGGCAATCTGTTGTCTTTTACCAAGGTGACGTTTGCCTTGGGGGTGGCGTTATCGAGACCGCCGCATGAATGAGCGCCCGTTGATTGAACAGCGAACACTGGCTCTGGCTGGTGTGGCGCAAGCAGCCCGGATTGTCGATCTTGCAGCGAAGACGGGCAGTTGGCCGGAGCCATTTGTTGAGGCTTCGATTCATTCTCTTTTTTGCTTTGAACCCGAAGCCGTCGAGGCGGTGTTTGGGACGCCTCAAGGTATACGCTTGGGCCTCGAGCAGTTGTCTGCTTGCCTCAGAATGAATCAGGATCCTGCCGCGACAGATACGCTCCGATACACCATGGCGATGCTTCATTTGGAACGGCGATTTGCTGCCAGGGACGATATGCAGTCGATCATCCACTCTCGACTGAAACACACGGCCTACAAAGCAGAAAACTTTTCTAATGATATTAGAGGCTTGAGCGCCAATATATCAGCTATTTATCAGGATACGCTCAGCAATCTGCCCTACCGCATCAAGGTGACGGGCAGTGCGCAACACCTCAATAACCCCCAAGTAGCCGACCTGGTTAGGTCAGTGCTGCTCTGTGGCGTCCGCGCCGCGTTTCTATGGCGCCAACTGGGCGGCAACCGCCTGAAGTTAATGTGGCACCGGGGCACCATTCGAGACACGGCAGCGCGCCTCGCGCTAGAGCTGGGAGTGAGCCACTGAATTACTGCCGCTCGTGGCCGTGGTAAAATACCTGGCGTCGAATAGATCAGGCCACATCATGGATCCCTCCTTTCTCACCGCACTGTCACCACTCGATGGGCGATACCACAGTAAGCTTGATCCACTCCGCACAATATTTTCCGAACTGGGCCTGATACAACGCCGCGTACAAGTAGAGATAGCGTGGCTGAAAGCGCTGTCCGAGCGCGAAGAGATCACAGAAGTGCCCGCATTGAGCGACTCGGCCTCGGCAATGCTGGATGATCTCGCTGCAGGCTTTAACGAGGAGCACGCTGCAGAAATCAAGGCCATTGAGGCCACCACTAATCACGACGTGAAGGCGGTCGAATACTTTCTCAAGGCGAAGGTAGCGGGCTCAGAGGAACTATCAGCCATTAGTGAGTTCATCCACTTTGGCTGTACCAGCGAGGACATCAATAATCTCTCGCACGCCTTGATGCTGCGTGACGGACACGCAGTGCTCTCTGCGCAGTTCAGCGCAGTGACAGACTCGCTCGTCGAGTTCGCGCGCCAGCTCGCAGATCAACCACTGCTATCGCGGACACACGGCCAGTCCGCGACACCCACCACGCTCGGAAAAGAAATGGCGAATGTGGTGGCTCGGCTCCGCAGGCAGCAGCAAGGACTGGATGGTGTCACGCCGCTCGGAAAAATGAACGGCGCGGTGGGTAACTACAACGCCCACAGCGTTGCCTACCCTGATGTGGACTGGCCTGCGATCAGCCGCAATTTCGTCGAATCTCTGGGGATTGATTGGAACCCGTACACGACGCAAATTGAACCCCATGACTACATGGCCGAGTACTTCGATGCGATGGCCAGAATGAATCAGATTCTGGTCGACTTCGCCCGCGATATCTGGTCCTACATTGCGCTGGGCTATTTCAAGCAACGCGTCGTTGAAGGTGAAGTGGGATCCTCCACCATGCCTCATAAGGTCAACCCCATCGATTTCGAGAACGCCGAGGGGAACTTCGGCCTGGCAAATGCCCTGCTTCGGCATCTTGCAGAGAAACTCCCCGTCAGTCGCTGGCAGCGAGATCTCACAGATTCAACCGTCCTTCGCAATATGGGCGTTGCCACGGGCTACACGGTCCTTGCTCTGACCTCCTTACAAAAAGGGATCGGCAAGCTGGAGGTATCAGCTGAGCCGATAGAGGCCGACCTAGACGCGGCCTGGGAAGTGCTCGGCGAGGCAGTGCAAACCGTCATGCGTCGCTATGGCGTGCCAGAACCCTATGAAAAGCTCAAAGCGCTGACGCGAGGCCAGAGTCTGGACGCGGAAGGGCTCAAGTCTTTCATTCTGACTTTGGAGATACCGGAGGAAGCCCAGCAGCGCCTCTTGGCTTTGACTCCCCGGGACTATACGGGTTACGCCCAGAAACTCGCCCGTGACATCGGCGACTGACCAGCCTCCAGCGCCGCTCACGTCGCTATGATTTTGCCCGTATCCGAGGCGCGATTTCTCTCCGAGTACTGGCAGCAAAAGCCCCTCTTCTGCCCCGGGGCGATTGCTGACTTCCAGTCTCCACTCACTCCGGAACACTTGGCGGGCCTGGCGATGGAGCCAGAGGCTGAAAGCCGGCTTGTGTGGCAGAGTCACGGCGCCTGGCAGCAACAGTCAGGGCCGTTCCAAGAGAGCGATTTTCAAAAAGACGCCCCCTGGACACTACTTGTGCAACGCGTCGACCACTGGTTTAGTGAAGTCGCGGCACTGAAGTCGAACCTGCCGGCACTCCCCCAATGGCGGTTCGATGACGTGATGGTGAGTTATGCGACAGACGAGGCCGGTGTTGGGCCGCACTTCGACCGGTACGATGTATTTCTATTGCAGGGCGCCGGGCAGAGGGAATGGCGGCTCGGCCCTCATTGCGACGAGCGCACACCGCAACTCTCCGAGAACGGACTCAATCTGATCTCACCGTTTGAGCCCGAGCACACCTTTATCCTGGAGCCGGGAGATGTACTGTACGTGCCACCGGGTATTGCACACTGGGGTGTCTCGCGCGGCCCCTGCATGACCTATTCCCTTGGCTTCCGTGCGCCGTCGGTTGCCGACTTACTGGCACGGCGGGTCGATCATGTACTCGAACGCCTATCGGAGTCCGCGCTGCTTGAGGATGGCCACACAGCAACGTTATCCGCGCGGCCGGGGGAAATTACGGCAGCGCACCTCGCTAACGCCAGAGACGCCATGCACAACGCAATCGACGCGTTGGATGATCAGCGCTGGCTGGGCGAGGTGGTGACAGAAACATCGGGCAGCGACTGGGATGACGAGCATCCATACGGCGCCTTGCATGAACAAGGGCCAGTCAAACTTCAGGCGGAGGCCAAGCTGGCCTGGACTGAGCAGAAGCATCAAGTTGATCTATTCTTGAACGGCACCCACCACCGCCTTTCCCTCAGTGAATTACCCCACGTGATCACGCTTTGCAGCGGCAAATCAGTAGACAGGGCTCTGTTGGAGCATGAGGCAGAAGCGCTCTACAGCGTGCTTTTAGAGCACGGAGCCCTGATTTCCGAGGAGCACTCGAAGAACCGCTCGATGCTTGACCATTGAGCGGACACCAACAGGTTTCAGAGTGTTCGTGTGACACAGCGCGCGACAGCGGCCACTGAAAGCGGTGACTAAACTGACTCTCGAGACAGACTGAGGATAGCCTGCGCTGCGGCAAGTGGAGTCTGCCTTGCCTCACGGACTGCTGCCTCAATGTCGGGGAGCGCAGACTTCACCCCCGGGTGACTCGCTAACTGACCCCTTAACAGCTCATCAACCAACTGATGCATCCAGGAGAGGTTCTGTGTGGCACGCGCGCCATCAAAGTGTCCGCCGTTCTTGGCCGCTTCAGTGTATTCCACGATGGTATCCCATACCGCCTCAATACCAAGACCCTGCAGCGCGGAACAGGTCATCACACGCGGCTGCCAGAACTCCCCGTGGCTCCACAACGACATAGCACCTTTGTAGTGCTGTTGTGTCGTATTGGCCAGCGCCTCACTCGCACCATCAGCCTTGTTCACAACGATGGCATCGGCCAGTTCAAGAATGCCCTTTTTAATTCCCTGCAATTCATCGCCACCCCCCGGCAGCATCAGCAGAAGAAAAAAATCGACCATTCCCGCCACTTGATGCTCGGACTGCCCCACACCGACTGTTTCAACCAGAATGACGTCGAAGCCCGCTGCTTCACAAAGCATGAGCGATTCGCGCGTCTTGAAGGCCACACCACCGAGGGCGTGCCCCGCAGGTGAGGGCCTGATGAAAGCCGATTCTTCGCGCGACAAAGTCTCCATGCGTGTCTTGTCACCTAAAATCGACCCACCCGCGACGGGTGAGCTGGGATCCACAGCCAGCACAGCCAGCTGGTGACCCTTCTCGATAACACATTGCCCGAAGGTCTCTATGAACGTGGATTTGCCGACCCCAGGCACCCCGGTGACACCGACCCGGACGCTTTTCCCTGTGTGAGGCAGCAGCTCTTTGAGCAAGTCCTGAGCTGCCTGCCGATCGATATCCCGCTGACTCTCTACCAGTGTGATCGCCTTGGCTAAGGCCCGCCGATCACCGGCCAGAATCGCCTCAGCTGTTGGCGTTGATGGCATCGAGCACTTTGCGGGCTGCATCGGGAATCGGTGTGCCGGGCCCAAAGATCAATGCAACGCCCCGCTCCTCAAGGAATGCATAGTCCTGTTGCGGAATAACACCCCCTGCGATGACGATCACATCGTCGGCGCCCTGTTCGCGGAGTGCATTAATGAGCTCGGGAACCAGCGTCTTATGCCCAGCCGCAAGGCTTGAGGCCCCTACGACGTGGACATCATTCTCGATGGCTTGCCTGGCGACTTCCTCCGGTGTCGAGAACATCGGAGATAAATCGACGTCGAATCCGACATCCGCAAATGCTGTCGCCACAACTTTGGCACCGCGATCGTGGCCATCCTGGCCCATTTTCGCGACCAACATGCGCGGGCGCCGACCATGTCGCTCCACAAACGCGTCGATATCCATCGAGATACTCTCCCAGTTCGCATCCTCTGCGTAGGCTGCACCGTACACGCCCGAGACGGTCTGCGCGTTGGCGACAAATCGACCGTATACCTGTTCCAGTGCATCCGATATCTCACCCACCGTTGCCCTAGCTCGGGTCGCCTCGATGGCCAGCGACAACAGATTACCCTCTCCGGATTCTGCGGCCGCAGTCAATGCGGACAGCGACGCGGCCACACTGGCTTCATCACGCGACGCGCGGATGGATGCCAGACGCGCAAGCTGGGATTCCCTGACCTGCTCGTTGTCGATCTCTAGAATGTCGACCGCATCCTGTTCGTCGATCTGAAACTTGTTCACGCCAACGATTACATCTTCACCGCGATCAATACGCGCCTGCTTCTTAGCAGCCGCTTCTTCGATGCGCAACTTGGGAATGCCACTCTCGATCGCCTTTGCCATCCCACCGAGATCATCGATCTCAGCCATGAGCTCCCGTGCCTTGTTGGCCATATCATGGGTGAGATTTTCCATCATGTACGAGCCGCCCCAGGGGTCAACAACCTGACCAATACCCGTCTCTTCCTGCAGAATTAACTGCGTGTTGCGCGCGATACGGGCGGCAAAATCTGAGGGGAGTGCTATTGCCTCATCCAACGCATTGGTATGCAGGGATTGCGTGCCACCAAACACCGCGGCCATCGCCTCAATCGTCGTGCGCACGATGTTGTTGTAAGGATCCTGCTCGGTGAGCGACCAACCCGACGTTTGGCAATGCGTGCGCAACATACCGCTTTTGGGATTGGTGGGGCCAAACTCCTCGACGATCTCTGCCCACAGCAGCCGTGCGGCCCGCATCTTGGCGATTTCCATATAGAAATTCATGCCGATGCCCCAAAAGAAACTGAGGCGCGGAGCAAAGTCATCGATCTTAAGGCCGGCCGCAATGGCGGTCTGAATGTACTCTTTGCCATCGGCTAATGTGTAGGCAAGCTCCAGCGCAGCATTCGCGCCAGCTTCTTGCATGTGGTATCCGGAGATCGAAATGGTATTGAACTTCGGCAAATGCGCCGAGCAGTGCGCGATGATGTCGCCAATAATGCGCATGCTGGGTGACGGCGGGTAAATGTAGGTATTGCGAACCATGAACTCTTTCAGAATGTCGTTCTGAATCGTGCCTGATAGTGCGCTCTGATCTACGCCTTGCTCCTCCGCAGCAACGATGTACCCAGCCAAGACTGGCAGGACCGCACCATTCATGGTCATTGAGACAGACACCTGATCGAGGGGAATGCCATCAAAGAGGATCTTCATGTCCTCGACGGAGTCGACCGCAACGCCCGCCTTGCCTACGTCACCTGAAACCCGGGGGTGATCCGAGTCGTAACCGCGGTGTGTGGCGAGGTCAAATGCAACGGAAATGCCCTGCCCGCCTGCAGCCAGGGACTTCCGATAAAAGGCGTTCGATGCCTCCGCCGTCGAAAATCCAGCGTACTGACGAATGGTCCAGCGCCGGCCCGCATACATGGTGGCCTGCGGACCACGGATATAGGGGGACATTCCCGGCAAGGTGTTGGTGTAAGGCAGATCAGACAGATCTTCGGCTGTATAGAGCGTTTTGAGCGGAATGCCCTCAGGGGTGTGCCAGGTAAAGTCGTCAGGAGACAACCCCTTACTCTGCTTCTCTACCAGAGCACCCCATGCCGCAAGCGTGGCCGAGTCGGGATCATAAATACTCATCAGTGCGCCTCCGCAGGCTGCGACAATTCGATCAGCACGCCGTCACAGCTCTTGGGATGGATAAAAATGACCCTGGAACCATGGGCGCCGGGGGTCGGGGCATCGCTGGTAAATTGATAGCCCTTGTCACGAAGGCGCGCGACATCGCCATCGATGTCGTCAGTCCGAAAGCACAGATGGTGTAAGCCTCCACCTCGCTTATCGAGATAACTCGCGATCGGACCCCCGCCGTTCAGCGGATGCACCAGTTCGATATGCGTGGGGGGCAAGCTGAAAAAAGCGGTTGTGGTTTGGGCCGCCTCCACAACCTCATTGCCGTCGTGCTGCAGCCCGAAGTCATCCAAAAATCGCGTTATGGCCTTTTCAAGGTCAGGTACAGCGATAGCAATGTGGTCCAATGCAGTAATCATGGCTTGAGTGCTTCCAACAAAGTTAAATAAACAGTTTGGCTAGCTCAGAGGTGTGCTCACGGCGACGCGCCGCAACCTCCTCATCAGAGAGAATCTCTACCTTCTCGTCCGGCGTCACTTTGAATAGCGGTTGCCCTTTGGCAATGATCACGCCATCACCCTCAACGAGCACCTCATCCACTGTGCCACTGAACGGCGCGACCACCTTGTTGAACATTTTCATGACTTCGACAATGTACAGCGGCTCACCTGCCTCAAAATGCTGTCCTTGCTCTACATACAGCGGCGCTTCCGGCGCCTCGCGTCCGTAGAACATGCCACCGCTCTCGGCAACAATCTCGTCTGACTTCGCGACTGGAGGTGGCGCGAGTGCCTTGGACATGGCTTTCTGATGGTCAGCATCCAGCAACCGCTCGGGAAACGCGATACTCATATCCGGATTGACAGATAGGTCATAGAATCCAGTGAAGCGCGCCATCGCGGGCAGCAACTCAAGGATTTCGGCACCCGCTTGGAAGCCAGCGTGCGCAGCCTGAATCTCTGCCCAGTCCCCGGCGGATACGCCATCGGGGGCGTCGCCATCCAGTAACTCGCACTGTGATGCCCAATCTGCACGGTCAAAGCGGCGGGAAATTTCGGCATAGAAATCCTCGCCCTCAGACAGAATCTCTTGATCGTGATCCCAAATCATGTGCGCTGCAGCCCCCGCCTCACTCCAATCGAGACGCAGAAAATGATAGGTGTCGGCCAACACTTCTATAGGGTTTTCCGCCCACGAAAAATGCTCATCAGCGAAACGAAATGCCTTCTGGTTCAGACTCAACCACCCTGAAAGGAGGTGTGGTGAGGCCATCAACTGCTTGATGGGACGCGTCAGCAGGCTGTGTTTCGCTGCCAGCACACTCCGCAGGTCTCTCTCGTTGGTGCCGGCCTCACTCAGCCGGGCCGAGCAAAGCTGTTGCCATGCCACATCGACATCGACACGGTCCGCTTCCAGCGCCAATTCGCCGACGGCGGTCAGATAGGGGACGATAAATTGGGTGGTCGGACGCGCGTTGACGGTCCGCCCCAAAAACCAGTGAACCAGACCGTAATGGAAAGCCAGATTTGTAGCGAGATCTTTACCCCGCAGGCGCGTTGTGCGCAGCACCTCTGCCATGTGCTCATAGGCTGACGCGCGAGAGTCGCCTACGGTGAGCAACAGTGCGATGTTGGAGTCATAAGCGCCGGCCAGCGTATAATCCATAAACACGTCAGTGTCCGGATTGTGCAGGCTAATGCCCTGATCGTCGCGAATCTCGCCCTCAATCGGGTCCGACCAGAACTCAACAACACCGCCAGCACTGGGCTGTAGCGCGTCGTTGGTCGCATTGAGGCGCGCCTCCAAAGAATCCGGCAATCTCGCAATCCGCTCAGGCTTGGGTAAATTCGGTCCATGTGCCGCGAGCAGCACCATGGCCTCAACCAGAGATTCCACGACGAACGCATCATTTGAATTTTCCGGGTTCACGAAGCGCATGGCATAACAGAGCTCCGACACCCGGTGCTCGACCTGAATGCGCGTGTTCATCTCCATGAAGAAATGCTGATCGCGATCGACGATACATTCAAAAGTCGAGACCGAATCAAGACCTACCGCTTCACCAAAGCGAGCAGCCTCCTCCTCCATTGCATCAAGGGTCTTCACGTCTTGCGCAAGCACTGCGGCCTCACCCGAAGCGCCGGCCTGCTCGGCGCGCTCAGCGGCAGCCTGAAGTGATTCTCGTGTAACCGAGACTTCGAGGAGCTTTTGCTCGTGCATCTGTAGCGAACAATCCCGCCCACCCAGGGTGATGCACCACTCTCCGTTACCAATGACCTGAATTTCCTGGTGACGCGTCGTCTCGATATTCAACTCGACCAGCACGTTTTTGTTGTCGCCAACACCAGTGGCTTTGACCTCGTTCAAGATCTCTCGAACCAAGCCAGGCGTTAACTCCGCCTTGCCCAGCGGCACAATACGCTGGCCCTTTCCGCCTCCCCCGCCAATGGCCTTCAGGCGGACGCGATTTTGCGGATACTGCTCCGCCATTTGCTTTACCGCTTCAGTCAGCGTTTCCGCCAATTCATCCACGGTGTAAAGATCAATGCCCTTACGATAGCTTGCAGTCAGCACCGCCTCTGCCAGAGCCGTGACATCACTGCCATTCAGCACTTCAGCGTCAACCTCAAGCGCTTGCTCGGACACCAACGTGGATAGTGCCGACACATCCGGGTACTTCTTGAGCAGGGTCAATGTGGTGCCGTTGTCGATACCCGGCGTGACTGATACACCGGACTTTAGTGCCGTCCGCTTAGCTTCGTCTTTCAGGCCTGCCTGGCGAACTGTTCGCGAGCAAGGACCGATAAAATTCAGGCCGGCCCCTTCCATTGCGGCCACCATTTGCTCGTCTTCAGCCATGAAGCCATAGCCCGCGAAGATGGCGTTGTAGCCATGGTGGTGCGCGATATCGATGATGTCGTCTATGCGCTGCTCACGCTCCTCTTTCGTAGCACCGCTGTAGTCGGGCACCCGATGCACCCTGCGAGGATCAGTGAGCACTCTTAGCTCCGGAGCCAAAGCGCCGCGATAGACAATCGAGTCCTTCTCGGACAACAAAATGCCGTAGCTATCGATTCCCATCTCTGAGAAGACATCCATCGCTTCTTTACGGATGGGCCCGCGACAGATAATCAGCGGCTTCAGGTGATCACAGCGGAATTGTTCACTCCACTCGGACTGCCTCAGCTTGCTGCGCCGATCGGCGTGAATCAGGGGATTGTTGAGATAGTGTTGCGTACCCACGTGCTGACTCCTACTGACCCGCTGATTAATGGAATTCACGCTGAACCGCTTGCATCGGCTCGGGCGTGTAGTGACGGAGGCAAAATGCCATTTGCCGCGCCAAAGTGCTCCGCAGATCCGCAGGCATGACGATCTCAGAAATGGATCCCAGACTCAGCGCCTCTTCTGGATTCATGATCTCTTGCTCATAGCGCTGGGCGAGGGCCGCCTCTTCCGCTTTGATCGCTGCATCGACGACGACCATCGCTTCCTTTTCCGCTTCCTGCTCCGACATACCGCTGGCGACGCGCGCCTGCGCTTCTGACTGCAGCATCGCGCTTCTGGATGCTCTGATCTTCTTCAACTCGTCCTTATAGACGTATTCTACTCCGGCAGGCCCCATCACAGCGACACGGGTCGTCGGGAGGGCCACAACGAAATCAGCACCGGTCGCGTAGTTGTTATAAGAGGCGTAGGCGCCGCCGAAGGCGTTTCTCACCAAAACTAGGAACCGCGGCGTACGGAGATCAACGATAGCGTCGAGCATCGCACGCCCCGCTTGTACGATTCCTCTGTGCTCCTGCTCACGACCGGGCAAGAACCCTGTCGTGTCCTCCAGGAAAATCACGGGGATGTTGTACAGATTGCAAAACCGGATAAAACGCGCATTTTTATAGGCTGCGTCGATATCGATCTGACCCGACGCGACAGCAGAATTGTTGGCTATGAAACCCACGACGTTACCGCCCATGCGCCCAAACGCCGTGACAGTATTCCGCGCGCGATCGGCCTGAGTTTCGAGGAAGTCACCGTGGTCGCACAGCTGCTGAATCAGGATGCTGATATCGAAGGGGGTGTTGAACCCTGTCGGCGAGTTAAACGCTTTTTTGAGCAAAATGTCGATATCCACCGTCTGACGGTCAGCGGGATCCGATGTCTCCCGGTACGGCGCAAGCGATTGATTAGAGTCCGGGAGGTACCGAAGAAGCTCGCGCACCTTGCGTAACGCCGCCACCTCATCCTCCACGACAAAATCGGTGACACCCGTTTGGCTGTGCACCGAGGGACCTCCGAGCTCATCGGGTGTAATGTCCTCACCCAACACACTCTTCACGACGCCTGGACCTGTGAGGCCAAAGAACGTGCTCTTGGGCTGGATCAGGAAGCTCCCTTGTCGGGGGAGATAGCTTCCCCCACCGGCGTTGAAGCCAAACATGCACATGATGCTGGGTACGATACCGCTGATCTTCCTCAGCGCCGTAAAGGCATCGGCGTAGCCGTCAAGGCCACCCACTCCCGCCGGAATGTAAGCGCCAGCGGAATCGTTTAAGCCGACCAGAGGAATATGCCGCTTCGCCGCCAACTCGAACAGTCGGGCCAGCTTTTTGCCATTCGTGGCGTCCATGGAGCCAGCCCGCACGGTGAAATCATGCCCATACACGGCGACATCGCGGCCGTCTATGGCGATGATGGCAGTCACCAAAGAGGCCCCATCCAAATTGGGACCCCAATTCTGGTACAAAACATGGGGCTCATCGTCTGCGAGAAATCTGATGCGCTCCCAGACAGTCATTCTGTCCTTGAGGTGCTGACGCTGACGGCTCGAAGTGCCGGCCGCGACATAGGGCATTTCCCTGAGCTCGGCTCCGCGGCTAAGGGTCGCTTCGTAACGGCCCTCTTCGGTGGCCGTCTCCGGCTGGATTTTGAAAGGGTTATCCAATGAAATGGCCGGCGCGCGGTGAGCGGTCGCCTCTGTCTCGTTGCTCATGGGTAAACTCTCAGGTAATGGCTCGCGTGCAGGGGGACTCGGTGCCGCCGCAAACGACGCTTTTCTACTCTGTGCACAGGCCGAGACATTACTTATCCTTATGTATTCCTGTCAATTTAATCCCTAACGCTTATAGGGTTTTGCATGACCGCCAACGACTCCGTCATCACCCTCGAGTACACACCCACGCTGGTCGATTTCGCAGGGCGTCTCTCGCATTTATCGGGCTTTGTTTACCTCGACAGTGGCGACCGTGAGGGCAGCGCCGAGCTGGAAATCGTCACGGCACTCCCTAGCTCCACGCACAGACTCGCTGATTATTCGGAGAACCTTGGCGACTGGATGACTGCGATTGAGACCGAACTCAGCAGCTATCACCGCAGCGGAACCCCTGATAGTCCGACACCCATCTCAACTGGCTGTGTTGCAATCGGTTCACTGGACTACGATGCACCGGCCGCAGAACTGAGCCGGAGATGTCAGATAGGCTCTCTGACCACCGCCGGTATCTATCACTGGGTGCTCATGACGCATCGCGGCACACGCAGAACGCAGGTTATTTTTCATCCTGACTGCGCGGACAGCACGCGTGCCGAGGTGATGGACGCCGTCAGCACACCGCCTGAGCACACACTGACGCCCTTCTCACTAACGACCCCTTTCACAGCCTCGATCAGCAAGGACCAATACCGAGAAGCCATAGAGCGGATCCAGCAATACATACTCGCCGGAGATTGTTATCAGGTGAACTTTGCACAGCGATTCGACGCCGCGTTCGAGGGCGATCCATGGCTGGCGTATCGCTCGGCCAGAACCCATCTGGCGGGTGGCTTCTCCGCTTACATGCACTTGACGCAGGGACACGCCATTCTCTCGCTATCACCGGAGCGGTTTCTGAGGATTGAGGGGGGCGTGATTACGACGCAACCCATAAAAGGCACCGCACCGCGGCATTCTGATCCCAATACAGATGCAGCGTTGGCACAGCAGTTACTCGACTCGGAAAAAGATCGCGCCGAAAACATCATGATCACCGACCTTCTCCGCAATGATCTCGGGCAATTTTGTGAGCCCGGAACGGTCACCGTCACCGAACTTTGCGGTCTTCACAGCTACGGCAATGTGCACCATCTTGTGAGTACGGTGAGAGGGACGCTCAAGGACGGTACGACGCCAGGACAATTGTTGCTCGCATCGTCGCCAGGGGGCTCTATCACCGGGGCTCCCAAGAAGCGCGCCGTGGAGATCATCAGTGAGTTGGAATCCCACACTCGCGGAGCGTACTGCGGGTCGGTGTTCGTCCTTGCCGGGAACGGCTGGATGCAGAGCAGCATTGCGATCCGCACGCTAGAAATCAGCGACCAACACTTGCATTGCTGGGGGGGTGGCGGCATCACAGCCAGCTCGCAATGGGAAGCGGAATACCAAGAAACGCTTGATAAAGTCGGCCCCATCATGGAGGCCTTGGGCAACGGAGCCTAGTGTTCAGGCAACTCTATGCCTTCATATAGCGCAATACGATCGGTTAGCTTAGCTCTTGAGAGTGCTTCCTGCACTAGATCTCTCCCCAAGTGCGGCGCCAACTCGTGGATAAAATCGTGCATGTAGCCTCTTAAGAATGTGCCTTTGCGAAATCCGAGGCTCGTGACGGAGTTGGCAAATAGGTGCGAAACATCGATTTTCACAAGGTCGCCGTCCTGCGGCGCGTCATAGGCCATGCCCGCGATCAGCCCAACGCCCAGGCCGAGCCGAACATAGGTCTTAATCACGTCAGAGTCGACTGCCGTGAAAACCACCTTAGGAACGAGCCCCCTGTCACTGAAGGCTTCATCGAGTTTTGATCGCCCTGTGAATCCCGTGGTGTAGGTCACAATGGGATACTCGGCTATCGCCTCCAATGAACAATGATCGAGCTCTGCCAGCGGGTGGCCCTCCGGCACGACGACACAGCGATTCCAACGGTAGCAAGGCAGTGTGATCAGGCTGGCGAATTGATTGAGCGCCTCGGTTGCAATGACGAAATCCACCTCACCATCTGCCGCCATCTGAGCGACCTGGGGAGGCGTCCCCTGCTTCATCACCAGCGACACGTCAGGGTACTGCTGCATGAAGCGAGAGATCACTTCCGGCAGGACATATCGAGCCTGCGTGTGGGTGGTTGCAATCGAGAGCGTCCCGGCGGTCTCGTCAGAGAATTCCTGCGCGACACGCTTGATGGACTCTGCCTTGCGCAACATCTCGCCGGCCAGATCCAATATCACCTCGCCGGCTGGCGTGATGTGGGTCAAGTGTTTACCGCTACGCGCGAAGATCTCGACGCCTAATTCATCCTCCAGCAAGCGAATCTGCTTACTGATGCCCGGCTGCGAAGTAAACAAGCTCTGCGCTGTGGCAGACACGTTGAGATCGTGGTGTGCCACCTCCCAGATGTATCGGAGCTGCTGTAATTTCACGACGATTCGATTCCCAAGGCCACCGTCCAACAACCTTCACATTACCGCGGTTTGTCGCTGCGCACCAGAAATTGGAATAAGAATCAGAATCTTTATAAGTCGGACGCTGTCCGATTGGCGACACCATGCGGCACGTGCCCTGTCGGGACGTGGCCCGCGGCGTCCTGACAATGCGCCTGCTGATCGTCGAAAAAGACGTCGGCGCGATAGGCTTTTAAGAAATCGGTTTTGGTCAGACCACCGAGAAAAATCGATTCATCGATCCGCACATCCCACGCCCTGAGGGTGCGAATCACGCGCTCATGTGCCGGCGCCGATCGGGCCGTCACAAGCGCTGTTCTGATGGGGGGTTGCTCGGTCGGGAGCGCACGCTGTAGCCGCTGGAGCGCGCCCAGAAAGTTCTTGAAGGGCCCGCCCATAAGCGGCCGCTTCCTCTCTGCATCCTCGTTCGCGGCAAAGGCCACCAATCCATCCCGCTTGTATATCTGCTCGGCCTCATCTGAAAACAGGACCGCGTCACCATCAAAGGCAAAGCGGAGCTGATCGTCGTCACCGTCTGCCGTCGCGTTCGATACCAAAGTCGCCGCGGCGACGCCGTTATCCAGCGCCACCCGGACATCGCCCCCTTCAGCCGAGAGAAAAAGCTGGCAACCAAAAGCTTCTATATAACGCCAGGGTGCCTCGCCACCACAAAATGCGGCGCGCGTGATATCCAGCCCATAGTGCTCGATAGAGTTAAATACCCGAAGTCCCGTATCGGCGCTGTTGCGTGACAGGAGGATCACCTCGATACCGAGAGGGTCCTCGAGCTGCGCATTCAGCGCCAGCATCTTCTTCACCATGGGGAACGCTTGACCCGGCTGAAGCGGCTCGTCTTCTTTCTCGACTTGATAGGCCGAATACGCTTCAAGCCCCTCCTGCTCGAAGATGCGATGCGCCTCGTCCAAATTGAACAGCGCTCTCGAGGAAATCGCGATCACAAGCTTTTGAGAACCCAGAGCACCCATTATGAGGTCGAGGCCTCCTCGTTATGCTCCTCTCTCCGAAAATAGGCCTTGGAAAGCTGGAATACGACCGGGGACAGTAACAACAGCGCGATCAGATTGGGAATCGCCATAAACGCATTGAGCGTATCGGCAACGAGCCAAATCAGGCCCAAATCCGTGCCCGCGCCAACAGGAATCGCCAGCACCCACAGAATTCTGAATGGCAATATGCCGCGAGTACCAAACAAGTACACGACGCAGCGCTCCCCGTAAAAAGACCAACCGATCATTGTCGTGGTAGCAAAAAGCACTACGCCGATCGTGACGACCAACTCGCCACCCGGAATCGACGCGCCAAATGCCGACGCGGTCAGACTGGCGCCAGAAATGCCCGAATCCAGCACCCCCGTTAGCATGATCACGAGACCCGTCATGGTGCAGACAACCAGCGTGTCGATGAAGGTACCCAGCATCGCAACAAGACCTTGCTCAACCGGCTGATTGGTTCGGGCAGCAGCGTGGGCAATGGGAGCGCTGCCCAGGCCTGCCTCGTTAGAAAAGATGCCACGCGCCACCCCAAACCGAATGGCAGCCCAGACAGTGGCGCCCGCAAAGCCTCCTGTCGCGGCAGCTCCATTGAAGGCGCTGTCAACGATCGTTGCGATAGCCTCTGGCACCTGCTCGATATGCAGAGCAATAACGATCAGGCTCATGATCACGTAGGCAATAGCCATCGCCGGCACCACCGCACTCGCCGTTGCCGCGATCCGCTGTATTCCCCCCAGAATCACGGCACCCACCACGACCATGAGCACTGCCCCCGTGATTAACCAAGGCACCTGGAATTGATCGCCCAAAACCTGCGCAACCGAATTCGACTGCACCGTATTCGCCAAACCAAAGCCGGCCATGCTGCCGAACAGCGCGAACGCGGTACCCAGTAAAGCGTAGCGAGGGCCGAGGCCATTGCGGATGTAATACATCGGGCCACCGCTAAAACCGCCACGGTCGTCCTGCTCACGGTAGCGCACCGCTAATACGGCCTCTGCATATTTCATCGCCATCCCGAACAGCGCTGTGAGCCACATCCAGAACAAAGCCCCGGGGCCACCCAGCGTCATGGCCGTTGCAACGCCGGCGATATTGCCCGTGCCGATGGTCGCGCTAAGCGAGGTCATCAAGGCGCGGAAAGGTGGAATATCGCCCTCTCCCTGCCCTTTGAATCCGCCGAGCAGTAGCCGGAAAGCAAAACCCAGGCGCTTCCATGTCAAGAAGCCCAAGCCGATGGTCAAAAAGATGCCGGTGCCAAGCAGTAACACCTGCATTGGAACACCCCACGCCCACGCATTGATTTCAGTAATGATGATTTCCATATCGCGTTTTGTTCACCGCCCCTCAAACACTCAGCATATCAGCGCGCAGTCGACGCTGGCTAATTGCCCCAATGAATTATCGGCGACAAGCTCAGGCTTCCCATCCCAAAGTAACGCCACTTTTCTGCGAAATCGCGACGCTGGGTGACAGCGACGGAGATGGCGATCGAATAACGGGCGTTAGCAGCAGATCTGCGAAGCCCTGAGTGTTTGGACGAGAGACGCCCGATCAACCCGCTACTGCAGCACCGAATGCGTCACTGTGGGCAAAGATCCCAAACACTCCTCCAGTGTGGATGAAGACGATATCGTCCACCGCATCGTAAAACCCGTCTTCGATATCCTCGATCACACCCTTAAAACCCTTCGCGGTGTAAACCGGGTCAAGCACTACACCCTCCAATCGCGTGAGCTCCGCAATGAGCTCATACACGTCAGGAGTCGCCTTGCCGTACCCGGGTCCGACAGAGTGATCCCGCGTCACGGGAGCGAGCGGGAGATCGGGCAACTGCGCCCAGCGGGCCACGGATTCGCGCCAGTCAGCCTGAACGCGAGCATTAAACCAGTGCTGGTCATCACAAACCGCATAACCAATCACCTCAAACGGCAAGCCGAACAATGCGACACCGGCAGTGAGCCCGGTTTGCGTGCCGGCAGAACCTGTGGCCAGTGTGACTGCGACACGGTCAATGTGGTTCGCGATGAGATCTGACTGGAGCTCTTCAGCCGCCGCAATATAGCCCCAGATACCCAAGCTATCGCTGCCCCCGGTGGGAATCATCAGCGGTTTTTTGCCCGAGGATTCGAACTCAGCCACCAGGCTCTCGTACCGGTTTTGGAGATTACGTCCCCAGCCCTTGGCCGGCAGGATCTCAAAAGACGCCCCCGCCAGTTGGTCCAGCAGGAAATTGCCCGTCAATGCCGTCGAATCATCGTCGGACCGCAAAACAAGATGACATCCGAGACCCAAACGAGCAGCCACCAGAGCTGTGGCGCGACAGTGATTACTCTGAACGCCACCACACGTAACGAGCGTGGCGTAATCGTTATCTAGAGCGTAGGCCGCGATAAACTCCAACTTGCGGACCTTGTTGCCGGACAAAACAGATCCGGTCAGGTCATCACGCTTAATCCAGATTCGCTTGCCTCGCCCCCAACGCTCGCTAGCCCGGGGCATCAGCTCCAGTGGCGTCGGAGTGCGCGCCAGGTCGAGTCGGGGCGGATAATTAAGCAGACTCAACGCCCACAGATTTCAGTGTACCTTTGGGCAACACCGATGTGACGTGGATCTTCTGGAACTTGAGCTCAACATTATTGCTCACGGAAAGGATCAAGTAGTTGTCATCAAGGCCGCTGATCTTGCCCAGCATGCCTGATGACAGCGCGACCTCGTCGCCCTTCTTTAACGCGGCGACCATGGCGGCGTGCTCTTTCTGACGCTTTCGTTGCGGGCGGATAGTGGTGAAGTACATAAACAACAAAATGCCCACCATCATAAGTGGCAGGAACAATCCGCCTCCCTGCGGGGGCTGTCCGGCAGCCTGAGCGTATGCTTGAGGTATCAACATAGTGGAATCTCCAATCTTCGACGCGCCACTCTAAGCGCTCCACTGACAATCAACAATACTGCTGCCACACCGACATTGTCTCGCGACAGGTCGAAACGCGGTGGGCTTACACGACTTCCCACGATCGCTCAATGAAGCTCGCTGGCGCTATGCTGGAGCGGGGATATCAAAATCGATGGTGAGCGGTGCATGATCAGAAAAGCGCTCGTCCCGATAGATAGCCTGCCTCAGACCGCCGCCGGAGAGACCTGGCGTCACCAGCATATAGTCGAGGCGCCACCCAACATTATTTGCCCAGGCCTGCCCTCTATTTGACCACCACGTGTAGAGGTCGGGCTCGCCCGTGATCTCGCGAAAAATATCGACCCAGCCCAGCTCATCGTATATGCGATCCAGCCAAGCTCGCTCATGGGGCATGAATCCTGAGTTCTTTTGATTGCTTCGCCAATTTTTCAGATCGATGTTTTGGTGGCAGGTATTCCAGTCAGCGCAAATGATGAACTCCCGCCGCTTGCGACGCAGTGCTTTGAGGTGCTCATAGAAAGGCTCCATAAAGCCGTCCTTGCGCGCCTGCGCCGCATCAGAAGATGAACCAGATGGAACATACAGTGAGACAACGCTCAGACCGGGAAAGTCGACCTGAATGTATCGACCCTCTGTATCAAGCAACTCCCAGTCGAGCCGCGTGGTCACTTTCTGGGGCTTCTCCTTACAGAACACAGCCGTGCCCGAGTAGCCGGGCCGCTCAGCTTCGTTGTAAAAGCAGTGATATCCCTCTGGGTAGAAAACGCTGTCGGTGAGCTGCACCTCTTTCGCTTTGATTTCCTGAACACACACCACATCAGCGTCCTGCTGCGCGAGCCAGTCGAAAAACCCTTTCCGTGCGGCGGCTCGGATCCCGTTGGTGTTGCAGGTGATCACTCGGTACATAGTGCGTTAACTCTTCGTGACGTTAATGACAATGATGCAGTCAAACAAACTCGAGGGAACAGCTCAAGATGACAGCGTCCTTATCGATGCGCGCAGGTGTGTATTGCCACAAACGCTAAGGGGACCACCCAGCGTGGCGAGTCATGCGCCGCAGTCGTACACTAACGGCCCCCTGACCGTACCGTGGAATCGCCATGCGAATCACCCTGCTGACGAATCGCGATTTGGCCAGCAATATTGCCCTGAACCTGCTCCTACCGACGCTTTCCGATAAGCACGAAGTCGAGGCATTTTGCTCCAGCTCGGTTGGCACGCCATCCGCCCACCCCGATATGGCAACACTGCAGTTCCTCGAGCAGACGCTGCCTAATGATTTACTGTTCCCGCTGATCGATGCCCAAGCTCACGGGGGTGAGCTCCTTACGTTTAAGGGATTAGAGCGTTATCTCAAATCACCCGCACGTTCGCTGAATACCCCCAATTCACCTGAGGGGTTAAAAGTGGTCAGCGAGACAGCGCCAGACTTAATGATTTCCATTCGATATGGACGCATTTTGCACGCAGAGGCCCTCTCGATTCCTGCGAGGGGCGTTCTGAATCTGCACTCAGGACGATTGCCAACCTACCGCGGCGTCATGGCAACTTTCAGAGCCATGCTCGCCCAAGACGAGGACTTATGCTCTACCCTGCACTGGATCGACGATGACTCCATCGACACAGGCCGAGTGGTTAGCGTTCAAAGTCACCGGCGACGCCCTGAAGCCTGCTATTTATCGAATACACTCAGCCTTTACCCCGCGGGCTGTGAGGCGGTGCTCAAAGCAGTCAGCATTCTGGAGGCTCAGGGCGTTTTGCCAAGTTTGGAGAGCGATTCGCCCGGGACCTACTACTCGTTTCCAGACGAGGACAGCTTGTCGTGCTTCAGTCGGGCTGGTTATCAATGGGCGGCATCGGAATTTCTGACTGAACTCTTCTCCCGCTACTTGCCCAAATGATCGCGCGACGACCCATGCGATGAACCGTCAGATCGATCCGAAATAATCGCATTATGCAAGTTTTTGGTTAGTTATCAATTATAATTCGCGCCAAAATAGCAGGCTCATCTTCAAGGAATTCAAACTATATTTCTGTTTTATAATGATTTTAATTTATCAAATTGATTTCCACTTTATTTTGCAAAAGTACTTGCAAAATTTTTCGTTATGCAACATGATCTCTCCCAAGTCAGGATGACAGGTGCAACGCAGGTGGCCAAGGACGGCCAGAAGAACCAGGCCTGCGCTGCATCGGACACGGGGGCAAGGATCGCCCCCTTTTTTATTTCCTTCTCCAAAGTCGTCACAAAGCAAGCACACACCCCCGCACTAACCGGAACAGAACCCACCCACTATGGACACAGGCTCGTCCTGCGGATCGATCTCGCGCCCGACGCGGGCTATGACTAAAAGGATGGGGTGGCTGACGGGTCTCGAACTCTACCGCCCGTAGTTTTATGTGGGCTTATTTGTAGGCTTTAAACCATTTTTAGGGCCTACATCCCCACATAACGCCATATATGGGATATGAATTGGATACTTTTTAGAGGTCTAAAAGCCCCAGGCGATCTAGCCAAGTCGGTTGCTTGTCGTAATCGTTGACGACCTTCAGATACTCATTAGCGCCCTCATAGGGCATCTGTAGCGAGGTATGCGCCAGCCTTGTCTGGACGCTGTACTGAGAGAGACATCCAGGGCTCGTGGTGGGGACTGTGGGCGTAAGGACCCTGCCACCGGAAACGCCTAGGGTAGACGCCTCCACCTACCCCGCCTAGGGGCCGCTGGCACAATTGGGGGGTTTGGGTGGTTACTATAAATCACTAATCAAAACTATTCCGCCATCGCCGAAGCGAAACACAGCCCAACGAGCGGGATGCTTGCAAGAATCACTGCGAAACCTGCGACATACCCGTCTGCCGTAGCAGCAGCAGCCCCCCGGCACATGACGCCAAAAGCCACAACGCCAATGCGCAAGCCAATCGAGCACCTGCGATTTCTCGCATGCCACACCCTCTTGCTTGTTTACTCATCGCAAAACTACACCCGCCATTAACTATGATTCGACGCATTTCAAGAGCAAAGTTCGACGCACTCTAGACGTCAACTCGTAGCCCTGATTTTTTAATTTTTTCGGTCAGGAATGGCGGTTTGGCCCCCTACTTGCCCATCCTACAATCACCAACAAGATGCGGCACTGAGTGGGCATTTGGCTGCCTCTCAATAAGGCGGGAAAAACCCTGCGTCATAGGCCGCCTCGAGCAAGTCAAAGGCCTCGGCGGCCAGATGCACTCAGTCCGAGGCGCAAGACCCTTTTGCCGCCGCGCATCGAGGGAATTCCCACAAGGAGGAGCCTCCGGAATGGGGCTCTTAGCAAGTACGTGTTCTAGGTGACACCACCACATGGTCTGCTAAGCATGCTGAGTAGAAATTTTAGGTTAATATCCAGATCAGGCGTCTGCGGCTCCACCAACGCAGATCTCCGTTAGCGCCAGCACACCGCGATCACCTCCAGCCCCCGAGACGAATGTCTCTGTACAGCGCGAAATACCAAGCATTACGCCTTGCGCTAGTGACGCGGGCATGAGTGCTAAAGCAGCTTTACCCAACTTTTGTTTTATAGGTGCACGTTTCTGTGCATATTCTGTGCATATGTTAACCCAATCGTGAATATCTTACCGATCGGTCAGGCTTGGGTGACCGATCGGTAAGTAACGTAGATTCAATAAGTTCCACGTAGAACATTAGCGATAACCTCTAAATTGTGGACAATTTAAGGTCCAATTCACGACCCATCCGCCGAAATTATTGGCTCCAAAAATGCTAGAAAAGCCTCTTAAGGCCAGAGGCGCCTGAAGCCTGCAGCTCATACCAGTGATGTAGCGGCCACATCTAAGAACCTGCTTTTCAAAAAAGCTGCTTCAGCGCGTTATATGTTGTATTCAACCGCGGATCCCTCAACTGGGTATTTCTATGCAAGGCTTGGGAGTAATAAGTTGCAGCTTTCCCTCAAGGGCGCGGCGACCTTTGCAAGGACGGGGAGGCTAACCAATGAGTTACAGGCGAGGCGCATCAGTGATGCGGATCTCAAGGGCGAGCAATTCCTCGTCTGAATAAGACAGGCGCCGATTGTATGGGGTGGCTGACGGGTCTCGAACCCGCTACCTCCGGAGCCACAATCCGGTGCTCTACCTGGTGAGCTACAGCCACCATCAAGGCGCGTGCACTAGAGATGGCACGACTTCTTGAGGCCCCACTCACCCCCAGTGGCAATGCGGGGGAAGAGTGGTCGGGGTGGAGGGATTCGAACCCCCGACATCCTGCTCCCAAAGCAGGCGCGCTACCAGACTGCGCTACACCCCGATGCCGAGGGTTGTACCCTCGAGCGGCGCGCAGTGTACCGGCATTGCTGTGGTGGAGCAATGCACAGGAAGACGACTTCCCTACGGCGAAGAACTCTGAAAGAATCCCGCCGTCGCGATTTGGGGGAAATCACATGACAGCGCAAATTCTGGATGGAAAACATGTCGCAGAGCTCACAGAGGCGGAACTAAGCGAGCGCGTCAACGCACTCAAAGCTCGCTCTGAAGGCCGCACACCTGTTCTTGCTACGATTCTTGTGGGCGACGATCCCGCGTCAGCAACCTACGTCAAAATGAAGGGCAATGCCTGTCGCCGAGTGGGCATGGAATCTCTGGCCGTCGAGCTCCCCGCTTCAACCAGCACCAATGGCCTGCTGAGGGAAATTGAACAGCTCAATATGAATCCAGATGTGCACGGCATCCTCCTGCAACATCCCGTGCCCTCACAAATTGACGAGCGAGCCTGCTTTGACATGATCGCTTTAGAGAAAGACGTTGATGGCGTGACTTGCCTCGGCTTCGGTCGGATGGCAATGGGCGAGCCGGCTTACGGTTGCGCAACACCACAAGGCATCATGCGCCTCCTGGCCCATTACGACATTGGCCTGGAAGGCCTGCACGCTGTTGTCGTCGGCCGCAGCCCCATTCTCGGCAAGCCCATGGCCATGATGATGCTGGAGGCCAACGCCACGGTGACTATTTGCCACTCGCGCACGCGAGATTTAGAAAACTTGATTCGTCAAGCTGATATCATTGTTGGCGCGGTTGGTCGACCCGAATTCATTCGCGCTGACTGGATTAAAGACGGCGCCGTAGTCGTAGATGCTGGCTACCACCCAGGCGGTGTCGGCGATATCGAGCTGGCCCCCCTCGCCGAGCGTGCCCGTGCCATTACACCGGTACCAGGCGGCGTTGGACCAATGACCATCAACACCTTGATTCAGCAAACCGTCCAGTCAGGGGAGAAGGCGCTCAGCTGAGCGCCTTAGCTGCCTCGGCGCCACGTCGTGCCCGCAGCTCCGTCTTCCAGCACGACTCCATCGGCCTCCAGTGCCGCGCGAATGGAATCAGCGAGCTGATAGTCTTTATCCGCCTTAGCCGCTGCGCGCGCCGCGATCTGCGCCTCAATTTCCCCCGCAGATAACCCTTCAGCGCTGACACCCTGCTGGAACCACATGTCGGGATCTGAGGCCAGAAGCCCAAGCAATTGCCCGCCACCAAGAAGCTCCCCTCTAGCGCGATCGATCTCTGCCGCGTCAGTCGACTTATTCAGCGTTGCCGCAGCGGTATGCATCGCTGCAAACGCCTCGGGGGTATTGAGATCATCCATCAGCGCGCGGTAAACCGCTGTGTCAGCGCCCGGCGTTGGCACATCCGGAAGACTGCCATGCCGCCGCAAGGCGCCGTACCAACTGTCCAACGCACTGCGCGCCTGCTCCAACAGGGCCTCAGAGAAATTGAGCGGAGAGCGATATTGCGCGGATATGAGTGCACACCGGAGCACCTCGCCCGGATACTGACCCAATAATTCCCGAACCGTGCGGGTGTTGCCCAGTGACTTGGACATCTTCTCGCCATCCATGTCCACGTAGGCGTTGTGCATCCAGTGGCGGACAAAATCGCCCCCGTAGGCGCAGCAGGACTGAGCTCTCTCGTTTTCATGGTGAGGGAATATGAGATCACGACCACCGCCGTGAATATCGATGGACTCACCCAGATGCGCCCTGATCATTGCTGAACACTCTAGGTGCCACCCCGGCCTGCCTCGGCCCCATGGGCTGTCCCATCCGGGCTCCGATTCTGTCGAGGGCTTCCACAGCACGAAATCGCCGGCATGGCGCTTGTAGTCCGCCACCTCTACCCGGGCACCCGCCATCATGTCGTCCAGCTTCCTGCCACTCAGCGCGCCGTAGTCCTGCATGGATTCAACCGCGAATAGCACGTGGCCATCCGACTCGTACGCATGGCCGGTCTCGACTAGCCGTTGCGTCAGCGAGATCATTTCTTCGATGTGTTCCGTGGCCTTGGGCTCAATGGTAGGAGCGAGCGCATTTAACGCCGCCATGTCCTCGCGATATTTCTCGGTAAACTCCTCGCTCACGGCGCTGATATCTACGCCCTGCTCCTGCGCAGCGTGAATGATCTTGTCGTCGATATCCGTGATGTTGCGCGCATAGCGAACCTCCGAATAGCGCGCCTTGAGCACCCGGTATAGGCAATCAAAAACCACTACCGGGCGCGCATTGCCAATGTGGGCATAGTTGTAGACTGTGGGCCCACAGACGTACATGCTGACCTGGTCATCGTGCTGGGGTGTGAAGACTTCCTTTTCCCCGGACATCGTGTTGTAAAGACGCAACTCAGCCATTGGGATCAGACCACGTGTCTCTCAGGCCAATCGTCATGTTAAAGACCGGGCGCTGCGATTGATGTTCGTATCGGTCCGCGACAAAGTAACCCTCTCGCTCAAACTGGAACACGGCCTCAGGAGCCGCATTCGCGAGGCCGGGCTCGATCATCGCTGACGCGTTGGTTGTCAGGCTGTTCTCGTTCAATACCGCACCGAGATCTTCAGATTTACCGGGGTCGGGTACAGCAAACAGCCTGTCGTATTGTCTGATCGTTGCAGGTACCGCGTGATCCGCCGACACCCAATGTATGACCCCCTTGGGTTTTACGCCATCTTCAGGATCCTCCCCAGGTACCGAGGTAACGCACTGGGCGTACACACATTGAATGCGGCCATCCCCATCCTTGTCGCAGGACTCTGCCTCGATCACTAAGCCGCCTCGCAACCGAACGCGCTTACCAATCACGAGCCGCTTAAAATGTTTGTTCGCGTCCTCGCGAAAGTCCTCCGCATCGATCAACAGCTCGCGGGTCAGGATCAGCTCCCGATGCCCAAAGGACGGATCCGCCGGGTGGTTTGGAACCTGCAGTTCGAGCGGCTCGGTAAGATTGGTAAGTATCAGCCTCAGGGGGCGCATGACACACATCGCTCGAGGTGCGTGCCGATTGAGCTCGTCACGTACCGCACTCTCCAGCATCGCCACATCGACGATACCATCGGAACGCGACGTCCCGACCTCTTCACAAAAATGACGAATCGCGGCAGCGGGATAGCCGCGCCGCCTCAAACCTGAAATGGTGGGCATGCGCGGGTCATCCCAACCCTCGACAATGGCCTCATCAACCAACTGCTTCAGTTTCCGCTTGCTGGTCACCGTATAGCTTGTATTCAGTCGGGCAAACTCGATTTGCCGGGGCTGATGAGGCACAGGCAGATTAGCAATGAGCCAGTCATAGAGGGGCCGATGATCCTCAAATTCCAGCGTGCAAATCGAATGTGTGATGCCCTCGATCGCATCTTCTTGACCGTGTGCGAAATCATAGGTGGGGTAGATGCGCCACTCGTTACCCGTTTGATGATGGTCCGCGTGACGGATGCGATAGAGGATCGGGTCACGCAGATTGATATTTGGCGACGCCATATCGATTTTGGCGCGCAGGACTCGCTCACCGTCGCTGAACTCACCCGCCCTCATTCGCACAAATAAGTCTCGATTCTCAGAGACACTTCGGGCGCGATAAGGACTATCTTGTCCCGGCTCTGTCAGTGTCCCACGATGGGCTCTGGCCTCCTCGGGAGACAAGTCGCACACATAGGCCACCCCCTGATCGATCAGATGCAGCGCCCAGTGGTATAGCTGCTCGAAATACGCAGAGGCGTAGCGCACCTCGCCGTGCCACTCGTAACCGAGCCACCGGACATCTTCCTGAATGGAATCGATGAACTCCTGGCTCTCTTTTTCAGGGTTTGTATCGTCGAAGCGAAGATGACACTGCCCCCCGAATTGCTGTGCCAGACCGAAGTTGACGGTGATCGACTTGGCATGACCGATGTGCAAAAAGCCGTTGGGCTCTGGAGGAAACCGGGTGACTACAGCGCTGACGCGCCCCGCATCGAGGTCGTCCTGAATTTGTGTTCGCAGAAAATTACTGCGCAGTTCTGCGGACATCGAGAAGCCCCGGGAGCATCACCAAAAAATCGTCGCGTACTATAACAAGCGGAGACTACCGGTGGCAGGCCGAATACCGTGCAACAGTCACCAAAACCCGAAATTCAGCATCGCAACGCGAAACCAACTCAGGTACGATGCCGCCTCCCATTTTTGACCTTGAGGTAATCATGCCTGCTGCTCACGTTCTTATGACCACGACGGTCGGCCCCATGACTCTGGAACTCGATGCCGATAACGCACCCAAGACAGTGGAAAACTTTTTGTCCTACGTCGCGGGTGGGTTCTATGACGGTACGATCTTTCATCGCGTCATTAACAATTTCATGATTCAGGGCGGCGGCTTCACGGCGGACATGCAGCAAAAGGCCACTCAGGCGCCCATCGAGAACGAGGCTAACAACGGCCTCAAAAATCAGCGCGGCACGATTGCGATGGCCCGCACTCAAGACCCGCACTCCGCGACAGCACAGTTTTTTATTAATGTGCAGGACAACGATTTCCTGAATCACACAGGCGAAAACATGCAGGGCTGGGGTTACGCCGTCTTTGGCAAAGTCACTGACGGGGACGATGTGCTCGATAAAATCAGAGCCGTGCAGACGGGCAGTCAGGCAGGGCATCAGGATGTGCCGGTCGAACCCATCATCATTGAGAGCGTCGCGATCATCAGCGATTAAGGCGTCCCTCTATTGCACCGCCTATTCATTAGCGATCTCCATCTCAGCGAAGAGACGCCAGAGATCGAATCAGCACTCAAGAGGCTTCTGGAGAACGAAAGGGATCTGGATAGCCTCGTAATTTTGGGCGATTTCTTCGAGGCGTGGGTTGGTGACGACGACGACTCTGATTTCGTCAATCGCATTCGTGCCCAGCTTGCGGCCTGCTCCGGTCGAGGTTGCGAGCTCATGATTGCTCGAGGCAACCGCGACTTCATGTTGGGTGATCAGTTCGCTGAGGACACGGGTGCTACGCTGCTAGGGGACGAGACCGTCATGGATGTCGGCGGGCAGCCCGCGCTTCTCCTCCACGGCGACACACTGTGCACCGACGACGTCGACTATCAGCAGTTCCGGCGCCTTGTCCATGATGCCGCATGGCAAGCGGACATGATGGCGAAGCCTCTGGATGAACGGAGAGAGCTCGCACGGCAACTGCGCGCGATGAGTATCGATGCGGCGAGCAATAAAGCCGAAGACATTATGGACGTTAACCAAGAAGCGGTGCGGGAGCGGTTTGCCGCCAACGGCGTTCAACGAATGATCCATGGACACACGCATCGTCCAAACCGGCACATCGTCGACCAGGCTGAACGAATTGTCTTGGGAGATTGGACAGCGGATCGGGGCTGGTGTCTTCGCGAGTGCGACGACCAATTGACGCTGGAATCGTTTGCTATCAGTTGAGTGTGTTTGCGGGCACGCCGCTGTGGAAGCGGAACTCCGGGTCAGGTTCTTCAATCAAGCCACGCTCAAGCACGCGAAAGTGCTCGATGCGCCCATCGATGACGTCGTCGTCTGCCAACGTTTTCGCCAAGCGAAGATAGTCATTGAAATGCCTCGCCTCGCTTTTCAGTAAGGACTGATAGAACTCGCCGAGCTTGCTGTCGAGATGCGGGGCGATGCGCGCAAACCGCTCACAGGAGCGTGCCTCAATCAGGGCACCCACAATGAGGGTATCCACGAGCCTGCCGGGCTCCTGACGCCGCACCCCAGTGTGGAGACCCTGTGCGTAACGTGAGGCACTCAAAGGCTGGTAAGCGATCCCACGGTCCTGCATCACCTTCAACACCTGCTCAAAGTGCCGAAGCTCCTCTCGCGCCAAACGCGACATTTTGTTGAGAAGTGTTGCGTTATCGGTATACCGATGCATCAGTGACAGCGCAGTCGCTGCCGCTTTCTTCTCGCAATTGGCGTGGTCAATCAGGAGCGTGGCGAGCTGATTGGGATTCGAGGCAGCCGCCACCCATGCATCGGGCGTCACGCACGGCAGGAAGGCTTCAATGTCACTCAGCAAGCCGAGCGTTTCACGGGGCGTCACCCACGGCGCATTCATCCCCTCGCCTCCTCAATGTTCTCAGCAAACAGATCACGGGTCGAGATGTAACGATCGTAATGCGCTGAGGACAATATCCAGAACTCCTCGTCGATCTGGTCTCTCAGCTCAGCCAGTGACGATCCTCGGCTCGCCGGCAGAATCTCAAAGCCATATTGCTCTGGCTCGGAGATTTGATTCGCGCCCGCCTTCAGCAGCGCAAAAAGGTGCGAATACGGGTCATGGTGGGTTTGGTGCCTGATCTTCTGCACAGAGAGCTGCCAGTCCAACAGCTTTTGATCGACAATCCGCAGCTTATTCCGCACGCACATGGCGAGAAAACGATCTAATCTGGCGTCAATGGCCTGCTTTTGCGGCACCGAATAGCCATTCCAGTCGATGACTTCGTGGGCAAAACGCTTACAGCCTCTGCACACCACATCACCGATGCCAGTGGAACAGACACCAATACACGGCGTTTTGATGGGTATAAGCTGGGACACAGAACCTCCAACGAGGCGGAATTGTAGCAGTTTATAACCGTGACCCCGCCCCCTATCGGCTGAGTGAATGAGGGATATTAGGTGGCGCGGTACCTGCGTTATGCGACACCGAGCTATACTTGCCGCGCTTTCAACCCGCAAGCCGTATTAGGAGTCGATGCATGCTGGATGCATACCGTGAGCACGTCGCAGAACGCGCCCAAAAGAACATTCCCCCTACACCGCTATCACCTGCACAAGTCGCAGAACTCGTTGAACTGCTCGCTGACCCGCCGGCTGGCGAAGAAGCGTTTTTGGTCGAGTTGCTGACCGAGCGCGTGCCGCCGGGCGTTGACGAGGCGGCTTATGTCAAAGCCGGATTCCTCTCTGCACTGGCGAAGGGTGAAAGCCACTGCTCACTCATAGACAGAGCGCATGCTGTTCGACTGCTGGGTGACATGCACGGCGGGTACAACATCAGCACGCTCGTTGAACTACTCAACGACGCGGAATTAGGAAATGCGGCGGCATCAGAGCTCAAGCAGACGCTGCTGATGTTTGACGCATTTCACGATGTAGCAGAACTCGCTAAAGCAGGCTCTGCCAACGCACAGGCCGTTATGGAGAGCTGGGCCGCTGGCGAGTGGTTCACGGATCGCAATGAGGTACCCGAATCCATCAAGATGGTGGTGTTCAAGGTTACGGGAGAAACCAATACCGACGATCTCTCCCCTGCTCCCGATGCCTGGTCGCGCCCCGATATCCCGCTGCATGCCCTGGCAATGTTTAAAATGGCTCGCGACGGCATCGAACCGGATGACGCGGGTACAACCGGCCCACTGAAGCAAATTGAGGCGATCAAGAGTAAAGGCCTACCGGTGGCGTTTGTCGGCGATGTGGTCGGCACTGGCTCTTCACGGAAGTCTGCGACCAATTCGGTTCTCTGGTACTTCGGCGAGGACACTCCCGGCATACCCAACAAGCGCGCTGGCGGCGTATGCATCGGCGGCAAGGTGGCACCGATTTTTTACAACACGATGGAAGACGCGGGCGCACTGGTGTTTGAGGCACCTGTTGATCAACTGGCCATGGGCGACGTCATCGAAATCCGCCCCTACGACGGCAAGATCCTCTCCGAGAGTGGTGAAGCCCTGTCCGAATTCGCACTCAGGTCCGAGGTCTTGCTCGATGAAGTCCGCGCTGGCGGGCGCATCAATTTGATTATTGGGCGTGGTCTCACGTCGAAAGCACGTGAAGCGCTGGGATTAGGCGAGAGCGAACTCTTTAGAAAACCGGAGCAACCCGAGGCCTCTGATAAAGGCTACACGCTGGCGCAAAAAATGGTGGGACGCGCCTGCGGCGTCGAGGGAATCCGACCGGGCACATACTGCGAGCCACAGATGACCACCGTCGGCTCTCAGGACACTACTGGCCCTATGACACGCGACGAGCTGCAGGATCTGGCCTGCCTGGGCTTCTCTGCTGACCTCACGATGCAATCCTTCTGCCATACGGCGGCCTATCCCAAGCCCGTTGATATCGACACTCAACACTCGCTGCCCGATTTTATTATGACGCGCGGCGGCGTCTCCCTCAGACCGGGAGACGGCATCATCCACAGCTGGCTGAATCGCATGTTGCTTCCCGATACGGTGGGCACCGGCGGTGACTCCCACACTCGCTTTCCCATGGGTATCTCCTTCCCAGCGGGCTCGGGTCTTGTCGCCTTTGCAGCAGCCACAGGCGTGATGCCACTGGATATGCCAGAGTCCGTACTGGTCCGTTTTACAGGGGCTATGCAGCCAGGCGTCACCTTGCGTGATCTCGTACACGCCATTCCCTACTACGCCATCCAGCAGGGCCTCCTGACCGTAGAGAAAAAAGGCAAGAAAAACATATTCTCAGGAAGGATTCTTGAGATCGAAGGTTTAGATTCTCTCACTGTCGAGCAAGCCTTCGAGCTGTCTGATGCGTCGGCGGAGCGCTCTGCCGCTGGCTGCACTATCAAACTCGGCGAAGAGACGATCGCTGAATATCTTCGCTCAAACATCGTCCTGCTCAGATCAATGATCGCGGAAGGATACGGCGACGCGAGGACCTTGGAGCGTAGAGCACGAAACATGGAGGCTTGGCTCGCCGATCCGCAACTCTTAGAAGCGGATCAGGACGCCGAATACGCTGCCGTGATCGAGATCGATCTGGCCGAAATTGACCAACCTATCGTCTGTGCGCCGAATGATCCCGACGACGCGCGTTTGCTGTCTGAAGTACAGGGCGACCAAGTCGACGAGGTATTCATTGGAAGCTGCATGACCAACATTGGCCATTTTCGCGCAGCGGGCGAGCTGCTAGAGGCACACGGGGCCCCTGTCAGCACGCGTATGTGGATTTGCCCACCAACAAGGATGGACGAACACCAGTTGATGGAGGAAGGCTACTACGCCATCTTCGGACGCGCTGGAGCACGCACCGAGATGCCTGGCTGCTCCCTTTGCATGGGAAATCAGGCGCGCGTGGCACCCAAATCAACGGTGCTGTCCACTTCGACACGTAACTTCCCAAATCGACTGGGTGAAGGCGCGAATGTCTACCTCACCTCGGCTGAATTGGCTGCTGTCGGAGCCCTGCTAGGAAAGCTGCCCACACCAAGTGAGTACCAGGAGTACGCCAGCAAGATCGACTCGATGGCTGAGAACATCTATCGCTACATGAACTTTGATCAGGTCGTAGCCTTTCAGAAGCTGGCTGAGGATGGTGAACGCATTGCCGCGACCATCATCGATGAGGTCGCCTGAATCGGATAGCTGATGAGAAGCGGACATCCGCTTCTCATCAGCAACGTCTTATTTCACTTTTTAGTCTTTGGGGCGGGTTCGCCGCGCTAGGTTGTCTCTAACGGTCCCGCATAGCCCGCTCACCGCGTTCGCAGTCGGCCTGCAGATCTTCGAGGTCCTCCAAGCCGACGGCGATGCGAATTAAACCATCGCCAATACCGGCAGCCGCTCTCTGCTCCGACGACAATCGCCCATGAGTGGTTGTGGCCGGGTGGACAATCGTCGTTTTCGCGTCACCAAGATTCGCCGTCAGCGACATCAGGTGCGTGCCGTTAATGAACCGCCACGCAGCCTCCTGCCCACCCTCTACCTCAAAGGCCAGCACGCCTCCAAAACCACGCTGCTGCCGCGCGGACAGCGCGTGGCCGGCATGACTCGGCAAGCCACAGTAGTGAACCCTCTCCACCCATGACTGCTCGTCGAGCCAGACAGCTAAGGCACTCGCGTTGTCACAGTGCGCACGCATTCGCAGGTCGAGGGTTTCAATTCCTTTCAACATGACCCATGCATTGAAGGCACTCATGGTCGGACCGCATGAGCGATTGAACGCAACAATAGGAGCGATGAGTTCCTCACTCCCTACAACGGCACCGCCCAACACACGCCCCTGTCCATCCAGATACTTGGTTGCGGAATGTGTCACGAGATCGACACCCAACAGCAAAGGTTGTTGCAACGTGGGCGTACAGAAGCAGTTATCAACCGCCAACAGCGCGCCGAGCTCGCGGCTGAGGGTCGCCAATGCCTCAAGATCAGCGATGGTGTTTAAAGGATTCGAAGGCGTTTCGAGGAACAATAAGCGCGTGCTCAGTGTGGCTGCTGACCGCCATTGGTCAATGTCGTTCAGCGGCACAAACGTCACGCTAATACCAAACTTTTGCAGCGTATTCTCGAATAAGCCCACGGTTGCACCGAACACATCCCGAGAGCACAAGACGTGATCACCGGTTTTGAGGTGCGCCATACACAGAGCGAGAATCGCCGACATGCCCGACGCCGTCGCCACGGCCGACTCGCCCTCCTCTAAAGACGCCAAGCGCTCTTCAAAGCTCCTCACCGTCGGGTTGGTGTAGCGCGAATAGACATTACCCGCGGCATCACCCGAGAATTTGGCTGCTGCATCTTCCGCAGAGTCAAATACAAAGCTGGACGAGGTAAAGATCGGCTCGCCGTGCTCCTGCTCCTGAGTCCGCCTGATGCCTGCCCGAACCGCTCGCGTCCGCGGACCCGCCGCCTCCAACCACTCACCGCTATCTTTGGTCATACCCTAGGTATCGTTGTGTAAGCCAACGACGGCGCCGTCACTCGTCCCTAAAAACGGACCGCGTCCCTTTGCGCCGTCTGCCCTCGCTGCCTCAATGGTCTGCAGATACTGATCATCGATATCACCAGCCTGATAGAGCCCATCAAAAACAGAAGATTCAAAACCATCCACCTCTGGATTGCCCTCTCGCGAGCACTCCAGCAAGTCCTCCAGGTCCTGATAAACCAACCAATCCGCGCCGATTTCAGCGCGGATTTCCTCGACAGACCGGCCGTGGGCAATCAACTCGTTGGCCGCGGGCATGTCGATGCCGTACACGTTAGGGTGCCGCACCGGTGGCGCCGCAGACGCGAAGTAAACTCTTTTTGCACCCGCATCTCGCGCCATCTGAATGATCTGACCGCAGGTCGTGCCCCGCACAATGGAGTCGTCGACCAGAAGCACCGTTTTATCCTGAAACTCCAACGGTACGGGGTTGAGCTTTTGGCGCACGGACTTTTTCCTCTCGCTCTGCCCGGGCATGATGAAGGTGCGACCGATGTAGCGGTTTTTCATAAACCCTTCGCGAAACTTCACGCCCAGCTCATAAGCGAGCGACTGACCGGCGACACGGCTGGTATCGGGTATTGGGATCACCACATCAATATCGTGGTCGGGCCGCTCCTTAACAATCTTTCTCGCCAGCGCGGCGCCCTGTCGCATACGGGTCTTGTAGACAGAGATGCTATCCATCAGCGAATCGGGTCGGGCGAAGTAAACGTGCTCAAAGATACAGGGCGTCAGCTTGGGTTCATCCGCACACTGTTCTCTGTGCAACTCGCCAGCCTGCGTGACGCAGATGGCCTCACCCGGCAGCACGTCCCCCAACAGTTCAAAGCCCAGCACATCGAGCGCCACGCTCTCAGATGCCACCATATACTCTGTCTTACCGGTCTTGCCCTCGCGTTGCCCAACCACCAAGGGGCGGATGCCATTAGGGTCCCGAAACGCCACCAAGCCGAATCCTGATATCAGCGCCACCGCGGCATAACCGCCCTCGCAGCGCTTGTGTACAACTCGGGTCGCCGCAAAAATATCCTGCGGAGACGGCTTGAGCTTACCCAGCCGATGCAATTCGTGGGCGAACACGTTAAGCAGGACCTCGGAGTCGGAATCGGTATTCAGATGCCGAAGATCCGATTTGAACAATTCCTCTGAAAGAAACGCTGAGTTGGTCAGATTGCCGTTGTGGGCCAATGCAATCCCGTAGGGTGAGTTCACGTAGAACGGCTGGGCTAACGCAGTGCCAGAGCTACCCTGAGTCGGGTACCTGACGTGACCGATGCCGAACCGCCCCAGTAACTGGGCCATATGACTGGCGCGAAAGACATCCCGCACCAATCCTTCGCCCTTCCGCTGCATCAACTTGCCGTCCTGACAAGTCATGATCCCAGCGGCGTCTTGCCCTCGGTGCTGCAGCATGGTGAGCGCGTCGTAGATGTCAGCCGCTACGTCTCGCTCCGCAACCATTCCAACCAAACCACACATACAGCCTCTCCTAACTAGAGCATTTCGCTCGAGTCGATGGTGTCTTTTACTGCCTCAGAAGGCTCTGAGTCCAGTACACGCTCGAAGTTGGTGCCGATCCATTCAGCGACCCAGTTCACCGGATCCATTAGCACCGCAGCGTCGAGCAGATCCTCCTCATCGTCAGGTAAGACAGCGCGGAGCACAATGCTCAGAGCCGCGATAATAATGACCCCGCGAATGAAACCAAAAACACCGCCGAGCAACCGATTCCCGAGGTTAAAGCCTGGCTGCCGCATCTGCTTGGATAGAAATGCTGCGACCACACCGACCATCAGGAGCACCGCGATGAATGTCAGCGACCAAGCCAGCAGATAACGAGTGGTTGGCTCGTCAACGATCTCCCGACCGAGATCAGCGACCGAGTCGGCCAGCACATTCGCCGCTAAAAAGGCCGCCAGCCAGCCGAGAATCGACAACGCCTCGCGAGCGAAGCCCCGAGCGATGCCGTAGACACAGGAAACGACCCACACGACGAGAATAAGCCAATCGAAAACGTTGAATTGCTCGACAAAAGAGAGTGCTTGATCGAGCCAGTCAGCCACTACTGCACATACCTCAGTACTTTCGAGTCAACCGCCAAAATCGAGTCGATCTCGGGTTTAAGTTGCATCAGTGTCGCCCGATCCACGTTGGGACCGATTTGCACTCGGTACAGATCCTCGTCGACACGGACATATTGGGTAGAAAACGCACGGTAGCCTCGTTGTTCGAGGCCTGCGACCAGCTCACCAGCCCTCTCGCCGGAGCCGACGGTGGCCACCTGTAGCACCCAGATAATGGGTAAGCCCGCCTCGTCGACCAAGGCGCCGCTGTCGTCTGGAGCAGTAAGGTCGGCGTTATGCGTCAGTTCGTCGGCACCGCTTAGCGTCTCAAGCCCAATGGCGTCAGCCTCGGTACGCGTATTTTCATCAGCAGCCAGTTGTGCGCCGGGGTCGGTCGTCGGCGTATCTGGCAAAGCTTCTATTACGGTGGCCTCGAAGCTTTCGGGCGCTGGAATCGGTGTGCGGTCGACAACAGGCTTTTCGGATAGGGGCTTCAGAACAATGGGATCATGCACATCGGGTGCGTCAAAAATGAGCGGCCAAAACACGATTCCCAGTGCCACGAGCACGACGGTGCCGACCAGACGTTGTTTAATTAATGGATTCAATGGCCACCGCCCCCTGCGGCGTCCTCTGCATTAAAGAAGGCTAGCGCCTCTCCAACAGAGAAAAACGATCCAAAAATAACGACCCGGTCACCCTGCCCGGACCCGTCGCGCACCGCGGGCCATAACGCTTCGAAACGGCCCCGCGCTGCGACCAATTCACCGCTTAACACGTCCGCCAAAGCATCAACTGTCATTGCCCTGTCAATGTGACTGAGGTCAATCAGGTGCCACTCGTCAAAGACGCCTGCGCAGGTTGCGATCATATCATGAATAGGCTTGTCACCCATGACGCCGAACATCGCCTTTGTCTTACCGGGTATGTCCTGCGCCTGAAGATAATCAACCAGAACCTTCGCCGATTCGACGTTGTGCGCGACATCCATGACGACGTCGAGCTCAGCCCGAAGCTGTCGATCAAGACGACCTGGCACGCTGAAAGGCGGGAGGCCGCACGTGAGTAGCTGATCAACCGTCATCAGGCCAGATTGATAAAGCGCCTCCATCGCCGCACCGACATTTTTCGGCAACAAACCGGAAACAGCTGGCAGCGCGAGATCATGCCCTGACGACAGCGTCACATGCGTATCGCTGACAGACCAATCGCTGCCCACCCAGACGGATTCCGCACCAATTTCATCCAATCGCTCTCTGAGGCTCGCCGGGGGGTCCCCCTCGGCAACGACACATGGACGACCAGCGCGCGCCACGCCTGCCTTCTCTACCGCAATTTGACCACGGTCATCGCCAAGCCAATCGATGTGATCGAGGCCAATACTCGTCACCACCGCGACCTCTGCATCGATAATATTCACCGCATCAAGCCTGCCACCGAGGCCAACCTCGAGCACCTGCACATCGACGTTGCGATCACGAAAAATCCACAGTGCGGCGAGTGTCGCTACCTCGAAATAAGTCAGGCTGATATCACCGCGAGCGCGATCAATTGTCTCAAAGGCCTCGACGATATCGCGGTCACTGGCTTCATGGCCGTCGATGCGAATTCTCTCGTTAAAACGAAGGAGATGGGGGGACGTGTATGAACCAACGGAGCGCCCAGTCCCAGTGAGCACGGATGAAAGCACTTCAACCACGCTGCCTTTGCCGTTGGTACCAGCCACTGTAATGGTCGTGGGAACTGCTTTGAGCAAGTCCAGTTCGGCTGCGACTTGAGAAACGCGATCGAGACCCAGATCGATCTCGACTGGATGCTGCAACTGCAGCTTGTCCAGCCAATCGCTCAGCGTGAGAGCCCCCATGGTGCGGTTAGGCGCCGCCTCCCTGTGCCTCGATGAGTTCACCTTCCAGCGCAGGCGCGGGCTGTCCAGACGGTTGCATGCCGGTCAGCTTCGCCAGCACGCGGGACAGGGTTTGGCGCATGTCACTGCGGTGGACGATCATGTCGATGGCACCGTGCTCAAGCAAAAATTCGCTACGTTGAAAGCCTTTGGGCAGTTTCTGCCGGATGGTCTGCTCAATGATGTTTGGCCCGGCAAACCCGGCCCGAGCATCGGGCTCGGCGATATTGATATCGCCCAACAGGGCAAGCGATGCCGAGACACCACCATAGATCGGATCCGTCAGTACAGAGATATAGGGGGTGCCCTGCCCCTTCAGACGCTCAATGACCGCTGAAGTTTTAGCCATCTGCATCAAGGAAATCAGCGCCTCCTGCATCCTCGCACCACCGGAGGCGGAGAAGCAGATGAGAGGCAGATTCTCTTCAAGCGCTACCGTTGCCGCACGAGTGAACTTCTCGCCAACCGCATAGCCCATTGATCCACCATGGAAATCAAACTCAAACGCCAGTGATACAACAGGCACGCCCATTATCGCGCCCTTCATCGCAATCAGCGCGTCTTTCTCGCCTGTGCTGCGTTGCGCAGCGGTCAGCCGATCCCGGTATTTCCGCTTGTCCTTGAATTTGAGGTGATCAACGGGCTCGAGCTCCGCGAACAGTTCCGTGGCGCCACGATCAAGGCACAGCTCTAGCCGCCTTCTCGCTCCAATACGCATGTGATGGTCACATTTAGGACACACTTCAGCATTGCGCTCGAGATCTGGTTTGTAGAGGATGGCATCGCATTTGATGCACTTCTTCCAGAGACCTTCGGGGACACTGGTGCGGTTAGCACTCTCGTCCTTATTCACGCCTGAAGGCAGGATTTTGTCAATCCAGCTCATGGGCTTCTCCACGTAAGGAACAGCAAGAGTATACGAGCCGACGATTTACCTAGGAAGGTGAAGAGTCCACACCAGCGCGTATGCTTTGGAGTAGTTTTACTGCGGCGCCGTGGACTTGGATCTGCGACGTGTTACCCGCTGCCGCTTCCTGTTCCATTTTGTCGATGAGCGCACTGCCAACCACCACTGCGTCAGCAGCGGCGGCCACCGCGCGGGCGCTCTCTGCGTCTTTGATGCCGAACCCCACTGCGATCGGCAGCGTTGTCTTGGCCCGGATCAGCGCCACACCCTCTGACACCGCCTCAGTATCCAGTTGCCCAGATCCCGTGACCCCCTTGACCGCGACACAGTAGATGAACCCCCGAGCCCTATCCACGATCTTTTTGATCCGGGATTCAGGGGTTGTGGGCGAGATGAGGAAGATATTGTCCAATCCTACCGCCTGCAAGGCAGTATCGATGGCGTCCACCTCCTCCGGAGGCAAGTCGACGGTGATCAAACCGTCGACACCCGCTTCAGCACAGGCATCTGCGAAAGCCTCATAACCGAAACGTTCAATGGGATTCGCATACCCCATCATCACGATCGGTGTTTGGGTGTTCTGCTGACGGAATTCAGCGACAGTGCTGAGCACTTTGCGCAAGGTCATGCCGTTGGCCAGGGCGCGCTCATGGCCCTTCTGAATAACGGGTCCTTCCGCCATCGGGTCCGAGAACGGCACGCCTACCTCGATCACGTCGGCACCTGAGGCAACTAGCTCATGAAGCAGCGCAACCGTCCCCGTTGGATCTGGGTCACCCGCTACGACATAAGGAATCACCGCTTTGCGGCCGCTCTGGCGCAGTGCGTCAAAAACTCCGGCAATTCGACTCATGCCCGTTTCACACCTCGATGCCGTCGATTGCCGCCACGGTCAGGATATCCTTGTCACCCCGCCCCGATAAGTTCACCACAATGTGCTGCGCGGGCGTCATGTCAGCCGCCAACTTTTCGGCATGCGCGAGTGCATGGGCAGTCTCCAGCGCAGGCATGATGCCTTCGACCTTGGTCAGTCGATGGAATGCGCTCAATGCCTCGTCATCGTTTGCTGCGACGTACTGGACCCGGCCAATATCTTTGAGCCATGAATGCTCTGGCCCCACACCAGGGTAATCGAGCCCCGCAGAAACAGAATGCGTCTCGAGGATTTGCCCGTCTTCGTCCTGCATGAGGTACGTCCGGTTACCGTGCAACACGCCCGGAGTGCCTGCAGACAGTGGCGCAGCATGCGCACCGGTATCTAGACCTTTCCCGCCCGCCTCGACGCCATACATGGCCACCTCGGCATCCCCTAGAAAGGGGTGGAACAGGCCGATCGCGTTCGAGCCACCTCCTACGCACGCCACCAAGGCGTCGGGTAGCTTGCCATTCTGCGCAAGACACTGGGCACGTGCCTCGCGACCGATAACACTCTGAAAGTCTCTTACCAACATCGGATAGGGATGAGGGCCTGCTACGGTGCCGATAATGTAGAAGGTATCGTCGATATTGGTGACCCAGTCCCGCATCGCCTCATTCATGGCGTCTTTGAGCGTTCTGGAACCTGAGGTGACGGATACCACTTGTGCGCCGAGCAGCTTCATTCGATAGACGTTCAGAGCCTGCCGGCGGATGTCTTCCTCGCCCATAAAGACATGGCACTCAAGACCCAATCGAGCGGCCACCGTGGCACTTGCTACACCGTGCTGACCCGCTCCGGTCTCCGCTATCACGCGCTTCTTACCCATATGCTTGGCCAGAAGCGCCTGACCAATGGTGTTGTTCACCTTATGAGCGCCGGTGTGGTTGAGATCCTCGCGCTTGAGAAAAATCCGACCGCCACCAATCGCATCAGACAGACGCGCCGCCTCGTAAAGTGGTGAAGGGCGGCCCACGTAATGCGCCAGATCGAGGTCGAATTCTCTCTGGAAATCTGGGTCGTCTCGCAGGTCTGCATAGAGCTTTTCCAGATCAGCCAGCGCAGACATTAGGGTTTCAGCAACAAACTTCCCGCCAAACCGTCCAAAGCGCCCGCTCGCATCCGGGACCGTTGAGAATAATTCTGGGGTTACTTCACTCGTCATGACACACCGTCGCTACTTGCCGGGCCTCTTAGCCGGATTTCTCATTCACTCACAGACGCCTTGGGCGGCTGCTTTTGCTGCTTGAACAAAGGCCTCAATCTTGACCCGATCTTTAATACCCTTACTACGCTCGACGCCGCTGCTGACGTCGACCGCTACTGGCCTGACCTGCGCCACAGCGTTCGCCACATTATCAGCGCTTAACCCGCCTGCCAAAACGATTCGATCACGAACTTCCGGCAGGATCCTGCTCCAATCAAACGTCGTTCCAGTGCCGCCGAATTGTCCGTCGTGCGCACTGTCCAAGAGCAACGCTGAGGCCGAATGAAACCGGTCGTTTTCCCTCAATAAATCGACGCCCTCTTCCATGGCCACCGCCTTGAGATAGGGCCGACCAAACTGCTCACAAAATGCGGGCGACTCAGCGCCGTGAAACTGCAGCATGTGAAGCGGCACGGATGCCAGTACTGCCTCAACCTGCTCGGCACTGGCATCAACAAACAATCCGACTGTGACGCCTAACCCTGTCACAGCGGCACAGATCTCCTGCGCCTGCTCAATGGTGACCGCTCTCGGACTGCCGGGGTAAAAGACAATTCCTACTGCGTTGGCCCCTACAGCCAGCGCGTCCGCCGCATCATCCCGCCGGGTGATCCCGCAAATCTTGATCTGCATCGTGCGGCCTTGAATCCAAACCGCCAGTTTAACAGTTTCACGCCGCTTAAAGATGCCCAGTGAGCAATGTTGGCCCCTCAGGCGTCGGGGGCAAATCGAATGTATCGGGATAATCGACCCGAGCGAGGTACAATCCGTCTGCCGCCGCAGTCTCCGCAGCCAGTGTGCGATCGCGCGACGCCAGCACCTCCTCAAACCACCCGACAGATCGCGCAGCGGTGCCCACAGCGAGGAGCGAGCCAACGACATTGCGGACCATATGATGCAAAAAGGCGTTGGCGGTAATGTCGACGATGACGAGGTCACCGCGCCGATGGACGTCGCAGGTGCTGACAAATCGATCTGGACTACTGGCCTGGCACGAGGCGGCGCGGAAAGCACTGAAGTCGTGCTCACCCAGCAATCGCTGCGCGGCTTCATTCATCACGCTGAGATCGAGTGGATGCCGATACCACGTCACCAATCCGCTCAGCGCCGCTGGCCTGATCGGCGTATTGCACAAGATGTAGCGGTAATGTCGCGCAGTCGCACTGAACCGGGCGTGGAAATCCGAACTTGTCGGCAGCGCCCAGTGGACCCTTACCGCATCTGGAAGATGTCGATTAACGCCCATCACCCACGCCTTCGTACTCCGACCCACATGATCATCGAAATGAATGATTTGCGAAAAGCCGTGCACCCCCGTATCGGTGCGGCCCGCGCAAGTGGTCACGACAGGCAATCCCGCCACTGCTGCCAGGGCGTTCTCGAGCGCTTCCTGAACGGTCGGCACTGAGAGATGCGGTTGCGCCTGCCAACCGTGATAGTGGCCACCGTGGTATTCGACACGCGCCACGACTCGGGTATCGACATCAAGGGGCTGATCAGAAAAACGCAAGGTTCTAGGATCCCTCAATGCGGCGTAACAGCTCTCTCGCTTCCGCCTGCTGTCCAAGGTCGCCCTGCTGAATCGCCTCAAGCAGTACCGGCCTCGCGCCGTCATCATCGCCCATGTCGATATAGGCGCGCGCGAGGTCGAGCTTGCTATCTACCGGATCTGTCTCGACTCCATAAATCGAAGCCTCAGCTCCATCGGCCTGATCACGCGGTACCGCGGTGGCGCCTTCCAGAGGCTGCAGAGTGAGTCCAGAAGGGGCCGGTGCGACACCATCAGCGTCAATCGAGTCACCGTCCCCCGACTCAAGCCCGGTGGACAAGTCCATCGACGGCGCCATCTCGGCGCTATCGGACTCCAACGCGCCAGAAATCTGATGTGAAGCGATTGTCTCGGACCCCTTCTGAGCATCAGCGTCGTCGGCTAGCGCAGCACCGCCAGACTCCGCAGCAACATCGGGACTGTCCAGACGATCATCGAAGGCCTCTGAATCGGCGACGTCACGCCCGAAACTCGGATCAGCAGAAAAAGACAGTCCACTTAACACGGATGGCTCAAGCTCGGGCCCCGCCCCGTCCGCTTGCGCCGCCGGCTCATCGCCCTCAGTACTGTGCACTTCATTCGTATCCATGCCTTCGGCCACTTGCCTTACGCGGGCAACCAGCTCGGGATCTGCCTCCGCCTCCAATCGCGCCAGCAGCTCGGCAGTCTCGGTCGTTCTCTCTGAGGCGACCAAACACTCCATTAAACACAGATATAACTCGGACGAAGCCACCCCCTGAGATAAAGCATCCCAGAGCACTTCCATTGCTTGATCTGTTCGTCCGTAGGCGATGTAGACTTCAGCCTCATCGACCACTTTCGCTGCGGCGGGTGCTGGATCCAATGCATCGGCTGTGGCGCCGGCGTCGGCCACCCCTTCACTCTCAGGAAGGGGGGAATCCTGGTCAGCGTTCAATAGGGCTGCTCCCTGGCGGCGGGCTCTCCGCACTAACGCCCACAATCCGGCTAAAACTAATCCAGCGCCTGCCGCGAGGGCCCAAACTGGCATCGGCAACCGGAGCTCTGATTGAGCCCTCGGCTCACGCGGCTCAACCGGCACAATCGCTACCGGCGATCGTCCGGGTACGCCGTTGACTGCCTGAGACGCCAGTTCAGCGCGCAGCTCAGTAATTTCGGCATCACGCTCGGCAAGCTGACTCTGGAGTTGCGCAACACTGGTCTCGAGGCGATCCACTGCCGCCACCAAGGCATCTAGCCTGAGAGGATCCACCAGAGGCAATTCTTCTTCCGTTCCCAATTTGGCTAGGGAGTCTGAGGCGTTCTGACGCTCAAGCTCTGATGGCGACGATTCAGGCTCTAAACGGGTGATTTCCGGCTCGATTTCCAAGTCAGTGCCTTCTGACATCGATGGGTCATCTAATTCAGCGTCGGCCACTAGGCGTAAACCACTGATATCACCTATAACGATCGCCGCCCACGCTTCGTTCTGTCGCTTTGTCTCGGCGCGGGCGCTCACCGCATCGCCATCAAGACCCTCAATCTCAGGCAGTTCTAGAACGTAGCCCGACTTCAGACCATTGACGTTTCCGTCTAGGAAGGCATCGGGATTGGCGGCAAGAATTTCGAGCATGACTTGCTGAACTGACACATCCTGCTGTGCCACGGCGGACGCAATCCGCCACAGCGTGTCAGAGCTAGTCGTGAGGTACCGCCCCCCGGGCACCGGGTCGTCGACCGCACTGCGGTCATACTCGCGAGTTACCTCGAGATCATCCAGAGCTGCGTCTGCGGGGATCATCGGCGCGTCAGCCCCCAACTCAGACCGCATGAGTAAGCCGTCGGCCCCGCGTGGCGGTAAATCGACCAGCACGGTGTACTCCCTCAACAGACGACCGTCCGGCCAACGTGCTTCAACGATGAAATCCAGATAGGGCTCTCGAAGCGGCGCATCGGTGGACAGAACGACTCGCTTCCCAGCCGCGTCTGATTCCACAACAAAATTAATCCGGGTAAGAAAGACATCGCGGCTCATTCCAAGCCGGCTGAACTCAGCATCCGGGGCTAACCCCACCTGCATTTCACCCTCGCTGAGACCCTCTGCCTCAAGCAAGGCGATCTCAGCACTAAACGGTTCATTCAGATGGGAATACAGTGAGAGCTCACCGAGGCCCAGCGCCCAGCATTGCCCTGCGGCGGCTGCAGTGAGAGTGAAGCTAGTCGTGACCGAGATGAATTTTTTCATGGGTTCGTCGCCTTTACCTTCCGTTGGCCTGGCTTTCACGCGATCCCGGTCACCAATCCTTGGCACACATTTTGGTAGGACCGTGCATTACGATTTATCTTAAAGATGCTCTGACAGTAGGATTTCTGCGATTTGCACACTGTTCAGCGCTGCTCCTTTGCGTACGTTGTCAGCCACGACCCAAAGATTCAAGCCTCGCGGATGTGAAATATCTGCGCGGATACGCCCGACAAACACCGGATCCTCCCCAGCGGAGTCCGTGACAGGTGTGGGGTAACCTCCGTCCTCGTGGCGGTCAATCACTTCAACACCCGGCGCCGCCTCGAGCACCGCTCGCGCCGCCTCCGCGGTCATCGCCTCACGCATCTCAATATGCACCGCCTCCGCATGACCGAAGAAAACTGGCACGCGAACGCAGGTAGGGTTCACCAAAACCGTATCGTCATCCAAAATCTTCTGAGTTTCCCAGATCATTTTCATCTCTTCGCGGGTGTATCCGTTGTCTTGAAAAGAATCGATATGAGGCAAGGCATTGAATGCAATTTGCTTCGGATACACATCTGGCTCGGCAGGTTTGCCATTCAAGAGCCGCGCTGTCTGACCAGCAAGCTCCTCGACCGCAGCCTTGCCGGTGCCGCTGACCGCTTGATACGTGGCGACGTTGATCCGTTCGATGCCGACGGCGTCATAGATGGGTTTTAACGCAACCAGCATTCCGATAGTGGAGCAGTTCGGGTTCGCGATAATGCCTCGATTTCGATAATCCGCAATCGCCTCAGGATTGACCTCAGGTACGACCAGCGGAATGTCCTCATCTCGCCGAAAATGCGATGTATTGTCGATCACAACGCAGCCAGCCGCTGCGGCTATTGGTGCAAATTCAGCGCTGATATCCCCCCCCGCCGAGAACAGCGCGATGGGCGTTTGTGAGAAATCGAATTCACTGAGATCCTGAACCGTGTGGCGCTTACCTCTGAATTGCACGGTCTTTCCTGCGGACCGGCCTGAGGCGAGGGGAAAGAGCGTATCGACCGGAAAATTCCGTGACTCCAGAATTTCGAGCATGACCTCGCCAACGGCTCCTGTCACTCCGACCACTGCTACATTCACTGCTTCCATGAACGCTTCCTTATCACTGACTACTGTAATGCCGCCATGACAGCGTCCCCCATCGCCTCGGTGCCCAGAATCTGCTGGTCATTCTCACCCGAGGCGATATCACCTGTTCTCAACCCTTTCTCGAGTACCGAGGAGACCGCGCGCTCAATGTCATCGGCCGCGTTTGCCGCGCTGAGCGAGTAACGCAACAACATCGCCGCAGACAATATCGTCGCCAGAGGGTTTGCCCTGTCCTCCCCGGCGATATCCGGTGCCGAGCCATGCACTGGCTCATAAAGGCCACAGGAATCAGCATTCAATGATGCAGAGGGCAACATCCCGATAGAACCCGTCAGCATGGCCGCGATATCCGACAAGATATCTCCGAACAAATTACCCGTCACAATCACATCGAACTGCCTTGGTTCACGCACGAGTTGCATGGCGGCATTATCTACATACATATGCGAGAGACTGACATCACTGAACTCGGCCGACAACGAATCCATGACCTCTCTCCACAGCATCGTCACTTCCAGGACGTTAGCCTTATCGACAGAGCATAGCCGGCCACCTCGCTTGCGGGCAGCCTCAAAGGCGAGGCGACCGATACGGCGGATCTCTTCTTCGCTGTAGCGATCGGTATTGACCCCCTCCCTGACACCATCGGGGCGCACCGAAATGCCCCTGGGTTCACCAAAATAGATCCCGCCCGTGAGCTCTCTGACAATCAGTACATCAAGACCTGATACCAGCTCAGCGCGCAGACTCGATGCCGCCGCCAAATCAGGAAACAACATGGCTGGCCGCAGATTACAAAACAGATCCAGATCAGAGCGAATCGCGAGCAGTCCGCGTTCTGGTCGGTCAGCCGCTGGCAAGCCGTCCCACTTTGGACCCCCTACAGCGCCCAACAGGATGCCATCCGCAACGCGCGCCAACTCGCGAGTTGCGTCTGGGTAAGCAGCGCCGTCTCGGTCTATCGCCACGCCACCCAGATTGGCCTCGACAAAGGATAGGTCTAGCACGTAGCGTGCGTTGGCCCAGTCAAGAACGCGACGCGCCTCACGAACGACCTCCGGGCCGATACCGTCGCCGGGCAGGAGCAATACCCTCCGACTCACAACACGATATCCTCAAATAACCACGGAAAACGATCGCGATGCCTTTGCTCAAAAGAACGAATGGCGTCACTGCGCTCCAGCGTAATACCGATATCATCAAGCCCCTTCAGCAGACAATCACGGCGAAACGGATCCACTTCGAACGACCACGATTCGCCGTTCGGACGCAGCACTGTGCAAGCCTCCAAATCGATAACTAGGCGGTAGCCCTCTGCTGCGTACATCTCACCGAACAGCTGGTCCACTTGAGACGCGGGTAACACGATTGGCAAAATGCCGTTCTTCAGGGCATTAGAGCGAAAAATATCCGCAAAGCTAGGCGCAATGACTGCTCTGAAGCCAAAGTCTTCCATCGCCCACGCTGCATGTTCCCTACTTGAGCCGCAGCCGAAGTTTTCTCGAGCCAATAGAATGGATGCGCCCTGATATCGCGCATGGTTCAGAGGAAACTCGGGGTTGAGGGGCCTCTGACTATTATCGGAATCGGGCTCACCTTCATCCAAATAGCGCAGCTCATCAAAAAGATTCGGACCGAAGCCGGAACGTCGAATCGATTTCAAAAATTGCTTCGGCACCATCAAGTCGGTGTCGACGTTGGCGCGATCCATGGGTGCCACCAGTCCGTCATGCTGCGTGAACGGCTTCATACGGCGACTCCTTCCGAGTCGAGTGCATCAACAGCAACAAAGTGACCCGCAACCGCCGCAGCGGCAGCCATGGCAGGGCTCACCAAGTGGGTTCTGCCACCGTTACCCTGACGACCTTCAAAATTCCGGTTGGAGGTACTCGCGCAGCGCTCGCCCGGCATGAGTCGATCGGCATTCATTGCTAAACACATTGAGCACCCGGGCTCTCGCCATTCCATGCCCGCGTCTAAAAAGATGCGGTCCAAACCCTCGGCTTCCGCCTGTGCCTTAACCAATCCAGAACCTGGCACCACCAATGCTTTTCTGATGCTGGGCGCTATACGCCGCCCCTTCAATACCTCGGCAGCGGAGCGCAGATCTTCTATCCGGGAGTTGGTACATGAACCAATAAATATTGCGTCCGGTCGAATATCGGATAGCGGTGTACCCTGCTCAAGCCCCATATACTCGAGCGCTCGGGTCAATCCCAAACGACTGGTTTCATCGGGCATTTCATCCAGAGTCGGCACCCGGCCGTTAACGGACGTGACCATTTCAGGGGAGGTCCCCCACGTGACGTGCGCATCGATAGACTCACCATCAATTTGGAGCGTTCTGTCGAAGGCCGCACCTTCGTCAGAATGCAGCGTCCGCCACCATTCCTCGGCACGCCCCCAGTCGTCGCCCTTGGGCGCCAGGGGCTTGTCTCGAAAATAACTCAACGTCACATCATCGACAGCGACCAATCCGCAGCGCGCGCCCGCCTCGATCGCCATATTGCAGAGAGTCATCCGACCCTCCATCGTCAATCCCTGAATGGCGGCGCCACAGAATTCAATGGCAAACCCGGTGCCGCCGGCGGTGCCGATCTCACCGATGACCGCTAGCGCGATATCTTTCGCCGTCACGCCGGGCTGCAAGCTGCCTGTGACTTCGATCCGAAAATTTTTCATCTTTCGCTGGATCAGGCATTGGGTGGCCATAACATGCTCAACTTCTGACGTCCCAATGCCGTGCGCCAAAGCACCCGCCGCGCCATGCGTCGAGGTGTGGGAATCCCCGCAAACCACCGTCATACCGGGCAATACGGCGCCTTGCTCAGGGCCCATCACGTGCACGATTCCCTGCCGCACGTCATTAAGCGGGATTTCGGCCACATCAAAGGCTAGGCAATTGTCATCCAGGGTCTGCAACTGCAGTCGAGACACCTCGTCGGGCAATGCATTCAGCCCGCCGTCGCGCTCTGCCTTGAGAGTAGATACGTTATGATCAGGCACCGCCAGATTGGCGCTCCGACGCCACAGGCTCCTACCCGCTAAAGTCAGCCCCTCAAAAGCTTGCGGAGACGTCACCTCGTGAAGCAAGTGACGGTCGATATAGATCAGCGCTGTGCCATCGTCACGCTGCTCGACGAGATGCGCATCCCACAGTTTGTCGTAGAGGGTTTGTGCCATGGACGGATTTTCCTGAAAAAGGCCTTCGGCGGCGCTAAAAAAGGCGCGGAGTATAGCACCGAAGATGACTGCTTAGGCCTTCTCCACACCTCTTGGATGCTGTAATCGCCAGCACGCATGAATCCGTTGATGACGAGAAAAATCCTTGGGGATAGAGGAGACCGTCACGTTCTCGACATACCACCGCGCCGTGACGCTCTCAGACAACTCAAAACGGCGACGATTGGTCGAAAAATAGAGCACACCCTCGCTGCTCAGTCGCGCCATAGCGAGCTCGAGCAAAGTCTCGTGATCCGCTTGCACATCAAAATCCCTTTCACCTCTCGAATTGGAGAAGGAAGGCGGATCCAGCATGATGAGGTCGTAATGGCGTGTATCGGTGGCGAGCCACGTTCTGACGTCTGATCGGACACCCCGATGCTGTCGCTCGGAAAAACCATTGAGCGCCAGGTTAGCTTTGAACCAGTCAAGATACGTTGCCGAGGCATCCACGCTCGTGCTCGTCGTCGCGCCACCCGCTGCCGCGTGGAGTGTCGCCACTCCGGTGTAGCTGAAAAGATTCAGAAAATGCCGGCCTTTTGCTTCTCTGGCGATCCAGCTCCGCAATGGCCGATGATCCAGAAATAAACCGGTATCGAGATAATCGTGGAGATTAACGAGCGCTTTAATGCGCCCTTCGTGGACCACAAGGCGATCGGCGGTCGCCCCCAATTTTTGATACTGACCCGCCCCCCTCTGTCTTTGCCGTCGCTTGATCGCGATGGAATCCGCAGAAGGTAAGCCTGCATAGTGTTGGGCGCCAAGTACCAGGTCATTCAGTCGCCTGCGCGCCGTCTCATCCGGGATGGATTTAGGGGCGGCGTACTCGGCTATGTGCAAATGCCCCTCGTAAATATCGATTGCAGCCGCATATTCCGGGATGTCCGCGTCGTAGAGCCGATAATTGCTAATGCTCTCTCGCTCGATCCATGGCTTGAGTCGCCGATAGTTCTTCCGGAGACGATTCATTACCACCTCCGCGCCCTCTGTCAGCGTGGGTGGTTCATCGTTAACTCGCTCACTCGGCTGGCGAAGCGCATGCTGCGCCAGCGAGCGGAACTCGTTATCGACACTTAAATCAAACTGCAAGCAATGCAGCTCCAGCCGGCCGTTGTGAAAGCGGTGCTTTTTACTCGCCCTAAGCCCTATGGCTTTACCCAGATCCAGCTCAGAGGTGAGCACGACACCACGCCACCCCTCGAACTCCTCGCTCATTAATTGCCCCAACCGATTGTAGAGCGGCGGCAAGCTATCAGGACTGCCCATTCGCTCCCCCCAAGGCGGATTCACAATCAGGAGCCCACGCGGTAAATCGCGGTGCGTTGGGCGGGTCACCGCGGCTAAATCCTTGCAGCGCAACCGAACCGTGTTTTCCAAACCGAGTCGCTGGATGTTCTCCTGTGATCTCCGCACTGCCTGAATGTCGCCGTCGTATCCACGAATTTCAATCGCTCTACCCGATGCGGCGACCCGGCGCTCCTCTGCCTCAGCTTTGATGGCTCGCCACTGCGAGAGGTCATGACCGGCCCAACCGTCGAATCCAAAGCTTCGTCTCTTCAGCCCCGGCGCAATATCAAGCGCCATCAGCGCCCCCTCTAGCAACAGGGTCGAAGAACCACACATCGGATCGATCAGCGCTTCACCCTCGCAGCTTTTCGTTGGCCAATCTGCAGCCCACAGCGCAGCAGCAGCGATGTTCTCTTTCAGCGGGGCCAATCCGCCGTCGAGTCGATATCCTCGCCGATGAAGGCTTTCACCACTGAGATCGATTCCCAGGCTGATAGTGCCCTTACTGAGTCGCGCATGAATCCTGATGTCGGGTGATTTGACGTCTACGGTGGGCCGAGCACGCCCTTTGGCGCGGTGCTGGTCAACAATGGCGTCCTTGATACGCAGCGCGCCAAATTGCGGGTTGCGTACATCGCTACTCCGACCCGCGAAGTCCACCATGAGGGACCGACCCTCCGGCAAATGTGCTGGCCAATCAATTTCACAGGCGGCCTCGTAGAGTTCATCACCGGTTTGGACAGGATAGGAGCCGAGCTCCAAGATGACTCGATTCGCCAATCGACTCCACAGGCAGATGCGATAAGCCAAACCCAAGTCGCCAGAGAACTGAACCCCGATTGGGCGCTCAACCACCTCACGGGCGCCGAATTCGGTGAGCTCCTGCGCGAGATAGACGCCCACTCCGGCGGGGCAGGTGGCGGTAAATCGATGTATCACCATGCCACTGCGCCCTGCTCAAGAATGAAGATGTTGCGCAAAATCTGCCGCCACTCATCGTATTGGGATTCCAATGTACCCTCGAGGCGAACAACCCGATTGGCAGTTTTCAACATCGTTGGCTGACTCTCTCCCTCGAACGCCTCTGCCAGCTCCCACAGCGCCTGCTCCTGGATGCGATAGGAGCGGTATGCGGCGTAATGCGCCTGCATGCGGGCGAAGCGACCATCACCCGCGTTGTCTCCCCGCTCACTCACGCGTTCTTCATATTGCTCCAACCAGAGCGCCTGTTCCGCTGTCGCGCGGCGCCACAGTGCGTAGGTGGGCGCGACTCTTACCGCGAGGTCACCGTACTGTTCGTCAATCGCATCACAGAACAAATACTCTTGATTTCTGACCCTCGAAATCCGAGCCAGCATCGGATCATTGTTAGCAGGGAGCCGATCCAGTTGCCAACCGATATCAGAAACACTCAGCATGCCCGCAAATGCGTCTGGTATCAGCGTCTGGGCATACAAGATCTCTGAGGCCATGATCAGTTCATTCCGAGCTGAATACTGCTCCCAGCTCTGGAGTAATCGATTGCTCAGGGAGTGAAAAATCTGGCCGATTTCAGATGTAGCGTCTCCCGGGGGAGATTCCCGGTAAGCAATCGTTTGACTGAACCATTCCTGCGAAATGGCGTCACGGGCGGTCACCCTCACTACTAAATCACGCCCATCTGAGAGCAGCACCTTGGAATGAAGTGTTAGAGGCGTCAACGGAGAGGCCTCGGGCACCAGACGGACAACCCCCCATTGATTGCTCCGCTCCAGCGCGGTTTTGAGCTCGTGGGCCAACAGAGAAGCTTCAAGTCGACGCACTGTGGCCTCAGGCGAATCATCCTCAGGCGCCACACCTGGGTCGAAGAGTACAACGCCAATATCCAGCATCGGGGCGTCCGGTTGCTTGGCCACAATGAGCGCTTCAGGCCGCTGCCACTGGGCTTCAGCGCTGACCGGTTGCGCCGCATCGGGAGCGGGAGGAGTAGCCTGACACGCCGACAAAAGACACAGTGCGCATAGACGCACGATAAGCTTTTGCCTTCTTGACCGGGTAGCGAATAGTGCACGCATCAAGGCTGCCATCCGGTGTCGGCGCTCTCGGTTGTGCAAACGAGGCCCTTGCTCAATGTCTCTGTGCACCGATAACCCCGATTCGTATTGTCATAACGCGCAAACACCCGCATCACCTCAAGCTGCGTGCCCGTTCCTTTCACGCTCATTACCGTTCTCTGCGCCAGCGCATCGCGTTCTTCAGAGATGACAAACCGATGCTCTACCAACAAGCCCTCGGGTAACTGCACTGCAAAATGCCATTGCTGCCCATCCCACCAACACCACTCGGCGCCTAACTGACTGACAGCCACACCGGATTGCTGGTCCAGCCGGCAAGTCAGTGCAAAACTGCTGTCTCGCTCAATGCGGAGCCAGCGCTGATTCTGCTCAATCGTGAGCACCGATGGCTCGGTAACTAATTCGGCCATCTTGGCCAGCGCAATAAGCGTATCGATATCACCGACTGGACGAGCTTGATATCTGGCGCCTTGCTCGATCGCATCCTGCCGTCGACGCATCTCACGCTGGACTTCGCGGAAGCGGGCGTTGATTTGCGTCTGAACACTATCGCTCTGCGCGTAGTCCACTTCCCAATGGCCCGATAAGTCACTCACGGGCTGCGAAGAAAAAGTCTCTGGAGCGGGCGCGCTGCCGCAACCCGCCAGATAACCCAAGAAGCCCACAAGGCAGATCGATCTTGCGTGTGTCCGAACCCCACGCAAGAAGTAGAAACGACTGGCATACCACTGTCGTCGCGCCCTGCGCTGCGGACCGCCGCTAGCGGCGCTCATCAGAGCCACTCTGCGACAACATAATCAGAATGCGGCTCGCTTGATTAATCAACGCTGGGCACTACCCCAGACATTAAAACCCGCGATGCGGGGTGTGCCCGGCAGATACATTTGATCCAGCTTCCCAATGGAGAAACCTGCATCAGTAATCCACCGCGTGATCGGTCGGTTGAGATTGCAACCACCCAACAGTCTCCGCCAGACAGGGTTGACTCTCTGCTGCCACCTCGCGACGGTGGCATCGGGGGCCTCGCCGTGCTCGCAAAAAACCAGCCGGCCACCGGGCTTCAATACCCTGCGCATTTCCTGCAGTGCCGCCTGCGCGTCGGGAATCGTGCAGAGGCTATAGGTCATCAAGACGGTATCAAAAGCCGCATCGGGTAACGGCATCGATTCCGCCGAACCCTCGATAAACTCAATCGGCACTCCCAACTTTTTCGCTCGAGGCTGCGCGAGCCTCCAACTCGTCGAACAGGGATCGATCCCTACAATCCGCTCTACTTGGCCCCTCTGATAGTACGGCAGGTTGTGCCCCGCCCCCATACCAATCTCAAGCACCTGACCTCGCGCCTCGGGGACGACTTTCTCCCGCTGTTTCAAGATGGGTTTGGTACCACAGGCACACGTCACAAGTCTGGGCACAATCGTATTGGCATAGAACCCCATTTCTTAGCTCCCCGTTATATCCATCCAGTCCGACACAAACACTCCGGACACTCCCTCGAAGTGACGAAATAGTGCGTCAGCGCGAGTCCTCAGTGATGCCGCCCTGCGCGGCTCGGGCAGCCGCGGCTTGCGCTTCCAGAGCTTGACTCAGTGCAGCTTCCTCTCGTTTAACATCTGGCGGGCGCTCCGATTCTGGATAAGCATCGGGATCGATACGGCGCATTTCGCTCTCGATCCAATTCGAGACCCTTTCCATCAAGTCAGCGGAACTCTCACCCACCCGAGGTGAAATCGGCGGCCCGATCGAGACCGCAATCGTACCGGGGATAAACCTAAAGCTTTTGCGCGGCCAGCACCGCCCGGAAGACACGGCAATCGGCACGATACTGGCACTAGTCGCGATGGAGAGGCGGGCAGCACCGGTTTTGTAGCTACCACTCTCGCCGCGCTCGGAACGTGTCCCTTCTGGAAACATGATCACCCATTTACCCCGATCCATAAGACGCTCCCCGAGGGACGCTACCTTGTTCCACGCCTCACCACGGGCGCTCCGGTCGATGTGAATCATATTCAGACAGGCCATAGCCCATCCGAAAAACGGTATGAAGAGCAACTCGCGCTTGAAAACGTATGCCAATGGATGCGGCATGCTGCTGGCGAAAAAGAACGTCTCCCACGTCGACTGATGCTTCGGACACAAAATTATCCGCTGATTATCTTTTGAATTCGGGAGCCATTCCTCGCCCGATACGGTGTAGTCGACACGTCCTATGACCCTTACCGCTGCAATCGCTCCGCGCAGCCACGGCCGCGCGAGATACCACCAGCGGGAATCAGCACTGGATATGGGGGTCGCCAAAATGATCAGGCTCGCAAACGGGATCACGGTCAGCGCCATCCAGAGGAAGACCAATGCAGATCTCAAGAAACCCATTCGCTACGATCTGACCCTCGTTGTCGCTGTTGACCAGAAAAGACGGCGCACCGCCTCTGAGAAGCCGCATTAAACCAGAAACCGCTTATTGGGGTCAGGCGATTCCTTCCGCATAGCGGGGGTGATCTTTATACTGTGCCCTTCGCTTGAGGACCTGATCGTTTGAAAAAACCACCCTCAAAAACGGATTTGAGAGCACGACTGGCGCGGCAAACCGCTGCCTTTCTTTCCAGCGGGGGCACCGTTACAGAGCTCAGCCGCGGCGAGAGCGCCTATGACAAAACAGATGTACCGCCTGCCGCTCCCCTGTTTGAGGCGCGCCCGGCCAATCACGCCACGCGTACGCCTCTCACTGAGGTCATTGCTGCACTGGAAGCGCGCCGTGCGGCTAAGCGGAGTAAAACTAAAGTCGTCCACCGCAAAACACCCAAGCGTCGCAAACAAGTGGTTTACGACGATTTCGGTGAGCCACTGCGTGTGACCTGGGTCGAGGAGTAAGCCGCAAATAGCCAGATATCAAGCCATCTGAGTGAGAGACTCGAAAATCCCGGCCAACCAACCCACATCCCCCGTCAACGCTGGGCGCTGAACTGGGAGCCGCTGCTCAACGTAACCAACGGCGATACCGATCGAGAACACATTATGATCACGCTTGAAGAGGTCATCGAGGTCAGCCGACCCGTAGATGAATGCTTCCGTTACGTTGCCGATTTCAGAACGACTGTCGAATGGGATGCGACAGCCGTCGAGGCAACTAAAGAAACCCCCGGACCCGTGTCGGTTGGGACGCGATTTGCCCTCAAGTGCAAGAGCGGTCCAACAAAGCTTGCACTGGACTACACCATCACAGAACTGGTCCCCTTTCACTCTATTGGCCTCAGGGGAGAAGGTCGTTTCATCACAGTTGAGGACAGCATTACATTTGACGATCTGGGCGATGGTCTGACTCGCATCCGCTATCACGCCGTCTTTTCTTTCCGATACGGGATGGGCCGGCTCGCTCAACGCGCGGAAACGGGTTTTCAGGCGATGGGGCGAGCCAGTCTCCGTGGGTTAAAGAAAGCGTTGGCAGACGATAACCCGCCGCCTACCGCGAGCACCGCCACAACTCGTCGGGACAAAAAGCTCCCCACCGCCCTACTCGACTTCACCCGCTTTGGTTATCGGCGCGGGCGACAGCATTGGCTACCGATGAGTGCCGATCTGACGGGCAAGCATGTTGTCCTCACCGGTGCGAACTCCGGGCTGGGGTTTGCAACTGCACGCGCATTGCTTGAAGCCGGCGCGACATTGACCGTTGTCATTCGCGACCCCAACAAGCTCGACGCCATGCAAGCGTCGCTCGCACAAGAAACTGGCCGAGCCGCCGACTCGGTGGAGCTCTGCGACATGAGCCTACTGTCAGATGTTGAAACCCTGTGCGACCGTCTACTGGCACAACAAAAACCCATCGATGTGCTCATCAATAACGCCGGTGCGCTGTTTAATGAATACGCCGAGACGAGCGAGGGTATCGAGCGCAGCGCAGCTCTTCTGCTTCTCTCGCCATGGCGAATGACTGAGCGGTTGCTGCCACTGCTGGAGCATCATCAGTCTCCTGCGCGCGTCATCAATGTCATCTCAGGAGGCATGTACACACAGAAGCTCCGATGCGCTCATCTCGTCATGAAGGAACAGAATTACAACGGCTCCGTCGCTTACGCCCGGGCTAAGCGGGCGCTCACCGTGCTGACTGAGCAGTGGGCGGAGGAGTGGCAAGCGCGCAACATTGTGGTCAACAGCATGCACCCGGGGTGGGCAGATACCCCAGGCGTCCAAAGTGCCCTGCCCGGCTTCCGGCGCGTCACGCAGTCGGTACTCAGATCTTCAGATGAAGGCGCTGACACCATTGTATGGCTTGCGCGGGCGACGGAGGCCGATCAAGTGAGCGGCAAGCTATTTCTTGACCGCGAGCCACGCACCACGCATCTGCGCCCAAACACAACTGAAAAACCCGAGGAAAGACTGGGTCTGCGGAGCTGGCTCGAGGATACCTACTCCTCTCTGGACACCGCCTCAAACTCATAGGGCCCTAACTAAGCAAGTTGAGCGCCAGTCTGCCAGCGGTTACTGTCCCTCTTCACCGTGACGAGGCGATGAACTATGAGCCCACTGATTGAGCATTTTACACCGTCATTTGAGAGCGCCCTCATTGAGAGCACCCGCAGCCGTTTGGCAACTACCCGCTTCCCCGACGCAGAGACGGTCGAAGACTGGCAGCAGGGGCTCCCACTGCATTACTGCCAGGAATTAGTACGCTATTGGCTGGATGACTACGACTGGCAGCGAGTCCCGACGAGGCTCTCCGCCTTCGACAATTTCATCGCCGAGATTGATGGCCTGCCCATCCACTTTCTGCACATCAGAAGTCCGCACAGTGATGCACAACCTTTGTTGATGACTCACGGTTGGCCGGGATCGGTACTGGAATTTCTGGATGTCATCGCGCCGCTGACCAATCCCACGCAGCACGGTGGCGAAGCCTGTGATGCCTTTCACTTGGTCATACCCAGCCTCCCCGGCTACGGTTACTCGGGCAAGCCGACTGCAGCCGGGGTCGGCGTCGAGGCCATCGCAAAGATGTGGGACGCGTTGATGTTGCGGCTGGGGTATGAGCGCTACGTTGCCCAAGGGGGTGATTGGGGCTCTCTCGTGACACACGCCATTTTACTTCAGGAAGGGACGCACTGCCTCGCAGGGCATATCAACCTTCCCATGGTCGTCCCGGACGAGGAGACGCTGGCCTCTAGCGAGCCTGCTGAGCAAGCGACTCTGGCTGCTGGGATGCACTATCAGGAGCACGAATCGGGCTACTCCAAGCAGCAAGCCACGCGACCCCAGACACTGGCTTATGGACTCGCCGACTCTCCTGTGGGACAGATGGCCTGGATTATCGAAAAGTATGCCCAATGGACGGATTGTGTCCGGGATAACGAGCGGCACCCGGAAAACGCCGTAGAGCGGGATGTGCTGCTAGACATCGTGACCCATTACTGGATGACAAACTCGGGAGGCAGCAGCGCGCGGCTCTATTGGGAGAGCTTCAATCAAACTGAGGGACGCCCCATCACTTTGCCGCTCGGGCTCTCCCTATTTCCAAAGGAATTGTTCGTATGCAGCGAGCGTCTGGCCAAAACGCGCTATCACAATCTCGTAATGTTCAATAACACCCATGCCAAGGGCGGGCATTTTGCCTCGCTTGAACAGCCCAAACCCTTACTTTCAGATATTCGGCAGTGGCTCTCCATATTACGACATCAGGAACTACTTTGAATGGACACGCTCGCTGCGCTCTATGCACCCGACAGCCCGGAGGCCAATTACTGGCAGGCCCGTCATCGCCTCGCGACGACAGCCAGAAAGCTCAACGAAATACTGGTCAGCGCTGACATCACACCGGAACTAGCGAATACGATTCGAGAGGATCTGGAGCGAATTACTGCCCGGCTAGAAGCCTGCGAGCAGGTCAGCGGCTTGGTTGAAATGGGACGCAAGGCCGATCGGGGAACCGTGGACAATGTCATGGGGGAACTGGTGGCGATGGCGGGACGAAGCCATCCCTGTGCGCCGCAACTCACTTGGCAGGAGGAACTCCACCAGATCACGGGGACCGTGATTTTTGGACAAGCTTTTGAGGGACCTCCGGGGCATGCTCACGGAGGCTGGGTGGCCGGCATCCTCGACCACATCATGGGCATGACGCACGTTCGGACCGGACACCCCGGCATGACGGGCGGTCTCTCCATTCGCTACCTCAAGCCCACGCCGCTGAACGAGATGATTCATGTCAGCGCAGAGGCAGTCGAGTTGGACGACAAGCGCACCGAGGTTAAAGCCACCATGCGCTGGGGGGAAGTTACAACCGCTACGGCCGAAGCGATCTTTGTCCGGGTCGACAGCGCACGCTTCGGATTCGACGCCGCCTAGGGATTACAGGCGCTTATACACTGTTGCGCCGTCAATCAATGTCCGATCAACTTTGATATCCCTGAGGTCGGGAGCGGTTAGCGGATCATCTGATAGCACGACCAGATCCGCCCGCTTACCGGGCTCTATGGACCCTATCTCGTCGTGCATGAACACCTGCCAAGCGGCGTCGATTGTTACAGCGCGCAGCGCAGCCTCGCGCTCGATCCGCTGCGACGGTCCAATCACGACCCCGCCGGTGCTTTTTCGCTCCGTCTGACTCCACACTGCCTGCAGGGGCAGCATCGGGGTCACCGGCGTATCCATATGCGAACTAAAACGGACCCCCGCATCCAAAGCCCATCTCGCAGGGCTCATATTTGCTGCGCGTTCAGGCCCCATGAATATCGCGGCGTGGCGATCGCCCCAGTAGTAGGTGTGCGCCGAGAAAAAACTCGGGGTCACCCCCATCTGAGCCATGCGATCGATTTGATCCTTTCGCGTCATCTGGGCATGGATGATGAGCGGCCGTGCCTCAGGCCATGGATGCGCAAGCATGGCTGCCTCGATAGCATCCAATCCGTCATCAATCGAAGCGTCACCATTACAGTGAATCGCCACGGGGATGCGACGCTCATAGAGTCCAGCAACTTGTCTAAACAGCTCGTCTCGCGCCACGGATGGGTAACCTCGATATTCAGCGTCACCCTTATAGGGCACGTAATAGGGCTCGGTGAGATAGCCCGTATAACCCTGAATACTCCCGTCCGCGATGATCTTGACTCGCGGGACGGATACACGGCCGCCGGCAAAATCCTCGAGCATCACTGATCCCGCGAACAGGTCATCGCCAATCTCTTCAAACAGAGGAAATAGCGCGACGCGTTGCGGAAATTGATTCAGGCGACTCAAAAAACCCAACAACTTGGCGACTGGCGTTGGCATACCGCCCGCTGAAGCCGTGGTCACCCCCACCTGCAAATACTCCTCGGCAGCCTGAGTCGTCATGCGGAGTGCATCTATCGCACCCAAATCCAGTGCGTGGTCCCATACGGCTCGAGCCGCTGTCTCCTCCAGCACCCCGTTGGGCCGACGTCCATCCGCTGATTGAAGGTCACGCACAATGACCCCGCCCTCGGGATCAGGCGTTGACTCATCAATGCCCAGGGCCGCCAAGGCAGCAGAATTGGCCACTGCAAGGTGACCTGACACGTGAATCACTGCCACGGGTCGCTCCATCGAGACTTGATCGAGGTCGTCACGGGTGGGGTGCCGTTTTTCAGCGATCAATGTGTCGTCGTAGCCATGCCCGACTATCCAACCGTCGGGCCGCGCCCGCGCGAACCCCTGAAGCCGTTCGAGCAACTGCGGCATGCTAGTGATATCACCGATGGGCGGACTGTTGAGATCAGCAGAGAAAACGGTCTGACCCGAGCCGGGAAAATGTCCGTGGGCGTCCACAAACCCTGGCATCAGCGTGCGTCCGCGCAGATCGACGACCAAGGTTTGTTCGTCCGCCGCCTCAAGCAGTGCTTCTGATCGGCCAATGGCTTCAATACGCCCATCGCGGACGCTGACGGCCTCGGCGATCGTGTCCGATGCATCCATCGTTAGGACGTGGCCATTCACGAAGATCTCGTGCGGCGGCGCCGCAATGGGACGCGTTACGATGGCGAGCAACACCACCACGCCGCCCGTGAATGCCATCGCCACTAACAAACCGACTCGCCAATTCATTGCTCACTTCTCCGTACTTTTTAAACGCTTTTCGCTCTCAGTAATGAGGAGGCGGGGCTTCCGTTTCTGGGGGCGTGATTTCGTCGAGACGCGTGCCCTGCTCTATCAAACGCGCGCGCAAAAGCTCGAGTTCCTGCTCTAGTTTCATGATGTGCTGTTGTTGAGCGGCCAGCGCGGAGTCCAATGCACTCACCGTGTCTTCTACGAAGGCCAGTTGTGCCTCCAATTCTGCTACGCCTGCCATGTCCCATCCCCGGGGCCAATTGACCCGGTGGTAGTATACGTCTCATCCAGTGTGTTACGGAGTATTCGCGTTGGCAAAACGGACGAACTCGAGAGTGGTTTACAGCACTCAACACGGTCGCCTGTGCCCGCAGTGTCAGCGCGCGATCTTGTCTTGTGTCTGTGGTGCTGACAGGCCTGCATCAGTCGGTGACGGCATTATCAGGATTCGCAGGGAAACAAAGGGGCGCGGCGGCAAAGCAGTCACCGTCATAGACGGGGCCCCGGAATCTGCCGACGGACTGAAGGCGCTGTGCAAGCAACTCAAGCAGCGGTGTGGTGTGGGCGGATCGGTCAAAGCCGCGCAGATCGAAATTCAGGGCGATCAGCGAACACTCTGTCAGCAGCATTTAGAGAGCATGGGCTATAAGGTCAAGCTGTCAGGCGGATAGATCGTCCATCGTCAGCAGTGTTTTTTGTCCGGTCTTTCGAGCCCCGTACTGTGCGACCGCTTCGACCGTCATCGCGTCACGCAAGGCGCTTTTGGACGAGTAATGACTCGCGAATGTCGTATCGATCTCGGCCATCACCCGCTCCCGCATTTTGGCCACACGCTCCGTCCCCGCGCGCTTCATGAAAGGCGTTAATAGCCAACCACTCACTGACCAGACCCAACCATAGCCACGTGTAAGCTGGGTAGGACCCAGATCGAGCTGCCCGTATATGTAGGCTTGCTTTGGCTCTTCCGAACCATACCGCGACCACGGGCCTGTTTTTGCGGCGGCCAACTCCATGGCAGTGAGAATACGATTGACTCCTTTGCCACCGCCTATAGCGTCAAACGCCAGCGTCGCGCCGGTGGCAACCAGCGCCTCGATGAGTTGCGACATAAAGTCTTCATCACTGCTATTCAGCACCCACTCGGCACCTTGTGACTTCAACAGTGCCACTTGCTCCTCAGAGCGGACTATATTGACCAACGGCACGTCATCTGCCTGACAGAGGCGGTTCAGCATTTGCCCTAGGTTCGACGCAGCCGCTGTGTGCACGATGGCCTTCTGCCCTTCCATATCGCGCGTCTCCATAAAACCCAACGCCGTCATGGGGTTCACGAAGCATGATGCGGCCTGCTCTGCAGAAATAGCGTCGCTGAACGGCATGCATTGATCTATCGGGACACAGCGGTAACCGGCATACATCTCGCCGCCGAACATACCGACACGCCGCCCAATCAGGGCCTGGGCATCAGGATGACCCCCTGCGGCGACGACTCGCCCGCTCCCTTCATTACCAACCGGCATCCAATGGCCGACGCGCGGCCCCATCGCCCGCATGGCAGCGGGGGGGACATCAAGTAGCAATGCGGGCTGGCCATCACGCTCTATCGCGCGTGCGCTAGACAAGTCCGCTGCACCGAACATAAGCCCCAGGTCCGAAGGATTGATTGGCGCCGCTTCGATCTGTACGAGCACCTCGTTATCCGCGGGTTCAGCGACATCAATCTCAACCAGCGCGCACTCAACAGTGCCATTTTCGTGCACGCAGGACTGCATCTGCAGCGTTTTCATCGTGGGCTCCCCATCAACCAATCAATCCAATATCCCGATAACTGTATCAGTAAGCAGCCTGCCGCTCTTCTGCCGTCAGTAGCGAAGCGGGCTCTCCAGCTCGCAGACGATATATCACGCGGTATGCCAAGACCGCTTGCACGTACTCACGCGTTTCAGCAAACGGGATCGAGTCGGCCCACTGATCGAACGCCATGTCATGGTTCGTCCAACGACTCACGCGACTAGGGCCGGCGTTATACGCCGCTAGCGACTTCACCCGATTGCCATCAAAGCGCGCCATGAGGGCAGCGAGGTAGGTACTGCCAACCGGAATATTGATCTCTGGCTGATAGAGGGATGCCGCGCCACCGTAGCGCTCTCCCAACTCCTGCAAAACGGTACGCGCCGTGCTCGGCATCACCTGCATTAAGCCCCGCGCGCCGACCTTGGATTTCGCTAGCGCGTACAGACCACTCTCTCGCCGCGCCAGCGCGAGCAAAAGATAGCTATCAACCTGCTGTGTGACTGCCGCCTTTTCAAAGGCTTCCCAATACGCAACGGGGAAACGCAGATCTAGGCGATCCCAATCAGATCCGGCATTGGCGGCATCGGCAGCGAGATCTGGCCAACCCCGGAGCAAGGCAAGTTCTCCCAGCCGCGAACGCGACTCACGTGGCAGCTGATTGATCGTGTGGCGCCATTGCTCCTTGGATTCCCGGCGTTCACCCAATGCAAGTAGCTCCTGCGCCCGTGCTACGCCCCGCCGCGTCGAGACAGAAAACTCCGGTATCGGGCCCGGTGGGCCCCGATCGTTGAGCGCGTAAGGGGCTGCCAGCCTATCTGCCGCCAGAAAACCATGAAAACTACGTTCTGATGCCAAGTCTCGCCATAGGCCATCTATAGCATCATCACCGATCGCTTCCCGGCTACGCACCAGCCAATACTGCCACCGATCCTGCCCTCTTAGTGCAGGAGACAGCCAGCCAATTTCTGAGGTCAGTTCACGCCAACGCCCTTCTGCGATTCGCTTGCGCAACCAGATACGTGTGAGTTCGTCATCTTTCAGCGCTTGGACCTGTTTTTGCAGCCAATCTGCCGGTGCAGGAGAACGCTCCGCAAAGAGACTGTGTTTGACGATGGCTTTCGAAACCCTGTCTCGTTTCGGATCGCTAGCCTCAAAATGCCCACTCAAACTGATCATCGCCTGATAGGCGCGATAAGGATTGAGCTGCGCCAATCGGGTTAAGCCTGCGACCAGGATATCGGTATGGCGCTCACTCACTTGATGATGATCGCCCTCTATACGAGACGGACGACGATATACAGCTGCCAATTCCTCCAGGTCACGCTGCAGAGCCGGCGTCGCAAATCGCTTAACGTAGCGGATGAGGTGCCCATTCTTCGCATCGAAGGCCTTGAGCGCCCTCGACCACACCAGCCTGTCATCTGGCCCCAGCTCACGAATCCACTCTTTAAACAACGCATCGCAGGCATCGTCCTGGGAAAAACCCACGTTCCAGAGCGTCGCGGCGCCGGCATAGGCCGCTCGCTGATCACCGACGGATAATTGGGCTAGGTAGTAGTAACACTGCAGTTCTGGCATCACCGGCACGGCATCCAGAACATCCAGAAATTCACGCCATCGGCGATCTTGAGCCTTGTGTCGGAGATAAGCCACAAGAAAACGGCTGGCGAGCGGTGTGCCCGCGGCATCCTGTATAAATGTGAGGGCCTGCTCAGCCGTCATATCGTGCAGTTGGCCAAGTCTCACCGCAAAATCGAGATCCACTCGCAGCGGATACGAGCCCAGCGCGTCGCGTATTTCAAGATATCGGTTGCCGGCGCCTGAATCGAGCTCGGCGACGGCTTTCTGATACAGAATCCGCTCGTTAGCCCAAGCCTCAGGGCTCTGCAACCAATCGGGCGAAGCGGTGACGCCTGATGCAAGCGTCATACACAACATAAAAAAAACCAGTACCTGTCCACGCATGCGGCAACCGGAGGCAAAGAGAGAGATTTGAGAACGATACAGCGACATTACTCAGGAAGCATGAAACGGAACGCTCTGCTTTTCAATCATAAAGCGTTAGCATCATGCCCACGCCGACAAACCCGCTGACCTATGACGACGGAATCGATTCGCTTGACCCAATACAGCCATGGCGCAGGCTGCGGCTGCAAGATCGCGCCAGATGTGTTGTCTCGGATACTGGGTGCTGATTCGGAAACCGCCGCAACAGCTTTCTTCCCGGATCTACTGGTGGGCCATCAATCACGAGATGATGCAGCGGCTGTGAGACTCAATGATGATCACGTGATTCTCTCGACGACCGACTTTTTTATGCCGATCGTCGACGACCCTTACGATTTCGGCCGCATTGCCGCCACCAACGCGATATCCGACATTTATGCGATGGGCGGCACCCCTGTCATGGCGGTCGCCATATTAGGCTGGCCAGTATCAAAGCTCCCTGCCGAAATCGCCAATCGTGTCGTACAGGGAGGTCGGGATGTCTGCGCAACCTTGGGCTTCCCGCTGGCTGGAGGGCACAGTATCGACGCACCAGAGCCTATTTTTGGCCTGACCGTAACCGGCACTGCCAACCCCGCGCATCTCAAACGGAACGACGCTGCGCAGGACGGCGACGGCCTGATTCTGACCAAGCCACTGGGCATTGGCATCCTCACGACAGCAGAAAAACAGAATAAATTAGAGGCGGCGCACGTAGGGCTTGCGGCAGAAGTCATGTGTCAGCCGAACGATGTGGGCGGAGCGCTTGCCACGATGGAAGATGTGCATGCCCTCACCGATGTGACCGGATTCGGACTGGCCGGGCACCTGCTGGAAATGTGTGAGGGGGCAGGACTCTCTGCCACGCTCAACCTGAGCCACCTACCCCAATTGCCGGGGCTCAGTGACTACATCGAGGCGGGTTGCGTGCCAGGGGGCTCTCACCGGAACTTCGACGCCTATGGGCAACACCTGCCTGCCATGAGCGACGCCACGCGTGCACTGCTGTGCGATCCGCAAACCAGCGGCGGCTTGCTCATTGCCGCCGCGCCCCCCGCGATCCCTGCGGTGCAATCGATTCTGCAGGACCGAGGCCTGCCTCATCAGGTGATCGGTGCACTACAGGCAAGCCCTCACTCCGGGCCGGTTATTCATTTTGAGTCAGCATGATCGAAATTGACGACCTGCAGGGCCTTCTCGCAACGGATACGCCTCTCATCGATACACGAGCCCCCATCGAATTTGCCCGGGGGAGCTTGCCGACCGCAGTGAACTTGCCACTTATGAGCGATGCCGAACGAGAGCAAGTCGGGACCTGTTACAAGCTGCATGGTCAAAAGTCTGCGATTGAACTAGGGCACCAGCTCGTGCAGGGTCCCATCAAGGCGGAGCGCATTGATGCCTGGATTCGCTTTGCACAGGCGCACCCAACTGGCGCTCTGTATTGCTTTCGCGGAGGTTTACGATCTGCAATCACTCAGCAATGGCTGCAAGAAAGCGGCGTCGAATACCCCAGAGTAAAAGGCGGGTATAAAGCCCTGCGTCGCTGGCTCATGGACCACTCAGACAGCACCTTTCACACCGCATCTCTGCTCTTGGTAGGGGGACGCACCGGGGCCGCCAAAACACGAGCACTGAATGAGGGCAATGGGGGATGCGCAATCGATGGCAGTATTGATCTGGAGGGTCTTGCGCATCACCGAGGCTCTGCTTTCGGTAAACGTATTACCGAACAACCCTCGCAGATTAGTTTTGAATTGGCTCTCGGCGTGGCGCTGCTCAAACATACTCAACGAGGCTTCCGATCCCTGGTTCTCGAGGACGAGGGGCGGCTTATTGGGCGTTGCGCCCTACCCCTCTCGTTACAAAGCGCAAAAAAAGACGCAAATTGGATCCACCTTGAGGCAAGTCTTACCGATCGAGTTCAACACTCCTACGAAAACTATATTTTGAGCAACCTTGAGGAACTGCTCTGTGAAGGCAGAGACAACGCCTTTGAGCAGTTCTCCACTAATTTGCTCGACGCACTGGCTCGCATCCGTAAACGGCTTGGTGGCGCTCGATATGCCGACCTGAGAGACAAAATGACGTTTGCCATTAATCAACACCGTCAAGGCGAGCCCGAACAACACAAAACATGGATCACGACGCTACTGAGTGAGTATTACGACCCTATGTATGACTATCAGCTGGCGCAAAGAGAACGACAGCCCATCTTTCAAGGAGATGAAAGAGAGGTGAGCGAATTTTTAACAGCATGGCAGAAGGCAGTAAGCTGACAACCGCGCGCCTCGACAAACCTGCTTTGCGTTAGAATTCGCGTCTCTCCCTGTAGTTAAACAGGATATAACTACCGCCTCCTAAGCGGTGATTCCAGGTTCGAGTCCTGGCGGGGAGGCCACGCCCACAGCACGTCAGGGCTGCGCTCGCATTGGAGATAACAGGATGATTAAGCTCGTTTACTGCCTCCGAAAACGGGACGACGTGTCCCACGAATCGTTTTATCAATACTGGCTTTCCGAGCATGGGCCGCTTGTGAAGTCAGTGGCATCGGCGATTGGCGCCATCCGTTATGTACAAAGCCATACCACATTGCCTGAGCTCAACGAGCTCATGCTCAAGAGCCGGGGGCTGCAAGGGCCCTACGATGGCATCACTGAGGTATGGTGGGAAGATCAGGCTGCGCTGGAACGAGGTATGGCCTCACTCGAGGGGATCGAGGCGCAAGCTCAATTAATCGAAGACGAATCGCGGTTTATCGACTTCGGTCAGTCGAGCATCTTCATGACTGAAGAACACACCATTTTTTGATCGCACTACCGAAGCCAACGCGGCCCGCCACATAGATTCACTGTTCGCCATCCGACCGGGGTTGAAACAAAACATCCAAACGGGGGCGCTGAGGGTATATAGGCCGAATAACAGGAAACCGCGCGCGCGTGGTTCGGCGGTCAGCATGTCAGAAGCGCTCACACTCCATCATCTCGAGTATTCCCAGTCCTTTCGCGTCCTATGGATGCTTGAAGAGCTCGGTTACCCCTATGAACTCATCGTGTATACCCGCGACGCGAAGACGATGGCGGCGCCTGATGAGTACAAAGCGCTCTCTCCACTGGGTACAGCTCCCGTGATTACAGAGGGCGGTTTGGCCCTCGCCGAGAGCAGCGCCATCATGGAATACATTCTCGATCGGATCCCGAACCAATCGCTGCGACCCGCAAGCGATTCGCCTGATCGGACCCGCTATTTGTTCTGGTGGCATGTAGCGCAGGGATCCATGATGCCTTTGCAGCTTATGACGACGGTTACGACTATTTCGCAGAAGCGCCTGCCCTTCTTCATGAGGCCTTTCGTAAAGCTGTACGTTGCCGGGCTAGAAGCGCTTTTTATACAGCCCCGACTGAACCGCATCCTCGCGGCTGCTGAAGCGGACCTCGCCACCGCGCCCTGGTTTGGCGGGCAAACACTCTCCGCGGCGGACTTCCTGATTGCGTTCAATATGATTGTCGGTGCCGAGCGCGGGATGATCAACGAGAGCGATCACCCACACTGCATGGCGTGGGTCGCACGGATGCGTGCCTTACCAAGTTTTGCTGCTGCCACAGAGAAAGACGGGCGCCCCAGTATGGCGCTGAGCTATTGAGGTTGGGAGTGAAACACTGTGCGCCTCCCAACCCACCGGTTCATGCCCCGCTAAGATATTTCGCCAAGGTCTCGTGGAAATGCCGGATCCGTAGCTCCTGGTAGCTCGCCGTAATCGCCCTTCTACTTTTTGACGCCATCAGCCCCTTCTGAACTTCGGGGAGGTTGCCGGCGTCCTGATCGAACAAGGCACCTAACAGTCCCAAACCCTCAGCATCAGCGTACTTTTGGTCGTAATCCAGTCGAATGGTTTTCGCGTCAGCAGGTCTCTCGCCGTCTTCCGGATACCCATCAAGCAGGTAAATATCCATGATGCATCCATCAGGGTTCATACCATCTGGCCTGTAGCGATACGTGATCTGACTTTGGAAGCCACCCCAGGGCGCGAAATTAGGGAAAACCAGATACAGGATGGAGTCCATGGTTTCGGCGTCGGTGACCGTCTCGAGCATTTCTGCAGTCATAAAGTCAGCAAACTGTTCCCGACGAACCGCGCCAATCGCCTGGCGCGAGGTAATCGTGTCGGCGGACAACCCCGTCAGTTCAAGGGCACGCTCGAAACCACCGGGTCCCGTCATCGCTTCCACGGATTCCTGAACGCTGAAGCGGTCAGCTTGTCCGGGGTTGGGGATACCCTGAGCCGTAATCGTGCGACTCAGGTGATCGTCAAAGACATCGTATTGAGAGTTATCGCCTCCCGTGAAGGACAGGATCTGCGGATGGGTTTGTATCGCGTGGTAGGACTCGATAAATGCCTCCATTGCGATTTTCCAATTGCAACGAATCTTTTTTTCCACGTGCAGCGACACATACCGCTTCTCCGGCGTCCACCGTTTGAAGTGTTCGGTCAAAGTGGATGAATAATCCTCGAAAGGGGCCGCATCCAAGTCCATATTGATCAGTATCCAGCCGCCCCAGGTTGTTACCAACACTTCCGGCAAGGTCAGCTCGGCCAAATTGGCCTCATCAAACTCCCAATCGCAGTAGGCCTCTTTGAAGCTCCCGTCCAGATGCCAGCAAAAACCGTGGTAGGGACAACGCAATTCACGGCTGGTGCCTTTGCCCGACTTAAGTGCTCGGCCACGGTGCAGGCAAGAATTATGAAAACCCTTCAGCTCGCCCGTCTCGGTTCGCACGAGCAAAATCGAGTACCGCGCAATGTCATAAACGTAATAATCGCCGGGCTTCTGAAGTGCGGTCTCCCTGCATACCATCTGCCAGACTTTCGGCCACATATTCTCCACTTCTTGTTCGAAGATCGAGCGGTCGGTCCATACGTCTGTCGCGATAACCTGATTAGCAATTTGGGGCTGCGTATCGAGCCTCAACGCCTCGGGCACCGAGACCGCCTCCTCGTCCAATAAGTCCTGATAGCTGGGGAATACAGGTTTGTTCATCGTCAACTCCAAATACGGTTGGCCGGCAAAGCCTGAGCCTCTCTCACGACACTTTATCGAAAGCGATGTGAAGATCCATCAAGCCACGCAACAGCACATTCGGATGGTGTTTGAGTGAGTTTTTGCCCTCTACTAACGCCCAGTTGTCTGTCCGCTGAAGCAGAGCAGTGAGCGCGACCTGCAGCTCGGTTCGGGCTAACTGCGCACCAAGACAAAAATGGGTGCCCTGTCCGAAAGCGAGGTGGCTATCAGCGTTATCTCGATCGACTCGCATGTCGCCGCCACAGGGAAAAATCGATTCGTCCCGATTGCCCGCCGCGAACCGCACCATGAGGAATGAACCCTCGGGAATGGCCACACCGTCGATCTCAGTGTCTTGCGTCGCTCTGCGCCACATTCCAGACGTGGGCGTCTCAAGCCGCAGAATTTCCTCTACCGCACTGTTGATCAGTTCCGGATTACCCCTCAGCTTCGCCTGCTCATCCGGGTTTTGAATGAGCAACACCACCCCCCCGGCAATCGCATTAGTAGACGTCTCATTACCCGCCACCAAGATTTGCTGAATCATGCCCAGCGCCTCAGGCTTGGTGAGCAATCGACCCTCGTCAATCGTGTTATTCGCCAAATCGGAAATGATGTTGTCTTCCGGGTGCTCCCGCATTCGGTCGATAAGATCCGCAAAGTAGTGCTGGAACTCCACGATGTCTTTGGCGTTCTGAATTTGTTGGTCTTCATCCGCCAATCGGCCTAGGCGCGATGCAGAGGCGTCCGACCATTTCTTAAGCAAGGTCAGCTCGGAGCGCGGAACGCCCAGTTGGTCTGCAATGACATAAATGGGGAGCGGCACGCAGAAACGATTAAGCAGGTCTACTTCACCCTCATCGATCCAATCGTTAATGAGGCTTTCAGTGATTGCCTCAATGTCTGGACGCATCCCTTCGATACGCTTATTCGAGAAAACTTTGTTAACCAAGTTACGGTAAACACGATGCCTGGGCGGATCCTGTGTGAGCAGCGTTTCCACCATTTCATAGCCTTGCTGATAGATAGCGGTCGCATCATCATTTGACGACCCTGCATTTAGCAACGCACTAAAACTGCTCGAGAAGCGTCCCGGATCTCTGATGATCTCCCGGACGTCGTTGTATCGGGTCACGACAAACACATTTGTGCCGGGCATCTGCCATACGGGCGCCTCATCCTGTAACTGTCGATAGACGTGGAACGGGCACTCTTGAACGTCGGGGCTGAAGAAATCTAACTCTGCAAGATCAACACGGCTCATGACAAAGCCTCCTCAAATATTGAATTGGCAGTGGGGAAAGTGGCATCACCCAGCTCTGCTGATTTTGCTTGGATAAAGGCCGAAAAGTCACCCTCCACAATCTGCCAAACAAAATACCGCTCCGCACCCTCAATCTCCATAGCGAACGGCGTAAATCCCATCGGAATATAGGAAAAGGCACCAGTCCCGGGGTACAGATATCGTTGCTGGAAATCACAGATCGCTGCGGCGTCGGCACAGGGCACCATGTCGAAAAAAGCGACAGCGGGCCGACTCACATTCAATCGCCGTAAAAATTCAGCGGGGAACAGACCGCCCGTCCAGCGTGCGTTAATTTCGGTCACGATCACATCATCACCGGAAACGAAATAATCGATCCCGCAATTGATGCCTTCGGCCGCAACGTGCCCGTGTGAGCGGGCATAAGCACCAACCTGCATCAACACGTCCTTGTGGGAATCTGGCACCGTCAGTTCGGATGAAATGTAATTGCCAACCCACTTGCCACCCGCGAATAGAATTTGGCGCACATTGCTAATGCTGATCTCATTCGGGGTAATCGTCAGATCTACCGTCATTTCGCGCCATTCATTGGTGTCGAGCCTTTCCTGCAGCAGGATTTCTACGTCGTCGCTGTATTCCACAATTTGACTCAGGCAGTCATCGACAGAGTCCACAGCGAACACATTTCGAGATCCTGCGAGCCCCAATAACTTCACCATGATGCCGCCGGGACAATCCGAAAATAAAAGAGCGGCATCCCCTGCTCGAATTGCTTGCTTGGTGTAGATCTCGGTGCGCGGCACAGGCAAACCGGCCGCCGGTGCGTGCTCGGCGAAATGCAGCTTGGAGTTCACGTTACGGCTCACCGCCAACGCTTCTGGATTCTGATGGAGGGACTGATTACTCCCGCTGATCATGTAGAGATTGGCCAATTCGACACTGGGCAGGGTTGCGGCAACGCTCTCATAAAAGCCATCTAGCGGATGAAACTGCCACTGGGCATCAGGTATCGGATCAAGACCCATCGCCGTAAACATCCCATGGTAATGACTCAGCATGTTCCGCCACGTACCGTCCGTGAACGGGGCGCCCAGAGCAACGTGGTCAACGGATTTACCGAGCCCAACGAGCGCGACCTGCAAGGCACAGGTGAGCACCTGATTCTCCTGGTGGTCGATCCGCTGCTTGGGCGTCAGGCTCGCCAGATCATGATGTAAAGAGCAGTCATCGCCGGCCATTGCGTAGAGTGCTGATGCGGATTGTTCTGGTGTGAAACTACCTACTTTCATTGGCTCAATCCTATAGAGTACTTGGTGTTATCTAGGCGCCTATTTAAACACTTGGTTATTAATTTAGCCTCAAACTCCAGTCCAACTTTATCATCCCCCTGCCCGGTCAAAACGATTCAGCCATCGGGGAACAGCTCAACCGTCTGGCCTTGCGCCAACACATCAATCTCCGTCGGCATGATGAGCTCGCTGTCATCGTGTCGCGTGTTGCCGACGCGAGTTGTGACAGGGTGGCAAGAAATCTCGACTCCGGGCGCACTGCTAGCCATCTCCGCACCATCGAGCCAACGCCACACATGCTCCTCATCGAGTAACACAGGCTGCCTGTGATGAATCATGGACAAAGGCGCCGATGTGGGCTGGGTCACCACAACGCAGTCTTGATCGGGGTTGGACAGGCCCGCCATAAAAAATAATTGCCCCCGGCAGTGGTGATACCACGGCTGCTTGGGCGAACCCGATCGCTGCCACTCGTACCACCCGTCGGCTAAGAACGCGCATCGCGTGAGGCCACGAAAGAGCGGCTTTTCACTCAACGTCTCGGATCGTGCGTTGGTGACGACTTGCCGGGACCCGCTACCCGCTATCGCAATACCCCAGTGCGCAGTCGCATGATCACCGTCGCGCGTTCGAATCAGAACCTGCGACTGCGGTGCAATATTGAACCGATCCGCGCCCTGTAACCCCAGCTTCGCAACGTCGGGTTTGTTGGATATCGACAGTGTGTATCGCCCGCACACGCTCAGCCACTCAAGCCTGCGGCTTTGAGCGCCATGCCGTGCAGGAGCCGTTCATCAGCGGCCACCGCGCGTAATTGGTTTGCAAGATCGGGAAATCCGTTGCCAGTAATCGTATCCATCTGAAGACCGGCAGCATGATTTTCAGCCAACCGAGGCGTGAGATCGCGGTCAAACTCCGCTTCAAATTCGGCCAGTACGGGTAAAACCTGTGCCTGTGTAAAACCCGGATTTAACGCAGTTAGCGCGATCGCCAGCTGATCAGCCACGCGAAAGCAGGTATTCATTCCCATGCTGCGCGCTGGGTGCATCGCGTGCCGCGCGTCGCCAAGTAGCACCACCGCCCCCTTCCCCTGGTACGGCTTGCTCTGCTGCGCGACAGGCGGGTAAACCGCGCCAAAGCGCAGTGAATCGAAAGCAACGCCAGGGCACCACAGTGCCAATTGACGGTGAAGCACCTCTTCTTTCTCGCGCTTCCAAAAACCGAGCTCCTCGGCCGATATGGGAAAACCCACTTTCGTTTCACCACCTACCCGCGGAATAAGCGACACCATTCGCTCCGGGGTCAGGTGAACATCCAACGTACGCTCGGAACTAACCCCCAGCTGGCGACCGTATAAAACGGCGATGGGGAACTGATAGCGATGCTTCTCAACGTCTATCTCAAGACGGCTGCGAACAGACGAGGCAGTCCCATCCGCGGCAACCAGTAGAGTGCAAGTCGCCGAATTCGCTTGCCCGCCCACCTGCCAGTCAATCGTCCACTGGCCTGCCGATGACGTGAGGGACCATTCGGACACCCCGGTCACGCTAGCGGCGCCCGATTCCAGCGCCGTGTCGAGCAGGACCCTGCCAATCTCCTCGTGATTAAGGAAAAGGAAAGCACGGGCTGCGCCCGATTCATCGGGAACCGGTACCGTAACAATATGCTTCCCGTTGGCGTCAAACCATCGCGTTCCAGCGCGTCGCTCGGCACCCGCAGCCAGCAGCCGATCCAGAACCCCCCAGCGGGCCAAAAGCGGTTGCACGGCCGGCTGTATGTGATCCCCCCGAGAGGTATCCAATGGGCCATCGCGACGATCCAGGAGCAGCACCCGCAGGCCGCTATCTCTAAGCGCAGCGGCTAATGCGCCGCCAGCGATCCCTGACCCAATGATGCCAATATCAAATTTACTGTCAGTCACTCTCACATCCGGCCGTCTGACACTTACCTGCTGGATACACCATACCGGCGACAGCATGGCAATTAAACTCAGACCGATGCGGAGCACCAGCCTCATTAAGATTCCCCGTGGCTGTCGGCTGATGTAATGTCGGTCAATAACACTGGCGGCCAGGACCACATGACCGGAACTACCCCGCAGCATCGCAGATGGACTGTATTGGGTGGCCTCTTCTTCGTTTACATGGCGTCGAACGGCATCACCCTCCATACCCTGCCGCTGCTCTATCCAGAATTAATGGACAGCTTCGGCTGGCGGGCCAGCGAGGTCACGTTACCCGTGACCGTGCTGTTTATTGTTGGGGCGGTAACATCGCCTCCAGCCGGCTGGCTCCTAGACCGATATTCACCTAGAGCCGTCATCACGATCGGTAGCGTGCTCCTGGCTACGGGGCTCATTAGCTATGCGCACACTCAAAGTCTGTGGCAACTCGTTGCCGTGTACGCGCTTCTCGGACTCGCGCTATCGCTCTGTGGACTCGTATCCAACATGGTGATGCTAACGGGCTGGTTTGACTCGGATCGCGGGCGCGCCACGGGCATACTCTTGATGGCCTCGAGCCTAGGCGGCGCGATTTTCCCCTTAGCGGTCGGCTCAGGTATCGAGGCACTCGGCTGGCGGCAGACCGTATTACTCTCAGGGCTCGGGGTTGGCGCCCTGATGCTCAGCTGTGCCTGGTTACTCTTGCGGGATCGCAGGCCAGCCCAGAGCCTACCCAACCCTCATTCGGCGCCGTCGGCAGAGCGGGGAACCCTGCCCCCACTTCTTCTGACCCGACAATTTGCTGCGATTGTCTTCGCCACCGGCAGCTTATGGTTCGTCATCATGGCACTCACGCAGCATCAATCCATCCACTTAGCGCGGGACGTCGGCCTCGAGCGATCATTGCTGCCAACGGTATTCAGCCTCTTTTTCGGCAGTTCAATCATCGGCAAGCTTTGCTTTGGCTTACTAGCAGATCGCTTTGACCTCCATCGTGTCATGGCAATCGCCACACTGATTTTAGCGGTGGCGCTTATCGCACTCAGCCAAATCACGGCCACATCCATGACGCTGCTTTACGGCTACGCTATTTTTGCGGGCCTCGGCTTCAGCGGTGCATTTACCTGCATTCAGGTTTTGATCGCAGCGCACTACAGCGGCCCGCTCTACGGCCGCGTCCTGGCCACACTCGTCATGATCGATACGCTCTGTGGTGCACTGGGCACGCAAACGGTTGCTCGCTTGAGAGAGTGGCGAGGCGACTACGACATGGCGCTGCTTGGAATGGCCATGCTCGCTGCGGTGAGTGCGGTTGTTATCCTGCGTTTGGCTCGACGCAGTCACTCGTCTGTGACAATGACTTCTTGAGCGCGCTAGCCAAAAAAGTCACGCTCACTGATCGCTGAGTGATAGCACGCAGCGCTCACCCGACAACAAGTCAGCGACAGCATGGTGGTCTGTGAAGGTCGACTTGTATTCAGTCATAAACGCCACACCGTCTTCCCTTATTCGACGGCGTTGCACCGCGCTGCAAAAACGGCGAACATCCTCTTCACTCTCGAGAATCAGCGGTGGCACCTCAGCGGTAGAGCCATCCGGATTTTTGGCTACCATCGTGAAGTAGCAAGTATTGGTGTGCTTGCTATCCCCGGCCTGTAAATTTTCCGCCACAACCCTAATCCCGACAACGAGGGATTTCTTTCCGACGTAATTGACAGAGCCCATCAGCGAGACGACTTCACCGACCTCAACGGGGCGGAGGAATTGGACGTTATCTACTGAAACGGTGACGCAGTAGTTGCCCGCGTGCTTACTGGCACACACGTAGGCCAATTTATCCATTAATGACATCAGGGTACCGCCGTGTACCTTGCCGCCAAAATTGGCGTAACCCGGCACCATGAGCTCAGTGATCACGCTTGTCGAATACGCAACGGGATGGCCTTTCATAGCTTCTTTCCTCCGATCTGGTCGCTATACGCGTCAAACGCCGCCGAAGATTAGCCACCGGCGCTAACGACTCAAGGCGCGGCACTCAGGTTTCTGAGAGACCGCGGGCGGCCCTCACCTGCCGCGCCGGGTGACTAGAAGCGATGCATGGCATTGCCATATACCCTATGGGGGTATACAGTGCCCTACTACGGTATACCCCCATGGGGTATTTAGACTCAGGGAAGAAATCAATCAATGAGAGACGAGACACAACGCAGGGCGGACGCCCGTCTGGCCAAGATCGAAGGACAAATCAGAGCGGTGCGCAAGATGGTAGCCGAGGACCGGTATTGCATCGACGTCGTCCGACAGGTGCAAGCAGCGCGCTCCGCCCTGAACAGTCTTGAGAGCCTCATCATTGACGACCACGTTGATACGTGTGTTCAGCACGCCTTGGACGCGGGAAAGGCGGGCGAGCGCAGAGAGAAGGTCAATGAACTGGTGTCGATTCTGACAGGCAAGAAAAAATGAACACCTGCCATGCGCTCCTGTTTGCTGCGCTGGGGTTTGTCGTCTCGGCCGAAGCACTGAGCCGACCGGTCTCTTACGCCGGCGGTTGGACGCTGATTGGCGAATCAGACCGTCAGTCCAGCTCGGCTCTGCTCCACTACACGCCGACTTACAAATGGTCGCTGGGCCCGCGCCTAGAGGTTAATCGGGACGATCATTTTGCACTCACGACCCTACACGCCACACGCCTCGCAAAGCGCTGGTTCGGCAGTGATTATCAAGGCAATCTCTATTTTTTCGGTGGCGCCGGCATGGCTTCCGGCGTCGACGGCAATAGGCTCGAGGACCGGTTTTCCCTATACGGCGGCGTCATGGCGGACTGGGAAACACGCTCCCTTTTTACAAGCTATCGCGCTCGCTATCTCGAAGCATCGCACTTCGGTACGCAGTTCATGCACGCTGCGAGGGTCGGTTTTGCACCGTATGAGGGTGACACAGGTGCACTCCACACCTGGCTGATGCTGGAAATCGATCATCGACCCTCCGATCCAGATTCACTTACAGCCACCCCCTTGCTGCGCCTCTTTAAAGGTCCGCTCCTCGTCGAAGCGGGTTATAACATCACAGTCAATCAACCATTGCTCAATTTCACGTATCGTTTTTAGAACAGGAATAGCGCCATGCACTTTCTGATAAAACTTTTAACAACCTTTGCGGTCATTTTTTTTGGGCTGTCCGCCCTTGCACAAGGACATAGCGAGCACGCAGATCACCACGCTCAAGAACATCACGACCATGAGGACCACGCCCATCAAGCCAGCGATGGGGGACCGGTCTCAGCGACTAGCACCGGCCCCGCGCTGACGCATACTGACGAGATTGACTCTGCTCTGGCAGAGGGCGGGGAGCCGATCGTGGCGGATGTACTCGGCGTCGTCTGCGACTTCTGCGCCTTGGCCATGAATAAAATTTTCAGCAAGCGGGAGGAAGTCGCGGCCATCTACGTTGACCTCGACACCAAAGCGCTCAGCCTGGTATTGGTGCCAAGCGCCTCGCTCAGTGACGACACCATCGCTGAACTCGCTGTTCAGGCAGGCTATCGCATTGCGGACATACGCCGCGGCGATGCCGCTTTGGGCTCCGGCGCGTGAGAGGCGACTGGCGCGACAGCATCGGCCCAACACTTGCGCTCTTTGGCAGCGCGTCGACGCTTCTCTGCTGCGCCCTACCCGCCCTACTGATCTCGATAGGAGCGGGTGCCGTGATGGCGGGACTGACTGCCGCCATACCGGGCATCATGTGGCTCTCTGCGCACAAAGACATTTTGTTTGTGCTTTCGGGCCTACTGATGGTGTTCAGCACAAGCCTATGGTGGCGCCAGCGCTATGCGCCCTGTCCGGTAAACCCAGTGAAAGCTGCCGCTTGTCAAAGGCTGCGACAGATCAACCGGTGGCTACTGAACGTGGCATGGCTCGCCTATGGCTGCGGTTTGTTCTTTGCCTACCTGTGGGTCGCCCTGGTTTATTGAACCCGGCTAGCACGCCGCGTGGAAACGAATAGCCAGAGACCTAGCACGGCCGTCGCCAAGGCTAGGAATGAGAAGAGCTTTAAAAGCCAAGTACCAATCGTATCCCGATCACCGTAACTCATGATGTGTAGTGACCACAGAAAGTCCCACCAGCGCCACGCATCATGGCGGACCGCCACGACCTCGCCAGATAACGCATCCATGTAAGCGATGCGGTCTGGCGAGTTGGAGTTCCAAAGCTGCCAGAGAGGCAATGGAGCGCCTCGATATTCCGAGCCCGCCTCGGCGCTATCGCGCCACTCAGCGCGATCGGGCACTAAAACCGTCCTGCTCCGCGCCAAAGTGATCGCTTGGTCTGCCGTCAACGGCAGCAAGGCCAACCCCTGACTGTCAAACCAACTGATGCCATCATCCGCAGACAGCCCGATGATCGTCTCGCCCGGCAATCGTTCCTTAAGCGCCAACGCCGCGCCCGGCACCTGTGGCAAGTCGATACCGGACAGATCAAACATCATGGGCTCGGGGGCGTGCTTGAACTGATGCCCGCGGACAAAATCAATATCCACGAAGGCAAAGTACACGCCACTCAGCGTCCACAGCAGAAGCTGCACCGAGGTCACCAAGGCAATCCAACGGTGCCATCGCCTCACTCTTCGCTGCCGGGCAAGGGGCCCTTTGTCTTTGGAGATCACTGCGTCAATCCTCGGCGATCTATTTCATTGCGGGATAGCATATTCGCATGGGCACCCCCCGGGCATCACATTCGGTAGGCTCGTCTGGAACGAAGCGGCGTTCTGCGTCGTCCAGGCTCGCCACCACACCGCAAACCAGTGCATCCACTATGTCATCTAGCTGACATCGGGCGCGTGGCACCTCCGCGGCAAAGCTGTCATACACAGACGTCACGACAGACTCTCCGAGCGCTCTCTTAAGGATCACCAGTCGCTCCAGGCGACCCGCTTCGCTTTTCTTATTATGTGGCATTGGCGCGCCATTATTCAGCGCAGCGAAACAGAGCTCTGGATGGGTCTCATGCCAATTCAAGGTTCTCACCTCGGGGCGCAACAAGATCGACTCAAGCTCACGGATCCTCGGCAAGAGGTAAAAAGCCTGCTTACTCACCCCGCGACCGTAGCGGCGCTTGCTCTCACTGTTGATGTCGGTATAGGCAGCCTCCTCCAGCGCCAGACGCGGCGGCGCAGGGAATACACTGCTCGCGCGCGGGCCTAGCTGGCGTCGGGCTGCTTGATCGCAGGCTCGCACACCATTCTCGGAGAGACCGATAGGCATATCGATGCAGACAATCGCCGAGGGCGCCAACAGGGGAAGCAAGTCCTCTAGCGAAGGAATCAGCACCAGCACCCAATGGCGGCCGTCGTAGCCCGCACACACCCATCCGGCGCGGCAGCCGTCAACACCCACTGCAGTAAATGACATTACCGTTTGGACTTAAAGACCACTAACAGTCGCGCGATACCGCGGAATCTCTCTCTTCGAACCAGCCAAGCATTCAGGCTGTAGAGCAACACCGCGCCAGAACACGCACGACCGCTAGGCGAAGCGAGAGACCCGAACGGGCAATTCGGTATAGCCTCTAATAAAGAGATTGCAGGTTCGCTTGGGATCACCCACGAGTTCGATCTTTTCAAACCGACTCAGCGCCTCCTCCCAAAGGATCCGAAGCTGCATCTCGGCCAACCGATTCCCCATACAGCGATGTATACCCGCACCAAAGGACAGGTGATTCCTGACTTGGGGACGGTCTATCCAAAACTCGTCGGCCCGATCGATGACTGTGTCGTCATAATTACCCGACACGAACCAGAGCACCACCTTCTCGCCTTTTCGAATTTTTGCACCCTGAAACTCAACGTCACGGGTAGCGGTCCGGCGCATGTGAGGGAGCGGCGTTTGATAACGAATGATCTCCGAGACCATTGAAGGTATCAGCTCGGGCTGGGCACGGACCTTGGCCATCTGCTCCGGGAATTGATTCAGGAACACGACGCCGCCAGACATTGAATTCCGCGTCGTATCGTTGCCCCCTACGATCAGCAGCATGATGTTGCCCATGTAGGTCAGCGGGTCGTCCACCATATTGGCTGTATTGGGATCAGCCTGCAGCATTCTGATTAAATCAAACGCCTCTTTTCCGTCATCCTTGCGCTCGTGCCACAGCTCCGTGAAACGCTGAAGACAAGCAGTCATGTGCTCAATGATGACCTCTCTGGAGACGCCCTCCCCGTCCGTGATGCGCTCATCGTTGGTGAACATGTCTGACCACTGCGTCAGGTTGTTCCGTTCCTCCCAGGGGTAATCGAACAAGGTAGCCAGCATTTTCGTTGTGAGGTCCCGACTCACTAACTTGACCCAATCGAAAGGCTCATTCTCAGGCAGCCCATCGAGCACCTCGATTGTGCGCTCTCGAATCAGAGTCTCGAATTCGCGCAAGTTCCGGGGTGCCACAACATGATGCACCGCCCTTCGCTGATCATCGTGGTCGGGGGGATCCATTGCGATGAACATCTTCAGAATCATGTCGGGCTCTGGATCAATCATGGCAATCGAAGGTTCAGAGGAGAATGTCTCCGTATCTCGCTCTATGGCGACGATGTCCTCGTATCGCGTGACCGACCAGAAAGGGCCCACCGGACTATCCGGCTGAAAGTGCACAGGCGACTCAGCGCGCAACCGCGCAAACAGATCGTGCCAATAGTCATGCTGGAACATTCGCGGATCCGCGATATCCAGAGAATCGAGAGGCATGCCACGATAATCGGGCTTCATGACGTCAGCGCGAGCATTCACAATTTTGATTCCTTTAAGATTGTAGGCATATGTTTTTTACGACTTTACATTTGGAACTCAGGCAGTTTCACCGTGATATCAGACATGCCATCTGACACAACAATTTGGCAGGCCAACCGGGAATTATCGGCGCGGTCAGGGCGCAAACCTAACATCGCGGTCTCCTGAGAATCGGGAGCAGGTAAATCACCCGACATTTCAACAAAGCAGTGGCACGTGCCACAAATGGCCCCACCCCCGCAGTCTGCGTCGATGCCAGGGATATCGTGCTTTAACGCTGTCTCCATGAGGGACAACCCGACATCGCCATCCACCATACGCTCAGAGCCATCGTGCTGTATAAACGTGATCACCGTCATGATCCTATGCTTCCTCTTTCACTGAATTGCGAGATAGATCAGTGCCATGCCTCCGAATGCGCGCCACTGACCGGGCGGCCAGTCTACCCTGCTGCCGCCTGCTCGGCTTCAAAAGCCTCATGAAATGCCGCGAGCATACTCTGTTCGTGGCTCTGAGCCTCACTGGTGTCCAGCGGGCGCTCTAGTTTAGCCCAGTTAATATCACCATCGTCAGTCATCGATTCATACTCGAGGATACCGAGCTCCTCAAATCGCGGACGGATCGTATCAGTGAGAAGGCCGATTCTTCGCAGATTGGGCACGACGCGCTGAAAGAGCAGATTACGGAAGGTGGACATGACAAACCCATCGAGTACCTTGCGCCGACTTTCCTCAACATCCCAACCAAAATGGCGAAATACATCCGTCGCCACGAGACGCTCGCGACTGATCGCGCAGGCTTCAAAGGCGAACAGCGCCCTCTCCTCGCGCTCCTCGTCGGTGAGGGTTTGCACATACTCTTCCAAGTAGTTGACGCCGAACGTGACGTGCCGCGCCTCGTCACGCGTCACCAAATAGACGATGTCCTTGAGCACAGGGTCAGGTGTGGTCTCGCGAGTCGTATTAAAAGCAGACAATGCCAGCCCTTCGATCACAATCTGCATGCCGATGAACTTCAGGTCCCATCTTGGATCAGTGAGTATCTTGTCGATAATGCTGTTGAGGTGCGTATTGATCGGATACATCAGCCCAATGCGCTTTTGGATGTATTGGTTAAACACCTCCACATGCCGCGCCTCATCAAACGTCTGCGACGCCGCATACAGCTTGGCATTGAATGTTGGCGCACAGGAGCAGAGCTGACTGGCAACCAAGAGCGCTCCCTGCTCACCGTGAAGGAACTGCGACAGAGACCACGCGTTCATATGTAGCCAGAACTCGTCTCGCTCCTTGGCCGAAAGCGCGAGATAAGGTGGGTAGTCATGCAGATTCATGAGCTCGGCCTGCCCTTCTTCCTCCGGCCAAGGCTGATCCCAATTGATATCGATCTGAGGATCCCAGTTCAGCTGCTTACCAAGCTCGTACAGTTTTTTAATCCGATCGTCCTGGACTGAGTAGTCCCAGTTATAGGACCCCGTTAGTGGCGTCTGAAAAATTTGTGCAACATGGTCCACGTCTGCGCCAGTGAGCACATCCTCGAGTTCCGGGTTGTCACTCGGATAGTCCGGGTTGGGGAACTGCTGGATCTTCCGGGGTGTTTTTTCGCTCCACTCAATTTTCATCTGTCGTACTCCGAACGGCTAATGGTCACATGTTCCGGCGGGACACTATCGCCCTCAAGGTGATCCCTTGCCAAAATAAGGTCATATATGGCCAAATAATAGGGTGAGTGATTCTATACCCAGCCAGTACCTGCTCGTGCTGATCGCGCTGGTCGGCGAGCGTGGCTATTCGCTGGACAGCATCTGTGACGGCACCGAACTGACCATCGCGCGCCTCGGACAGCTCGGCACGCGCGTGGATGCCAGCGAGGCGGATCGTGTGATAATCAATGCTCTTAGTATCACAGGTGACAGCGCGTTAGGACTGGAGGTGGGCCAGAAGCTCAATCTGGGTGCCCATGCGGTAGTTGGCCAAACATTCATGGCCTGTTCCCATCTTGCGGATGCACTCGACATGCTGGTGCGGTATGACCTCCTTTTAACCGGCCGGCAGGCGCGCTTGTCGCACTATCAAGATGACTCCACCGCCCACTCCGGCCTCGAGCTAACACTAGATGGACATGCGCTCGCCGAAAGATTTGCCTGCGAGGCCATTTTCTCCGCGCTCCAGAAGACCCTCTCTGATTTGTTACAAACGCCCATTGACGACTTGTCCGTCGATTTCCCCTACGAACGGCCCAGTGACATTGCCCCGTTCCAACTGATCTTCGGGCATCAAGTGGGCTTCAATACTGGGCGGGCGGTATTCACCCTCCCCAATCATATGATGGACCGACCGCTACCGACCTCAAACCCGACCCTAAAAACACTTTACGACGACGAATGCAAAAGACTGTTGGCAGACTTATCGGATAACGCCAGCTGCACCGAACAAACTCTGCAGGCACTCGACCAATTACCCGGACAATACCCCCAGCTAGACCAAATGGCGGCCATGCTGAACATGAGCTCACGGACCTACCGGCGGCGGCTGGCCGCGGAATCCACATCCTTTCAGGCGCTACTTGATGAAAGCCGACTCAAGCACGCGAAGCGACAGCTTCTTAAAGGCGAGACGATACTGGGTACGGCCTTGTCACTGGGGTTTAACGACGCGTCCAACTTTCGCCGCGCGTTTAGCCAATGGTGCGGGCAATCACCCGCACAGTGGCAACGGGAACACACCGCGCGCGGTACATAGCTGGGCGTCAGCCTGGCTTAAGCCCTTGCAACCGAAAATCCGGCACGTGGGAAGTGCACGTAGACTGGATGACCGGAAGCCGTTTCTCGCCGAATGACAATCCGCTCGTCACACATGGAGAGCAACGCACCTGACGATGCATCCAACCCGTAATCCAGCGGGGCAACCGTAACCAACTCTCCAGACCGCCAATCACTCGGTAGCGACCACCGTGACGCGTCGACATTGTCATCGCGGATGGCCTCCTCGATGTCGATAATCGAGGCGGGCTCGGACCTACCATGCCCTAGCTGCTCCATCCGCCCCATCCATCCGCGCACACTCGCTGGCCACTGGTGTAAATCTGAAGGGCTCACGCGGGCAGCCATCCACAGAGGGTGATAACACGCGAAATCTAGATGGCCCGGCGCAGAACCTGAGAGAAATGCCGTTGTCTCAAGATGCTCCGAGAGCACCTTGACGTATCGCTTCAACAACGCGGATGCATCTGTCGCAGACAACAGCGTGACGGTAGCCTCGCGCATCATCCGCATACGATCCTGCATAAAGCGTATGAGCCCCTTGACGCCCAGTTCGCGAAACAGAAAGCGTGCAGCCACAGTGGGTTTTTGAGCACCCAATACGGCGAAAAAAACATCGGCCTCAGCCCACTGTCGCAGCGCCTCGCCATCAGCAATCAATGGGGCGGGTTCAGTCTGACTCTCAAAAAGCGCCTGGTAGGCAAGCCGCGTGTCGCAAAAAAACTGTGCGCCGATTTGTACTACAGGGATGCGCCTATAGCCGCCAATAAACTGATTGATATCAGGACGCGGTGGAAACGCTGGCACGCTCACAGAGCGCCATTGGGTATCGAATGCCCCCATTGCCAGCCGCAATTTTTCCGAAAAAGGGGACATCGGATAGTGATAGAGAATAGGAAGGGTGCTAGTCGCGTCGCTCATATTTTTCCTCACGGAAAACGGGTGAGGTGATGGGCGCCGCGTATCGGTCGCGGCAATAAAAAAGCCGGCGCAAGGGCCGGCTTTGTCGCGTACCGCCACTCCCAAACGTGGCGGTTCAGTGTATTACTTCTTCTTGGCAGCTTTCTTCTTGGCAGGAGCCTTCTTTTTAGTTGCTGCTTTCTTTTTAGCAGGTGACTTTTTGGCTGCTGCCTTTTTCTTAGCAGGTGCCTTTTTCTTAGCTGCTGCTTTCTTCTTGGCAGGTGCCTTCTTCTTAGCTGCTGCCTTCTTCTTAGCAGGAGCCTTCTTCTTAGCTGCTGCCTTCTTCTTAGCAGGAGCCTTCTTAGCAGCCGCCTTCTTCTTAGCGGGTGCTTTCTTCTTAGCAGCCGCCTTCTTCTTAGCAGGTGCTTTCTTCTTAGCAGCCGCCTTCTTGGCAGGTGCCTTCTTCTTTGCTGCTACTTTTTTCTTAGCAGCGGGTTTCTTTTTTGTTGCTTTCTTCGCAGCGGCCATAGTTCCCTCCTGATGTGCCCAGCCTCATTGCAGACGCTATCAAGCTTTATATTTGATGACAAGCCGAGTGATGCGAATTACTAACTACCCAAAACTGACGTGATGTGATTCGCGATATCGTCAACCGCGCCCACCCCGTCAAGCTGATCGTATTGAACGCCATCTAACTCTCGATAGAAGTTGACCAATGGTTGTGTTTGATCGTGATACACCGCCAAGCGGTTACGCACTGTTTCCTCTTGATCGTCCTCTCGCTGAATCAGCGCCTCGCCAGTCTCGTCATCAAGTCCCGCTTCTTTCGGCGGGTTGAATACAACGTGATAGACCCGCCCAGAACCGGGATGGACACGTCGCCCACTCAAACGCTGAATGATCTCCTCGTCCGCGACGGCGATCTCAAGAACGTGATCGATACTGATGCCCTCGTCAACCATCGCCTGCGCCTGTGGAATGGTTCTTGGGAACCCGTCGAAGAGACAGCCATTCTCACAATCCGCTTCTTGGATACGCTCCTTCACCAACCCCACGATAATATCGTCAGAGACAAGCCCCCCAGATTCCATAATAGCTTTCGCTTGCTGGCCTAGCGGCGTACCCGCAGCCACCGCCGCGCGCAACATATCCCCCGTAGAGATCTGCGGTATACCGAACTGCTGACAGATGAACTGGGCTTGGGTGCCCTTTCCCGCGCCCGGGGGGCCTAGCAAGATAATACGCATATGAAAGGAATCTCTTTCTGATTACTTTATGATTAGAGGCATCACGCGCTACGCTACACACGCTCCGCAAGCCTCGCAAGTCACTCCGCGCTCAACAATCGCTTCGCTTCCTGCCACCGCGCTTCCAGCGTCTCAAGAGACTCTGCCTGCAGTGTGCTGCCTTCGTCTTTCGCGGCGCATTCCATCAGTTCAAAGCGCGCCTCAAAACGCGTATTAGCGTGTCGGAGTGACGACTCTGCGTCTACGCCAAGATGTCGTGCAAGGTTCACTAGCGCGAGAAAAATATCCCCCAGCTCCGACTCAATGTGCCCCGCATCACCCTCGGCGAGCGCCTCACGCAGCTCCAGTAACTCTTCGTCAACTTTTGCGAGGGCGCCACTCTGCTCAGGCCAGTCGAAGCCGACACGCGCGGCGCGTTTTTGCAATTTCTGGGCACGACTCAGCGCAGGCAACGCCAATGGAACGTCCTGCAATGCACCGATTTGATTTTTCTCTGCACGCTCTCCGGACTTAATCGCTTCCCAGCGATCCTTCACCTGATTTTCAGAGATCGACTCTCCCTCGGGGTTATCAAAAACGTGCGGATGTCGCCGCACCAGTTTTTCGGAAATCGCTTCCACGACATCATTGAAATCAAACAAGCCCTTTTCGTCGGCGATTTGCGAATAAAAAACAACCTGAAACAGCACATCCCCCAGTTCATCCCTGACCTGCTGATCATCACCACTGGCGATGGCATCCACCAGCTCATACGCCTCTTCAAGTGTGAATGGGGCAATGGTGCTGAAATCTTGCTTGAGATCCCAGGGACAACCCTGAACGGGGTCTCGCAGGTCGCGCATAATTTCAAGAAGCCCATCCATCCCGGCGCTCGCGCGCTCCGATTGTGAAGTCATTCAAATATCCTCTCTTGCACTGTCCAGACGTGCGGAGCAGGATCACCATGCCTGCTCAGCCAAGCACTCGTGTCAATCGCAAAAGAGAGACGGGCTCTAGCGGTCAAAAACACCGGTTGAGAGATAACGGTCCCCTCGATCACAAATGATGGCAACGATCGTGGCATTCTCCACCTCGCTACTGATGCGCATCGATGCGGCGATGGCCCCCCCAGAGGAAACCCCCGCAAAAATGCCTTCCTCCTGGGCCAGCCTGCGCATCATCGCCTCAGACTCTGACTGACTAATATCCATCACGCGATCGACACGATCAGCTTGATAGATGTCTGGCAGGTAAGCTGTGGGCCAACGTCTGATACCCGGAATCTGCGACCCGTCTGTGGGTTGCAAGCCAATAATCTGGATATCAGAGTTTTTCGATTTGAGAAATCTTGAAACCCCCATAATCGTTCCCGTCGTTCCCATCGACGAGACAAAATGCGTAATTCGGCCACCGGTTTGGCGCCAGATCTCCGGGCCCGTGGAAGCGAAGTGCCCTGCGGGGTTATCCGGATTGGCGAACTGATTAAGAACCAAGCCCTCGCAGCGCGCTTGCATCGCCAGCGCAAGGTCGCGGGCACCCTCCATACCCTGTTCAGGTGTCACGTCGATCAACTCGGCACCGTAGGCACGCATCGCGCCCTTGCGTTCCTCGCTCTGATTGGCGGGCATAATCAACTTCAAGCGATAACCCTTCACGGCGGCGGCCATCGCTAGTGCGATACCGGTGTTGCCGCTTGTCGCCTCAATCAATGTGTCGCCGGGAGCGATATGCCCACGCGCCTCCGCCTCTCGGATCATACTCATAGCAGGCCTGTCTTTGACGGACCCGGCGGGATTGTTGCCCTCGAGCTTGCCCAATATCGTATTAGAAGTCTCACCCGGGATGCGTTGCAGGCGGACCAGAGGCGTCTCACCGACCATGTCCTCGATTGTTGGGTAGTGCAGGAAGTCGCTCATGTGCTGTTTGATTTCACTCTTACTTTTCCTAGCTCAGCATGTCGCCTCACAAACGGTGCGCGCACCTGACGGTGACAACGTGTCAACCTCGTTGGTGCGATCTCAGATTGCGGACTAAGGCTTGCGTGTGCAGTGTACGGCCCGATGTGATTTGCGTCATGGCCACTCTGGTCAAGCGCTTAAGCACCCCTAGATCACCGGGCTCAAGATCGCGCTGCTCATCGCACCATTGCTGAATACGGGCGAGCTGCTCACCAGACAGCACCGCCGCATCAGAGCGAGCCTCGCCAACGCCCGCAGCACACAGACCGCGCTCGGACTCGTACCGGTAGTGAAGCGTCTCTTGAATGATCTGACCATGCTCATCTGTCTGTAGATTGAGGCGGTAACCCAACTCCGAGAGCAGCGCCAGTTCAAATCGCCGTAGCGTGCTTTCAGATGGACCCACCCCAAGCTGTTCAGCCGCCCGACCATAGGCCACAAACAACTGCGGCAAGGCGTCAAAGCGGGGTAACACGCGGACCAGCAGCTCGTTGATATACAGACCGTGTATCAGTGCCTCACCATGGAGGCTATACCCAGCAGAAGGTGCCTCGACCTGCCGAACTGTCTTGAGCTCTCCCCTCCCCACCATACTCACCAACAGGGGTTGAAAAGGTTGCAGCAGTGAGGCTAGGCTCCCGCCACGCTTTTTGCGATGAGCACCTCTGACAACCGCACCGCATCGCCCCCACTCCCCGGTGAAGAACTCGACCAACAGCCCGTTATCGCCGTAGTTTTTCCGGCCCAGCACCCAAGCCGGTTGTTCAGTGCTCACTCATCACCTAACGGATCGAGACCAAGCGTTTTGAGCGCCCGCGCGTCGTCTGACCAACCTGACTTCACCTTGACCCAAAGCTTGAGCATGACCTTGCTATCAAACGCTCGCTCCATGTCCTTTCTCGCAGCGGTGCCGATCGACTTCAGTCTTTCACCTGACTCCCCGATCAAGATCTTTTTCTGTCCATCCCGCTCAACCAAGATCAACGCATGTATGTGCAGTACACCCCGTTCATCCTCAGAAAACGATTCAATTTCTACCGCCGCCGCATAAGGCAATTCGTCGCCCAATTGCCGGATGATCTTTTCACGCACCAGCTCCGCGGCTAAAAACCGCTGACTGCGGTCTGTAATCTGGTCCTCGGGGAACAGATGGGGCCCCTCGGGAATGCGGCGCGCGAGATACTGCAGCAATTCATCGAGGCCCTTGCCTCGTAATGCCGAGACCGGCAGCACAGCATCAAATTCACAGCGCGCACTCAGTCCGTCTATAAACGGCAGCAAGACGGTTTGATCCTGAACCAGGTCCAGCTTGTTCACCACCAGTGCGGTGGGCGCTGACTGCTGCGCGACCAGCTTCAGGACGAAGTCATCCTCTTCAGTCCATTTCGTGCGATCACACAAAAATAGAACGAGGTCGACACCACTCAGCGCCGACGAAGCGGCTTTGTTCATCGCTTGGTTGATCGCTTTCGACTGACCCAAATGCAGCCCCGGCGTGTCGACAAAAATATACTGCATGGCGCCGTCGGTCCTGACCCCCAGAACCTGATTCCGCGTCGTCTGGGGCTTGCGGGAAGTGATACTCAGTTTTTGGCCCAGCAAATGATTCAGCAGCGTCGACTTGCCAACATTCGGCCGACCCACGATAGCAATCACGCCGCACCGTGTATCAGCCATCTCTGGAGACCGACAGTTTTTGCAGCATCTCAGCAGCTGCCAGCTTCTCCGCCGCGCGACGGCTGGCCGCTGCCGCCTCGGTCACGAGCTTCCGCTGCTTCAGCTCACAGCACACGGTGAATGTTTGTTCGTGTGCACTACCCGACACATCTAGCACTGCATACTGTGGCAGGCTTTCGCCGCGAGCCTGCAACCATTCCTGAAGCTGTGTCTTGGCATCGATCGCGTCTTTCGGCGATGCACTGCCCATCGCATCGGCCAGCCATGCACCAACCACAGCCTGCGCCGTCTCGAGAGAGGCGTCCAGCATGACTGCGCCCGCTAGGGCCTCCAACGTGTCGGCGAGAATAGAGCGCCGGTGGCGTCCACCACTTTTGCGCTCACTCTCCCCAAGGATGAGACAGCTTGATAGGTCCAGTCCCTCAGCAATTTCTGCCAGAGACTGCCCCCGCACAACCGATGATCGGAGACGGCTCAGCGTACCCTCGTCTTCGTCGGGGAAACGCTGGTAAAAATAGGCCGCAGCAATCATTCCGATTAGAGCGTCCCCCAAGAACTCGAGGCGCTCGTTGTGATCCCGCTGGGCGCTCCGATGCGTCAGCGCCCGAAGCAAGTGATTACGATCGATAAATTGATATCCCAGACGCCGCTGGAGCTCATCGAGTGCTGGTCCACCCAGCGTATTCAAGCGCGTGCCCTGGCGCGGGTTTCAACCATCAAATCGTTAAACACGATGACCCCATCAAGGATCCAGAAAAAGGGGAAACGCTTCTCATAATTCGCATCAATCACGATGACGCCTTGCGCTCGATACACCTCCATATCATCGATGCGAATGTCGCAAATTTGATTGGTGTTGATCAATTTTCCGAGTCGCACGCGCAAATCCGTGACGCTCTCAGAGGCGGGATCGTGCTCCGCCGCCGCCCGCGTGATGAGATCACGGACAGTGAGATATTCCATGTAGCTCGGGAATATCCTCAACACTGCAACCAGTAGCAGCCCTAACAACATCAAGTTGAGGGACAGCGTTACGATATTGAAGCCTCGGCTGTTATGTCGCTGGTTAGCGCTGAAAAACTCTGATCGATTCCGTTTCACGACCTACCCTCCTGGCTGGTCAGTCAATGGCACCGGCACGGCTGAACGAGGGTACGCTCAAGTATTCTTCCCAGTGCATCCATATCGCGACGGCCTTGCCGACAATATCGCGCTCCGGCACCTGGCCCCATACACGACTGTCGCTGCTGTTATCGCGGTTATCACCCATCATAAAGTAGTGGCCGGGCTTCACCACTATCGAAAAATTACGTGGGCCGCGTCGGTTGTCTGTTTGCATCAGGTGTCCGTCTGAACCGGGCAGTTCCTCGCGCCCCATCTTGACCGTGTAACGACCACTGGGTAACTCGGCGAGCCACTCCTGACGAACGGGCTGACCGTTCACCGTGAGTTGCTTGTTGCGATACACCACCCGATCCCCGGGCACGCCAATGACGCGCTTGATGTAATAGGTGTCATTCTGGTGCGGAGGAAAAAACACCATCACATCACCCCGCTCCGGCTCGCCCACATCCAAGATCTTGGTGCGCGTAACGGGCAGCCTCAACCCGTAAGAGAATTTGTCGACCAGAATATAATCACCGACCTCCAGCGTCGGCACCATCGAGGACGAGGGGATCTGAAAGGGCTCGTAGAGGAAGGACCTCAATACCAGCACAACAGCGAGTACGGGAAAGAACGACCTCGCGTACTCCACGACGGCAGGCTCAGCTGCCTCACGCTGACAGGCCTCTGCGAAGGCCAGCGCTGCCTGCGAGCCCTCTTTGTCATGACCCGGGTACTGCGATGCCAACTGGGAGCGACGTTCTGCTCTGCTCCGGGCTAACAAAAGTGAATCCAATAACCACACCGCGCCACTGCCGAACACAATGATCACCAGAATCAGCGGAAAGTCGATATTCACCTGTGCGCCACCTTTAACACTTAATCAGTCGCTGCAAGACGCAATGCATTGCCCGGTGCCTCGCCGCGAACCAATGCGGGATTGGCCAAACAGTACAAGGACACCGCTTCAGCCATCAACCTGCAATACGGCCAAAAAGGCGGACTGGGGGATCTCCACATTACCCACCTGTTTCATGCGTTTCTTGCCAGCCTTCTGCTTTTCCAAAAGCTTTTTCTTTCTGGTCACGTCACCGCCGTAGCATTTAGCCGTCACATTCTTACGCAGCGCCTTCACCGTCTGCCTTGCGACGATCTTGCCGCCCACTGCAGCCTGAATCGCCACATCGAACATTTGACGGGGAATCAACTCTTTCATTTTTTCCGTCAACACACGTCCACGAGATTGCACATGATCGCGGTGAACAATGATGGCGAGCGCGTCCACACGGTCTCCGTTGATCAATACATCCAAGCGGGAAAGCGGCGCCGCCTCGAATCGCTCAAATCCATAATCCAGAGACGCGTAACCCCTGCTCACTGACTTTAAACGGTCAAAGAAATCCAGCACGACCTCGGCCATTGGGATGTCGTAAATCACCTGCACCTGCTGACCAAGAAATTGCAAATCGACCTGGGTGCCGCGCTTCTCCACACACAAGGTGATGGCTGCGCCCAGATATTCCTGTGGCGTCAAAATGGTGCACCGTGCAATGGGCTCGCGCATGATTTCGATATCGCCGACATCGGGGAGCTTCGAGGGATTATCGACGTAAACCGTTTCCTGATTTTTGGTCAAAATCTCATAAATCACCGTCGGCGCTGTGGTAATCAGATCGAGGTTGTACTCTCGCTCGAGTCGCTCCTGAATGATCTCCATGTGCAGCATGCCGAGAAACCCGCACCGGAATCCAAACCCCAACGCATCGGACGTTTCCGGCTCATAAAAAAGCGATGCGTCATTCAGCGTCAGTTTGCCCAGCGCATCCCTGAAGTCCTCATAGTCGTCAGAATTGACTGTGAAGATACCAGCGTAAACCTGCGGCTTCACACTCTGAAAACCGGGCAAAGCCGGCGTCTCCTGATGCGCGGCCGAGATCAGCGTGTCGCCGACAGGGGCACCTTTAATGTCTTTGATCCCCGCGACAACAAAGCCAACCTCACCCGCCTTAAGGGATCCTGTCTCGGTGCGTCGCGGAGTGAATACGCCAATCAAATCCGCCTGATGCTGCTTGCCGGTCGAGCTGACGATAAATTTGTCGCGCTTACTCAATACGCCCTGCTTCACCCTGACCAGGCTGACTACGCCAAGGTAATTATCAAACCACGAGTCGATGATCAGCGCCTGCAAAGGCGCGTCCCGGTCACCCTCAGGAGCCGGCACATTTGCTACCAGATACTCGAGCACGTCCTCAATCCCGAGACCGGTCTTAGCGCTGGCCGGGACTGCTTCGGTCGCATCAATGCCGATGATTTCCTCGATTTCCTGCTGAACTCGTTCTGGGTCAGCCTGCGGTAGGTCCATCTTGTTCAGGACCGGGAGAACCTCTAAGCCCTGCTCAATCGCGGTGTAGCAATTTGCCACCGACTGCGCCTCAACGCCCTGCCCCGCATCGACCACCAGTAAGGCACCCTCGCACGCCGCAAGCGAGCGCGACACTTCATAGGAAAAATCCACATGCCCGGGCGTATCAATGAAATTCAGCTGATACACGTTGCCGTCCACTGCTGTGTAGTTCAGGGTCACGCTCTGAGCTTTGATCGTAATGCCGCGCTCGCGCTCTAGATCCATCGAATCGAGCACTTGCTCTGCCATTTCGCGCTCGGTCAAACCACCACAGCGCTGGATAAAGCGGTCAGCCAGTGTCGATTTCCCGTGATCGATGTGCGCAATGATTGAAAAATTACGTATGTGACTGAGATCAGCCAAGGTGGATTCGCCTCAAAAATATGAGGCCCGCCAGAAGGCGGGCCGTGAGTTGGCCGCTATTTTAGCACGCTGACCGAGGAGACATTAGTCAGCAGAGGGGATACGAATACCGATAAATAGCGGGCTGCGGCCGCGAATCAGGCGCGCCGGCACAGAACTACCGGGCTTCAGCCCTTCCGCTACCGTTGACAGGTCGCTCAGCCGGCTCACCGGTTGATTTCCGAAGCGGGTCAGTATGTCTCCCACACGCACCCCCGCCTCGTCCGCCGGCGAGCCCGGCTCGACCTCACTGATCACCGCACCACCAGCAAGCCCCAGCTCAGACAGCACAGCGGTCTCTACCTCTGTCATTGTCATACCCAGCAAGGACAGGCTGCCATCCGCGGACATACCCGTATCGACACGCGCCACTTCGTCTGCGCCGAGGCCGCCCACCTCAACAGCGACAACCTCCTCCTCTCCGTCTCGAACGATCACCGCGGTGACCTCGGTTCCCGGCGCAATAAGGCCCACGATATGCGGCAGATCGGCTGATGTTTCTATTGTTTCATCGGCGAACTCCACGATGATGTCTCCCGACTGCAGGCCAGCCCTATCCGCGGGAGAATCTTTGCCAACTTGGGCGATCAGTGCTCCTCTTGGCCGATCCAAACCGAAGGAGTCAGCCAGGTTCCGGTCGACATCCTGAATACTGACGCCCAGCCAACCTCGCTCGACGCCACCGGTATCCTGTATCTGGGTCACCACATTCCGCACTACCGACACGGGGATCGCGAAAGATAGGCCAATCGAACCACCCGAACGGGTAAAGATCTGGGAGTTCACACCGATTACCTCGCCCTCCAGATTGAAGAGCGGCCCGCCCGAGTTCCCGGGATTGATTGCGACATCGGTTTGAATGAACGGGACATAATTGTCCCCTGTCGCTGTAGGCAAACTTCGCCCCAGCGCGCTCACGATGCCCGCTGTGACCGAAAAATCGAGACTGAAGGGAGACCCAATCGCGAGCACCCACTGACCGACTTTGACATCACGGTCTTCGGCGAGCGAGAGAGTAGGCAAATTTTGCCCTGCGATCTTGAGCACGGCTAGATCGGACCGGGGGTCCGTGCCAATAACCTCCGCATCGAATTCTTGTCGATCAGGCAACCTGACGACCACTTGACGGGCATTCTCCACCACGTGGTTGTTCGTCACCACATAACCGTCTTCAGAAATGATGAAACCGGAGCCCATTCCAGCGCGCTCGCGAGGAACAGGCGGACCACCCCTGAAATCAAAAAAGCGGCGCAAGTATTCGGGCAATTCTTCCAATTGCTCCTGATACCGAGGGTTCTCAGATTCGTACTCAACCAGAATTTTCACAACCGCTGGAGAGGCCTCTCCCACTATTTCAGTGAAATCAGGCAAATCCGCAAAGCTTTGGGGTGATGCCACCAAAACGGCTAAACACAGGAAAACCGAGCGAATCATCATGAAGAGACTCCCGTCATCAATAACACCAATAATGCGATCAGGCTTCGGCGAGCAATTCGCCAGCAGGAGACGCACTGCGCCGAGCGAGTCTCGGTTCAGCGATTCCGGGAAGTACTCCTCCACGGTATGCGCTGAGCATCCGAAGCATAGCAAAACTGCCGATCAACCCGGCACCGAAGGCGGCGACAGACAGGGCGTCTCCGCCACCGGACGCCAAAACGGCGGCAAGTGAGGCGACAGTCAGTGGCGCGCCATAGATCAAGAATGTACCGCTCAGGAGCGTGGATTCCGGTACCTGTATCACCACTTCCTCGCCCAGCTCACACTGCTCTGCCCTGAGCGCGTCGCTCGACACCGCGCGCACCCGGCCGGTGCCGCTCTGCAACATGGCGGACAATGCACCCTGCCCACATCCTGCCCGCGCGGCGCATTTTCCGCAGGCCGCAGTGCGGTCGGCTTCAACCCAGACTGCGTCAGATTCGACCGCGACCACGCGACCTGTCTCGGACAGCCAGCCCATCAGTTTGCTACTCCCGGCGATCGCACTGCGTCAGCAAGCATTCGTGCGGTCACGACAGGGATCTCTCCCAGAACACTGATCAAAAGCCTTCCCTCAGCACCGGTGACACCACGGGTGTAGGTTAACGTCGCGCCCTCAATCACCGCGCCCTCGCCTGCAGGCGCACCTGCAGGCAAAGGTTCGACAAAAATTGACGCAGTGGCCAGCCCATCACTGACCACGAACACCCCGTTGACTGGATCTTCACTCACCAAAAAGAACCCGGGTATGACCGCTCGGCCTCGGGAATAGATCTCATCTGATCGCTCATAGGAAATTTCTGTCGCGACATCGCTAAACTGAATGTGCGCATACTCGAAGCGCTCGAGGACTTGTCCATCTGTGCCTGCAGTCGCCATGGCCAGCGCCATACCTGTCTCGGCATCGAGGTCAAAACGGTGCGCAAGCCGCAATGGATCTTTGGGTTTGAGGGATAACTGCTGTGTTAGTCGACCCGCGACAACTCGCTCGGCACCCAGCGACGGAGCATACATTCGCAGCACATCGCAGATACGCTCGGGAGAACGCACCGGAGAAGACCACCGCTCGGTAGGCGGATTAACCATGATGTTCATACGCCGCATCGCGCCCTGCCCCCTGGCATCCGGCCAGCTGACCGTCATGAACTGCCGGTCGCCCGCTCGCTCGAACAACACAGTCCCCTCGAAACTGACGTCTTGCTGTGAAAACATTCTCTCGACGGCTCGCTCAGCCGGAGAAGTCAATTCACATTCAACTGCCGACAAGGGCTCTGCCATTACGCCAACGAGTACTGCCAGGCAGCAGCGTGCCCACTGGGTCACAGAGTCAAGCATATTTACTGGCTGTCTTGATCTTCCGCAGGAGCGCTAAGCTCTTTATGGAGGGACAAAACATAGGGTGCCGGATGGCTCAGGGCCGCAGCGTCCGCATGCTGCCCGTTTAGCGAAAGATATCGATCCCGGGCCAGTCGCTCATACGCCGCACCAACCTGCCGAGCGGCCGATGAGGCTTCCTGTGCTTGCCTGTTAGTGACGGGCAAGGGTTTAGCGCCAAGGCTGGCTTGAACAGGCTGTGCCCCCATGACGGGCACAACTGCACCACCTATGTCACTCACCAGAGGCGAGGCAGGCTTTTCCGCAGAGGGGATGAGCGTTTGCCCACCCATCACGACCGCGAAGGTGACCGACGCGGCAATGGCCATGCTCCATACAGGGTTTCTGCTCAGTGTGCGACGCTGACTGAGCGACGCTGCTACGCGCTCCGATATATCGATATCGGGACGCTGGATGCGCCGGCTTTGGAGGGCTTCGCTCACTTGCTGCTGCCGCCGCCACCGCTCCCGGAGGGCTGCGTCGCTGGCGATGGCATCCAACGACCTGCGCAGTTCTAATTCCTGCGCTTCGCCGTCCATCAAAGCCGATAAGGCTTCTTTATCTCTGTCATCGACTGTCATCTGAAACCCGAATCTCCGCTGATCTGTGTTTTGACGCGCTCGTCTATCGCCTCGCGCGCTCTAAAAATCCTTGAGCGAACCGTACCAACGGGGCATCCCAATACATCCGCGATGTCATCGTAGCTCAAACCCTCTAATTCACGCAGGGTAAGCGCTGCCCGCAGTTCCTCCGGTAGAGCCTGCAGAGCGGCCTCTACCACCTCTGCGAGCTCATCTCCCATTGCCACCGCCTCGGGGGAAGCGCTCTCTGAAATCAGTTCGGCATCCCCAAAAGCTTCAACATCCTCGATCGTCGCGTCTGCACCCGGACGCCGACCTCTCGCAACCAAATGGTTCTTGGCAGCGTTGGCTGCAATCCTGTAAAGCCATGTGTAAAACGCGCTATCGCCCCTGAATTTATCAAGTGCTCGGTAGGCCTTGATAAAGGCCTCCTGTGTCACGTCCTCCACTTCACTGGCGTCAGCAATGTAGCGTGCCACCAACGCGGCAATGCGGCCCTGATATTTCAGGACAAGGAGATCAAATGCCCTGAGATCTCCTCGCTGTGCTCTCTGAACCAGCTGTCGGTCTGTCTCAGAGGCTGTCACCGCTCCGCCTTATATCTACCCGTCATTCGGGATTATCCGCCTGACCAGGCTCCGTCTGCCTTCTAGGAACATAGAACAGGCAAAAAGTTCCCGATGCTCTAAAATAATGGTCGTCTCACTATACCGCACCCGTCTCAGCTCAACGGTCGCAAACATGCCTACTATGAACAAATACGATGTGCTCATTGTCGGCAGCGGTGCCGCCGGCATGAGCCTGGCCCTGCAGTTACCCAAAGGACTCAGCGTTGCAGTGCTCTCCAAGAGTCAACTGGGTTCAGGCTCCACATTTTGGGCGCAAGGCGGCATGGCAGCCGTGCTTCACGACAGAGATTCTGTGCAGGCACACGTAGAGGACACCCTGAACGCGGGGGCGGGCCTCTGCCATCAGCCGGCTGTCGAATTCACGGTCGGCCGAAGTCGACAAATTGTCGATTGGCTAGTGACTCAGGGCATGCATTTTGACCTTCGGGAAGATCAATCTGACGATGAATTCAGAGAGTTTCATCTCACGATGGAAGGGGGGCACAGCCATCGCCGCGTGATTCACGCAGCGGATCAAACTGGCCGCGCGCTATCCGAGGTGCTGGCAAGCCGCGTCAGTGAGGCAAGCAATATTTCTCTGCTCACTGACCGCTGTCTTGTGGACGTCATTAAAAGTGGCTCCCGCGTCTGCGGTGCTTACTTGCTTAACACGCATGACGGCAGCGTCGACACAGTCAACGCGAGTGCTGTCGTGTTAGCCACAGGGGGCGCAAGCAAAGCGTATCGTTATACGACCAACCCCGACGGCGCCAGCGGTGACGGTATTGCCGCTGCATGGCGAGCCGGATGTCGTGTCGCCAACCTCGAGTTCAATCAATTTCACCCCACCTGCCTGTTTCACCCGCGCAGCAAATCTTTTTTGATGACCGAGGCACTGCGTGGCGAGGGCGCTACGCTGACGCTGGCTGACGGGGACCGCTTCATGGCGCGCTTTGACGAACGAATGGAGTTGGCGCCTCGGGATATTGTGGCCCGGGCCATCGACTACGAGATGAAGCGGCTGGGCGCAGAGTGCGTCTATCTCGATATCAGTCACAGGTCTGGTGATTTCATTCAGAGACATTTCCCTCAAGCGTACGAGCGGTGCCTGAGTCTGGGCATCGACATCACGGCCACCGCAATACCGGTCGTGCCGGCAGCGCATTACACCTGCGGTGGCGTGGTCGTTGATCAGTATGGTGCAACCGATGTTCCGGGCTTATATGTCGTGGGTGAGTCGGCCTGCACCGGGCTGCATGGTGCCAACAGAATGGCAAGCAACTCGCTCCTTGAATGTTTCGTTTATGCCCAGAGCGCAGCTGAGCACATTGCTCAGACCATCGAGGCAACGTCAGTCACGCCCGACCCCTGGGATGACAGTCGCGTTAGAGACTCCGATGAAGAGGTCGTGATCCAGCACAACTGGCAGGAGCTTCGACGGCTCATGTGGGATTACGTTGGCATCGTGCGGACATCGCGGCGGCTGGACAACGCAGCAGCAAGGATTGCACTCCTTGAGAGGGAGGTATCGGGATACTACGCGCGCTTCCAGATCACCAAACCACTCCTAGAGATGCGTAATCTGGCGCGCGTCGCTCACCTTATGGTGGAGTGCGCAATCGGGCGGCAGGAGAGTCGTGGCCTGCATTACAACTCTGACTTTCCCAACGCGAGACCCGTCGGGAAAGATTCTGTGCTTGTTCCTGCGCACTTCGATGAGTACAACGCGCTCAGCGGGCCCGTGGATACGCTGCCCGCCTACAGCACTTGAACGATTAGCCCCGCATCCCATGAAATTGACGGATCGCCGAGACCACTGGAACAAATCGCTGCTCGGGCACCTGCGCCCGCCCCATAATCCACTCCATCAAATCTTGATCGTCATTGAACAAGAGCGCGCGGTAGTCTGACTTCAGTTCGTCGGTCAACGCGTCAAATGCGTCGTTAACAAAGGGGCTGAGCAACAAGTCCAACTCAAGCAAACCGCGGCGGCTGGCCCACTTAGCTCTGTTTAATTCTTCTCTCGCGTCCATCAGCCACGTCTTATTGCATCGGTAAGCGGTTAGTATAGGTGCTTTCAACGCGGCCAGTGCGACGGACAGCATCACCATGCCCCCACAACTACACAGCCAGCAACGCGATATTGTCATGCGCCTTCAGGGCGAGGGCGGCGCAGAATTACTGCACGGTCAAACCACCGCCGATTTCAGGGAACTCCGCGCGGGTGAGTCCCGATACGCCGCGTTCTGCGATCCGAAAGGCAGAATATTGGCCGACGTAAGAGCCGTGATGATCAGCCCGGACGACATTTTGGTTCGCGGGCGAACTCAGGTCCTTGAAAGACTCGCCGATCACCTAAAACCCTTCCTCATGTTTGCCCGGACCACAATGACGCCCACTGATTGGCACGTGAGTGCGCGCAAAAGCGGCGATGGCGCCGCTGTGGCGACGCTCGGCTTCGAAGGCACGACATTAAGCACCGTCGTGATACCGAGCGAAGGCGGGTATGAAGAGCACTGGACATCGCCGCAAAGCGCCGCGCAGCCGGAAGTAGGCTCCGATCTGGCGGAATGGGAGCTTCAGAATGCGAGAGCGCGGGTCGAGGTGGACACCATCGGCACCTATCTGCCCCAGGACCTGAATTTTGATCTCAATGGCACGGTAAGCTTTACGAAGGGCTGCTATACCGGGCAGGAAATCATCGCGCGCCTCCATTATCGGGGCACGCCGAAACGCCGACTTCACCGGGCACAGAGTACGGCGGATGTGACGCCGGGTCAGACATTGCGCGATGGCGAGAGACAAGCAGTTGGCAGCGTTGTCAATGTGAGCCACTGCGCAGAACACCACGACCTACTGATCGAGCTCAAGCCCGATGCGGCGAAAACGGCGGTGTTCATCGAGGATACAGACACCTCAATCACTCATATCTCGCTTTGCCACGAACGGGAGAACCCGTCCTAGGGTTTGATCGCTGCCCAGCGCACCACGCGGTACTGAAATTAGGATGGCAACAACCCTCATAAAGACCAGTCAATGGGTTCACGCTGGTGCTCAACAAGGAAGCGGTTCGCTGTACTGAAATGGCGGCAGCCCATAAAGCCTCTGTGCGCGGACAAGGGCGATGGATGCGGGGCCGTCAACACGCAATGTCGCGTCTGATCAATCGCCGCTCCCTTTCTTTGCGCCTGCGCACCCCACAGCAGAAATACCGTCGGCTGCAGCTGCTCGTTAATCAGCGCCACAACGGCATCAGTAAAACGCTCCCAGCCTCTACCCTGATGAGAATTGGGTTGCGCGCGTTCCACCGAAAGCACGCTGTTTAGCAGCAATACGCCCTGCTCTGCCCATTTCGTCAGGTCCCCACTCGCAGGCTTCGAGCAGCCCAAGTCATCGGCAAGCTCCTTGAATATGTTCTGCAAGGAGGGTGGTAGCCGTTGGCCACCCCGTACCGAAAAACTGAGTCCGTGCGCCTGGCCTGGACCGTGATACGGGTCCTGGCCCAGAATGACGACCTTCACCTGTTTTGGCGGTGTCGCCTGCAGGGCCGCAAAAAACTCCGCGCCCGGCGGATAGATCTCCTTCCCTGCGGCTTTCTCGCTCCTCAAAAAACTCCCGAGGTCGCGCATGTAATCTGAGGCAAACTCCTGGCTCAGCAATGAAAGCCACTCCTCACGGAGATCGGGTGTTTTCTTCATGCCTGTCCCCCCTCGAATGAGTGATTCCAGCCGGCGACGGATCAGCGCGTCAACTGTGAAGGTGCTTACGCTTCATGACGCCTTGACCTGAGACCAACAGAACGCCCAACCAAACCAAGGCAAACGAGAACGCCGTAACGAGATCGATTGATTCTCCCAGCAAAGTCTGTGCGACTAACAGCTGCAAGGAGGGACCCAAATACGACGTCAAACCGACGATGTTCAGCGGCAACAAACGAGACGCGGCAACATAGGTTAGGAGTGGCGCAGTAGTGAAGATGCCAGCCATGAGCAGGAACACGTCCACCTTGATACCGTGTTGACCCATCCCCGCTCCACCGGTCGCCCACAGCCATGCAAGCGCAAACGGTGCCATACACAAAGTTTCGATAAACAGACCCTGCATCGTATCTGCTTCGATTTTTTTTCGCATCGCCCCGTATAGTGCGAAGCTGCTCGATACGACCAGAGAGACCCAGGGCAAGCTCCCAAAAGACACTATCTGCATCAGCACAGCACACAGCGCCAAGGCGACCGCAATGCGCTGCGCCAGGCCCAGCACTTCCTGAAAGACCACTCTGCCGACGATGATTGTAAGAAGCGGCAGCATGAAGTAACCCAAACTTGCCTCAGTTGCCCTGCCTGTGGATACGGCATACACGAAGACGCCCCAGTTAAGACTCAACAGCACGGTCCCGAGCAGGCTCCACAGCAGGGTTTTCAGTTGCTTCAACAGAGCCCATGTAGCGCTCAACCGCCCTGCCAGAATCAGCACCAGTGCGGCGACCGGCAGGCTCCATATCGCCCGATGGGCCACGACGTCGGCGGGGCTGACTGGGTGGGTCTCGATCCAATAGAGGGCTGATACCCCCCAGATGATGTTAGCCATAACTGCGAGTGCAAGGCCTTTTCGCAATTGTTGAGTTGAAACGTCCAACCACGGCTCCTCGAGTGACCAAGACAGGTGACGACCGCGCTTTGCGGATGCGGCAGGTTACACCAATAATGTGATCAGATTCGCCGCAAGGAGCCGCGGTATCTTAGTGCGACTTCGTCACCACCCATTGAGAGATTCAGCTATCGCACATCTTAAAAAAGTGTCGGCCATGCCCTGGCACCTGGTGTGGCTGTCAATCACGCTTTTGGGTGCGCATCACGTCGACGCGCAAACAACTGATCCAAGAACGCCACTACCGGCCCACACCCGTCCATGGCATGAAGCGATCGGTCACTTACAGGTCCCGATCACTCGCTTCGAGGGCAGCCGTCGACGCCACTTCACCGAACACTGCTCAGCCACCAGCGTTACACCCGGACCCCACCCAATATTCGTCACTGCCTGGCACTGCCTCGATGGCTATGACGGGCTACTCCGACCGATGTTGCTGACTATCGGTCAGCGGGAGCCTGTTCCGATGCGCGTGCTCGCGAGTGGCGGATCGATGTCAGCCGACTGGGCACTGCTGAGGGCAGACGAGCCGATCGAGGATCTTCACTGGATTTCACTCAGTGCAGATCCATTGCATGTCGGCACAAAAGTCAGCGCTGCTGGCATTGCCCCCATCGAGAGCTCATCGGATCAGGCGGCAGGCGTGCCATCAACAAAACGCCGCTTGCTCATCCACTCCGAGTGCGAGATCACTGATACGAAAAGCAATAACGGCATCTCGAATTGCGTTGCGCGCCCTGGTGCTTCGGGCGGCGCCATACTATCGAGAACCCATAGCGGGAGCGTCAGATTATCCGGCGTGATTTCGGCGGGCGATGGCGAAAGCGTGGTGCTGTATTACCCCACTGACGCACTATTCAGACGTGTCCAATCCCTGCGCTGATGCTGGCGCGACCTGGCGCGCAGGCGGCGGTGCGCCAATGTGTTGCACTCCCCGCTCGGCCGCCAAGTCCACTTGCTTCTGACGCTCTGTGAAACGTGATTTCTGATCTGAAGTCAGCCGCTCGTAACATCGCGGGCAAGACACTCCTTTACAGTAGTACTCTGAAGCCTTGTCTTCCTCGGTAATGGGGTGTCGGCAGGCATAGCACTGGTCGTAGCGACCCTTTTTGAGCTGATGATCCACCGCCACACGGGAATCAAAAACAAAGCATTCACCTTGCCAATGAGATTCCTCTTCGGGCACCTCCTCTAGATATTTGAGGATACCCCCCTGCAGATGCCAGACCTCATCAAAGCCCTCCGATACCAAAAACGAGGTCGATTTTTCACACCGAATACCGCCAGTGCAGAACATTGCGACCTTGCGGTGTTTCTTTGGATCCAGGTTTTGCCTAACCCACTCTGGGAATTCCCGAAAACTTTCGGTTTGCGGATTCACGGCACCTGCGAAGGTTCCGATCGCGACCTCGTAGTCATTGCGAGTATCGATCACCAAACATTCGGGGTCTTCAAGCAGGACATTCCACTTTTCCGGCGTGGCGTAGCGTCCTACGCAGGCCGTGGGGTCGACATCGTCGACGCCCATCGTGACGATTTCGCGCTTTAATTTCACTTTCATACGATGGAACGGCGTATCGCCGTGATACGACTCTTTCCATTCCAACCCTGCGAGCCGAGGATCGGAGCGCAGCCACTCAATAACTGAATCAATGCCGGCTCGAGGCCCGGCAATCGTGCCGTTGATGCCCTCATGAGCCAACAGCAAGGTGCCTTTTATCCCCGCTTCATCGCAGTGCCGCAACAGCGGCTCCCGTAGGTCGGCATAATCGTCAAGACGAACAAACCGGTACAGAGCAGCCACGACGTGGTCTCGTTGTTCGAGGCCCTTTGTCACTTGCCCGTGCCACCTCGACAATCAGGGGACTCCGGTGCCTTCCCCACACGCTGCCATTCATCCGGTGTATACGTATGCAACGCCAGCGCATGAACTGGTCCCCGGAGCCACTCTGCCAGCACCGAGTAGACCGACTGATGTCTCCGCACGCTCCTTTGGCCCACAAATGATTCCGTCACGAGCGTCACCTTGAAGTGGGTCTCAGAGTTGGGGGGCACATTGTGGCGGTGACTCTCGTTCTCGACTTGCAAGATGCTAGGCTGGAACGCGGTCCGCAGCGCGAGCGTCATGTCATTTTCTACAGTCATGTAGGCCTTCCTTCGTGTCAGCGTGCTATTTTACGCAGATTCAAGACAGTCATCCCCGCAACATCACCCGTCATATGAACGATACGCCACCGAATCCGATCCAGCCGTTACCGGTGCCTCTGTGGCGCCACGCATTCGCTATGTTCTACGACACGCTACTCGTGGTGCCGCTTTTTATGGCAGCCGCCGCAGTGTGGGTGGCCATTTTGGGGCCAACACAATCGATAGACGAACCTGCTGTCCCCGCGCCCCTCCAGTGGCTTACCTGGGTCGTGATTCTCACCAGTTTTTTCGGCATCTTTTGGCGGCGCGCGGGCCAAACACTAGGCATGCAAGCCTGGCGAATTCAGCTTGTCTCGGATTCAGCCGCGCCGTTAACCTGGCAACAAGTCATCAGGCGGGTGCTCGGCGCGCTGCTGGCCGCGCTACCACTCGGACTGGGTTACCTGTGGCGCTACGTGTCGCCACAAAACCGTTACTGGCACGACACCTGGTCGCAAACACATCTCATATTGCTTCCCAAGCGTGATTCTCAATAACGGGCGAGTGCACACTCGCCCAGCATTAGCGAGCTTGGATAGCACCGCCCACCTAGGCGCGCCGCCAGATAAGCCAGATACCCCCCAACCAACACGCGGCAATTGGCAAACATGCTGCCAAGAGCGGGGCGTAGCCAAATATTAAGCTCGCGGGACCAATGAAATCCTGACTGATTCGAAACGCGACGCCGACAATGACGCCCACGAAGATACGCGCGCCCATCGTGCCCTGTCGGAGCGGGCCAAAAATGAAAGACATTGCCACCAACACCAGTCCCAGCGTCGCCATGGGTTGCAACACCTTCCGCCAAAATGCCAACTCAATGTCCACAAAGACCATGCCCTGCTGCTTCAGGTACTGCGCGTAAGGCCACAGTTGCAGGAGCGGCAGCGTCTCAGGCGCGACCACATCCAAGGTCAGCAGTTGGGGTGTGATCGCCGTGTCCCATCGCCTGAGCGTCAAACTCTCACTCTCGGTGCGGCCCTCAACGAGGCGCGTAGACTGCACCTGCTCGAGCATCCAGTGATCACCGGAATGCGTTGCCCGCTCCGCCACCAAGGTTTCCCGAAGTCGGCGTTCCTCATCGAAGGTGAGCAAGGTCACACCATAGGCCACACCCCCCCGCTGCACGGCATCGACGTGAACAAAGGTGTTGCCGTCACGGTTCCACGCTCCAAAACGGCCCGCGACCGAGGACTCGGAGCGCTGAGCCAGCGCGCGATAGCTCATCGCTAACTGCTCTGTGTGGGGCGCTACGAATTCCCCTACCGCGAAGCCCATTGAGGCCACAATGAGAGCCGGCTTTAAGGCCATAGTAGCCATGCGAAACATGGACACACCCGCCGCGCGCATCACGACGAGCTCGCTCGTCGCAGCCAACCGACCCAGCCCGATGAGCGCACCAATTAGCGCCGCGAAGGGAACGAATTCGTGGATCCGGCGGGGGATCGTGTAGCCGACGTAAATCAAAATATCGGCGAAGCCGTAGCCGTCACGCATATCATCTGTTTCGTCGACGACTGACGTCAGCGCATCCAGACCGACGAGCAGGATGAGCACGCCCAGGGTTGCGACGAGAACCGCCTTACCCACATACCAGTCGAACTTAGACACCGTGACGCCCTTTCCACTGCTTGGTAATGCGCTCCCACTGCAAGAGTGCTATTGCGAGGAGCGCGAAGCCTGCATGGACGCCTATGATCAGCGCAGGACCCTCGGCGTCTTCAATTGCGCCGCGCCCCTGAGTCAGCCCCAGAAAATAGAGCAAAAGGATGACCATGGCCGGGCCTATCTTTGCGTAACGGCCACGCCGTGCGTCTGTGCGGCTGAGCGCCAACGCAATGATGGCGATGGCAGGCACCATCAGTGGGAGCGACATGCGCCACCACAAGGCGCCCTGAAGTCGGGGATCTTCGCTGTTCCAAAGCACCTCGGTCGCGATCGCATCGACCTTTCCGGTTCTTCTCAAGCTATTCTGCGATTCGGGAATGAGTTCGCCGTAGAGAGAAAACGTGATCTCGTCGAGTGCCAATACCCCTGGCTCGCCCTGGTAGCGGCTACCTCCACGAAGTTCTAGGTAACGCCTGCCGCTATCCTCCTCAAAAATGATCTCGCCCGATTCGGCAAAGGTCGCCGTGAAGACCTCCCCCGCAACCGAGGACTGCCGCTCAAAGACAAATATGTTGTGCATCAATCCATCATCATCGATGCGTTCGGTGTAGGTCACATAGTCACCGCGTCGCTGCTTTCGGAACCGGCCCTCATTCAACAGATGCAAACCTTCCGCAGAGCGCGGATTGTCCAAAAGCACTTGGGCCCGCGCGGATCCCTCCGGCGCGATATGCAACGACAGGGCCGCCACTGACAGCATGACAATCACAGCCGGCACCATCACATAAACGGACAACCTGCCGGGACCAATACCACAGGCTTTCAACACCACCATCTCACTCTCGGCATACAGACGACCGAGACTGAGCAAGATGCCGATAAAAAGGCCGAGCGGTAGGATCATTTCGAAGAAGCCCGGCAACTTGAACAACATGATGGGTAACAACACATCGCCTGTTAGTGACCCCACGGCCGCCTCCGCCAGATAGCGGATAAACCGCCCCGCAAAAACAACGAGGAACAACACCAGACTCACAGCCAATGCGTGAAGCAGGATGTCTCTCGTCAGGTAGCGAAGAATGCGCATGGAATCAGAAGCTTTTGCCAGAACAGGTTATTTCGTTAACCGCCGGGTCATCATACACTAGCGCCCCTCCACGACATCGACAGAATTTTTGGACACCAAAATGGCTTCATTAAGCATTACCGCAAAAACTGTGAGCGCCCTCGAGCAAACAAAGACGCAGGCACTCGTAATACTGCTTCCTCAGCGGAAGACCCTGCATCAGGACGCGAAAGCGCTGGATGTCCAACTTGGCGGCACGATCAGTCGATCAATCAAGCTTGGTGACTTCTCTGGTAAGGCGGGCTCCCAGCTGTGGCTACCCGGATCCAATAACGCCCAGCGGGTTTTACTGATGGGATGCGGAGATCCTTCTGCAATGACTGCCTCGAGCGCCAAGAAAATCGGCGAAGCCGCAGCCAAGGCTCTCGTCTCCTGCCCCGCAGCAGACGCTGTCATCGCCCTGCATGCGTTGGCAGCCAAACTGACTGCCGCCGACACACTGATCGAACAACTCAGCTTGCAACTCACGTTGGCGCATTACCAGTACAGCCACACTCTGAATCAGCGCAAGAAGCCGGCGCGGGCACTGAAACGGGTCACCCTTGCCGCGGGTGGCACCTGTAGCCTCGCCAAAGCCAGAGCAGCGGTTCAAGTAGGCGCTGCAACAGGCCAAGGCGCCAATCTGACGCGTGAGCTAGTGAATCTGCCCGGAAATATCTGTACACCCAAGTACCTGGCCAGCGAAGCACGTCGTCTGGCACGAACCCACAAAAGCCTTTCGACGTCGGTGCTCGACGAGCGCAAAATGGCTGAGCTCGGCATGCATTCTCTCTTATCGGTGGGTAATGGATCAGAGCAGCCCTCCCAATTGATTGTGATGAAATATCGAGGCGCAGCCGCGAGCAATCGACCTTACTGCCTTGTGGGCAAGGGCATCACCTTTGATACGGGCGGTATCAGCCTCAAACCCGGCGCCAAGATGGACGAGATGAAGTTCGATATGGGTGGTGCCGGCTCGGTGTTTGGCGCCTTACACGCGGCAGCACTCATGGCGCTACCCATTAACATCGTAGGTGTTATCGCCGCCGCCGAGAACATGCCGAGCGGTCGCGCCACCAAGCCCGGTGACGTATTCACTAGCATGTCAGGTAAAACGATCGAAATCCTCAATACCGATGCAGAGGGCAGATTAGTCCTGTGCGACGCGCTGACTTACGTTGAGCGCTTCTCACCCGTTGAGGTTGTCGATATTGCAACGTTGACTGGCGCCATCATCGTGGCGCTAGGCCAAGAGGCCACCGGCATTTTCTCGAACGATGATCGATTAGCTGACAGTCTTTTGGCGGCCGGCGAGAGAAGCCATGATCGTGGCTGGCGCTTCCCAATCTGGGAGGAGTACCACAAACAACTGGATAGTCAGTTTGCAGACCTCGCCAATATCGGTACTGGCGGTGCAGGCAGTATCACGGCCGCCTGCTTCCTCTCGCAGTTCGCAGAGTCCTACAAGTGGGCGCACCTTGATATTGCCGGCACGGCCTTTCGCGGCGCACCAAAGGGCGGTACGGGGAGACCGGTACCGCTGTTGGTTCAGTACCTCAGAGAGCGTGCCGGGGTACTGTGACGCAGGTTGATTTTTACGTGCTGCCCAAGGACGGCAGTTTGACCCTGGCGCAAGCCGTCGGCCGCATCGCGGAAAAAGCGGTGGGCAAAGGGCATCAGGTTTTCATTCAGGCGACTGATGAGACAGAAGCGGTCGACGTTCAACAGGGGCTGTGGACTTTTAAAGCGCAAAGCTTCCTCCCAAGCGCACTCGTGACGTCACATGATCGAGAGCCAGTCGCGATTGGCTGGGCGGAGCCGGGCCTCGAATTCGACGATGTCTTACTGAATATCAGCGGCGCTGTGCCGGGTTATTTTTCGCGTTTTCGTCGACTCGCGGAGATCGTTCCGCAGGATGAAGCTAAACTGGCGGCCTCCCGAGACGCTTGGCGATTTTACAGGGACCGCGGCTACCCGCTAGCGAAGCATGACTTATAGCCACCCACGATTTCCAAAAAGGCATTTAGCAGCGTGACCATGGATAAGAATTTCTCCCCCGCCGACATCGAGGCACGCTGGTATGACCAGTGGGAATCGGCGGGCTATTTCGCGCCATCCGGAGAGGGACCCGCCTACTGTATTCCGATCCCGCCACCCAATGTCACGGGCACGTTGCACATGGGGCACGGCTTTCAGCAGGCCATCATGGATGCCCTCATTCGGTACCACCGTATGCGCGGACATAACACGCTGTGGCAGGTAGGCACTGATCACGCAGGGATCGCCACACAAATGGTCGTTGAGCGCCAGCTTGAGGCCGAGGGCACCAACCGGGAGGCGCTTGGTCGGGAAGCATTTGTCGAGCGAGTCTGGGACTGGAAAGAGCAATCGGGAGGAGCCATCACTCAGCAGTTGCGGCGACTGGGTACATCTCCCGACTGGAGTCGCGAGCGCTTCACCATGGATCTGGGCCTCTCAAAAGCCGTTCAGCAGGTTTTCATCTCCCTGTATGAACAGGGTCTCATTTATCGAGGCCACCGACTGGTGAATTGGGACCCGCAGTTTCTAACTGCGATCTCTGATTTAGAGGTCGTTCAAGAGGAAGAATCGGGCTCCCTCTGGCATTTGCGCTACCCGTTAAGTAGCGGAGAGGGATATCTGGTGGTGGCAACCACTCGACCAGAGACCATGCTGGGCGATACCGCTGTTGCCGTGCACCCCGACGACGAGCGATATCAGCATCTCATCGGCCAGACGATCGACCTGCCCTTGGCTGGCCGCGTCATCCCGATCATTGGTGATGATTACGTCGACCCGGAGTTCGGATCAGGCTGCGTCAAGATCACCCCTGCGCACGACTTCAACGATTACGCAATGGGCGAGCGGCACGACCTACCCAAAATCAACATTCTGACCGCGGAAGCACGGATCAACGATTCGGCACCCGAGCGATTTCGGGGACTCGACCGCTTCGAGGCACGCAAGCAGATCGTTGAGGCTCTAGAGTCGCTCGAACTGCTAGATAAGATCGAGCCCCACACGCTAAAAGTCCCCCGAGGGGATCGTTCAGGCGCCGTCATTGAGCCGTGGCTCACGCCTCAGTGGTACGTCGATGCGAAAAAGCTGGCGGAACCCGCTATTAGCGCAGTTGAAGATGGTGCGATTCGTTTCGTGCCCAAGCAATGGGAGAACACCTACTTTGCGTGGATGCGTGACATCCAAGACTGGTGCATTAGCCGCCAGCTTTGGTGGGGCCATCGAATACCCGCTTGGTATGATCCCGACGGTAACGTCTACGTTGGCATCTCCGAAGAGCAAGTGCGGGTCGATCATGACCTAGTAGAAACGCTTCCACTTCGTCAGGACGACGATGTGCTGGATACCTGGTTTTCGTCGGCCTTATGGACATTCTCCACGCTGGGCTGGCCAGACGATAATAATGACCTCACCGCTTTTCACCCTGCGTCCGTCTTAGTGACGGGTTTCGACATCATCTTCTTTTGGGTCGCGCGCATGATCATGATGTCGTTGCATTTCATGGAAGAGGTGCCCTTCCATACCGTGTACGTGCATGGACTGGTTCGCGACGGGGAAGGACAGAAGATGTCCAAATCCAAGGGCAATGTGCTGGACCCGATTGATCTCATCGACGGCATCGAGCTCGAAACGCTCGTCACCAAACGTACAGCCCATCTCATGCAGCCGCAGCTGGCTGCCAAAATTGAAAAGGCGACTCGCAAACAGTTTCCAGACGGCATTCCCGGATATGGCACCGACGCACTGCGTTACACCTTTTACTCGCTGGCTTCGACGGGGCGCGACATCAAATTCGATATCGGTCGAATGGAAGGCTACCGAAACTTCTGCAATAAGATCTGGAATGCATCGCGGTATGTATTGAGCCACACAGAAGACTACGACCTGTCCAGCACAGCCACCTCACCTTCTCTCGCTGACCGATGGATACGAAGCCGGCTGGAGGCGACGCTAGTCCAGATCGAAGACGCGTATGACAACTACCGCTTCGATCTCGCGTCACAGGCGCTGTATGATTTTATATGGAATGAGTTCTGCGACTGGTACCTCGAGCTCTCCAAACCCGTGCTATGGGATGAGGCCGCCGAACCTGCAGAGCAGCTGGCCGCGCGGCAAGCCCTGTTAGGCGTACTGGAACAATCCCTGCGCATGCTCCACCCGTTCATGCCGTTCCTGACTGAAGAAATCTGGCAGACCGTCGCGCCACTTGCTGGCATGCGAGGAGACAGCATCATGCTGGCCCCGTGGCCGGCGCGCTGCTCGGATCAGATTGACACTGAGGCGGAACAGGAAATCGAGTGGCTGAAACAGATCATCGTCGGCATTCGCACGATCCGGTCTGAATCCAACATACCCCCGGGAAATGAGCTGCCGGTTTTTGTCGTCAATGCCTCCTCACTGGACAGGGAGCGCCTGCAACGCAATGAATCCTATCTTGGCCGGCTCGCCAAAGTCAGCAGCATCACGGTGCTCGAGTCGGGTGAAGATATTCCCGCCAGCCTCATGGCTCTGTGCGGTGATTTAGAGGTCAGAGTCCCCATGGCGGGCGTGATCGATGTCAGCGCCGAGCTGTCCCGGCTGGACAAAGAGCTGGCGCGGCACGAGCAGGAAATTACTAAGCTCTCCGGGAAGCTCTCAAATCAGGCATTTGTCGAGCGCGCACCTGGCGAAGTCGTCGCGGCCGAGAGAGAGAAACTCGAGCAAGCGGAAGCAGCGCTCGTGACGTTACAGCGCCAACGTGCGCAAATTGAAGAGTTGCGTTCCGCGTAAAGCCCTGATACACCTACCACCCATAATAATTCTAATGTGGTGGAGTCAGATATGTCAGACCGCCAGACGGGAACAGTGAAGTGGTTCAACAATGCCAAGGGTTTCGGCTTTATCACGATGGCCGACAGGCCTGATGATATTTTTGTTCACTTCCGCGCGATTCAGGGTGACGGCTATCGCAGTTTGAACGAGGGGCAAGAAGTCGAGTTCAAATTGGTGGAGGGGCCCAAAGGCCTGCAGGCAGAAGAAGTCACCAAACGCTAGCACCCTCGCCAATATCCCGGCCCGCAAAGGTTTGGTAAGCTCGCGCTCTTTCTGAACTCGCGTGCCCCTATGCCCTCCTCTAAAGCCTCTTCTCGCAAAGCCCAAAAAACCAGCTCCAAATCCACAGGAAAATCGTCTGACTCGCTATTGCGCCGCTTCAGGGGCGTAGCAATGCCCTACTCTGGTCACCGAAGCATTCGAGCTGTGAAGCGCGCCGGGCACGAGCCTAGCATTCATGGCACAAAGCTCTGGAAATCCAGTTGCCTCATCATCGATTACCTGCAAAAAAACCCACCTAAACGACGCGATACCGTTTTAGACGCTGGATGTGGCTGGGGTATCACCGGGATCTGGTGCGCCAAGAAATGGGGTTCAGCCGTCACCTCGATGGATGCAGATCCCGCCGTATTTCCCTACCTGCAGGCCGTGGCGGAGCTGAACGGGGTCACCACCACACCATGGGTCGAGCGCTTCGAAAAGCTACGTAAAAAAGATCTCGCGCAAACAGACATCCTGTTCGGTGGAGACATCTGCTTCTGGGATGAGCTCGTCAAACCCGTCGGACAAATGATTGATCGCGCTATCAACGCCGGGGTCGGCACGATCGTCATCGGTGATCCCGAGCGACCAACCTTTCACGAGATGGCCGAGCGGGCAATTAACAAACACGGTGGCGAGCTACTGGACTGGCGTCTATCCGGCACGGTGAAGGCCACTGGCGCATTACTGGTGATCCACAACGATTAATCAGGGTAAGTAGAAAAGCTCCATCTCCAATATGCTCTCCACAGAATCTTGGCAGTTTGCGAATGCCGGGCGGAACACCATACGACGTAACGCACGCCTCAAACTGCCGGGAAGGCCCTCCGCCTCCGGGTCTACAGCAGCCAAATCAAGATCCCGGGGTTGTCCTCTCTCTGTGACAGTTGTCGATAACTCAACCGGCACGGGCACGTCACGAAAAGCCAGTTTGTACGACAGTCGAGGGTATTCCGGTAACGGCCCTGCGGTTTTAAACCGCTTTGGTTCCGCAGCACAAGCACGCTGGTACAGCTTAGTCGCCTGATCTCGCTTCTTGTAAAACCAGTGCCAATCCGCCAGGGCAGAGACAGCATCGTGATTATCGGGCTGCAGTGACAGCAAACGCTCAAAAACCTGCTCACCTCTGATGAATAACCGTCGTTGCAAGGCCTCAAGACGAGGCTCTCTGTCAAGCGACTGCCAGCCGGGGTCAGAAAAGCCCCGCTCAAAGCGTGGATCGTCCACCAGGACGTCCAGCTTGTACTCCAGCAAATAGTAAAAACGGCCAAGCCGGAACGTGAAGGGCTGACACCATGTATCGGCGACTGACGAGTCGGCACACACCTGCTCTGTCATCGATTCAAAACGGTCGTGCAGCCTCAGGACATCGCGATCTCTCCCCTCCCAGCTTGCATCCAGCAGAGCATCCAGCGACACATCAAAAAATTCAGTCGCCGCCTGCAACTCACCCGCCTCAAAGGGCGGCAGACCCGCGCCTAACAAGCGCAGCTGATATGCGGCGCGCTCCTCGAAACCCTCACGATCACCTGACAAAAGGAACAGATCTAGCAAGCCACGCAATATCGGCAGCTGCTGGTCCCCGTACAAGCCGTTATTCACCCGGGCATTGTGCAGCGCCTGATCTAAATATTGTTCCGCAGCCTCAATATCGCCGATTGCGAGTAACAGGTCCGCTGTCTCGACCAATGCGGGAGCCAGATCAGGATGATAGGGTCCCAATCGCTGCTCCATTGCCCGCAGCGCTTGTTCAGCAATGTTAGCGCTGGCGAGCAAATCTGTGTCAAACACCACGTTGCTATGGTGCCGCTCAAGGGATTCAACACTCTGCACTCGAACCCCAAAAGGCAGGGGTGTCTCTGCAGACACCTCAACGCCTGCTACTAGCAGGACAAGCACGAGTGCGCGTATCAACACGCTGTTAACCGGGAGGTGTTCATCTTGCGAATATAGCGCAAAAAAAACCCGCCTCGGAGAGGCGGGCAGAGGCTGTTACAGACACTGGGCTGGGCCGGGGACAAAAGGGAAAAACCCGGTCGTCACTGCTCAGAACCTGTATTTCAGTCTGCAACACAGCTATCATTCCTTCCAATGTATTTTTTTAATCGAATCCAGTCCCTGGCGTTATAAGAGGCATAGATGAATCTGAATCGACTCGCAAGAATTGATCTTAACCTGCTGGTAGCACTGCATATTTTGCTACAGGAGGGCAGTGTATCCCGTGCCGCGGTCAAACTATCCATAACCCAACCCGCGATGTCGAAGACGCTGGGCCGACTCCGGGAAACCTTTGACGATCCACTCTTCGTCCGCAGTAAACGCGGTATTCAACCCACACCCAGGGCGCTTGGGCTTGCGGGCGAATTGAAAGGTGTTTTGGGGCAAATAGACGGGTTACTGGATGCGGGCGACTTCTCCCCCGCTGCCTTCAAAGGCGAAATCACGCTGGCAATATCGGAGTACGTCGGCTTCACCCTGTTACCACCGCTCTCTGCGCGCCTGCAATCACATGCTCCGCGCCTCAGACTGCGGACCATCACGCGAGCCGAGAGACAGTTGGATCAGCTCGCGAGCGGTGAGCTCGACTTTGCTATCCAGATTCAGAGAGAAGAATATCCACCCGAGTACACGGTCGCACCACTCGCCGCTTCTCCCCTTGCAATCTTCGTCAGACAAGATCATCCGCTGGTAGCGCAAACCCTGACCAGTCAGATGATCCGCCAGTTTCCACAAGTAGCGCTATACGTTGCCGATCGCGAGGAGCTGATTGGAGGACAGACACTGGCGAGAAACTTGTTCGAAAGCGATCGCGGGATACTGGAAACCTCTCACTTGCTCACCGCTTTCGAGATACTGCGCGAAACCGACTATCTACTCATTTGCCCTGCCTACCTCGCTCGCAATGAGGGCGCAACGCGGGATATCGTCGCGCTGACGCTCCCTGTCGACATGACCTTCAGCGTTCAATATTCGCTCATTGCTCATAAACGCACCGAGCAATCCCCGGTTCATCAGTGGCTATGGCAAGAGATTGTAGATACCGTGCAATCTATGCGATTCAGAACAGTGCATAGGGGTTAATTCCCTCTGTTCATGCCAGAAAAGGGGCCATTTGTGCCATACTTCGCGCCCCTGCGTTACCCAGTCCAGCATGAACACGACCAAGCGCCGCGACATTCCCCGTTTCAACACACCCATCGTTGAAACTCATTGCCATTTGGACTACCTCGAAGCCGACGCTTTGGGTGAGGTTTTAGATGCAGCGTTCGAGGCGGGGATAGAACGCATCGTAACCATCTCGGTATCAGCGGATAATTTAGACACTGTTCGTGATATTGCCGACTCCCATGATGCAATCTGGTGCACGCAGGGGATACATCCCCATGAAGCTGACAGCTGGACGACTGACCTCGGCCAGCGGGTGACTGAAGGTAGCCAGCACGCTCGGGTGGTGGCCATAGGCGAGATTGGTCTTGATTACTTCTACGAGCACGCCGATCGCAACGCGCAATTGAACGCCTTCGATGCGCAGCTAGATCTCGCAGCACAGCAAGATCTGCCTGTCGTGATTCATACCCGTGAGGCCGATTACGATACTCGAAGCGTGCTCGCCAATCACAGCGATACGCTGGCGCGTAAGGGCGTGATTCACAGCTTTACCAGCTCATTGTCTCTGGCCGAGTACTGCCTGAGTGAAGGCTTCATGCTGGGGTTCAACGGGATTACTACATTTCGCAATGCCGACAATGTCAGAGAAGTTGTAGACGCCACCCCGGTTGAGCGTATCGTCCTTGAGACCGACGCGCCCTACCTGACACCTGTCCCCTACCGTGGACGACCCAACGCCCCCTGTTACCTGCCCTTCATCGCGGAAAAGCTGGCAGAGATTAAAGCACTGCCCGTTGAGGAGATGCTCTCTCACGCTCGCGACAATAGCCACCGACTGTTTTTTTAAAAGATGACTGAGCATTTTCTACCTGGCCAGAGATGGGTCAGCCACGCCGATGCGACCCTCGGGCTGGGCATCGTCACCCACGCCGACGACCGGCGAGTCACACTCCACTTTCCTGCCGTTGAGGAAGAGCGCGTGTACGCGACAAACCGAGCACCGCTCACGCGACTATTGCTGAAACCCGGCGACCAACTCACGCCAACAAGCGGCACTCCGCTGATCGTTGAAGGTGTGCGGGAACAGAGCGGCGTTCTGATTTATGAAGCGAAAGACTCAACGGGGCAGATACTGTCCATTGTCGAAACAGAGCTCGATGCTCACATTGAACTCAACACTCCGGTCGAACGCTTGCTGAACAATCAATTGGGTAAACCGCGTGATTTCGATATACGTCGGACGACATTGGAGCATGTTGCCGCCGGAGAGGGCTTTGGCATGCGGGGCCTGCTCGGTGCGCGAACCGCTTTTCTGTCGCACCAACTTTATGTCGCCGCCAGCGTAGGCCAGAGATTCGCGCCCCGCGTCCTGCTTGCCGACGAAGTGGGGCTCGGAAAAACCATCGAAGCCGGCTTGATCTTAACCCAACAACTGCAACGTCAACGCGCTAACAAGATATTGATCATCGTGCCAGACACGCTAGCCCATCAGTGGCTAGTCGAGCTGCAAAGGCGATTCCACCTCTCGTTTTCACTCTTCAATCGACAACGCCTTGAAGAGGCCGATATCGAAACCGAGTTCTCGGAAAACCCGCTCATCATCGCGCCAATTTCTTTGTTTGAGGAAAGCCTCGCGATCAGCGATGTCGTCAGCAGTCTCAACTGGGACATGGTCGTCATTGATGAAGCCCATCACATCACCGGGCTCGGGGAAAACCGAAGCGAACTCGGCCAGTTTGTTCATGATCTCTCAGCCAACACCAGAGGCCTTTTACTTTTGACGGCCACGCCCGAGCAGGCGGGGCTGCGGAGCCACTTCGACCGTCTGCAACTCATCGACCCGGCGCGTTACGCGGACTTTGCGCAGTTTGAGTCTGAACATTCACAGTTCAATGAGTGGAGTCGTATCGTTGAAGCGCTGGAAGCAGGCGAGTCTGTGGCACTCCCCGAGGGGATCGACTCGGCAGCTGACAACGACACCAAGATCCAACAAATGCTGGATCGATACGGAACAGGACGCGTTCTGTACCGCAACACCCGAAAGGGGATCTCAGGGTTCCCGACCCGCCATCGCATCTTGTACCCACTGCCCGCTCCAGCCCTCTATGGCACGAATATCGATCTGCTGCATCCAGAGATTGAACACAGCAGTGACGACTGGATTGACCATGACCCACGGGTGAAATGGCTAGAGGACCACCTCAAGTCTCTCCGACCGGAGAAGGCGCTGGTCATTTGTGCTCACAGGGATACCGCCATTGCGTTAGAGCATCACCTGCACCTCAAGGCAGGCGTCCGTTGCGCGGCTTTCCACGAAGATCTCAGCCTGATCGAGCGTGACCGCGCCGCCGCGTACTTTGCCGAAGAAACGGGTGGTGCACAGGCGCTGATTTGCTCAGAAATCGGTAGCGAAGGCAGGAACTTCCAGTTCGCGCGTCACCTCATTTGCTTCGATCTACCTCTGCACCCGGATCTACTGGAGCAGCGTATTGGTCGCCTGGACAGAATTGGGCAGGGTTCAGATATCTACATTCACGTGCCCTACCTGCAGGGCACGAGTCAGGAAAGTTTGTGCCGCTGGCTCGATGAGGGACTCAATGCCTTCAGTTCAACCTGCTCTGTCGGCCATCAAATTCATACGGAGTTCGCACACGAGTTAGCGCGCAGTTTCAACGAGCCCGCCTCGCTTCAACCTCTGCTAGATGCGACCCGGGCTCGACGAGATAGCCTGCTGCGAGAGAGTGAGGCGGGACGTGACCGGTTGCTCGAACGTCACTCCCATAATGCATCAGAGGGCCAGCTCATCATTGACTCGCTCTCGGAGCGTGAAGACAGCGAATCGCTGTTCGCGTTCACCGAACTGCTATTTGATCGCATGGGAATCGAGCAAGACTACCTAGATGAAAACTTGCAACTGGTCCGCCCCACCGAGAATCTGGCCACTGGCCAGCTGCCGGGACTGGACGAAGAAGGCGTCACAGCGACTTATGATCGCGCAACAGCCCTCTCGCGGGACGACGTCACATTCCTGACCTGGGAGCATCCGATCGTCACCGAAACAATGACTGCACTACTTGGCAGTGACGTGGGGAAAGCCAGCATCGGCACATTTAAGCATCGCGGCGTCCCCGCCGGCACCGTTTTGCTGGAGGCAATTCACCGGGTGGAGTGTCTCGCACCCCGTTACCTGCAGACTGGCCAGTTTCTGGATCAACAACCGCTGCGGACACTATTGACCCAATCGGGCAAAGACGTGACAGACAAACTGTCCGCGCAGTTCTTCAGCGACGCACTCCAAAGCGTGCCCAGCGCGACAAGTGCGACGGCACTGAATAAGTTACGCCCTCTTATAGAGACACTACTCCCCACAGTGGAACAAGCGACACAATTGGAAATCGAGCGCCGCACTGACGCCGCCATGTCAGCAGCAGCTGATTATTACGGCGCGGAAATCAGCCGACTCCAGCACTTGCAGCGCATTAACCCCGCTGTGCGGGACGAAGAAATTGCGACGCTGACGGAGGAAAGCGAGGCCTGTCAGAGCGCCCTATCGCATTCGAAGCCCTCGCTCGAGGGCCTCAGGGTGTGTATCGCGGTCTGATATCAAGGCCGAGGTCGGTACCAAACGGGAGAGGTGTAAGCGCGCTCCTGAATCGTATCGGGCCTTCGAGTATCAATACTGTCATCCGCCAAGGCCAGCTTGTCGAGCAAGGAATGGCGCGCCGTCGGAATCTGCAACACGCGAACATAATAAAACGCAGCCTGATCAGCATCGAAGTCCGGGTCCGCCCACACCGTGCTCAAGCTGGCCGCACCAATGGAGTTATCCGCAAGACCCGTTGCCAGGTCAACCGAATCACCTATGGGGGTCAGCGTTCCATCTGATTGCAATCGGTTGTCCCCTGCCCATACCACATCGTAAACGCGTTCCTGTGTGGCACCGTCATCATCCAGCCATCCTTTTACCACCTGAATACGATCCAGATACCCGCTCTTAGGGTCGGCTTGCGCTTCAACCACCATGGCAAATTGATCCTCAGCGCCTGCGCCATGAATCTCCCCTCCCATTGGCACGGCCCGCTCAGCCAGGTTGGCGGGGTATGAGGGTGCCTCCAACGCACTGGATGACAAGTTCAAGCCAGCGAAGGTCCTGACGGCAATCCGCGGACCGCTAGTGGCATACACCTCTCGCCGGCGCATCGCAGCAATAATCGCTTCGCGCGTGTTCTCCGTGGCCCATACGGCAGCCAAGCCCGAGGCGCTCATTCCCCATCCGAAGGTGCCGCGCGCATCATCCGACCACCCACCGCTCTTCCGAGAGGGAACCGAATCAGTCGCCATCTTGCCGTGGAAGTTATCTTCCTCCGCCGACGGCAGCGACGTGTGCGCATCGGTCGAGCCAATCAACCCAAATTGATACGGGTTGACACCAATGCTGGCCTCGAGGGACAAACCGGTCTTCAGTGCGCTGCGCACATAATCTCCGGGTTGCGGCACGTAGTCGGTCCACTCACGCTGGATGTAATAGGGGTAGGTTTCAAATTCGGCAAACGCATCATCAGGAGACAGCACAGGGTGCGTTTCCGAGTCGCCTTTGATCTGAGTAATCTCGACGACAGGCTCCCAATAACGCCGAATCTCAGCGTAGTTCGCGCTGATATCGGTGCCGCGTATATCTCTGACGTCAAACATCGACCCCTTTGAGATATTTGAATTATGAGGGATCGCAATAAAATTGCCCCCAGTCGATTCACTGGTTTTCTCAAGCCACGCCCACAAGTCACTGGGGAAAGAGCTGTCATCAAAACCAAAAGGCGCAAAAGTTTGCGCCTGCTCTGCATTAATGTCGCCCATTACAATACGGTGCAAGTTGGCGCCGCCCGGGATGAGTGAGTATTCCCAGCCAATCAAGGCCGTGAACTGACCCGGCTCGTTGTGTGCGTCGGCCGTATCGGTGATGAGCTTCCAGGTGTCGATCTCGACAGAGGGCTGCCTCGGTATCAAGCCACTCACCCTGTCGTCCTCCCACCCTTCCATCGCCGTCACAGCATTATCAGCGGGCTCAGGCAAAATCGAAGTGAACAGCTCACGACCCGACTGATTGTCGATCGCGTCGCGCAGCAAGTACTGCACAAAGCGCGTCCAAATCCGCTCACGCCAACTTAACCCCTCGGTTTCCATTGAGTTGAGGTACAGACTGCGAATAACCCCTAAATACTCAGCGTGGTCTGACACGACCAGAAAGTCCAACGGCGTGCCAATCTGGACACGGGCCTTATGACCAGGATGCACGACCGGCATGCCTTTTGCGTAGCGATACGCCGTGTCCGGCGTGGCAGTCAGATTGCCATTGGTGAAAGCGTCAGAAGAATAAGTTGAGTGCAGGTGCGTATCACCCCACAGCAACTGCCTGTCTTCTGCCGCCACCTCCGCACCCAGTCCGGCTACTAACAGAGCGCTTGCACTGACCCACGTCGTTAGCTTCATCGTCCACCTCTTATTATCTCGTTATGTTTCATGCGACGGGCAGCGTTCTGGGGGCGCCTTTAGAAGCTGGCGACATGACGGACAAGCGTCGACTCACGCCTGTCCCAGATGGACCCCTCGTAGCTTGCACCTCAGGCTATCCACATCTCCCCTCCGGAGAAGAGCGCATGCTCGCCGGTCATGCTCAGAGCTATTTCCCCTGCCACTCAGGCTGTCTTTTCTGGAAAAACGCCTTGATAGCCTCTTTCGAGTCGTCACTGCCGATACAAAATGCCTGCAGCGCCGCCTCTTTGGAAATCGTGTCGGCCAAGTTATGAGAGGCAGCAAAAGCCAGCGATTCCTTGGTGTAACGCAAACCCAGAGGCGATCGATTGGCCAGCTCCTGCGCAAAGCTCATAGACTGAGAGGAGAAGTTCGCGTCCGGCAGGACGCGATTCGCCAGCCCCCATTCCACTGCCTTTTCGGCACTTAGCTTTTCGCCAAATGCCATCAGTTCAAAAGCGCGCTTGGCCCCAACGAAATTCGGTAACAACCAAGTGGCACCGCCGTCAGGCACTAATCCAATGCCCACGAATGGTTGAAAAAGGTAGCTGCTTTCCGCCATCACCATCAGGTCACACGCCATCGCATAGGAGTATGAAATCCCCGCACAGGGCCCATTCACGGCCGCGATCCAGGGTTTGCGTGCATGATGGATCGCCAGCACGCCGGGCTTATATTCTGCGTTCAACTGGTCCTCAACGCCTTCGCCACCATTGGGCATGGGTTCTGAGGTATCGGACAGATCTGCACCCGCACCAAATGCTCTGCCCTCTCCTGTCAGGACGACAACCCAAATATCGTTGTCGGCATTGACTTCCTGTGCCGCACGCACGAATTCCCTGCGCATGGTCCCATTAAAGCTATTCAACTTGTCTGGCCGGTTGAAGGAAACGCGAGCCACTCTCCCCTCACGCTCAATCAAAATACTGTCGTAATCACTCATGATTCAGTTCCTATCCTTCCGATGTTTGTGCCGCACCAGCGTCCAGTAAGGCTGCGACGGTTGCCTCATCCATGCCGCACGATTGGAGTACCGACACCGTATCAGCTCCCAGCGCGCGCGTACCATGACTGATCTCTGAGGGCGTTCGCTTAAATCGTGGTGCCGGGGATGGATGCGTCAAACCATCCACCTCGGTGTACACAGCCCGCTGCGAATTCGCGCCGTACTGAGGCGCCTCGACCATTGTCAAAACCGGCGCGAAACAGGCGTCACTGCCCGACATGATCGCATCCCACTCGTCACGGGTCTTAGTTTTAAGTATGGCACCAAGCTTCGCTTTCAGCTCCGACCACTGCGTTGTATCGTGCTGGTGCTGGAATTGGGAGTCTGACACCTCCGCTCGCGCTAACAATTCCGCATAGAACTGCGGCTCGATCGCGCCAATCGCCACATATTTACCATCGGCACACTCGTAGGTGTCGTAAAAGTGTGCCGCGCCGTCCAGCAAGTTCGACTCACGTTCATCGGCGTTCCATGCCCCAATTTGTTGAAAGCCTTGCATCATCCACATGAGCTGAGCGGTCCCATCGACCATTGCCACATCGACCACCTGGCCCTTTCCAGATTTAGCGGCCTCAAGCAAACCGCCCATGATGCCGGTGACCAACAGCATACCGCCGCCGCCAAAGTCACCGACCAGGTTCAGCGGCACGACAGGCCGCTCACCCCGCCGACCTATCGCATGGAGCGCTCCCGTAATCGCAATGTAGTTGAGATCGTGGCCCGCAGCCTGAGCGAGCGGACCCTCCTGCCCCCATCCGGTCATGCGCGCAAACACCAAACGCGGATTCCGCGCCAGACATTCATCAGGACCAAAACCCAGCTTTTCACACACGCCGGGGCGGTAAGGATCGATTAACGCGTCCGCCTTCTCGATCAGCGCCATGAGGGCAGTTCGGCCGCCCTCCTGTTTCAAATCGAGCACCACCGATTTCTTGTTGCGGCCACTTATCGGCTCGGCCACTTTAGGGTCAGCCGCCCCCGGGCGCTCGATACGGATAACCTCAGCGCCCATATCCGCAAGCATCATGCCGCCCATAGGCGCCGGCCCAATGCCCGCCAACTCGATGATCGTGTAACCGCTCAACGCACCCATCACGCTATCGCCTCAAAAGTTACGCTGATTAAAGGCGTCGTAATGATCACCCAGACAATGACGACCGATGATCAGCTTCATGATCTCGGAGCTACCCGCATAGATCGTGGCGATCTTCGCATCAGCCGATTGGCGACTAATGGGGTATTCATCCATGAAGCCGGCACCGCCGTGGAGCTGCAATCCCTCATCGGCAACCCGCTGTTGCAGCTCCGAGGTTTTGAGCTTGGCTGCAGCTGCGTCCTCGGCCGAGAGTGTGCCCGCGTTGAAGGCCAGTGCGGCTTGATCGACGAAGCACTGGGCAATATCCAAGTCAGCACGCAACTCCGCCATCTTGAACTGGGTGTTTTGCATAGCGGCAAGTGGCTTACCGAACACCTCACGTTCACGCACGAAGTCAGCCGTCAAATCCCACGACAACTGTGCCGAGGCGAGATAACCCATCGCGCCGAGCAATCGCTCCTCGGCCAAGCCTTCCATCAGGTAATAGAAGCCCTTATGGGCCTCACCCAACACATTGGCTTTAGGCACTTTGATGTTATGGAAGAATAGCTCGGCCGTATCCTGGGCCTTCAGACCCATTTTGTTGAGATTGCGACCACGCTCGAAGCCTTCCCAGGCGGCCTCAACCAGGAACAAGGTCATCGCGTGCGGATTGTTCTGCGGATCCGTTTTGGCGGCCACCACCACCAGATCGCAATTGATCCCATTCGAAATGTAGGTTTTCTGACCGTTCAGGACCCAGTGGTCCTCATGCTCAACGGCATGGGTTCGCATACCGGCGAGGTTGCTGCCGGCATCAGGTTCCGTCATGGCGACGGCGAGAATAATGTCTCCCGACACAGCGCCCGGAATATAGCGCTCTATTTGCGCCTCAGTGCCGAAACGAGTGATGTAGGGGGCCACAATGCGACTGTGCAAGGAGCCGAACCAGTCGCTGCAGCGTGCGTAGGCCAGCTCTTCAATGATGACCTGCTCCCAGCGAATGTCGTAATCAGCCATTCCCCCGAAGCGCTCCTCGGGCCACACCATCAGAAAGCCCTGCTCACCCGCCTTCTTAAAGATATCCCTGTCGACCACTCCCTGATCGCGGAAACGCTCCATGTGCGGCACGACCTCCTCAGCTAGAAAGCGTCGGTAGGCCTCCCGAAACATCGTTTGTTCTTCCGTAAACTGCCGTGTGAGCATACTGCTCTACTCCTCTTTCACTGTCCGCCGCCCGGCGTTCGTCCTGCACAGTAGGCAGGCACGAGTGGGCGACTCATTAACTGCGGGTCCTCACGCGATGGTATGCATGGCTTTCATCGGCGAGTGAGCCAGTTATCGGGTTATCGGTTACTCCCCGCTGCGCGCAAAGCCTCAGGCTAGTCCGCAGAGGCCGGGTCCAATACCTCTTTTAACTCGCGCTTCAGAAATTTCCCATTCGCATTGCGCGGCAGCGGCTCAGACAAGAACCAAACGTAGCGGGGAACTTTGAACGCAGCGAGTCGCGACCCCATGTGCTCTCTCAAACCGGGGGCATCCAACATGGCGTCCTGTTTGAGATGGACCGCCACACCAACCTCCTCGCCCAATCGGTCATCGGGCACCGCAAAGGCGACGGTTTCAAGCACCGCCGGGTGGGTGTATAGGGCGCCCTCCACTTCTGCGCAGTAAATGTTCTCGCCGCCGCGCAGAATCATGTCTTTCGCCCGATCAACGAGATAGAGGAACCCGTCTTCGTCGAAGTAACCGATATCGCCCGTATGCAACCATCCGTCTACGATGGTCTCGGCTGTCGCTTCGGGACGATTTAAGTAACCCTTGATGACGGGTGCACCTTTCACCAGCAACTCTCCAGCCTCACCGACCGGCAAGCTGCCTCCCGCGTTATTGACTATCTTCCCTTCCAGCGTCGGCACAAGTGGTCCGCAGCTTTGTGGTCGAGCCAGAAACAAATCGCCCGTTGTATAAGTGCTGATGCCGCAGACCTCGGTCATGCCGTAGCCCTGCGCCGGCTTGGCGCGCTTCGTGGCTTCCACAACCTTATTTGGTAGATCAGGATGCATAGCCGCTCCCCCGCCACCCAATGAGTTCAGGCTAGAGGTGTCGTAATCCGCAAAGTCAGGGTGGGCGAGTAACTCGCGAGTCATCATCGGCACCGCACTCAAGGTATTCACCTTTTCACGCTCGATCAGCTTGAGCGCCTCCTCGGTATCCCACTTGTACATCAACACCAGCTTGCCACCGCTCAAGGTCGCGCCGTGCATCACGCAGTTGTTAGCGGTGACGTGAAAGAGCGGCGTGGCAACGAGGGACGTCGCGGCGGGCGCAGACACCGGGGCCTCGACCGCTTCACCTCGATTCATCGCCTGGGTGGTGGCAAATATTTGACCCATCGCGGCGACATTCATGATGTTGTGGACACAACCGCGGTGCGTGAGTTGCGCCCCTTTCGGTCGCCCAGTTGTCCCCGATGTGTAGAAAATGCAGGCATCGTCGTTGGGGTCGATATCGGGCATGGGCAAATCACCGGGCCCCTGAACCGTGTCCGCCCATTGCGTTGCAGGGACAGGCGGGTTCGCCTCGCGCACCGCCACCACTGCCATATCCGGGAAGTCACCGGCAATCTCGGAAAACACTGCCAAGCGCTGATCATCAGCCACCAAGAGCTTGGGCTCTGAGTCATTCAACGCGTAGGCCATCTCATCGGCCACCCACCACGCATTCATACCCACGACGACGCCACCGACTGCGATGACCCCCCAGTAGGCGAAAATCCATTCGGGGTAATTGCGAAGGGCTATCGCCACACGATCGCCGGAGCCGATACCCTGGCTTTGTAACCACGTCGCAAAATGCGCGACGATTTGGCCCGCCTCTGCAAAAGTCCAGCGCTCATCACCGTAGACAACATATTCCTGATCGCCGTAACCCTGACCCAACAGCCAAAGGTCACGCATTGAACCGGGCGCATGTTGATAAGCTTTTAACTCGTGCCCGCCAACCTCAATGGTGGTGAGCTCGAGAAACGCGCCTGGCGCCGTCACCATCTCCACGGCGTTGCGATAGTGCTCCATCACTTGATTGCTCATTAGGAACTGCCCCTTTTTGTTCTTGATGACTGCGTGCAGCGTTGTCACGCCGAGCGACCGCACGATAACCTACCGGCTGTCGAACGACCACCTACGCGGCGACTGAATTGGCAGGTATCATGCCGATTGTTTTCGGCGGATGCCAGCCCAGAAAAGGGCTATTCATTAAGGAGATCCAAGGATCGTCATGAGCACGCAAGACCTCGAACTTTCTCGACTTGAACCCTGGCTGCGGCAGCATATTGCAGACTTCTCCGGCAATCTGAGCGCCGAAAAATTTGCTGGGGGGCAATCCAACCCGACCTTTAAAATAACCGCAGGCGACAAGCACTACGTATTGCGGAGAAAACCACCAGGTGAACTATTGGCTTCCGCGCATGCGGTTGATCGTGAATACCGGGTTCTGGATGCGCTCAGGGATACCGACGTCCCGGTTCCACAGGCGGTTGCGCTCTGCGATGACAACGAGGTCATTGGCTCGATGTTCTACGTGATGGAGCATCTTGAGGGACGAATCTTCTGGGACCCGGCAGTGCCAGAAGTGGACAACGCCGAACGCTCTGTCATCTACGACGAGATGAATCGCGTGCTGGCAGCACTGCATTCTGTCGACGTGGATACCGTCGGGCTCAGTGATTATGGCAAGCCGGGTAACTACTACGCACGTCAGATTGGTCGCTGGACCAAGCAATATCGGGCATCTGAGACAGAAACCGTTGCCGACATGGAAGCCTTGATCAAATGGCTACCCGACAACATCCCAGGTGGAGAAGAGACCGTCGCCCTGGTGCATGGAGACTATCGACTGGACAATATGATCTTCCACCCAACCGAGCCCAGAATCATCGGCATTCTGGACTGGGAACTCTCCACGCTGGGCGACCCGCTCGCGGACCTCGCTTATCAATTAATGGCGTGGCAATTCCCACGAGAAGGCGGCATCGCCGGCCTGGAAGGGATCGATCGTTCGTCTTTGGGTCTACCCTCTGATGAAGACTATATCGCGGCTTACTGCCAGCGCACCGGCCGGACAGGCATCGATAACTGGCCTTTCTACATGGCGTTTTGCTTCTTTCGCATCGCCGCCATCCTGCAGGGCATCAAGAAGCGCGCCCAGATAGGGACCGCTTCGAGCGCCGAGGCAGACAGCCGCGCGATTATGGTTGGACCACTAGCCGCCCTCGGGGCTGCCTGTATTCCCTAAGCAAGGATTCAGTCACCTCGATGACTCAATCAAGCGGCTTTTGAGGCGCGCGCCTTAGAGGACCTGCCACGCTTCGCGGGAGAGTCCGCTTTGAGCGCCTGAAGCTGAGCTGACGTGGGGGGTGGCCGCCTGCGGGAGCTCTTGGGCCGGCGATAGGTCCCAGGCGCAGGACGCAAATCACCATATTCGAATCGATGCAGGATTTCTTCAAGCGTTCTCGAAATCTGCGTGCAGCGTCGCACCGATTCAATTCTGCTGTAGGTTGCGCGCTCACCCTCTTTGACCAAGAGACGAAGCTCTTCTTCGCTGGGCTGACTGATCAGATTGAGCGGATTTTGCATCCGGAACCGGGGCACGATGTTGATGTCGCCTGAGTACTCTTGATCAAGCAATGCATGAACTCCATGCATCATCATATTGAATTTAGGCCAATTATCGCCGTATTTTTTAGCCACACCGCGGTAGAAATTCAGCATCTCCCGACCAATCCCCATCCCCAGAGATGTCGCAGCCTGTCGCAGCGGACGGGTCCTGTCATCACGTGGCAAAAACGCTATCGCAATCGGGTTAACCATGCTGACAATGTAGTGGTTAGTGGAAAACAGGCGCGATAACCGTTTGGCGGGCAAATCGTCGGCAACCGAGCCGTCCACCCATCGCCGCGCCGGCAAATAGGGTTGCGCCTCTCCCCGCTCATTCTTCGCTTTCAACATGACCGCGGGAAAAACGCCCGGAATAGCGCAGGAGGCCATTGCGGCGGAACGAAGAAACACGTTAGGGGACGACACCGCATTGAGCAGGCGAGAACGTTGGTGCGGCTCAGCAGGCGCGACCGTAATACTCACCTGGCGGCCTGTCTTGGCGTAGGCCTCACCAAAAGTCAGGTCAGGAATGGTCGCCTCGATCAACTTCTCAACATCGTCTGCAGTAAAGCGGCTACCCGCACCAGAGAGCCATTGCCGAATTAATCCTCGGGTGTCAGCGCCCCCCGACTCCATCAGCCCGATCAGATCAAGTGATGTCATTTCTTCATCGGTATAGGCCGCAAGGGCCGCTGCAACGATCGATCCAGCGCTCGACCCTGATATCACGCGGGGCAGCAGACCATGGCGGAGCAACTCGGTGACGACACCCAGGTGCAAAAATCCCAGCACCCCGCCACCGCTCAGCATCAGCGCTGAGCGCCCGTAGCAGACGTTACTGCGGTAGAAAAAATCGAGCTTCTGTTGCGTCGGAATCACATCGTTGGGCAACTCGGCGAGCAAGCGCAGTGATTCGTCGATTTCCTGTATGTATTGCTCGATAAGTACTTTGGTACCGGATTTGGCCTGGCGGTATAGCACGCTTTTACCCATGCCACCCATGTTGCCGTGGATGCCTTCGTTCAACGCGTAGAGCAGGCCAGTCCAGTCTTTCTGTTTACGGAACTTCTTGAGCCGGTCCAGCCGGTAGCTTATCTGCGCATGATCATAGAGCTCCGACGGCTCCTCTTGTCGCCACTCAGCTTTTCCCGTTGCCTCGTCGTGCGCCTGCGCCGCAGACAACCAAGCCTCATAGGATGTCGCCGACTCCATGTCGTTTTCGAGTTGCCGTAACTCAGATTTGCTGGCCAATTAACGCTCCTTGGCAGTTTCGGGCTTCATCCCGATGTACGGATATCCGTGGTCCAGCATAGAGGCTCTCCGGAGCACGTAACAGCTTGACAGCCCCCATTACCCCGCTTCGCGATACGCATCCTGAAGGTGGCGCTTGTAAAGCTTGCCGTTATCCATTCTGGGGAGTTGCTCGAGGAAGTCGATCTTCCGCGGCACCTTGACCGTCGAGAGACGCTCTCGCATCCACTCAATCAGCTCAGCCTCCGTCTCGTCGTTCGCATCAGACCAAGTCAGCGGCTGCACCACCGCCATGACCTCTTCGCCAAACTCCGGGTGAGGAATCCCGAAAACCGCCACATCGGCAACCTTCTCATGCGCGATCAGAAGGCCCTCAATCTCTGCGGGGTAGACGTTCACACCCCCCGTGATGATGGTGAAATTTTTGCGGTCGGTGAGGTACAAAAAGCCCTCTTCATCGAGGTAACCCACGTCACCCATGGTGCTCCAACCCTGCTCGTTAAAGGCGTTCTTGGTTTTTTCTGGCTCATCGAAGTACTCAAATGGGCGGCTGTTGGCGAAGTAGACGTCGCCCACCTCACCCGGACCCAGAACCTCACCGTTTTCATCGAGGATCCTCGGTTCGCCAATGATCGCCTGTCCAACTGAACCTTTGTGTGTCAGCCAGTTGGCAGAATCAATGATCGTAAACCCATTGCCTTCACTGCCCGAGTAGTACTCAACGATCACCGGCCCCCACCATTCGATCATGGCCTCTTTCACGTCTACAGGGCACGGGGCCGCGGCGTGAATAGCGCACTTCATCGAGCTGAGGTCGTATCGCGTTCGCGATGCCTCCGGAAGTTTCAGCATTCGAACAAACATAATGGGCACCCACTGGCTGTGAGTCGCTTTGTATTGCTCAATAAGCTGTAGGGAATGCTCTGGATCGAAGTGCTCCATGATGAGCGACGTTCCACCTAGCCCCAGCACCATCAAGTTGTAGTGTAGAGGCGCCGCGTGATACAGCGGCGCGGGCGACAGGTAAATCGTGTTCACATCAAAACCAAAGAAGGCCCCAACACTACCCGACAAGGCGTGGTCGGCGTGAATACTCTCCGCATGGGGCGCCCAGTAAACGCCTTTTGGCTTACCCGTAGTACCCGAGGAGTACAGCATCGGAGCGCCCAAAAACTCATCCTCAATCGGCGTTGAAGGCAAATCTGCCAACGCTTCATCCAGCGCTTCAAACCCCGCTATGTCACCGCCTACAGACAAACATCTCGTCAACCCTGGCGCAGCCGCAGCGGCTTCGGTAGCGACATGTACCAGTTCTGCGGAAGCGACAAATAACTTCGCCTTGCAGTTGGTGATGATGTAGGCCGTCTCGTCTTCCTTCAGGTGAGTGCTGATTGGGGTGAAAATAATGCCCGCCCGATTGGCCGCCTGCGCAACCTGCAAAAACTCCGGACAGTTCTTCATCATCATGGCGATGTGGTCGCCCCGCTGTACGCCTGATGCTCGAAGCAAATGCGCGATCTGATTTGATTTGCGATCCAGCTCCGAATAGGTCACGACCTGCCCGGAACTCGCCATGATGTAGGCGGGACGATCGGGTGTCTCAGCGGCATAAGATGAAAAATGCGGCATGGCGGGCTTCTCTTTTCAGCGTATGATTTAGCTCAACTATACAAGCTCGAGACCAAGATGGTAGCGGCGACCGCCACAATGTCAGGAGCAGATATTCGCAGGTTATCCAGATCTGCGGAGTTCTCCGGCCAAACCTCGGGGGTCGCTGCGGGCTACGTACAGTGCAACATCGTGATTCTGCCCCGAGACACGGCTGATCACTTCGCGCAATTTTGCGCCCTGAATCCCAAACCTTGCCCCCTGCTTGCCGTTAGCCCTGAGCCGGGGGACTACCGGCTGCCTGACTTGGGAGAGGATATCGACATCAGGCGTGACGTCCCCCGCTACCGCATCTGGCGCGACGGCATATTCACGGAGCAATGCGAGAGCATCGAGCAGCTCTGGCAACAGGATTGGGTGGCCTTTGCACTCGGGTGTTCTTTCTCCTTCGAGGAGGCACTGATTAAATCGGGTATCGAGGTAAGAAACATCAGTGAGCAATGCAACGTGCCCATGTATCGCACCAATATTGACTGCACGCCAGCGGGCCCCTTCGAGGGAAAATTGGTTGTCAGTATGAGGCCCATGCCCGCATCAAATGCGATTGAAGCGATACAGATTTGCGGCCGTTACCCGAGAGTTCACGGCGCGCCGGTGCACTTCGGTGACCCCACCCTGATTGGGATTACCGACCTGCAGCAACCCGATTTCGGAGACGCCGTGTCGGTGCGCCCAGAGGATGTCCCGGTATTCTGGGCATGTGGTGTAACACCACAAGTGGCTCTGGAAGCGGCAGAACTTCCTGTGGCGATCACCCACGAACCGGGCCATATGCTCGTGACGGACCTAAAAAATGAGGAGCTGGCGGGCCCGCTATGACGACAAATCTCACCTTGAACTGCGACATGGGCGAAGGATTTGGCCCGTGGAACATGGGCGATGACCACAGCATCATGCCCCTCATTGACGCTGCCAACATTGCCTGTGGCGGTCACGCGGGTGACCCCACGACAATGCGCACCTGCGTTGAACTGGCCAAACGCCACAAAACAGAAATCGGTGCACACGTGTCTTACCCTGACAAACAGGGCTTCGGTCGGCGCGCGATGGATATCACCGGGCAGTCGCTGATTGATCTCATTCATTATCAAATAGGCGCGTTGGATGGCATTGCGCGCGCGCACGGCACACGAGTTGCCTACGTCAAACCCCATGGGGCGCTTTACCACGCGATGCTGGCAGATGTGGGTGTGCTCAACGACATCATGGCAGCCGTTGCCAGCTGGCATGCCGAACTCGAATTAGTTGTGCTCGCCACACCGCGAGATCGTAAAACTCTCCAACTAGCCGTGGAACATGGTCTCACGCTGCGATATGAGGCCTTTGCCGACCGCGGCTACACCAGTCGAGGATTACTGCTCAGTCGTAACAAGCCCGGCGCCGTCCTGGACGCCAAGCAGGCCGCGAAACAGGCGAAGGCTATCGCGCAAAATACCCTTAAGACACCCCGAGGTCGGCGTATTCCCGTCAACGCCGATACGCTTTGCGTGCACAGTGATTCGCCCGGTGCGGTACAAATGATCGCAGCGATTCGTAAAGCACTGGACGGACTCTGACCCGTGTTCGAGGTGGGCCCCGCAGGTGAAGAGGGCCTCAGGCTTGTTTTCCTTGAGGCGCCCCGCCCAGCCCTGACGCGCTGTCTGCTCCGCATTCAGTCCGCAGCCCAGGGCTATTTTGCGGAAAATCTGGCAGACAGCGTCGTGGGCTATACGACGCTTACCCTGCTCTTTCATCCGTTCCGCCTTGAGCGTGACCGCGCTGAAGCCTGGCTCACTGAACAAGCTGACTGTGCAACGCTGACCGATTCTGATGACCAGAGTCTCACCGGAACCGTGGTGACGCTACCGGTGCTCTACCACCCGAGCGTCGCGCCTGACCTCGAATGGCTGGCCGACCAAAAAAATATCAGTGTCGACCAGATTATCGCGCTACATACGGGTACGACCTACTTTGCCTATGCAACGGGCTTCGCGCCCGGCTTTTGCTATCTGGGCGACCTACCAACAGAGTTGGCTACGCCACGGCTGGCTGATCCGCGCGCGGCGGTGCCCGCAGGCGCGGTGGGTTTGGCAGATCGGCAGACTGCCGTCTACCCCGGCATATCGCCAGGGGGATGGCGATTAATCGGGTCATGTCCGAGACCGCTCTTTCAGAACGGCGAACATCCGACTGCCTACTTGGCGGTGGGGGATTCGGTGCGATTTGAAGCCATTACCCCTCAGGAATACCGGAAGTTCGGAGGCGAACTGTGAGGGAGCTCGTCATTCACCAATCGGGCCCGGCCGCCAGCATTCAAGACAGCGGAAGAAGCGGCTGCCTCCAATTGGGGATCCCCCCCGCCGGCGCGATGGATGCCGATGCGCTGGCCAGCGGCCAATACCTTCTTGGACATAGCGCCGATGAAGCTGCCATCGAGATGGCGTATGGCAATCTGGTGGCCAGCCCGACCGAGCCCTGTCACATCGCCGTGACAGGGGCCGCCGTGGATCTGCGCATCGACAGTATCAGCGCTCGCATGCACACCGTGCTGCGAGTCGAAGCCGGCCAGCAGATCCAGATTACCCCCGGCGCAGTCGGCGTCTACAGCTATCTCCATGTGGACGGCGGAATCGATACACCAGAAACCCTGGGAAGCCGAAGCACCTCGGCGAGAGAGGGTGTTGGCGGTTTCGATGGCCGACGCCTGATGAATGGTGATTGTCTCCCACTTGGAGAGCCGAATGAGCCCCCAAGCGACCGCGCTGGCGATCTGACCCATACCCCACCCGGGGATCTGATTAGATTGCGGTTCGTACCCGGATTTCAGTACGCATTAATGCAGCCCGATGTCATCGCCGCGCTGTGTGAAAATGATTTCGTGGTGACGCCAAAAGCCAATCGGATGGGCGCACAGCTTGAGGGGAGCCGTCTCGACACGGGCATCGAGACATTACTCTCCGAGGCGACTACCCATGGCGCCATACAAATTCCGCCCGGCGGCCAACCCATCGTGCTACTCAATGACCGTCAAGCGGTGGGCGGCTACCCCAAGCCCGGCGCAGTGATCCGGAGCGACTGTCGACGGCTTGCACAAGCCCGCCCGGGTCAAAGGGTGCGCTTTTCACTCTGCTCTCCACAAGAAGCAGACAGGATAAGCTGGCTGGAACAACACTATCGAGATACGCGACTGTCATGACGCCACCTGACACGCTCAACCTTTCCCGCTCGATCGAGTCGTTATTGACCCGCCAGAACCATCGCGGCATGGACGACATCAGGCAAACGCTACAACCCGGCTATTTATTGCGGGCCGCGCAAACATTGCTGGACCGCCCCGGCAATGTCTTCATTCTGACAGGCTTCCCGGTGGCAGATACGTTTGAGACTGATGGTCCCGCTGGCGCGTTAGCCTTATATCGTCTGGCGCAGCGCCTCGGCAGTGCGCCAACCATCATTTCAGATACAGCCCTCGTCAGCGCGCTACGAGACACCTGCGACTGCCACACCATCTCGGGCGACAGTCAATTGGACGCCCAAGCGCTCTACGCAGTCCGTTCCCCTCAGCTAGTCATCAGTATCGAGCGACCGGGCGCGTCTGCCGACGGCCGCTACTACAACATGGCAGGCGAAGACATATCGTCTGCTTGTTCGGCGGCAGAACCCTATCTAGCACTTGCCAACTGCCCTACCATAGCCATTGGTGACGGGGGCAATGAAGTAGGAATGGGGAACGCAGTCACAGCGCTGTCTAGCCTGAATATTCAACCAGCAGTGAGCACGGTTGATGAACTTATCGTCGCAGATGTGTCGAACTGGGCAGCCTACGCGCTATGCGCCCTCACAGACTGGCTCGCAGGGGACACCACAGAGAGCATGACGCGTTTTCACGCTGACCTTGAGACATTGGTTGCGCGTGGCGCAGTAGATGGCGTCACGCGTGAGCCGACGGCCACAGAAGATGGATTCCCGCTCTCGGATACCACTGCACTAATAAGCGATATCGCTCAACTCCTTTCAAAAGGATCTGTCGCATGACCCAGGCCTATCTCAATGGGGCGTTTACAGCGCTGGAAGACGCCCACATCTCGCCAATGGACAGAGGCTTCCTGTTTGGAGACGGGGTGTACGAAGTCATACCCTGTTATGACGGACAGCTCGTGGCAATGCCCTACCATCTGGAACGGTTAGCGCAGTCATTGAGCGGGATTGCGCTCACATCCCCCCACAGCGATGATGCCCTGACAAGCATCCTGACGGAACTGGTCAATCGCAATGGGGGCGGTGACCTCGGCGTCTACCTGCAGATCACTCGGGGCGCCGCGCCTAAACGCCAGCATGCGTTTCCCGAACACATCGAACCCACTGTATTTGCCTACACCTTCGCTATCACCCCACCGTCGGATGGCAGCCCTGAGACAGCCAAATGCTTTTCAGCCGTAACACGCACCGATCAACGATGGGACCGATGTCACATCAAATCCACTGCCCTGCTCGGCAACGTGCTTCACATGATGGAAGCGATTGATGCGGGGGCTGAGGAAGTGTTGCTGTTCAACAGCGACGATGAGCTGACAGAAGCAGCGGCATGCAACGTGTTTGTGGTCTGCAACGGTACTGTCCTCACCCCAGCGCTCGATCATCAAATACTGCCCGGCGTAACGCGTCGGCAATGCTTAGAGCTGCTGGAGGCACACACTGACTGGCCGGTCGAGATCCGGCCGGTCTTGCGCCAAGAGGTAGCCCAGGCTGAAGAGATCTGGCTCAGCTCCTCCACCAAAGAACTTGCACCGATCGTGAAACTCGATGGCAAGGCAGTGGGCGATGGCAAACCCGGCAGAATGTGGGCCGTTGCGCAGAAGCTCTTCAACGAATACCGCTTCAGCGCCAACTGATGCCCCGATCTACCCGCATTAACATCGACCTTGGCGCAATCCTGCACAACGCCGGGGTGTTGCGCGCGGCAGCAGGCGACAAGCACGTAATGGCCGTCGTCAAAGCCGACGCGTACGGGCACGGCGCGGTGCCGGTCGCGACCCATATCGAGGGGACGGTTGACGCGTTTGCGGTCGCACTGATCGAAGAAGCCGTCACACTTCGCGACGCCGGCGTAACCAAGCCGATACTGGTACTCGAGGGGCCGCACTGTTCGGTGGATCTCGCGCTCTGCGTGCACCTCAATATTTGGCCCACCCTGCACCGGGCAGATCAACTGGACTGGTGTCACGCACTCACTGAGAAGCCAGAGCAGGTGTGGCTCAAGATTGACACCGGCATGCACAGGCTGGGATTCCAACCGGTGCAGGCGCAATCGATTACTCAACAACTCAAGGCAGACGGCATCAAAGCGGTCGTCGCGATGTCGCATCTCGCAGCCGCTGAAACCCCGGATTCTGAGCTGTCGGTGACACAGAAAACGACATGGGATAGCGCGACCACCCACTGGGAGGACGAAACCAGCCTGCACAACTCCGCAGCCACACGACTGGCGACCCCCGCACGGAGCACATGGGCGCGGATTGGTTATGCGCTTTATGGGGGGCAGATTGAAGGGCTAGAGCGCGATCCTCGACTCAAGCCGGCCATGACACTCGTCAGCTCTGTTCTGGCCACGCGGCGCATTACACAGGGCGATAGTGTGGGTTACGGGGGGCGATGGACAGCAGAGAGAGACAGCGTCATCGCCACTGTCCCGGTTGGGTACGGTGACGGCTATCCCTGGGCTGCCGCAGATGGCACACCTGTGGCAATCGGTGAGCATCTGGCGCCCCTCGCTGGGCGGGTATCTATGGATATGATCACCGTCGATGTTACAGATTGTGGCGAGATCCCATGCGATATGCCCGTGACTTTGTGGGGCGACCAACCGCACATCGACACGGTAGCGTGTCACGCAGGAACAATTGGCTACGAACTGATGACGCGGCTCACTCAGCGCGCACCTCGGCACTATCTTCGATGACATACTCGATGACACATTTGACGACATCCGTCGCGCAGACTGTTGTACCTCACAATAAACGCCGCACCATCAAGATGAGGCGCTACTCACATTGCGGTCGACGCCTGCTCACCCAGCCCGCAAGCGAGGCACCCAGCGGAGCGCTACGCCATGGCCAATGAGCCGACGGAAGCTGAAACCTTACTGAGCGCAATTGACCTGGGCAGTAACTCCTTTCACCTGATTATCGCCAAATCAGATTTTGGAGAGCTGCGACCAGTTCAGACGCTGGCAGAAAAGGTTCAACTGGGCGAGACATCCGGCAAAGGCACGCTCACCAAGGCAGCCATCTCGCGGGGCCTGGCATGCCTTGAGCGCTTCAAACAGCTAATCGACAGCACCGCTCCCGCAAAAATCCGGGTAGTGGGCACCAACGCCCTGCGGCGCGCCAAAAACCGGATGGATTTTATTGAACCCGCAGAGCAAATCCTCGGCGCACCCATTGACGTGATTTACGGACGGGAAGAGGCGAGATTGATCTACCTCGGCGTGGCGCACACCCTGTCTGACGATGAAGACACGCGTCTTGTTGTGGACATCGGTGGGGGCAGCACGGAATTCATTTTGGGCCAGCGGTTTGAGCCGATCAGACTAGAGAGTCTTCAGATGGGGTGCGTTTCCTACGGCGAGGCTTTCTTCCCAGACGGGGAGATCACACGAGAACGATTCGATGCCGCCTATCATCGCGCACGCATCGAGGTATCGCACATCCGCAGAAACTACCACCGGGAAATGTGGCACGAGGCGGTGGGTTCGTCGGGAACGCTGCGGGCAATTGAGACTCTGATCACTACCGCAGGCTGGCGCGAATCCGGTATCGATCGCCCTAGCCTTGCGGAGCTGCGCAAACAGCTTTTGTCGTTCCGCCACATAGAAGAAATCGACCTACCCGGACTCAGCGAAACCCGTAAAGGCGTCGTGACGGCCGGGCTCGCCATAACTATGGGGCTTTTTGACGGTCTACAGGTGCAAGAAATGCGCACCTCGTCTGGCGCATTACGCGAGGGTGTCATCTACGATCTCATTGGACGGTTTAGCCACGAGGACGTGCGGAATCGGAGCATTTCTGCGATGCAACAGCGTTACTCCGTCGATCAGCGCGTAGCCGATCTCGTTGCCGAACGCGTAGCCCTCCTCGCTGGGGCCACCCGGACCAGTTGGCAACTTGACGACGGTGACGCCGAATTACTGCGTTGGGCTGGCGCCTTGCACGAGATCGGCATCGCCATTTCCCAGAAAAACTATTCGCAGCACTCCGCCTACCTGGTGCTTAACACCGACCTACCCGGCTTCGCGCAGCAAGATCAGGAGACGATGGCAGCACTGATCGCCGGCCTCAAGGGAAAACCCCGGTCAGAACTGCTGAATCCGATTGCTAAACGGAAACGACTCAACGTTGCGAGAATGATGGTGCTTCTGAGGTTGGCCGTTATCTTCAAGCACGTAGAAGCACTGGAGACGATCCCTGCGCTGAGCGTCTCAGCGCATGACAATACGCTGACGGTATCGGTCCCCGAGGACTGGGGAAAGGAACATCCCCTCACAATCTGGGAGATAGAGCAGAGCGCCTCTGCGGTTGAGAGGCTCGGCATTGAGTTGGTGCTGCGCCAGAATTGAACGCAGCACCACTGCAATCAGAGGTCGTAGCCCCGCTCGTCGTGCAAGACGATATCAAGCCCGGCCGTTTCGTCTTCCTGGTCGACGCGCAACGACACCATCGCATCCACCACCTTGAGCAATATCCAGCTGAGTACTGCCGTGTAGATGAACGTGGCAGCGATTCCAGTCAGCTGAATACCCAGCTGGCCGCCGATACTATCGACGCCATCTGAAAAACCGTTGCCACTAAACAGGCCTAATGAGGGCGAGCAGAAAATACCCGCCATAACGAGCCCCAACATGCCGCCTACGCCGTGAACTGGAAAAACGTCGAGACTATCGTCAATGCCGAGGCGATTTTTCAGCGTGATCGTCGCGAAGTAACACACCACGCCTGCAGAGAGTCCAATCACCACTGCCCCCGCCGGGCCAACCGAACCGGATGCAGGGGTAATGGTCCCCAGCCCCGCGACCATGCCTGTCACAATACCCAGGACAGAGGGCTTGCCGTGGCGGAGCCACTCCATTGCCATCCACGCCAATGAACCACAAGCAGCCGATAAATGCGTCACCAGCATTGCCATGGCGGCACTACTGTCTGCTGCAACCGCTGAGCCCGCATTGAACCCAAACCACCCTACCCACAGCATGCCAGCGCCGGTAACCGTCATGGTGAGGTTGTGCGGTGGCATCGCGGTCTGACCGAAACCACGTCGGCCACCCAGGGACATCGCCGCCACCAAGGCCGCGACGCCTGCGGTAATGTGCACCACGGCGCCACCCGCGAAGTCCTGCAGGCCCATGTTGCCCAGCCAACCGCCGCCCCAAACCCAATGGCACACGGGGGCGTACACCAGAATCAGCCAGAGAGAGCTGAAAATGAGCATGGCTGAAAACCGCATTCGCTCAGCAAAACCGCCGACTATCAGTGCGGGGGTAATGACGGCGAACGTCAGCTGAAACATGACAAACAGCGTCTCGGGAATGGAGCCGTTCACGCTATCCATGCTGACCTTTGCCAAGAAAAGATTGCCCAAATCGCCAATCCAGGGGCCCTGCTCCACACCCCCGGAGCCAAAGGCAAGGGTGTAACCCACAACAAACCACAGGACCGACATCAATGCCGTCAGCGCGAAGCATTGCATCAGAACCGATAGAACGTTTTTGACACGCACCAAACCAGCATAGAACAGCGACAGGCCCGGAATCGTCATAAACAGCACCAAGGCCGTCGAAGTCAGCATCCACGCCGTGTCGGCACCAGAGACGGTGTCAGCCATCGCGGGCCCACTCAACAAAGCGGAGAAAATCAGAGCACAAGAACGTCTGCTGGCGATTCCAGTCATGGTGGGTTTCCTTGGAAATTTTTACAGGTGTGAGCCCGAGTGTGCCACAGCCAGCCGCGCAAACCCAACCGCATCCGTTAAACAGCGTTGAGATTGCGGCGAACGCCGATTATTCTCCGCGCACCCTGCTGCCACTTGAGCTCGTCATGCGTCACATTATTCTGGCATTCATCATTCTTTCATCAGCACTAGCATCGACAGTGGTACCGGCGACGCCCCGCAATGTGATTTTGATCATTGGTGACGGCTTCGACGATCAGCACGTAACCATGGGGCGGAACTACCTCTCCGGCATGAGCGGGCAACTGGGTCTGGACACGCTTGCGTTTCGTGCATCGGTACAAATCGAAACGGTCAGCGATGAGGGTCAGCCGCTGTACGTTGCCGACTCCGCGAACACGGCCACGTCGCTGGCCACTGGCCGCATGACTAACATTGGTCGAATCGCAACGGATATTGCCGATAACGATCTCCCCAGCATTGCCGAGCGGGCCATTGAGGCTGGCTGGCGGGTAGGACTCGTCACAACCTCTTCTCTCACCGACGCTACACCCGCCTCATTTCTTGCTCACGTCTCATCGCGGAGCTGTGAAGGCCCTAAAGAGGTCTTGGGCAGCACCTATTACGGCATTCCACAGCCGGCATGCCTCAGCGATGCAAGAGACAATGGCGGCCCCGGCTCCATTGTGGAGCAACTCGTCGGCAGCGGTGCCCACGTTCTGCTTGGCGGGGGCGATAAATTTATGAAGCAACAGACCGTAGACGGCATCACGGTCTCTCAACTCGCGGTCAATCAGGGTTTCAGAGTGATCTCACGTGACACAGCATTTGACTCGCTCGCAGCACCGCAACGCTTACTCGGTGCGTTTGATGAAGAGACGCTAGAAGTGCAATGGCAGGGCACAGATGCAAGGATCGGGGAACCCGTAGAGCGCAGCTGGCTAAGTCATATCTCAAAGTATTTTGGCTCGGTAACCGAGCCATCGCCCATGTCTTGTGAACCGAATCCTGCTTACCGGAACACGCCGAGGCTCGCCGCGATGACTGATCTCGCGCTCACCCATCTCGCTACCGATAATGAGCAAGGCTTCTTTTTGATGATTGAGTCAGCGTCAATCGATAAGCAATCCCACAAGCGTAATCCCTGCGGATCGATCGGTGAGATCGCGCAGCTGGAGGAGAGTTTGGCGCTAGCCCGAAGCTTCGCGTCGAATCATCCAGAGACCGCAATTATCGTGACCGCTGACCACGCACAGGCCGCACAGATCCTCCCCGAACCCACGCTTTATGCAAATTATCCGATCGCCATTTATTCACCCGGCCTGACCGCCCGCGTCAGAACCCCAGAGGGCGGTATGATGCGCATCAACTACGCGACCAATAATGGATTCAGCGAGGAGCACACTGGCGCGAACGTACCGCTATTTGCTAACGACGTTGCGGCACAGTGGTTAAGCGCCTTCATGCGGCAGCGCGATGTCCATGACGCGATGGAGCGCTTTCTTTTCCGTCCTGAAAACCACTAGGCCAAGGGTGCGCATTCTCGCCCTCGCCCTCCCCTTTCGCCCAGTGTGCAAGCGCATCAACTGACTAGCGGAACTGCTCAGCGAGATTACAGATTCACCCAGGTGTTAAGCGCCTTGAGCCTGAACTCGATGCCGTCCACGCGCAAGATGACGCTATCTCTCAAGATGTCGATGACCTCGACCGTGTCTGCGCGCTGCCCAGACTGTAAGCGCTTTCCATTGAGCATGACAGACGCCAACCCTTGCGGCGCGAAGTTGTGCTCGGAATAAACAATCATCGGTATCTGATCTTTCTGTTGCTGGGACAGATTCTCAAGGAGTGGCGACGGATGGGGACTCAATGCCGACTCACCGATTTCGCGAGCCGCGTTTTCCATTGCTTTGGCGAGATCAACTGGTGGCGCAATCGACTGTACCGGCTGATCCTGCTGATTGGGCAGCACTGACGTTTCCGCCTCGACTCTGGATTGCGTTCTCGTCGCGGCCGGAGTGGCCTCGCCCGCTTCAGCAGCATCCGACCACATCTGTTGATGCAGTGAAGCAACTTGTTCCGTTACACCTGCACTCACATCACGCTTGGGCTGGGGTTCAGCGCGCAATCGCTGTCCGCTTTCCATAGCAGAGCCAAGCGGCCTCGTGGAGGACGCTGATGTGTCGAACGATTCAGTTGCCACGCTCAATTCAGCGGCTGACGAGCGCCGTGTACCCGGTAGAGGCTCCGCAGTCGGTGGCGTCGATAACGCCATCTGCGGGGTACTCCATTGCCACACGGCAACAGCGCCGGCACCGAATATCGTGCCAGCCAATAGCGCCAGGACAACGAATGGCCGTTGTGCAGTCTGCGCTCCCGATACCGTAGCCGGTGCATCATGTTGAGTGACGGGCCCGACCTGCTGCTTAGACTGCCGTAATGCGTCGAGAATCAGAGACATAAAGCCCCTCCCGACTGGCTCAGAGCAGACAACAAGGCATTCTCCAGTGAGAATCCCTCTCCGATCTCGTCACTTAATGCCCGCCAACTCTTCGCGCCCATTACGCCATCTATTTCGAGTCCCCGAGCACGCTGAAAAGCACGAACTCGCTCGGCGACGGCAGCGGTGTACACGCCCAGCGGCGGCACTGGTAGGCCATCCAGCACCGACAGTGCACGCACGATGTCCGTGACGACGATGCCAGTCACCCCCTCAGAGACTGGGCCTGTCCAGCCTGTCGGGGTTTGCCATAGGTAACTGAAGCGGCCCCGCCACAGCGCCGCGAGGGCTGCAACCGGTACTTCGCAAACGGCAGCTCCCGTCCACAGCTGCGCCCTCTCGTTTGAAATGCCCAGCAGGATAGCCGCGCCCGCGAACCCATTGTCACGGCGCAACTCCAGTATCGACGGTCGATTGTGGTCCAGCACGGCATCCCACACATCGGCTTGATGACGCTCGCAGAGCCAACCCGCTGCCGAGGCCGCATCGCACAGACCTTCAACCAGTGGCTGACCCTGCACGAGACCCCAGAGCGCGCGCTCAGCTTGCTTCGGCGACAACAACCAGGGTCTCACGGCAGCAGCGCTCGCTGCGCCAACACCAGCGGCGGACGCCGGGGAATCGGGCGAGATCATGCGTAGATCGGGCTGACTCATTGCCAAACCGCCAGTACCTTGCTCTTCGGTGAGTGACGCTTCAGATGTCAGAGGAATAGAGAAATCGGGCCTTGCCACAAACCAAACGACTCCGCACAGCAGGGCCAGAGTAACCATCAGTAGACGCCCATATGGCATGCCGGCACGAATAGGATCCGTCGCGTTACTCGAGGCTGTTCCCAAGACTTCTGCGGCCGCCTCAGTGACCAAACGCGCGGAAACTTCCTCCACCTGCCGACCATAGGCGCCCATCATCGCCCGATCGCATAACAAATTGACCAAACGCGGAATCCCACCACTTAGCCGATACACTGCTTTGCTGGCGGCGCTTGGGAACACCACCCGATTACTGGGCAAACCAGCGATCTGCAATCGATGCTGGATATAGGCAGCCGTCTCTGAAGCATCGAGTGGTGTGAGGTTAAACCGTGCAGTAATCCGCTGATTAAGCTGCCGTAACTCGGGTCGCCTCAACATGGCCGCCAGTTCGGGCTGACCCGTGAAAATAATCTGCAGCAACTTCTTTTCATCCGTCTCGAGGTTGGTAAGAAGACGGATCTGCTCAAGCACCTCGAAACCCAGATGTTGCGCCTCGTCGATCATCAGTACGGTGCGACGGTTCGCACGGTGATTGGCGAGCAGAAATTGATGTAACGCGTCGGTCAGTAGTTTGAGGCTGTCAGTCCCCTGCTCATACTCAACCTCGAATTCATCACAGACTGTCGCCAACAACTCCACAGCGCTTAGTGCAGGGTTCAGCACGATGGCGATATCAGTCTGCTCAGGGAGTTGCTCCAGCAGGCAGCGGTTGAGTGTTGTCTTCCCGGTTCCGACCTCGCCTGTCAGGAGAATAAATCCACCCCCGCTGCCGACGCCGTACAACAAATGCGCGAGTGCATCGCGGTGTCGGTCGCTCATGAACAGATAGCGCGGATTCACCGCGATCGAGAATGGCTGCTCAGTGAGTCCGAAGTACTGTTGATACATGGGAGACAGCTCGAGTTAACAGTAAGCATTGCACCTCAAGCTTTTGGCATTTGTTGTGCCAATTTTGGAGGTGCAATACCATTATGCGGCGGAATGATAGCCCTGCACACCATTAATGCGCTGAATAACGGCTTTAGGCGCGCAACGCTTGTACCGGCGCACGCAGAAACGTAGGTTTCCACACCGCCCACAACCTTTTTTTTACTAGGAGATGATTCTCATGGCTTTGCCACCCGCTTTACACAACCGCCTCAGACTGCCTGTCGTGGGCTCACCGCTCTTTATCATCTCCAATCCTGACTTGGTCATCGCCCAGTGCAAGGCCGGCATTGTCGGGTCATTCCCTGCACTGAACGCCCGACCCGAACCAGTTTTGGAAGAGTGGCTGGAGCGCATTACTTCAGAGCTTGCGGACTATGACAAAGCCAACCCCGACGCACCGTCAGCCCCCTTTGCTGTGAATCAGATTGTTCATGGGTCGAACGCGCGCCTGAAGCACGACATGGACATGTGTGTGAAGTACGAGGTCCCGATTGTCATCACGTCATTGGGCGCTAAAGAGTGGGTCAACGAGATGGTCCACAGTTACGGCGGCATCGTCTTACACGACATTATTAACAATCGCTTCGCGAAAAAAGCGATCGAAAAAGGCGCGGACGGGCTCATTGCCGTCGCAGCGGGAGCCGGCGGACACGCAGGCACTACCTCCCCCATGGCGTTGATTCAGGAAATCAGGGAATGGTTCGATGGGCCGCTGCTGCTCTCGGGCGCCATCGCGACCGGCGACGCGGTGCTCGCCTCGCAGGCGATGGGAGCAGATTTAGCCTACATCGGATCCGCCTTTATCGCGACTGAGGAAGCCGATGCCGAGCAGGCCTATAAACAGGCGATTGTAGATTTCGGCGCCGATGACATTGTCTATAGCAACCTCTTCACCGGCGTACACGGCAATTACTTGAAGCCGTCCATCGAGGCGGCTGGGCTGGACCCCAACAATCTCCCCGAAAGTGACCCCAGTGCCATGGATTTTGGCTCAGGCGGCAATACCGACGCGAAAGCCTGGAAGAACATTTGGGGTTGTGGCCAGGGTATCGGCGCTGTAAAAAGTTTGGGCTCGACTGCCGACTACGTCGCAAAATTAACCGACGAGTACCAACAAGCCAAAGCACGGATCAACGCACTATGACCGACGATACAAAAATCCCCCGTAGCCCAGAGGACGACTACAGTCCTGAGATTGTCGAACAGCGGCAACAGTTTATCGAGGCAAAAACGGGGGCCTCTCTGGATCACACCAAGCAGTTCTCATTTGATCCGCATGAGATGGAGAGCAACATCGAAAACTTCTGGGGTGTCGCCCAGATCCCCATCGGCGTTGCCGGACCACTATTGGTTAATGGCGAGCACGCACAAGGCGAGTTCTATGTGCCTATGGCAACCGTCGAGGGCACCATGCTCGCCTCTTATAATCGCGGCATGAAAGTGATCCGTGAATGCGGCGGCGTCCTGACGACCGTATCGGAAGAATCCATGCAACGGTCACCCGTTTTCATTTTCCGTAATGCCAGGCAGGCCAGAGATTTCCAGCTCTGGATCAAAGACAATTTCGAAGCAATCAAGGCAAAAGCCGAAACCTCGACGTCAGTGGGCAAGCTGCACGACATTGAGAGCTACCACGTGCACAGCATGGTGTTCACGCGGTTCGACTACTCCACCGGCGACGCTGCGGGCCAGAACATGGTCAGCCGGGCGACCTTTGTTGCCTGCGAATGGATCAATGAACAGCGTCCGGAAATGCTCCATTACATGCTGTCGGGTAACTTCGACACGGAGAAGAAGACCTCCTCCGTTAACCTCCTCAAGACCCGCGGCAAACGCGTGACTGCGGAGATCACAGTGCCACGCGAGATCCTCATGAAGCATCTTCGCGTCGCGCCCGAACAGATCGCCTATGGCCAGCAGATTTCGACGCTCTCGGCGATCCTGACGAACTCCTCAAATAATGCGAATCATCCTGCTAACGCACTCGCTGCGCTATATCTCGCGACCGGCCAGGACGTTGCGAACATTGGTGAGTCGAACCAGTGCACCACCTATCAGCGCGCAACCAGTAAGGGCGACTTCTATTTCTCCATCACCCTGCCAGCGCTGATTATGGCGACCTATGGCGGCGGCACAGCCCTTCCTACGCAGCGGGAGTGCTTGCGCATGATGGGCTGTGAAGGCAAAGGTAAGGCACTGAAGCTATGCGAAATCGCCGCGGCACTCGTAGTGGCCGGAGAATTATCACTCTCCGGTGCAGCGCGCGTGGATAAAAAGACGCGCACTAACGAGTGGGTTGACGCCCACGAACGCCTGGGTCGTAATCGTTGAGGCGACGCGTTCAGACAGCACAGTCGCTGAATGCTGACCGCAGGATAGGTCTAGTCAGGCGCATCATTGCTAATCTGGTCTGTGCAGGCAGCATAGTCCTCGGCGGCCAGACTTGGGCCGAGCGTGGCTCCCACGTCAGCCTTGAGGAACCGTTGCCGCAACCGGCGTGGGAATTGCCGCTCATTGCAAATGGCGAGGGTACGGTCTCGGCATCGTCCTTTATCGGGCGCGTGACGTATTTGGATTTTTGGGCAAGCTGGTGTGGTCCGTGCCGCCTCTCTCTTCCCGCGCTCAATCGTCTCAGTCAGGAATTTGCGCCACAAGATTTCGGCGTGGTGGCAATCAGCGTTGACTATGTCGACGAGGACGCCCTCGACTTCCTCGCACGCTACCCCGTGGATTACCCCGTTGCGATAGACAAGACGGGTGATTCAGGACGCGCTTTTGCCGTAGCGGGTATGCCCTCGGGCTACCTCATTGGGCGTGATGGACTCATTCGGGAGGTCCATGTCGGGTTCCGTAAGGGTGATGAAGCGCTTCTACGAGAGAAAATCGCGGAACTGATCAAAGAATCCTGACCAGCCTGAGTTAAACGCCCCCCGAAATGCTCATCCGCTCGAACCAGCGGCTCGTACTGATTGCATGACTGAACATGACACCTTGTATTTTGATGGGAGCTGCCCACTGTGCCGTCGAGAGATGGCCCACTTGGCGCGCCTTAAATCAGACGATCTGGTACTGCAGGACATCCACGACCTAACGGATAGCGACGCGCTGCCAGATAAGTCCTCGATGCTGCAATCACTCCACCTGCGCAAAAACGGTGATTGGGTCACGGGCATCGATGCCAATATTGCAGCGTGGCAATACACCCGCATTGGATTTTTCTGGCGCTGGCTATCATGGCCTTTCATCAAGCCGATCGCGTCTTGGGCATACGGGGTCTGGGCCACTCGCCGCTACGCCAAGCGTTACCCCGCATCGACGGCATCAGACGCCGCGTCAGACTAGGAAGAACACGTGGCAGATTCGTGCCTGACACTCGATGACCTTGAGGCAATGGATAACGAGGCGCGGGCCCGCTTGATCAACTGCTTGCCGGGTTATAAGTCGGCGATGCTGGTCGGCACCTGTGACGCAGACAGATTAACCAACCTAGCTATCATCAGCTCGCACTTCCATCTCGGCTCACGGCCGCCCTTATTGGCAATGATTCTGCGACCCGATACCGGCCGCAGTGAGCGGCACACGCTGAGCAATATCCTCGAAACGGAAAGCTGGACATTGAACGCGTTCACGCTTGCCGACGCAGCGCAGGCACATCAAACCTCGGCTCCCTACCCAAAAACGCAGTCAGAATTTGATGCTTGCGGCTTCAATGAAGACTGGAAATCCAACTGCCCAGCCCCATTTGTATCAGGATCCCCCTTACAGGTTGCTTGCGCACTGCGCGAGCATCGGCGGCTGGACATCAACGGAACGCACATGGTGATCGGTGAGGTCACCACACTGCACTATCCGGAGGACGCGCTGCGACCGGATGGCGCACTGTTGCTGCACAGCATGGGCGCAGTCGCGATATCCGGGTTGGATACCTACACCCAGCCCGATGCGGGCGTGTCATTCCGCGCCGCCAGCGTAGATACGCCTACCACCCCACTATGACCCTCGTTTTGCGTAACCAGATCAGCTAGGCTACGGCGCCTGCGCACCAGGCCTGATCGAGACGCGAGCGGCGCTTGCGTCGCTCGGTTGCGACTCTGGGAATGAAGGAGACCCACACACCATGACACCCTCTACCACCTTACTCTCCGTGATGACCGCCCTCATCCTCCTTTTGCCAACCGCAGCGCACAGCACCGACGTGCCAGAGCGCGGAGATATTGACGCGGCGTACAAGTGGGATCTGTCGGATATGTATGTGGACACGGACGCCTGGGAGGCAGATCGCGACCGGTTTATCGCCGCCCTCCCCAACTTGGAGCAATACCGGGGGCAACTCGGTACAGATGGCGCCACCCTGCTAGCGGCCATCGAGAGCATTCAGGCGGTTGAGACGATCATTGCCAATCTGTACGTCTACGCGGGGCTTAGAAGCTATGAGGACACCCGGGTGTCCGAAAATGCCGCGCGGTTCTCAGAGGCGCAGGGGCTTTACGCCCGGTATCAGCAGGCGCTGTCATACTTCACTCCTGAGCTACTTGCTATCTCTGAAGAAACGCTGGATCAGTTTATCGACGGCACGCCGGCGCTTGCTGTGTACACGCACTACCTCGACGAAACAGCGCGCATGCGGCCTTACACGCTATCGGAAGCCGAAGAAAAGCTGCTTGCCATGGCCTCGGATCCGCTCGATAAATTCGACAGCGTGTTTACCGCCATCGACAGCTCGGACCTTCAATTTGGCACCGTCGTTGATAGCGACGGCAACGAGATCGAATTGACCAACTCACGATACGGCGCGTTTCTCCACTCAACCGACCGGCGCCTGCGCGAGGATGCGTGGAAGGGCCTTTTCTCAGCGTATAAAACCCTCAATCACACGCTGGCTGCCAATTACGAAGGTCACGTGAAAAGCCGTGTCTTTTTCGCACAAGCTCGCGGTTTTGACTCAAGGCTCGAACAGGCAACGTACACCAACGCCATCCCGATCGACGTGTTTAACAATCTGATCGCCACGGCACGCGCCGGCAGCGCGCCGCTGCAGCGTTACCTGAAACTTCGAAAGAAGCAGCTCGGCGTAGACCTCCTCGAAATTTGGGACATGTACGCACCGATTGTGCCGCCGACCCTGAAGGACATTCCTTTCGAAGAGGCCAAAAACATTGTGGCCGATGCTCTGACGCCCCTTGGCCAAGAGTACATCGACGTCTATTGGAAGGGGTTCGATGAAGGCTGGGTGGACGCCATGGCTAACCGCGGAAAGCGCGGTGGGGCCTATAGCTGGGGCACCTACACCTCCAAGCCCTACCTGTCGATGAACTATGAAGGCACGCTCAACAATGTCTCGACGTTAGCGCATGAATACGGCCACTCGATTCATAGTTACCTTACCCGCAATACTCAGCCGCAGGTCTACGGCGACTACAGAACTTTCATCGCCGAGATCGCCTCCATGACCAACGAGGCCATACTGATGCAAAAAATGCTGAGCGAAGCATCAAGCGCCGGCGAGCGCGCCTACTTACTGAGCTCTTATCTGGATGAGTTCCGCGGCGGCTTTTACCGTCAGGCTTCGTTTGCCGACTTTGAGGCACGCGCCCATGCGAAAGTCGAGGCAGGAGAGGCCTTAACTGCTGATGTGCTAAACGGGATTTACGCCGACGTGTTCGCGGATTATTACGGTGATGCAGTGCATGCCGACGAGCTCAATCAAATCGAGTGGAGTCGTATCCCTCATTTTTTGCGGAGCGATAATTTCTACGTTTACCAATACTCCACCTCATTCGTAGCGGCTACTGCGCTTGCCAAAATGATTCTTGAAGAGGGTGAGCCAGCCCGAGAGCGATACCTTACGATGCTGAAATCAGGTTCGAATGACTATCCCATCGAGCTTCTCAAAAAGGCAGGCATTGACATGACCTCAGCCGCGCCGATCGAGGCAACGATCGAAGTATTTGATGAGTTAGTTGATCAACTCGAGCAGGCGCTAGAGGACATGAACACAGTTGCGGCTTACAGCCATTGACTGAGGGGGCAACACGGACCACACAATCCTCTTTGAAGCGTCATTTTGTCGATAAAGACCTGCTTCACGCTGGACTGGCCGGCAATTTGCGAAAAATGACCGCCGCGACTCGAGCGCCTCGGCAAGCATTCGCGTGAATTTTCGGTATGCTCTTTAGGCTGTTACTCGCCTAAGCAGCCGAAGATCAAGGGTCAAGTAAATGCTTCAACATATACCGCACCGCTCGCCTCAAGCAGGCGCAATTACAGCCGGACAGATTGGGCTTATTGTTGTATTGATCGTTGTGATCACGGCAGGTGTATTGCTGCTGACGGGCATTTGGCCATTCGACAAAGATCCGACACCAGCAACCCAGCCGGCTGCCGAGGTCGAGGTCGAGGTTGTGACACCTGTCGCGGTGGAACCCGCCGCTGAGGCTGCACCCGAGCCTCAACCAGAACCCCCGGCAGAGCCGCTACCCGAGCCTGATCCGTTGCCGAAGCTTGACGAGAGCGATGATGCGGTCCGTGATGCAATCGCCGACATCCCCCTGGGTACCGCGGGTCAGCAGTATCTCCTACCCGGCAATATTATCGAGCGCAGCACCAGCGTCGTTTACCTCATGGCTGAGGGGGAAGTGCCTTATAAACTACTCCCTATCGCCAGACCTAAGGTGGCGTTTCCCATTGCTGATGACGGGCTACAAGTCACCGCAGATCCTGCGGGCTACGCGCGCTACGATGCACTCGCCAAGTGGATAGAGAGCCTGGACGTCGACGCCCTCCTCTCAGCCCTCGACTGGCTGCTACCCCTTTTTAGAGAGGCCTGGAGCTTTTATGGGGAAAGTGAGTCATCTTTTAACCAGACGGTTCTCAACACGCTGGACCTGATCATCTACACGCCCGAAGTCAACGTGTCAGGGGCGCGTTTGTTCCTCAAGGAAGCGGTATGGCTATACGAGGACCCTGCGATAGAGGGCTTAGCGCCGATACAGAAACAGGTGCTACGGATGGGCCCTGCCAATGCCACCATCATCAAGGACAAAGCGGGTGAGGTGCGGTCTCTGTGGGCAGCTCGCCTCACTGTCGAAGGCTGATATAACAAAGGTTATGGGTGACGCGGCGCGAGCAACCTAGCCCTCTAGCGGGTCGTCTCCAGGCGGAGCGCCCACATCGTCAGTCTCCACAAGACGTCTACTGATATCAGCCCCGAAGCCCCGGTATTGGAGGAATCGCAGGCGTTTTGCGCGCTCGCGCTGACGTTCATCCCAGTCACCCTCAATGGGCCTACCCCGGTACTTTTTTTCATAAACCGAGGCTGCTTCAACATCCCAATCAAGGCCATCGTCAAACGCCTCTAATAGAGAGTCACTGAGGTACTGCTCAACCTTCTGTTGCCGCAAGTCGTTGCGGATTCGGCTCGGCCCGTAACCGCGGCTCGCGAGCTGTCGTGCTCTGGAGGCAGCGAAGCGCTCATCGCTCAGCAACCCCTCGTCGATGAGTTGTTGCACCACGCTTGCTACGGTTGCATGGTCGCAATCACGCTTTCTGAAGCGCTTCGTAAGCTTGGACGTTAACTCCGCTGATCCATGCTCGCGTCTAGCAAGCAGATCCATCCCAGCAAGCCGAAGCTCGCCGGGAGTCACTGGATCTTTCTTGGCGTAGTCCTCCATAGAGGCTTTTGATGGGCGTTAAGAGGACTCTGCGACGTTACCCAGATCCGCTTCCCCAGCGTCTTCTGCGGGCGCTTCCGTGACTTCGGTTTCAACCGCCGCCAACGGCAAACCCATCATCTGGTGACGAATTTGATCTTCAATCTCTTTTGCGACCGCTGCGTTTTCTTCTAAGAATCGTGAGGCGTTGGCCTTGCCCTGGCCGATCTTGTCGCCCTTATAGGCATACCAGGCACCCGACTTATCGATGAGGTTCAGCTTCACGCCCCAATCGATCACCTCACCCATGTGGTAGATGCCACAGCCGTACATGATCTGGAATTCTGCTTGACGGAACGGCGGGGACACCTTGTTTTTCACTACCTTGACGCGGGTTTCGTTACCGACGACTTCGTCGCCCTCTTTGACCGCGCCGATACGGCGGATATCCAGTCGCACGGAGGAGTAAAACTTCAACGCGTTTCCGCCGGTCGTGGTCTCTGGGCTACCAAACATCACGCCGATCTTCATACGAATCTGGTTAATAAAGATCACCAGACAATTGGTCTGCTTAATCGCGCCCGTCAGCTTTCGCATCGCCTGACTCAGCAGACGCGCCTGAAGGCCCACGTGGGAATCACCCATCTCACCCTCGATTTCGGCCTTCGGCGTCAGTGCAGCAACTGAATCGACAACCAGCACGTCAACGGCGCCAGAGCGGACTAGCATCTCGGCAACTTCTAACGCCTGCTCACCGGTGTCGGGCTGGGACACGATGAGATCATCGACTTGTACACCGAGCTTATCGGCGTATTGAGGATCCAGTGCGTGCTCAGCATCAATAAACGCTGCGGTACCGCCCGCCTTTTGGGCTTCTGCAATCACCTGCAATGTCAGGGTAGTTTTACCCGAGGATTCAGGCCCATAGATTTCGACGATACGACCCTTAGGCAAGCCTCCAATGCCCAGAGCGATATCCAATCCCAGTGAGCCTGTAGAGATCGACGGAATCGCAACACGCTCCTGATCCCCCATGCGCATGACTGTGCCCTTGCCGAACTGACGCTCGATCTGTGATAAGGCTGCATCCAGTGCTTTTTGCTTGTTCGGATCCATGTCTTGCTCCTTTAATGTGGCTGCCAGAGGTGTGTCTGTCAGACCGTCCTATGAAAATCGTCTTTTTGGGCGCTCAACCCGATTGAGAGGGGTGCCGGCGCCGAATTCGCCACCCGTAAAAATACTGTATATATATTCAGCTTTTTTATCGGGAATTGCAATCCAGTTTAGAGATCAATTTCAGCAAAAGTAATGTCGTATCGAGCAACGTGTCGCCTGATGCGACAGGTATCGCTCACCGTACCGAGCCACCTTAAAGAAAGGCGTCACCACCGTTTGGGCTCAAACACTGGCCCCTGAAGTGACCTGCGGCATCGCTTGCGAGGAAAAGATAGGCGCCCACAATGTCCTCCACCTCCGCAATCCGGCCAGCAGGAATGTTTTGACGAATACCCTCAAGGATGTCGTCGGGCACATCCGCCAGAATGGGTGTCATCGTCGCACCCGGCGCTACGCAGTTGGCCGTGATCGGGCGGTCGCCGATCTCGAGTGCGAGACTGCGCGTGAAGGACAGAATTGCGCCCTTGGCCGCGGTGTAGTGGGAGAAACCCGGGGCGCCGATATACGCGAGCTGTGACGCCGTATTGATAATGCGCCCGCTATTTTGTGCGTACATCACTTTCAACGCAGAGCGCGTGCAAAGAAATGTGCCACGCAGGTGCACCCCCATCAATCGGTCGAAGTCGTCAACCTCCAGCGACTCGATCGGGCTGGAGTGAGCAATGCCTGCATTGTTGACCAAGATATCCAGCGGCCCTGATCCGATCTGAGAGAACATCGCCAATACGTCAGCCTCTTGACTCACATCGGCTTGCACCGCCTGAGCCTTGCCACCCGCCTGAGTGATGGCGGCGACCACCGCTTCGGCCGCCTCTAGTGTTGACTCATCGGGATAGTTGACCCATACGAATGCGCCGTTGGCGCCGAGCGCTTCTGCCACCGCAGCACCGATCCCCGAGCTCGCCCCTGTCACCATGGCCGTTCTATTGTCCAGATCCACAGTCATCGCAGGTGTTGCCATGAGCGCTCCTCCCTTAGTCGTACTGATCGCAACGCACTACCACGTCACCCCACCGGCCAGAGTCCCGGCCGCCAGCACCAGGCGAGACCACTCAACCGTCTCCCAGATGCCGCAACGCGCATAAGGGTCCCCCTCCAGCCAGGCCTTGGCCTGCTCGAGATCGTCGGTGCGGTATACCAGCATGCTGCCAACAATGTGCTCCCCCGAGGGATCTTTTAGCGGGCCCGCCATGGCGATGTGATCCACGATGCGTTCGATGTGCGCCAAATGCCCTGCCATGTGCTCTTTCCGGAGATCGTCCACGTCATCGCCGTCACGGTCCGCGCACTTTACCAGCCATAGATTTTCACGGGCCATGCCAGGCTCCTGCAAACGAGATACATGACCCCATACCTTAAACAGCTTTTTGCTCACCAGCCAGAGGCACTCCGCCTCACCGTCGATCCTGAAATGTCCGTACCAATCTCACTCCCAAGCCATTATTATTTTCAGCACAACAAAAAGGAGATGGCAGCGATGATATTTGAGATGGGGAAACGCCTCGTCGCCGGAGCGGGCATTATCACTCTGGTGACATTGATGGGATGCGAGGCCAAACAGGACGCCGCGTTGCCTGCAGATGTGTCGTCTACTGAGGCCGAGCCCGCGACTCTGGGCTCGATGGACGAACAGTACGCCTGGGTAGGTGATCTAGGTGATCGTGACGCGCTCCCGGGGAAGCAGCTCTACATCGAAAATTGTGCGGGGTGCCACGAAGCGCAGGTCTATAAAGCGCCCCATACCACTTGGCTGGAACTGATGTCGCCGCAGGTGCTGTACCGCTCCATTACCGAGGGCATCATGCAATCGCAAGCCGCACACCTCTCCGATGGCGATAAACAGCACATCGTTGAATACATCACTCAGATGCGCCTCGGCGATCCGAATGCGGGGCCCGAAGTCGCGTGGTGTGAAGATGCGGCCTCCGAGTTCACTGAGCTCGATGAGAGCCAACTCTCAGGCTGGGGACACGATACTCGACGATATGTATCTTCGGAGGTCGCAGGATTTGACCGCTCACAGATCAGCGACCTGGAATTGAAATGGAGCTTTGGTTTCCCCGCATCGACCCGCGCACGATCGCAACCGACCATCGCGATGGGCGCTGTGTTTGTCGGCAGTCAGGATGGCACCGTCTATGCATTCGATCTGGAAACAGGCTGCGTGCGCTGGACCTATGCCGCACGCGCCGAGGTCCGAACCGGCATCACGCTGGGGAAACGCGGGCCAGAGGGCACACCGACCGCGTATTTTGGTGACATCATTGCCAACCTCTATGCGGTCGACGCAAACAGCGGCGAATTGATCTGGCAGACCAGTCCCGACGAGCACCACAGCGCCACATTGACCGGCACGCCCGCGTTCGCGAACGGTAATCTATATGTGCCGGTTTCATCTCTCGAGGTGGTCACCGCGGCCAACCCTGATTACGCCTGTTGTACCTTCCGCGGCCACGTCATGGCGGTCGATGGCAATGACGGCAGCATGCTCTGGGACAGCTATGCCATCCCCAATGCACCGTCATCGGTGGGTACCACCAGCGTGGGCACCGATATGATGGGGCCTTCTGGGGCGCCCGTTTGGACCAGCCCCACGATCGATGTTGAGAAGAACCTCCTCATCTTCGGTACGGGGGAAAACTACTCCTCACCGGCAGACGCCAACAGCGACGCTGTGATCGCCGTTGCACTCGATTCCGGCGAGCGCCTTTGGTCGAGACAAACCTTTCCAGGTGATGCCTGGAACGTTGCCTGCATGATGGCGGATAACCCCAACTGTCCTGAAGAAGACGGACCGGATTACGATCAAGCCTCAAGTCCGCTCCTGGTTGATGTTGGCGAAGGCAAAACTGTGGTCGTTGCCGGGCAAAAGGATGGCCGCGTGTTTGCGCTGGACTGGGAGACCGGGCAAAGCAAACTATGGGAGGTCAAACTGGGGCGCGGCAGTATTCAGGGCGGCGTACATTTTGGCATGGCCGCTGACGGCACCACCGTTTACGTGCCCATCAATGACATGAACGATACCCGCAATGGCGAGTGGCTGGACCCTGAGACAGCGCGCCCAGGTGTCTCAGCGGTCGATGCCGTCACCGGTGAAGTGCTGTGGAGTCACGTACAAGACAATGTGTGCGGCGAGGGCCGCCCCTTTTGCGACCCGGGCGTATCCGCGGCCATTACGGCAACCGACGGTGCAGTCATTGCAGGGCACCTCGATGGCGTGATCCGCATCTATGATGGCCCCACGGGCGATATTATCTGGCGCTACGACACGACAAACCCAGTTGAGGGCACCAACGGCGTCACCGCCAAGGGTGGTGGGATGAGTGGCTCAGGCCCCGCATTGGGTGCAGGCCACATGGTAATCAACTCGGGATACGGGCTGTATAACCACGAAGCCGGCAACGCGCTGCTCGTCTTTGCGCCCAAAAGCAGCGGCACCGTGAGCGCGCGATAACTTACTCGCGCTCGTAGTCCAAAGCGAGCACCTCACAGTGCTCGCGTAACACCACGCCAACTGCCTGATGGTCCGGATGATTCAGGTAACTCGGCAAATCCTCTGCCGCATTGAGCGTAACGAGCACGCCATGGGTGGCGCCGTTCGCACGGTCGGTGACGTTGCGTCCCGCTGAAATCGCCAGCACACCGGGCAAGTGCGTCAGGGCGCGGATAGACGACAGGATGTCTTCCATCTTGTCCTCGCTGACCCCGGCTTTGGGCGTTAGCCAGACCATGTGCTCAATCGCCATATCGACCTCAGACTAAGTTGAACCCTTGACTTGATAGCGGGAAGCGTCGGACACGGCGCCCCGTCGCGTCAAATAACGCATTCACCACGGCCGGGGCGATGGGCGTTGTCGCCTGCTCGCCTACCCCTGTCGGCGGCTCATCGCTTGGCAGGATGTGCACCTCAACCTTTGGCATCTGCGGAAGACGCATCACGGGATAATCATGAAAGTTACTCTGCTGCACTTCGCCATTCACAATATCGATGTTTCCGAAGGCAACGCCGCCCAAACCGTAAGCAAGACCGCCTTCTACCTGACCTTCGATGCCGAGAGGATTCACTGCGAAACCGCAGTCCACGACGCAGACGACTCTATCAACGGTGAAATCCCCATTCTCTGCGACAGTGACTTCGACGGCCTGAGCAACAGGTGAAATGTTATAGATGCGGGATGCCACCCCACGTCCCCTTCCCGGCGCGAGCGGCTTGTCCCAATCGCATTTTTCCTTCAGCACGCGCAACACACGGTTCATCCGCGCGTGGTCTTTAGTGAGACGCAACCGGAGCTCCATGGGGTCGATACCGCCTTTATGCGCCAACTCATCCAAGAAGCACTCATAGGCAATGCCCGTGTGGGTGTGACCCACTGAGCGCCACTCTTGGGGCACGATCCCTGACTTTGGTGCGTTATGGCTCTCCACTCGATGATGTGGAATCTGGTAGGACGTGCCGTAGGGAAACACGCCAAAAGGCTCCTGCAGGCAACCGTCCAAAGAATAGATATCGATACCCCGCACCATATAAGTGGGGTCGTGTTTTGTGCCCTGCATCAGAGACTGGCCGACCGCAACCTGATGCCAGGCTTCGGGCATACCGGAATCGTCGACACTGCCGCGCAACTTATGGACAAAGAGTGGCCGGTAATGCCCGCTGCGAATATCTTCCTCGCGCGACCAGATGATTTGCACAGGCACGGACTCGCCCATTGCAGCCTCAACAGCTTCAACCGTGTAGTCCGCGGTCTTGCTGGAACGCCGGCCGAAGCTACCCCCCATCAGTGGCCTATGAATCGTGACATTTTGTTGCGGGATCCCCAGAAAACGAGAGATCACCTCCTGATCGTTGGACTGGTACTGCGTACCACTCCAGATTGTGCAGGTATCGCCTTCGACTTGAGCGATGCAATTCATAGGCTCCAACGTGGCGTGAGCCAACAGTGGCATTTCGTAGGTCGCCTCAACGACCTCATCCGCCGCATCCAAGACACCCCTCGCGTCACCAATGTCTTCAGCCAACATACCGGTCGTGTCAGCTAGCGCGCGGTAGTCAGCGTAGAACTGCTCGGTCGAGACCTTTGCATTAGCACCACGATCCCAACTGATCTTCAGTTTTGCCCTGGCTTTCTGCGCTCGCCAGTAACTATCGGCCAACACTACTACACCCGCTCTGATCGCTTTCGCTTTCACCACACCCGGCATAGCGAGGGCTTCGGTGGCATCAAAGTCGACGACCGAACCACCGTAAACCGGAGGTCGCGCAATGGCACCGTAGAGCATGCCAGGCAGTTTGATATCAATACCAAACTGGGCGCTGCCATCGACTTTGCCGGCGCCCTCATAGCGGCGGGCAGGCTTACCCAGAATCTTGAATTCGCTTGGATCCTTCAGAGCCACTGTCTCTGGTGGCTGAATATCGAGGCGATGAATGACCTCCAACAATTCGCCGTACGTGGCGCGACGACCCGTGTCAGCGTGTGTCACGGTAGCATCGGCTGTAGTCAGCTCGGCCATCGGCACATCCCAATCCCTCGATGCGGCCTCGAGCAACATGGTCCGAGCTTTGGCGCCTGCAGTGCGCATAGGAATAAAGGTGCTGCCGGTGGTGACTGATCCCGCAGTCAGGTATTCCCTGAACAAGGGAGAGTAATACTCCGGAGAAGTCGGCGCCGCCTCGAGGGCGATACTGCGATAATCAACGTCAAGTTCTTCCGCCAACATCATGCTCATCACGGTATAAGCGCCGTTACCAAACTCCGAGTTGTTCGCCAGCATCGTGATGACATTGCTCGGATCGATGCGCACAAAGCTATTCATCATCGCACCGCTGCCGCCCGCCAGCGCTTTAGCCGAAAGCCCCAGGGGACACTGCGCAGCGAACAGTAACGCTCCACTCCTTTGCATAAACCGTCTGCGGCTCATTGGAGCCGCGGTGAGGTGCTCACTCATGTGTTCTGCTCCTCCGCCATCAACGCTGCCGCGAGGTGTACGGCTTTTCGAATGCGGGGATAGGTGCCGCAACGGCAGATGTTGCCGGCCATCGCACCATCGATTTCCGCATCATTTGGGGTGGGATTTGACGTGAGCAATGCGGTAGCAGCCATAATCTGTCCTGATTGGCAGTACCCACACTGCGCAACATCGGTCTCGAGCCAGGCCTGCTGAACGGGAGACAGCCCCTGCTCGCTAGCCTGCCCTTCTATCGTTTGGATGCGTTTGTCAGCGACTGCGGCGACGGGAGTCACGCAGGAACGGATAGCGCTGCCCTCCACGTGCACCGTGCAAGCACCGCACTGCGCCACGCCGCAACCATACTTGGTGCCGGCGAGACCCAATTCGTCCCGTAACACCCATAGCAAAGGTGTGTCGGCTTCGCTGGTGATCTCCACTTCCTTTCCGTTCACTTCTAGTTTCACGGATTCTCCTTGAGGGATGCGCCTGTACGGACAATATGACACTGCACAAGCGTTTGATAAAGGGTTGAACAGTGCGCCTGCTCACCCAAGAGACGAGAGTCGGCGGGGGCACACCGGCTCGGTAAGGCCCACGTGCGCCGCGAACAAGTGTGTACACTTTGAGGTGGATTGCATACACTGATCCGTAGTGAGCCTGCGCGTCACGCGAGCACCACAATTCTCAGGGGGACCACCATGGAAATTCACCGCGTTAGCCGCTACCACGAAGTAGAACACGCCCTGCGCATCAACGATTTGAAGCAGTCCCTCTATGACGAGGGCAAAATCCTGATGGATAAAGTGCTGGTAACACTCCACGGGGATGAACACCGGCAACGGCGCTCTATAGAGAGCCAACTGTTCAGAAAGAATTTTTTTCGTGTCTATGAAAGTCAGGTGTTTCCGGAATTGCTCCAAGAAACGCTCGATCAGTTCCTGACCACCTCATCGCTCGATCTCAAGGAATTGGGCTACCGCATCATGGTGCACCTCTCGCTCTCCTTTGCCGGCATTGATCGTGTTGAGGGCACGGTAGAGGAAGCCGACGCACAACATCGCCTGCTCATTCAACTCGGACAAGCAGCCACTATTGGTCAATTCAAGGGGGATAGAGAACCCATCTTCCAAGAGATCCGAGAGGCGATAGACGAGTTTCGCGAACGCTTCTTTCTGCCCTCTCGCTCCCGCCGTCTCGGGCTGATTGAAGACTATCGAGCGGGCAATATCAGCGAGGAAGACCTCCCCCGCGACATCCTGACCATTCTGCTCATGCACGACGAAGAGCTCGCCATGCCCGACGAACTGATGGTTAGGGAAGTTGCCTTTTTCTATCTCGCCGCCTCACACACCTCGGTACATACCTTGGTTCACGCGACTAACGAGCTACTGAAGTGGTGTGAAAAAACGGACCAAACGCCGGCCCAAGTCGTTGCCGACACTCACCAACTGCAGCGCTTTGTTCTGGAGAGCATGCGCTTACACCCCTCCAGCCCGGAGGCTTGGCGACGCGCTGAAGCTGAAATCACACTGGCGAACGGGCAGATCGTTCCCGAGGGCGACAAGGTGGTCATCGATTTACAGACCGCCAATCGTGATACGACAGTCTTTGGCGAAGACGCGGCAGATTTCAATCCACTGCGCAGCGTCGTGGGCAGAGTCAGCCGGGCAGGCATGTCGTTTGGTGGCGGCATGCACGTCTGTCTGGGGATGAATCTGGTGGCGGGCACCATGCTCCGGGAGGGTGAAGCACCCAATCCAGACAATCATCAGTTCGGCACGATTACGCTGATCATCAAAGAGCTGATCGAACGCGGCATGCGACCCAACCCGGATAATCCACCGACCAAAATCGAAGCTTCGGAACGCGACGTCTGGGCAACCTATCCGGTCCTGTTTTAGTCCGATGACGCACACCGCTCGAGTCACTGGCTACCACAACGCGCACGCAGCGCTGTGTGACAAACGTCTGGTGCAGTCAATGTACAGCGAGTGCAACGTGCTGATGGAGCGTGTGTTGCTCACACTCCATGGAGACGCTCACACCTGCCGCAGGGCGATCGAGTGGAAACTCTTCCGTCGGGACTTTGCACGCTTTTATGAGCGGGAGATCTATCCCAATACGCTCGCCCAAACCCTGGCCCCGTATCTCTCCAGTGGCCAAATGGATCTTCCCGAGTTCGGCTTTCGGGTAAACATCAATCTCAGCGCAGATATCGCCGGAATCGACCGACCAGAGGGGTCGGCGGCTGAGACTGACGCGCTGGTCGCCTACACGCGTAAATTCAGTGAAGGCGCCACCCTATTCCACTCGACACGCGACAAAGACACAGTGCGTAGGGAGGTCGGCGAAGCACTGGAATCTTTCAAACACGCATTTTTTGTGCCCTCCCGGGATCGGCGCGAGCAGATGTTGCAGCGTGTGGGCAAGGGTGAACTCTCAGAGGACGAGCTACCGCGAGACATTCTGACGGTGCTGCTCGCCAATCGACAGGAACAGAACCTGGACGACGACATGATCCTGCGAGAGGTCGCTTTCTTTATGCAGGCGGGCTCACACAGTTCGGCCAATGCGCTCACTCATACCTTCCACGAGCTACACCAATGGTGCTTGTCTCACCCGGAGGATCGCGAGCGACTTCAAAACGACGAGTTGTTCTTGCAACGCTGCGTGCATGAGAGTCTGAGATTGCATCCCGCCAGCCCCGTCGCATGGCGGACGGCAGGCGAGGCCTTCACACTCCCCGACGGTACAGATCTCGCAGAAGGCGAGAGCGTTGTCATTGACCTGATGTCCGCTAATCTCGAGGCGCCATTGTTCGGGGATGACGCCGCGATATTTAATCCGAAGCGAGAAGTCGCGCCGCGCATACCGCCCTTCGGCCTCACCTTCGGCATCGGCATTCACACCTGTTTCGGCCGTGACATCGCCGGAGGTTTGGGCACTGCCAGCGAATCGGGGCAGGCGCCGCATATCGGCACTTTGAGCAACCTGCTGAAAAGTCTGTTGGCCTGCAACGCTCGCCCCAACCCCGCCCTAGCCGCGCAACTCGATGACGGCACTGAGCGACCCAACTGGGGGACTTACCCGCTGCTCATCGGCGCCACTGACGGCGGAGGTAAATCATGACAGACAAAGATCCCACGACCGCCGGCACAGTCCGCCTCGCCATCGAGCGCGATATCTTTAACGGCGACCTCGCGCCCGGAGATGCCCTGGAAGAAACGCGACTGGCAGCGAGGTTCGGCGTGTCGCGTACGCCGGTGCGCGAGGCCATCACGCAGCTTGTGCAGGCTGGACTCGTCACTAAACGCGCACATAAACGCGCCGTCGTCTCTGAACTCGACCCCGGGACCCTGCTAGAACTGTTCGAAGCTCTCTCGGAGCTCGAGGGTGCTGCGGCATTTCTGAGCGCCAGCCGCATGACGCCGCAGGAAAAGAGCGAACTGTTGAGTATCCACGCTGCTGCCGGAGAGAACTTACAGCAAGGCGGGGACCCAAACGCCTATGCAGACTTGGGTTTCGCATTTCATCAATTAATTGTGCGCGGATGTCACAACAGCGTGCTCATCGACACTACTGAATGGCTGGCACTGCGAGTGCTGCCCTACCGTCGCTTTCAAGTCGTTGCACCCGGGCGCCTGCAGCGTAACCAGGCTGATCACGACGGCATCATTTCCGCTATCGTTGACGGAGACGCGGCGACTGCACGCGACCTGATCCAGCGCCATACGCTCGAACAAGGGGACGCCCTGATGCGCTTCATTGCGCTGAACAAAACCTCGCACGCGGACTTCCACTCGACCGCGAGCATCAAAGGAAATGTGTTATGAGCCAATCATATACCTTGATTAAAAGCGGCCTCGTTATCGATGGGACCGGCGCTGAGCCGTTTCAAGCTGACGTTCTCGTTCAGGACAAGCAGATTGTCGCTGTGGGAACCGATGCTGCCAGTCACGCCTCGTCTGACGCCTCGATCACAGAGATAGACGCGTCGGGCTGCAGAGTGCTCCCGGGCATGATCGACAGCCACTGCCACATCAGTTTCGACCACCCCAATAGCAATGACGAGCTGTTCTTCCACAGACGTTATGGTTTGGCGGCGCTGGTCGCTGGCGTTAACGCCCAAAAAGTCCTGCGCGCAGGCTTTACCAGCTTCTTTGATGCGGATTGCGTTTTCGATGTCGGGGTTGACCTCCGCGATGCCATCGAGGGCGGCGTCATCGAAGGACCACGCATGACTACGGGCGGCAACGTACTGATTAATTGTGTCGGCGGCACCGCCGCAAGGCTGCTTCCCGACGAAGGCACACGGGGTTACGCACGTATCGTTCATACCCCTGACGACATCGTCAAAGAAATACATAAACAGATCAAAATGGGTGTCGACTGGATCAAGGTGCACGTCAGTGGCATGCCAATTCGCCCCACCAAGGACGGTGGTGAAATCTCTACGTGGACCCTCGATGAGCTGAAACTCGTCTGCGACACGGCTCACCAGTTCGGCATCCCTGTGGTCGGGCATTGCCGGAATGCCTCCAGCACACGGGACGCGGCGCTCGCAGGCTTTGACATGATCTTGCACGCAACGTACATGGACGATGAAGCGCTGCAGGTTGTGATCGACCGTAAGGTGCCTCTGGTGCCCACTTTCACCTTTCAGGCCAATCTGGCTGACTTTGGTGCGGCAATTGGCTCTGACGCCAATCTGCGCGAGGTCTTCCGTGCCGAAATTACCGAGAGCGTCGGCACCCTGCGCGCCGCGCTTGACGCAGGCGTCCCCTTGCTTACGGGTAGTGAGAGTGGCTTCAGTCTGACGCCCTATGGGGACTGGCACTACCGTGAGCTACAGGTTTTCGTAGAAGATTTGGGCATGACACCCCTGCAAGCCATTAACAGCGCCACCGAGCAAGGGGCGCGAGCGCTAAAACTTGAAGGTGAACTGGGGTGCATTAAGCCCGGGTACCTTGCCGACATATTGATTTTTGACGGTGAGCCAGAATCTGTCATTACCCAACTGGGAGAGCAGCACCGCTTCAAAACGATTATGAAAGAAGGCCGGATCGTTGATACCAGCACGCCCCTGCCCCGCGATTGGCAACTACCCGGATGGCGCGTCAGTGAGTACTCGGAAAGAGTGTTGACGCGAGAACTGGTGGAATCAATGGGACTCACACCCTAAAGCGGCTCCACACGCTGTTCCTTGCGACTCCGGCAACGGAGGCGCGGGAGCTAGGCCATAACCCATCAGGCGCCATGCAACGCACAGCGCTTTGGATAAAAACAAGAAGGAAGGCAGAGTGAAAACAGCAGTCATAACCGGGGGCGCAGCAGGACTGGGCGCCGACGTTGCACGTCGGCTTAGCGAGGCAGGCTACCGCGTCGCGATCTTTGATCTGGGAGCAGAGCGCGTCGCCGACGCTGCCGCTGCCCTGCAGAATGCTGTGGGGATTGAGGCGGATGTGACCCAGCCCGAACAGGTCGCGGCCGCGTTTGCCGCTTTAGGCGAGACACCCGATCTGCTGGTGAACAACGCCGGGATCGTTCGCTTTGGCCCCATAGAAGAACAATCCGTTCAGGATTATATCGATGTGGTGAACGTCAACCTGCTCGGCAGTTGCTTTTGTGCACGCGCAGTGGCCCCAGCAATGATTGAGCGGGGCTCCGGACACATCATCAACTTCACCTCCATCAACGGAATCCATCCCGCGCCGGGCGTCGGCATGTACGGTCCGACGAAAGCCGCGATGGCGAATATGACTCAGGGCATGGCGATTGAATGGGGCCCTAAAGGCATCCGCGTTAATGCCATTGCACCGGGCATGATCGATGCCGGCATGTCTAAACCTATTTTCGAGAACCCCAAAGTGCGCGCCGTGCGAGGCGGCGGCGTGCCGCTTCGCTGCCTTGGCGAGGCCTCGGATATTGCCGAGGCCGTGTTGTTCCTCGATTCGGACGGAGCAAAGTACATCTCCGGACACGAGCTGGTTGTTGACGGCGGTGTCTCTACAAGCGTGATGGCGCACCTCCCCCGCGAATGAGCCGACGTAGCAATCTCATCCTCGTGGGAGGCATCTTCCATGACTTTCAAGCATCGGCCGAAGCATTGTCCGATGTACTGGCGCCCCTGGGAATCGAATCACGTATCGAGCCAGATCTGGACGCGGGCTTAGCCAGCCTCGCAACACACCCCGTGGATCTGATTACAGTGAATGCGTTGCGCTGGGAAATGATCGGCGAAAAATACGACCCCTACCGCGACAGCGAAGCGTACTCCCCTCCCGCTGCAACTCGCGCCGCCTTGGCGAACCATCTTGAAACGGGGGGCGCATTGCTAGGCCTTCATACGGCCAGTATCTGCTTCTCAGACTGGCCAGAGTGGGGCCAAATACTGGGCGGTCGCTGGGTTTGGGGCACAAGCTTTCATCCCCCACCCGAGAGAATCACTGTGACCCCGGCTGAGCGCGACGGCTCAGACGCACTCCCCGCTTTTGAGGTGCACGACGAGCTGTATACCGATTTGACACTGGAGCCCGAGGCCGAAGTACTGGCCTACGGCCGCAGTGAAGCCATGCCCAACCCCCAACCCGTTCTGTGGCGACACACGGTGCGCCGGGGCAGAGTGATCTATGACGCGCTGGGTCACGACAGTGCGTCTCTGCTGCATCCGCCCCACGCAAAATGGCTCACAGAGTCCGTAGCCTGGGCGCTGGAAGAGGAGTCTGTATTGTGAAATCGCTCGAGGGCATGTCGATACTGATCACAGGGGGTGGTTCAGGCATCGGGCTGGGCACGGCCCAATACTGCGTCAATCGCGGCGCCAAGGTCACGATCTGTGGACGCAGAGCTGACAAAATTGAGGCCGCGGCGGCGTCACTGGGCAGCCAGTGTCGCGGCGTCGCCGCCGACATCACCGTAGCCTGCGATCGCGAGAACTTACTGGCGGTCGCGCTGGAGCACGGAGGCCAGCTCGACGCCCTGGTGAATAACGCCGGCAACATGTATCGCGGCGCCATCACCGAATTAGACGAGCAAGAATTGCAGGATGTATTCCACACCAATGTGATTGCAGCGATGATGCTGACCGGACTGTGCACGCCGCATCTCGCCGAGCGCGGGGGCGCGGTCGTCTTCGTGGGTTCTATTCACACCCGACGCGCCTTCCCTGGCGCATCGCCTTACGCTGCAACCAAGGCCGCTGTGCAGGGCCTGACTCGCGTGCTGGCGGCGGAGCTAGGCCAGCAGAAGATTCGCGTGAACTGCCTGCTCCCCGGTGCAGTCTTCACCGAAATCAATCAGCGTGCAGGTCTAATGGATGATGAAACCGCGTTGCAAAGACTACAGGGAATGTCAGACTTGCACGCCTTGGGCCGCATTGGCACCACCGAAGAGATTGCCGAAGCCATGGCGTACTTGATGTGCGCCGAGTGGGTGACGGGCGCCATGATCGATATCGACGGCGGACTGGGTCTGGGCATCACGGCTGACCCTGCCATCACAAACAGAAAGGAGCAGTAACCATGAGCGAACCCATTAGTGTGAACGTGACGACTCGAGAGGGCGAACAGCGAACTGTCACACAGGGCGCGGGCCACCAGACATTAATGCAGGTGCTCTACGAGGAGGATATCGGTGTCGAAGCGATCTGCGGCGGCTGCACCTCCTGCGCCACCTGTCACGTGCTCATTGAGCCCGAGTGGATGAGCAAGCTGCCCGAACGAGATCAGGCTGAACTGATGTTGCTGCAATACGCAGAGCACTACGATCCGGAGCGCTCGCGCCTGAGTTGCCAACTACAGCTGGGGCCAGAGCTTGAGGGTATGCCACTGACGATTGCCCCTGAAGAGTAGGCATAGGTCGAACGCCCTGCCCCCGAGACTGAGGTGATCACAATATGACGGATCGCATTGCACTCGCCCAAGCCCAATCCATCGACATCCACGCGCACGCCGTGCTCGCGGGATCGATGGGTATGGCGGGAGAGCACGGCCCCGAGATCGGCTACACCGACGAGGGCGCTCCGTGGTTTCGTGTGGGTGACTATCGGCTCGATGGTGTTCGGTACGAAGGCAGCCCCTTCATGGAAGCGGACATTCGCATCGCGAACATGGAGTCTGCCGGCATCGACTTTCAGGTCGTATCGCCCAACCCATTGACCTACTTCCATCACATCGAACCCGAACATGCCGTGCGCTTTTGCCAGGAACACAATGACGCCCTGGCCGAGATGGTTGCACGCCACCCCGATCGCCTTGCCGGCTTTGCCGCGCTACCGATGCAAGACATCGACGCGGCGTGCAAAGAGCTTGATCGCGCGCTCACGGATCTCGATTTGCTCGGCGGCTACATCGGCACCGATATTGGCAGACCACTGAACGATCCCGCCCTGGATACCTTCTACGCCCACGTAGTGAAACGTGATGTGCCACTTATGATGCACCCCGCTCCGGCAGGCATCGATGGCCCGGCGGGCGACCCAAACTTGAAACAGTTTGATCTGGATCTGCTGACAGGATTCGCGGCTCAAGAATCGATCGCTGTCGCCACGCTCATATTCGGTGGCGTCCTGCACCGACATCCTGATATCGATATCTGTCTGAGTCACGCAGGCGGGACTATGACATCGTTAATCGGCCGATTTAACCGCGCCTGCACCAAACGGCCCTGGGTACCGGAACACCTTCAATACGAGGGTGCTTTTGAGGAATCGCTGAAGCAGCTTTGGTTCGATACCCATGTGCACGACCCACGCGTGCTGCAGTGGGTCATCAAGATTATGGGTACCGAGAAGCTTTTGCTCGGAACCAATTTCTCGGGTTGGGACCAACATGCGATGACCCACGATATCGACCCCAAGCTGGCGGACCAGATGGCCGCCAACGCCAAGCGATTACTGAGGGTGCCGAGCTGAGATGATGCGCCAAACGGAACGAGAACTGGCGCAACGTTGGCCGCTGATTATGGCCACCTGCATGGGCATTATCAGCAGCTCATTCGTTTTACCGTATTACTCTATCGGCGCGCTGGTCGCACCCGTGACCGAGGAATTCGGCTGGAGTCGCGCACAGTTTCAGGCGGCAATCCTTTTCAGCTCGGGCCTAGGGGCGCTGACCTCCCCCATCATAGGCTGGCTGAATGACAAATATGGTCCGCGTCGAGTTGCTCTGCCCTCCATTATTGGGCTGTCACTGGGTCTATTAACCGCTTCGCAGATTCAGGGCGATCTGTGGATGCTGTTCCTGGCCTACGGCATGATGGCGTTACTGGGTGCGGGCACTATTCCCGTCACCTGGACGCGGGCGATCGCAACCAGCTTTTTCAAAAGGCGCGGACTTGCCCTGGGCTTAGCCCTTACAGGCACCGGCATCTGCGCTTCAGTGGCGCCCCACTACACCGTCTGGCTCACAGATCAATACGGCTGGCGGGGAGCCTACATCGGCCTGGCATTGATACCCATGCTGATTGCATGGCCAACGCTCTACTTCCTCTTCAAACCGCTCGATACCCACGCGAATACTGCGGCCGCTGAGCCCGAAACCTCGGCAGCCCTAGCGAGCGGCTTGACCTTGGGTGAAGCAGTGCGCGGCTATCGCTTTTGGGTGCTGCTGCTCTCTATCCTGTTTGCCTACCAGGGCTTTTCAGGCATTGGCCCCAACCTGCTGCCCTCCCTCACTGACGACGGCTTTACTCGTGAGCAAGCCGCATCCGTCCAAAGCGTATTCGGCATGTCGATCATCGTCGGTCGCGTCGTGGTGGGCTATCTCGTAGATCGGCTTTGGGCACCCGGCGTGGCAGCCTTTTGTCTTGCGATACCCGCCGCGGGCGCGGCTATGCTCCATGGTGAGCAAACCTTTGCAGCAGCAGCGCTGGCTGCCTTTTTGATCGGTTTCGCTGCAGGTGCCGAACTTGATTTGATGGCCTTCCTTGCAGCGCGTTACTTCGGTTTAGCGCACTACGCCAAGATCTACTCGATTCTTTATGCGACTCTCGCGGTGTGCTCAGGCACAGCACCCATGGTCTTCGCTTCGGTCTATGACGCAACGGGCAGCTATGATCTGGGGTACTCCATCGCCAGCGGCTTGTTCTTGGTTTCGGTGGTATTGATTCTGCTGTTGGGGCGCTATCCAAAAGAATATGAGGGCGGGCACTGAGGCACCTCCCCCGATCGATACTTCAGGAGCCAAACTTCACGATCCGATTGGCGCCCAAGCTAATAAGCTACTGTCATTTGTGAAGGTATTGGGAACCAGTTTGATGCCTCCCGCTTCGGCCAGGGCGACGTAGTCCATCCAACTCACTACCGCGGCAATGGGTGTCCCCGGCCCCGTATCAAAGAACAACGGACCATACACATTCGCGGTATAGATGAGATCATCCTCCGAAACACGCTGGGTCGCATCATGGCGCGCACCAGCAGGCTCATAAAACCACGTACCAGGCCCGTAACCTTCCGGCGGGCCTGCACGCACTCCTAGCGCTCCCTCAAGCACCAGAAAGTCGGCGCCGGCAATGTGGTTGTGCGGCGCTGCCACGCCGTTATGTCGGACCATAAGGGAGACATAACCGGTCTCCTGACTCACACGCAGCACCTTTAATCCGATATCGGGCAGGTCGGGATTGACCACCCAAGGCACCGCACGACAGTCGACAAAATAGGGGTGCTGGAAAGTATCGGGAGATGCTGTTGTCACGCTGGCGACGAGATGTCCCGAGTTCTGACCTGCGATGGCTAGTGGCTCACCTACACCCGTGTAAGGTTGCCGCTCAACCATGCACTCGGCCAACGTATTCGGAATCATGCTGATGCCGGCCTGCAAGGCCATCTGCCTGATATCGGCACTGGTGACCAAGCGACTCACTTGATTGCCAGCAGACAAAAGTGCAAATGCGCCATAACAGTTGACCAGTAGCTCAGCATCTTCGGCGGCGACCAGTCGGTCGAGACAGGTATTGGCGGAGAAGTAACCCCATATACCGGGCTCAAGATGGCTTGTACCGTTGCCATCCAAGCAATCCAGAGATCCCGACAGTACCAGCAGATCCATTCCCGACAGCGATAGCAGTCGGTCCAGACTTGCGCCCTTCTCGAGCCGCACGATCAGGCTGAACATGCCGCTTTCCATACTGGCTCGCAGCGGCTTGAGGGAGCAGCCTGCAACACCGCTGAGCGGGAGCCAGGGCAACAAATTGGTATCTACCCCCCCTTCAGCGCCATCAGGGTCGAATTCGGGATTAAATGCCAGAGAACCTTCACTCATCGGTCTGTTTACTCTCTAGTTATCGTTGTTGTCCTAGCAAACCTCGCATGATCACGACGACGAGGCAAGCGCCCTTGCATCCAGACGAGAACCACAAAGAACAGTCAAACCAGTCCCTTGCAACTGCACGGAGGGAGCGAACTGAATCGCTGGCAACCCAAATCGCCATGAGTATCATAGGAAGCAGCCGAGACGCCCCGGCAGAGGCAATCGATGACTGAATCGCACACAGCTACGTCGGACTATGTTCTGAATCAGACCATGCTCCGCATCAAAGACCCCGAACCTTCGCTGCGGTTTTATCAAGACGTGATGGGAATGACGCTGTATCAGAAAGTCGACTTCCCGGAGATGTCGTTCTCCCTCTATTTTCTAGGCTATCCCTCGAATCATGAGGGCAACACGATTCCCACTGACCCAAACGCCAGATGCCATTTCACTTTTCAGCAAAGTGCACTGCTGGAGCTCACCCACAATTGGGGCACCGAAACGGACCCGGACTTCCCCGGCCACCACAATGGCAATGAGGCACCACGCGGATTCGGCCACATCGGGGTTTCCGTGCCCGATGTCGCAGCGGCCTGCGCGCGCTTCGAGTCATTGGGCGTCACGTTCGTCAAAAAACCCGACGAAGGCACCATGAAAGATCTCGCGTTCATACAGGACCCTGACGGTTACTGGATAGAAATCCTCAACGCAGACTCCATCACACAATTGATTCAGGAGCATGGAGCGACGAGCCATGAGTGACGCACGCGAGCTGGCGGGCAGAGCACTAGCGCATTTCAACAATGGGACGACTGATCTGGCCCCCGAGCAACTGCGCATTCCGATTGACGCCTACACCAACGAAGCGCGATATGAAGCGGAGCGACAAACCGTTTTTTTCGAATCACCGATTGCCATCGCTCTGTCTCTGGAACTACCGGAGGCAGGAGACTTCCAGACGCAAACAGTCATGGGCGTACCACTTCTGCTGACACGTGACCGTGACATGAAAGCACACTGCTTTATCAACGTGTGCCGGCACCGGGGAGCTAAAGTCTGCTTGCAGGAAAAAGGCCATCAAACGCGCTTTAGTTGCCCTTATCACGCTTGGACCTATAGCAACCAAGGCGAGCTGATTGGCATCTATGGCGAGGACAGCTTTGGCGAGGTTGATCGCGCCACGATGGGTCTCACAGAACTCACGTGCGAAGAGCGAGCAGGCGTGATCTTCGCCTGCCTGACACCTGGCCACGCTTTTAACATCGACGATTGGCTTGGCGAGTTCGCTGAGAAACTCGCAGATCAGAAACTTGCCAACTGGCATCTGTATACCGAACGTTGTTTGGACGGCTCGGGATGGAAAGCCACGATGGATGGCTATCTCGAGGTCTACCACCACGATAGCGTGCATGGAAAAACCGTCGGCCCGCACACCGTGGGCAATTTACTCGTGCACGATACGTGGGGCGCCCACCAACGCATGGCTTTTGCCCGGAAAAACATTCAAGAACTGAATGACCGGCGACCGGAATCCTGGGACAACCCCGAATCATTCATCCGTGTTGTCCATTCGGTGTTCCCCAACCTGTCGATCTCCGCCATTTTGGGCGGCCAGTGTCTGGTCGGGTTTATCTTTCCTGGCGAAACCAGCACGACCACGGTGACGCGGCAGCTCATTCTGAGCGCCGGGGCACCAACGACAGAAGATGAGCAAACGGCAGTTGAAACATTCAGCCAGATGACGCTGCAAGCCGTGAGGGATGAGGACTACGCTCTCGTCGCGACGGTTCAGGGTGGGTTAGGCTCTGGAGCCAACGACAACTTTTTGATTGGCCGCAATGAGCCCGCTGTGCAACACTACCATCGCGAGATCGAGAGCCTTATGAAAGCAAGCAGGAGAGCCTAGTTTGGGAATGATCGAGCAGAAGATTCGAAGTCTGACCATGGCCGTACTACTGGCACAGGCTCTAACCATTTCCCCTTCCAAAGCAGCCTGTCCCGACTCCTTCGTTGATGAGAGCAGGTGGTCAACCACATCACCGGCGTGGTCCTCGGGAGTGGCTTTCGTGATAGCGACTTTCAGTCTCTCAAATGATGCTGGAGGGGATGTGGATTTCAGCTCGCTCTCGATGGCCGAAACACTGCAAGCGTGGGTTCCAATTCCTGAAGGAGCCAACCCTTATGAAACAGACCCATATGAATTCAACTCCGGGAATTTATATTTTCGGACGGCTCCGGCAGGAGAAACTTATGCCGACGGCGCGACCATTTCTTGGGACCTGGCTTTTGACGTTTCAAATACGCCCGCTAACTATCCACGGCAAATCAGTCTCAACCCCGAGGAGGGTAACCTCTTTGGCCAATTTAGCTATACGATGCTGAATGCGTCCTTCTACTGTAGTGAGGGAGAGCCGTTCTACGCAGAAATCACAGCGGCTGAGGCAGGTCTAGGCGAGATCATGCTGACGGCTTCTGCCTTTGAGGGTAGTGCAGCAATAACCAGCTACGACGCTACATGCGAGGATTCGGCGGGGAATACATCAACCGGCTCAAGCGCCAGTACATCGATCACGATCACGGACCTTGATGCCGGAGAGGATTATACTTGCACGGTAACAGCTACAAATTCTGTGGGTACCAGCTCTGTATCTGACCCTACCGACACGCTGACGCCAACATCTAGCGGCTTGCCCATTTGGTTACTCCATGAGGCCAGCACTCCTTGAGCGCAACAATCAATTCAATTGTTCAGCCCAGACGAAAAGATTGAATATCCAGACTTTGGTTGCCAAAAAGAGCGTAGCGTGGCACTCGTGCTGACGGGGTCGCCACAATCTAGGACATGACATATCTTGGGAATCATTGACTACCAGAGCCATCTGAATGCGCTGATATCTGTCAAGGGTCACCCCTTTGAAAGAGACGCCTTCGCCGAGGTATTTGAGTCTTTCGAGGGCATACGGCATACGTTCGTAGAGCAACCCGCGTCACAGGCTTTTCTCAATACTGAGGCCGCCGCCCCTTGGGACGTGCTGGTGTTTTATGACATGCCAGGAATTGATTTCAGCACCCAACCACCGGGCTTTGTCGCACCGTCAGAAGCGCTGAAAAAAGGATTTATGGAACTCCTCGAGGCGGGTAAGGGCATGGTCTTTCTTCATCACGCCATTGCCGGTTGGCCGCTATGGCCCGAATACGGTGAAGTCATTGGTGGCCGCTTTTTCTATGGGCCCGCCGAATGTAGAGGCCAGCAAGTGCTAGATTCGGGCTACCGACACGACGTGCCACACAACGCCAGCGTAATCGACTCAACACACCCGATTACCAAAAATCTCGACAACGCCTTCCCACTGACGGATGAGCTTTACCTGTACGAGGTATTCGAGGATGACATTCAGCCCCTGCTCAGCAGTGACTACAAGTTTGATCGCGAGCATTTTTATTCAGCTCACCATGCGGTGACGGGCAACATGTTCTGCAATGATGATTGGCCGCATCCCGAGGGCAGTCCGCTGATTGGCTGGCATAAGCAACACGGCAACAGCCGCATCTGTTATCTGCAACCCGGAGACGGTCGGGAGACCTATACGTCACCGCATTATCGCAAGCTAGTGGAGAACGCCATTCGGTGGGCCGCCAGCTAGAACTCACACATTGTCGCCGTGTCTCGTCAAAACGACGGTGCGAGTGCTGAGGCAGCGGTGCGAGTACTACGGCGCCGCTACGGACGTCACGATGCGGTCGTAGAACAGGTCAAAGGCGTACGCGTAATCCGCGTCTTCTTTAATGTTCCATCCAGTGAACACGGCGATCAAATCAAGCTCTGGAACGATCAACGGGAACTGCCCTCCCCATCCCCAGCCGCCGTACATCTTTGGTCCTGAGGCCGTTTTGTGACGGTATATCCACCACTGGTAACCATAACCCCAGCCGTCCGGGTCATTAGCGTAAACAGGGATCGCCGACCTGCTAGAGCGTGCAACCCACTCCGCCGGGACAATCTGCTCACCATCCCACTCGCCGTTTTGCGCAAAAAGCCAGGTGAAGCGCGCTAAATCAGACGCGGTCAGAAACAAACCACCGCCGGCGTTGGTGTGACCCTCGGGCGCACTGTTCCAGTGGTAGTCACGGATACCGATGGGACCAAACAGATGCCGCTCAGCATAGACATTGGTTGGGATCCCTGTTGCCGTCGCCAGTATCTCCGACAGTGCCTGAGTTGAGGCGCTGTTGTAATCGAACAGCGTGCCCTGCTCCACCGTCATGGGCTTTGAGAGCAGGTAGCCTACCCAGTCATCCAAGGCCTCTGACGCCGTCGCATCATTCTCCAAACTGAAATACGAAACGTCCTCCTCCCAGTCGATGCCCGCAGTCATGGTCAACACATTTTCGAGCGTGACGTCTTTGGCCGCAGGATCGGTAAATTGCCGATGCGGGAGGAGTTCGCCCAATGTCGCATCAGTCCCAGGCAACTCACCCCGCTCAATCGCAATACCAATCAACGCCGACATCACGCTCTTGGATACCGACTGCAAGCTGTGCAGGTCGGTGTCGCCGTGAAATGGATAGGCGTCTGCGTTGAAGTAATCCCAAGGTGGCGGGCTGGGATAATTGAGGCCTTTGTGCTGCGCGGCGTAATCCCACTCGTAGTGTTGCTCAAACGCAACCTGCCCATGGCGGATGATGGTCATGGAATCGATGTTTCCGTACTGACCCGCCTCAATTTCACCGCTGAGTTTTTCGATCGCCTCCTGGTCGAGCCCAAGGGATGCCGGGTCCACTCGCACCCATTCCGCTCCTGGCCAGGCGACATCGGCCACGCTGAAGTGGGGAAGGATTAGAGCGACCAAAAGCAGTTGTCGCGGCAGTTTTATCGCACCACAAAACCAACGAATTGGTGCGCAAAGCGCGCCGAGGCCTCTCCCTATTCCATGCATTGATGACATTCTCCAAATAACAGACTAAACGACCAAAACGACGTCGCGTAACGGCGTAGCGAATCGCAAGCCCCCGCGGTGGGAGCCTACAGGCTCATCGGCAGAGGCTTATTGATGGGCTGGGTCAGCGCTTCAGGCGCCACTGCGAAACCGATAATGGCGCTGTAACCCGGTGACTGCTCACGATGAACCAGCCCAGCTTTCGCGACGATCTTGGCGCCGCGCTGGCAGGTGATCGACTCACCATCCTCGGTCGACAAGGTGATCTCACCGTCCGTCACGTACACCACCGAATCAAAATCATGCCAATGGAAGTCGTTTTCCTCGGCGGGAAAATCGAAAGCCATGGCGTGGTAGCCCATTGCCTCAATCTCGGCATAGGCCTGAGCTTCGTCATCAAAAGTCAGCAGTTCATTCATGACCAGTCACTCCTCATTTCTGCCACACCACTGTATCGCTATCCCCTGCAATTGCACACCGGGCCGCTGCGATTTTCGCTGTCGATCGACTTGCTCACTTCAGGCAGTTGTAGAAGCAATCGCGCTGGGTCATCTGAAGAGGGGTTGGTATGGTAGGCCCATGTCCGATCTCACCGCACTGTCTGCCATTGAGCTCTCCAGAACCATCGCCTCAGGTGACGTCTCTTGCGTCGAGGTCATGAATGCCTTCCTCGAGAGAATCGAGACTTTTAATCCGCACGTGAATGCGCTGGTTAACCTTATCCCTCGTGATGAATGCTTGAGGCTGGCCCGGGAAGCCGACGCCGCCCCCCACGTTGACGAAAAGCTTGGATGGCTGAAAGGTATACCGATAGCAGTGAAGGATCTCTCCAGGGCAAAAGGACTGGCCACAACCTGCGGCTCTCCGCTTTTTCAGGACGAGATCGCCACCTACGACGATCCACACGTCGCTCATCTACGGGCTGCTGGCGCCATTATTATCGGCAAAACCAACGTGCCGGAATGGGGATTGGGTGGACATACCGACAACACAGTCTTTGGTTTGACCCGGAACGCCCTCGACCCCGAACTGAGCGCGGGCGGCAGCAGCGGCGGTGCTGCGAGTGCATTGGCCAGAGGCATGCTGAGCATCGCAGACGGCAGCGACATGATGGGTTCGCTGAGGACGCCCGCGGCTTTTCAGGGCCTCGTGGGTTTTCGGCCCACTCCGGGCGTCGTGCCCCTTGCCCCTGAAATGGATCAAATGGAGCTTGGTCTAGTAAGCATTGGTCCCATGGCAAGAGACGTGGCCGACGCCCAGGCCCTGTTCAGCACTCTTGCTGGGCGCGCGCTGCAGACGTCTGCCGACAATCTCCCCGAAACTTCGCTGGCAGGACTAAAGATCGGCTGGCTAGGCAATGCCGGAGGACATTGGCCGATCGAGCCGTCGATTCTTCACTATTGCGAGCAGGCACTCGAGGTACTTGCTACTGCCGGAGCCAAGGTTGACGCGTGCACCTCCCACCAGATTGCCGAGCTTTGGCCGTGTTGGTTGGCGCTCCGTCAAACCGCTCTGTCACCCGGAAAAGTGCTGTATCAGGACCCAAGTAAACGCCCGTTAATGAGCGACAACTGGCAGTGGGAAATAGCGCAGGGAACGCTTTTGAGTCGTGATGATATCGGTGAGGCAAAACAAACCCAAAGGACATGGTGGGCAGAATTAAGCAGATTCTTCAGCGAATGCGATGTGCTGATCGCACCCGCTTGCCAGGTGCACCCTTTTAAATCTGAAGACGGTACCCCGAGGCAAATTCACGGCCGACCTCTCGACACCTATCATCGCTGGCTGGAGGTCAGTCTGCCCGCCTCTTTGGGCAACCTGCCGGTGATCTCCATGCCGATACCGAGCCTGTCGCCACAGCATATGACAGGCTTACAACTCATGATGCCCTCTGGTAGCGATCAGGCGCTACTCGCTGTCGCACGGGGTGTTGAGGCCGCTCTTGGCAGGGCAATCTAATCAGTCATCATCATCTCGATAATCTCTGAGCACGCGGCGCCACGTCCAAAAACCCGCGCCTACCAGCACGAGCCCATAAGACAGAGCCAAAATCAGCTCGCCGCTCATAGCGCGTTCTCCGCGAGGGTGTGTAAAACACCTGCCACAGCCTCTTGATAAGGCAAAGCATAAAACAAGGTCATCAAGACCGAGATTAAAGCGCCCATCACCACCATCACTTTGGGCCATAGCAGGGTTTGCCTGACCGTCTCAGGATCTCGCTCGGCATAAGGCATACGATGCAAAGCTTCCTGATAGTCAGATTCCATCGCTGTGACAGTGCCCCGGCGAGAGACAATCGCCACAGCAATGTAGCTGCAGATAACGCCGACGAGAATCGGGTCGGCCATGACCGGCCATTTCACAAAACCGGCTAAGGACAGCGCATTCATACCGACATTAACCGCGAAGCCTACCGCCATCCCCCAGAATGCACCGGATTCAGTGATACGGCGGCTCCAGATGCTCATAAACGCGACCACTCCCCATGAGGACGCGAACAGCGGCCCCGCAAAGTGCGTCAACCAATAAATATTGCGGGGTAACATGAGCGCCAAAACGATCACGGTCACACCGACACACAGCATCGCCACTCGCGCGTTCCGCAGTCGCCCGCCCTGGAGCTGCGACAGCTGAGTCTCGCCCGCCCCGGACTCGACACTCTCTGCAGCACTCCCCGCAGCACTGCCAAAGATGTCATGGCTGACACTGAAGCCCACCAGCGACAAGAAGGTCGACGCTGAAGACAGCCCCGCAGCAAGCACACCGCAAATCAAGATAGCGCCCAGCACGGTAGGCAGCAGATTCATGGAAACCCAAATCATGGTGCTCTCGGGGGGCGTGATATCGGGGTTGATGAGGTTGACCGTGGCGGCGGCAAAATTGGTCACTAAATAAAGCAGCAACATGGCGATCAGCGCACCGCATGCCGATCGGATGACCACGTGCTCACTGCGCGCCATCAGGTAGCGACTGGTTTGCCAGGGACTGACAGCCACCACAATGCCCCACGCCACACCGAGGATACTGGCCCACACCAATGCCTCCATCGGCGTTTGCCAGTAAACATCAGGGCCCACGCGCCCGTGCCAGGCGATGATCCCGGGTTTGTCTGCGTAGGTCGCCAAGGAGTCGATAACGCTAGCCCAACCACCGGCCGCCTGCACAATAAAAAAAGCCGTGACCACGATGATGCTGGAGAACAGCAAGAACATGACCGTATCGGTCAATATGACGCCCCGAGAACCTGAATACAGCGTAAACAGCGTGTAGCTGGCCCAAACCATCAGTATCGCGACGACCTCACTAAAACCCGTAACTTCCGTGATGATCAGCGCCATGCCCCATGTCACGGCCAGTAGATAAGCAGATAAACCGGCCACAATCGACACGCCGGCGAAAACCTGTATGCGACGGCTTTTGAACCGGGAGCGAAAAAAATCGGGGACCGTGAGTGCCCGGCTTCGCCTGAGGTACCGACCAAAGAACACTGCGCCGACGATATAACCCAGACAGTTGAAGCAGGTCATAATGATGACCAAGGGCGCATGACCTTGGTATGACATGCCCGCCTCGCCCATAAAAGCATTGGTGCTCATAAAGCTGGCCACCAACGTCCCCAGAATCAACACGGTGGGCGCGTTACGCCCTGCGACAAAAAAGTCTTCGAGGTGTTTGACCCGCTTCCCGGCATACCAGCCGATAGCCAAATAGCAGCCTAGACTGATGACAATGCCCGCCTGAAAGCTATTCACGAATAAGCAGCCCCTGGGATGAGAGCAATATCGTCAGCATGAACTTATGTGCCCTGCAAATGCATCACCCAACACCCTATTCAAGACCAGTGACGGTGGCTTCGAGAATGAGTTGCTCAATCGTCTCCACATCCGCAGGCCGGGGATTAGTAGCCGCCGCGGCATCCAGATACGCTTTTTCGGCAAGGCTCCTTGCACCGTCTGCCGGCACGCCAATCTCTGACAGAGACCGCGGAATATTCAAGTGATCGAGCAGCTCACGAATCGCCCTTTCAAACGAGTCAAAATCGGTCGTCGTAAGGCCCAGGGCGCGCGACATGGCAGGCACCTTATCGACAATAGCAGGCGCATTGAAACGCAATACCGTTGGCAGAGCGATGGCGTTGGTCAGGCCATGGTGCGTGTCGTACTCGGCACCGACCATGTGACTGATGGCATGCACCATGCCCAGTCCTTTCAAAAATGACACTCCCGCCAAGCAAGCGCCGATCTGCATGCCGCCCCGTGCGGAGAGGTTGTCGGGTTCAGCAACCGCTTTGGGGAGCCATTGACCGATGAGCGCCAGCGCCTCCAGTGCGATGCCGTCGCACATCGGATGCAGATCGGGGACACAATAAGCCTCAATGGCGTGCACCATGGCATCGATCCCTGTCCACGCGGTGAGATTTGCCGGCAATCCCACCGTAATCATAGGATCCAACAGTGTTAACGACGGTTTGAGGTCGGCGTGCCATACGCATAGCTTCATCCCGCGCTCGGTGTGCGTGATCATCGCCGTGCTCTCTGTCTCGGCGCCCGTCCCCGCCGTAGTCGGGATGCAAATCAGCGGAGGAAACTCATGGTCATCAGCCAGTGTCGGCGCCTCACGGTCAAAATCGAACTGCCAGATATCGACATCGTTATGAGCCGTTAGCGCCGTGGCCTTGCCCGCGTCCATCCCACTGCCGCCACCAATGGCAATTACCGCATCGTGCTCACCCTCACGAAACATCCGTCGCGCTACCTGAATATCTGAATCCAATGGATTGGGGGCAACATCGGAAAACACCCGGCTATGTATGTCAGCCTCAGCGAGAGTGCGCTGCAGCTCCCCGATAAAAGGCAGCCCTGCCGATCCGCGATCCGTGACGATCAAAGGGTTAGACACCCCCATCTCCGCTACCCGGCTGCCCAAATCCCCCAACCTGCCGGGCCCGTAAGCGATGGGTACCGGGAATGACCAGTCGCACCTTTCTGCAAGGTTTTTATCTTTTATTTCAGTCATCTATACCAACACTCTAAGATGGATTGGATGGCATTGGGCGACGCGATGGCACCGCTAAAAAAATCTATCAAGCACTGAAAAATCAGTGCATCTGCGCGCCACTTTCCCTATATTCGCGGCTGAAAGTTGCACCCGGAAGACCATAGCACGACCCTCCAGATTCATGCGCAGACCTTAAAGCTCAGCGTCCGTTCAATACACCGAGCTGCATGTATCGCTCGCTGGCAATCTGGACACAATAATAATGCCGCGGAGCCACGTAGCGAGCGGCATGCACAAACTCAGCATGAGATGACCGCCATGAGCTCACCTGTACTCTCCCTTTCTCGACGCCTCCGCAAATCGCCTTTTGAGTCCCGCTCTCACGTCGGCGCCAAGGCGGCCTCTGTCTACAACCATGTGGTGCTACCCACAGCCTATGCCTCGCTTGAAGAGGATTACTGGCACTTGCGCGAGCACGTCCAGATCTGGGATGTGGCCTGCCAGGTACAGGTTCAGGTGCAAGGGCCTGATGCGCACAAACTCGTGGAATATCTGACACCGCGGGATCTATCTAAAATCGTTCCCGGACAATGTGTGTATGCCCCGCTGATCGACGAAAAAGCCGGTATCGTGAATGATCCGATCATTCTCTGTTTGGCGCCTGACCGTTTCTGGCTTTCGATTTCAGATACCGACGTGTTGCTCTGGGTCAAAGGCTTGGCAATCGGCGCGGGCTTTGATGTGGAAGTGGCGGACCCCAATGTATTCCCCGTATCACTTCAGGGTCCTCAATCTGAGACGCTTTTGAGTCGCCTTATCGCCGAACCATTGAGCGATATTCGTTTTTTCCGCTTTATCGAAACACACATCGACGGGATACCGCTGGTTGTCGCGCGCACAGGCTGGAGCGGCCAGGGCGGTTTCGAGCTGTATCTGGCGGACACCAATGAAGGCGAACGCTTGTGGGACCTGTTAGTCGACGCGGGAGAGGGCCTCAATTTGCGATCTGGGTGTCCTAACCTCATCGACCGCATTGAGACGGGGCTCTTGTCACACGGCAACGATATGACGCTGAACAACAATCCGATCGAAGCGGGACTCGATCGCTTCTTCAAAATGGGTAAAGCAGCCGATTATTTAGGTCGGGAAGCGCTGGAGCGCATCGCCTCTGCGGGACCTGATCGCCGCATGGTCCGGATGGTCGTGGAAGGAGATGCCATCGCCAACCCCAGGGAAACCTACCCTCTGACGGTAGCGGACACGCAAGGCTGCGGATGCGTGACCAGCATCACCTTCTCACCGCGACTGGGATTCAATGTGGGCCTCGGCTACGTGCCTGCCGATACGACCGCCGCGGGTACCGCGATCACCATCTATACGCCAACAGGCACTGTGACGGGACACATTGCTAACAACGACTGGCAAACCGCCGATTAAGTCCCTACTGAGTCTAGGGCAGGCCATGCACCATCTTGGTCTCGAGGAAATCCTCGAGACCCATCTCTCCACCCTCTCGACCATTGCCCGACGCCTTGTAGCCGCCGAAGGGCGAGCCGTATTCGTAGGCACCGCCATTAAAATGTACTGCCCCCGCACGGAGCGCGCGGGATAAACGCGCCGCCCGATCGGCGTCGCCCGTCTGCACATACGCGGCGAGCCCGTATGGGGTGTCGTTAGCGATCTCGATCGCCTCAGCTTCGGTCTCGAAGGGAATGATCGTGAGCACCGGTCCGAAAATTTCTTCCCGAGCAATGCGCATCGTGTTGTTGGCGTCGGCAAAAATCGTAGGGCGAACGTACCAGCCGCTATCGAAGCCTTCAGGACGACCAAGCCCTCCAGCAATCAAGTTGGCGCCCTCCTCGATACCCACCTGAATCATGGTTTGCACTCGATCGAACTGTATTTGATCGAAAAGCGGCCCAATGTGGTCGCCCTCTTTCTCGGGGTCATCCACGCCTGTCGCCAACGCAGCCCGGCGCGCGATTTCGACCGCCTCGTCGTAACAACTTTTCTCGACAAGCAGGCGCGTTGGTGCGTCACAGCTTTGCCCCGTGTTGAACATACATTCAGCGACTGACTGGGTGACCCGCTCCTCGAGGTCGCAGTCAGCAAACACCAAATTGGGCGACTTGCCCCCGAGCTCAAGGGTGACGCGCTTGATGGTATCGGATGCGTCGCGCGTTACCGCCGTGCCTGCGCGCGTTGAGCCTGTAAATGACATCATTTGTACATCAGGATGCTTCGACAGCGCCGAACCCACGACGGGGCCTACGCCGTTGACCAGATTGAAGACGCCGGCGGGCACCCCAGCCTCTTCAAGGATTTCGGCATACAGCATCGCCGAAACGGGGGTGTGCTCACTCGGCTTCAGAACACAGGTGCACCCCGTTGCAATGACGGGAAGCACTTTGAGAACAACCTGATTGATTGGCCAGTTCCAAGGCGTAATTAAACCGCAGACGCCGATTGGCTCTCGGAGCAACACCTCGCCGTTATCAAAATCCTCGCGTTCTTCAAGCTTTTGCAGCGCGCTGATGAAGCCATCGAGATGACCGATCGCCGCGTCGGCCTGGGCCTCCCGGGCCATGGTGATCGGCGCGCCCATTTCGAGACGCATGGCCTGCGCCAGTTCTTCGAAACGCCGCTCGCTGACTTCGCGAATCCGCCGCAACAGATCGAGCCGCTCAGACTTTGTGGTCAGGCTGAATGAGTCAAAAGCGGACTTAGCCGCTGCCACAGCGCGATCCACGTCGGCCTCGTTACCCAGTGCAACCTCGGCAACTTGCTGTGCATTCGCCGGGTTGAGAACGGGCATGGCCTCAGCGGAGTGCGGCGCAACCCACTCACCATCGATATAAAACTTCAGCAACTTATCCATAAATCTCTCCAGCCATTAACGAACGCCCACGACCCGACGCGTCATCCGCGCAGCCACTTTGGTAACACCTCTGGCGCGACCGTCACGGACTCACCCACGGAAACTGTTCCGGGCACTTCCACCACGCCTACCAAGCCTCGGCAGAACTTTGACGCCTCAATAAAGTCCGTGTCAGCCAACGGGTCACCATTGCGCGTTGGGTATTGCTCGGCAACAAAGTGCGACATGCGGCTGCACGGCGGATTGTACTCTTCCACCATGAGCACCACGCCCCCGGCAAAAGTGAGTGTCGTACCGCGGGGTAAACGGGAAAAATCTGGAACACCCTCGATACTTAAATTGACGGCCACATCGCCTGCCGCGAGGGGCGCGACCAAATTCAACTTCTCGGAGACCACATCAAGATCTTCCTGTGCGACTGCTGACCACTGCCGCTCGTTGCGGCGCTCAGTGCCCTCGGGCTGCTTGTCGGTTAGTGCCCAGGCGTTCCGGGTTAAACCCCGGTGTCGGTCACCGACAATGCCGTCGAGGGCGAATTCAAGCGACGTCTGGTTGTCTTTTCTCAGCGTGCCCGGAGCGCCCAAAAACGCGCTGGCAACCCGCCCCTGCATCGTCCCCATGTTTTGCCTCAGGATCTTCTCACTCTCTTGCGCATTGTGGCACGGGCGCCGTGCCGACAACACACTGTCTGTGCTTCGCGACGTGGTTCACTGGATCGGGACCTATCGGGACTGAACCTATCGGGACCTACACGGTCGGGACCTAGTCTCGACCTAAGAGTGGCGCTTTACTCTCACCCTAGGAGCAGATGGCATTACACTCACCACTCGCTCCGGTGGAATTGCCCTTATGAACAAGGTGTTAGCAGCCCTGATGACCCTGATCATTATCGGGACGGTCGTCGTGGTGTTCGGCCTCGGCTTCATGTCGCTGATGTGATCAAGATCACAAGAGGCCATAGATGAGCATTGTGTTAGCCGGCGGCACCGGCGTCATCGGCCAAGCATTACTCGACCATGCCGGTAATGCGCACGACATTATCACTGTCGGACGACGACCAACGGAACGTGCGGCGCATGAAATCGTCGCGGACTTTACCAATCTGCCTGCGCTGCCGCCTGCCGAGACGGCGATCTGCGTGCTCGGCACCACCATTGGTAAGGCGGGCTCTCGGAAGGCTTTTTACGCGGTCGACTACGGCGCGGTCATGTCCTTCGCGCAGGCGGCCCGAGCAGCGGGTACTCGCCAGTTCATCGTCGTCACGGCCGTCGGCGCCGATCCATCTTCAGCCGTATTTTATTCCAGAGTGAAAGGTGAAGTAGAGCGCAATCTGCGCGCAATGGGGTTCGACCGACTAGACATCGTGCAACCCGGCCTGTTGCGAGGGCCGCGATCGGAAAAACGTCCCGTGGAAAGTCTGCTGAAAGCCATCGCACCCCTGACGGATCTCGCGATGCAGGGCGCATGGCGGCGCTACCGTAGCGTTCATGCCAACGTTGTTGCACGCAGCCTGTTGCAAGCCTGCGCAAACACCACCTCCGGTGTCTTCATCCATCAGTTCGAGGATATCCGCAGGCTCGCTCGCGAGTTCCAATCGACACAGAATGGCTGAGGAAAACGCTGTAAGTTAAGTGGCGTTACCCTCGCGTGATAACCGACCTACGCCAGATAAGAGGCGGAGAGGAAGAATTTATGAAACGACTTATCACCACTTTGCTGACAGTGCTCGCCTTAACCGCCTGCCAATCGGATAACGCGGGCCAAGATATTCTGGCGCCCGTGCAAGAGCTTCGTCACGGCCTTATGCAAGGCTATTTGCATGAAGAACCACCTCTCAACAGCGCTGCATTCCTGCCACCCCCACCTGCCAGCGGCTCTGCTCACCAAGCCGCCGACGATGCCGCTAGCGAAGCACTGAAAGGGCTCGAAGGCGGCCCCCGTTGGACACAAGCCGCTGTAGATGCGGAACTCCATTTTCCCGCTGCGGCGCAAATATTCAGCTGCGCGTTAGATGCCTCTGTAACCGAGGTCCAAACGCCCGCGCTATACCGGCTATTGCAGCGATCGCTGTCGGACTTTGGCCTGGCAAGCTATCCCGCAAAAAGAGCGCATCAGCGCCAAAGGCCCTTCCTGATCAACGGCGGCGAGATCTGCACGCCAGACGATCGAGAAATGTTAGAAACCGACGGTTCTTACCCCAGCGGCCATAGCGCGATTGGCTGGGGCTGGGCATTAACGCTCTCGCAGCTTGCACCCGCGCGGGCAGAAGCGCTGCTCACCCGCGGCAGGGCCTACGTCCAGAGCCGTATGGTGTGTAACGTGCACTGGCTGAGTGATACTCAGGCCGGCATGGCGGTTGGCGCGGCCGCCTTCGCACGTTTGCAGAACAACCCGCTATTTCAGGCCACAATGGCAGCGGCGCGGCAGGAGTTAAACCAGGCGAATCTTGAGCGTCCCGACACCGCTACGTGTGATGCCGAGGCAGCAGCCCTAGCCACTCTGCAGTAGAGCAACAAATGTATAACGACGAATATCGCAGCCCGCGTGCTAATCGCTTGGGAGTGACTTGCGCCTATGACTAGGCGACCTCAACCCACAAAGCCAGTAGCATGACGGGCTTTACCGATCGCCTGACGCCACCGCATGTCTAACCAATACGGAACCACTCCGACGGGTCCCGGTGAATACCGAGAGCCGGATGCCGGACTCGTCAAGCCGAAGGAGGCCGCGACGCTTGTGGTAGTTCGCGAAGGGCAGCAACCCACCATTTTGATGGGCAAGCGTGCGTCGACACACCGCTTCATGCCCAACAAATTTGTGTTCCCGGGTGGGCGACTGGATCTCATTGATCAGCGCCTCAAAACGCCGGGGGAACTGCACCCCCATGTGCTGGAACGACTCAGAAAATCAACGCGCAAAGACATCACTGACCAAAAGCTGCGGGGACTGGCATTGGCCGCCATTCGGGAGACGTATGAAGAGACAGGCTTGGTCGTCGGTCGTGCGACAGCGCAAAGAGCCAAGACCCGACACGCCATCTGGCGGGAGTACCTTGAGCACGGCGTCGAGCCGCCGCTACAGAACATGGATTTCTTTGCCAGAGCCATCACTCCGGCCTATCGCACACGGCGTTTCGACACCCGGTTTTTCATGGTCCACGGAGAGCTCATTCACAATGACCCTACCCAGGTCGCCCATGCCAGCGGCGAACTCAATGACATTCACTGGCTAACCTTTACTGAGGCACGCCAGCTCGATCTCCCGGCCGTCACCCGCTGGGCCATCGATCTCGTCGAGCAACGCATCAAGTTGCCGCGCCGGGAGCAATTGAAACAGTCCGCCCCCTTCGTGAGATTTACTCGCGGCAAGTCCATCTCCATCGATCTCTGAAAAGACCTCGCTCAGCGACTCAGGTTGGTACACTCCACCTCCCCGACCAGGATACGAAGCATGCAAAGCACCGTGAGTGAAGCGAAGGCAGGTCATCTTACCGGCTACGGCTCAGCGTCTTATCGCCATTACGTGTTGCTGCTGTTAATGCTGGTCTACACGCTGAACTTTATCGATCGCACTTTAATCGCGGTCGTCGCTCAACCGATCATCGAATCTTTCCAATTAACGGATGCACAGTGGGGCCTGCTCTACGGCCCACCCTTTGCCATTTTCTATGCCGTGATGGGCCTGCCCATCGCGCTATGGGCAGACCGATCGAACCGCGTCCACATCATTAGCCTATGTATTGTGTTGTGGTCGATCATGACTGCGCTGTGCGGCGTAGCGATCGGTTTTTTCACGCTGTTGATGTTCCGCATCGGCGTGGCGATTGGTGAAGCAGGCTGCACTCCTCCGGCCAACTCTTTAATCGGCGATTACTTTATTGCACGGAAACGCGCGACGGCCCTCGGCGTTTATTCCATGGGCGTTACCCTCGGGAGCGTGCTGGCTAACGTATTCGGTGGCCCCATCGCCCAAATGCAAGGCGCTGATGTCGGCAACTGGCTGTCGGGCTTCGGGCTCCACTGGCTCTTCGGCGGGCTGGACTGGGCCAACATCGAGGGCTGGCGAATCGCCTTTGTGGTGGTGGGCCTACCCGGCGTGCTGGTCGCCATGCTGGTCTGGATGACGATCAAGGAACCACCCCGAGGTTACTCCGACCCACCATCGCAAAGCGCTGACCGCGCGCCCGACTGGAGCGAGACATTTGCTGAACTCAAGCGCAAGCCGTCGTTCTGGTGGATGGCCATTGCGGCCTCCCTGGTGGCGTTTGTTGGCTACGGCCTGATCAGCTTCCAGGCGCCGTTTCTACAGCGTGAGCACGGGCTGAGTGTGCGCGACGCGGCATTACAGTTCGGGGCACCACTGTCTTTGCTCGCCGCTGTCGGAACGTTCCTCGGTGGCTACATCACCGAACGGGCGACCGAGCGCTTCCCAACCGCCATGGCCTGGGTGCCTGCCATCGGTATCGCACTGGCGGTCCCTGCCTATGCTGCGGCTTTCTTCTCGGAGGACCTAGACACCGTATTTGTACTCTGGGGTATCGGTGCTGTCTTCCACTACAGCTATCTGGGCGCGCAGTACAACATCGGTCAGGGCGTCGTCAGCAATCGCTCACGTGCAACCGCCATCGCCGTGCTGCTGATCCTCGTCTCCTTAATCGGCAATGGTATCGGCCCCTATTTCGTAGGTTTCATGAGTGACCTGTTCATGCAGCAACAACTCCTGGCACTCGACCCCGGTACCTTGCTGTCGCCCGAAGTTTGCAAAGCAGCAGACGTAGCGCGCACTGAAGCCGAGGATGCCTTGTGCCGGACTGCGAACTCGACAGGACTCAAATACTCAATGGCCGCGACCGCCAGCATTTTCCTCGTCGCATCGGCGTGCTTCCTGATGTGCGCGCGCACACTTAAGCAGGATTTCGTGGCGCAATTGGGAGCCGATAGCGCATAAGATAACGCACAAGATGCCGGACCCGTCATAGGAACGAGTCCGCACGCCCCAAGTTCTAAGGAATAGCCCCGCTATGAGACATTTCATACAAGCCTGCCTGATTGTCCTCCTCTTCAGCGCCGCGTTGGTCACGAGAGCTGAGCCACCCGCCACCGCCGAGGCGCTGGGCTTGATGAGGGGCTCACCTCCCGATGACGACCAGTTGGTGACGGTGGAGAACGCCTTTCTTCCACCCTACAACCGGTGGAGCTTCCTCCACATGCGGGAGCTGTTTCCCACCCGCGGTATCGAACCGTCTGCAAGCGCATCGGCATTGGTGCAGGAGCCCATCGACATCCGCAGCATTCCAGTCAGTCTCGCAAATGACCGGCAAATCACAGCGGGGGAATGGCTCGACAACGCCTATACCGATGGCTTCATCGTTCTGCACGAGGGGAAAGTGACTTACGAGCAGTATCTAAACGGCCAGAATCGTCACTCTCAGCACATCATGTTTTCAGTGACCAAATCATTCACCAGCGCGCTAATTCTCACGCTGGCTGAAGAGGGCTTGATTGACTTAAGCGAGACCGTGTCGCGCTACCTTCCATCGCTGGCAGAAACCGCTTATGGCGATGCCACCGTCCAGCACGTCATGGATATGACCAACTCTATCCAGTACGACGAGACCTATGACGACCCTGAGAGCGACATTGGACGCTACTTTGCTGCGTTAGCCCCGGGCGGCCGCGGCTTGTATCACCACCTCACCACGCTCGACAAGCAATTGTCCGGTTATGCCCATGGCGAGGCGTTTCAGTACGTCACACCAGACACTGAGGTGCTGGGTTGGATTATCAGAAGCGTCACGAGCCTCTCACTGGCGGAGAATTTAGAGTCGCGGATATGGAAACCCATGGGAGCCGAGCACCCGGCCCATTACATGCTTGACCCTGTGGGCATCGAACTTGCAGGTGCTGGACTGTCCATGTCGCTCCGCGACGCCGCCCGCTTTGGTCAGATGATACTGAACGATGGCCGTTACAACGGCCGGCAGGTTCTATCCGCCAGTATCACGGCTCGTATCAAGAATCGGCGGAATACTGAGGCATTCACGAGCTATTACGACGACCCCTGGTATCACGTTGTCGCCGAGGATTATCACGATCAGTGGTGGAGTTATCGTGGCGTGAATGCAGTGGTGGCGCTCGGCATTCACGGGCAATTCATCTACGTCAATAGCGACCATAATGTCGTCATTGTGAAACAAACATCAGATCCCTTTGCCGAAGGCACCCGAGTCGACAATGAGACGCCTTTGGTGATGCACGCCATCGCTGCCTACCTGGGCTCTCGGAGCGGCGTGACTGACTGAATCGAACGCTTTTGGCTTGGGCGGCCCTGCGCGCAACTGCCATAAAATTCGCGGATTCACGCCTCAGCAAGACAGCTTGCGCCTTCCCGCACAGATGCCCCGCTGGTACGATACGCGTGTCTTTTTACTAACGGTATCGGACGGCGCTATGACACCCAAAACACACCTTTTACCCTCCCTAGCCGCGGCGGCCGCGATGCTCGCGATAAGCCTCAGCATGCCGTCAACAGCGCAGTGTGTGGGCGATTGCGCCCTGATGGCTGACGAGATGGGTGAGGCGGAAGCCACGGAAACCGTGTGGCCTCAGGACAGCTGCGACAAATTGCAGGAAGCTGCCGGGACCTATATCTACCTCTCGGGCCAAGCCGTGAAAAAAGCGCATGAGTCGACAGACCCGGTCGTCAAGGAAAAATCCTTTGGCGCGGGCGTTGCCTTGAGCCAGTTATCCGCCAACGCCGCAAACGTCTATGAGGTCTTCTGCGATAGCTAAACTGAAGAAAGTCTGCGCCAGTAAAAGGCGAAGAGGCACCGCATTGGTGCAACCTGTACCGGCCCGCGTTGCTGTCTTGTGAGGGTCAGTAGAAACAAAAATCGCTAGCTGTCTGTTGTGCCGTATGAAGCCAACATCTGGCACATAGATTGCACGGCTTACCACCACAAAGATCTACCTGCTGCGCACGTCCGCTAGATCACGGCATACACCAAGCTAAAGGAGCTCCCGTTGAAAAAAAGTCATTTCCTGCCCTTTGTTGCAAGCCCTTTCATCTCGCTTTTGGCGACCGGTGTCGCGGCTCAAGAAGCCCCGGTGTTTGAGGAGATTTTGGTCACGGCTGAAAAGCGGACCGAAAGTCTGCAGAACCTGTCGCAAGCGGTCACCGCGCTGACCGCGGAGGATGTGGAAAACCGTCAGCTCAGCTCCTTCATTGATCTCAGCGCCATCGCGCCGGGCGTAAACGTTGCCAGGAACGAGGGATTCAAAACTGTTATCACGATCCGGGGTATCGGAAACGAGGCCAACCAAAACGCCATTGCGAACCCCTCTGTCTCGTATCACCTCGACGGGGTCTACGTAGCATCACCGTTCGCACTGCAAACCGATTTTCTCGATCTTGAGCGAATCGAGGTACTGCGGGGCCCTCAGGGAACGCTGTTCGGTCAGAACTCTACCGGTGGGGGCATCAACGTCATCACCAAAGCGCCGACTTTTGACGAATTCTACGGCACCGCCGACCTGACTGTGGGCGAGTACAGCCTGGTCAAAGCGCGGGCAGCCTTCAATATGCCGATGACCGATACCCTCGCCGCACGGGTCTCCGTCATGACCCACAAACACGACGGCTTTACCGAGAATGTGGGGAACGGTCAGGATCTGGACGATGCAGACAGTGTCTCGGCCCGGGCGAAACTGCTGTTTCAACCTAGCGACGCCTTCTCCGCAACATTAACAGCCCAAATTTTTGACGAAGACGTCAACGGACAGGCACAAAAAGGCATTTACGACCCGACGCCGGGAGCGCGATACCTTGCACAGGATTCGCTTTCGAGCTACGAGCTGGAATCTCAGCTGTACAGCATGACCCTCGAATGGGATTTTGGCGGCGTCACATTGAAGTCACTCACCAGCTATCAGAACGATGAGATAGCCATTCAGCGGGACAATGACCGTCACGACTACCGCACCCTGCCTCCCTTCTTCCTGCTGCAAAGCTACTTTGACCCCGAAACCAACGAACAGAAAACCACGACACAGGAGTTCAACCTGATCTCTAACGAGCCCGCCTTTGGTGGGCTCGACTGGGTCGTGGGGGTGTTCTACCTCGACACTGAGGTCGATATCAGCATCCTCGAAAGACTGGACTTCGGTTTCGACGGGGTCTTCGACCCCTTCACGCTCGATGACATCTATGCCTACGGCGGCGACGTTGGCTTCATCTCCGACTCCAAACCCGAACGCGAGTCGCTGTCTATATACGGACAGGGAACATGGTCGTTTACCGATAGCGTGCGCATGATTGCCGGACTGCGTTACACCGAAGATGAGGTCTACAGCGCAGTCACCAACTTTTACGGGCGCGAAGGCACGGAAATTTTGGAGATTGAAAGCGAAAAAGTCACCGGTAGACTCGCGCTCGAGGTCGATCTGGGCGACGCCACCATGGCCTACGCGTCTTATACCCGTGGCTTCAAGCCAGGCGGCTCGAATCTCACCTTTGGTCGCGAGGATGTCGTCTCCCCCATCGTGGTGTTGCCCGTCTTCGAAGAAGAAACTATCGATGCCTATGAGGTTGGCATCAAGACTGACCTCGCCGACGGACGGGTCCGCCTCAACGGCGCGGCCTTTTTCTACACTTACGACAACCTGCAGTACCAGGCGACCGACCCCGAGGTCTTCCAGGGCGGCGTGGGCAATATCCCTGAATCGGAAATCATGGGTGCCGAGCTCGAGCTGGGCGCTTTCCTGAGTGACTCTTTAATCTTCGATGCGCGCCTCGCTTGGCTCGACACCGAGATCACCAGTAGTCACCTCGCCTTGGACAATGTCGAATCCGAAGCCGCCACCAACGCGTTGCTTGCACAGGGCATCAGCCTCTTCAGTCCGGAGGTCGAGATTGCCCGGGCTGGGCAGATTGCGGATGTTCAGGGTAACGAGCTTGCCAAGACCCCGGGGTTCACCGCAAATCTCGCACTGACTTACAGCCATACGATGGGTGAATGGGGTGACGTTGAAGGCACGCTGAGTTACACCCACCGGGGTGACTTCCGGCACCGTATTTTCAACAACCCCACCACTGACGAAGTAGACAGCTACGACACCGTCGATTTGGTACTCCGCTTCTCACCCAGCGATGCCAACTGGCGCCTTGAGCTGATCGGCAAAAACCTGACGGACGAAGACGGCATCAACGCGCGCTTTACCGACGTCTTTGGCGTGGGCGCCACGGGTGATCAGTTTATTCCGCCGCGCCAACTGATGGCCCGCATCGGGATCGATTTCTAGGCGCCATGATCTAAGTGCGACGGGCATCACTGTCCGATTAGCGCCGGCAACAGCCGGCGCTGACTAACAATAACGATCAAGGCATCAGAGGCGACATCAACTTGGACAAGCTGTTTAAGCTGGGTGCAGCGAAGACCACCATCGGAGTGGAACTGAGCGCGGGCCTGACAACCTTCATGGCAATGGCCTATATCGCTTTTGTGAATCCACAAATGATGGCTTCGGCCGGCATGGATCAAGGCGCTAGCTTCGTGGCGACCTGCCTGGCAGCCGCACTGGCCTGTTTTTTGATGGGGCTATATGCCAACTGGCCAGTCGGACTGGCACCGGGCATGGGCCTTAACGCGTTTTTCACCTACACCATCGTCGGCGACATGGGATACCCGTGGCAGACGGCGCTCGGTGCCGTTTTCATTGCCGGAATTTTATTTGTCGTCCTCACCGTCACTCGCCTTAGGGAGTGGATGCTCGTCAGCATTCCCTGGAATCTCCGCATCGCCATGGGCGCCGGCATTGGCCTCTTTGTTGGCATGATCGGCCTCAAAAATGGCGGCATCATTGTTGATCACCCCGCTACTCTGCTCTCGCTAGGCAACTTTCAAGTAACCGAAACACTGCTGGCCGGGCTGGGTTTCCTTGTGATTACCGGACTCGCGACGCGGCAATTTCCCGGCGCCATACTGGCGGGCATTCTCATCGTCACAGTCGTAGGCCTCGCCGTGGGTGCAGTGGAATACAATGGCATCGTGTCCGCACCGCCCTCGATCGCACCGGTACTGGGGCAACTCGACATTGCCGCCGCGCTAGACGTGGCAATGATCAGCGCCATCGCCTCGATTTTGTTCGTCAACCTATTCGACACGGCGGGCACACTGGTGGGCGTTGCCACTCAGGCGGGCCTCACGAACGAAAAGGGTGACATTCAGAATCTGGACCGCGCGCTCCACGCCGACAGCACCAGTAGCGTTGCAGGCGCGCTCGTAGGCTGCGCACCCGTCACATCCTATGTTGAGAGCGCCGCAGGGGTCGCTGCGGGTGGCAAAACGGGCTTAACCGCCTGTGCAGTTGGCGCATTGTTCATTGCCATGATTTTCTTCGCGCCGCTGGCCGGCATGATTCCCCCGTTCGCGACCGCAGGGGCGCTCCTGTACGTGGCGTTACTGATGATGTCCGGTATGCAACACCTATCCTGGACGGACCCCACCGAGCTACTACCCGCGCTGCTGACCATCATTATGGTGCCGCTGTCTTTCTCGATCGCCAACGGCATCGCGGCAGGATTTCTGAGCTATGTGCTACTGAAGGTGATTGCGGGCAAATCGGCAGACGTTACCGCCGCCGCGTGGGTCATGGCGGTGATCTTCACCGCGCGCTTCGCCCTAGCGTAAATGCCCAGTTTCGGGGCTCGATAAAGGCCAGACGCGCAGCGGAGATTTCGGATTTACTGACACGGCGCGTCCGCAGGAATGCGGTCTTTAATGATCTCATAGAGCTCGGGTCGATGCGCTTGTATCTCGGCCACGGTTAAGCCTTCGAGCGAATGCGGGTACATCAACCATGCATCGGTTTCCTCTAGAAAATACTCTGGTACGCGCTCGACCTCTCTCCGCTCCGGTTTGTAGTACGGCACGGCAACGCGAATCTCACCGGGGGTATTCAATCTGGCCAACGCCTCAAGGCGCTTGATCACGGCATCGACGGTCCGTCCCGTATCGAACACGTCATCAACAATGAGCAAACGATCCTCAGCGGTCACGTTCTTGATGAGATAATTCAAACCATGAACCCGGATCCCGCCCAGACGCTGATCAATTTCCGCAGCATAGGACGAGGTTCTGATGGCAATGTGGTCTGTTTCGATGCCACAGAAAGCCAGAAACTCCTGCACGGCAATGCCAATCGGCACGCCACCTCTCCAGATCGCAATGATTATGGTGGGCTTATAGCCACTCGCCACAATGCGCTCTGCCACACGGAAAGAGTCCGTCAGTAACTGGTCAGCTGAAAGATACTGTTTATCGCTCATTCGCTCGAAGTTCTCTCTATGGAGAGGGTATAGTCTCAGACAGAGGATTTCTCAGACCCCACGGCAGACGGTAACGTGAAAAAACAATTTATTGAAGAGCAGGCGCTACTCGAGGACGCGTTTCGGCTTGCGGTGAGCATCTTCGATAGCGGCTTTCGACCCGACTTCATCGTGGGTATCTGGCGGGGCGGCTCAACGGTCGGGATCTACGTTCAGGAATGCCTCCAGTATTTGGGCGTCAAGACGGATCACATTGCCATTCGCACCTCTTATCGGGGTCAACCCAGTTACGGCGAGATGATCGAACACCCCGAGAATATTCGCGTCCATGGGCTCCAGTATCTGTTTGAGAACCTGAACCGGGAAGACAAGTTATTAATTGTCGACGACGTATTCAGCTCGGGATACAACGTTGAGGCAGTGATCGACCGGTTAACCCGAAAGTGCAAACGCAACATGCCTGAGGAAGTCCGCGTGGCAGTACCGTACTTCAAGCCAGACAAGAACCTCAGCGGCCGCAAACCCGACTATTTTCTTCACACCACCGAGGACTGGCTGGTGCTGCCCTACGAACTGCAGGGGTTATCTACTGAGGAAATCGCTGAATACAAACCCGACGTGGCGCCACTAATCCGCGAAGCGCTAACTAAGATGACACCTTAGTCGCGCTTGAACCTACTCACCGCCTAGGAGAACAGCAACATGTTTATGACTAAAAGTATCGGCGCAGGCGCCCTTCTAGGACTTATCGCCTACTACATCACACCCACCGCTGTGGCCCACCAGCACATTGCACCGGAATCGCAACCTGAACCGGCGCCACTGTCTCGAGACGCATTGCTCGCGGGGTTTGGCTGGGACGTCGAAACCGCCGAGATCCGCACTGAGAAGGTTGCCGAGGGCCTTTACGTGCTGTTCGGGTTGGGCGGCAACATTGCCGTCTCAGTCGGAGACGACGGCGTGCTCATCGTCGACGACCAACTCCCTGAGCTGGCGGGAAAAGTCAAAGCGGCGATTGCTGAATTAGGAGCAGGCGGCATTGATTACGTCGTCAACACACACTGGCACTTCGACCATGCTGACGGCAATGTCGCGCTGGGGCCAGACGGCGTCACCATCATTTCGCACCACAACGCTCGCACTGACATGGCTGACGGCGGCATGATTGATATGGTCATCGCGCAATATGAGCAGGCACCTTACCCTCAGGATGCGCTGCCCGAAATTACTTTCAAAAGCGAAATGTCACTTCACTTTAATGGCGGCGAAATCGAAGTGCTTCATTTCTCCTCTGCCCACACCGATGGCGATGCTGCAGTATTTTTTCACGAGCAAAACGCAGTACATCTCGGTGATGTCTTCAATAACTCAGGCTATCCATTTATCGATGTCAGCAGTGGTGGCAGCGTCGACGGGATGATTCAGTTTTGTGAGGCAACGCTGGCGGCGATCAACGAGCACACTATCGTGATCCCAGGTCATGGCCCGGTAACCGACTATCAGACGCTCGAGCAGTATGTGGTCATGATTCGAACCGTGCGGGATCGCATTCAGGGAATGATTGATGCCGGGAAAACGCTTGAAGAGATTAGCGCTGCGCAACCCACGGGGGACTTTGACGCCGTGCACGGCCCGGAGTCGGCCTCGCTCGGCTTTGTGAATCGGGTCTATACCGATCTGAGCAAACAGACCGCGCACGACCATTAAGGAGAAACGGAGGGGCAGTCATTGCCCCTCCACCCAACACGATCAGCTGGCGCTGTAGATCACCTGGCAGTGCTCGAAGTTATCGGTCACGATCTCGTCGACCAGGGTCATCGCCTCAGCCCAAATGCTGAACCAGGCGGCGCCTGAGAACGCGTCGTCAATCACCTTACCGGACTCGCCGTAGGAAGGGCTGACTGCTCGCAGGTGGATGGTCTCGTGCGCACCACCACCTAGTGGCTGAAAGACCCCGACGTTCATGTTGTGACCTGCCGCCCGCAATGCGGTCTCAAGCTCAGTCATCTTTGCAACAAAGGGCATCAGATTCTGCGGCGCGATATTCAAGCGCCACAAACGCTCGGAGCCGGGCTCAAGATCGAAAGGCTTCAACGGCTTAAATACGACGTTGTATTTCACCTCACGCATCGCCGCCATTTCGGCGGGCGCTTTCATTGGATCGTAGGCGTCGGTGGAGGCCATCGCCTGCTCTACCGAATCAAAAGCATTCCAGACGAACATCTGCCCTGGATAGTCTGCACCGGTTTTGGTCACACACACACCCGCGACTGAGGAGCCCAAGGCCTCAAAAGGCGCGCTGTTGCCTTTCATCATGGCGATGTAGGCATCGGGATCTTTGGCCTGGACCATCAGCGCGACAAAGGCACCATCACCGACAGTCGGCGCACTACCATGGTCATCCGCGAACGCGGCGGGGGAAGCGAAAAACGACACGATCAATACAAGATATTTCATTTCTTATTCCTTTTTTTGATTACCCAGTATCAGCATAGGCAACACACAGCGGAATGTGAATGACGCCGAGCGTTGCAGAAACGGAGCATCCTGCTACAAAAATGAATCGCTTACGGCAAGAAACCCATCTTGAAGCGAATGGTCCCGGACGCTTCGCGGACAAGCCCACCAACACCGCCGAAGCGATGAAATAATGATGTCCTTACTGCGACTAGATGGACGTCAACATGCCCGAGGGCCCAGAAATTCGGCGTGCCGCCGATAAAATCGAGGCGGTACTAAAAAACAAGACAATGGAAAAAGTTGAGTTTGGACTCACGCCGCTTAAAAAATACGCGAAGCCTCTGACCGGCAGCAAAGTGCTTTCGCTGGAGACCCGCGGCAAGGCTCTGTTAACCCACTTTGATTCGGGCACCACGATCTACTCACATAATCAGCTTTACGGTGTGTGGCGGATAGTGAAGCGGGACAAACTCCCCAACACCAATCGTCAGCTGCGGCTCGCATTACATACCGACCGCCACAGTGCCCTCCTCTACAGTGCATCGGATATCAGTGTTTGGGACACGGAACTTATTGATCAGCATCCCTTCCTCCAACGCATAGGCCCAGACATTCTGAGCCCCGATCTCACATGGCGGGAGGTCGCTGATCGACTGCAGAGTAAAGTGTTTTCTGGCCGGGCATTGAACTCTGTGTATCTTGACCAGGCTTTTCTGGCGGGATTGGGCAACTACCTCCGCAGTGAGATTTTGTTCGTGGCTGGCATTCATCCCAGTCGAAGAGCGCGTGAGCTCTCCAAAGGTCAAATTGGCAAACTCGCCAGAGCAACATTGGAGATCAGCCAGCGGAGCTACCTGCTGCAGGGCGTCACCATTCCAGAGCGTCGGTACAAAGCACTGAAGAAAAAAGGGCTGAGCTATGGCAAGGCACGGTTTTTCGTATTCAGTCGCGCGCGCCAACCCTGTCATATTTGCAGCACGAAAATCGAACGTTCGGTCGCCAATTCCCGCAGGATATATACCTGCGCCGGCTGCCAACCCCAAGATTAAGCGTGAGCTTCGACTTCGAAAGTAGCGGAGCGAATAGCGCGGGTGAGTGACGTCGCATAATGCGATACCCGCCCCTGCAAGAGGCTTGATAGACTCTTCAAGACAGCTGACATAAAAAGGAAAAAAAGCTAATGAGACACCTTGAAGAAGTACACATGTCCTACATCTCTCACCTCAATCACGCGTGGCGATTGAGCTTTGTGCTTTTGGTGCATGGCCTCGCGCCCTGGATATGGACACATAAGGTCCGCGATGAGATCTGCGACCCCTGATGCTGCCTTTTCTGTATCTCATTGTTGATCTGATTATCGTACTGGCCTTCGTTGCGGGACCCTGGCTGCTTCTGACCAAGATCAAGGTTCAATGGCCAGATTGGCTGAAGGATGGCATCGTTGGTGTCATTGCCTTCGTCCTGTGGACGGGTATCGCGCTGTATCTGGCAACCCAAACGATTCTTCGGTTGGACTTATTGCCGTAGGATCGGCGGTGAAGCGTGCTGCGCAGCACCTGCGAGGTGGTGGGCGGTCCATCAGCCTCACATCGGGTAAACGGAATAGCGCAGCACACAATGCACAAAGGAGCGGTTTAAATGAAAATTGAAGGTGGATGCTACTGCGGAGAGGTGCGCTACAGCTTTGAGGGCGAGCCCGGACCCGCGATGCAATGTCACTGCCGGGAGTGCCAATACATCACCGGTGGCAATCCCAACGTATTTGTCATGATCCCAGAGGCTGATCTGCACTTTATCGGCGGCGACCTGAGCTCTTTTCAGCGTGCCGACATCGACAATGCTGTGACACGGCACTTCTGCCCGAACTGCGGCACAGCGGTAGGTACAACGACGGCAGGCGCGCCCGGTGTGTTCGTCATGAAAGTTGGCACCATGGATGACGCCGATTTCTACCAGCCGGACATGGCCATATTCACCAAGGATGCGAAGTCTTTTCACCACATACCAGACGGGCTCCCGAGCTTCGAAGAGTTGCCGTCAGGTTTTTAATTCGCGCTCTGAAGAAGCAAGTTAAAGAGGGTTTTAGGATGCAAGTCATTATCGACGAGGTACTGCGGTACTGGTACTCGCTACGGCTCAGGATTTTGATTGCCCTCGACACCACAGAGGCCAATGCTGGAGAGCACCCTGAAACGGACATGCTCGATATACCCGATAACCCGGATAGTTAAGACATCCCTACAATCTTACCACCCAGATCCCAATCACTTTAGCTTCGGTATATGGGAGCAGTGCGCTTTAACGAGGTGATTTTATGGCTGATAAAAGAAACTTTATCTATGCATTCGTCGCGGGCCCTATCGTCATCGGTGCTGCATATGGCGTGAGCTCATTATTGTTGGGTGAAACATCGATGGCGGAGACGAGCGGGGCCGATATGTCCTTGGCATATGGTTTATTGCTATGGGTAGGAATGCCAATAGTGCTAGTGGCACTGCTTCCAATGCTGGGCGGCCTTCTTAAGTTTTTTTAAGCGACGTTAAGCAAAGCCACTCTCGAGGCAAACAGCCTGTTACAAATTACGACAGTATTGGAGGCTCGGGTCGGAATCGAACCGGCGTAGACGGATTTGCAATCCGCTGCATAACCACTCTGCCACCGAGCCAGGAGGCAACGTCTTAAGACGGGTATTGGCGGGAGCCCCGTCGAGGCCGCGGATTATACACATGCGGCCGCGAAATCGGAAAACCTCAGCATACTTTTCAAGGGGTGACTTCGATCACGCAATGGTTATGATTGGCACACTCTAACGATAACAAGAGAAACCGTATGTATCGCCGTCACGCATTGACCGCGGCCGTCGCCGCCCTCCTATTTACCCAAGGCGCCGCACAGGCCAATGACACGCCCTACTCAACGGGCGTCGACACCGATTACCCCAAGCGCGTCTTCTTTGGCGATCTACATCTACACTCCAACACCTCTGCCGATGCGCACTCCATGGGCAACCTTTTGCTCACCAGCGCCGATGCCTACCGGTTCGCGCGAGGTGAAAAAGTCGTTGCATCAAACGGATTACCCGCTCAACTGAAGCGCCCTCTCGATTTTCTGTCAGTGACAGACCACGCGGAGTTCATGGGGATCTATCGAATGTTCACGATCGAAGACCCACGACTGATGAACTCGGATCTCGGCAAGGCCTGGTTGTCGCGTTACGACACCAAGCCCGACCCCAACGAAGCCGACCCGACGAGGCTCGTGGCACGCAATCCGATCGCCGCCTTCGTCAACAGCATTAACAACCCAGACGCTGAGCGCGATGCGTATCCAACCGAGTTGAAGAGCGCCATCTGGACCGACGTGGCGCGCACCGCCGATGAATTCAACTCGCCAGGCATCTTCACAACCTTCACGGGCTATGAATGGACGGCGATGCGTGACGGCAACAACCTGCACCGCTGCGTGATTCTCAAAGATAGCGCTGAAGTGGCCACCGGCTGGCTACCCTACTCTGCTCAATCCTCCAGCAATCCAGAGGATCTCTGGGCCGCGCTCACCGACTATGAACAAATTACCGGGGGCGAAGCGCTGTCCATTCCACACAATGGCAACCTCAGCAACGGGTTGATGTGGGACACCGTGGACTATGATGGTGACGCCATCGACAACGACTATGCCGAGGCGCGCATGCGTTGGGAGCCCATCGCAGAGGTCACTCAGATCAAAGGAGATAGCGAAACACACCCCTCACTCTCTCCTGAGGACCCCTTCGCGGACTTCGAGCGCTGGGATGAGTTCAATATTTCAAACACGATGAAAACTACCCCGGACATGTACCCGGGCTCATATGCCCGATCAGCACTCCAACGGGGACTGGCGCTCGAGAGAAGCGCGGGCGCCAACCCCTATGCCTTTGGCATGATCGGCAGTACCGACGACCACACATCGCTCGCCACCGCTGAAGAAGATAACTTCTTTGGCAAGTTCGCCAACTCTGAACCCGGCGTGCGCACAGGCGACTCTCGCATGGCCGGCCTCAACGCGGACTGGGAACTCGGCGCATCAGGGCTTGCCGCAGTCTGGGCACCGCAGAATACCCGCGAGGATCTATTCGCCAGCATGAAGCGGCGCGAGGTCTACGCCACCACTGGCTCGCGGATCGTGCTTCGGTTCTTCGGTGGCTGGAACTATGCGCCAGAGAGCATTAACAGCCCCTACTTCGAGACCATCGGATACCGTGATGGCGTTCCGATGGGCGGTGAACTATCTCAGGGTTCTGGCGCGCCCACCTTCATGGTCCAAGCTATGAAAGACCCCGACGCGGCGAACCTCGACCAAGTACAGATCATCAAAGGCTGGATCGACAGTGACGGCGCAACCCATGAGCAGATCTACTACGTTGCGCTGTCTGACGATCGCGGTGTCGATCCCGAGACAGGACAGCCCGAGCCCGTCGGCAGCACAGTGGACCTAGAGAACGTATCGTTCAGTAATACGATCGGCGCGGTGCAGCTGAGCGCTCACTGGACTGACCCAGACTTTGATGCCGATCAGGCGGCCTTCTACTACGCACGTGCAATCGAGATACCGCGGCCACGCTGGAGCGAATACGACCGCAAGGCGTTCGGCGCCGATTTCGCCGAGGCGCCTCGCACGGTTCAAGACCGCGCCTATTCTTCCCCTATCTGGTATCGCCCCGAATAACTCAGCATCGCGCGCGACCGATCTGCAAGAAACAGAAGGTCGCGCGAGTTCTCTGCTGCACGGCCCGCGACTGGAGCCCTCACGCTACGCATTCACACGAACCATTCCTGTGGCTATCGCGCTCGCGTCTTCCCAAGCATTAAGGTCAGACAACGTGGGCATATTTACGCCAAAGAACTACCGATTGCAGCCAATCGATGGCACACTAAGTGCAGATTAAAAACAAATAAGACTTTCATCACTTGGGGGGCGCGATCAGTGATCGTGCGAAGTGAACGAAGTGAAACCAACTGATATCCGAGACCCGGAATATTTCCACAAGGTCGTCGATTGCCAGTACGCCTGTCCGGCGCATACACCCGTCCCTGAATATATTCGACTGATTGCCCAGGAGCGTTATGACGACGCTTATATGGTCAATTGGGAGTCGAACGTATTCCCCGGCATTCTTGGCCGCACCTGTGATAGACCGTGTGAGCCAGCGTGTCGAAGGGGTAGAGTCGAAGAAGAACCGGTGGCGATCTGTCGACTTAAGCGCGTCGCAGCCGATAACAAAACGTCGATCCTCGATCGCCTGCCCAAGATACCGAAGCGAAAGAACGGCAAAAAAATCGCACTCATCGGGGGCGGTCCTGCCTCACTCACGGTAGCGAGAGATCTCGCGCCGCTGGGATACCAGATGGATCTCTACGATGATCAACCCGCAGGGGGCGGCTTTATGCGCAGCCAGATCCCCTCCTTCCGATTGCCCCCTACCGTGCTGGATGAGGAAGTCGACTACATCCTCGACATGGGCATCCACACCCAATTCAACACCTACGTCGACAGCCTCAAGGGCGTGTTGGACAAAGGCTATGACGCGGTCTTCGTCGGCACCGGCGCACCCAGAGGAAGTGACCTTGATTTACCCGGCCGCGCGGAGTGTGACAAACACATTCACGTGGGCATTGAGTGGCTGGGATCAGTGGCCTTCGAACATATTCATGAAATTGGCAAGCGCGTCCTCGTACTCGGCGGCGGCAACACCGCGATGGACTGCTGCCGAACGGCAAGACGTCTTGGCGGTGAAGACGTCAAGGTCGTGGTGCGCTCCGAGTTCGCCAAGATGAAGGCCTCCCCCTGGGAAATCGAAGACGCCCAGGCCGAGGACATTCCGATTATTAACAATCACGTGCCGAAGGCCTTCGTTCACGAGGAAGGCAAATTGCTGGGCATGACATTTGATCAGGTAGAGGTCGTTTACGACGACTCAGGCAAACGCAGCCTGGTACCCACCGGCGAGGAAGTGTTCTTCGAGGCCGACGAGGTACTGATTGCGATTGGTCAGGACAACGCGTTCCCCTGGATCGAGCGCGACCTCGGCATCGAATTTGGCAAATGGGATATGCCGAGTGTCGACCAACAGACGTTCCAGTCGAGCAACCCTAAGGTGTTCTTCGGCGGCGACGCAGCCTTTGGCCCAGAAAACATCATTACCGCTGTCGCGCACGGGCATCAGGCGGCCGTATCGATCGACCTGTTCCTCTCAGGCAAATCGGTACAGCAGCGGCCGTCACCCGGCGTCAACCTCATTAGTCAGAAGATGGGTGTTCACGAGTGGAGCTACGACAATCTCGTCACCATTGATCTGCGACAAAAGGTGCCCCACGTTGACAAGAATTTGGCGCTGAAGGACCGCAAGGTAGAAGTGGAACTGGGCTTTGACCTGGACACAGCTTACCGCGAAGCAGAGCGATGCCTGAACTGCGACGTGCAAACCGTCTTCGACGGCGCCAAATGTATCGAGTGCGACGGCTGCACTGATATCTGCCCCACCGATTGCATCAACTTCATTGATAACGCCCCTGAGCCTGCACTCCGGCAAACCATGCGCGCACCCGCGGGCAACGAGGCACAGGATCTCTATGTATCAGGGGAACTGGCGCAAACGGCGCGGGTGATGGTCAAAGATGAAAACGTCTGCCTGCACTGTGGCTTGTGCGCAGAGCGCTGCCCTACTGGAGCGTGGGATATGCAGCGATTCCTCTATTCGGTGACTAAGGCGGGCTGAGCATGCAACCCAAGCAATCGATCAACGACTTCGTCATCAAATTTGCCAACGTGAACGGCACGGGCTCTGCCAGTGCTAACGGCATGTTCGCCAAAGCCATCTTCCGTATGGGCATCCCCGTGAGCCCGCGCAATATCTTCCCGTCCAATATTCAGGGCTTACCGACATGGTACGAGGTGCGCATTAGTCGTGACGGCTACCTAGGGCGTCGCGGTGGCATCGACATGATGGTGAGCGTAAACCCGCAGAGCTTCGCCAAAGACGTGGGCGAGGTCGAACCGGGCGGCTATATGCTCTATGACTCGACCAAGCCACTCGATTTACGTCACGTGCGGCGCGACATCAACTATCTGGGCATTCCGCTGACTGAAATGTGCCTGCGTGAGTACACGGATTCACGCCAGCGTCAGCTGTTCAAGAACGTGATTTACGTGGGCGCACTGGCCGCACTGCTGAACATCGACTTCTCGATCCTGAAGGATCTCGTCGGCGAGCAATTCAAAGGCAAAGAGAAGCTGATTACGCCCAATATTCATGCTCTGGAGATGGGCCATCAATATGCGACCACCCATTTTCAGTGCCCACTGGGTATCCACCTTAAAGCGGGCGAACAAACGCCCAAGCACATTCAGGAATTTGATCAGATCCTGATGGACGGCAACACTGCCGCCGCATTGGGGGCTGTCTACGCAGGTGCCACGGTAGCTGCCTGGTACCCTATCACACCCTCGACATCGGTCGTCGACGCCTTCGAGAAGTACTGCCGGCGGCTCCGCATTGACCCCGGTACGGGAAAAAAGAACTACGCGATTGTTCAGGCAGAAGACGAACTGTCGGCCATGGGCATGGTGATCGGCGCGAACTGGAACGGCGCACGTGCGTTCACTGCAACCAGTGGCCCGGGCGTGTCACTGATGAGCGAATTCCTGGGCCTCGCCTATTTCGCAGAGGTTCCCGCCGTGCTCGTCGACGTGCAACGTGCGGGCCCCTCTACAGGCATGCCGACACGCACGCAACAGTCAGACATCCTCGCGGCCGCCTATGCGTCCCATGGCGATACCAAACACCTGCTGTTCTTCCCGGCCACACCAGCAGAGTGCTTCAGCATGACCGTTGAAGCATTTGATCTGGCCGAGAGACTGCAGACGCCGGTAATCATCATGAGCGATCTGGATCTCGGCATGAACGAGTGGATGTCACCGCCACTAGAGTTCGATGACAACTACCGGTACGACCGCGGCAAGGTCTTTTCTGGCGAGGATCTTGAAGCCATGACGGAGCGGTTCGGGCGTTACCTCGACGTAGACGGCGACGGCATTCCTTACCGCACCTACCCAGGCGCACACCCGACAAAGGGCGCATACTTTACCCGCGGCAGCTCCCGCGACGAGTACGCAGCCTACACCGAAGACGGTGACGTCTATGTACGCAACATGGATCGATTACTGAAAAAATTCGAGACGGCGAAGTCGCTGGTGCCAGAAGCCAAAATCAAGCCCGCGGCGGAGCCCACTAAAGACGCGCTGCTCTTTTTTGGCACCACGGCCTCTCCAGCGTACGAGGCGCTCGAAACACTGGAGAAAGAAGGCATCCATCTCGATACCCTGCGGCTGCGCTCCTTCCCCTTCACGCAGGAAGTGGAGGACTTCATCGAAGCCCACGACCGCATCTTTGTGATCGAGCAAAACCGCGACGGCCAGATGCGGCGCTTACTGCTGAATGAGACCAATGTCGAAGCCAACGCCAAACTAATTTCTGTGGTGGAGTACGACGGCCTACCCGTGACAGCACGCAAGATTGCGAGCGTTATTCGGGGTGCGATGGGCATTAACAACGTGACGCCGCTGGTACCAAAGGAAAAGGAGCTCGCCTCATGACTTATGCCAAGCCCGCTTTTCGACACCCTGACGCCAAAACCAATGACGTTGGATGTACCCGGCGCGATTACGAGGGGGGTCTCTCTACCCTGTGTGCTGGGTGCGGCCACGACTCCATTAGCGCCGCGATCATCGACGCTTGCTACGAACTTTCTATTGAACCTCATCGCGTGGCCAAGCTCTCAGGCATCGGCTGTTCTTCCAAGACACCCGCCTACTTTTTGAGCGGCTCACACAGCTTTAACAGTGTGCACGGCCGGATGCCCTCGGTGGCAACCGGCGCCAACCTCGCCAATCGTGATTTGATATACATCGGCGTTTCAGGTGACGGCGACACCGCATCGATTGGCATGGGTCAGTTTGCCCACGTAATGCGACGCAATCTCAACATGACCTACATCGTTGAGAACAACGGCTGTTACGGACTTACTAAAGGCCAGGACTCGGCCACCATGGATACCGACTCGGTGAGCAAAAAAGGTGACATCAACCCCTACACCCCCATTGATCTGGTGCGGGTGGGCATTGAAGTCGGCGCCACCTTCGTTGGCCGCAGCTTCTCGGGCGACAAGGCGCAATTGGTGCCGCTGATCAAAGCCGCTATCAGTCACCGAGGCTTCGCACTCCTGGACGTGATCTCGCCCTGCGTAACCTTCAACAATCATCAGGGCTCGACCAAGAGCTATGCGAGCTTCAGAGAACACAACGAGTCCATGCCTGTGGATTTCGTGCCCCGCCGCGAAGCCATCACTACCAGTTACGACGCAGGCGTTGTCCACGAGGTCTGCATGCACGATGGTTCCGTGCTGCGACTGCAAAAGGTCAATGAGGAATACGACATCGAAGACGCGCAGTCCGCGCTAGATGCGATCGCGCACCACGCAAAAGAAGAGCGCATTTTGACGGGCCTGCTCTACATTAATCGCGACAGCGAGGAACTTCACGACGTACTACAGACGGCAGGCAAGCCACTAAATACGCTCAGCCAGCGCGAGCTGTGCCCTGGTTCCCGCTTCCTCGACAGCATTAACGCCGGGCTGCGCTAAATCACGCAACGCGCCAACGAGTAAGCGGACCCACTGCGGCGACCCGCCGCATGACTACCCTACTTCGCTAGAGAGGTTTCTGCCGGTCGCGCGCTGGTAGCCGAACCGCTCACCCTGAGCTTTTAATCGCCACTGCGGCTCTGCACAGCGCAGCGCATGCGTTTCGGTAATTACAATCGCATCGACGCCGCAGGATGTTGCCATGGGCAATTGGTCAGGCAACAGATTGGCCTCGACAAGCAGCACACCGCGGAATCCACGTCGCCGTAGCTGTCGGGCGACGCCAAATACGCGACCATCGCTACAGCTCGCCGCCCTTAAAACAACCCGATCACGACTCACAAGGGCATCGAGCGCTGCAAAGCCCTCTATGTCCGCTACGTCGACCACGTCATCGCTCGCTAACGGCGCCGCCACAGGTGTAAACGCACCTGACTGATCCACGCTGACAGATGTCATCACGAGCCACTCACCACAATCAGGTCTGCTGGACGATGCAGCCCACACTCACGCTTTTGCGTGCCCCGCCACCTGCCCGCGCGCACATCCTCGCCAACACCCACTGCAGTCGTACAGGGCGCGCAGCCAATGGAGGTAAAACCCGCAGCAGCGAGCGGATGCGCAGGGAGTTGGTGCTGGGTCTGATAGCGCATCAAGTCCGACGCACTCCAGTCAGCCAGCGGATTAAATTTCCACTTCGACTGATCGGCATCCCATTCGAGGCGATCAATTCGGGATCGCTCATGACTGTGAAACCGCTTTTGACCCGCTACCCACCCCGAATAAGGCGTGAGCGCACGTTGCAGCACCGACAGCTTTCTGAGAGCGCAACATGCGTCGGGGTCGATTGCGTGGAGCTTACCGGAGGGATCTGAGCGCTTTTCCGATAAAGGATCGAGTTGAATCGTTTTTACCGAGGAAAGCCCAAACTGACTCACCAATTGATCGCGATATCGAAGGGTTTCGGAAAAATGGAACCCGGTATCAATGAACAATACCGGAGCATCGGGCGCGACGGACGCGATGAGGTGCAATAGCACGGCGCTCTCGGCACCAAAGCTACTGACCGCGGCAACAGGACCGAAGAGCGCCTCGTCTCCGAAGAGAGTCTCAATGAAATCAATCGTACTCAAACCTGACACCGCTTGGTAACGCTGACTGAACTCGGCGGGCAAGTTACCCTGGGGAATGACGCTAAGCGGCATCTTCTACTCCATATAACGCAGCCTTAAAGGACTCGGTGCCCAATCGCTGGACTGCTTCGGCAAATGTTTCAGAGGATGACGCTCTCAGCATCAGGTAACGGTCAAACAACCGATCGAGCGCATTCATGAGCTCTCCCTCACTGAACCCGGGGCCCATTTTCTCTCCCAGCGCGGTATCCAGCCCGGATCGCCCGCCCAAGGTCACCTGATAGTTCTCCACTCCGGCTTTATCCAGCCCCAAAATGCCGATATCGCCGACATGGTGATGCCCGCAGGCGTTGATGCAGCCCGAAATTTTGATGTTAAGGGGCCCCAGCAACTGCTCCATTGACTGATAGCGCATCGCGATAGCCTGCCCGATAGGAATAGACCGCGCTGTGGCCAGCGCGCAGTAGTCCATACCAGGGCAAGCAATCAGGTCAGAAATCAACCCGATGTTGGTGGTAGCCAGGCCCTGTTGAAGTAATTGTTCGAACACCGCGGGCAAATCGGCCAAGGCTACATGGGGAATAACAATGTTCTGTTGGTGGCTGACCCGCAGCTCAGAGAACCCGAATTGATCCGCCATATCCGCCATAGCGCGCATTTGGGAGGCTGTAGCGTCCCCGGGCGCCTGTCCATGGGCCTTGAGGCTGATGGTGACCGAGGCGTACTCCTCCTGCCGGTGAGGTGTGACGTTGCGCGACACCCACTCCCTGAAGGCGGGGTCGGCATCGATTCGCTCCCAATACGGGGCTCCGTCTTTTGGGGCCAACACCTGCACTTTGAAGGAGTCTTTAATTTCATTTAATACTTTAAGTACTGTTTTATCGAATGCGTCTTTATTATGTTTCATGTAGTCTATTATTTCTTCTTTAAAACTATCTAATCCGACCTCACGCAACATTATTTTGATACGAGATTTGTACTTATTATCTCGACGACCATGTAGGTTATACACCGATACAATCGCCTCTAAATGGGGCAACAGATCGCCAACCGCCACCTGCTCGAACACTCGGTTGCCCACCACTGGCGTCCGCCCCAACCCGCCGCCGACGTAGATATCGAACGCCACGCCCTCCATCCCTGGCACAAGTCGCAGACCGATATCGTGGGCACGAATCACTGCACGGTCGGATACGCCGCCACTGATCGCAATCTTGAACTTGCGGGGCAAGAACTGGAATTCCGGATGATCCGTTGACCACTGACGAATCCACTCGGCGTATGGTCTCGGATCCGCAATTTCGTCCAGCGCCGCTCCCGCGAGATGGTCTGTGGTGACATTGCGGATCGTATTGCCGCTAGTCTGAATGGCATGCATATCCAGATCGGCAAGCGCCTCGAGAATGTCGGGCGTGTCGACCAGTTTCGGCCAGTTAAACTGGATGTTCTGTCGCGTGGTGAAGTGGCCGTATCCCCTATCCCAGCGCTCTGCTATGTCCGCCAATCCTCGCATTTGCTGTGCAGACAGCGTCCCATAGGGAACGGCGATACGGAGCATATAAGCGTGCAGCTGCAGGTATACGCCATTCATCAGCCGCAATGGTTTGAACTCCTCCTCCGTGAGCGCTCCCGATAACCGCCTCTCTACCTGATCCCGATACTGAAGCACCCGCTCGCGCAGAAACGTCCGATCAAAGTCGTTATACCGATACACGAACAATCCCTCTTTCACCGGGAAATACTGAAGCGCCTGGACCATCAGCTCTGATCACCTCGCGATAATGGCGTGGCTCCACGACCTCGTTGCTTACCCTCACCGGCACCAGATCAACGCCAATGACAGCTGCGGGATCAGTCACAGCCGCGACCGCAACCGCTGCAGCATCCAGATCGCCGTATACCTGCGCCCCAGCAAAGTCTGTGCACCACTGGCCATCAGGGCCCCAATACAACACCGCACCCGTCAACAAGCAGTTTGCGCTGATCACCACCGGAGCTTGAACCTTAGCCATGGACCACCTCTACCTGAATCTCAGGCGCCGTGACCGTCACCGCTTTCCCCGCGGCGCTATCGATACCCACAAGGATGAGCAGTGGGCCTGAATAGCCCTGAGTATCGAGTTGTGTCGCGAAATCACCCAAGGTGCTACTGAAGGCACGCTGATTGGGCAAGGAAATATGCTCGATACACGTTACGGGCAGGCCACGATTCGCGCCATGCATCAGCAACCGGCCCTGTAGGAAGGTCGCTGTTTTGCGACCCATGTAGACCGCCAGCGACTGCCCGGAACGGACCAATTGCTGCCAGTCGTATTCGGCAAAGCCCTTTGCATCGTGGGCAGTCAGAAAAGTCACGCTTGAATTACGGTTTCGTCGCGTGAGCGATACCTGCAAGGTCGCCGCGGCGGCGCAGGCCGCTGTTACACCGGGCACAACCTCTGTGGCAATGCCAGCAGACGTGACGTGGACCAGCTCTTCATCGAGACGCCCAAATATGCCGGGGTCACCCCCTTTCAGCCGCACAACAAGCAGGCCACGGGAGGCCTCACGTACCAAATGCGCGTTAATCGACTGCTGGCTAACCGCCGGACCAAAGCCTTTCTTGCCCACGCTAATGAACTTGGCTTCCTTGCGGGCCAAGTCCAGAATTTCACTGCCCACCAGGCGGTCGTACACGACCACGTCGGCCTCATGAATGATGCGACGCGCCTTCATGGTAAGCAGTTCCGGGTCACCGGGGCCTGCTCCGACAAACACCACGGAACCCTCGGGTGGCGACTCGAGAGCATGCTGGCTGAGCAACTCGCTCAAGACCTGCTCAATCTGCCCTTCAGATTCTGCATTTCCCGTCGAAGATCTGCTGAAAAAGGCTTTCCAGAAGTTCCGTCTTGGGCGACCTGGCGACAGTTGCTCGCTCACCCGGTCACGAAATCCGCGCGCTGCACTCGCCAGCCGGCCGAGATGCTGAGGCAACGAAGACTCGATATCCGCTTTGAGTTGGCGCGCTAATACCGGTGCAGCGCCCTCGGTGCCGATCGCAACCACGACGGGATCCCTATCAACTACTGCGGGGGTAATGAAGTCACAGGCCTCCGGCGTGTCCAGCACGTTGACCCAAGCGCCCTTTTCCCGCGCCCAGCTCGCCACCTGTTCGTTAATGCTGTCGCTCTCTTCGGCCGCGTAGACCAAACGGGCACCCTCGAGATCCGCCGGGCTGCAGGGACGGCATATCAGCGTCAGCTGGCCTGCGTCAGCCCACGCTTGCATCGCTTCGGTGGGGTGCGCTGTGACAAGGGTGATTTGCGCGTGTGTTTTGAGCACCGTGCGGCATTTCGCCTCAGCCATTTGCCCAGTTCCCACCACAACGATGCGCTGCCCACGGGTCTCTATAAATAAGGGTAAGTAGTTCATGCGGCGAGACTGTACACACCACCCGCCTGAATAAAAAATATTCTTATTTTCTGTTTTTATAACCAAATAAACAGAATTTTTTTCTATTTTTTAACTATATATGGGCTATATTTTCCACCCACTGGCCGATTTAAGTAATAACGATGGACTTCATCGATAAGACCCTGATCAATCTGCTCCAACAGGACAGCACTTTGTCTCTCGACGTGCTGGCGAAACGCACTGGCTCCACCAAAACGCCCATTTGGAATCGGATCAAGAAACTGAAGCAATCTGGCGTGATCCGGCGCGAGGTAGCACTGTGTGATCCCGAGGCACTCGGACTCGATGCCTGTTTCTTTATTTTGGTGCAAACCAGTGAGCACGATGCAGCCTGGCAGCAGCGCTTTCTCGACACGGTGCGTTCACGACCCGAAGTCATGGAGGCGCACAGACTCGCGGGGGAGATTGATTACCTGCTGAAGGTCCGGGTACCTGACGCCAAGGCATACGACAAGTTCTATCAGAGCCTAATCGCCGAAGTGAAAATCTTTAAAGTCACGGCACTACTGTCGATGGAAGAGATCAAATACTCGACCGTACTCTCCCTGCCGGCTTGAACCTAAAGCTATGCCCCAGTGAGTCGCTGCCTCAGGTTGTGCAGACCCTCCAGATATAACAATTCAACGTAAGCAGGGTCGTAGAAAAGCACGCCCACCCCGCGGTACGTTTCCCGCTGCACCAGCAACGTGCCCTCTTGCGAGGGCTCAAGGCGCCATTCATGGTGCGCAGTCAGAATGCCGGGTACGCCCGCCGACTGCTGGATACTGCTATAGGGTTGCACGGCATTTACCGTGACTGTCACCTGAGTGGTTCGCCCATCCTCAAGCTTCATGTCGAGCATCAATTCATTGCCGGGCTGCATCACACCCATCACGTTGACGAAAATGGGATTCCATTCGGCGTAGCCATCGGTATCGGTCAGGGCGGTCCAGACGACCTCGGGAGGCGCCGCTATGACCAGCTCAGCTTCAACGGATTTTCGCGGCAACCAAATCAGCAAAACTGATAGCACGACGATTAAGGCAATGATCGGCGTCTTCAAGATAGTGCCCTCGATAGTGCCCTAGTAGCTCAATAGCTGCCCGGGGCTCTGTCGCGCGTGACGCGGAAAACCCCTGCGCAAGATATGGAGCGGGAAACGAGGTTCGAACTCGCGACCTCAACCTTGGCAAGGTTGCGCTCTACCAACTGAGCTATTCCCGCGTTTTTTTCGATTGTAATCGGCGCCCTGCCCGCGTCAACTCGCAGGTCCGTCTGCCCCCTCTTCAAGCGTTGAGAGGAACGCCCGGAAGTACAGCACCATCGACCAGAGCGTGAGGATAACTGCCAAAGCCAACAAGAAGAGCCCGAGTAACCGGATCTCCTCGACTGCCGGCCACGAGGGATACCACAACAGAATGGGGATAGCGGTCATCTGGACGCCTGTCTTGACCTTGGCAATGCCGCTCACGGCCACAGACGCGCGCTTACCCAGCTGCGCCATCCATTCCCGCAGAGCGCTGATCACAATCTCCCGACCGATCACCACCATCCCCGCCAGCGTGATGAAGACGTTGTCCATACGATGCATCAGAAGGATCAGCGCAACCGTCACCAGCAGCTTATCGGCAACAGGGTCAAGGAACGCACCGAACTGGGAGGTTTGCCCCATGCGTCGCGCTACCCAGCCGTCAAACCAGTCCGTGACGGCCGCCACAATAAAAACGACTGCGGCGCCAATAGTGGAGATGGGTTGCGGCAGGTAGTAGCACAGAACCATTAATGGAATCGCAAGTATGCGCAGGCCGGTGAGCATGTTGGGCAAGTTTTGAATCACGCTAGCGCCCCCTTTTCTTACAACGATTCTGACACAGCATCACAATGCTGTGGGCCTAATCATTCACCGTATGCAGATGATCGTAGATAGTGCGGGCCACCGACGCACTGATACCCTTGATCTTGCTGAGCTCCTCGACGCTGGCGTTCTCTATGGCTTTGGCGCTGCCGAAGTGACGCAGAAGCTCGCGTCGACGTTTGGCGCCCACTCCCGGTATATCCTCAAGCAGCGATTGCTTCCTCGCCTTCGCGCGCTGACCTCGATGACCACTGATTGCAAACCGATGCGCCTCATCGCGAATCTGTTGAATCAGATGCAGTCCCGGATGATCACCGCGCAACCGCATCTCGGCGCCCGAATCGGCATCGACCAGCGTCTCAAAGCCTGCCTTACGGGTTGTGCCCTTAGCCACACCGACCACTTTCACACTGGTAATGTCATAAGTCGCCAACACCTGTCGCGCCTGACTGACCTGCCCTTTGCCGCCGTCGATAAACAAAATGTCGGGCAATTGCCCCTCACCGTTGGCCAGACGACGGTAACGACGCTCCAGGGCCTGCTGCATCGCCGCGTAGTCATCTCCTGCTGCAATATCTTTGATATTGAACTTGCGGTAGTCGGCCTTTCGTGCGCCGCTACCATCGAATACAACGCAGGACGCCACCGTGGCCTCTCCCGAGCTGTGACTGATATCAAAGCACTCCATGCGCGTCGGAATATTCTCGAGGTCCAGCGCACGACGCAGCGACTCCAGCCGGCCTGCCATGGTCTGTTTGCCAGCCAGGAAAGACCGCAAATTGTTCTGCGCGTTCTGCACCGCCATGTCCAGCCATCGAGAACGCGCGTCACGAACACGATCCTTAATCACGACTTTGCGCCCAGACTCGGCGCCCAGTGCGTCCTCCAACAAACCTCCATCGGGCATGGCGTGACTGGTGACGATTTCCTGCGGTATCTGTTGCTGACCAGAAAGGTAGAACTGCGGCAAGAACGCTTCCAGAATCTCCTCAGGGGACTCGTCCAATCGAATCTGCGGGTAGTAACTGCGACTACCCAGCACGCGCGCCTCCCGCACAAACAGCACCTGCACGCAGGCATGGCCATGCTCAGTGAATACCGCCAGCAGATCCAGATCGCCGCGGGTGCCCTCAATATTTTGCGTGGCCTGAACGTTTTGCAGTTGACTAATCTGGTCACGAATCTCGGCCGCTTTCTCGTATTCCAGCTCCGCGGCAGCAGACTCCATGTCATCTGCCAGTCGCGTCATCAGATCGTGAGATCGACCGGTCAGGAACAAGACCGATTTATCGATTTGCTCTTGATAATCCTCGTCAGACACCAAGCCAACGCAGGGCCCCGAACAACGCCCAATCTGATACTGCAGACAGGGTCGAGAGCGGTTGCGGAAGTAACTGTCGCGGCACTGGCGGACCTTGAAGACTTTTTGCATCAGGTGCAGGGTCGAGCGCACTGCCCCTGCACTGGGATAGGGTCCGAAATACTCACCTTTCCGCCTTTTTGTACCGCGATGAAAACTCAGTCGCGGCCAACGGTCCTCAGAAGACAAGTAGATATAGGGATAGGACTTATCATCCTTCAGCAAAATATTGTAAGGCGGCCGATTCGTCTTAATGAGATTGTGCTCGAGCAGCAGCGCATCCCGCTCCGTCGTTGTCACCGTCACCTCAATATTGGCGATACGCGCCACCAGGGCCATGGTCTTGGCCGACAGACCCGAAGCCCTGAAGTAACTGGTGACACGATTTTTCAGATTTTTCGCCTTGCCGACGTAGAGCAGGTCCCCGTCCGCATCAAACATCTGATAGACACCCGGACGGGTAGTCAGCTGGGCGAGATAAGACTCGGCGTCAAAGGTACTCATGCCCAACTCGGCTTAACTCGATTCAGCCGGAGAGCCGATGACTCGCGGCTCGATTTCAAGAGAAACGCCATAGGCGTCGAGCACACTGTCGTGGATCGCCTCGGCCATAGATAACCAAGGGGCCGCAGACTCTGCACCACAGCCCTCCAGCACCAACGCATGATCAGCTGATACCCGAACGCCAGAACGTTCTTCGCCACGCCAACCCAACTGATCAATCAACCAGGCGGCAGAAATCTTGACCTGCCCGCCATCCGCTGGGAACACCTGGATCTCCGGGTGCCCCCGACGTAATCCGTCGGCAACCTCCAGCGACACAATGGGATTCTTGAAGAAACTGCCCACATTCGGCGTGATCACAGGATCTGGCAGGCGTTCCCGCCTGATGGACATGACCGATGCCAGTACCGCATCGTGCGTGAGCTCCGCATCACGAAGGCGCGCTCTCAACGTTGGATAATTGACTTGCACTGGCGTCTCAGCAGACAGCGTGAAGTCGACAGCCGTGATAATCCATTCCTTGCCTCGTTCATGCTTGAAGACGCTATCACGGTAGCGAAAATCACAATCCATCGGCGACAGCACTTCACCCTCACCCGTGCGCCGGTGAATCACGTGGACCGCTTGGATGAACTGCTCCACTTCCACACCATAAGCGCCAATATTTTGGATCGGCGCCGCACCGACCGACCCCGGTATGAGCGCTAGATTCGCGAGACCATGGAACGCGTTGTGATGGCACCAGAGCACCCACTCGTGCCAGTTTTCACCAGCCCCGGCGCGAACAACAGCGCTATCACCCGACTGCGACAGCACTGTGCGTTCTTTGATGGCGATCAGAATCGTTGTGCCGGGCAACCTGTCATGCAGGATGACATTGCTGCCGCCACCCAAGACATGAATAGGCGAGTCAGCGGGTATGTCACTCAGTGCCGCGACCAGCTCTTCGACAGACGTGACAGTCACCAGACACTCGGCACGCGCGCTGACCTTCAGCGTATTGAGCGGGCCTAAATCAGCCCTTGCAGGCGCCACATCACGCTCCCGAGGCCATGCGCTCGCGCATCGCCTCAAGGTCTGCTCGAGTATCCACGCCAGCGGGCACAGGCTCGGGCGCGAGCTCTACCTGAACCCACACATCGTTTGCCAGAGCGCGCAATTGCTCTAGAGATTCACTCAACTCTGCCGGGGCGGGCGCCCAAGCTACAAACTGCTGCAAGAATCCGGCCCGGTAGCCATAAAGGCCCACGTGACGAAACACGTCCGCAGGCACGTTGTCTCCGCGCTGAGCAGGAATACAGCTTCGAGAGAAATAGAGTGCCCTTCCCGACCCGCTCGTAACGACCTTCACGATAGCGGGTTCATCAGCCTCGGCCCGCTCCAACGGCTCCATCAAGGTGGCAATACCCGCCTGGGGGGTTTCCTCAAGCATGGCCGCCACGCGCTGGATATTCGCCACTGGCATGAGGGGCTCATCTCCCTGCAGATTGATGACAATCGCATCATCGGCCCATCCGAGGTGCCGAGAGACCTCTGCAAGCCGGTCAGTGCCCGACACATGATCTGCCCGGGTCATCACAACATCGGCCCCTCTGGACCGCATCTCATCGGCAATACGTTCATCATCGGTCGCCACGACAACCCGGTTCGCACCGGCATCCATCGCACGCTCCCACACCCACGCCACCATGGGTTTGTCCGCAATAGGCAGTAGCGCCTTACCGGGTAATCGCGTCGAACCATAGCGCGCGGGAATGACGATATTGAATGGCATCAAGCTAGTCCGTTGGCGCCTGCGCGGGCAGCAGCCCGGTTAGGTGATTAAGCAATGATGGCGGTAAATCCACGTCAATTTCCACCACCCACACACGTGGGTCAACGGGGTCTGCGAGTTTGACTGCATCCTTTGCCGTCACAAGCACCACCGCTTCCGCGAGCGTGTCGAGCTGTTTCTGGGGCAGCTCACCATGATCCGACACCGCATGCTCACGAATGCTTAAGCCACTCCCGCGCAGCATGTCAAAAAATTGTCGAGGCTGCCCTAAACCAGTCGCAGCGGCCACATTCTGGCCAAGCCACTCATCAACGCACTCCCGCCAAGGTTGCACGCGACCCGTCGCCATGTGCAGCGCACTGACCGGTGCATAAGCGAAGCGGCGATCAGCGTCCGCACTATTCCGCTCCAGAATCCAATCCACCGAGCGCAACCGATCAACCGGCTCACGAAGTGGACCCGCGGGTAAGAGCCGCTCGTTACCGAAGCCTCGTTCCGCATCAAGCACGACGATTTCCGCATCCCGGGGCATGGCGTAGTGCTGCATGCCGTCATCGGACAACACGAGGTCAATATGGGTCCGCGCAATCAAGTCCGACACCGCCCGCTGGCGATCAGAGCACACAACAACCGGCACACCCAGCCGCTGTTTAACCAGCAGCGGCTCATCACCCACCACTCGCGCAGCGTCTTGGTCTTCCACCCAATGTGGCTCCCGGTGGCCTGCACCACCATACCCGCGGCTGACTACACCGACACGATACCCGCGCTCAATCAACCACTGACCTAGCGCAATGAGCACCGGCGTCTTCCCTGTGCCACCGGCAGTTAAACCCCCTATGACCCAGACACTGACGCCCTCCGGGGTGCTGTGCTTCGCAGGCGCCCTCGCGCGCCGACGAGCGACAACCCATTGAACGGGCCAAGACAAAGGGATCAGTAACAGTGAAAGCGCGTTACGCCCGTACCAGATGCTGTTTAACACCCGTTCCAGGACCCTGCGGGTTGCACTCATTGCTGTCCAAAACCCTGCTGATAAAGGCTCGCGTATAGGCCATTCTCAGCCATGAGCGCCTCATGGGTATCCGCTGCCACAATCCGTCCCTGATCCATCACGACGATGAGATCTGCGCGCTCAACGGTCGAGAGCCGGTGTGCGATCACCAGCGTCGTTCTACCGGTCGCCACCTGCTCAAGCGACGCCTGAATGGCGGCCTCGGATTCGTTGTCGAGCGCTGACGTCGCCTCATCTAGAATAAGGATCGGTGCATCCTTCAGTACCGCGCGGGCAATCGCTAAGCGCTGCCGCTGACCTCCGGACAGCCCATCGCCGCCATCGCCCAACACGGTATCCAGTCCATTAGGTAATGCCTCAACGAATTCCCAGGCCTGGGCGGTCTCAAGCGCCTGCCGCAGGGAAGCATCGTCTGCCCGATCCTGCTGACCAAAGGCCACGTTAGCGCGAACCGTATCGCTGAACAGCACCACCCGCTGTGAGACCAGCGCAATCTGCTGGCGCAAATCCGCCAGGCGAAACGCTTCGATCGGCGTGCCATCAAGCTGGATGCCGCCCGAAGTTGGGGCGTAAAAACGACACAGTAAATGCATCAACGTCGACTTGCCCGCGCCAGAACGCCCCACAAAGGCCACCATCTTGCCCGCAGGGATGTCCAGACTGATGTCGCTCAACACTGCACGATCATCTCCGGGGTAACCAAAACTCAACCCCTCAAAGCGGATATCACCCCGGGCACGGTCTAACGTTAGCTCCCCAGCGTCGCGCTCTGACGGCGTATCGATCTGTGCAAACAAATCTTCAGATGCCGCCAGGCCTCGTTGAATGACGCTTTGCACATTGGTCAGCGTCCTGATCGGCTTGCCCAGCTGTGTCGCGGCGGCGATAAATGCGACGAGGGAACCCGGCGTAAAGCCCGCGAGAATTTCAGGGTCCAACGCAAACCAGAAAAGAATCGCCAGTGCGATCGACAGTAAAATCTGAGCAATCGGTGTCGATACGGCTTGGACAAACGCCAGCTTCAGACTCTGCACGCGATTGAACTGACTCGCGGCGTAAAAACGTGCAGCCTGCTGGTCAGCGGCCGAAAACATTCTGATTTCGTCGAACGCACTCATACTCTCGTTACCGAGCTGAGTCACCTCGCCCATCGAATCCTGAATCCGCCGGCTGTAACGCCTAAAGTGCCGTCCCACTACCAGCACGACACCCGCGATGGCGGGCGTCACAGCAAAGAACACCAGCGTGAGCTTCCAGTTGAGGTACAGCATGTAGGCAACGAGCGCCAATACGGTCAGCCCATCGCGGATGACCGTCTTCAGAGCCTCTGAAGAAGCGCCACTGACCTGCTCGACGTTGAAAGTCAGCTTCGAGACCAATTCTCCGTGGGTAAATTGATCAATCACCTGTTTGGGCACGCGGATCAGCGCATCAAAGACCTCAGTCCGGAGACGGTGAACCACGCCGCGCGCGACAATATTCATGAAGTAATTGCCCAGGAAATACCCCACCGCGCGAACTAGCGCTAACACGATGGCGGCCACGGGTACCGCAATGCGCGCATAATCGACCGCGCTCATATCGCCCTGAGGCCAAAGGCTGTGAACGGCCTGCGACACCAGACCGATACCCATGCGCGAGGATTCGCCTAACGAGTCGAGCAAAAACTGAGTGAGATCGGCCAGCAGGACGTTAGCGACTGAGTAACCGATAAACCCCACAATACTGAGCACAAAGGCGACGCCATAAATCGCGACATAGCCCAGCAGCCGCTGGTAGAGCGCGAGATCGCTTGGCTGTCTGTTTTTCTGACTCACGGCGTGTTCACTCGTTGATCATCGATTCGGTGGCGATAGTGAGGCGCTGCAACCCCAATTGTGACGCTACATCTAACACCATCACCACATACTGATGTGGTGTCATCGCATCGGCTGACAAGGTCACAGGAACGTCAAAATTGCCGTTCGCAGCAGCCTCTAGTGCACGATACAAACCTTCGGCCTCATTCGGCACAGGATCCCCTCCGACGGTGATCACGCCTGCCGAGTCGATCACGACAACCAGCCCCATCTCATCAGGGGCACTCGCGCCACGCGCCTCCGGGAGATCGACCGTCAACTGGGTCAGCTCGGTGAAGCTGGTTGAGACCATGAAAAAAATGAGCAGCAGAAACACCACATCGATCAACGGCGTCAGATTGATCGAGACCTCAGGGCGCCGCGCATGCCGAAAGTTCACGGATCGTATTCCGTCTTCTGATCGCTGTGCAGCGCATCGACCAACTTGATCGCCTCGCGCTCTAAGTCCACTACAATCGATTCAATCCGAGCGCTGTAGTGCCGGTGCATGACAAGGCTCGGAATAGCAACCGCGAGGCCTGCGGCGGTCGTCAACAGCGCCTCTGAGATCCCACCCGCCAGCACAGCCGCATTACCCGTGCCATGGGTGGTGATTTCGGCGAAGACGCTAATCATTCCGAGTACCGTACCCAGCAGCCCGAGCAACGGGGTGATCGCGGCCACGGTGCCCAAGGCATTCAGGTAACGCTCCAGTCGGTGAATCACGTGGCCGGCCGCCTCGCCAATGCTCTCACGCATCACTTCCCTGCCCTGGTCGCGATTCGCCAACCCAGCGGCCAAAATAGCGCCCAAAGGAGAGCCCTGACGGAGGTTTTTCAGGCGCTGCGCATCCAACCCACCGGCACGGAGTTGCTGCCACACTGTCGCCAGTAGGTGCGGTGGCGCGATCTGCTGTTTGTTCAACGCAAAGTGGCGCTCGATACAAATTGCGAGGGCCACGACCGAACACACCACAATGAATGGCATGACCCAACCGCCGGCCGCCAGTGCTTGATACACAGATGAACCTCCTTGAGAACCTCCGAGTATACCGACCCGCTGGATTCAGCCCCAGACGCGGTTTTGGCAGGTATTTACGGCAATTTGAGCCAATATGGCGTTGCCGCTGTTCGTTGCGTGTGGATCTGCACAGGGCCGTCAGTCGAGGCCGTCATAGCAATCGCACCGTGGGAGGCAGTATCAAATAATTGAATGTCTTCAGAGGACGTAATCCTGTCCACTACCTCATAGTGCGGATGTCCAAAGGGGTTACCCCGGCCACTGCTCGCAACCGCCCACTTGGGACGGACCCACTTCAGTAATGCATGGCTGGTTGAGGTCTTGCTACCGTGGTGAGGAAGCAACAACAACGACGCACGCAGCTCATGTTGCCAGTAGCGCACCCACTCTCGCTCTCGCTGGCGGGATACATCCCCCGTCAGCAGCGCCGAATAATCTCCCCAGTTGATCAGCAGCGCACAGGACCTATCGTTGCGATCAACGTCTCCCCACCCGGGGCCATTCATCACCAAAAATTCCGCTACGCCCCACTGCCAGCGTTCGCCATGTCGACATTGCTCACCCCGAAATCCCAGTCGCCGCTGTACAGCTAAGTGATTCACGACGTCGTCGTAGCCACCGCTATGGTCCTGATCAGCATGACTGACCATCAACAGATCGAGCTCCCTCACGCCGCGGCTCGCCAGGAAAGGCAGTAACACTTTTGCTGCCTGACTCATCCCATCTGGATATGCCTGTCCTGTGTCATAGACCAACGTCCGCCGACCCACCTGAATGACAACGGACAGCCCCTGTGCGACATCCAATATTGTGATGTTCACCTGATCCGGTGCCGAGGAAGAGAACGGTCCGGACGATAGCAGCAACCCAGCCACCCAGAGAGAAACAGCGACACGGCGATGCGACATCCAACAGAGGATCGCGAGTATCCCCAACCCGAATACCGTCAAAGAGACCGGTCGCGCGACGACAGCAAAATCCACACAGCAGGTCAAAAGCCAATCCATCGGCACACGCAGCAGTTGCCAGAATGCCACGCACGCCGACCACATCGCGTCAGCGAACGATGGAAAACAGGGAAATATAGCGACACCGAATAGCCCGAGCGGCACCATGACCCAGGTCACGGCTGGCACGATCAACACATTCGCAACGACACCAAGAACACTGGTTTCGGAGAAGAAAAACAGGGTGATGGGCGCCATGAGGCAAACAATTTTCATCTGTAGCTGCACCAGGCTCATGACCGCGGCCTGTCGAGTCTGTGTATCAACCAGCAACCACGTTGCGGCCGCGCTCAACCAAAAACTGGCGCCCAAAAGGATTCGCGGGTCCATAGCTGCAAGTACGACGAGAGCGAGCAGTAAAGCGCGTCGACCGCTAACGGACCAACCCAACGCCGTCGGCAGTTGCGTCGCGAGCAACATGCAATAGGCCCGCAATACCGGCAGTCCCGCGCCAACGAGGAGCACGTAGCCCCCGGTCACCCCCAACAGCGCGATGGGCAAGAGCACACTGCCCCCACGATCACCCGGCAATCGCATGAGCCTGCGCGGTAATGAAAAGAGTCCATCGCACCACAGAGCGAGGAGACCGATGTGTAAGCCACTGATCACCATGACGTGAATCACACCCAACTGCCTGAGGTCTCGCCACGCCGCCTCAGAGAGACTGCTGGTATCACCAAGCAATAGGGCCCTCATGACAGACCATCCCTCGCCGTCACGCTGATTCCAATAAGAGAGCAATCCCGCGCGAAATGCAGCAATGAGGCCCTGACTGTTCTTCTGATATAGCGAACCAACTGCAACCGCGGCCCCATCAAGACCGCGACTGACCCACCGGGACTGATCCGGCAGGCTGCCCGAGTTGAGCTGACTGGACAGGCTTTTCAGACGCCATGATCCCGACACGATATGCTGATACCGCATCGCGGTATCCAGCTGCTCTGCACCAAGATACTGTGACACTTTGATGCGATCCGGGCTTCCGCAGTCTGGAGAGCTCCAATCCTCCACGCGCATTTCCGCCGTCACACGCCACTGTTCACCATCGAACGGCTCAACTATGGGCAAAGTTTCGATCAACCCGACAATGCGAACCTGATTGCCCAAGCACGCCTGGGGCACTTGGCGATCTATCCAGGCGTTACCATTGAGCGCGCCGAGACCAAGAAAAGCCACAAACCAAATGATTGACCAGAATGCCAGCGGCGTGTGCCAAAGGCGGCCACATAGCGGCAGCAGCCCAACGGCGACGGCAAACCACAGGGGATGCGGTAATAACAAGCTACCGCCCAGCCCCAGAAGCGCACACCCTAAATGCCAGTCGCTGAGTACGGGAGCGCTCATGGTGCTTGGAATCGGACGCACACTCGACCCCTGACACGACGGAATTCAGCGGCTACATCAACATTTCACCCAATGACACAACACATCACTGGTCAAAAACGACTTCCAACGGTCTATGATTAGTGAGTCCTCTACTGGTGCGTAACCGACAGCGCGATGCCCAAAAAACAACTCAGCAAATGGATGCCCACACCGGGCAAGATGCGCCAGCATCGGTCGCTGAGGCTGTTCGCCCATTGGTTTGAAAATACTCAGCTGTGGCGGCTAAGCCGGCACACAACCGCCAAAGCCTTCGCTATTGGTCTTTACTGCGCAATGCTGCCGGTACCGGGCCAAATGTTCATCGCTGTGGCGCTCGCCATTGTGTTTACTGCCAACGTACCGCTGAGCTTCTCGCTTATCTTCATCACCAATCCGCTCACCATGCCGGCGATCTACTACGCCGCGTATAAACTGGGAGCCTGGATACTGGGCACTAAACCACTCGATATCGAGTTCGAGGCCTCCTGGACGTGGGTCATCCAATATCTAGACGAGATCTGGTTGCCACTGCTGGTGGGATCTCAGGTACTGGGGGTAGCGCTAGGCATACTAGGTTACATGCTCATTGATCTGCTTTGGCGCAACGCCATACGTCGCCAGTGGAGAGCACGACGCTCATCACGAGGTCAGTGAGCGAGCGTCTCTGCAATCGGCAGTGAGGAGGCCCTCATGGCCGGAAGCGTCGCCGCCAGCACCGAGAGCGAGACGGCAATCGCGCTCGTTATGGCGAAGTCCTGCCAACGAATATCCACGGGCACAAAAGATAAAGGGTAGACATCTGTCTGCAGCAACGGCACCTCGAGCCATTGTTCGATAAACAATGCCGCGTCAGGTGCGAGCGATGCGAGCGCGTAACCCAGCGCCGCACCCAACGCAGCGCCTACCAGTCCGATGAGCCCGCCCTGCAAGAAAAAGACCAGCGCGATATCACGCCCTTTTCCTCCCAAGGCCATCAGCATCGCCACCCCCTTGCGGCGATCCGTCACCACCAACATGAGCGATGACACCACGTTAAATGCCGCCACAAAAATAACGATAAACAGTATCAGTCCAACGAGGTCGCGCGAGAGCTGAATCGCCGAGTAAAGGTTACCGTGAGTGCCCCGCCAATCTGTTACCTGCAATTGCGAGGGCACCGACTGATAGAGAGACCATCTCCAGCTACCGGCGGCAAAAACATCATGCAACTGCACGGCCAACCCTTCCTGCACGCTGGCCCCACCAACAAACGGTAATAAAGTACGCCGGTGAACAAGCGCTAACACCTCATCAAGCTCGGTACCGGAATCGAGAATGCTGGTGAGCGTCACTGTCAGAGGTGCGTAGGTTGACTCGGCACCTCCGGGCAAAATAAACGTGACCCGGTCACTTTGTTTAAGGCTCAACCGCGACGCCAGGGCCGCACCCAGCACCAGAGACTGCTCATTCCAATCTGTTACTGCGGGCATCAGTAAATCGCCGTAAGCGAGCAGCGCATCGGCCTCAATGCCGGTAAGTCGAGTAGCCGCCACCGTCTGTCCCCGCATCAGCAGTCCACCAGCATTGATGAAGGGGGTTAGCGACGACACGGCAGGATCCGCGGCTAATTCAGCTTGCAGTGGCTGCCACTCGGTAAAGGCGCTGTTAGATGTGATCTGTACGTGAGGGATGAGAGCGAGGATGCGCTCCCGCATCTCCCTATCAAATCCGTTCATCACCGACTGCACCGCCAACAGCAGTGCAATCGCTAGTGCGATGCCGACAATCGATACACGTGACAAGAAGGCCGAGAGGCCCTTACCCGGGTCCAGGGTTTGTCGAAGAGCCAGCTGCCATCGGAGCGACCAGGGCACAACTACGCGCTCAGCTTGCCATCGACCAGCGTCAACTCACGGTCCATACGCGTAGCAATACCGGGGTCATGTGTCACCACTACAAATGCGGTGTCCAGTGACCGCAACGCCGTCATGGTAGTCAGCACCTGCTCAGCCGTTTGCGGGTCAAGATTACCCGTGGGCTCATCCATCAATACACAGGCTGGCTGGTTGATCAGGGCGCGCGCAATCGCGACCCGCTGGCGCTCCCCACCCGAGAGTGCCGCAGGACGATGCGTAGCGCGATGTGACAGACCCAACTGATCCAACAAGTCGAAAGCGCGTGCCTCTGCGTCCACTTTGCCCACGCCGCCGATTCGGGCAGGCATTGCCACGCTCTCCAGCGCTGAGAATTCCGGCAACAAGTGGTGCATTTGAAATACAAATCCAAGCCGCTGATTACGCCATTGGCTACGTTCCAATTCTGACAAAGCAGGCAGTGCCGTCCCAGCTACCGCTATTTCGCCTGCCGTTGGAAGATCTAGACCGCCCAACAGATTCAACAGCGTGGATTTACCCGCTCCGGACGCGCCAACAATGGCCAACCACTCGCCAGCGCTCACCTCTAGATTGAGGTCTTCCAAAACGGTGATCGTCTGCTGACCGTCAGAGTAGGTTTTGGTCAGCCCCGCGGCAGACAGTACTGCTTGCTCAGACATAGTTGAGCGCCTCCGCAGGGGGAATACGGGATGCCCGCCACGCCGGATACACACTGGCCACCACGCTCAATAACAGTGCGACCAGCACCACGGCAACGACGTCACTCCACATCAACACAGAAGGCAACCCACCGATGTAATACACCGCAGGATCAAACAGCACCGCGCCAGAAACCCTCTCTACCCAGAGGGATAAATCCGATACCGACACGGCGAGCCCTACCCCCAGCAAAGCACCTGAGGCGATCCCGATGATGGCAAGCATGAGCCCGTGCCCCAGAAATATGGCTAACAAATGGCGCGTCGTCAGGCCCAGAACTTGGAGGATGGCAATATCACTGCGTTTCTCGGTCACTGACATGGTGAGGGTCGACACCAAGTTGAAGGCAGCCACCAAGATAACAGAGGTCAACAAGACGCCTACCGTAATCTTTTCCATCTTGATCGCTGAAAACAGCGACCCCTGAGATGATCGCCAGTCTTCGATACGGGGGGCGTCTGGCGTCATAGCCAAGAGATCTTCGCCAACGAACGGCGCAAGATCGCGGTCAGACAAGCGAAGCTGCACGCCGCGCTCTCCGGCTGATCCAAACAGTTTTCGCGCGGTACTTTCCGACGTGTAAACGACGCGCGCATCGGGTGGCGCGCCCACCGCGAAGATACCGACCACGCGAACAGATCGCATTCTGGGAAACACACCCATAGGGCTCACCGTTAAGCGGGGCAGAAGCATGTCGACATCATCGCCCACTTCAACACGGAGCAATCTGGCAAGGTCAGCACCGATCACGACAGAGAAAGGGACCGCCTCGAGTAATTCGGCATCGCCTTCGATCATGTGTGGCGGCAAATCAATCACATCACGCAGGCCACTGGCAGACACACCGGCGACCTCAACGCCGCGGCTACGGTTTCCAAAGCGGAGCAAGGCGGTTCCGTTGGCGAATGAGGTGGCGGCCATGACATCTGGGAGCATCTCGGCGCGCCCCACCCATTCCTTAAGGGCCGCCGGGCCCGTATCGGCAGGCACCACAACCATATCTGGCGTCACCGATAGCAGCCTTTTGTGCAGCTCGCCAGAAAAGCCGTTCATCACTGACAACACGGTGATCAATGCTGCAACACCCAGCATCATGCCGAGCAGCGAAGCGAGCGCCACAAAACGGGTGAACCGGCGCTGACCGCGCCCAAAACTAAAGCGAAGAACCAGTTCCCAGGACAAAGACATGTTTGATTAGGCGCCCAGGCAGCCAGCCATGTGGCAACTCAGTCTGCGCCCTTCGAGGGCGGCGTGAACTGACCGACAGCAGACCCGTCGCTGTTACTGTCACACCGCTGTGGATCCCCGCCACAAATCTCGCACTCCTGATCGATGCCAACAGCACCCAAACCACCGCAGGAACCTTTGATTGGGGCTCGACCGAATATGACCCCAACAGCCATGGCAGCCATAATCATCATGAACACCAACAAAGCGAGCACAAAAGTCATCGCAGGATCTCTCCATTACCGCTGATCACGGCGTTTTCTCCACCAACCATTCAGCCATTGCAGAGCTGGCCATCGCTTCAAGCGAATCATCAGTGCGCTTCAGCAAATAAACCGCCAAACCGCGCTGCTCGGCCACTGTAATGGCCCTATTAGAGCCTAGAACGGTCAAGGCAGTCGCCCAAGCGTCTGCCATCATCGCAGAGCCATGCACTACTGTCACGGACACGACATCGTGCTGAATAGGATAACCAGTGCGGGGGTCGATTAAATGCGAATACCGGCGTCCCTCTCTCTCAAAGAAATTCCGGTAATCACCAGACGTGGCAATGCCCGTATTGGTCACTGCCAGCGCCGCCTGCACACCCCCGCGAGTCCCCGCATCGGGGCGCTCCACAGCAATGCGCCAAGCATCACCGCGCGGGCTCAGGCCTTCAACCCTGACCTCACCACCCACCTCCAGCATAAAGTGAGGTATGCCTAGCTCTGATAATGCATCGGCGCCGAGGTCAACCGCATAACCCTTCGCCAGAGAAGAGAAATCCAGCTTGAGTCCATCCACAAGCTTGCTCAGTTCTCGCGTGGTGGAATCCCACTGCATATTTTCAGCACCTGTGCGCGCTAGCGCCTCGACTACCGCCATCTCACTTGGAAAGGACGTCGGCCCCTGCGGCCCGAAGCCCCACACGTCTGAGAGGGCGCTGACTGTCACATCGTAAGCGCCGTCCGTGCTCTCACCCAAGGCAAGCGCAGCGGACAAGACGTACGCAAAGTCCCAATCGACCTCCAACACAGAATCTACTCCAAGCTGATTGAAGTCACTGATCACGCTGCCAGGGTCGTAGTGATTCATGCTCTGGTTTACAAGATCGAACACATCCTCAACCGCCGACTGAACCTGTTCGGGCGTGACGCCCTCTGGCGGCGATTGATAGGTCAGGGACCAGGTCGTGCCGAAAATATTGCCCGCAAGTTGTGTCGGTCGACTCTCGCTGCCGCAAGCCGCCAGACAGCAAAAGGCCAGCACGAGTGCTGGCCTTAAAACACATTGGACCGCGGCTGGGGTCATCCCCCGAAGTCATCGAGGAAGATGTTCTCTCGCTCCACACCCAGATCAAGCAGCATATTGATCACCGCCGAGTTCATCATGGGCGGCCCGCACATGTAGTACTCGCAGTCTTCTGGCGCAGGGTGATCCTTGAGGTACTGCTCGTACAAAACGTTATGAATGAAGCCAGTCAGACCCTCCCAGTTATCCTCAGGCTGGGGGTCAGACAGCGCTACGTGCCACTCGAAATTGTCATTCTCGGCATCGAGCCCGTCGTAATCCTCAACATAAAACATCTCACGCAAGGATCGTGCGCCGTACCAGAAGCTGATCTTGCGATCGGTCTTAATGCGCTTCATCTGGTCAAACAAGTGTGACCGCATCGGGGCCATGCCTGCACCGCCACCAATGAACACCATCTCGGCCGGTGTTTCCTTCGCGAAGAACTCACCGAAGGGGCCGTACACGTTCACTTTGTCACCGGGCTTCAGGTTAAACGCCCAACTCGACATGATTCCCGGGGGAATACCTTCGCTTCCGGGAGGCGGCGTCGCGATACGAATATTGAATTTCACCACGCCTTTTTCTTCCGGATAGTTCGCCATGGAATAAGCGCGAATAGTGGTGTCCTTACACGAGGACGAAAGATTGAAGAAACCAAAACGCTCCCAGTCGCCCCGGTACTCCTCTTCGACATCGAAGTCGCTGTAATTCACCGAGTGAGGGGGGCATTCAAGCTGAACGTAACCACCTGCTCGGAAGTCCACGCTTTCACCCTCAGGCAAGCGCAACACCAGCTCTTTAATGAACGTCGCGACGTTCTCGTTGGACTCGACCGTGCACTCCCACTGCTTCACGCCAAAGACTTCTTCAGGCACCTGAATCTTCAGGTCCTGCTTTACCGGAGTCTGACAAGAAAGCCGCCAGCCCTCAGTCGCCTCGCGCCGTGTAAAGTGCGATTCCTCTGTAGGCAACATAGCACCGCCGCCCTCTTCTACGACGCACTTACACTGCGCGCAGGTGCCACCACCACCGCAGGCACTAGCGAGAAACAAATCCGCGTCAGCCAGGGTTTGGAGTAGCTTGCCGCCGGCCGGCACTTCGATCGTGCGCTCGCCATTGATTTCAATGCTGATGTTGCCACTGGATACCAATCGGCTTCTCGCCGCGAGGATCACCAGCACCAGCGCCAGGATGATTGCGGTGAACATGCCAGCGCCGTATACGATAGTCAGGTCCATTGAGGGTCTGCTCCCGTTAGTCGGTCGTTAAAGGTCGATACCGCCGAAGGACATAAAGCCCAGCGACATCAAGCCCACAGTAATAAATGTAATGCCCAGTCCCTGCAGGCCGTCCGGCACATCGCTGTACTTCAGCTTCTCCCGGATGCCTGCGAGCGCCACTATAGCCAAAGCCCAGCCCACTCCAGCACCGGCGCCAAAGACCGCGCTTTCGGCGAAGTTGAAGCTTCGCTCCACCATTAGTAGTGACGCACCCAGAATGGCGCAGTTCACGGTAATGAGCGGGAGAAACACCCCTAGCGTGGCATAGAGCGCCGGCACGTACTTATCGAGGAACATCTCCAGAATCTGCACCAGCGCGGCGATCACGGCGATGTAGCTGAGCAGCCCAAGGAAACTGAGGTCCACGTCGGGTAACCCTGCCCAGGTCAGTGCCCCGTCCGCCAACAGATTCTGATAAATCAGGTTGTTCACCGGTACGGTGATGGACAACACGACAATCACGGCCACACCCAGACCTGCGGCGGTCTGAATCTTCTTCGAGACGGCAAGGAAAGTGCACATCCCCAAGAAGAAAGATAGCGCCATGTTCTCAATGAAGATCGCGCGCACAAATAGGCTCAGATAGTGCTCCATTACGCGCTCTCCTCCGCAGGATTGTGATGGGCAATGCGGAACTCAGGCTCTTCGACCTGCTCCGTGTTGACCGCCCGGATTGCCCAAATTAAGAGGCCGATCAGGAAGAATGCACTAGGCGGCAGGAGCAACAATCCGTTTGCCTGATACCAGCCACCCTCGGTGACCAGCGGCAGGATCTCGACGCCGAACAGCTTGCCGGTGCCGAAGAGCTCTCGAACGAAGGCCACAACCAACAGCACAAAGGAGTAGCCCAAACCGTTACCGACACCGTCCATGAAGCTCGGTATGGGGCCATTCTTCATCGCGAATGCCTCAGCGCGGCCCATCACAATGCAGTTGGTGATGATCAAGCCTACAAATACCGACAGCTGCTTGGAGATGTCGTAGGCCACGGCCTTCAGCACCTGATCCACCACGATCACGAGCGAAGCAATGATCGTCATCTGAACAATAATGCGGATACTGGACGGAATGAACTGTCGAATGCAGGAGATAAAAAAGCTGGAAAAAGCGGTCACAAGGGTCAGCGCAATGCACATCACCACCGTGACGCGCAGTGAGGTTGTCACGGCCAGTGCGGAGCAGATCCCGAGAATTTGCAATGCGATAGGGTTGTTCTTGAAGATCGGGTCGACGAGGGTGTCACGCATACTCATCAGGCTTCTCCCCTACGTAGGTTCTCAAGCAAGGGCTTAAAGCCTTGATCGCCCATCCAATAGCGCACGAGGTTATCTACGCCCTTGGTAGTCAAAGTCGCACCGGACAGACCATCGACCTGCCACTGCGCATCGGGTGAGCCCGCGGGCACTGCGCCTTTGAGTACCTGAATGGCCACCTGCTCGCCCTGGTAGACCTGCTTACCGGGCCATATTGCCTTCCAGTTCGGGTTATCGACCTCACCGCCTAATCCCGGCGTCTCGGCGTGCTCGTAGAATCCCAACCCGGCAACCGTGTTGCCGTCAGATTCCAATGCCATGAAACCGTAGAGGGTTGACCACAAGCCATAGCCGCGAATCGGCAAGATGATCTTGTCGAGACCGCCCTGCTGATCACGTACGAGATACACCAGCGCCTGGTCCTCTCGCCGCACCAGTTTTGCAGGATCCGCATCACCGGGAATTGCCCGGGATTGACCGGGGTCCTTTGCCGCCTCGCGCTGATCAAAACTCGCTGGGTCCACGCCCTCGACAAACCGGCCCTCGTCGATGCTTACCACCCGTGTTTCGACCTGCTCAAACTGCTCCTCTACCGACAATGCAGGATCCAAAAGTCCCGCCGCCATGAGGATATTGCGCTTCAGATCGAGTGTTTTGTTGGCCTGCTGAGCTGGCTTCAACACCACTGCAGCAGTCGATACCACGACAGAACACACAAGGCACAGGCCCAGCGCCACCGTCAGGATGCGGCCAAGGCCCTCTCCACTAGCTGACACGTGCTGCCCTCCTCTTGATGTTGGCGCTGACGGCAAAGTTATCGAACAGCGGTGCAAACAGGTTTGCGAATAGGATCGCGAGCATCATGCCTTCGGGGAAGGCGGGATTCACGACCCGGATCAGCACACACATCACACCAATAAGGATGCCGTAAGCCCAGCGTCCTGGGTCGGTCATGGCCGACGACACGGGGTCAGTCGCCATAAAGAAAGCGCCGAATGCGAAGCTACCCACCACCATATGCCAGTACCAAGGCATCGCGAACGCCGGGTTCGAGGTTGAACCGACTGCGTTCAACAGCAGAGAGAACCCAATCATTCCGACGAAGCAACCGGCCACCACTCGCCAGGAGGCAATGCCCTGCAATATCAGCACCAGTCCACCGATCATGACCATGAGCGTCGACGTCTCACCGATCGACCCGGGGATCTGCCCAATAAACGCGTCCATCCAGGTGTAGGCCTCGGTCAGGCCCGCCATACCCTCTGCGGCGACAACGCCCAGAGGAGTCGCGCCCGAGTAGCCATCCACAGCCGTCCAGACGGCATCGCCAGAGATCTGCGCGGGATAGGCGAAGTACAGAAACGCCCTGCCCGTGAGCGCAGGGTTGAGGAAGTTCTTGCCCGTGCCACCGAACACCTCTTTACCAATCACCACGCCGAAGCTGATGCCCATAGCCGCCTGCCACAGGGGTAAATCGGGGGGTAGCGTTAAGGTGAATAGGATCGAGGTAACAAAGAATCCCTCGTTGACCTCATGACCACGGCGCATGGCGAATAACACTTCCCAGAAACCGCCAACAATGAACGTCACCAAATACAGCGGCAGAAAATGCACAAGCCCGTAGAGCATGTTGTGCCAGATGTTGGCCGGGTCATGACCGCCTAACGCAGCAACAATGCCGCCACGCCAGCCGTCCAATACACCGCCCGAAAGGGCCAATACATCGTTTGCCTGCAGCCCGATGTTGTACATCCCGTAGAACATCGCCGGGAAAGTCGCCAACCACACCGTGATCATGATGCGCTTGAGGTCAATACCATCGCGGACGTGAGCGTTGGCCTTGGTCACGCTACCCGGTGAGTAAAAAATGGTGTCCACCGCCTCGTAGAGTGCATACCAGCTCTCGAACCGGCCGCCTGGCTTGAAATGCGGTTCTATGGCATCCAGTTGTTGTCTGAGTCCCATGCGTTAGCCTTCCTTCTCAATACGCGTCAGGTTATCCCTGAGAATTCCACCGTATTCATATTTGCCCGGGCACACATAAGTGCAGAGCGCCAAATCTTCCTCGTCCAACTCCAGACAGCCCAGCGCCTGCGCCGTCTCGGTATCCCCTACGAGTAGGGCACGCAGCAACTGAGTAGGCAAAATATCCAGCGGCATCACCTTTTCATAGGCACCAACCGGCACCATGGCGCGCTCTGAGCCGTTCGTGTTCGTAGACATCGCGACAGGCTTGCTACCCAGCCAACTGGATAAATAAATACCCATAACCGAGTGCTTTTTAAGGCCCGGTGATAACCAACCCATAAAGGCGCGATCTTTACCTTCTTTCACCAGAGAGACCTGACTGTGGTAACGGCCAAGGTAAGCCGTATCACTCTGCACGCCTCGCCCGCCCAGTACGGATCCTGAAATCAGTCGCGCGTCATCGCCTTCTTGCTCACCTGCGACGAGTGCCTGTAAATCAGCGCCGAGGCGGCTCAGCACCAACCTTGGCTTGGACGCCGCGGGCCCGGCAATGGAGATGACGCGGTCCGTATACAGAGCGCCATCAAGAAACAGGCGACCCACTGCGATCACGTCCTGATAGCCAATCGTCCAGGCAATTCGTCGCGACGAAGCACCCATCAAAAAATGTACGTGTGTGCCGGGGAGACCTGCTGGGTGCGGCCCTGCAAAGTCGTGTCGGGAGACGCGCTCGTGGCCCGCCTCTGGGATGTCTGAGCCGGGGGCGGCACACAGATAGACCGGGCATGTAACCATTTCAGCCAGCAATGCTTGGCCCAACGCAAAGGCATCGGCCTCTCGGGCGATAATCTGCTCGGGGTCGGGCGCGTGTGGATGCGTATCAATGGCGGTGATGAATAAGCCTGATGGTGTTGTCGCCGGGTCGGCAACCCGTCCGAACGGTCGCGCTTTGATCGCGGTCCACTGCCCTGACTGAATCAGTTGTTCCTTGATGTCATCGGCACTGAGCGCACGCGCGGATTCAAGCGTGTGCTGGGGAAAAGCTTCCGCCTCGTCGCCGTCGACTTCGATGACGATAGATTGAAAGGCGCGCTTCGCGCCACGGTTGATCGCGGCGACACGGCCGCCCGCTGGTGCAGTGTAGCGAACGCCCTCGCACTTCTTGTCCGTGAACAGTAACTGCCCTTTTTTGACGCTATCCCCGACCTGAACTGCCATCGTCGGCTTCATGCCATGGTAATCCGGGCCGATCAACGCGGCGGCCCGAGTGGTGATAGAGGTATCCAAATCCTGAGCCGGCGAACCCGCCAGGGGGATATCCAAACCACGCTTGATCTTAATCATGTCGACGCTCTTCTGTGTTGCCGTGTTATACGCCAAGCACATCAATGCCATCGCCGAGCCACGGATCACTAAGTCCTAGCGGCGAAGACACTGTCACAATCGGGGCATTCCCCCAGACGGTGGTGCACACGTTGCAGACCGGGGGCTTCTCAAGGCCGGGCCGTCAGGCTCTCCTCGGTCGGACGTATTCTATTCGACTTGGCACACTAAGGCCAACCCGCAGCGGCACTCCCACTCATAGGGGATAGGGGCTGTTCGCAGGATAGGTTTGGTATCGAATGCCTGCCATGCGCTCCAGTACACGGTACACCTGGCAGCTGTAGCCGTACTCATTGTCGTACCACAAATAGAGAACCGCCTGATTGCCATTGACGATCGTCGCCTTGGCGTCAAACACACAGGCCGCGCGGGAACCCACGAAATCGCTGGAAACGGATTCGGACGAGATCGAGAAATCGATCTGCTTTTTCATCATTGAATGCAAAGCGGTCTCGCGCATGAATTCGTTTAGTTCGTCACGCGTGGTGGCGCGATCCAGCGTGAGATTGAGAATGGCCATTGAAACGTTGGGTGTTGGCACCCGGATGGCATTACCGGTCAGCTTGCCGTTGAGCTTCGGCAACACCTTCGCCACGGCTTTGGCAGCACCCGTCTCCGTCAGCACCATATTGAGTGGTGCACTGCGGCCACGTCTTTCAGCCTTGTGGTAGTTGTCGATCAAATTCTGGTCGTTGGTATAGGCATGCACGGTCTCGACGTGGCCGGCGCTAATGCCGTATTCGTCATCTGCGGCCTTTAACACAGGCACGATGGCGTTGGTGGTACACGACGCCGCAGACAGAATCGTGTCGTCCGCGGCAATGTCGTTATCATTGATGCCCGCGACAATGTTTTTGATGTCGCCCTTGCCCGGCGCCGTAAGAATGACTTTGGCCACCCCCGTCGCCTTCAGGTGGCGAGACAGTCCCGCCTCATCGCGCCACACGCCGGTATTATCAATCACCATGCAATTGTTGATGCCGTATGCGGTATAGTCGACTTCTTCCGGCGCATCAGCGTAGATCACTTTGATCTCATTACCATTGGCAACAAAGCTCTGGCGCTCCTCATCGACCCGGATCGTGCCGTCAAATGCGCCGTGTACGGAATCACGCCGGAGCAGACTCGCCCGCTTCATCAGGTCGTCCTCGGCCTTGCCCTTACGGACAACTACCGCGCGTAGACGCAGGCTGTCACCGCCGTCGGTCTTCGCAATCAGGATGCGCGCCATCAACCGGCCAATGCGGCCAAATCCGTACAAAACCACGTCGACAGGCTCATCGACAGGCTTGTGGGTCGATCCCACGAGGTACTCAAGCTCTTGAGCGACATATTCCTCAACGCTCAGGCCCTCACCGGCCCCGTGATCGTAGTAGGCGACGGCTAGACGACCGATATCAAGGTGACACGGGCCCAGGTCGAGCTGACTCACCGCGCGGAGCACCGGTGCGGTCTCAAACTCGGAGAGTTCGTTGGCCTCCATCTGCCGCACCCAGCGATGACTTTTCATGATGTCGAGGACTGATTGATTCACCAGCGAGCGCCCGTAGATGTAGCACTTCACATTGCGCTTTCGGGAGAGGCTGCCGACCGCAGGGATCATGGCTTCCGCCAAAGCCTCGCGCTCTTTCCAATCGGCAAAGTAATCGTCGGGGCGGGGGCGTTTTCGTTCTTGTGTCACCATGGACCTCTTATTTTATGGGTGCGACCGGTCGGACATTCGCCGGGGTCGTCAGTCTCCCGGCCTAGGCGCGGCGTATTATCAGATCTGACACGTCTAAGAGGCAACCATAAACGTACTATTTCGGTGGTGGCATACCATGCCGAGCCCTTAAAATGAGAACCCTCTCGCACCTGCCCGCTTTTCTGACATGTTTTGCGATCTGATCACCGACCTTCCCTGGCCTGAGAAGCCCGGTAGCCGCACTGCAATAGGGCCGATGCCCGGTGCCACGAGCAGCGCAGCGATTGCGGAGTTGGCAGAGCAAGGCAGACCGCTGATCGTGCTGGTAGCCAGTCTGGCTGAGGCCCATACCCTTGAGCGCGAGTTGCCGCTGTTTCTCTCTGCCGACACACCCATTCTGACTTTGCCAGACTGGGAAACGCTCCCTTACGACCACTTTTCACCGCACCAAGACATCGTTTCGCAACGGTTGCGCACGCTCTACGAACTTCCGAAGCTTAGCCAAGGAATCGTGCTGCTCCCTGTCACGACCGCGATGCTGCGCACACCGCCGCAGCACTACATCGACGGCAACACGCTCGACTTAAAGGTGGGGGATACTTTCGATCCGGAGGCCTTTACCAAAACCCTGACACTCAATGGTTACCGGACTGTCGAGACCGTGTTCGAGCACGGCGAATTGGCAGTCCGCGGTGCGCTGCTCGACGTCTTTCCCATGGGGAGCCCGGTGCCCTTCCGCATCGACCTGCTCGACGATGAAGTCGAAACGCTCCGCACCTTCGATCCTGAGTCGCAGCGCACCATCGAGCGCGTCAGCGAAATCAAGCTGATGCCCGCTCGGGAGTTCCCTATTGGTGGCGATGCCACGCATCGCTTCCAGATGGCGTGGTATGACACCTTCGACGGCGACGCTGATCTGTGTCCTACCTTTACCGAGATCAGCGCAGGCCGGGTGCCCGGCGGCGCCGAGTACTACCTACCGCTTTTTTTCGAGGAGTGCGGTTCCGTTTTTGACTACTTCCCACAGGACGCCGCACTGGTCACTGTTGGCGATCATCACAGCGCCGCGCAGCGCTATTGGGCAGACATTACGGATCGCTATGAAGAATACGGCATTGACCCAAGGCGCCCCCTACTGCCGCCGAGCCGCAGCTTTTTTCCGGTGGAGGATCTGTACGCGCAACTCGGTCGCTATTCGGTACTAGAACTGAAATACGAAGCGCAATCGCCGGCACACGTCAAAACGGCATTCAAGTTGGCTCCAATCCTGACCGACACAGATGGCGGTGGATATCAGGACAGGCTTAAACGTTTTCTATCAGATCACCAGGGGCCCGTTCTGCTTTGCGCTGAGAGTCAGGGCCGGCGCGAGGTGTTGCTGGAGAACCTCGCCAAAGCGGAACTCGCACCCGAGCCGATGGCGGGTTGGAGTGAATTTATCCAAAGCGGCTGTGATTTCGGCATCACCG
>PBLO01000005.1 GCA_002721785.1 Halieaceae bacterium
CGGAGGCGCTAAAAACTGCGGGCGCTGAAGCATTCCTCGTCAGCCTGGTGAGCCCTGATCTTACGCTGGGGCACCTACTGTCTATGACCTCGGGCTTTGACTTCGCCGAGCGCTACTTCCCCGGGGATGATGTCACCGACATGCTCTATCGCGAGCCGGGCATGTGGTTGTCAGCACCGGCAACTGGACACGCGCGCGCCCCCGGTGAACAGTTTGCCTATTCCAGCGGCGACATCAATACGGCCTCTCTCATGTGGCAACAGTCTCTCGGAGACCAGACATATCCAGACTGGATTGACGCCCACTTCGGCAGGCCGTTGGGCATACGAGAAATGGTGCTGGAGCCTGACGCCAGCGGTATTCAGGTAGGCTCAAGTTACGCTTACCTTACCCCCCGCGACTGGGCGCTGATGGGGCAACTGTGGCTGGATGCCTGGCATGGCCGGAGCCCAATCATCAGCCAAGACTGGCAGCGGCTGGCGGTCACACCGGGTACTGCCAATAATGGCGAGATCTACGGTCTGGGATTTTGGTTAAACACTGGACATCGGGCATTTCCCAGCGCGCCTGAGAGTACCTTCCATGCCGGCGGTAACTCAGGGCAGTTTGTGGCGGTCCTGCCCGAGAGGGAGCTGGTGGTTGTTCGGCTCGGACTCACACTCAATGAGTCTCGAGCCGATATGGATGCGTTACTGGCTGATCTTTTGGCGATTATTGAATAACACACCAACGAGGCTATAACACATGGAGAAGAAGTTCCTCAGCGGCAGCAACCGGCTGAGCCCCCAGAACATACACAGCCGCCGTGAATTGAACGAGAGATCGAACAAGGAGAGGGAGCGCACTGGATAAACTAATCATCGAATTCTCTGACCACGTTTGCAGAACAATGCAAACGTTAGAGTCAGAGCGTTAAATTTTTATGGCGCTATCTTTACACTAAGTTGAATTTTTTATTGCATTTGTATGAAACACATTACTGCAGGGTACGGGACGCTCCTAAAACACGACTCAGTGCCATGCCGCCCAATGCGCCTGCCAACCCCTGCCCGGCCAAACCCACGAGGGATCGCGCCGGCGCGAAGACGTCAACACCAAATGCGAAATTGAGCAAGGGGTGTAACAGCCCGATGCAGAGCGCACCGCAAATAGCAAAGATACTCGCATTGGCGGTCAGCACAGCACGCCGATCAAGCCAGGCTAACAACAACCACGCCGGCGCGAGAGCGATGGCCATCAGGGGAAGCAGGCTGGCGCTCAGTCCCACAATGTCGCTCCAAGAGCTGGACCAGCGCATGCCCCAAGACACCGCCAAACCCATCTTTTCCACCGAGCTCAGCACCATTTGCGTGCCAATCACCGAACCCACGAAGAAAGCGACCAAAATGCCTATCGCCACTGCCAGCAGAGCGCGCATACGATTTATTCATCTCCAAAAGTGAAGCGTTTTCCAGAATCCGCTGATGTTACGCTGACGTACCTTAGCTGACTCATTTTTCAGGACCTTTCTGCATGCGCGCGCTCCAATCCTCCCTCATATGGCTACTCTGTCTCAGCTCTCTCTGTGCAGGCTCAAGCTTGGCACAAGACTACCAAGTCAAAACCTTGGCGACCGGTTTGGATGAGCCTTGGTCGATCGCTCCCATTGGAGACGGCACCTACTTGGTGACTGAAAAATCAGGTCGGCTAGTAAGGCTAGAACCCAATCGCAGTATCACCACCATAAAGGGCACCCCCCCCGTTTATTTCGCCAGTCAGGGTGGACTTCTTGAGGTATTGGCTGACACGGACTTTGCCAACAACGGAATGATCTATCTGAGCTTCGCAGGGGGGGATCAATCTGCCAACCGAACGACTGTCGTGAAAGCGAAGCTCGACGGCGACACGCTAAGCGAGATACACACCATTCTTGAGGTTGGCCCAGATAAAGAAGGGCCTGCCCACTATGGCGGCAAGCTCGCATTTCTTCCTGATGGCACGCTGCTGGTCACCGTGGGTGAAGGCTACAAGTACCGTGAAGAAGCACAGAACTTAGATTGGGAGTTGGGCAAGCTGCTCCGAATCAATACCGATGGCACATCGCCCGCAGATAATCCGTTCCCCAATAAGGCCCCACGAGTCTTTTCCTACGGTCACCGAAACCCACAGGGTTTGATACATGACGAAGCCACCGGCCACATTCTCATGATGGAACACGGACCCAAAGGTGGTGATGAACTGAACCATATTCAGGCAGGGCGCAACTACGGCTGGCCGGCCATAACCTACGGGGTCGACTACAGCGGCGCGGTGATCTCTCCTTTCACTGAAGCCGAGGGTATGGAGCAGCCCCTTCAGTACTGGGTGCCCAGCATCGGACCATCGGGACTGGCAATCTACCGCGGTGACCTATTCCCTGAATGGCAAGGCGACTTGTTATTGGGCTCGCTGATTAATGAGGAGATGCGGCGACTGAAGCTCGACGGCGATACGGTTGTTCTAGACGAGGCGGTCTTTCCTGAAATCAAAGGTCGGGTCCGAGACGTTCGCGTGTTAGGAGACGGAAAGATCGTCGCAGTCACCGAAGAGGGCGATGTCTTTCAGATCGCTCGATAGCACGACGAATGCGCCGCAGCCTTGGGGCACGCAACGGCCATCTTGTGAAAAGTCACATCAATCACCAAACTTGTAACTGCGGGGAGCTGAGGAATACCTTGGCTAGTCGTAAGACCGTCTCATGGGAAGGACGGGAAAACCGAATCACGTTGTAGTTGCGATGATTTCCAGTGCTAGTTCAATCTCCTTTGGGTCCGTCGCAAAGTGAGTTACGAATCGGGTCATGTCGGACTGAGCTGGCCAGTCATAGAACTCCAATCCAGCCTCTCTAAACCGCACGCGGAGGTGCCCAGGTATCACTGGGAAAAGCTCGTTAGCATCAACGGGCCACGGTAATTCAATGCAGGGATGAGCCGTAAAACCAGCGGCCAGGCGCTGGGCCATGGCATTGGCGTGGCGCGCATTGGACAACCACAAATCATCTTTAAGCAGAGCTAACCACTGCGCAGCTAGAAATCGCTGTTTTGACCAGAGATGACCGGCGCGCTTACGACGAAAAGCAAACTGCTCCGCCATGGCTTGGTCAAACATCACAACAGCTTCAGCTGCGATGCCACCATTTTTGGTCAGGCCAAAGCTGAGACAATCGATCCCACTTCTCCAGGTTAAATCTGCCGGGCTNGCCCCTGACGNCACCNCTGCNTTTGCAAAGCGCGCTCCATCCATATGCAGAGTCAATCTGAATTCATCTGCCAGCGCGCGATACGCTGCAATNTCTTCAGGGTTGAAAACGGTTCCTGNCTCGCTGACATTCGAGAGACTGATGGCGCCCGGGCGCGCGTTGTGGACACCGTGAATCGTGGCGGTGGTCATGTGAGCTCGCATTAGTTGCGGGTCAGGCTTACCCCCCTCACCCGCGATGGGCACCATACGTGCACCACCCGTCAGCAATTCGACCGCAGTATTCTCGTCGTTCTGGATATGAGCGCCCTCGTGACAGTAGATTGCACCCCANGGNGGACAAAGCGCACTNATGGCAAGCGCATTTGCGGCCGTGCCGGTGGTCACAAAGAAAACATCACAATCGGTCTCGAAAACCGCGCTGACTGACTTTTCTGCAGCNGCAGTNAACTTATCCTCACCGTAACCAGGCGAGCTGCCGCTATTGGCTTCCTCAAGCGCTGCTAATACCGATTCGTGGACTCCCGCTTGATTGTCAGAAACAAAATTCAATTGGATGAGCTCCGTATCAGTCCTGTAGCCTCAGCGGCATNAAANTNATGAGCTTGCNGACTNATGTTATNGACNTCGCTNCGCGCACCTCGCCAATGCCACCAAGCAAATGGCGGAGATCGAAGTCTCAGGTTAAGCGGGTTCNCCCTCGATCAATCGAAGATTAATCACTCCCTCAAGCCCACCTATTTTATCCAGCAGCGCTTGCTGAGGTAGCTCGTCGAGGTCGACGATATTGTAGGCAATGTCGCCAACACTNTTATTNAGCAGATCCGCAACGTTTAAGCCTTCATCGCCTATCAAAGTNAGAATATGACTCAGCGTGCCNGGCTCGTTTCGGTTGGCAATNGTGATGCGATAATCAGTGGTTCTATCCAACTCTATCGCCGGAAAGTTGACAGAGTTGCGGATGTTGCCGTGCTCGAGGAAAGCTCTCAGCTGATTAGCCGCCATCACAGCACAGTTCTCCTCTGCTTCCGCAGTGCTGGCACCAATGTGGGGCATCAGTAAAGTGTCTTGGCGACCCAGCAACTGGGGATGAGGGAAATCAGTCACATACCTACTCAATTGTCCCTCGTTCAATGCAGACACAACCGCGTCAATCGATACGATTTCTTCCCGGGCAAAGTTCAGCAGGCAACTGCCTTGCTTGAAGTGACTCAGCATGTCTGCGTTCACCAAACCGCGAGTGCTGTCCAGCACAGGTAGGTGGAGACTCACAAAATCGCTACGGCTCACCAACGATTGTACGTTTTCCATTCGCTGCACATCGCTAGGCAGGCGCCACGCGGCTTCGACAGATAGCGCCGGATCAAAACCCACAACATCCATCCCAAAATCAAGACCCATCCGCGCCACCAGACTGCCGATCGCGCCCAAGCCCACAACCCCCAGTGTTTTGCCTCCAAGTTCGGCACCGGCAAACCGCTTCTTTTCCCGCTCCATCAACGCATTCATATCCTGCGCTGACATAGTGGCATCCTGCGACTGAGCGAAGGCAATGCCACCCACGATATCTCTGGAGGCCAGTAGCATAGCGGCGGCGACTAGCTCCTTTACTGCGTTTGCGTTAGCGCCAGGGGTATTAAAAACTGGGATACCGCGCTCAATGCATCGCGCCAGAGGAATGTTATTGACCCCGGCGCCTGCCCGCGCGATTGCGGTCACAGAATCGGGAATCTCATCTTCCTGAAGCTTGTAGCTTCTGAGCAACAGGGCATCAGGGTTAGCAATCTCCTGCCCTACTTCATAACTCTCTGGCTCAAACCGATCGAGTCCTTTGGAAGAAATAGAGTTGTAAGTTTTAATGCGATGCATAACACCATGCACGAGTAATGAGGGGGGCGAATTGTGCGTCATTGCGACCCGCATTGCGAGACTACCACCAGCCGTTTGCGGTCAGCCGGGACAATGATGTGACGATCTCTCAGGGTCTTAAAACTGGGGACGTGGCACTCTGTTCATGATGAGATAAAACACTCACCGCTCTTATAAAGGCGTCACCTCACCCACTAATTGCTCATCAATAATTGCTCTCATAGTTTCGGCGAGTTGTCTGAAAAAGAGTCGCGCGGGTGATCGGCGGCGCCAGACCAACGCATGATCACGATTCATGGTCACCCCCTTGACGTCGGTTACTCGCAACGTATCGGAGTCACCGATTTCACTGGCGACATACAATGCCGGGAGAAAGGTGATGCCCATACCCATCACCACCATCTGCCGCAGTGTATCCAGCGACGTGCCTTCGTAATCCCGGTTAACCGTCGCACCCAGGCTCTCGCAAAGCGCGCTAATTTGCCGATGATACAGATGCTGCTCATCAATCGTCAGAACCGCCTCGCCAACAAGATCGTCGGCTGAAATCACAGCTTTCTTGGCCAACGGATGCTCCAAGGGCACGGCCAACTTCGAAGACTCGCGAAACAGAGGCGCCACCTCCAGGTCCTCACCTTGAAGCGGGAGGGTTGTGAGAATCACGTCGTGGGCGGCGGACTTCAGATCAGTGCTGAGCTGCGCGGGAATGCCCTCGCGCACATATAGCCGAAGATTTTCAAATTGTCGGTGCACAGCAGGCAACACTCGCGGTAACAGATAGGGCCCCAGCGTCGGGGTAACGCCTAGGCGATAAGTGCTCTGCCCTGAGACCCCCTGCGCCTGATCAGCGAATCCTTTGATCTCCTCTGCGATCCGACGGGCTCGTGGCAACAGATCACGTGCGACCGGCGTCAGAACAACGCCGCTTCGCTGTCGCTCAAAGAGAGGCGTATTCAATGTCGACTCAAGCGTCGCGATCTGCACTGTCAATGTAGGCTGCGTGACCCCCAAACGATCTGCCGCTCGGCGAAAACTGCCGGCTTCAGCAATCGCTTGAAAATAACGGATCTGTTTGAAGGTCAACTGCTCAAGACCAAGACTCGCCCTCACCTGTCTCATTAGTAACCCCTGAAATTCATAAAGGCCTCCAGCCAGATTGGTTCGCGGTCTCTGCGCGCGGTGAGGTGGACCACACTGCTTGAGCCACAATACCGTACAGATATAATTAAAATCTATCACATATTTATGTGATCTTTGATTTTTCTATCACGTATAAAGCACATCCCTAGGATGGAGATCGACCCATGACCCATGATGAAGTAATAGGCCTCTTTGACACTTGGAACGCCGCCTTGGCGACACTGGACCCCGACTCGGTGACAGCTCTATACGCGGAAGATGGGGTCTTGTTACCCACTGTCTCTAATCAAGTACGCCATAACCACGGAGAGATCAGGGACTACTTCGTCAGCTTCCTGCAAAAAAAGCCCCAAGGCGTCATCAATGAGTCCAACGTGTCTGTCCTGAGCGACACACATGCGACAAACTCGGGGGTCTACACGTTTACATTTGGCGACGGATCATCAGTTACCGCGCGTTTCAGCTACCTGTATGTTTCGACAGCTGACGGCTGGAAAATTCTGCAGCATCACAGCTCCGCGATGCCCGAAGGCTAAATTGATTAATTTTTTGGACCTAATGCTCGCCAAGACCAGGCTCTTGGCGCGCGCCAATACCGGTATTTACACTCCAGCGCCTCCAAGTGAGGCAGGACAGGATCTCCATGGCAAAATTTTTTGATTTCTCTCACCTCAGAGGAGATATTTTTGGAGGCTTGACTGCCGGCGTGGTGGCGTTACCGCTGGCCTTGGCCTTTGGTGAGGCCTCTGGTGCGGGACCCATTGCTGGCGTTTACGGCGCGATTATTGTCGGATTTTTTGCCGCACTCTTTGGCGGCACGCCCTCACAGATCTCGGGGCCAACCGGGCCGATGATTGTCGTCTTCGCCGGCGTGTTTGCCTCGCTGAGTGGGGATGTCTCGCTGGTGTTCGCCACCGTAGTCCTGGCCGGGGTCATTCAGATTGCATTTGGTGTACTGGGTTTTGGGCAGTACATCAGACTGGTGCCCTACCCCGTGGTATCGGGCTTCATGAGTGGTATCGGCTGCATCATCATCGCACTGCAACTCGCGAGACTGTTTGGTCATGAACCGGCGGGCAGCGGCACCATACCGGCATTAATGGAAGTACCGAGCGCAGTATCGAATCCCAATTGGGAAGCCTTAGGTATTGGCCTTCTGACACTGGCGATTGTGTTTCGGTGGCCCGCAAAGTGGGGGCGATATTTGCCGGGCCCCCTCGCGGCACTCATCACGGGTACGGTTGCCAGCCTGGGCTTGACCACTGTGCCAGTGCTTGGGGATATTCCTACGGGTCTTCCGCAATTCATCATGCCCGCCTTCTCAAACGACACGCTACTAATCGTTTTCGAAGCGGCTCTGATTCTCGCCGTGCTCGGCGCGATTGATAGCCTGCTGACCTCTCTCGTCGCAGACAACATGACCCGTACGCGGCATCACTCCAACCGGGAATTGATTGGCCAGGGCGTGGGCAACACCATCGCCGGCTTCTTCGGGGGTATCCCCGGTGCCGGCGCAACCATGCGTACGGTGGTTAACATTCGCACCGGCGGCGTGACCAAGATTTCTGGGATGTTGCACAGCCTGTTGCTATTGGCCGTTGTAGTGGTGCTGGCGCCTCTAGCATCAAAAATTCCTCATGCAGTGCTTGCCGGGATTCTCGTCAAAGTCGGTTACGACATTATTGATGTTTCATATCTCAGACGTGCACACAAGGGCCCCCGCTTCGACTTGGCCCTAATGGTCATGGTGTTGAGCCTCACCGTATTTGTCGATCTCATCACTGCAGTTGTCGCTGGAGTCGTCGTCGCCGCGTTAGCGTTTGTCAAACAAGTGGCAGATGCGCAGCTGGCCGCCGCTTCGGGAGAAAACGCGGATTCTACGGATGGCCTGTCTGAACCCGAGAGCGCACTCCTCAAAGATTGCGGCAGTCGCCTCACTTATTTTGATCTCGGTGGGCCGCTCAGTTTTGGCGCAGCAGCCGATTTGGGGCACCATGTGCGGGAGCGCATTAGCCCCACAAATCACACCTCACTGGTGTTGGACTTCAGCAAAGTGCCGTTTATGGATGTCTCTGCAGCGCGCGCAGTTGAGACGATTGCAGAGGACGCCGCGCATGCTGGCAAGCATTTATATTTTTGCGGGATCAACCAGCAAGTCGCAACCAGCCTAAAAGGTCTTGGCGTCAGCGAACTCATTCCGGACACAGCAATCTTTCAGACCAGACTCGACGCCCTGTCTGCTGCCCGGGACTGGATATTCGAAAACAACAACTCAACCGACGGGCGCGGCGATACATCTACACCGGTATGAGCCCTCTGCCGCGCACCCCGCTCCCGTAAACGGGCAATCAGGGGCTGATACACTGGTGACCTCAGATTTCGAGGGGTAAAGCACCATGAGATGGTTCATCGCTGCACTTTTGTGGCTGGCTCTGGCGTCTGCCCACGCATCTGAGGCCTTCACCGAGGCAAATAGAGTTGCTGAGTTCGTTGGTCCGACGCTGTTTGTCGATGTGAGAACGACAGAGGAATTTGCTGCAGGTCACTTTCCGGGCGCGATCAATATTCCCCATGAAGACATTGTCCGAGGGATCCGAGAGCACAACGTGCACAAGAATCAGACCGTACTACTCTACTGTCGCAGCGGTAACCGTTCGGGTCTGGCGGAATCCAGCCTGCAATCAGCAGGCTTTTCCCGAGCAAAAAATGTCGGTGGCCTAGAGGCCTTGCTGGCCGCCACGGGTAGGACGGCGGCCTTACGCAACCACTGATCCGCACAACCCGCTTCAACCGCAAAAGCGAAAAGGGCACCGGTTCTGCAATATTTTCACTTTTTCAGATTAGCGCAAATCAATCTGTAGGTTTTGCGAGGCTCGCGAACTGGGCCAACGCGTCCTCTGACAAGCGATCAACACCTTGCCCATATTGCTCGGCACAGGCGCTGTAAAACTGGGCATTTAACAAATTGGCATCACCGCAATCCCGAGTCGCCACGACCTTCCCCGGCACGCCGGCGATGACCGAGTTGGGGGGAAAGACCTTGTTCTCAGTGATGATGGTGTGGCCGGCAACGATCGAATTCTCACCAATTTTTGCCCCGTCCATAATGGTCGCGTTAATACCAATCAGGCAGCGGTCGCCGATATCACAGCCGTGCAATGTCGCGTGATGAGTGATCGAGCAGTCCTCACCAATAATCGTCGGTGAGGCAATGCCCACATGCAGCATGACGAAGTCCTGAATGTTGGTGCGCGCACCGATACGAATCTCATAGGTCTCGGCACGCGTGACTACGTTGGGCCAGATCGAGGCGCCGGGGCCCACGTACACTTTGCCGTACAGCCAGGCACTCTCATGTATGAAGGCCGGATCATCGAGGGTGACATGCTCACCTATGTGTCCCATGCTGGAGACTCCCGTCACAAAAGAGCGCGTATCTTGGCACGTTGTGAGAAGGATCGCTAAGCCATGACTGTGGATAACAGCCACACTACCTCGACACTCCATGATGACCGGCTTGCCGTGCGGCTGGGGTTGGGTGCGGTATTACTGTGGAGCACCGTGGCGACCGCTTTCAGCCTGAGCCTAGCGTATTGGACACCCCTACAACTCGTGACCATCGCCGCATCTGTCAGCTGGTGTTTGTTTGCCTTGCGCCTCACCTCGCGGGCACGGCGGGCGGCACTTCGTGCAACGCAATTCAAGGACCGTCTGGCCGCCTTAGCGGTCGGATGGATGAACCCCGGGCTTTATTATCTCGTGTTGTTCGCGGCTTACGACCGCCTCCCTGCCCAGGAAGCCATGGCCATCAACTACTCCTGGGGCATCACGCTGGCGCTTATTGCAGCACCACTGTTGAGTCAAAAACTGACTCTCGGCGCCCTGTTAGCCACGACAATCAGTTACGGGGGCATCATTGTCATCGCCACGCGGGGTGTGCCCTGGTCACTAGAACTGGCCCAACCCGTTGGCATCGGGTTGGCGCTCTTCAGCACCCTCATATGGAGCTTGTATTGGGTCATCAACACCCGGCTCAGCCTCGACCCAGAAGTGAATCTCTTCCTGAATTTCTCGGGCGCACTCCCCTTGTTATGGGGACTCGTATGGTGGTTCGACACTCCCCTGTCGCCGACTTGGCAAGGGCTGGCTGGGGGCGCTTACATTGGACTCTTCGAGATGGGTATCGCCTTCATTCTGTGGATGGGCGCCATGAAAGCGACTAGCTCCACGCTTCGGATCTCAACGCTGATTTTCTTATCGCCCCCGCTCTCGCTCACCTTCATTTGGCTTGTTGCGGGGGAACCGGTTCAAGCCTATACCCTAATCGGACTCACGCTCATCCTCACCGGGCTTTGGCTGCAACGGCGCGCTGAGACCTGACGCCGATTCGCTTACTCCGAGGGTCAGCTGATCACCGATCTTGATCTGTTTGAGGTTGTCGGCGTCTCCTGGGTTGACCTGCACAGACAGGACGCCCGTGACGGCATCCGCAGACAAAACGGTAGCGCCACTAAAAGCGGCTTCTGCTGTCTGACTGTCACCGCCTGTGGCTATGACGTCGACTGTCTTGCCTTGTGCCACGATCTGCCCCTGCGCCATGACCAGACACTGAGACGCGATTCGCTCCAACTCCTCACCTGAATGAGATACACAAATCACCGGCGTGCCATGCTGCTCCCGCCACTCAATCAGGTAGTCGATCAAGCCGTTACGGTGGGCGTTATCGTTGGCGGCCAATGGCTCATCCAGCAACAGAAGTCTGGGCTGTGACAGCAGCGTTCGCGCGATCGCCACGCGTTGCCGCTCTCCTCCCGACAGCGACTCTACTGGTCGTTGCAAAAGCGATGCAATATCTAGTGCGCCCACCATATTGCTCACATCCTGCGCGCGCCCCACTCCACGGGCACGTCGAATCGCATAATCGAGGTTGGCTTGCACCGTGCGCCCCGAAAACAAACGACCCTCTTGAAACACAACACCCACACCCCGACGGTGGACGGGAACAAGCTCGCCTCGAGCAGGTACAGACCAAGTTTCGTGTTGACCCTGCAGCGTGACCTCGACGCGGCCAGAAAAATCCCGCTCAAGGCCTGCAATCGTTTTAAGCAACGTGGTTTTACCTGCTCCCGTTGGGCCGAAGATGCCGACAGGGTCGCTCAGGTCTAGATCAACGGACAGGTCAATCGACACCCCACCACGGGCAAGTTTCCCTTCAACCAGCAGGCGCCCACTCATCCGCGAATAACCTCAACACGTTGGCTGGCCACGCGGTAAACGGCCCACAGCGAGACAAAAGAGAACACCAGCAAGCCCAGCGCCATCGCATGCGCGGCGTCATAGTTCAGCGTCTCGACGTGCTCATAAATGGCGATCGACAGTACACGTGTCTCTCCCGGTATGTTGCCGCCCATCATCAATACAACACCAAACTCGCCGACCGTGTGTGCAAAGGTCAGCACCGATCCAGTCAGAAAACCGCGCTTTGCTGCGGGCAGCACCACGCTGATCAATTGGTCCCGGGGCGAGGCGCCCAAAGTCGCCGCCGCCTCTAGCGTCTCCTGTGAGACCGACCTGAAGGCTGTGGCCAAGGGCTGCACCATAAAGGGCAAAGAATAAAGGATCGAAGCCAGTACCAACCCAGAAAATGAGAAGGTCAACGACTGCCCCGTGATGCTGACCCAGAAGGCACCCACGGGTGCTGTGGGGTTCAGTATCACCAACAGGTAGAAGCCGAGCACAGTGGGAGGCAGGACCAGCGGCAGCGCCACCACTGCCTCGACCACTGACCGCGCCGGTGAGGACGAGCGCACCAACCACCAAGCGAGTGGCGTAGCCAATGGCATCAGTAACAGGGTCGTTGTACCCGCGAGCAATGCGGTCAGCCACACCGCCTGAAAATCGGCAGCCGTCACTGATCGACCTGCGGAATACGGTAGCCGTCGCGCTCAAGAAGGCTTTGAATGGGTCCCGTTCCTAGCTGGCGAGCCCAAAACGTTGCGGCGGGGTTATCGGCTGCCCGCGTGATCACCGCCATAGCCTGCGCAATCGGTGGATGATCTTTGAGCCACACTATGTCATCCGTGCCGAAAAGGATCTCGCCTCCTCGCTTTGCGGTGATCATGGCGGAACGTGCCACGAATCCCGCGCGTGCCTGCCCGGTCGCCACCCAGCCAGTGACCAAATTCACGTTGTCGACTCGTATTAAACCGTCCAGCCAATCCGCATCCATCGACCCAGCGCTCAGTACCGCAATGGCCGCGTCGCCGTAGGGTGCGACAGCGGGATTGGCGATACAGACCTGCCCGGCCGGGAGCTTAGTCAGCTTCTCCAGATCCAATGCGTCGGGACCTTCTGGCCACCATAGCCCCATTTCTCCCAGCGCATAGGTCATCACAGAACCCGGCACCGCCAGCCCACGCAACTCAAGCTCACGAGGTCTGCGTTGATCCGCTGCCATCAAAATATCAAATGGCGCACCGTTAATAATCTGACTCGCGAGCTTGCCGGTGGAACCCGCAATAATCTGGTAGCGATGGGGTGAGGTGGCCTCCAACTGCTCCGCGATGGCCAGGGCGGTGTCACGAAAGTTGGAAGCCACAGCGATGCGTGCCTCGGCGGCATGCGAGCATGTTGTAACCAGCAGCAACAAGGAGGCTGACAGGGTTTGAAGCCAGCGCAGCCGCAATATGAGTTTGTATGGCGTCACCGGCGTGCGCTCAGGCCACGCCCAACTCATTGAGCCGCTGGGTCAAATATTGTCGAGCAGAGTAGCGGGGAGACAAAACAACCTCTGGACGCGGGTGCAGGAAGAGCGGCAATGACATACGGCTGGGGAGCGCCTCGCCACACTCTGGGGCGGCGACGCGGTGCGTGGTCGAGGGCAAATAGCCGCCGGTCGCCTCCTGCAACATATCGCCGATGTTGACGATCAGTTGGCCCGGCTTGTGAGGCACCGACACCCATTCTCCACCACGCAACCGTAGTTCAAGCCCAGGGCCATCGGCAGCGGGTAACAACGTCAGCAGATTAATGTCCTCATGCGGAGCCGCTCGCAGTACGGAGGTACCCGCCGGCACAGGGGGGTAGTGCAGCACACGCAGCATGGACTGACCGCTACCGTCGATCATGTTTCGCAACGGCTCAGTCAGCTGTGCAGTGATATCGGCGGGCAAACTCTCCGCAATACAGGTCAGTAACTCGGCACCCAGCGCCACGGCAGCGGCGAAGTGAGCCGCCAGATCCGGCTCCAAGGCGCTAGGGCATCGGCCCCATGGGTAGTATTGGAAGTATTCCTTGAAGTCGCGCTGGTCAAAACCCTTGGCCGCCTCCGCCTCCTGCAGAGAGAAGTAACCATCCTGATCGATCGGATCCATCGCGAAATCCGCGGCGTTTTGATCGGCAAAGAAACCCAACCAATCCGAGTAGATGCGTTTGATCCGCGCATCATCGAGCGGATGATCGACAACCGCGGCAAAGCCATAGCGATGCAGTGACGCCATAAATGCGTCACTAAAATTGGGGGACGAGTAGGAGATTTGCGGGAGTTGAACCAGATCAGTCATGGGCCACTCACACGCCGCTCAACGTCAGAAAAAAGCCAGCCAGCGCTGCGCTCATGAGGTTAGACAGGCTCGCTGCGATCAGAGCCCTGAAGCCATATCGTGAGATATCGTCGCGACGGCTCGGTGCAACCGCGCCCAAACCGCCCAATAAAATGGCGATCGACGACAAGTTCGCAAAGCCGCAAAGGGCGAAGATGACAATTGCCTGCGAGTGCGCGGAGAGCTGGTCAGCTACCTCGCTGTAGGTCACGTAAGCCACAAATTCATTCAGTATGAATTTTTGGCCTATCAGACTGCCGGCCAGCTGCGCCTCGTTCCAGGGGATGCCCAGCGCCCAGGCCAGTGGTTGCAGGATGCCACCGAGCACGCGTTCAAGCGTCAGCTGCTCGATGCCGAGCCACGCGCCGCCCGCCTCTAACATGCCATTGACCATTGCGATCAGCGCAATGAAGGCTAATAGCATGGCACCGATAGCACCGACCATTTGCAGACCGTTCATTGCACCGGTGGCGGCGGCGTCAATAAAATTGATGTACTTCTCGCTGGCGAGCTGCTCACCCTTTGCCGGCTCGGTAGGCTGTCCTGTCTCGGGCTCCATAATCTTGGCCATCAGCAGCCCACCCGGTGCCGCCATGAAACTGGCCGCCAACAGATACTCCAACGGCACGCCCAAGGCAACGTAACCTGCCATAACGGATCCGGCTATCGATGCCATACCCCCCACCATCACGGCAAACAATTCTGAGTGCGTCATGCCGGGAATGTAGGGCCTCGCCACCAGCGGCGCTTCTGCCTGACCGACAAACACATTCGCCGCGGCCGAGAGGGATTCCGTGTGGCTAGTGCGCAACAGCTTACGGAGTCCACCGCCGAGAATTCGGATCATCCATTGCATGATCCGAGCGTGATATAGCACCGCGATCAGCGAGCTGAAGAAAATCACAACAGGCAGCACGCTGAAGGCAAAGATGAAGCCGAGTGAATCCGTCGGCCCGACCAAGCCTCCAAACATAAATTCCATGCCGGCACGGCTGTAGCCCAACAGCAACGCAACATATTCGGAAGCCGCCGCCAACGCGGCGATGCCCCAATTCGTAAACAGCGCGACAAAGCCAATGACGGCTTGTAACGCAAAGGCCAGCGATACGGTCCTGAGACGAATGGCGGTTCGGTGAGAAGACAGCCCAACGGCGACAAGCAACAATAGAACAACGCCAAGCAGGCTGATCATAGTGGTGCCCCAATAGAAAGGCGTACTTTACCGCGGCGAGTTCTGCGGCAAAAGTCATCAACGCACTGAGCAGGCGATTTCTGCTGCCTTTTAGTTCGTGCGCCTCAGGCGAGCGGTGTCACAGCGACGCCATCACGGGTGCCCGCGGCACTGGGGGCGCTTTCACAAAAAAGGGCCGCAAACGCGGCCCCCGTGATCTCGCTAGATCGCTCCCGGTCGGGGGCTACACCAGGTGAGATACCGAATGGAAAATAACTGTGGAGACATAATATCCAACAAATAATATTCCAAATTTATCAATATGCGATCCTATCCGTTTGATCATGGCTTTCTCCTGTCGATACAACAGCGCTACATGCGCCTTTAACGATTGTATTATAGGCAACAGCCGACGAATCAGATCTGCTGCAGCCCCCGCAGAAACTATAAAATTCCATGAAAAGACTGAATTAATATCTAAACATTCTTTTTGGTTATGTATTTCAAATGCGCCGCTTCTATCAGCGCTCGGTTCACCACATGCACAGAGGGCCATTAATGCCCAATATTCAACCGAATTCTCGCTCTACACCTGAGAAAACAACGTAGATAAGGGCACCCACAACTGATACCAGCGCTGCGGTCTGGAACACCGCATCCCAGCCGCCGGTAGCATCTTGAATTAGACCCGAGACAAATACCGAGGCGCTTGAGGAAATAGCGGCCAGGGTGTTGGTCACGCCCATTAAAAAACCCGACTGATTGGGCGCGATATCGAGGTGATTTGTGGCGAAGCCACCCACTGAAAATGCCGTCAGGGCATTACTAACCGTGATAATCGCCACACTGAGGAATAATGAGTCCGTATAGGTAACCGCTAACATCGCACCGGCGATGCCAGCAAACGCGATGGTTTGCATCACACGCCGGACCTTTAAGCGATCCGCCCCCCGCGCAATGAAGCGATCAAACAGACGTCCCGCTACCGGTGCCATGATGAGCGACACCACCGTAGGAGCCAGCGCCAAAAACCCAGCGAGTTGCAAGTCAGCGCCCAACTCCTGATTGATAAAGGTCGGGAACCACGACAGCACCAAATAGAGCGACCAGTTGATGCACACGTGCGCCACGATCACCGCCCACACCGCGCGGGATCGCAACATGCGCTGCAGCGTCAGACGGGGGTAGGCGGCAGCAGATGACGCAGTGGTGTCTCCGTCGGCACGCTCATGGCTGTCCGGCGCAACGCCAGATTGTTCCCATTCAGGCGTCGCAGTAGGCCGCGAGCTTGCCTGAGCGGTCCAATAAACAAACCACAGTAACCCCAGCGCGCCATAAAGATAGAAAGCCCCCTGCCAAGACCACACGCTGATCAGCCACGGTGTGCAAATCAGTGCGATCACACTGCCACCGGCAATCCCAGAGTTCATCAAACCCACGGCGGACGCACGTCGGTCCGGATGCACCCATCGGGAATAGAGCGAATAGATCGACGGCCAGGTCACAGCTTCTGCCACGCCCATCAAAAATCGACAGGCCAGCAGCATGGTAATGCCCAGGGCAGCAGACAACGGGGTCAGTACCGTGAATAACGACCAGAACAAGACGCCCAAACCGAGCACCCATTTGCCACCGTAGCGATCAGACAAGTAGCCGGCGGGCGCCTGCAGGATGACATAGCCCGCAAAAAAAGCGGACATCACTGCCCCCTGAATGGTGGGCGACCAACCGTTTTCCTCGGCCATCGGGATAATGGCAATAGAGATAGCGATGCGGTCGATCATGCAGATATACACCGCCATGACCGTCATCAAAACAAGCCAGCGAGAGCCCGGAGGAGACGTGGGAGAACCGGCGTTGGGGAGTGGCGTCAGCATAAAGAAATACGGTGGGTCAGGAATCGCCGGCTACTGTAGAGCATGTCTCGCTGGGCAACACGCTTTTTCTACCCGAGGCGTTCGGCGTGGTGAGATGTATGCTTAGGGGAGGTTGAGCGTCAACACGCATCCCAGCGCAGCCGCAAAAACGCGGAAACAAAAAAGGCGCCCGAAGGCGCCTTGTCTTTGTCGCGGTACCGATTAGAAGCGGTAGTTGAATCCGACACGGATTTCCCACAAGGATGCGTTACCGATACGCGTCTCAGCACGGCCGGCATCAATGTCATCCTGCGTCACGCCGTAAGGGAAGTTCGCTTTGTACATCACACCCCAATCGTCGTTGATCAGGTTGGTGAGGTTGTCGATGACGATAAAGGCGCTGCCACGATGTGAGTCGGCAAAGCCGGGAAACTCCTGGCTAATGCGCATATCGACTTTCCGCCACCAGCTGCCGTTGTTGGCATTACGCGTACCCGGCTCTTCCAGCACGTGCTCGATGAAATCGAGATACGGGGTAAAGCCATAGGCCAGCACCGTACCCTCAAAGCCACCGATCGTGGTGCTGTAAGGCACCCCGGAGCTGGCCTGACCGTAAATAGAGAAGCGCGTTCGATACTCGCCAAACCAGTTAGCAGTGTAGTTGAAGACACCAGTGAAGCGGTGCTCAATGTTGTAGTTTGAGGTCGACAACACCTCCTCTTCAGGATCGTAGAACGTACGGTTAACGTAGTTCGAGAACGCTACCGAAGACGTCATCGGGTTCACGTCTTTCGCATCCGTCCAGGCGTAACCCACTCGAACATCCCAACCGTTATCAAAGGTTTTGAACAGACTAAAGGCCAGCGACTCTGATTCGTTACCTTTTGAGCTGTTAGTCAATACGAACGTAGGCAGACGGACTGAGTCATACACGGGATAACCCATGTCGTTGTACTCACCAGTGAAGTCCAGATCACCATGCTTGTAGATCGCCGTATCTTCACCGCGGGTAATCAGCGCGTCCGCAGTCAGCACATAGCCATCACCGAACTCCCAAGTCATACCCAATGAGTATTTCCACTCGGTGGGCGCATCGAAGTCGGGATCAAGATAGACAATCTCGAAGTTACTACCGTCGCCTGCCGCGACCTGCTCGGCCAACTGAGATGGGACACCCCAGCCCGGGCCACAGGTCGGGGCACTGGCTTCGCAGTTCACGTAATTCTGAGCAAAGAGGTCAACACCTCGCTCAGAGACCTGCACCGCCGTGGTGTTGGTATTGGAGTACACGTTTGAGTACCAGACGTTCGGATTACCGCCCGAGAACAGGCCGATACCGCCGCGGACCGTGATGCTGTCCGTCGCGTCCCAGGTAAAGCCGAAGCGCGGCAGGAACAGGTCCAGGTTATCCAGCGTTGCGTTGTTGGCGAAACCATAGTCCGCAACAAAGTCCGGGTTGATGTTGGGCGTATCGCTCGACTCGTACCAGTCGTAACGCAAACCAATCGTCAGCTCCAGACGGTCAGTAATCTGCCACTCGTCCTGAATGTAGGCCGAGTTCACCGCATAGCCCCACTCCACGGCGGCGTCGCGCTCGTCGTTGGAGATCGCGTTGCCGTAGTACACACGAGAAGCCTGGCCTGCAGCGAAGTTCTCAATGCCATCAAAGCGGATTTCGGTGTCAACGTGCTGATAGAAGAGGTTGTACATCTGCAGATCTTCACGCTCAAAACCACCCGTAATCGTGTGGTTGCCGAGGGTATAGATACCGCGGATCACGAGCTGCTCAACTTCCCAGTCCAGTGCGTTGGCCTGGCGGCTGTCATCCTGACCCAGATACACATCTACTTCGTCTAACTCTACGCGGAACTCAGCGAAGTCCTTACCGGCCACAGCTTGCTGCAAGAAGTCGACGTCACTGAAGGAGTAGCGGATCTCGGTTGAGAAGCGATCGTTCCAGTCAGAGTACAAGTTGATGTTGTAGGTGGTGAGCTCGGCACCGCGCTTGTAGAAGTGCTTATCGAATTCAAACTCATCCAGATCCCCGTCAGAGGGCGTGAAGTTGAAGGAGTCGTTGTACATGTAGGTCGCGGACAAGCGATGCGCATCGTTGATGTACCAGTCCGCTTTCAGCAGGTACTTCTCGTCTTCGAAGTCGAAAGCCTCTGATGCGGTCCGTCCCGGCTCGAAGCCGTAGACCTCGCGCGAGATCCGTGCAATTTCGTCGAGCTCTGCCTGCGTGACCGGTACCTCATTGACCGCGCCCGTGCCGATGGCACCGCGGTTATTCAGGTCGGCGCCGTCGTATTTCTCGTAGGCGCCATAGAAAAACAGCTTGTCAGGGATAATCGCACCACCCAGCTCGATACCCCAGCGCGTCTCGCTGTAGTCCTGAGACTCGATGCTGTCGCCCTCCAGCTTGTCACCCCGGAGTGAATCGCTGCCGTAGTCGAAGAACACCGAACCGAACATTTCGTTGCTGCCGGTTTTGGTCACGGCGTTGATGTTACAGGCTGAGAATCCACCGTAGACCACGTCCATCGGCGCCAGTTCTACGGCGACGCTGGAAATGGCGTCAAAAGGGAAAGGCATCCGCTGGGTGGGATAGCCATTACTGTTCAAACCAAAGCCGTCGTTGAGACGCACGCCGTCAACCGTCAGGCTGTTGTAGCGTGGGTTGGCACCGTTACATTGCACCGCATCCACGTCACCGCGGGATTGATCCACGTATAAGCGCGGATCCTGCTGAATGATGTCGTTGATGTTTCGGTTCACGGAGGGCGAGTCTTGCAAGGTCGCAAGGTCAAACACCGCGTTGGGGCCCACCGCGGTATCTACCGCGACGCGCGTACCCATCACGATCACTTCTTCCTCAGCATCGAGCCGGTAGTTAATCGCCTCAGACTGACCCACCGCCAAAGACAGATCTGCAGTCGAGGCTTTTTGCCAACCGTTGGCGTCAACGACGATGTCGTAGGAGACACCTGCCGGTAGACCGCGAACGGAGTAAAAACCGCTCGCATCGGTGGTCGTGGTCTTACTGACACCGGTGGCGTTACTGGTCACGATGACAGTGGCGCCGGCAAGGGCTTCGCCACTGCTGGTGCTGACCGCACCACGAACCGCCGCGGAGGTTTCCTGTGCATACACACCGGGCGCGGCTGTGGCCAACCCCACCAAGGTGACACTGGCAACCGCTCGCGAGAGCACACGGCCCGCGAACAAAGAAGCAAGGGGATGTTTCATATCGACTCTCCTGGGAAAAAGAAGCACGCGAACGCGCCAGCGGTGGCTGCCGTGACGCTTTTCACTCATGTATTGTGCAGTCGACCTGTTACAGCTTGGTGACAGATCGAAATATAAGGGAAATCCCCTGGGGTGTCAGTCCAAAGACGCCAGCAAGTCCTTGCTGTAGGCCTGCAGCCCCGAGGTGTCGCCGGAACAAACCACTCTGGGCCAATCCGGATTGGCGATCAGCGCCCGCCCCACTGCCACCAAGTCAAAGTCACCGCGATCCATCATCTCTAGAAGACGATCTATCGAAGCGGGCTCGCTAGTGGCGCCCTCTCCTTCGCTGGGTTGCGAGACGAAGTCCTGATCGAGGCTCACGCTACCCACTGTAATGGTTGGCATTCCCGTGATCTTCTTCACCCAACCGGCGATATTCATGTCGGACCCCTCGAATTCGGGCTCCCAGAAGCGGCGCTGGCTGCAGTGGAAGGCATCGACACCTGCATCAATCAGGGGTTGCAGGAAGGCCTCGAGCAACTGGGGTGTCTCCGCAAGGCGAGCGGTGAAATCCTGCTGCTTCCACTGGGACCAGCGGAGAATGAGGGGAAAATCTGGGCCAACTTCGGCGCGGCAGGCCTCGATCCCCTCAACGGCGAAACGACCACGAGCCGCCATCGAGCCACCATAACCATCGGTGCGTTGGTTCGTGCCCTCCCAGAAGAATTGATCAATCAGATACCCGTGCGCACCATGGATCTCCACGGCATCAAAACCGAGGCGCTGCGCGTCTCGAGCCCCTTCTGCAAAGGCGCGAACCACGTCGTCGATATCCTGCTGCGTCATAACGTGCCGCGTTACTTTACCCGGCACATTCATCCCAGAGGGTGTATAGCCATCAACATCGCCCTCAGGCATCACACCGCGCTTACGCATGCCGCCACAGTGCCACAGCTGGGGTGCAATCTTTCCTCCCTCCGCGTGCACAGCATCAACCACCTTTTTCCAGCCCGCCAGACGCTCTTCTCCGTGAAAATAGGGCACGTCTGGGTAGCCATTGGCTGCAATATGGTTGGGGCAGGTGCCCTCGGTAATGATGAGGCCAACACCACCAGCCGCGCGGCGCCTGTAGTACTCCACCGACGCATCACTCGGTACGTTATCCGGCGAGTGATTGCGGGTCATCGGCGCCATCACCACGCGGTTCTGGGTTTCCAGTGACTTCAGGGAAAAAGATTTAAACAGGCTATTAATGGCGGACACAGGCGACCTCTTAACAATGATTTAGCAGAGTGGTGTAGCGCCTTTGAGACGCCTTGAATGAGGACCGCAGACTACCGTAAACGCGCTCCGCCGTCTTACTCCCTGTAGCCTAAGAACGGGGCCGAAAAATAGGGCCGAAAAGTGCAGCCGAAGAATGAGGCCGAAAATAGAGACCGTCAGGGTTACAGCGGTTACCCGACGGGACAGCTCAGTCGACATATCCATTGGGATGCTGCTGATGCCAGCGCCAGGCACTGCTGATGATTTCGTCTAAATCGGTATAGACAGGCTTCCAACCCAAGTCATCTCTAATACGCTGACTCGACGCCACCAGCCGGGCGGGGTCGCCCGCACGTCGCGGCCCCAACACAGTCGGAATCTCGACGCCCGTGACACGTTGCGCTGCATTGATGACCTCTCGCACGCTGAATCCTTCGCCATTGCCGAGGTTGTAGGTGCAGTTCCCCGCATCGAGCACGTCCAATGCCAAAGCATGCGCCTCCGCCAGATCGAGCACGTGTACGTAATCCCGCACACAGGTGCCATCAGGGGTTGGGTAGTCATTCCCAAAAACCGTGATGCCCTCCCGTTGCCCCGATGCAGCCTGAAGGACCAGCGGAATCAAATGCGTTTCGGGGGAGTGGTGCTCTCCCCGGGATTCACTGGCGCCCGCAGCGTTGAAATAGCGCAGGCAGGCATAGCGCAGGCCCTTCGTCTCTGACAGCCAGTGCAATGCGCGCTCCAGCATCCATTTGGATTCTCCATACGGACTGCCGGGCGCCACGGGGTACTGCTCGTCAATCAACAGGGCCTCGGGCGCGCCAAACAAATTAGCAGTGGATGAAAGAATGAAACGCGGCACCCCAAACTCGATGCAGGCCTCCATCAGGTTAAGGCCCTGCGTCACGTTGTCACGGAGATACAAAAAAGGCGCGTCCATTGACTGCCCCACCAGGGACCGGGCGGCGAAATGCATGACCGCATCAGGCCGTTGCTCCCTCACGGTCGCGCGAATCTCGTCGACAGCGGCTAAATCGCCCTGTACCCAATGAGCCTCATTGGGGACCGCGGCGCGGTGACCCTGCGACAAGTTATCAAACACGACCACTTCGTGGCCTTTGCCGAGCAACACCTCGGTGGCAATGCTGCCAATATATCCGGCACCGCCGGTTACCAAGATCTTCATCGCGCCATCCTCAAGGCCCTACTCAACGCATTCCATAGCGCCTGTGATGCTACCGTAATCCGATGCGACGGATCTCGTAAACGTCGTCGTTACCGTGACATAACGCCCGCGACCGCGTCGCGCAATCGCGCGGCGGCCGATTCGGGAGTGAGGTCTCGCTGCACTTCACTCAGCATTTCGTAGCCCACCATGTGTTTGCGCACCGAGGCTGAACGTAACAAAGGCGGGTAGAGATGCGCGTGCAACTGCCATGCAGGCGTGGCCTCCGTACCCGGCGCGCCGTGCCAACCCATCGTGTACGGACAGGGGGTGTTGAAAAGCACGTCATAACCCCGCATCAATGTCCCGAGTAGATCCGCCAGCATCCGCTGCTCATCGGGCTGTAAGCCATCTAGGTGCTCGATGTGGCGCTTTGGTAATACCAGCGTCTCGAAGGGCCATACCGCCCAATAGGGCACGACCGCGGTCCAGTGAGCGTTGTCGAGGACCAGCCTGTCCCCCAGTGCGGCCTCCTGCTCTCGATACACCTGCAACAATACGCTGCCGTGTGCGTCGAGCCACGCTTCTTGTTGTGCAAGTTCCTTGACGGCCTCGTTGGGCAGACTGTCGACGGCCCAAATTTGCCCGTGAGGATGTGGATTGGAGCACCCCATTGCCGCGCCGCGGTTTTCGAACACCTGCACCCACTGGTATTGCGCTCGCAAGCTGCGCACTTCCTCAACCCACAGCGCCACCACCGCGGAGGCCTCTTCCGTCGAGAGTGTCGACAGCGTTTTTCGATGATCCGGGTGGTAACACAGCACCCGACAACGCCCGGTAACAGGCGAGGCGGTAAACAGCTCAGGGGCGCCACCCGGTACCGAGAGCAACTCGGACTGAACCGGAGTGGCCTGCGCATCACTGAGTGCGGGAAAATCATTATCAAAGGCCCAGGGGCCGACATAGTTCGGGTTGCTGGCGCCCGTCGCACGAGTATTCCCGGGGCACAGATAGCAAGCAGGGTCGTAGGAATTGGTTGGGGCGGACGCTTCAGCGGTTTCCTCTCCCTGCCAGGGACGCGCCGTACGCTGGGGCGAAACGGTGACCCACTCGCCCGTGAGCGGGTTGCGGCGGCGATGCGGCATGGTGTCAACAGGCTTCATGATGGACGTGCGTTCAATGCGCGGGCACCTGCGGAGGCCGTGACGTGGAAACACTCGGGTTGATGGCCGATTTCTCGCAAATAACCCTCCTGCAGCGAGGCAGCGATACGTTCCAGCCCCGCGCGCTCCACAAGCACGACAGCACAACCGCCAAAGCCTCCGCCCGTCATACGCGCACCCAGTACGCCCCGCTCTGCGCAGGCCAGCTCGACCAATCGGTCAAGCTCATCGCATGACACCTCATAGTCATCCCTCAATGAAGCGTGGCTGTCTGTCATCAACGCGCCCAAACCGTCCCAGTCTTTTTTCTGTATCGCAGCCGCCGCTTGCTGCACGCGCGCGTTCTCGGTCACCACGTGACGCACCCGTTTGCAAAGCGACGATGAAGCCAGCAGGTCGATATCGCCCAACACCACCCCTCGCAATGTCGACACACCCAAGCATTCTGCGGCCTGCTCACATTCGAACCGACGCTGTGCGTAAGCACTCTCGGCGAGAGCATGGGAGACACCACTGTGTATGACCAGCAGCGAGATATTATCCAAAGTCAGGGAGACAGGTGTCGCGTCCTGATTCGCGCAGTCGAGCGCCATCGCGTGGCCTGCCTTTGCCATGTCGACCACCGTCTGATCCATAATGCCGCAGGGCACACCGGCCATCTGCCGCTCGGCCTGCACACAGGCTCGGATACGGTCATATGAGTGCACCTGGTGCTTCGAGACCGCTTCCAACAAATGCGCTACCGCCAGCTCCAATGCGGCACTGCTCGATAGCCCACCTCCCGCCGGAACGCTTGAGGCGATGACAATATCCATTGCCGGACACCGCACACCCAGACGCTGATACTCAGCGATCACTCCCTGAATATAGCGAGCCCATTGCTGCGGATGGGGATGAGCCAGATCTGCCAGAGACAGACTGATCTCCTCTTCGAGCGCCAAACTGTAGACGCGCAACTGCGCACCCGATTGCCGCTCGGCGGCCACCACAACCGTGTACCGGTCGATCGCGATGGGCAGCACCCGGCCGTCGTTGTAGTCAGTGTGATCACCCATCAGATTCACGCGACCGGGCGCGACCGCATGCCACTGCGGTGTCCGACCATAAACCCTCTGGCATGCCTGCGTTGCGGTGGCGAGCAAGGACGACAGTGACGAGGCGGAATCAATCATGGTTACTTTAGTGGCGGGTTCAGTGGCGATTTAAGTGACGAGTAGTGAAGAAACATGGGACCCGCGGAAGAGACAAGCTGGGCACTATCGTGTCAGTGCCGATCCGTGGCCTGAGGGCCAGCGTACACCAACATAACTCCCTTTGTGCCGCCGATCATGCGACAGCTTCACTGGTTCCAGACTGATCTTCGTCTTACTGATAACCCTGCGCTGTCCAGCGCCTGCGACGCAGACTCGCTCCTGTGTGTTTACCTGATGCCCAAGCCCAGGCCCTGGTGCAACCTCACCGGCCTCGGGGCCCAGCGGGATCGCTTCCTGCGCGAGTCACTCCAGGAGCTCAAGCTGCAGCTGCAACAGTTTGGTCAGGACCTGATGGTATTGGAGGGCTCACCTGAATTGGTGCTACCCAATTTGGTCGATCGATTCAGTGTGGACCGGATAACCTGCAGCTTTTCACCGGGCTGGCACGAAGCGCAGGCCGTCAGCTTTCTGCAAGAGAAGCTGCCGATTCCTCTGGATGTTTTCCGCGGTACCACACTCTTTGACGCAGAACAGTTTCCCTTCGAGATTGAGGACCTTTCCGACACCTTTTCGCCCTTCCGGCGCAAAGTCGAAAAGATCAATGTTCATCGTCCACTGCCCGTCCCCAGAGACCTGCCACCTCCACCCTCGGCACAATTCGATGCGATCCCGCGGGCCAGCGCGGCACCCCACCCTGGTCTGCCCTTGCCTGGCGGCAGTCGCGCGGGGCTGCGGCGTCTCGATCAGTTTTTGTTCCAAACCCATGCCATTGCCGACTATAAACAAACCCGAAACGACCTCGATGGCTTGAGTGGCTCCAGCACACTGTCGCCCTGGCTCGCCAATGGCTCACTGTCGGTGCGAACTGTGGCACACGATATTTTTCGCTACGAGCGAGAGGAGCAGTCGAATGAGTCGACATACTGGCTATTCTTTGAATTACTGTGGCGGGAGTTTTTTCACTGGCGCGCGGTCCTGGACGAGCGCGCACTCTTCAAGCAAAACGGTCGCAGCGGCAAGCGCTTGCTGACGACCTTTGAACCCCGTCAATTCGCCCGCTGGTGTGCTGGTGACACCGACTACCCGCTGGTCAACGCCTTGATGCGGCAACTCAATGCGACCGGCTGGATGAGCAATCGCGGCCGTCAAATCGCCGCCTCCTGCTTGATCCACGAACTGGGTCTGGATTGGCGCTACGGGGCGGCGTATTTCGAGCAGCAGTTGATCGACTATGACGTCGGCAGCAACTACGGGAACTGGCAGTACATTGCCGGCGTGGGGAGCGACCCACGCGGAGGGCGACAGTTCAACCTCGCCAAACAAGCTGCACAGTACGACCCAGATAACACCTTCACCGCGAAATGGCAGGGGTATCGCCCCGCGCAACCAGAACACGTGGTCGACGGCGCCGACTGGCCCATTTCCGAGCCGCGCTGATGGCGCAGCGCAAGAAATCAGACCTGCCGAGCAAGATTTGTCCGGTCTGCGATCGCCCCTTTAGCTGGCGGGCGCGCTGGAAAAACCAGTGGGACGACATCGTGTACTGCTCAAAACGATGTAGCGGACAACGCTGGCGGCTGAAGCGAGCCGATCCTGACAACAAGGCATAGAGAGCACAGGTTCTGGGCTTGGCGCGTTCATGATTGCACACCCCATCCAGCGCTACGGTGCGTGCATCGAAACGCTGACAATCAGCCCCATTCAGATCAATCCGCAGCGTCGCGACCACCCATGCGGAAAGTAGCGACCACTAATGGGGAGAGTGGCGACCACTAATGGGGAGAGTGGCGACCACCAATGCGGAAAGCACCGCCCACCAGTGCTGCCGCGCAGCGCTTGAGCGGGCTACAGCGCCTCGAGTTGATCCAGCGTTTGATCTGCCCACTGCAACACTGACTCACGGTCAGCATCGGCCCGCTTACGCCAGCCACCCAGTATCAGGCCCATCCGCGGATTCTGACTGAGCAGTTCGTTATGTCGATCGATAAAGTGCCAATACAAACCGTTGTAAGGACAAGCGCCCTCGCCCGTGACCTTCTTGGGATCGTAGCGGCACGACTTGCAGTGATCGCCTTGCTTCTGAATGTACTTACCACTGGCTGCATAGGGCTTGGATGCCATGATTCCACCGTCCGCAAATAGCGCCATACCGAGGGTGTTGGGCAGCTCCACCCATTCATAGGCGTCGATATACACGCCCAGATACCAGTCGCAGACGGACTCCACATCGAGCCCCGCGATCAATGCGAAATTACCGATCACCATGAGTCGCTGTATGTGGTGGGCGTAACCTAAATCGAGTGACTGCTTGAGGGCTTGAGACAAACAGCGCATCTGAGTGTCGCCCGTCCAAAACCAGTCTGGTAATGGCCGCGTCGCCGACAGCGCGTTCCGTGATTTGTAATCCGGCATGTGGTGCCAATAGAGCCCGCGCACGTATTCCCGCCAACCCAGAATCTGCCTGATGAATCCCTCAGCTGCTGACAATGAGCAGTGGCCCCGGCGGTAGGCTGCCTCAACCTGCTCACAGACCGCGAGCGGTTCCAGCAGACCACAGTTGAGGTACATCGAAATCAAGCCGTGAAAAAGCCACGGGGACGACTCGGCCAGCGCGTCCTGATAGGTACCGAAGTGCGGCAGCGCGTGTTCGCAAAACCAATCCAGCTCGGCCTGCGCGGCTTCATGCGTCACGGCCCAGCGAAACGTCGACAAATCACCCGGGGAATCAGGAAACGCCTGCCCAACCAGCTCAATCACCTCTCGCGTGAGATCACTGAGTTCGGGCTCCGGCCTGGCGGGAATATCGCATTGGCCACGCCAACCCGTGCGGTTGTCGGCATCGTAATTCCATTTGCCCCCTTCAGGCTGATCGGCATCCATCAAAAGCCCGTAACGCTTGCGCATCTCGCGATAGAAATACTCCATGCGGAGCTGCTTGCGCCCCTCTGCCCAGCTCGCAAAATCGCTGCGGGAGAGCAAAAAGCGCGTGTCTTCGAGTTGCTTAACCGGCAAACCAAGCGCGTCAGACCAGTCAGCCATGTGTGCCATCAAGCGGTGTTCGCCGGGCTCACAGATGTGAAGCGCCTGGCACTGCCATTCACGAACCGCCTGCTCACAAGCCGCCAGCAAGTTTCGCAGTGACGCGTCGAGGTCGTAATACGCCACCTCAAAGCCCTTGGCGCGTAGCGCCTGGGCAAAGTGTCGCATCGCGCTAAACAACAGGGCGATTTTGTGGCGGTTATGGCGAACGTAGGTGGCCTCTTCCATCACTTCCGCCATGACGATTACGACCTCGTCAGGGTCTGCGTCAATGAGGGCGGGGTGATGCCAGCTCAGCTGATCACCCAGAATCAAAATGGCGGTTTGACGTTGCATGCACAGACTACGAACACCGCCCAAGGCCAGACCAGTTGCCCCCCATTTTGAAACCGGACAGACTGCGAACATCATCAGTCACCTCACCTCCATAGGTCTCAGAACGTCATGAACGGCTTGAAAGCACTCCTTACGGCGCTAGCGGGAATGTCCGCGGTCTTCGCTGCCTGTTTTTTTCTGTTGGCGCCGGAATGGATTGATCGGGCATCGAATCAAATCGTCGGTGACGCCGGGCGTGCGCCGGGCGCCGAGGCACTGGCTCTGCATCAGCAACTCATCGTAGGTGATCTGCACGCTGATTCGGCCCTGTGGGGACGGGACCTCCTCGCCGATAATGATTGGGGTCAGGTCGACCTCCCCAAGCTCATCGCCGGCGGCGCTGCGCTGCAAATGTTTACTACCGTTACAAAATCACCCCGCGGCCAGAACTACGAGCACAATGTCACCGACGCGCCCGACAACATCACGCTGCTGGGGTTGGCGCAACGGTGGCCAGCCGATGCCCGCAATAGCTTGCTAGAGCGCGCGCTACTGCAGGGTGAGCGCGTGCGTTCTGCGGTCGCCGCACATCCCGGCTTCGCCTTCATTCAATCTAAACGCGATCTGGAGGCACTGCTCGCGCGGCGCGCTCGGGGGGAGAAGGCGGTGGGCGCTTTGCTGGGTACCGAGGGCGCCCATGCGCTGGACGGAGAACTCGACAGCATCGAGAGGCTGTACGCCGCGGGGTTCCGCATGGTGGGTCTCCAGCATTTTTTTGACAATCGGCTGGGCGGCTCGTTGCACGGAGAATCACAGAGTGGTTTAACTGACTTCGGGAAGCGCGCAGTGCGCGCCATGCAGGCGCGGGGTATTCTGATCGATGTTGCGCATAGCAGCGAAGCAACGGTGCACGACACCCTGCAGGAAACCGGTGGCGCTGCACTGATTGTGAGTCACACCGGATTCAAGGGCCACTGCCCGAGTCCGCGCAACATCAGTGATGAGACCATGGCCATGATCGCGAAGGCGGGCGGTTTGATTGGCGTAGGATTTTGGGCCGACGTGACCTGTGGCGAAGGGATAGGCGCCATCGTGAGCGCGATTCGCTATGGCATCGATCACTTTGGCCTGGACCATATCGCGCTAGGCTCAGACTGGGACGGTTCGGTGACAACGCCTATCGGCGCCGCGCAACTTCCTCACCTGACACAGGCGCTCCTAGATGCGGCGTTTAGCGAGGCCGAAATTCACGCTGTGATGGGAGGCAATATGGCGCGCTTCCTTGCTACACACCTACCGCCGCAATAATGGATTGGTGAGGCCCGGCGCCGAAGCCGGACCGCACCTTTACGCTCTCCTAGCGGTTATCCAGCAGTAGTGAGGCAAGACGCTTGCGATGGTGCAGCGCACCGCCGTACATCTGCTGCGCCCATTGGGCCCGACGGATAAAGAGCGTCGAATCACACTCCCAGGTGAAACCGAAGCCACCGTGGAACTGCACAGAACGGTCGCCGGCATAGACCATCACATCGTCCGCCGAGACCTTGGCCATTCGACACGCCACCTCGGCATCAACTGAAAGCGCTTCATCACCGACCACTGTCGCGCCGTGATAGACGAAGGACCGCGCGTTCTCCATGCCGACATAGATGTCTACCGTGGGGTGTTTGAGTGCCTGATAGGAGCCGATGAGCTTCCCGAACTGCTTACGCGTCTTGAGATATTCAGTGATGCTGCGCAAGCACTTATCAGCAGCCCCAGCCGTTTCAGCCGCGGTAAACAGCGCACCCAACAACAGCGTGTCCCGCAAGGCGCTGGCGACCGACTCGCCGCGTAGTACCTGTGCGGGCACCACACCTGAGAAGTCAACATTCGCAGCGCGTTTGGTGAGATCGATCAGCGTATTTGGCGCGATCGCTGCCTCGCTCAGCGCGTCGCGCTCGACAATCGCCAGCACCGGCGCGCCACCCTCGTTGGCGACTGCGACAAAGATATCGGCAACGCCCGCATCGGAGACATAGTGCTTGGCTCCGCTAAGTGTGCCATCAGCATTTAACGCAACACCCAAGTTCGCAGCGCCCCAATCGGCCTGATCGAGTAATGCGACAGTGGCCACACTACCGCCGCAGAGCCTACCGAGCCAATCCGCCGCCGATTCCCCCGCAGCGCGCCAGATCAGCTGACCCGCAAGAGTGGTGCTTAACAACGGGGTGCCCAAGAGACCGCTACCCAAGGCCTCAAAAACGGGCACGGCAGATCCCACGCCCATACCCGCACCGCCCACCGTGTCGGGCAGCGCGATGCCTGCCCAACCCATCTCAACCATCGACTGCCAAATCGCAGCGTCGTAGCCGGTCTCGGTTTCCAAATGCGACCGTACGACCTCAATCGGTGCCTGATCGCGCACAAAACCGCGGGCAACATCGAGCAACATAGCCTGCTCTTCACTCAGACCAATCGAAACATTCTGTATCACTGACATGTCGGCCTCCTTACTTCGGCAGGCCGAGCACGTGCTCGGCAACGATGTTGGCTTGTACCTGAGTGGTACCGCCACCAATGGTGGCGCCAAAGTTGCTGAAGTACGCGCGCTGCCAGAAGCCGCCGCGCACCGCGTTGGCATCGCCGACATAGAGGGCACTCTGAGCCCCCTGCTTGCTTGCCGTGTACTGCTTCATGCGGCGCTCATACTCGGTGCCGCGGTATTTCACCGACAGCGCCAGACCCATGGGGTAATCCGAGTTCAGTGCAGGGATGGCCATACGCCGACCCGACAACGACAGCGCTTTGGCTTCCATCACAAAACTCACGAGGTCATCGCGTACCACGGGATCAGAGAGCAGCGGCTCACCATCGTGCTCAAGCTGCGCGAGCTCATCAATCATGTCGTCGATCTGAATGGTCACACCCCAGTGGCCACTGGCCTGACCTGCTGTGACGCCCCTCTCGTATTCGAGGGTTTTCATGGCAACAGTCCAACCGCCTCCCTCTTCACCCATCAGGCAACTGGCCGGAATGCGGGCATCCGTGAAAAAGGTTTGGTTAAAGCCGTATTCCCCGGTCACTTTTCGAATGGGGTGTGCTTCGACACCCTCGATCTTCATAGGCGACAAAAAGAACGATAGCCCGTCGTATTTTCGCTCGGTATTGGTATTGGTCCGCGCCAACAAAATCATGTGGTCAGCGTAATTGCCCAGGGTCGTCCAGATCTTGGACCCGTTCACGACGTAATCGTCGCCGTCGCGCACTGCGCGGGTCTGTACCGCACCCAGATCCGAACCGTGGTCCGGCTCGGAAAAGCCCTGACACCAAATCTCCTCGCCGGAGAGAATATTTTTGACGTATTTGGCCTTCTCTTCATCAGTGCCCATATCGAGGAGCAATGGACCCACCCAGTTCAAGCCAATGGTGTTGAAGATAATCGGCGCGTTATGTTTGCCGAGTTCTTTATCGACAATATATTGGTAGGCGGGGTCCGTACCCTGGCCGCCATACTCACTGGGCCAGTGCATACCGAGGTAGCCCGCGCTCCACAGTTTGTGTTGCCACTCACGCAGAAAATCCAGCTGCTGCTCGGTGCCCACCTCTAAAAAGGTCAGCGGTAACAGGAAACCGGGGTCAGCGGGGACATTCTCCCCCATCCACGCGGCGACCTCTTTTCTGAACGCGCTCAGCGCGGCTTTGTTATCACTCATGGTGTACTCCTGATCTCCCAGAATCTGGTACTGGTGCTTATTCGAATGGGTCAGCAGTCTGGCACAGACGCAACTGCCATGTCAGCCGCTCGACGGCGTGTCCTCACGACAAACCGAATCAATTGCTCTCCAACAGAGTGGCCTCCGCCATCAGAGCATCGTGTAGAGCCGATCGGCGTCGCGTCAAACGTTGCACTCTGGGGCTACCGATAAGCCGCGAGGATACGTTTGAGTGCTGGGCCAGACGCCCTAGAGTCCGTATTGGCGCGTTGCCAAGTCGCGCATGATTTCTTCCGAGCCGCCGCCGATGGCATTCACACGCACCTCACGATAAATCCGCTCGACACGATTACCACGCATGTAGCCGAGACCGCCCAGAATCTGCATCGCCTCGCGCGCGCAAAACTCCATCACTTCGCTGGCCTGCACCTTGAGCAAGGCGATATCGCCGGGGTTGGGTGTGCCCACCTCGATCGACTCGTAACACATACGGATGTAGGCCTGTGTCGCATTTAACTGCTGCTTCATTTGCGCAATTTTGTGCCGAATCACCTGATGATCGGCGAGGCGTTTACCAAAGGTTTTGCGTTCGGTCGCCCAGGCAACCGCCTCCTCAAGACAGACGCGACCATAGGCCTCCATGGCCGCGGCCATGCCCATGCGCTCACTGTTGAAGTTGGTCATGATGACCTTGAAGCCTTCGTTTTCTGCGCCGATCACGTTTTCGACCGGCACGCGCACTTCGTCGAAATAAAGCGTCGCGGTATCCGACGCCCACCACCCCATCTTGCGGTCGAGTGGCGTTCGCGAAAAACCCTCGGCATCAGTGGGAATAAGGAGCATGGATACGCCTCCCGGCCCCGATCCACCGGTGCGCACCGCCGTTGACACCCAATTGGCGCGCATGCCGCCGGTAATGTAGGTCTTGCTGCCGCTGACAACGTAATGATCACCATCTCGCACCGCGGTCGTCGACAAATTGGCGACATCGGAACCGCCGCCGGGTTCGGTAATACCCAAGGAGATCCACTTTTCTCCGCGGAGCACAGGTGGTGCGACCTCGTCCTTCATCCACTCAGGGCCCCAGTTGATGACAGGCGGTAAACCGATGCCATGCACCATCAGCGAGGCTGATACACCACCGACACCCACACGAGACAGCTCTTCATTCACAATCCATGAGTGCCAGCTATCGCAGGGCACGCCACCGTACTGCTCGGGGTAACCCAAACCCAGCAGTCCTGCCTGCGATGCCTTGGGCCACAGCGCGTCGGGGATAGCGCCAGCCTCGTCCCAGTCATCCGCGTAGGGCATGATCTCAGTGTCGACGAAGCGCCGCAGTGCATCCCGCCAAGCGTGATGTTCCTCGGTCAAGTGCGGGTTCGCTAAACGCGCGCTGTCAAAGTCGAGACTCATAGCAAGATCCCTTTTAGTTATCGGTGTTAATGAAAGGTATTGTGACAAACTGTGCAGCGACCCGGTTTTACGCACTGATCAAGCCCGAGTCAATTCGCGTATAGGGTACAATCGCGCCCGTGATCATATCGCGCCGGGGCGCAGTGATCAGGCTACTCAGCGCTCGGGAACCCGCTATGAAATATGTCGGCCAGTCCGATTATCAGCACTCAACCACGCCAAAGATTGGCGTGCTGTTGACCAATCTGGGCACGCCCGAGGCCCCGACCGCCAAAGCGCTGAGACCCTATCTGAAGCAGTTCCTTTGGGATCCTCGAGTGGTGGAGGTGCCCCGCCCCATCTGGTGGCTGATTTTGAACGGCATCATCCTCAATACGCGGCCCAAACGATCTGCTGAGGCTTACCGTGAGGTCTGGAATGAGCGGGGCTCACCCCTTTTGGCTCACCTTGAGGATCAGGTCGCAGGCGTCGCAGAGCGGTTGAACTCGAGTTACGGCGATCAGTTCGTGGTCAGAGGCGCCATGCGCTACGGCACACCTGCCATCGGCGCAGTCCTGAGTGAGATGTTCGACGCCGGGATCCAGAAACTGGTGGTACTGCCGCTCTACCCTCAGTACGGAGGTCCAACCACTGGCTCCACCTTTGACGAAATTAGTGCCGATTTAACGCGCAGACGTTGGCTGCCGGCCTTCCGGTTTATCAGCGCTTACCACGACGATCCGCGTTATATCGGAGCGATGGCGGAGAGCATCCGTGCGCATTGGGCAGAACACGGACGGGCGCAAAAACTGGTGTTGTCGTATCACGGCATGCCCAAGCGCTACCTCGTGGAGGGCGACCCCTACCACTGCCAATGCCACAAAACATCCCGGCTCATCGGCGAGGCCTTGGGCCTCGCAGACGGCGACATGATGACCACATTCCAGTCGCGCTTCGGCCGCGAGGAGTGGCTGCAGCCATATACGGACGAGACATTGCAAAGCCTACCCGCACAAGGTGTTAGCGAGGTGCAGGTTGTTTGCCCCGGCTTCTCGGCCGATTGCCTAGAAACTATCGAAGAGATCGGCATGGAGAATCGCGATACCTTCATGGAAGCAGGCGGCACCCGCTACGAGTACATTCCCTGCCTCAATGCAGACGCCGGCCACCTCGACGCGCTGACAGCACTCATTACCGATGAATTACAGGGCTGGTTGGGTCAGGAGCATGACGCTGATGTAACAGCGCGTCTGGCCAGGGATCTCGGCGCGGCGCAGTAAACATCTGGCGCAAGCTATCGGTCATTGGCGCGCGTCACCGCCAAAGCGCCATTAATGCCCGCCTTCAAACCACCCCAGTGACACGGCAATCACGATCCCGAGCAGAAAGAGCAGCGTCAGTCGAGCGCGGTCATGACTGTGAAACTGCACTTCGGGTAGCAGATCGCCCAAGGCTATACAGATAAAAGCGCCTGCCGCGAAAGCGAGGGTAGCCGGCAACCAGACCTCCAGCGAGAGAAACGGCGCGGCGCCGGCAACGAAAATGAACGCTACCGCCGGGCACAACAGCGCAAAACTCAACCCGGCGATCCAACGGGCTGAGGATGCCCAGCCGCGGGACGCCAACACTGTCTCAATGGAGAGTGCGTCAAGCGGTTTGTGTAGCAAGATCGCAAGGAAAACCCCAACGCCCGCGGCACCTGCATTCATTGGCGCGCTGACCAGGACCGCACCGAGGGCTACTCCATCGACAATGGTGTGAACGCAAAGCCCAACAAATAAACCCAATGCTCCCATTGCTTGCTCTGGAGGATGGGCGTGATCGTGCGCATGGGAATGGTTGTGCCCATCCCCCACCTCCAACGCGAAAGCCTCAGCCGCCTCTCCAAAGTCATGCTGATGAAAATGAAACCATCGCAACAGCAGCAACATGAATACCAAGCCGGCGAGGGTCCACACCATGACAGTATCGATCGCCCCCGCTGCGGAATAGCTATGTGGAACAAGGTGGAGCAATGCCACACCCAACATCAGGCCTGAAACCAAACTCAAGATCATTTGTGTTCGGGTATGGGTCATTTTGAAGAGGCGCGGCAGACCGCTCCCCAACAGTGACGCTAAGAATAAAGCCGCCCCATAGATGGCCACCAATGGCAGTGCGCTCATAAAGCTAGCCCGCCACCAAGTTATCGCGGTGAATCATTTCCGGATCTCCGCGGTAGCCCAATACGAGCTCAATGTCAGCGGACGCTTTCCCGACCAGTGCAGTGGCCTCCTGAGAAGAGTAATTCACCAATCCCCTCGCACGCTCGCGCCCCTCGGCATCAACACAGGAAACGAGGTCACCGCGCTCAAATTCACCTCGAACGTCAGTAATGCCAATCGGTAACAGCGATCGTCCTTGCTCCGAGACGACCTTGACGGCGCCTGCGTCCAAAACCAGTTGTCCCTGCGCGTGCAACAAGCTGGCCAGCCACTGTTTACGTGCACTCTGAGGCTGCCTATGCGTTTGCAGGAAGGTACCCACCCGCTCGCCTTCTGCCACCTGTGTCATAACGTCGGGTAACCGGCCATTGGCAATCACCGTGCTGGTTCCGGAACGCGCCGCCAGACGGGCGGCACTGAGCTTTGTGGCCATCCCGCCGCGGCCCAGTGCGCTGCCCTCGCCAGCAATCGCATCCAGCGAAGGGTCGTGCACGTCTGCCGTATGAATCAGCTGGGCGTCGGCACGCTGCCGTGGGTCACTATCCATCAAGCCATTCTGATCAGTGAGGATCAGCAGCGCATCGGCATCAACGAGATTAGCCACCAGCGCCGCCAATGTATCGTTGTCGCCCAGCCGAATTTCATCGGTCACCACCGTATCGTTCTCGTTCACGATTGGCAGCACTTGCATGCCAAGGAGCGTGCTGAGAGTACTGCGGGCATTCAAATAGCGATCACGGGCGCGCACGTCAGCGTGGCTGAGCAAGATCTGTGCAGTCGTCACGCCGTGGGGGCCGAGGCTTTCTTCATAGGCCCGCACCAGGGCCGATTGCCCGACTGCCGCCGCCGCCTGCGAGAGATGGATCTCATGTGGACGCTCACTCAGATGCAAGCGCGCAAGACCGGCCACGATGGCACCACTGGACACCAGCACAACGTCGCACCCACGCGCGCGCAGCGCCGCTAATTGATCGGCCAGCTGCCGAAAGATGGACGAATCCAGACCGGCGCCATCATTAGTCAGCAACGCACTACCTACTTTGACAACCCAGCGGTGAGCGGTTGCTAGTCGCCGACGGTCAGACTGTTCTCCCGATGCCGTCAATGTCGGTACTCCACCTCAATCTCGTCGTCATCCTCATCGAGGCCCTCTTTAGCGCGCGCGCGAGCTGCTGCACGGGCTGCTTGAAGGGAGGCGATGCGTTCACGTGCCTCGCGCTGCATCTGCTCTTGCGCGAGTTGCTCAGCGGCATCCGCATCTGAATCGGAACGTAACGCTTCCGCCTGCGTCTCAAGGTGCGTCATCAGGTCGCCACACAACGTATTGGTATGCTGCCCCGATACCGCCGATATTTCATAGACCGGTCCCTCCCAGCCCAATGCCGCCACAACGCGTTCACGGCATGCCGCAACCTCGGCTTCATCCAGTAAGTCGATTTTATTGAGCACCAGCCAGCGCGGCCGAGCCGCCAGCGTCGGGCTAAAACGCTCCAATTCACGGATAACCGCACGCGCGGCTTCAGCGGGATCACTGCCGTCGATCGGTGCGACATCAACCAAGTGCAACAACACGCGATTACGAGTGAGGTGCTTCAAAAATCGAATCCCTAACCCGGCACCCTCGGAGGCACCCTCAATCAAACCCGGGATATCCGCCACGACAAAAGAGCGATGCGCGTCGACTTTCACGACGCCCAGGCTGGGGATGAGCGTAGTGAAAGGATAGTCGGCTACCTTTGGTGTCGCGGCCGACACAGCGCGAATCAATGTCGACTTGCCGGCATTGGGGAGCCCAAGCAATCCGACATCTGCCAGCACCTTCAATTCGAGCTTCAGCTTTCGAGACTCACCCTCGGTGCCCGGCGAGCTCTGCCGCGGTGCGCGGTTAACGCTCGACTTATAGCGTGTGTTACCCAAACCATGGAATCCGCCTTGTGCTACTAGGAGGCGCTCGCCCGCTTCGCGAATGTCTCCCAAGACTTCTCCCGAATCTTCATCTAAAACAGTCGTACCCAGCGGAACTGGCAGAATGAGATCAGCGCCCGATTTACCCGAGCAATTGCGACCGCGCCCGGCCTCGCCGTTGTCCGCGCGAAAACGTCGGGTGTAGCGATAATCGATCATGGTATTCAGCGCGTCGTCGCCTTCCAGCAGAACAGAACCGCCGTCGCCGCCATCGCCGCCATCCGGGCCGCCCTTGGGCACGAATTTCTCCCGTCGAAAGCTCACACAGCCATTCCCGCCCTTGCCTGCGGTGACTTCAATTGTGGCTTCATCGACAAACTTCATATGTGGCCTACTGCCGTGGCAAAAAAAAACCTCGCCGGCTGACGAGGTTTTTCTTGATCCTTGGGCGTCCGGTTTACGCCGTTACGATACGGACCTGCTTGCGATTCTGCGGGCCGCCGTTAAAAAACTCCACTTTGCCGTCAGCCGTGGCATACAGCGTGTGATCTTTGCCCACGCGCACGTTCTCGCCGGCGTGGAAGCGGGTACCGCGCTGACGAACAATGATGCTACCCGCGGATACTGCCTGACCGCCATAGGCTTTTACGCCCAACCGTTTGCTTTCGGAATCTCGCCCGTTTCGGGTACTACCGCCTGCTTTTTTATGTGCCATGCTTCGAGTCTCCTATCAGCCGTTGATCGCCGTGATCTTCACTTCGGTAAACCATTGTCGGTGACCAGTTTCCTTGCGGTGGTGCTTACGACGGTTGAACTTCACGATGCGGATTTTTTCGTGACGACCATGCGCAACCACTTGCGCTGTCACTTTACCGCCCTCAACCAAAGGGGCACCAATTTTGACATCGCTACCTGAACCGACCATGAGGACTTCGTCAAACTCAATGGTCTCACCAGTGGCCGCCTCAATCTTTTCAAGTTTGAGCTGCTCACCTTCTTCGACACGGTGCTGCTTACCACCGCTTTTGATCACTGCGTACATATTCATTCCCTCTCAGTTAGCCTGCTCGCAAAGTGGAGACCGCCGACTGGCGGGGCAGAGTTCAGGCACCGGGATCTGTCCATAAGGCCAGATCAAGGGCGCGAACGATACGCTGTCACGCCGCTCATCGCAAGTGTGAGAATTGGCGGTCCTGGACGCTATCGAAACCCAAGCTACCCGGGCTCAGGGCAGTGATCTGAACGCCATCCCACCGTGGCGAGCCGCGCCCACCCGCCCTATACTTGCGCCTTGATGGGGGATGATGTGTGGCAGTGAGTATAAAAGACAGCGTCGCGACTGAATTTACGCAGGTCGACGATGTGATCGTAGAGCTCTTACAGTCTGATGTGGAAATGGTCGAAAACATCGGCCATTACATTATCAAGGCCGGTGGTAAGCGCATGCGCCCTCTGCTAGTGCTGCTGTCAGCCAAGGCACTGGGCAGCATTGAGGACGCCCACATCCGGTTCGCGGCAGTCGTAGAGTTTATCCATACCGCCACACTACTTCATGACGATGTAGTCGACCTGTCCACGCTGAGACGAGGCATGCCGACGGCCAACGCAGCGTTTGGCAACGCACCCAGCGTGCTCGTTGGTGACTTCATCTATACCCGTGCGTTTCAATTGATGGTGGGCTTGGCCAACCTGCCATTGCTTGCTCATATGGCAGAAACCACCAACACCATTGCTGCGGGAGAGGTCATGCAACTGGTGCATGCGGGCGACCCCGATACGCAAGCCGAGCAGTACCAGGAAATCATTCGCCGCAAGACGGCGGCCCTGTTTGCAGCGGCCTGCCATGGTGCGGCGCTGCTACACAATGCGGAAGCGGCGAAGGCCGATGGATTGCATGACTATGGCATGCACCTCGGGATCGCATTTCAGCTTGCCGACGACCTGTTGGATTACGCGGGCGACCAGCGCGAAACGGGCAAAAACGTGGGCGACGATCTCAATGAAGGGAAGATCACCCTGCCCTTGCTCCATGCTTTAAAAGTCGGGGACGAGGCAGAGCGGCGCTTTATTGCCGAAACGCTGCGCAATAAGAACGGCGGCGCCTTCGCTGACATTATGTCGATCGTGCTCCGCACTGGCGGAATCGATGCCACCAGAGAAGCTGCGGTGTCGCACCAGCAGCGCGCCATCGAGGCGCTNAATGCCCTGGGCAATAANGACGCGGTTTNGGCGCTGCACACCATGGCAAGCCAGGCNGTGGAGCGTCGCAGCTGATGGCAATCGAACCCGCAGCGCTNNACGAGGCGCTGCNGGAGACGGCGGCAGCCACTTCNGGTGAGCGNGTCGAAACGCTGTTACAGGCGTCNCCCGATCGCGCTGATCGCTACCGCTGTGACGCCGCAGGCCTGACCCTCGACTTTTCCANGCATCTGCTCGATGACGACGGTTGGCAGCTACTACTNGAACTGGCGGGTACCAGAGACCTACCCGAAACATTCCGCAATCTCATTCACGGCGCGATGGTGAACACTTCCGAGCGAAGGCCCGCGTTACACACGCTCCTGCGGGGGACGGCGGGGAGCCATCATGGGGATAAAACAGCAGCTGTCACCGACACCCTCATCCGGATGGCCGAAATGGTCACCGCCGTTCACGAGGGCGCAATCACGGGGGCCAACGGTTCGCCCTTCACCGATGTGGTGAATCTGGGGATAGGCGGCTCCGATTTGGGTCCCCGCCTCATCTGTGACGCTTTGTCCGCCCCTGACGCGCCGCTGCGTGCGCACTTCGTGGCAAACATCGATCCCGAGGATCTGGACCGCGCGCTGGAAGGTCTGAACCCACACAGTACGCTGTTTGTTATCTGCTCAAAGTCCTTCACGACCGAAGAGACACTGACCAACGCAGCCCGCGCTCGTGCTTGGCTGGAGCGCGCTGGCATCGTCGGCGATACATTGGGGCAGCATATGATTGCGGTCACCACGCAGGTTCAGCGAGCGGGCGAGTGGCATATCCCCCCCGAGCGCTGCTTCCCCATCTGGGACTGGGTGGGGGGACGCTACTCACTGTGGTCTGCAGTGGGCATCAGCATCGCACTGGCGCTGGGATGGCCTGTGTTTGAGCGGCTACTCGCCGGTGCGCAAGAGATGGATACCCATACCGAGCACTCAGCACCCGGCGAAAATCTGCCCATGGTCATGGCACTGCTTGAGCTCTGGCATACCCAATATCTTGGGACGGATACCCACGTTGTGCTCCCGTACGCGCAAAAACTCCGACATCTGCCCGACTTTTTGCAGCAACTCACTATGGAAAGTAACGGCAAGCGCGTGTCGCCTGAAGGCGAACCGCTGTCTCACCACAGCGCGCCCGTGCTGTGGGGGTCAGCCGGCACCATCGGACAGCACTCCTACTACCAACTACTACACCAGGGAACACGTGCTTTCACGGCCGACGTTGTCTTACCCTTACAAGCAGGGGAAGGCGATCTGGCGGCGCGACGCGCCCTCGCAGCCCATGCGCTGGCGCAAAGCCGCGCCCTACTGGTCGGCCGATCAGCGGAGGATGCGCGACAATTGGGTGCGAAGCGCGGGTTTGATGAGAGTGCCAGTCGGCAATTCGAACTGCCGGGAAATCACAGTCACTCACTGATTCTGATGGACGACGTCTCACCGGAAGCCCTGGGCGCGCTGATTGCCGCCTATGAGCACAAAACGTACTTCTTGGCAGTGCTCTTGGGGTTAAACCCCTTTGATCAGTGGGGTGTCGAGTTAGGCAAAGAGATTGCCGCGCAGATGCAGCAGCTGCTCAAAGGCGGGGCAGCGGACGCCAACGTCGATGCTGCCACCTCGGCGGCAGCCGAGGCGTGGCGCGCTGCCAACCCAGACTAGCGTCTTAACCGTCAATCATCGCCAATAACTCGGCGGTTTTCTCACTCATAAGATCGGGATCACCCCGAGACTCAACATTCAGCCTCACCACCGGCTCGGTATTCGACATGCGCAAGTTGAAGCGCCAGTCCGCAAAATCGAGACCCAATCCGTCGAGTTTCTCCACAGCCAACGCGTCTCCTACATAGCGTGCCTCTACCGCCTGCAGTAGGGCTGCCGGATCCGCTACCTGTCGATTGATCTCTCCTGAGCACGGGAAGGCCGCTTCGCGCGTCGCAACCAACTCTCCCAAAGACTGGCCGGTGCGAGACATCAGGCCAGCAATGAGCAGCCAAGGAATCATGCCGCTGTCGCAGTAAGCGAAGTCGCGGAAGTAGTGGTGCGCAGACATCTCACCACCATAAATGGCATCCACTTCACGCATCTTTTCTTTGATGAAGGCATGACCGGTTTTACTGAGAACATGTTCGCCACCCCCGGCACGGGTGATGTCCTGAGTATTCCAGGTCAGCCGGGGATCATGCACTATCCGCTGCGGCCCGGAGCTAGACAGAAAAGCATCGGCCAACAGCCCAACGATGTAATAGCCCTCAATGAAGTGGCCCGCGCTATCAAAGAAAAAACAGCGGTCAAAATCGCCATCCCAGGCTATGCCCAGATCCGCCTGTTCAGCCACCACCCGAGCCGCGGTCGCGCCGCGATTCTCGACCAGAAGCGGGTTAGGAACGCCGTTGGGAAAATGCCCATCGGGCTCGTGATGCACTTTGATAAATTCGAAGGGCAGATGCGGCTCCAGCGCATCCACGACGCGCCCGGCACCCCCGTTACCCGCCGTGCAGACAACCCGCAGCGGCTTCAAAGCGGCGACGTCCACATAAGACAGCAAGTGCGCCACGTAGGCTTCCTGCGTGGAAACCTCGCTCAATGCGCCCGGCTGCGGAGCGGGCGTGAAAGCGTTGCCCTCCGCCAGTGCGCGGATATCAGCGAGACCCGAATCGCCGGAGATCGGCTTAGCGCCCTCACGGACGAACTTCATGCCGTTGTAATCCTTGGGGTTGTGGCTCGCCGTCACCGCGATGCCGCCTCCCACACCCAAATGCGCGGTAGCAAAATAAATTTCTTCTGTGCCGCACAGGCCAATGTCCTGCACCGAGACACCCTGTTCGCGGAGCCCTTCAATCAAGGCTGCCTTGATGGCTTCGCTGGTCAGTCGAATATCATGACCCACGACAACGGATCCCGGCTGAATCACCTCCGCATAGGCACGACCAATGCGTCGAGCGATGTCCTCATTCAACTGATCGGGGATACGACCCCGTACGTCATAAGCTTTGAAGCAATCAAGCGACACCGTCAGTCATCCTTGCCGTAGTAGTGCTCATAGACGTGCTGGGTGGCCTCTACAAAACCCGGCACGCTGCCACAGTCGAAACGTAGCCCTTCAAACTGATAGGCAAGCACGCGTCCCTCGCGGGCTTGGGTTTGCAGTGCGTCGGTCAGCTGCACCTCGCCGTTCCGCCCGGGAGGGGTGTTACGAATGACATCAAAAATATCCGGGGTCAAAATATAACGTCCGATCACCGCAAGGTTTGATGGCGCCTCGTCCTGAGGCGGCTTCTCGACCATCTCCGTGACCCGGGTCAGTCCTGCCCGCTCCGGCGTTCCGGCAATCACCCCGTACTTATCGATCTCGGACATCGGCACTTCTTGGACCGCCACGATCGAACACTGGAACTCCTCGTATAGCGCCGCCATTTGCGCCAGCACACCGGGGCCGTCGCGATTGAGGCACAGGTCGTCGGATAGCACCACGCCAAAAGGCTGCGCGCCAATCAGTGGCTCGCCGGTGAGAATAGCGTGACCCAATCCCAACATTTCGCGCTGGCGCACCATGGTGAAGACGCCGCGATCGATCACATCCCGGATACCCTCCAGGTATTGTTCCTTCGAGGATCCTGAAATCTGGTGTTCCAGTTCATAACTAATATCGAAGTGATCGGCGATCGCGCGTTTGCCTCGCCCTGTGACCAAGGCGCAGTTGGTCATGCCCGCCTCGATCGCTTCTTCAACACCGTATTGAACCAGCGGCTTATTAACCACCGGCAGCATTTCCTTCGGCATGCTTTTGGTCGCGGGTAAAAAGCGCGTGCCGTATCCCGCCACGGGAAAAAGGCATTTTCCGATCATGTGGGCTTCTCCTCTCGGCCGTAGACGTCATCGAAACGCACGATGTCGTCTTCTCCTAGGTACGAGCCTGACTGGACTTCGATCACTTCGAGAGGTTGCTCCCCCCGATTCGCTAACCGGTGCTTCATACCGATCGGGATATACGTCGACTCATCAGGCCCTAGGGTCAGGTGCTCCTCGCCGCGCGTGATTTCCGCCTGCCCCGACACAACCACCCAGTGCTCCGCGCGATGATGGTGAAGCTGCAGGGACAATGTCTGACCCGGCGTCACCGTGAGGCGTTTCACCTGAAAATGCTCGCCCACGACTAAGGACTCGTAGGAGCCCCAGGGGCGATAGACCCGTTGATGCACCGTTACTTCCGGTCTTTCGGCTTGAGACAGCGCTTCGACAACCTGCTTGATCTGCTGCATCTGATCCCGCGCACCAACCATTACTGCATCAGCCGTTTCCACCACTACCAAATTGTCAATGCCCACCGCGGCAACCAGCCGGCTTTCACTGCGGATATAATTGTCGCGCGCGTCTTTTAACAGCACGTCACCCTCGCTGACGTTGCCGTGATCGTCGGGCTTACCGATCTCCCATAGCGCTGGCCAGGCCCCGACGTCACTCCAACCGCAATTCAGTGAGGCGACGCCACCCTGATCGGTGTGCTCCATGACAGCATAGTCAATGCTGTCTGACGGCGAGGCTAAAAACACCTCGGCATTGGGTCGAATGAAATCCAGGTCTTGCTCAGCTGCATCCATCGCTGCCTGACACGCCGCCAACATGTCCGATTGGTGTTGCGCCAATTCCGCCAGATACCGATCGGCTCTGAACAGGAACATCCCGCTATTCCACAGGTACTGTCCCGCTGCCACATACTGCTCGGCGGTCGCCGCGTCGGGCTTTTCGACGAACTCTGCCAACTCAAAAATACCGTCGGTCAGTGCTTCACCGCAGCGAACGTAGCCATAACCCGTCTCGGGTCGACTGGGCACAACACCAAAGGTCATCAGCTTACCCGCAGCGGCATGCGCTTGGGCCGCGGCAACCGTGTCCCGGAAAGCGCCCGGCTCGGTCACATGATGATCCGCCGGCAATACCAGCAATAACGCCTCGGGCGCCGTGCGCTGAACATGCAATGCGGCGAGCGCGATCGCAGGCGCCGTATTGCGCCCGGCAGGCTCAAGAATAATGGTCGCGCGCTGATCAGATTCGTCGCGTAACTGTTCGGCGACCATAAAGCGGTGCTCGGCGTTACACACCACAACCGTAGCGCCACATTCGAGCCCCGCGAGCCGTCGCTGGGTCTCCTGCAGCATCGAATTCTCGCCACCCAAGGGCAGAAATTGCTTGGGACGGGCGGCGCGACTGACTGGCCACAGGCGGCTGCCAACACCACCGGATAAAAAAACAGGTACGAGCATGAATCTTTCGGGATGTATTGAGAACCGCGAAGGGTACTGTAACCGAGGCAATCCGTCACCCGAGCCTCGCACGGAAGGTGCCTCGTAAACCCTCTCACTGGAGCCTTCAGCGCATCGTCCACGTGACACGAATCATCGCCCCACAAGCCATCAACGGACTGACCAATGACCACTGACCAATGTTGGCTGGGATGTGGCTGGATTGGTCATGAGCCATCCACTACAATTCCGGATCTGGCAGCGCGGATAGTGCTGACACGCGGCGCGTTAGCCCTGCCCGTTCCCGAAGCCCCCTTGGAAAGCCTCCCATGACCGAACAGACCTTTGTGCCTCAAGCACAGTACGACAAAGCGGAACTCGTGGCCTGCGGGATGGGCGAGCTGTTTGGCCCTGGCAACGCGCAGTTGCCCGTCGACAATATGCTAATGGTCGATCGCATTACCCACATCAGCTCGGAGGGTGGTCAGGCGGGCAAAGGCGAGTTGATCGCCGAACTCGATATCCACCCCGATCTCTGGTTTTTTGACTGCCACTTCCCAGGCGACCCGGTGATGCCCGGATGTCTCGGGTTGGACGCCATGTGGCAATTAGTCGGCTTTTTTCTGGGTTGGCGAGGTAACCCAGGGCGCGGACGGGCTCTCGGTTCCGGCGAAGTAAAATTTACCGGCCAGATTTTGCCCAATCACTCACTGGTCCGATACCACATCCATATGAAGCGCGTGATTGAGCGCAAGCTCGTAATGGGCATTGCAGACGGCTCCGTGTCGGTCGATGGCGAAGTGATCTACACAGCCACCGATCTGCGCGTCGGCCTTTTCCAGAACACGGAGGCCATGTGATGCTCGAGCGCGTTGTTGTTACTGGTCTCGGCATCGTTTCCTGCCTCGGCAATGACACCGACTCTGTTCGGCAGTCACTGTTCGACGGCAAATCGGGTATCTCGCTGCGCCAGGATCATATCGATGCGGGCATGCGCTCGCAGATTGCGGGTACTCCTCAAATCGACCTGTCTGAGCACATCGATCGGAAGCAGTGGCGCTTTATGGGCGATGCCGCCGGATACGCCTACCTCAGTTTGCAGCAGGCGATTGCGCAGGCTGGACTGTCTGAAGACCAAGTATCCAACCCCCGCACGGGAATTGTTGCAGGATCGGGAGGGGCCTCCTCCGCCAGTCAGGTCGAGGCTGCAGATGTGCTCCGCGAGCGCGGTATCAGACGTGTGGGCCCCTATCGTGTGACACAGACCATGGGCAGCACCGTCTCTGCCTGCCTGGCAACCCCCTTCGAGATCAAGGGCGTGAACTACTCCATTTCCTCGGCCTGCTCGACTAGCGCGCACTGTATTGGTCACGCGATGGAGCTCATTCAACTGGGCAAGCAGGATGTCGTCTTCGCCGGTGGCGGAGAGGAACTGCACTGGACAATGAGCGCCCTCTTTGACGCCATGGGAGCGCTATCGAGTCAGTACAACGACACACCTGAGCGGGCTTCTAGGGCCTATGACGCCAATCGGGACGGCTTTGTGATTGCTGGCGGCGGCGGGATGCTGGTTCTGGAGTCACTCAGTCACGCGCAAGCCCGTGGCGCCACGATTTTGGCTGAACTGGTCGGCTACGGCGCGACTTCAGATGGCTATGACATGGTCGCCCCCTCCGGAGAAGGCGCCGTGCGCTGCATGCAGCAGGCGATGCAGGGCCTCGAAGGCAGTATCGACTATATCAATGCACACGGTACCAGCACCCCTGCAGGTGATATTCAGGAACTGAACGCGATGCGGGCAGTATTTGGCGACGATGCCCCCGTGATTGGGTCTACCAAGTCCCTGTCAGGACACTCACTGGGGGCCGCCGGGGTTCAAGAAGCGATCTACTCACTGCTCATGATGCAATCGGATTTCATCGCCGCTTCAACCAATATCGAGAATCTCGATGAAGGCGCAGAGGGTATGCCCATCGCCCGTGAGCGGGTCGATCAGGCCGGGCTGCGACAGGTGATGTCGAACAGTTTCGGTTTTGGCGGCACCAACGCCACACTCATTTTCCGGCGCTATAGCGACTAGCCGTCAGGCAACCTCTGGTGAGAGCAGCGCGGACATTGGGATGACATCTAGCCAGTCGCCCTCGGCGACGGTTTGACCCGGCCCGATCACAGCCACGCCATCGGCCTCGCTGAGGCTACTCAAGACGCCCGAACTTTGGCTGCCCGTCAGCGTGGCGCGCATCGCAGTGCCCGAGCCTTCGAGACTCACCCGAATAAACTCTTCCCGTGTGCCAGGTCGGGCCACAGCAAAACCTGACCGTACGGCAAATCGCGGCGGCGCGAAAACCACGCCGCCCTGCCGTTTGATCAACCAGAGTTTGGCGACCAGTGCGAAGGTCATCCATGACGACACGGGGTTGCCCGGCAACCCGAAAACGGGCGTGCCACAAACCTCTCCAAATGCCAGCGGCTTACCGGGCTTGATCGCCAACTTCCACAGATTCAACGTGCCTCGGCTCTCGATCTGCCCGCGGACATGATCCTCTTCCCCCACTGACACCCCACCGGCTGTTATTACGCAATCGGCCTCGGCTGCAGCGCGCTCCAACGCATCGCCAATGCGCTCTGGCTGATCCGGAAGATTCCCCATATCCAGCACGTTCATGCCCAGCGCGCGGATCTGTGCCGCCAGACTGAAGCGGTTGCTGTTATAAATCTCGCCCGAAACGAGGTCACCGCTGCCCGGCTCGCGCAGCTCGTCCCCGGTTGTCAGGACGGCAACAGTTAACGGCTGGAATACCTGAACGGCGTCGAGACCGACGGAAGCGAGCAGACCGACGTCTTGTGGCCGCAGGTACCGACCCGCAGCCACCAGCTGCTGGCCCGGTTGAATATCCCCGCCGCGGCGCCGGATATGCTGGCCTTCGCGGGCCTCGGGCAACCGAACCCCCTCGTCGAGCTGTTCGGCATCCTCCTGCAACACCACCGCATCCGCGCCATCGGGTATTTCTGCACCGGTGAAAATGCGCGCGGCCGTGGCGGGCTCCAACGCGGTAGGTGCGCTCCCTGCAGGGATGCGCTGACTGACACGCAGCACAGCCGGCAGGTCCCCCGTGCGGACGGCGTAACCATCCATTGCGCTGTTATCTGCTGGCGGCACCGACAGCGTTGAGTGAATGGCCTCTGCGGCATACCGACCGCTCGCCGCTTCGAGTGAAACCCACTCGATCTGGGGAGTTGAATCGATTTGCGCCAGTAATGTCGCTAGCGCGTCAGATAGTGGCGTCAGCGCCATCAATTAATGGCCTCGCAGCACGCCTACAAAGTTACAGGGCCGATGCTCACTATCGAGTTGATCTCTCAGCACGCCTTCCCACGCCGTGCGGCAAGCGCCCGTAGAGCCCGGCATACAGAAAATCACCGTGCCATTAGCGAGCCCCGCCAGGGCGCGGGACTGTACCGTCGAGGATCCGATTTCAGTCAGACTCAATGCGCGGAACACCTCCCCAAACCCATCGATCGTCTTATCAAACAAAGGCGATAGCGCTTCCGGTGTCGAATCACGTCCCGAAAAGCCGGTGCCGCCGGTAGTGAGAATGACCTCGACGTCAGCATCCGCGATCCAGCGCGAGACGATTGCACGCAATTGATAGATGTCATCGATAACAATCTGACGATCCACCATTTCATGACCCGCCGCCAGCAGCGCCTCCTCCAAGAAAGCGCCGGAGGTGTCGGTATCTAGAGTCCGGGTGTCGCTGACCGTCAACACCGCCGTTTTTAATGCTGTACCCACGAACGCACCTTTCCTAAGTTTCTGAGTAGAGATCAATGTAGCGCCGTACAGCACGGGGAACAAACTCCCTCCAGCTAAGCTGCTGTATCCCGAACTGATGGCGAATGGCCGCGCAGTCGAGGCTCAAACTGGTCGCCGGCTCGTCCTCCACCGTCACCAATTCCATCAACTCCCGGGCATCTTCGAAGGGCTGATACTGGGAAGCGTTGGCCAATACGGTCTCCATGAAAGAGTATGCGGTCACCTCACCAATACCGCTGTAGTGATATACGCCAGACCGCGGCGCGCCCGCGCCCATCTGGTCGACGATGCCGTGGATTACTCTGGCCACCTCCGCAACATGTACAGGACTGCCCCGCACATGCTCGCTCACCTTTACCCGATCGTTGCGTGCCAGAGCATCCAAGGCACGGGCGAGGGGGTTCGGCCGGCGACCACCGAACATCAAACCGAGACGCAGAATAAAAACGTGCTCCAAGGCGCCCCGGAGCAACTCTTCTGCTTCGATCAGGGTCTGTCCCACGGGGTCCGTTGCATCCGGTTGGTCGGTCTCTCGGTAGGGTCGCGTCAATTTGCCGGAGAAAACACGGGCGCTTGAGAGGAAGAGATAGTCCACCCTGTCCCGCGCGGCGAGCTCTGCCAGCCAGCGCGTGCGCTCAATGTCCGGCTGGCCCACGGGGTCGACGCCATCGATCTGGGTGACGAGCCTAGCGTCCAGAATCAGGTCGATCGGTTGGCGCCGAATCAGTTTCTTGACCTGGCGCTCACGGCGCCAGCGAGTCGCATCCATATCGACGCCCACAATCTCGTGACGCATAAGCGGCGCCGCGAAGGAGCGTAATGAGTAGCCAAGGGGTGAATCGAGGCCCAGAACGAGAATGCGCATGGGAGGTCAGAGCGTCCCTAACACCGCTGCCAACAAGTGGTGCGTCTAGAACGGAATATCGTCTTCCGGGAAATCAATGGGCGCAGGGTCCGCGGCGGCGGGTGCCGCAGAACTCGCAGCCGGCGCACTTTGGTAACCGCCGCTATCACCGCCCATATTGCGACTGTCGAGCATTTGCATTTCCTGCGCGACGATCTCGGTGGTGTAGCGATCCTGGCCTGATTGATCCTGCCACTTCCGCGTGCGCAGGGAGCCCTCTACATAGACCTTGGAGCCTTTGCGCAGGTATTCCGCCGCAATCTCGGACAAACGATTGAAGAATACGACCCTGTGCCACTCGGTGCGCTCCTGCTGATCGCCAGTATTCTTGTCGCGCCAGCTCTCAGAGGTGGCCAAACTGATATTGGTGACGCCACCACCGGAGGGCAATACCCGGTGCTCGGGATCGTTGCCGAGGTTGCCGACCAGAATGACTTTGTTGATGCCGCGCGAGGCCATAATGTTCTCCGTTTAAACGTCTATTCACCGCCCCGCACGCGCATCGAAGGCGCCCCTCAGGCTGGTGTTGTCTACTCGAAACTATAACAACGCTGACCCCTCGGGGGTACATCATTCTCGGACAAATGCGTGTAAGAGCGCTCAGTTAGCTACCGTTGGTGCGCGCCCAAACCGCCAGACAGCACCCAGCCACAGCAAGGTCAAAGCCATTAGGACGCCCACCAAGCCCGTGGCGCCACCCACGTGCAGCGCATTACCGCCCAAAGCGCCCCCGGCAAACACCCCGAGAAACTGCGCGCTGGAGAAAATACCCATCGCCGTTCCGCGCAGCGAGGTCGGAGCGAAGATCGACACCAAGGCCGGCAGGATGGTTTCCAAGGCCGTGAAGCCGATGAAAAACAGGACCAGACCCAACCCCAGTAGCGCGAGCGACACAGACCCGAGGGCGGCTACAAGACCGGCCACGGTCAATATGATCGTCACCATCATCAAGATCCGAGGATCCCCGGTCTGTCCCCGCCGCCGGACCAGTACCGCCACGCCGGGAAGCGCGCCACACAAAGTCACCAGGTAAAGCCAAGCGTGATGGGCGGGATCCAGCCCAACTTGGTCAGTCATGACCGAGGGGATCGCAGTAAAAGCGGCCATGAGCAGCAAATGCAGACAGAAGATGCTGGCGTACAAAATACCTAGCCCACGACCCCACAGGGCCTCACCCAAGCGCTCACGATCGGCAATATGTGCCCGACCCGCGTCGCTGAGTTGCGGCGTAGCCGGCAACCAGAACAACACCACCATGAGGCCCAGGCCACCCATAACAGCTGTCACTTCAAATACCCGCGGAAGTCCGCCCCAGGCCGCGAGCACAGGCCCCAGTACCAGTGCCAACGCAAAGGACACGCCGATGCTCGCGCCAATGATGGCGGACGCCTTGGTACGCTGCTCTATTCGCGTGTAATCGGCGGCCAGTGCCATTGTCGCGGACGCGATGGCACCGGAGCCCTGCAGTAAGCGTCCGATCGCCAACCCGGTCAGCGTTTCAGCCGAGGCCGCCACGAGGCTGCCCAAGACCAGTAGGCTCAAGCCGCCGAGAATGACTGGCTTGCGACCAATTTGATCGGATAACCAGCCAAGTGGGACTTGCAAGGCGGCCTGAGTGAGTCCGTAAGCTCCCAATGCCAGGCCAATGCTGGCGGCATTGGCGCCCGCCAATTCCTGAGCATAAACCGCGAACAATGGCAGGACCATGAACAGGCCCAGCATGCGCAAGCAGTAAAGGCTGGCAAGCCCCAGTACCGCGCGGCGCTCTACAGCATTGAAAGGTTCTTTGGCTAGCACGGGTCTGTCGCCTGACCGGGAATCCAGTGTAGCACGCGGGCAAAAAGCGGACGGTGGGCGTCCGCGGGCGTCTGATCCTCGTATACTGTCCGATTGGCATAGAGATGGCAGGTCAGCACCATGGATACCATCGAGGTACGCGGCGCGCGCACCCACAACCTCAAGAATATCGATCTGGATATCCCCCGAGATAAATTGGTAGTCATTACTGGCCTGTCGGGATCAGGAAAGTCATCGCTGGCCTTCGACACGCTATACGCTGAGGGGCAGCGACGCTACGTCGAGTCGCTCTCTACCTACGCGCGGCAATTCCTGTCGATGATGGAAAAACCCGACATCGACCACATCGAGGGCCTCTCGCCCGCTATTTCAATCGAGCAGAAATCAACTTCCCATAACCCCCGCTCCACGGTGGGCACCATCACTGAAATCTATGACTATCTGCGCTTGTTGTTTGCGCGGGTCGGAGACCCCCGTTGCCCAACCCACGGCGTGACGCTGAAGGCGCAAACTGTCACGCAAATGGTGGACGCCGTACTCGCGATGCCCGAGGGCAGCAAATTGATGCTGTTGGCACCGGTAGTGCGTGACCGGAAAGGCGAGCATCTGCACATCTTTGAGCAGATGCGCGCCGCGGGCTTTATTCGCGTCCGGGTCGACGGAATTGTGGTCGACCTCGACGACGTGCCCACCCTGGATAAGAAGAAGAAGCACCGTATTGATGTGGTCGTCGACCGCTTTAAAGTGCGCGACGACCTCAAGCTGAGGCTGGCGGAATCCTTCGAGACGGCGCTTGAGTTAACCGACGGCGTCGCGGCCATTGCCCCCATGGAGGGCGACGGTGAGGAGACGCTCTTTTCAGCACGCTACGCCTGCCCGAGCTGCGGCCACTCTATCGACGAGCTAGAACCCAGACTTTTCTCATTCAATAATCCCGCCGGAGCCTGCAGCGGTTGCGATGGTTTGGGCGTCACGCAGTTTTTTGATGAGAACCGCGTGGTGCTCCACCCTGAAGCCAGTCTCGCCGAGGGTGCGATTCGTGGATGGGATCGCCGCAATGTTTACTACTTCCACTTATTGCGCTCTCTGTCACAGCACTACGACTTTGACATGGATAAACCCTTCGACAAGCTCTCGGAAAAGCACCGCGACATCATCCTGCATGGCAGTGGCAGCGAAGAAATCGAATTCTCCTACGTCAATGATCGGGGCACCGTATTTAAACGGCGGCACGTATTTGAGGGAGTCATCCCCAACATGGATCGGCGCTACCGCGAAACCGAATCCTCATCTGTGCGCGACGAACTCGCTAAGTATGTGTCAACCGCGGCGTGCAAAGCCTGTGAGGGAACGCGACTCTGTGAAGACGCGCGCAATGTTTACGTTGATGGCCGCACTCTGCCGAGTATCACTTCGATGCCCGTCGGTGACGCCGAGGCCTACTTCAACGCGCTCGAACTGTCAGGCAGGCAGGGCGAAATCGCAGACAAGATTCTGAAAGAGCTCCGCGCCCGGTATCGGTTTCTGGTCGACGTTGGATTGAACTACCTGACGCTGAATCGCAGTGCAGAAACGCTCTCAGGCGGAGAGGCACAGCGCATTCGGCTCGCCAGTCAAATCGGTGCTGGCTTGGTTGGCGTTATGTATATCCTCGATGAACCCTCCATTGGCTTGCACCAACGCGACAACGAGAGGCTACTCAGGACACTGATTCACCTGCGAGACCTCGGTAATACCGTGCTCGTTGTGGAGCACGACGAGGACGCCATCCGGAACGCGGACCACATCATTGATATCGGCCCGGGTGCCGGTGTGCACGGCGGCGAAGTCGTCGCATCGGGCACCATGCAGCAGATCATCGATCATCCGGGTTCGCTGACGGGGGCATACCTCTCCGGTGCGCGCTCGATCGCCGTGCCGACATCGCGGCATCCGGCAACTGCCAAAGGGCATATCCGAATCGATGGCGCGCGAGGCAATAACCTCCAGAACGTCACCTTGGAATTGCCGCTGGGTTTGCTGACCTGCGTCACCGGGGTGTCGGGTTCTGGCAAATCGACGCTCATCAACGGCACGCTCTATCCACTGGCCGCTACGGCGCTAAATGGGGCCACGACGCTCAAGGCAGCGGCCCACGACAGCATCGACGGCCTCGAGCAGCTCGATAAATGTATCGACATTGACCAGAGCCCAATTGGCAGAACCCCGCGCTCGAACCCCGCCACCTATACCGGCATCTTCACACCGATTCGCGAGCTGTTTGCCGGCACCCAGGAAGCGCGCTCGCGGGGCTATAAGCCCGGGCGCTTCAGTTTCAATGTTCGCGGCGGGCGTTGCGAAGCCTGCCAGGGTGACGGCGTCACCAAAGTGGAAATGCACTTTCTTCCGGATATTTACGTGCCCTGCGACGTTTGCAAGGGTAAGCGCTACAACCGCGAAACGCTGGAAATTAAATTCAAGGACCTCAACATCTCCGAGGTGCTGAACCTGACCGTGGAAGACGCGCTGTCGTTCTTCGACGCGGTCCCTGCCATTCATAGAAAGTTACAAACACTGATGGATGTCGGGCTGTCGTACATTCGCCTTGGCCAAGCGGCAACCACGCTCTCCGGAGGTGAAGCACAGCGGGTCAAGCTATCGCGAGAGTTGTCGAAGCGCGATACGGGTAACACGCTTTATATTCTCGACGAGCCGACCACGGGTCTCCACTTTGAGGATATTAGGCAGCTACTCGACGTGCTGCACCGGCTACGGGACGGCGGGAATACGGTGGTGATCATCGAGCACAACCTCGATGTCATCAAAACCGCTGATTGGCTAATCGACCTCGGGCCCGAGGGAGGTTCCGGTGGTGGGCAGATCATTGCCACAGGCACCCCTGAGGACGTTGCTGCAAACAAGGCATCCCATACCGGCCAGTTCCTGGCACCCCTGCTCCCAGCGCCGAAACAATCGAAAGCCAAGAAGGCTGCTTCCTCAAAGACGCGATCCAAGGCAGCCTAAGCGAGCACTGAGCCGAATTCTTACAGGACTTCGACCCTGCCCTGCGCAGGTAAAACCCAGCGAGAGGGCGGCTTGCGGCACAGCGCACACCACTCTGCACTAAAAACGTCAGCCCAACTCTCAGCCGCAAAAATAGCGGCCAAAAAAAAGCCCGGCTCATGCCGGGCTTTCTTCTTTTATGGTGCACTTAGAACTTATTAGAACTTAAAGGTGCCGCGGATACCGAAAACAGCACCCTCGTCCATGTAGAACGTGTGGCTGCCAGCGAGGACCGGAGTATCAAAGCTCTGCTGTAATGCCGCTTCGTCAGTGATGTTGCGACCATAAGCCATCAGCTCCCAGTTCTCGGCACTCACGCCAATGCGTGCGTTGACCTTGGTGTAGGAGTCGATTACGTCATAGGGATCCGCGTCACCCGCAGAGTCGAACTCACTGCGGTAATTCACATCGATACCGCCAAACCACTCGAGGTTGCCCACTGGCACCCGGAAGTCTATGAACGCGTTACCACTCCAATCCGATGCGTACAGCGTCCGGTTACCCGTTAGGTCATTGCCGGTTGCGCCAGCCGGGGTACCGCAAGCGCCGTCGAAGTCCAGCTGGATGGCTGAGCAAGGACCGTCCTTGAAGTCACCGTAGGAAGCATCAAGGTATGCGGCATTCACGCCGACGCGCACGGCATCAGTCAACTGGAACAACCAATCCACTTCGACACCCTCGACTTCAGAAGAGGCCGCGTTCTTCACTGAGAAGCCTACGCCCTTGAAGATGGTGGTCTGGAGATTGTCGTACTCGGAGTAGAACGCCGCCCAGTTCAGGCGCATGCGGCCGTCCATGAACTCGTGCTTACCACCGATCTCGATGGATTCCACCGACTCGTCGTCGAACTCGAAGTCCTCGTTAGGCACCTGAGAAACGAATGAGTTGGCCTGGAAACCGTTATCCACAACGGGCGGAATGGGCGGTACACCAACAGGCAGATCGCCGGGGTTACCGTCGTCCGCCGCGCTGAAGCCGCCAGACTTGAAGCCCTCAGAGTAAGTGACATACAGCATGGTGTTGTCACTCACGTCCCACTGCAAGTTGACAGAGGGCGACAGGTCATCCGTCTCACGGGTACCCGTCCAGTACTTGTTGTAAGTGTTGAAGCTGCTTGCCTGAACCACGGCGAGCCAGTTGTTGTAAGCGCCACACTGGCCCATGACACCGCCTTCGAGGTTGCCGGTGATGCCACAGAGGCTGTCACCCAGCTTCTGATCGCTGATGGCATCCTTCTCTTCTTCGGTGTAACGCACACCGATCGTCAAGCGCAGCGCATCAGTCAGGTCGAAAGTGCCCTGAGCAAACAGTGCCCAGGAATCAGTTTCCTGATTGAAGGCGTGATTACGAGATACCTGATTGGGTGTGTAAACGCCGTATCCGGGGATACCGTTCAAAGGACTGTCGCCTGTCAGGACTGTAATCAAGTTCTGAGGCATCAGCGGTGCGGCTGCCGCGGGGAAACCGTTCGCCAGCGCGATAAAAGTGGGGAACAGACCGTCAAAGTTGGTATCAATCACCACCTGACCCTGCATATCGAGCTCGTTCTGGTCGATGTAGCCGCCCACCGTATATGAGAAGCGATCGCCGATATCAGCCGCCCAGCGAATTTCCTGACTGAACTGCTCAAAATCGTGAATGTCGGAGCGGTCGATAAACTGCAGTGGCAGCCAATCAACGTCAACATCATCAAAATACTCATAACCGGCGAAGCCCGTCACCGAGGTCAGCGTGCCGCCACCCAGCTCCCAAGTCAGGCTGAGTGAGATGTTCTCGATCTCGTCTTCGCTGTTCTCGGGCTTCAGGCCAATGCCAATACCGTCGTCCTTACTAAGACCATAGTTGTTGTCTTTGTAGGTGGTGAACTCCTGCCCTGCGATTCCGGGGAAATCGGGGAAGAAGATATCCATGATGTTGTAAGCGGTATCAGCGAAAGCACTGCGGTTAGGCACTTCGATGTTGCGTTGAACAGGGTCAAGATAACGCCACGTCGCGCTCGCCGCACCGTCGCGATCCCGTTCCATGTAGGTGTACTTCAGGTTCGCGGAGAACGAGTCACTCGGCTCCCAGACCAAAGTGACGCGGCCACCGAACTCTTCGATCGCGCCTTCATCTTCGTCGAGGTACGCGTTATAGACGTATCCATCAGTCTCGCGACTTCGAATCGCTACGCGCGCAGCAAACGTCTCACCACCGCCCTGAATAAAGCCTTCGGCAATACTTCCGCCGTTCTCTTCAATCGAGACGTTGATCTCGCCAGAGGCACCCTCACCGACAACCGGCGAAGCACTTGTGATGTTGATAGCACCAGCAACCGTGTTCTTCCCGAACAGCGTGCCCTGTGGGCCGCGCAGCACCTCAATGCGCTCGATATCAAGCAACGCAGAGCGATACTGACGACCACGACCGAGATAGACGCCATCGAGGTACATACCCACCGACTGCTCGAAGCCGCGGTTGTTACCCGACCCGATACCACGCATATAAATGTTGGTGTTCACCGGTGCGTCTGCGATGTGCAGGCTCGGTACAAAGTCCGCCAGTGCCGCAAAGTTCAGGATCGTGTTGTCTTGGATTTTCTCGCCGCTGACTGTGCTGATCGAAATCGGCACGTCCTGCAGGCTCTCCGCGCGCTTCTGCGCCGTCACAATGACTTCTTCCAACTGCGCCTGAGCCGTCAAACTGATAGGCAAGCAGGCAGCAGCAACGAATTGATACAACTTATTGCGTGATCGCTTCATAGGTCGTGGTTCTCTCATGTTGTGTGCTGATTTTGTTGTAATAGAGGGCGGGGAAGCCCTGAAAAGCGCGGCTACATTACCGGTGATGTCATGAAACTGCAACAAACCATCTCGGCAAAACTTCACGCGGAAAAGTATCGATAATTCAGGGCTTTACGAAAGATCTGCCGTGTACGCCCCTGACCCTTTAATACCGGTTGCATCTGTCACTGCGCCAAGGGCAATAAGCACTCTCCTCGTGAGCGCCCGGGGTCTGAATTCGAGGCAAAAAAAACCCCCGCGGAACATCTTGGCGGGGGCTCTCTCGCGAGGCGCTTTAGTCCTCGGCGGTTTCTTCAATCGACTCGTCGTCTTCGACCTCGGGCGCCGGTCTGTCCACCAGCTCAACGAATGCCATCGGCGCTTTGTCACCTGCACGGTAGCCGCACTTTAAAATGCGAATGTAGCCACCGGGACGCTCTTGGTAGCGGGGTCCAAGCTCTTCAAATAATTTACCCACCGCAGCCTTGGATCGCGTGCGATCAAAAGCGAGACGGCGGTTGGCAACGCTGTCGTTCTTCGCCAAGGTGATAAGGGGCTCAGCATAGCTGCGCAGCTCCTTCGCCTTCGGCAAGGTTGTCTTGATCAACTCGTGCTCCACCAAAGAGACCGTCATGTTGCGGAACATGGCCTTCCGGTGGGAGCTGTTGCGATTCAGTTGTCGTCCGCTGTGGCGATGACGCATGACTCTATTCCTTACAAATCATGCCCGGGTCATTCCGGGCGTTATCTCTTATCAGACGCTGAGCAAGCGCTCGTCGTTCTTCAGGCTTGCGGGCGGCCAGGCTTCCAGTCGCATACCCAGCGACAGGCCACGCGAGGCCAACACGTCCTTGATCTCAGTCAGGGACTTCTTACCCAGGTTCGGGGTCTTCAGCAGCTCCACCTCAGTGCGCTGCACAAGATCGCCGATGTAGTAAATGTTCTCGGCCTTGAGGCAGTTCGCCGAGCGGACCGTCAGCTCAAGATCATCCACCGGACGCAGAAGAATCGGATCGACTTCTTCGGCTGCTTCGGTGGCCGCGGCTTGCGCCTCACCCTCGAGGTCGACAAAGACTGCGAGCTGCTGCTGCAGGATGGTCGCCGCACGACGAATCGCTTCTTCAGGATCCAGCGTGCCATTGGTTTCCAGATCGATGATCAGCTTGTCGAGGTCAGTGCGCTGTTCAACCCGCGCAGAGTCCACAACATAGCTCACGCGACGAATCGGAGAGAACGACGCGTCCAGAGGCAATCTACCGATTGAACGGGTCTCTTCCTCGGGGTTTTCACGGGCATCAGCCGGAGAGTAGCCACGACCGCGCTGCACCAGCAGACGAATCGACAGCGGTGTCTTGTCCGTTACGGTGCAAATAAGGTGATCGGGATTCGAAATCTCGACGTCATGATCGACCTGAATGTCAGCCGCCGTCACGGTGCAAGGCCCCTGTGCTGACAGCGTCAGCTGCGCAGAGTCCTTACCGTTTAATGACAAGGCAACGCCCTTGAGATTCAGCAGGATCTCGATGACGTCTTCCTGCACGCCTTCGATAGCAGAGTATTCGTGCTCCACGCCGTCGATCTCGACTTCGGTGATCGCACAACCGGGCATGGAAGACAGTAGAATGCGTCGCAGCGCGTTGCCAAGCGTATGACCAAAGCCGCGCTCAAGCGGCTCAAGCGTGACAGTTGCGCGCGTGTTGGAGGCTTCATCAACTTTGATGACGCGGGGTGTCAGAAACTCAGTGACTGAACTTTGCATAGAACACCTTCGATAGAGTCAGGGATTGCGTAACGGAAAACAGTCGAAGCGCTTACTTCGAGTACAGTTCCACAATCAGGTTTTCGTTAATTTCGCCGGGCAGATCCTGACGGTCAGGACGAGACTTGAAGGTCCCCTCCAGCTTGCCAGCGTCTACCTCTACCCAAATGGGCTCCCCACGCTGCTCGGCAATAGCCAATGCAGACTGCACCCGAAGTTGTTTCTTGGCTTTTTCACGCACCGAGACAACGTCGCCGGGCTGAACCTGGTAGGACGGAATATTGACGACCGTACCGTTTACCAAAATACCTTTGTGTGAGACGAGCTGACGCGCTTCTGATCGCGTAGAGCCAAAGCCCATGCGATAGACAACATTGTCGAGCCGGCTTTCAAGGAGTTGCAGCAGGTTCTCGCCCGTCGCGCCCTTCAGTCGCGCCGCTTCCTTGTAGTAGTTGCGGAACTGCTTCTCGAGTACGCCGTAGATACGACGTACTTTTTGCTTCTCGCGAAGCTGAACACCGTAATCAGACAATCTGCCGCGACGTGCGCCGTGCTGCCCGGGTGGTGTCTCAGATTTACACTTCTTGTCGAACGCAGCTACGCCACTCTTGAGCTGCAGATCCGTACCCTCCCGTCGGGAGAGCTTGCACTTCGGTCCAATATATCGAGCCATTTGCTAAGTCCTCTCTGGCGCGCGTTACACGCGACGCTTTTTGGGTGGGCGACAACCGTTATGGGGAATCGGTGTCACATCGGTAATGTTCGTAATCTTGTAGCCGCAGCCATTCAGCGCACGGACGGCCGATTCGCGGCCAGGCCCGGGGCCTTTAACTTCTACGTCCAGGTTGCGGAGACCATATTCCTTGGCCGCCTCGCCCGCGCGCTCTGCCGCAACCTGTGCAGCAAACGGCGTGGACTTACGTGAACCACGGAAGCCGGAGCCTCCCGCAGTCGCCCAGCTCAGGGTGTTTCCCTGACGGTCCGTAATCGTGATGATGGTGTTGTTAAAAGACGCATGAATATGCGCTACACCATCGACCACCTGCTTGGTGATCTTGCGTTTCGTTGTCTTGGCGTTCTTTGCCATCTATCTACTCGCTTTAATATCGACGCTACAAATTGGGATGTAGCTCCACCAAAGTTATTCGCCCGCGCCGCGGACGACGTCCTAATTACTTACGAATGGGCTTTCGGGGCCCTTTACGGGTGCGCGCATTGGTCTTAGTACGCTGGCCTCGGAGAGGCAGACCCTTACGGTGACGAAGGCCACGGTTACAGCCGAGGTCCATCAATCGCTTAATGTTCATCGACACTTCCCGCCGCAGGTCACCTTCAACATTCATCTCAGAGACCAGTGAACGTAGTTGGTCCAACTCGCCCTCCGAGAGCTCACCGATCTTGGTGCTCTCGGGAATATTGGTTGCCTCACACAGCTTCTTGGCTTGGGTTTTGCCAATGCCATAAATATGGGTGAGGGAAATCACCGCATGCTTGTGATCTGGGATGTTTACTCCGGCGATACGCGCCATCTCTTATCTCCACACCTGTTGAGTCGTGTGCTCACCGGCACACATGACTGGCCCGCCCCACAAAGGGGCGCGCATATTAATGATTTGAGCGATCGGCTTCAACAATCAGCCCTGACGCTGCTTGTGACGTGGATCCGAGGAACAAATCACCCTCACCACACCGTGACGTCGCACCACCTTGCAGTTACGACACATCTTCTTGACGGAAGCTCGCACTTTCATCGGAAACTCCTGATTCCTATCTCACCCGACCCGCGGGGCTGACGCTCCCGAGGTTGGCTTTTTTCATCACACCTTCGTACTGATGCGACATCAAATGGCTCTGTACCTGGGCCATGAAATCCATGACCACCACCACGACAATCAGCATGGAGGTGCCACCCAAATAGAAGGGCACGTTGAACATGACGACCAGAAACTGCGGTAGCAAACACACCAAGGCGATATACGCCGAACCGAATACCGTCAGTCGCGTCAGCACGCCGTCGATATAGTTCGCCGTTTGTTGCCCTGGGCGGATGCCCGGTACAAAAGCACCTGAGCGCTTAAGATTGTCTGCGACTTCTTGCGGGTTAAACATCAACGCCGTGTAAAAGAAGCAGAAGAAAACGATAAAACCCGTAAACAGCAAAATATTCAGTGGCTGACCGGGACCGATAGCCACTGCTAGGTCCTGCAACCAATCAGAGCTATCACCGCTGCCGAACCACTGCGCTACCGAGGCGGGGAACAACAAGATCGAGCTCGCGAAAATGGCTGGAATCACGCCCGCCATGTTGACCTTTAAGGGCAGATGCGATGCCTGCGCTTGCATCATGCGCCGCCCTTGCTGACGCTTCGCATAGTTAACGGTGATCCGTCGCTGGCCGCGCTCAATGAACACCACCAGGTAAATGACGACGGCTGCCAGCACTAAAATGCCGAGCAAAATAAGGATGCTGATCTCGCCCTGACGCGCCTGCTCGAGTGACTGTCCGATCGCTGCAGGGAGACCCGCCACGATGCCGGCAAAAATGAGCAGCGAGATGCCATTACCGATGCCACGCTCGGTGATCTGCTCACCCAGCCACATCATGAACACAGCACCGGTCACCAGTGAGGCGACTGCCGTCACGTAAAAGCTCATGCCCGTGGCGTACGTCAGGCCTTGGTTAGCCAGCCCGACCGTCATTCCCGTGCCCTGCACCAAGGCCAAAGCGACCGTCAGATAGCGTGTCCACTGGGAAATCTTGCGTCGCCCCGCTTCGCCCTCTTTCTTCAGTTGTTCAAGCTGCGGTGTAACAGCCGTCATCAACTGCATGATGATGGACGCGGAGATATAAGGCAGGATGCCCAGCGCAAGAATACTCATGCGCTCCAGCGCACCGCCCGAAAAGACGTTCGCCAATCCGAGAATGGTGCCCTGATTCTGATCAAATAGAGATGCCAGCTGCTCGGGATCGATACCGGGAACAGGAATATGCGTCCCGATTCGGTAGATCAGCAGCGCAATTAGCACAAAGCGCAGGCGAGCAAAAAGCTCTCCCATGCCGGCTGAATTCATGGATGGCATCCCGTTGGCCATGGCTTACGCCTCGACACTCCCACCGGCGGCTTCAATCGCTGCCTTGGCGCCCTTGGTGACAGTCAAGCCGCGGACATTGACCGCGCGCGAGATCTCACCTGAGAGGAATACCCGCACGCGCTTGACGTCATCCTTGATGAGATCAGCAGCCTTCAGGGTCTCCAAATCGACCACATCGCCTTCGACACGGTTCAGTTCGTGCAAGCGGACTTCTGCCGTGGTGCGACCAATGCGCGAAGTAAAACCATACTTCGGCAAGCGCTTCTGGAGTGGCATCTGACCACCCTCGAAACCGGCTTTGACCGTGCCACCCGAACGGGACTTCAAACCCTTGTGGCCGCGTCCGGCGGTTTTGCCCACACCCGAACCGATGCCGCGACCCACACGCTTGGCGTTTCGCTTGGCACCGGGGGCAGGCTTAAGGCTGTTTAAACGCATTTCGTCAGACATTGCTCTCGCCCTCGACACGGACCAGGTAATTCACCTTGTTAATCATGCCGCGCACCGACGGGGTATCTTCTACCTCGACTGTGTGGCCAATTCGGCGCAGACCCAAACCCGCGACACAGGCCTGATGCTTCTTCAAGCGGCCGTGAATGCTGCGGATCTGCGTGACTTTAATCATTGCTTTGCTCATTGCTGTTTCCTCACTACTCAGCTGAGGATTTCTTCTACGCTGAGGCCGCGACGCGCTGCCACGTCTTCCGGGGAGCTCATATCTCGCAGGCCTTTGAAAGTCGCCTGAACGACGTTTACCGGGTTGGTCGATCCGTAGCACTTCGCCAGTACGTTGTGCACACCAGCCAGTTCCAATACGGAGCGCATCGCGCCACCGGCAATCACGCCAGTACCTTCTGATGCGGGCTGCATGTAGACCTTGGACGCACCATGTGTGGCCTTGATGGGATATTGCAGGGTGCCATTGACCAACTGCACCTGCACCATGTTGCGTCGAGCAGACTCCATCGCCTTCTGGATCGCGACTGGCACCTCACGGGCTTTACCTCGGCCGTAACCCACGCGACCCTTGCCGTCGCCCACAACCGTCAGCGCCGTAAAGCTCATGATTCGGCCACCCTTGACCGTCTTTGCCACGCGGTTAACCTGCACCAGCTTCTCCTGAAGGTCGCCCTCAGTGCGCTGATCGCCTTGCTGCTTCTTGTCATTCATTGCCATGCTTAAAACTCCAATCCGCCTTCACGCGCAGCGTCTGCCAGTGCCTTAACTCGTCCGTGATATCGGAAACCTGAGCGATCAAAGGCAACAGACGTGACGCCCGCCGCCTTCGCACGTTCTGCAACCAACTTGCCTACTGCCGCTGCCGCTGCCACGTTTCCTGTCGCACCCGAGCGCAGGTCTTTGTCCAGCGTCGACGCTTGAGCGAGGACGGTTTTACTGTCACCAGAGATCACCTGGGCGTATATGTGCCGGGGCGTACGATGCACAGACAAACGCACGTCTCCAGCAGTACGCATGTGAACGCGGGACTTCTTGGCGCGGCGCAGTCGCGCCTGTGTCTTGGTATTCATTGCCGTATCCGATTACTTTTTCTTGGCTTCCTTACGCCGGACGTACTCGTCCGCGTAACGAATGCCTTTACCTTTGTAGGGCTCTGGTGGACGGAAGCTGCGGATTTCCGCGGCCGCCTGACCGACGGCTTGCTTGTCGATACCAGAGATCACGATTTCAGTCTGGGTGGGCGTGTCAGCAGAGAGGCCCTCGGCCAACTCATAGTCCACCTGGTGGGACAGACCAATGGTCAGGTTCACCGTCTTGCCGGAAGCCTTGGCGCGATAACCCACACCATTCAAGACCAACTTCTTTTCCCAGCCCTCGGAAACACCCTTAACCATGTTGGCCAGCAGAGACCGAGTCGTCCCCGCCATGGCGCGGTTGTTGTCGCCCTCATAGGTAATGGTGGCCACGTCTTCTTCGACATTGACGCCAACCCCATCCGTCAAGGTCAGTTCCAAAGAACCCTTCCCACCCTTGACAGAAAGCAGCGCGCCATCAGTTTTGATATCGACCCCTTTGGGCAGGGCGACAGGACTATTCGCTACACGAGACATTTCTCTAACGCTCCCGTTATGAGATCAGAATACGGTGCAGAGGACTTCGCCCCCGACACCTGCGGCACGTGCCGCCCGATCCGTCATCACACCGCGGGATGTCGACACAATGGCGACTCCCAATCCACCACGTACTGACGGCAAATCATCCTTGCCGGAGTAACGGCGCAACGATGGCTTACTAATGCGCTCAATTTCAGCGATCACCGGCTTGCCGTCGTAGTATTTCAGGTCGATCTCAAGCCTGGGCTTGGCCGTGCTGTCGTCATAACGATGACCAGAGATGTAGCCCTCTTGCTCGAGAACCTTGGCCACCGATACCTTCAGCTTGGACCCCGGCATATCAACGGTTTGCTTGCCCGCCATCTGCGCATTGCGCAAACGGGTCAACATATCGCTCAACGGATCTTGCATGCTCATTCAAATGTTCTCCGTTACCAGCTGGACTTAACCAGACCAGGTACATCGCCGCGCATCGCTGCTTCACGCAGCTTGTTACGACACAATCCGAATTTTCTGTACACACCGTGGGGACGGCCGGTCAATTGGCAGCGTCGCTGCTGACGAACCGGGCTGGCGTTACGGGGCAGTTTTTGCAATGCAATCTGTGCCTCCCAACGCTCCTCGTCACTCGTGTTGACGTTGGCAATCACTTCCTTGAGTTGAGCACGCTTGGCTGCGAACTTGGCAACCGTTCTCGCGCGCTTGGCCTCTCGGGCAATCATGGATTTTTTAGCCATATCTTTGACGCCTTAAGTTCTGAAAGGGAAATTGAACGCTGCGAGCAACGCGCGGCCCTGATCATCATTCGCCGCGGTGGTGGAGATGGTGATGTCCATACCACGCAGCTTGTCGATCTGGTCGTAATCAATTTCCGGGAAAATAATCTGCTCAGTCACGCCCATCGCAAAGTTGCCACGGCCGTCAAACTGCTTGGGGCTGATGCCACGAAAGTCACGAATACGCGGAATCGCAATGTTGATGAGACGATCGAGGAACTCGTACATACGCTCATCGCGCAACGTCACTTTGCAACCAATCGGCCAGCCGTCGCGGATCTTGAAGCCGGCGATAGACTTTCGTGATTTGGTGACGATCGGCTTTTGGCCTGCAATCTTTTCCATGTCGGCCACGGCGCTCTCGAGCACCTTCTTGTCGCCAACGGCCTCACCGACACCCATGTTGAGGGTGATCTTGCTAATACGCGGCACCGCCATCACGTTCTTCAGTCCAAGCTCTGACTGGAGCTTGGGAACGATTTCGCTACGGTACTTTTCTTTCAGCGCTGTCATGTCTCAATTGCCTCTCTTCGCCGCGGTCGATCAGGCGTCAACCAGATCGCCGGACGGCTTGAATACGCGAACCTTTTTGCCGTCGTCGACGCGGTAACCCACACGCTCGCCCTTCCCGGACTTGCTGTTAAATACCGCCAGGTTCGATGCCTGAATAGGCGCCTCCTGTTCAACAATGCCGCCGGCAACGCCCGCTTGCGGGTTGGGCTTGGTGTGCTTCTTGATCATGTTGACGCCGCTCACGACAACGCGATCACTATCAATGATGCGACGCACTGTGCCCCGCTTACCCTTGTCTTTTCCCGCGATCACGATTACTTCGTCATCCCGCTTGAGCTTCGCCATTACCTGACCCTCTCTTGCCTTGCTCAGATCACTTCCGGCGCAAGGGAAATGATTTTCATAAATTTCTCGCCACGGAGTTCGCGCGTCACTGGCCCGAAAATACGCGTGCCGATCGGAGCGTCCTGAGCGTTCAGCAGCACCGCCGCGTTTTCATCGAACTTGATCAGTGAGCCGTCGGGACGACGCACGCCCTTCTTGGTGCGCACAACCACCGCGGTGATCACCTGGCCTTTCTTAACCTTGCCGCGGGGAATCGCTTCCTTCACGGTGACCTTGATCAAGTCACCGACACGGGCATAACGACGCTTGGAGCCGCCCAGCACCTTGATGCACATCACTCGACGGGCACCGCTGTTGTCGGCCACTTCCAGATACGACTGCGTCTGAATCATTTTTCTTTACTCCACCAACGGCTTACTGCCGCTCGCTTATACCGGCCACCACTCAAATCTGAGTGGCAGTCTCCACAACTTCCACCAAAGTCCAGCTCTTGCTCTTGGACATAGGGCGCGACTCAGCTACCAACACGGTGTCGCCCATCCCCGCTTTGTTGTCCTCGTCGTGCGCATGCACTTTGGAGGATCGGGTGATGTACTTGCCGTAGACCGGGTGCTTCACCCGGCGCTCGATCTTGACCGTAATGGTCTTGTCCATCTTGTCGCTCACAACACGGCCCTGAAGGGTGCGTGCGCGCGTTTCTGTCGATGCCATTACTGTTCCGCCTTCTGTTGCAGCACGGTTTTCACCCGTGCAATGTCACGCTTGGTCTGCTTGAGCAGATGACTCTGACCCAACTGACCCGTTGCCTTGGCCATGCGGAGCTTGAACTGCTCCTCGCGCAGCGACAGCAACTGCTTGTTTAAGTCATCGACCGACTTGTCACGAAGTTCACTGGCTTTCATCACATCACCGACCGTTTAACGAAAGTGGTCTGAACCGGAAGCTTGGCTGCGGCGAGCTCAAAAGCTTCTCGCGCCAGCTCCTCAGATACACCCTCAACCTCATACAGCACACGACCCGGCTGGATCTGCGCCACCCAATACTCGACGTTACCTTTACCCTTACCCTGACGAACTTCCAGCGGCTTACCGGTGATCGGTTTGTCCGGAAAAATCCGAATCCAGATCTTTCCGCCACGCTTGATGTGGCGCGTCATGGCACGACGGGCCGCTTCGATCTGGCGCGCTGTGATGCGACCGCGACCGGTCGCCTTCAAGGCATATTCGCCAAAGCTCACCTTGCTCCCACGCTCTGCGAGACCGCGATTACGGCCCTTCTGCGTCTTGCGGAACTTGGTCCGTTTTGGTTGCAACATGTTCTACTTCCTCAATCAGATGGTCAGCTCAGTACCGAGAACCCTCAGGCCTCTTCACCTTCGCCGATCACCTCACCTTTAAAAATCCAAACCTTGACGCCAATCACCCCGTAGGTGGTGTGCGCTTCATAAGTTGCGTAGTCAATATCGGCTCGCAGCGTGTGCAGAGGCACTCGTCCTTCGCGGTACCACTCGGTTCTCGCAATTTCTGCCCCGCCGAGGCGGCCACCGACCTGTACCTTGATCCCCTCAGCACCCTGGCGCATGGCGTTCTGCACGACGCGCTTCATCGCGCGACGGAACATGACCCGGCGCTCAAGCTGCTGTGCAACGTTTTGCGCTACTAAGCGTGCGTCCACGTCGGGCTTGCGGATCTCTTCGATATTGATGTGCACGGGCACACCCATCTTGGCGGAGAGGTCCTTACGCAGACCGTCAACGTCCTCGCCCTTCTTACCGATCACGATTCCCGGACGAGCGGTGAAGATAGTGATGCGCGCAGTTTGAGCGGGCCGCTCGATCTTGACGCGACTCACCGAGGCGGCATCCAACTTCTTCAGGATGTACTCACGCACCTCGAGGTCGTTAATCAGATTCTGCGCATAGGTTTTGCTGTCCGCATACCAAACGGAGTTATGGTCTTTGACCACGCCCAGTCGGATACCCGTTGGATGTACCTTCTGACCCATTCGGTCGTCTCCTTAACTCTCGTCGTCCGCGACCTTGACCGTGATATGGCAAGTTCGCTTAAAAATGCGATCACCACGGCCTTTCGCTCGCGCGCGCAGGCGCTTCATGGTGAAACCTTCATCGACGAAAATCGTCGATACACGCAGTTCGTCAACGTCTGCGCCTTCATTGTTCTCTGCGTTGGCGATCGCAGAATTCAGCACCTTGCGCACAATCGCAGCGGCTTTTTTGTTGCTGAACTCAAGCAGATTCAACGCTTCCTCAACCGGCTTGCCACGCACTTGGTCAGCGACCAGGCGCGCCTTCTGCGCCGAGATACGGGCTGCACGTAATTTGGCTGCTACTTCCATTTCTCTCTCCAGCCGCCCTTATCGCTTGGCTTTCTTGTCGACGATGTGGCCCTTAAACGTACGGGTCACCGCGAATTCGCCCAGCTTGTGTCCGACCATGTCTTCGTTGATCAGAATCGGCACATGCTGGCGACCGTTATGTACTGCAATGGTCAAACCGACCATGTTGGGGGAGACCATGGAGCGACGTGACCAAGTCTTAATGGGTCGACGATCGTTAGCCTCTGCCGCAGCTTCGACTTTTTTCATCAGGTGCAGGTCGATGAAGGGGCCTTTTTTCAATGAACGTGGCACTGTTATTCTCCTGACCGATTACTTCTTACCGCGACGGCGGACAATCATGCCGTCGGTACGCTTGTTCTTACGGGTCTTGTAACCCTTGGTGGGCACACCCCATGGGGTAACCGGATGACGGCCACCAGAGGTCTTACCCTCACCGCCACCATGCGGGTGATCTACCGGGTTCATCGCAACACCACGAACCGTGGGTCGCACACCTCTCCAGCGGGCAGCACCGGCTTTGCCTAGCTTTCGCAGGCTGTGCTCGGAATTGGAAACCTCACCCAGCGTCGCGCGGCAATCGATAGGCACCTTGCGCATCTCGCCTGAACGAAGTCGCACTGTGGCGTATTGGCCTTCTCGCGCCACTAGCTGAACGGATGCACCAGCAGAGCGGGCCATCTGCGCGCCCTTGCCGGGCTTGAGCTCGATAGCGTGAATCACGGAGCCGACGGGGATATTGCGAACCGGCAGACAGTTCCCTGCCTTGATGGGTGCCGCAGAACCTGAATGAAGTACGTCGCCCGCCTGAACGCCCTTCGGCGCGATGATGTACCGGCGTTCGCCATCTGCGTACAACAAGAGTGCGATGTGGGCGGTACGGTTGGGGTCGTATTCAATGCGCTCCACTTTGGCCGGAATACCGTCCTTGGTGCGCTTGAAATCAATTTTGCGGTAATGCTGCTTGTGACCACCGCCAATGTGGCGGGTGGTGATGCGGCCGAGGTTATTGCGGCCACCGGTTTTGGACTTCTTCTCGAGGAGCGGACCGTGAGGCTTGCCTTTGTGCAAACCTTCGGTGACGACCTTCACCTGGTGACGGCGTCCTGCTGAAGTGGGTTTACTCTTTACGACTGCCATGACTCGCTACCTCAGCTCATCGAAGCAAAGTCAATTTCTTGACCCTGCTCTACCCGGACGTACGCCTTCTTCCAAGAGGGGCGCTTGCTCAATCCATAACGATTACGCTTGGTTTTACCCTTCACGCGCAGTGTCTGAACGTCATTCACTGTCACCTTGAACAACTGCTCAACCGACTGGCGAATCTCGTCTTTAGTCGCATCAAGGCAGACACGGAACACATACTGGTTGCTCTGCTCCGCCACGATCGCCGACTTCTCCGACACGTGAGGCCCAAGCAGAATCTGAAAAACACGCTCCTGATTCACGCCAACGCCTCCTCAAACTTCTTCACGGCATCCACGGTGATCATGACCTTGTCGTAAGCGATCAGGCTTACTGGGTCAGCGCCCTCCACGTCCCGAACATCTACCTTGTGCAGATTTCGGGAAGCGAGATAGAGGTTCTTGTCTACGCTGTCCGCCACAATCAAAACGTTGTCCACGCCATATCCCTTCAGGGTCTCTACCAGCAGCTTGGTCTTGGGCTGCTCAACATCCAGCGTTTCGACGATCATCAGTCGATCGGTCCGCGCCAGCTCAGACAGGATGGATCGCATCGCTGCCCGATACATCTTGCGGTTCACCTTCTGCGAGTGATCCTGCGGCTTGGCCGCAAACGTCACGCCACCTGAGCGCCAGATCGGCGACCGGATGGTGCCCGCTCGAGCACGACCCGTGCCCTTCTGACGCCAAGGCTTCTTACCGCCACCCGCGACTTCAGATCGCGTCTTCTGTGCACGCGTACCCTGCCGCGCGCCAGACAGGTAGGCCGTAACCACCTGGTGAACCAATGCTTCGTTGTACTCGCGAGCGAAATTCGCTTCAGATACCGCAACGGTCCCTGCTGCTTCATTCCCCGGCTTGACTACATTCAATTCCACGTCTCGCCCCCGCTACTCACGACTGTGACGGGCTAGTGCCCGCCGCTTTGACTGTCGGACGAACAATCACTTCGCCACCCGGAGCGCCTGGGACCGCACCTTTGATGAGCAGCAGATTGCGCTCTACATCAACGCGCACAACCTCAAGGCCCTGCGTTGTCACACGCTCGTCGCCCATGTGACCGGACATCTTCTTGCCCTTGAACACGCGGCCCGGCGTCTGGCACTGGCCAATCGAACCCGGCGCCCGATGCGACAGCGAGTTACCGTGTGTCGCATCCTGGGTGCGGAAGTTCCAGCGCTTCACGACGCCCTGGAAACCTTTACCCTTGGACCGACCCGCTACATCGACCTTCTGACCTTGCTCAAACCGCTCAACGGTCAGCTCGGAACCCACCTCAAACGCCTCGTCAGAGCCGTCCAAACGGAATTCCCACAGGCCATCACCCGCGGCAACTCCAGCCTTGGCATAATGCCCGGCTTCCGGCTTGCTGACTTTCGAGGCCTTGCGGCTGCCCGCGGTGACCTGAATTGCTCGGTACCCATCGGTCTCGAGCTCTTTGATTTGAGTGACGCGGTTTGGAGCAATTTCCACTACGGTCACTGGTACTGATGCGCCGTCCTCGGTGAAGACTCTCGTCATTCCCGATTTTCGGCCGACTAAACCAATAGTCATGGCTTAAACCTCACAGTGTACGGGGCTCAACCCTCTATGGCCGCCCGACACAGTCTTGTTAGTGATTGAACCGGACGTTACACACCTGGCGAACCAGGCAGGCTACTGCTACTAAATTGTCCTTAACCCAGGCTGATTTGGACTTCTACGCCCGCAGCCAGATCAAGCTTCATCAGAGCATCAACCGTTTTCTCGGTTGGCTCGACGATATCGAGGAGACGCTTGTGCGTACGGATCTCATATTGATCCCGCGCATCCTTGTTAACGTGAGGAGAGATCAAAATCGTGAACTTCTCCTTCTTGGTAGGCAGTGGGATGGGGCCACGAACCTGAGCGCCGGTGCGACGGGCCGTTTCCACAATCTCTTCTGTCGATGCGTCAATCAGGCGATGGTCAAAGGCCTTCAGCCGGATTCGGATACGCTGGTTTTGCACGGTACATCTCCTTAAAACAGCCGGTGCCCGCGGGGGACCCCGAAAAAAGAGAGCGAAGTCTACGGATGTGGTGGGGGGGGTGTCAACAATAAACCCGCCTTATTTAGCGGGTTTCAGGGGGATGCGGCATTTCTCACACATCTATCACCGACAGCCCACAACACGCCGCTTTTGAACAGATCGTGACCCCAGCTACAGAAAACGGCGGCTGGCTGTCCCTTTAAACCCCGCTTTCCCTGTTTGAGGGTCAAAGTCAGGCCCAGAGCCCGGCTTGCTGCGTTTGGTAACCCCTATACCTACCTGCCGGCAGCACCCGCGAACGACACGGGCACTAAAAAGCCCGCTCAAGGCGGGCTTTTTAAGAGATTTGACTGGCTTCAGTCGAGGATTTTAGCGACGACGCCTGCACCAACCGTTCGGCCACCCTCTCGGATCGCAAAACGCAGGCCCTCTTCCATCGCAATCGGCGCAATCAGCTCAGCAACAAAGTTGATGTTG
>PBLO01000006.1 GCA_002721785.1 Halieaceae bacterium
TGCGCGTGACAAAAATGCCAATGAAGGGCGCGTAGGCAATCCACCATGCCCAGTAAAAGACCGTCCAGTCACCGACAAAGCCGGTGTTGGCGATGGGGTCTGTCCAGAAAGTCATGGCCAGCGTGTTCTGCAGGAGATGCCCTACCGAGTTCACAGCCATGTTTAAGATAAAGAGCGTGTCACCGGCAAACAGCACAAAGAGCAAGAACAGGAAGGCCATCATAAGATTCACGTCGCTAAGCCGACGAATACCCCGCGTCAGGCCCAGCCACACGCTCAATGAAAATAACGCCACACAAATCCCCACCACGAACAGCTCCAGCGCGAACCCATCGGGAATGCCAGTGAGCCGTGCAATCAGCGCAGAAATCAGCGGCGTGGAGATGCCCAACGAACTGCCCGCACCGCCAATCAGGGCGATCATGAAGAAACTGTCCATGAGGCGTGCCGGCCAGGCATTTTCCCTGCCCTTCAGCCAGTACTGCGCGGAGTTACTGTATTTGAGTTGCTGCGCTTTGCGCACATAAAACGGGTAGGCAATGGCCAGCGTCGGCAGGCTGTAGAAGGCCCAGGCGACGAAGCCCCAGTGATGCAGCCCATAGGAGGCCGCCCAGTCGTAGGCCTTATCGGAGAAAGGCTCGGCACCAAAAGGCGGAGCCTGTACGTAGTAGGCCCATTCGATCGCACTCCAGTACAACATGCCCGAGCCGATACCGGCGGCGAACAGCATGCCCACCCAGCTCACGGTTGGGAACTCCGGCTCTTCTGAACCCAGACGAATGGCACCGTAGCGGCTGAAGGCGATGTACAACACCAATGCCAAGGTGCTCGCACCGGTGAGGATGTAAAACCATCCAAACGTGTTGGCAATCCAAGCGTAGATAGCTGCGAGGGCAGCGGCGGTTTCACTCGGAAACACCAACAACGGTAGCGTCAGGCCCAGCAGTACCGAGACCGAGAGCCCGAAATTCACCCTATCGATTTGTTGAGCCAAAAGTACCGCGCTTTTTATTTTGTGGCGTACTGCCCTTGTCGACGAGTATACACAGGCCAGCCCTTGTAAGCCGGTCGGCGCTTCGCACTGCGCGCCGATGTGCTGAACCTGTTTGATTCGGATGACCGGGATATCGAGTAATTCTATGCCTCAAGACTTGCGGGTGAGCCGCTAGAGGGCGTCGCGGACGGACACTTTCGCCTGTTTGAGCCCCGGCAGGTGCGCGTCACGCTCACGGTCAACCTGTAAGCGTTAAGCGGGCGCTGAACCCAGGCACAGGGAAGCCAGCACGCTTCGCTGGCCCGAGAAAGGCCGCCTGCCGTGCATGATCTGATAGTTATCAATCAAGGCCACATCCCCGGGCTCCCAGGGGAGATCAAACACGAGGTCGTAGGCAATCTCGACCGCCGATTGCACATCGGCGTCATCAAAGGCTGAACCGTCGCCATAAGTCACCGAGCGAGTGCCCTCGTTGCGCTGATCCTGCCAGCCACAAAACGCAGCGATGAGCTGGTTAAAGAAGACCTCGTTACCGGAAGGCGCGTGGCGAATGAGCGAGAGGGCCGGCGTGGTGGTGCGAATTGCGTCGTCAGGTAACCACTGCCAGTCATACTCGAGCGCTGCCAGCCTGGCCTCGGCGGCCTCTTTCGTATCGACATTGAGGGTCTGGCGCCAGCTTCTTCCCTGCCCCGAGGAAGCGTCGGCCTCAGCGGGCATGGTGAGGGAATACCGTGCACCCTGCGCTCTGCAACGGGCCACTAATTCCGGTAGGTGCTGGGTCAGTTTTTCAAGTAGCACATCAGAGCGGCACAGCGGCGTGGCGCCGCCCGCTTCGGCGGCCTGCTCACAGAAGAAAAACAGATGACTCGGGTAGTACGGGGTCTGCGCCATCTCGTGGTGCAGGAAAATCTCTACATCCTGCGGCGCCTCGTTGGCGGTAAAGACCCGCGGCGTGCGGTTGTGCCTCACCGCGTTTGACAACGATTCGTCGTAGGCAAAGTTCGGGAGGTTAAAACCAGCGACGAAGTCATCGAAGGCCTGCGCATCCCCCACCCCGCAGCCGCGAAACAGGATGGCGCCATGGGTCGCCAGTTGTTCCATAAGCGTCGCTGATTGGCCGTGGAGATCCTGCTGCGACAGCGGTCCCTCGGCAACCAACACCAGTGGGAATACCGCATCGCCGTGGCGCTGCTGACCGGTAACGGGCTGCGGCTCAAACCTCATCATACAGAAGTCGCTTCAGTCATAGATGGGGAAGAACGTGCCAAAGGCTTCCTCACAGAAATGGCCCGGATCATTAAATCGCCTGTTGCGGTTTAGGGCCGAGATCGCCGTCATCTCCGCGTCATTCAACTCAAAATCAAACAGCTGCTGGTTCTCTCTCAGGCGCTCCACCCGGCTGGTCTTTGGGATGACCGCCGTGCCCCGCTGAATGCCCCAACGCAAGACCACCTGCGCGGGCGTGCGACCGACGCGCGCGGCGGCCTCTTTGACGGCCGCTTGCTCAAGAACCGACTCACCGGCCTCCGCCATGTCGAGCTCCAAATAAGACAGCGCGCCTAGCGGTGAGAACGCCGTCACCGCGATATCGTATTGCGCTGCGGCGCGTAGCAGCCGCTCTTGGTTCAGGTAGGGATGGGACTCGATCTGCAGCATGGCCGGCTTGATCTGCGAGTACGCCATCAGGTCATGGAGTAGCCCGGTGTTGTAGTTACACACACCGATCTCCTTGACCAGTCCGGCGCGCACCAGTTCCTCCATCGCATCCCAAGTCTCAGAGAGCGGCACCGGGTCGGGCACCATCGCGGGATTCTCTGCATCGGGGTCGGCGATCCACTCCGGCGGGTAGCGGGTTTCAAAGTCCACGTACTGGAGCGCAATCGGGAAGTGAATGAGATACAGATCCAGCTCGCTCAAGCGGAGATCTTTCAAAGTGCGCTCACACGCCGCGCGCACGTGCTCGGGCCGGTGATAGGTATTCCAGAGCTTTGAGGTGACCCAGAGCTCCTCGCGGCTCACGAGGCCTTCAGACAGTGCCGCCTGCAACCCCTCGCCGACCTCAGCTTCGTTGCCATAGTCCGCCGCGCTGTCGAGATGGCGGTAGCCCTCGGCAATGGCTGAGCGAACCATCGCCGCAGTGTCCTCTCTGGCGATCTTCCACAGACCGAGCCCAATGGCAGGCATCTCGCCGCAACCCACCGAAATCGTTGCACTCACTGTCGTCTCTCCTTTCGACCCCAGCATCGGGTCACATCATTACCGCAGGATAGGGATCCGCCATCCTGCTACTTACGCACCGCCCCCATGGCTTTCGCTCATGGGGTTGGCTGCGAACCGTTAACAACCGCCGTAAAAATCGCCGATACCCTCTGCTTCACAGAACGCACCAACGTCGACCTCTCGCCCGGTCTGCATCGAGTGCTGGGCAGCGCTGGCCACAATCAGCGACCAGAGTGCCTGCTCGGGCGTGGCCGCGTCCACCGCCTGCCCCGCCAGCTGTAAATTAAAGGCGATGTGTTCAAAAAAGGTGGCGCCATAGTGGCCGCTGGCTTCGATCCAGTCAGGATAGCCAACCGACACACCCCGGTAAGCGGGATGCTCCGGCACCTCCACGAGTAGCTCAGCCTTTGAGGGCGTGTCGGGTTGGAAGCTGGCCTGCTCGCTGGCCACCAAGCGGCCGCGCTCGCCCACGACCACCAACTCTTCATGAAGCTCCTGACAGAACATGTTGAGCGTAAAGCTGGCGCGCACGCCGTTGTCGTAGTCGATGATCACCATGGCGTGGTCATCGATGTCCGATGACTCGCCCTGCCACTCAAAATCCAGAAAGTTCACCGCCCGGCCGCCGCTGGCGTACACCTGCCTTGGTCGTGACTGGGCGACGACATTGATGAGATCAAAGTAGTGACAGCATTTTTCGACCAGGGTGCCGCCGCTGTTGCGGTTGAATTTATTCCACTGATCTACCTTGTCCAAAAAGGGTGGCCGATACTCCGACATGGCAACGGTTTTCACCTGCCCCAACGCGCGCTCTGCGGCCGCCGCCTGCAGCGCGTCCACGTATTGCGCCTTGAAGCGATATTGCATGCCCAGCTGGATAACCGCGGGGTAGTCCCGCGCGAGGCTCACGATGTCCATGGCATCCGCCAAGGTCGTGGCCATCGGCTTCTCGAGCAAGACGGGTTTATGGGATGCGGCAACGGCCTGCAGCACATCCCGGTGGGTGTGGTTGGGCGTTGCGATCACGATCGCGTCTACCGCCTCATCCAGACAGGCCTCACTCAGGTCGCGATAGATCGTGAGCGGCGCGTCGGTGAGCAAACGCCAGTCTGTGCAGGCCCACTCGAGGCTGCCCCCGTCGGGATCGACAATACCCTGTACCTCTGCCCAACCGAGCGCTTGCGACACGCCTAGGTGCTCTCGCCCCATCATGCCCGCCCCCACAATCAGCAGGCGGGGTTTCCGCCCACTCGACAGGTATGGATTCTCAGCTGTGAGCGCGGCGACGCGCGCAGCGGCGTTACCTTCAAGCGGCGATGCGGACTTCGTCATGCGTGAGCTCCCGAGCCGGCGATCAATCGGCGGTGCCAACCGAGCCAGAAGAGCACATTCAGCGCGAGTAGACCCAGTAAAACGGGCGCAAAGAGTTTCGAGCCTTCCCCCACCAGGCCGATGGGCGAGAACACGACGTAGAGCGCCACCACGCAGGACAACAAGGTCACCGCGCAGGGTTGCGCATAGGCCCAGGGGGTCAGATCCACCTCTGCGCTCTGTTTGATAGCAGTCTCCTCTCGTCGCGGCCGCCACACACCGATCGCCAGCATCATCGTCACCTCCACCACAAACAGGATCGCGTAAAGGTGCAGAAAGTGCACCGGTAACAGGTCCTTGAGCACAAACTGGAAGGCGCCATAGGCAACGATATGAAACACAATCACCGCCTTGGCCGCCACCGCAGGCACCTGCCGCGTAAAGAGGCCGATGATCACAATCGCAATCATCGGAATGTTGTAGAAGCCCGTGAAAATCCGAATGACTTGCCAGAGCCCCTCGGCGGCAAACTGCAAAAGCGGCGCGACCAATAACGAAAAACAGGTCATCACAAATCCCACCCGCTTGGCCACCCTCAACATTTCCGCATCAGAGACCACCCTGCCAACGAGGGGCTGATACACGTCGATGCAGAACAGCGTCGACGCGCTATTGATGAGCGAATTGAAGGAGCTCAGTACCGCGCCCAACAGCACGGCGAGGAAAAACCCGGTGGCGTAGACCGGCAGTACGTCGCGCACCAGTTGAGGGTAGGCGAGATCGATCGATTGCAGCTCAGGCCCGTAAAGGTGATAGGCCACGACGCCCGGGATCATCATGAGCAGGGGCACCAGCACCTTGAAAAAGCCGGATAGCAGCACGCCCTTTTGGCCCTCCGCAAGACTGCGGGCGGCAAGCGTACGCTGGATCACATACTGGTTGGTGCACCAGTAGAAGAGATTGGCAAACNCCATGCCGGTGAAGAGCGTGGCAAAGGGCGTCGGGTCGATCGGCCCGCCGATGGCGTTGAGCTTCTGGGTCTCGGTGGTCAACACCATGTCGAGGCCGGCACCCACACTCCCCTCACCCAATGCCCGGAGCCCCAGCCACGGCACCGCCACGCCTACGATCAATAGGCCAACACCATTGAGCGTGTCGGAGACCGCCACCGCCCGCAGGCCGCCGAGAATGGCATAGGACGCCCCCAAGGCGCCGATGACCATAATGGTCAGCACCAGCGACGTGCCGTAATCCAGTTGCAACAATTCGGGCACGTCAAAGAGTTTGAGCACCGCGATCGAACCGGAGTACAGCACGCTAGGGATCGTCACCAAGCCATAGCCCAGCATAAAGAGCACCACGGTCATCCGACGGACGCCCTCGTCAAAGCGCGCACTGAGAAACTCGGGCAGGGTCGTGAAGGCTCCGGCGAGGTACTTAGGCAAAAATAAAAACGCCATGAGCACCGTGGCAACCGCGGCGGTCACCTCCCACCCCATGCTACTCAGGTTGTAGCCATAGGCTGACCCATTGAGACCAATAAGCTGTTCCGCAGAAAGGTTCGTGAGTAGCAAGGAGCCGGCAATAAAGGTGGCGCCCAAACCCCGCCCGGCCAGGAAGTAACCGGTACCCGTATCGACCCGGCCACGGGTTTGCCGCCAGGACACAAAAGCCACCAGCCCCATAAAGCCGATACAGCTCAGGATCGTGAGTAGCAGATCAGCTGTCATGCGGGGGGACAGCAGTCATGTGAAGAAAGGTGTGGTCACCATGACTGCAGAGTACGCACAGACCCACTCACCAGCAAACTTGAGGCGCTTTGCGGGCCTGTGACATCGCACAGAGAGTGTATTACTATACCGTCTGGACGGTTTATAAATGGTGAGCCATGAAATCGGAACAAACGCGCGCGCGTATTCGCGTCGCCGCGGCCAAGGTGATTGAGCGCGACGGTGCAGGGCACCTCACGCTGGAGAAAGTGGCGGCCGAAGCGGGCGTCTCGAAGGGCGGGCTGTTGTACCACTACCCCTCCAAGGACGCCCTGCTACAGGGACTGCTGGATCATCTGCTTGAGAACCGCGCAGGGTTGGTTGATGACCTCTGCTCGGCTGACGAAGTCAGTAACGCCGCACTGCTCAATAACCTGATTGATGCCGACTTCGATCTGCCCAAAGACGAACGGATCATGGCGCAGGGACTGATCGCGGCATCGGCGGAAAACGCGGATTTGCTCGCTCCGGCCAAACAGTACGTTGAGGGTTTGTTCGAGCAATTGGGCACATCAAACGCCACTGCCGCACCCGCAAGAACCATTCTGTTGGCGTCGCAGGGGCTGCAGTTTTTGGAGTTACTGGGCTTGCTCTCACTCAACACAACCGAGCGCAACGAGATTCGCCAACACCTCAAGTCCCTGACACAGGAGCTCGCGTCATGCTGAGAATCCTTATTGGGACACTACTGACCATGTCGGGGCTGGCTGGCTGCGGAGCAGAGTCGACGGTCGAACCATTGTCTGCAGTGCGCCCCGCGCGCTTGATCACCGTGGGAACCGGCTACCAGTCGGCTCCCAGCCAGTTTGTGGGCAAAGTAGCGCCCGCGCACACGGTCGAACTTGGCTTTGAAATCGACGGCACATTGCAGCGCTTACCCCTGGCAGAGGGGGCGTTGGTTCAGGCCGGTGACATCATCGCGCAACTGGATCCTGAGCGATTCGACCTCGCACTGGAAAGCGCCCGGGCAGATCATGAACTCGCCGAAAAAACCTTATCCAGAGTAGAGTCACTCAAAGCCTCGGGCACTGTGTCACAGGCGGAGCTTGACGAAGCCGTGGCGCGCGCCAAATTAACAGGCCTCGCGGTAGAGACGGCGCAGAAAGATCTTGATGATACGGTGCTGCGCGCGCCGTTTGACGGCCGGCTCGCCAAACGCCTCGCAGAAAACTTTTCTCCCGTCGCCCGACTCTCGCCGGTCATCCGTTTGGTCCCAGTTGAGCGCATCGAGGTGGTGATCGGCGTGCCTGAGCAACTGATGGCAGGCCTGAACCCCGCTGCCTTGCAACAAGCAAACGTGCGCTTCACGGCGGACCCGAGTCGTCTATTTGAGGCACAGTGGCTGGATTACGAGGCCGAGGCCAGTCAGGACACGCAAACTTACGACGTGCGTTTTTCACTGACAGAAACCCCGCCCTGGCCGGTACTACCGGGGATGACCGCCACCATCCTGCTGTCCATGGCCACCACCGACATGTCGCTCATCCAGCTGCCCCTGAGTGCCGTGCAAAGTGATGCGACAGGCGGTTTTTTCGTCTGGGGCGTCGAGCAAGAAACCTCGAAAGTATTAAAGCGGCCGATCACAGTGGGCGTGCCCAACCGCGAGACGGTTCCCGTGCACTCCGGCCTCGAACTGGGCGAGCAAGTGGTCGCTGCAGGGGGCGCCTGGCTTTACGAAGGTATGCAGGTGCGGCCCCTGGCGGACGGCTAAATCATGTCGCGTTCATCACTCACTGAATTTGCGCTGGCGAACCCACTTTACGTCTGGGTCATCGTACTGACCTGTCTGGTCGGCGGTCTTGCGGGCGGGCAGCGCATCGCACAGCTCGAAGACCCGCCCTACCCGATCAAGATCGCCTACGTCTTCACGGAGTATCCCGGCGCTTCCGCACTTGATGTGGAACAAGAAGTCACGGAGGTGTTGGAACGCTCGATTCAAGAGCTGCCATGGATTGAGAACATTGCTTCTCGGTCGCTACCCGGGCGCTCAGAGATCGAGATTGAACTCAACCATTCGGTGTCAGCCAACGATACCGGTCAGATCTGGGACGAGTTGCGCCGGCGAGTCGCCGAGGCCGCCATGCGTTTACCCGCCGGTGCCTACCCGCCCTGGGTAGAGGACGATTTCAGTGACGTGTATGGCTTGTTGTATGGCTTCACCGTTCCGGATGGCTATGACATCGCCACTATTCGTGACGCCGCCCGGTTACTGGAAACCGAAATCAAACGCGTTGAGCACGTCGCCAAGGTGCGTGTCGAAGGTGTACCGGAGGAGCAGGTGCACATCGATTTCGACTATGCGCAGCTAAGGCGACTCGGTGTGCCCTTCCCGCGCATTGTCCAAGCGATCAATAGCGCCTCTGGCCTGTTCCCCGCCTCCATGATGGAGACAGGCGATCAACGCATGCGCATTGATATTCCACTCGAGCGCAGTGAAGCAGTGCTCGAGGAATTGCTCATTGCCCTGCCGGGCGAGACGTCGATGATTCGCCTCGGCGACATCGCGACAGTCTCCAGGGAGGAGACGAGCCTCCCCTCCTTAATCGTGCGGCATGAGGGCCAGCGCATTTTCGCCTTGGGGATTGCGATTAACGAAACACAAAACGTAGTGCGGGTCGGCAGGGTTGTTGAGCAGCGTCTCCTCGAACTGCAGCAACTCCTGCCCGTGGGCATCGAGGTAATTCCGCTCTTTGAGCAGCACCGGCTCGTTGATCGGTCGATCACCCAATTCTTGCTCAATCTCACCGCTTCCATCACCACGGTCATCGCCGCGCTGTGTTTGTTCATGGGGTGGCGCGCCGGCGTGATGGTGGGGGCAGTGCTATTACTCACAGTGACCGGCACTATCGGTGTGATGGCGGCCGCGGGCATCGAGCTGCAGCGCATTTCACTCGGCGCCATGATGATTGCGATGGGCATGCTGGTCGACAACGCCATCGTGGTGACCGAGGGCATGATCACGCGCATCAAACAAGGGCTCAGCCCTCGCGAGTCGGCCGTCGAGGCGGTGGCGACCACGCGCTTCCCGCTATTGGCGGCGACCGTCATCGGAATTGCCGCTTTTGCGCCGATTGGCCTGTCATCGGATTCGACCGGTCAGTTTCTAGGCTCGTTATTCACGGTGTGCGGAATTTCACTGTTGTTGAGCTGGGTGTTAGCCATCACTTTGGTGCCCTCCATTGGTGTATGGCTACTCAAAACCGTTCCCGAGGCACTGCCTGAGAGTCGGCTCTACGCGGGTCCGGTATTCGGCGGTTACCGAAAACTCATGGAACTGGGTATCGCTCGCCGCGGCTGGACCACTTTTGCGCTACTCGCCGTCATGATGTCGAGCATGGTGGGCTTCACTCAACTGAAGCAGGGATTTTTCCCTGCCACCAGCACACCGCTGTTCTTTGTAGACCTCTACCAAACCCAGGGTACCAATATCCACGCCAGCGACGAGCTAGCTGATCGCGTGCGCAACCGACTCTTAACGCTAGATAGCGTGACCGAAATCTCGACGTGGTCGGGTCGCGGCCCCATCCGTTTCACGATGATTTTGCTACCCGAGCGCCCCGACCCTGCCTATGCCCAACTGGTGGTGCACGTTGACGACGTCGAGGCTGTCACCGGGTTGATGGCCGAGGCCAGCGATGTGATCGCAGCGGAGTTCCCCGAGGCACACCACATGGTGAGAAGGCTCGAGTTCACCAGCAGCACCGCCAGCAAAATCGAGGCGCGCTTTTACGGCAGTGACCGAGCTGAGCTACGCGGGATTGCCGAGCAGACCATGCAGCACTTTATCGAGCACCAGCTGATCGATCGCAAAATCGACTGGCGCGAGCAGCGACTCTCGCTGGCGATCATACCCGATGAAGCCCGAGCGCGACGCGCGGGCGTGCAACTGCCGGACGTTTCGCGGGCGGTGGAGTCCAGCACCGTGGGCACAATGGTGGGTGTACTGCGTGACGGCGACAAGCCGGTTCCTATCGTCGCGCGCATCACGCCGCTTGCGGAAACCGCGGCTGAGCTGATTGAGCGCGATTTATGGAGCGAGAGTACCCAGTCTTTCGTCTCGGCGCGGCAGGTTGTGGCAGGCGCCGCACTAAAAGCGGAAGACAGCTTCCTGATGCGGCGCAACCGGGTTCGCACCATTACCGTTCAAGCGAACGCACCCCCCGGAGAGACGGCGACCAGTGCCTTCAACGCCATCCGTGGAGACATCGAGTCCATCCCGCTCCCACCAGGCTATGAGCTCGAATGGGGCGGTGAATATGAGTCGATGAAATTGGCCAACGACATGGTGATCTCGCGATTCCCTATCGCATTGCTGGTGATGATCATCGCGACGCTGATGCTGTTTGGTAGCGTGCGGCAAATGCTGGTGACTTGGCTCACGGTGCCACTCATCATGGTCGGTGTTTTCGTAGGTCTTTTCGTGACTAATCTATCCTTCACCTTCCCCGCATTACTCGGCCTTCTTAGCCTGGTCGGCATCTTGATCAAAAACTGCGTGATCATGGTTGAGGAGATCAACCTGCGATCCGATCAGGATGGCCTCACCCAGAACAACCTGATTGCCGCCTGCGTCAGCCGTTTGCGCCCTGTGCTCCTCGCCGCCGGCACGACCATCGTCGGCATGGCGCCGCTTTTACGCGATGACTTCTTCCGCGAGATGGCCGTATCGATTATGGGTGGGCTGGCCTTTGGCTCGGTGCTGGCACTGCTTGCCGTGCCGGTCTTCTACGCACTGCTGTTTTCAGTAGGGAGCCGGAACAAAGTGGCCTGATCAAGAAACCAGAGAGGGAACAAGACTGCGGCGCTTCCTGCCGCACCGATCGTGGCCGGAGAAACTGCCGCGAGGACGGCGCAGAACTAATTTATCCTAATCGTGGCCCAGTCACTGCTAGTGACGTATATCCCACGAAATGGGCGCCCTATACTGATGCCCTTGTTATGCCAGGTGCACGATTGGAATAAGGATGAAATATGACTCACGGTGTATTGTTACTGGACGGCGGCCTCGGCCAAGAATTGATCCGCCGCAGCCCGTCTCCTGCACATCATCACTGGTCGCTACAGGTCATGCTGGAGGAGCCTGATCTCGTAGCGGACGTGCATCGCGATTTCTGCGACGCCGGCGCCAACATTGCGTGCCTAAACACCTATGCCATTACGCGAACGCGTCTCGCGCGGGGACAAAATCTCCCTCCTATTGCAGAGCTCTTGGATCGCGCGCGAGAGCTGGGCGAGCAAGGTGCCATGACGAGCCAGAACGCGGGAGCCGCCATGATCGCTTCGCTCCCACCGCTGGTAGCCAGCTACCGGCCTGACACCCAGCTACCCCTTGAACAAGCGATTGGCGAGTACCGTGAACTCATCGCGCTGCAAAAAGAGACTGTCGATGGCTTCCTGGCCGAGACGATCCCATCGGTCAGTGAAGCGGAGGCAGTCTTGACCGCGGCTGAGCAGGAGGGCGTCAGGATCGTACTGGGCCTGACCGTTTCCGATGAAGACGGTCGGCAATTGCGATCGGGGGAGTCACTGGCTGACGCACTGGCCGCTATTGAGCGATTCAATCTGTTGGCGGTCGTGATCAATTGCTCCAAACCCGAGGTCATCGCCGAGGCGTTGGCCATCCTCAGCGAGTCACGGTTCCCCTTCGGCGCCTTTGCCAATGGCTTTACATCGGTCGACGCGCTGGAGCCCGGCGGGGTTGTCGACGTGCTCGAGGCAAGGAAAGACCTAGGCCCTGAGCAGTACGCCGCATTTGCAGAGAGCTGGCTGGACGCCGGCGCGAGCGTCATTGGCGGCTGCTGCGAGGTCGGCCCCGACCATATCAGAGCCCTCAGCGCCCTGCTGAAAAGACGGGGGCACGCGCAGCTCGCCTGGGGCGATTTGGCCGCCTGATCAGGCCCAGACACCCTCCGTTTTCTGGGCAAAACTGAGACGCCTTCAGAGGCGCTCAGCTCTCGCCAAAAATTCACGATTTTGTCGCTTGCGAGCGACAAATTTAAGAGCACAATGCGCGCCTCTTTGATTCACATGAAATAGAGCTGAGCACAGATTATGAGCACCCTCCGGCCCGTATCGTCACTGCTCTTTACGACGGCATTTCTGCTGGCCGGCCACGGCCTGCACATGACGTTTTTACCACTACGTGCCAGCGAGCTCGGATTATCGCAAACGCTGATCGGGCTGAGTGGCTCCGCCTACTTCGCAGGCTTTTTGACCGGCGCGCTGGTGATTCCGCCGATCATCGCTCGGGTGGGCCACATCCGTAGCTTTACGGCGCTACTGGCCATATTCCTGTCGAGCTTCCTGTTCCTCAGTCTTGTCGAGGAAGGTTTCTTCTGGGTGCTGGTGCGCTTCGTATTAGGCGCTGTGATGTGCGGCTCTTACACGGTCATCGAGAGCTGGCTCGCTGAGCAGAGCGATAGCACTCGGCATGGGCGTGTCTTATCGGTCTACACCGCCATCGTTCTGGTCTCTATGGCCGTCGGGCAGTATTTACTCGGCCTGACCGCGGCGAATCCGTTATACCCCTTCATTTTGGTCTCGCTGCTCGTGGGCTTGGCGATCGTGCCTGTGAGCCTGACCCGCTCCTTGGCGCCGGCGCCCGTACCGGCGACGCGGTTTAATTTCTTCAAGCTGTACCGTCGCTCACACACAGCATTTGCCGGTGCGCTGGGTTCCGGCGTAGTCATGGGCGGCTTCTGGGGATTGGGTGCCATCTACGCCCTGAGCGTGACCAACGATCCCAGCTTTGTGCCGACCTTTATCGCCGCAAACATCATTGGTGGTGCGCTAGCGCAGTACCCGATTGGCATGGCATCCGACAGGATCGACCGCCGCTACGTGCTGGCAGCACTCTGTGCCGCGAGCGGCGTATCCGCCTTTGGACTGATGCTCGCCGACACCCGTGAGGCGTTGCTGCTGGGCGCATTTGCCTTTGGCGCTTTCGCTAATTCACTCTACGCTGTAGCGCTTGCCAAGGCCGCCGATAACTCGAAGAGCGAGGAATTCGTCACCATCGGCTCGTCCGTGCTGCTGCTGAATGCACTTGGCTCTGCCAGCAGCGCATTGGTTATCGGTTGGGCGATGCGCAGCATGGGTGACGGCGCGCTCTTCGCGCTGGTGGGCGCCGCGAGTCTTGTCACCGGCGTCTTCATTATCCTTCAGCCCCCGGGCCGCACTGCAGTCACCATCGAAGAGCAAGGTGCCTTCATACCGGCAACGTCAGCGATGGCACCCGCTGCCTTTGATCAGGACCCGCGCTCCGATGAGGAAGTCGAGTACGAGCCGGCGGTACCTCCGGACTCCGACTTCGACGCGCCGCTTGAATTTACCGATCCGGAAGTATCGGGCGCCGCAGCCTAACCCACAGCAACGCCTCATCACAGGTTGCACGATCTGGTCTGGGGGCACAGATGCTTCTGTGCTCTCGAGGTTCGGTGAAGCGTCCATTAGAGCTTAGGCACACTGACGCAACATAAGCATCTGGGCGAACAGGACACTGCCTGAGCACGACACGTCGAGTCATTGCTGCGAGTCAAAGCGACTTTAACGACAGTAACCAAAGCCGCGTTTTGATACTGACAAAAAGATTCCGGGGCGAGGTTTTTCACTCCATAATCTCGCGCAAATAAAAATTCGCGTTACTGACGGAGTCACACCATGTCATCACCCGCCATCACCATCGGGCCTCGCGTTCGCAAATCCCCTTTTTATGACGCCACCATGAAGGCGGGCGCCCAAGCGTTCACTATTTATAACCATATGTTTATGCCCACTCACTACGGCGACCCCACCGCCGAGTACTGGGCGATCGTCAAAGGCGTCTCGCTTTGGGATGTGGCGGCCGAACGTCAGGTGGAAATCATCGGCCCCGATGCGCTCGCACTTGTGCAATTGCTGACTCCGAGAGACATCGACAAGTGCCCTATCAATCGGGCCCGCTACGTGGTCTTTGTCGATGAGAACGGCGGCATCATCAACGATGCCGTCATGTACCGACATGCCGAAAACCATTTCTGGCTATCACCGGGTGATGGCGACGTGTTGCTGTGGGCCAAAGGCGTGGCCGCACAAAGTGGACTCGACGTGACCGTCCGCGAACCTGATGCCTCGCCGCTGCAGCTGCAGGGCCCGCTGGCACCGCGCGTGGCGCATAAGCTCTTCGGCGATCTGGCGATCGAACTCGGCTACTACCACTTCTGCCACACCTCCCTGGAAGGCATCCCGGTAGTGCTCAGTCGCACCGGCTGGAGCGGCGAGCTGGGCTACGAGATTATCTTGAAGGACGCCAGCAAAGGCTCGGCATTGTGGGACCTGTGTATGGAGGCCGGTGCCGAGTTCGATATTCAGGCCGCTTGCCCGTCTCTGGCACGCAGTATGGAAGGTGCGCTGCTCTCTTACTGCAGTGATATCACCCTGAAAGACAGCCCCTTCACGATTGGCATGGACCGACTGTTGGATATCGACAAACCCCATGACTATGTCGGCAAAGCCGCACTGCAGGCCATCGCCACGTCAGGCCCTGAGCGTCGCCTGGTCGGCGCCAACTTTGGCGGCGACCCCGTTGTTCCCAACCAGCACTTCATGGACGTTAGGTCAGGTGATGATGTAATCGGCCACGTAACACGCTACTGCTGGTCACCACGTCTGGAGCACAACATCGCACTGATTAACGTGCCCACCGCCTTGGCTACACCCGGAACCGCGCTGTCACTGGACGCCGGCGATGGCTGGCGAGAGGCTACGGTCGTCGACATCCCGTGGATTCCCCCTGAAAAGGTGATTCCCGCATTGGATTAACCCGAGCCACGGGCACCGGGCTCTAGCGCCCGCCTATCACTCCCCACCGATCCGTGCAGCGTCGGATTGAGACGCGTGAACGGTTTTTGATCGAGACGCGTATACATTACCAATAGCGCGCCACTTGAACGCGGAGTGAGACCATGGCCAAACATCAGCTGGGTAGCGACTATCCTGAAGCGACTGAGAGACTCGACCGCAGCGTGCTGGGCTTTTTCAGCGCGGCCGAGCGCATCCTGCTGGTCATTATCAGCCTGCTCACAATGCTGGCGGTGGCCTTGGAACTGACGTCATTTTTTGAAGCCGGCCGCATTCGACTGGCGGACCTGCTGTTGCTGTTTATCTATCTCGAAGTCATCGGCATGGCCTATGCCTACTATGCGACTCATAGCGTGCCGGTCACGCTCCCCGTGCTGATCGCGATTACCGGTATTACGCGACTCATCATTTTGCAGGGCAAAGAGGCAGAGCCCAGCAAGCTTCTGTTTGAGGCGGGTGCCGTATTGTTGCTCGCGGTGGCGCTCGCCATTTTGAGCTGGGCAGCACAACGCGCACCCTCGATCAACTCAAGCGATAACCCGGGCCACTGATCCAACGGATCTGAGCGTTCCCCCACGCGGCGCTCTCGAGGCAGTGCTGTCACACCCGTTAGCGTCGCATCTCGGTGACGGCACATCACAGTGATAACATCTCGGCATGACGCTGCATCCACTGTTGCCCGACCTGACTGGCCCTGATCTCGCCATCGCCTGGGCGCCGCTCGACGCCCTGTCGGGTGCGGCCGACCCCCTGGAATGGGAAGACATCGCTAACGCCTCACCCCATCGGCAGCGGGAGTTCGTTGCCGGGCGACTCATCGCGCGGGCACTGTCTGATCAACTCTGTTTACCGCCTACGCCCCTGCGTCGCGCAGAGGATCGCACCCCTGTGTGGCCCGCTGATCGGGTGGGCAGCCTCTCACATTGCGATACGCTCTGTGCTGCCGCCATCGGTATACCCACTGCAATACGTTCAGTGGGCATCGATATCGAGACGATTGGGCGCGTTGAGCCCAAACTGTGGCCAACCCTGTTCACTGAGCGAGAGACCAGATACTTCACCTCGCTTCCGCCAGAGACAGTGGCGCTGGAAACCACGCTGTTCTTCAGCGCGAAGGAGTCGTTTTATAAATGCCAGTACCCGCTCACCCAATCGTGGGTTGGCTTTCAGGACGTCGAAGTCAAAAGAGCCGATGAGCAGCTACTCGCGATCACGCCAACAAGTGGGACACCACAGCCTTGGCACGAAGACCCCATCCACACCGTCGAGATCACGGACGCCCATATCGTCACGGTCATGCTGCTGAGCAAATAGACGCAGCAAGGTCACTAGAACAAGCTGTGCTCACCGCGCTCCGGTGGGAGAGTCTCACCCGAGGCCAGTTTCGCGTAGAAGTCTTGCAACGTGTCACTGCCAAACTCGGGCGTTGTCTCGGCGTTATAGCGTTTGGCCTCCGCATCCCAGCACAGCATCGACTCAGTGGCGTAAAACTTGGCGATACGCAAAAACTCCATACGGTCACGCATGCGGCGAGAAAATAAACCCAGCGGACTAATCAGCCAGCGTATCCAGTCAAACATTTCCGGCGGCAACGACGTCGAACGAAAAGGTTGCCCCAAGGTTTCGCACAGCAATCGGCCCTGGTCTTGAGGTGTCAGCGCCGGCCCCGGGCCGCCGATTGGCAGAATCAAGGTGCCTTGAGGCGACTCCGCTGCGCGCGCCACAATAAATCGCGCTAGATCGCGATCGGAAATAGGCTTACAGGCCGTGAGGTTGCCGCTACTGAAGAGCAAGAACGGCTTGCCCGCGCGAACCCGCTCGAACTGACCGACCAGTGAACGGAAAAAAGCCGTCGCCCGCACGATCGTTGCGGGCACCGGGGACGCCTCTAGCAGTGCTTCGAATCGCAGTTTTTCTCTCTGAAAGGCGAGGCGCGGCGTCTGGACACAAATCGCCGACAAGAGCACAAAGTGTTGTACCCCCCCGCGCTCCGCGTAAGTCAGCAGTTGGCGATTGGCCTCGTACTCGACGAGCCTGGCGTCACTTGGTGCGCCACTGCGGCTCGCAAGGCAGGAAATCACCACGTCAGTTTTAGGTAGCGGTGCCGTCCAATCCTCGTTAGGCGTGATCGCTGCTTCCACGACGGTGACAGTGTCAGATTGATCTTCCAACGCGTCATCTGAAACGGTAATAGAGAGCGCCCGGCCCGGTCGCACCAATGCGATCACCTCGTGCCCCGCCGAGACCAACTCTCGAAGGACCGCTTGCCCGATATATCCCGTTGCCCCTGCCAGCAGAACGCGCATCATTCACTCTGACCGTTTCCCTGCACCACCCTAGGTGGGACAGCGCGTACCGTCAATCTGTGCCTCAGGACACAGTCGTTTTTGTACACGCGCTTTCGCTAGAGTGGTGGGCCGCCCACTCGGGGGCACTGTACGAGAAATTCGCTAAGGCGACTCCCGATACCTCCTTCGGATGCAACCATGAACGCACAGGCTAAAAACCCGCCAAGCTCTCATCTGAGTGAAGCTGATCACTCACGCGTGATCGAGATGGCGTGGGAAGATCGAACACCCTTTGAGGCCATCGAGCATCTTTACGGACTGCCCGAGGGAGACGTGATTCAGTTGATGCGCCGATCACTTAAGCCGAGAGCATTCAAAAACTGGCGACAGCGTGTCTCGGGCCGCGGCACCAAGCACGGCGCTCTCCGTGATCCGTCCGTCTCGCGCGGCTACTGCTCGACCCAATACAAACAACGCTCGAAGTAGACGATAACGATGGAAACGATTGCCCTGTATTTAGTCGCCGCCACCCTTGGCGCCATGCTGTTCTTCGCTGTGGGTATCGCGCCCACGGTCTTTCAAGCACTCCCGATCGAGCAAGCAGGCATCTTCTTGAGGCGGCTTTTCCCCCGTTATTACCTGGCCCTGATCATTGGATCGGGACTCGCCGGTGCCCTCTGGGTACAGAGTGCGCCGTGGGCAGGCGGCACTTGCCTGATGGTTGCGCTCTCAACACTCTGGGTACGACAATCTCTGGTGCCGCGCATCAATGCGCTGCGCGATGCCGAGCTGGGCGGTGATGGCGCGGCAGGCGCGCGGTTCGCGCGACTCCATCGCCTGTCGGTGGTCATTAATATGATTCAATTAGCGGCGCTCCTCTTCCTACTCGTTCGCTACTGAGGCCGCCCCACGATGAACCCGGAGCTGTTGTGGGTTTTTATCCCCACGATCGCCGCTATATCGCTGACCCCCGGCATGTGCATGACACTGGCATTCAGTCTGGGCTTGTCACAGGGGTACCGGCAGACACTCTGGATGATGTGGGGAGAACTCGCCGGTGTGGCAACGGTAGTGTCGACCTGCGTGCTGCTACTCGCTTGGATACAGTCACTATCAGACGTCTACTTCACCCTGCTGGCGCTTGCAGGGGGCAGCTATCTCCTATGGATTGCCTATCGGCTGTGGACGCAACCGGCGCAGTTTGACCGGGGAGAAGCGCAGTCTCGCCTGACGCCCCGGGCGATGCTGACATTGGGTTACGTCACCGCCGTCATGAATCCGAAGGGCTGGGGATTCATGATCGCCCTACTCCCGGGCTTTATGTCCGTCGATTATTCAACGCCGCAGCAATTGGCGGCCTTTTTGGGCGTCATGCTGCCCTCTGAGTTTCTGTCGATGACGTTGTATGCCACGGGCGGAAGCGGTCTCAGGCGGTTTCTCACCACCGACCAGTATCTCGCCAATCTGAACAAGGTCGCCGCGGCATTGATGGTGCTGGTGGCGAAATTGATGCTTATCAACCTCTGAGCACCCGGCGTGTACTGAATCAAACGCCAGGCGCCCAGCTCGCATGGAAACCAAACGGCACCCGCTGGGGCAAGGTGACGCGGGCAACAGGCCCCGCCGCCACATCGGTGGCATCAAAGATCAGGCAACGAGATGACCAGTCGTTTGTATCGGTAACCAGCGTCACGACGTAACCGTCGTCCTCAGCTTCAGCACGTGTCGCGCCGGTCTTGGGCGCATACACCGCCTCACTGCCAAACACTCCCTGACCGTAATCCCATTGCTGGCGGCAACCGGTTTCATTGTCGTACTTCACCAGACCCGTGAAGCGCAACGTGTGCCCACCCTCCTCCAGCAGCGGAATGCGCTGGTGATAGGCAAAGCGGCTTTTGACGCCAGCATAGAGTGGGTTGGTCTTGTTGAACTCGGTGTTGAGATCATCGATATCGCCCTCACGCACCTCTCCGGTTCGCAAGTTGAAGCGCCAGCGATAGTTGTTCGCCTCGAGGCGCATGTAGGCCAGCATATGTGAGAGCTCACCCTCCCCGTTGGTCGCAGAGGGCATGGGATTAATCGAGCGGCAACCGTCCATGACCACCCAGTCGCCCTCCTCCCAGCAGTTGCTCGTGTGCAGGATGTAACAGGGCTCGCAGTCGAACCAGCGAATGTCCTCGCCTCGCCCGTGCCGTGGAATCAGTCCGAAGCGGGTTGGGATATCGCGATGGAAGGTCAGCACTCGCATCCGGTGCCGTTCTAGCACCTTAGGGTCATGGAAGAACGGCAGATCGTGCAGGATGGTGTAGCTAGGCGTGAAGCCGATGTCATGGGGTAACCGGGGCCCCGGCAGGTCGATGGCGACTTCGTGCAATAACTTGCCGGAGGGGTCCGCCACGCCATAGGTCATGTAGGGCGGCTCGTCGCCATAGTCAAAGAACAGTAGCTCTCCCGTCGCCCAATCCACTTTGGAGTGCGCCGACAAACGGCGATGGCTGCGACCCTCCAGCTCGAAGTAGCCCTGTGTCTCAAGGGTCTGTGGGTTCAAGCGATACGGATGGCCAGCGTTGTACCAGAGCGTCATCAGGCCGCCGGCGTAATAAAAGAGATCCGTGTTCGAGGTGTCCTTGATACCAAAAGGTGAGGCGTCGAAATCGAACGGGCCCATCACGCCGTTAGACGTTGATCGGCCTACCTGCTGCTCTTGAGCCAGCGCTACCGTCTCGACGTAGCGGTTGCGATATGAAGCCTCACCCTCACAAAACGAGACCGCGTGCACCATGCCATCACCATCGAAGGGGTGGTAGCGGTTCTCTGGCTGATGAATCGGGTTGGGACCGTTTCGGAAATATGTACCGAGCAGGTCTTTGGGTATTTCACCCTCGACCTGCAGGCCGGACTCGCTCAGCTCGAGTGTGGTCGGCGCATAGATGCCATGCAGATAGGGATTATCGAGGGTGTAGATCCAGGGCTGGGTGTGCTCAAACTCGGTCACCCCGCCAATACAGCCATCCGTCACGGGGTACGCGGGCAGGTGCAGGGCTTGGTTCATCTTCGCCTCCCTCAACTGGGGTATGGGCTTTTGGAACACCAGACTAGCAGGGAAAATCCTTCGCTCGCAACGCGGTAAGGGTCGTGCCCTCTCAGCCCTATGGTACTTGCCAGTGCATCCGCCCGCCCCTAGGATCAAGAGCTCAATCAGGAGAACCGCGATGCATGCGCCCATCTATATCCTCGGCGGCAGCCAGACCGACTTTGCGCGCAACTGGGCGCGGGAAAACCTGGAAATCTTTGATCTGTTTGCCGAAGCCTTGCAGGAGGCGGTGCAACAGGCAGGCATTGAGCCCGCACAGATCGAAGTGGGCCACGTCGGCAACTTTGTGGGCGATTTGTTTACCCGGCAGGGGTTGATCGGCGGCTTTTTTGGTCAGGTTTACCCCGAACTGGGCCAGTTACCCACGTCACGTCATGAGGCGGCCTGCGCCTCGGGCTCGATGGCCATTCTGGCTGCCATGCGCGACATTGAAGCGGGCCATTACGATGTCGCCTGCGTGGTCGGCCTGGAGCTCATGCGCAACGTGGACGGTCGCACTGGCGCCGAATATTTGGGAGCCGCCGCGTGGCAGGGGCATGAGGCAACTACTTGCGATTTCCCATGGCCGTTTCTTTTTGACCGTATTACCCAGGAATACGACCAGCGCTACGGTATCGACGATGCACCGCTGACCCGCATCGCCGAAATCAATTTTGGTAACGCCAAACTGAACCCGCGGGCACAAACACGAGAATGGGCCTTCGCGGACGGCAGTTTTGGTGACGACCCTTCGCTGAACCCTTCCGTTGAAGGGCGCGTGAGGAAACTCGACTGCGGACAGATCACCGACGGTGCCGCCTGCGTGATTTTAGCCAGCGAACGCTTTGCCAAAGCGCACTGCCAGGCCCGCGGCCAACATCTCGCCGACCTGCCCAAAATCAAAGGCTGGGGGCACCGGTCTGCGCCCATTTTGTTGGAGACCAAACTGGCGGCCTCGAAAGATCATGAACTGGTCTTCCCTCATGCCGCACAAGCGCTGGCCGATGCCAGAACGCGAGCCGGTATGGCCGACATCAGTGCGCTCGACGGATTGGAAACCCACGACTGTTTCACCATCACCGAATACATGGCGATTGATCACTGCGGGCTGACGGCTCCGGGTGAGAGTTGGAAGGCCGTAGAAGACGGCCGCATCACGCGCGACGGGGACTTTCCGATCAACCCCAGCGGTGGCTTGATTGGGTTGGGTCACCCCGTTGGCGCAACGGGTGTGCGCATGGTGCTCGATTGCGCGCGGCAGGTGACCGGCCAGGCCGGTGATTACCAGATCGCCAATGCCGAGAACATGATCACCTTCAATGTGGGCGGCAGTACCACGACCTGCGCGAGCTTCGTGGTAGGCGTGGGTTCGTGAAGGATGTTTTTATCTATGATGCCATCCGTAGTGCACGCACCCGGGCCAAATCTAATGGTGGACTCCACGCTCTAACACCGGCGGAGCTCCTCAAACCGCTATACCAGGCGCTGGCACAGCGCAATCAGCTGGACCCCGCACTCGTGTCGGAGGTCATTCTGGGCTGCGTCACACAGCACGGTGAACAGGCAGGCAATATCGCCAAAACCTCTGCGCTGTTTGCCGGTTGGCCCGAGTCCGTATCGGGTTTAACGGTGCATCGTTTTTGCTCATCCAGCGTAGACGCCATCGCACTGGCAGGACTCAAGGTGGCGACGGGGCAAACTCGGGCCATCGTTGCAGGCGGCGTCGAGATGATGTCGCGCGTGCCGATGCTATCTGACGAAGCGCGGGTGTTCAGCGACCCCGAATATGCCGTCCGTCATCAGATGTTATTGATGGGCAGCGGCGCCGACCTGATCGCCACCCGTATTGGTGCCAGCCGGGAAGATTGTGACGCGGTGGCGCTGCAGAGCCAGCAACGCGCCACGAAAGCACAGCAGGGGGGACGGTTCCGGTCGATCATTCCGATTGAGACACCCGAGGGCGTGATCAGCGAGGACGAATGTATCCGCGCGGATATGACCGCGGAGCGACTGGCGAAACTACCACCGGCGTTTGCAGAGCTCGGTGTGGCCGGCGCCGATCAGGTGCAGTTAGCGAAGTTTCCCGAGCTCAGCGCGATCGAACACGTCCATACCATGGGCAACTCTCCCGCTATTTGCGACGCCGGCGCCCTGGTGCTATTAGGTGATGCAGCACTCGGACAATTTCTGGGAATCAGCCCAAGGGCCCGGCTCATCACCAGTACAACCGCTTCGGGCGAACCGCTTGAGGTAGTGAGTGGTTGCGTGACAGTGACCGAGGCGCTGTTAGCAGATCAAGGCCTCAGCCCTAGGGACATCGACCTGTTTGAAATCCACGAGGCCTTTGCCGCAACCGTAGTCAAAACCCGCCAGGTGCTCGGCATCGACGATTCGCGCCTTAACGTGAACGGTGGCGTGATCGCACTGGGCCATCCGATGGGCGCTACGGGCGCCATCATGACGGGCACCCTGATCGATGAACTCCACAGACAACAGCTGAACAAGGGTGTCGTCGCCGCGAGTGGTGCTGCCGGCAGTGGCAGCGCACTGTTACTGGAGCGCTGTTAAATCTTCTGTCTTAAGTGACTGAATCAGCGCACCATCCGCTGGCAGTAGTGCCCCGATCAGTGCCTCACCATCAACGTACCCAGATCGGTGAGCTCCAGACACGTTCCTGCAGCGTGGTGTGCAAGTCAGCACGCGGCTCAACGCCTGCGCGGATAGCGTCCCAGGTTGACCAGCGACAGGTCGGGTTCTCCAACGCGCGCACGTAATAAAAGGCGCGGCTGTCGGGGTCATGGTCGGGGTCTTGCCACAGGGTCTTCAGCTCGGCGGCACCCACGCCCTCGGTAATACTGCAGTCGGAGATGTCGACCTGCGCGCCGTTATCGCCACAGCGGTGCGTATCGGGGTCAGGGGTCAGCCCGTCAGAACACGCCACGTCGTAGACCTGCTCGTAGGTTTCGCCGCCCTTTTCCCAGCCTTTGATGATTTGGAGTCGCTGCAGGGCCGTGCCCCGAGGGTCAGCACTCGCCCACGCGATAAAACGAGGGGCTTCGTTCGTCTTACCAAGTTCACCCCCCATGGCGACGCCGCCCGCGTAGGCCTCTTCGATCATGGTTTCTGAGTCGAGGATGTCCGGCGCATAGTCGTGCCCTGCAAAAAACCGCACGCGCATGCGTGGACCCGAGGTGGCGAAGGTTTCCTTGCGGCGGAAAGCATCGTAAATCGCGTCGCGAGTATTTTCCTCAGCCCAGACACCCGTGACACCGGAAGCGCTCCAACTCTCGAAACCACCGCCATAGGTGTAAGTGCGGCCATCAACCTCAGTCAGGGTATCGGGCGCTAAAAAGCGCGCCATCAGGCCATAAATCATGTCCACCGGCACAGAGCCACGGCGCTCGGGTAAACCATCGAGAAGACCCGCTTTCGAAAAATACGTCTCCTCATCATCACTTGTGCCCGCAACGTGGGTATCGCTCGCCGCGACAAAGCCGAACTGGTAGGGGTTCTTTACACCCTGCGCTTCCAGTGCGAGTCCACTGCGCAAAGCCTCACGGACATAACTGCCCTTCTCCTCACTGTGCAAGCTGGTGCCCACACGGAACTTGTAGATCTCGAAGTCAGCCCATTCATCATTAGGCGACAAGAGCGGATGGGTATCCGACGTGCCCTTGACCTGTGTGATCTCCACAATCGGCTCGTTGCGCATACGCTGATCCGCATAATCGTCATACATCGGATCGCCCGCCCAATCCACGAGCTTAAACATTTGCCCATTGGAACCGTTCGAGTTGTGGGGAATCGCCAGACTTTCGATGCCCTGGTCTCTGAGCGTGTCCATCCAGTCCCAGAGACCCTCCGGGTTTTGGGAGTTCAGCCGGGAAAACGGTACGGCAGGTAGCTTGTCGGCGCCGCGGAACACAACGTTGCGATGCAGGTTGCCTACGTCATCTGTGGAGGACGTGTACTCATAGGCCACAAAAGTGGTGAAGTGGCCGGGATCATTGTATCGCTCAGCCGCATTGATGATGTCTGCCCAGGCGCGCCGGGTCACGCCAATCGCCATCTCTTCCGAAATCGTCCCAGAGCGAATGCCTGCCAGTGTGTCGGGAATAAATGAAGCAAAGTTGCCTAGCCGCGTGACCAAGCTCAGCTCACCCATATTGTCCGGTGCATTAAGGTTATGGAGCGGCTTAGACACTTCGTACTGCGAGAACGGCGTAGTGGTATCGCCCGCTTCCAGGGCGAGGCCAAGAAACATGGCGTGATCGGTGACGGCATAAAAATCGAGAGGTGTGGCCATCTGTATCTGATAGCCCGCCGGGGGCTCGATCGCCTCACCCTGAGCAAACCGGTATGCGTCGTAGGGCGTGGCAGTCGTGCCGAAGTTGTAGGCGTCAAAGGAGTACTCGGTGTGCACATGCAGATCGCCGAAATACGCATTGCGCAGCGGGTTCGCCGGCGGCGGCGTTCGATCCAGCACATCCATTACCGTTTCGAGGGGGTTACCGCCGCGACCACCGAAGTTGCTGTCCTCGTCAATTAAGCCAACCTCTTCGGTACAGGCAGTGACCAAAGTCAGCAGGCTCAAACCCAGCACTAAACGTGTTCTCATGATGTCTCTCTAGCTTATTTTTCTATTGGGCCGAGTTTACGCGTCATTGAGCGCAGTCGGCACCTCTGATACGCGGCGCCACTCCACCGAACGGCGCATAAACCCGACCTTTACGGTGAAGACCATTCGGTCATCTGCCGATAAGGTGATCTCCGCCTTGCGGTACTCACCCAAACGGGCGGCGAAGACCTGTGCGAGCCATTCATTGGGGTCGTCGCTCGCTTTGAAATCGGTGACGACCAAAAAACCCACGCGATCAGGCCGGTTGTCGTTGCGCACCATGACCCCCTGACCGGCTTCGGGCTGCATCTCAATCCATACCGGCTCGCTTTCATGCTGCCAGTAGCCTGCTAAATCAGCTTCGGCGTTACCGGGCGCCGCAAAGATGGCAGTCAATATCGTGAGGATCAGGCCGGGTAGTAAGCGAATCATTGCGAGCGCCCCCATCAGGCTGTCAGTTCACGGGCGGTCAATTTGCCCAGCTGGGACATGTGGACCTCATCGGGGCCGTCTGCAATGCGGCAGAACCGACCGATGGTGAAGACCTCGGGGATCATCGTGTCTTGACAGACGCCCATGCCGCCAAAAATCTGCATGGCGCGATCGGCAACTTCCTGTGCCATTTTGGGTGCCACGATCTTGATCATCGAAATATAAGGTCGCGCGCCGTCGAGGCCCTCACGATCCATGACCTCCGCCGCCTGCAATGTCAGCAAGCGACATTGCTCGATGTCACAGCGGCTGCGCGCGATCTCGTGCTGAATCGAGGTCTTTTTGATGAGCGGTTCGCCAAAAGCCACCCGCTCCTGCGCGCGGGCACACATGAGCTCCAGGCACCGCTGGGCCATGCCGACAAAGCCCATTGCGTACTGAAAACGGCCTGGGCCTAAGCGGCCTTGGGCAATCTCAAAACCGCAGCCCTCGCCTTTGATCATATTGCTGACCGGCACCCGCACGTCTTCAAACAGCAGCTCCGCCTCACCGCCTGGCGAATGCAGGCTGTCGAAGGCGCGGAGCGTTCTCACCAGCTTCACACCGGGTGTGTCCCGGGGCACCAGAATGGTCGAGTGCTGGCGATGCCGGTCGTTTTCCGGGTTGGACTTGCCCATGACCAGCATGATCTTGCAGCGCAGCCCCACCGCGCCGGTGGTCCACCACTTGCGGCCATTGAGCACGTACTCGTCGCCATCGCGCCGGATCTTTAGCTCCATATTGGTGGCATCCGATGATGCCACCTGTGGCTCGGTCATCGCATAGGCGCTGCGAATCTCCCCCGCCAACAGCGGCTTCAGCCACTGCTCCTGCTGTTCCGGCGTGCCGTACTTGGCGAGCACTTCCATGTTGCCGCGGTCCGGCGCGTTGCAGTTGAACACGCTCTGGGCCCACATGACCTTGGACATAGTCTCAAACAGCGGTGCGATCTCGACGTTGGTCAGCCCCGGACTCCAGGGCGCATACTCTTCGGGCAGGAACAGGTTCCACAACCCTTGGGCCTTGGCCTTGTCGCGAATGTCGTCGTACCAGGCGGGCACCTCCCAGAGATGCTCCGGGTCATGGCACCACTCATGCCACTCACGCTCGCGGGGATAAATGTGTTCATCCATAAACTGCTGCAATTGCGCATTCAATGCCCGAACCTGATCGCTGATTTCAAAACCCATACGACATTCCTATTGCTACTTTTTGTTTCGTCTAAGGAGTGTGTCGTGCACACCCACCATTTTCGTATCGGCGCGAAAAGGCAGTCCCTGTTCCTGCCCCTCGAGCAGCGGTAAATCACGGTCGCGCCATAAGGGCTCCCAGCAGCCGGTGCTCTTCATTAATGGCTCCGCATCAGTCTTGGCATCTGCGGGCAGCGCCTCATAGTGGTCACGCAACTGCTGCAGGCACCAGACCCGGTACCGCGAATAGCGCGCACGCTCATAGCGGATGCCATCGATCTCAACGGTAAAACGTTTGCTCCCCGATCGCACCGCTTCCACATTTGCCGACAGGTAAGGCAAATAACCGCGCCCCATGTGCTCCAAGAGGGACGTCACTCCGGAGGGGATCCCGGGCTGCCACTCGCCCTGAACGGTATCGAGCCGGGTATTCCACAAGCGGGTGACCCACTGCAAGATTGCCGGCGCCTGCTGCCTGAGCAACTCCAATGGCACGGGGTCCAACGCAAAATGCCGGAAGAACGGTCCGGCGAAACCCACATCGGCGAGAGACGGCCGCTCCCCCAATAGAAACGGCTGTTGGCTGAGCGTGGCCTCAAGCTGTTGCCAGAGCGCGGCGACGTCGGCTTCGACCGCTCCAAAGTTAGCGCGGGTGATGCCATCCCCCGTGGTGTAGCCACTGCGCTGTCGATGTACCAGCAGGCGCCGCTTAAACCAGACCGGGAGCGGGTGATTAACCATGACCTCTGTCGCCAAGTGATACGACGCAAAGCGCGCGCCTTCGGCATAGTGCCAGCGGTAATGCATGGCGGGTCGCCACCACCACTCATCGGCCCAATCCTCCAGCAGGTGACAGAGGAACCGCTGAAGAGGATCGGGCGGCAGTATTGGGTGCTTTGGATGCCGCGTCTCAAACCACTCGATCATCTTGGTGGAATCGGTCATGTATCGGCCGTCGGGCAAGATGATGGCCGGCATCTGCATCACCCCGAGCTCGCGCTCCAACACCTTGCGCACGGCAGGAAACTGCATGCTCTCCAGCCGATAGGGGATCTGCTTGAGACGAAGGTAGTTCTCCATCTTCCCGGTGAAGTAGGAAATATTGGAGCCCAGTAAAGTGAGCGGTGAGCTGCCCTGATCAGACATTACGAACTGGCATAGTCCTGCAAATGACCCAGCGACTCATAAAAACCGCTCATGGTGCTCTGAATCACCTCCGCCACGGGCTGTACCGCATCGATGCGGCCCACTACCTGACCCGACAGCGGAATCGCTGCCTCCATGTCGCCCCCAAAATACAGCTCTTGCACACCGGCTAACTGTTCGGCGAAGTCGAAAGCCCCCAGCGGCTCCAACGCAGCGGTGCGCTCAGTGCGTAATGCCCGCAATGCGGGACGGGATTGCTGATTCAGGAATACCGTATCGGTCTCCTTCGCCTCGACCACCGCCTGCTTCCAGTTCTGGTGAACCGGGGACTCAGCGCTACTCAACATGCGCGTGCCCATTTGCACCCCTTCGGCGCCCATCGCAAAGGCGGCGGCCATCGAGGGCCCATCGCAAATACCGCCTGCCGCAATAATCGGAATATCCGTGCGCGAGCGAATGAGGGGCAGCAGCACCATGAGAGAAACCGGGCTGGGGTTTTTAAAACCACCGCCCTCGCCGCCCTCCACAATCAGGCCATCCACACCGCAGTCGATCGCCTTGAGTGCCATATCGAGCGTGGGCACGACATGGAACACCTTGATGCCCGCCTGCTGAAAAATCTCGGTGCACACCGCAGGGCTGCCCGAAGAGGTCGTGACAAAAGGCAGGTTCTGTTCGATCACGAAGTCGATGAAATTGCTGCCCTTCACAAAGGCGAGCGCAACATTCATACCAAAAGGCTTC
>PBLO01000007.1 GCA_002721785.1 Halieaceae bacterium
AATCAGTGTCTTAAGGATAAAGACAAGCGGCAGTCCGCCTGGCTCCGGGGACGCTTCCCGAGCTGACCAACTATCTGCTACGTAGTCCCACAAACCGATTCCTATCAGACCACAGAGCGGTAACGTAAAGGTAATGTGTCCGATCACGTTGACCCATGCCTTTTGGCGCGAGGAGAACTGCCGGTAGAAGATATCGACACGGACATGCTGGTCTGCGCCCAGTGTAATGGCCGCACCCAGCATGAAGATGATGGCGTGCAGATATTGCACAGACTCCTGTGCGGCAATGGCGCCGGTATTAAAGCCGTAGCGCAGCACAACGATTATGAGAACCAAAAATGCCATCGTGGGTACACACCACGAGATCACGCGACCTAATCTGGCGATGCCTCTGTCCAAGCTGTTTTCGGTGTCGGCGCTGTGTGCCATGGGAATCGCACGGTTTTTCTCTGAGACGTGCAAGGTTATCATTCCGATCCTAGAGATTGCAGGAGGAGCGAGCCCGTGCTTTCCATTCTGTCGCCGGCCAAGACGCTGGATTACGAGACCGCACCCACCACCAAAAAGTCTACGCAGCCCCTGTTTGTCGATCAGGCGGCATCTTTGGTTGAGACGGCGCGCCAACTCGATCCCACAGATATTCGTGCCTTGATGGGTGTTTCAGAGAATATCGCGACGCTGAATCACCAGCGATTTATGAACTGGCAGCCTGATTTTTCTCTCGATAACGCCAAACAGTCGGTACTCGCATTCAAGGGAGACGTCTACACGGGTCTGCAGGCAGAGTCCTTGACCAAAGATGAACTGACCTTTGCGCAGAAACATCTTCGTATTCTGTCGGGGCTCTACGGGTTATTGAGGCCACTAGATTTGATGCAACCCTATCGACTGGAGATGGGATTGCCGTTTGCGAATGCGGGCGGGAAAAACCTCTATGAATTCTGGGGCGACCAGATTACTGAGACTTTGGGTAAGCATCTCAAAGCCAGTGGTAGCGCGGTATTAGTCAATCTGGCTTCCAACGAATACTTCAAAGCGGTTAAGCCAAAGCAGCTGGATGCAGAGGTGATCACCCCACAGTTTCGAGACCTGAAAAATGGTCAGTACAAGATGATTTCCTTTTTTGCCAAAAAGGCGCGCGGGGTAATGGCGCGGCATATTATTCAGAATGGCCTGAATGATCCGGAAGGCCTGAAGGATTTTAACGGCGACGGCTACTATTACAGCCCGGAGCACTCAGATGGTACGACCTGGGTGTTTTTACGCGACGCGCCACCTCAAGGTTGATCTGGCTCTTTTTTAAAGGGAAGCAGTGTTGCGGCATCACGCTGGTACGCCCGCACCTGCTCAGACTCCTGCTCCGCGAACTGCGACACTGCTTCGCGCAATCGCTCATCTGCAATCCAGTGGTTTGAGTGGGTGAGCACCGGCTCGAAGCCGCGCTGGATCTTGTGCTCTCCCTGGGCTCCCGGATCGAACCGGCTGAGCCCTTCCTGGATACAATATTCGATGCCGAGGTAATAGCAGGCCTCGAAGTGCAGATAGTCGAACTCTGCAAGGCAGCCCCAGTAGCGGCCGTACAGCGTATCTTCTCCCTCAAAAAAGAGAGCGGCTGCGACGGGTTGGTCCCTGTGTTCCGCAATAACCATGACCGGTGCTTGGCCGAGGTTGGGGCACACCTCGGTGAAAAACGACCCGGTTAGATAGCCGCCATGTCCGGACCGTTTCGCATAGGTTGTTTGATAACAGCGATGAAAGAACTGCCAGTGCTCAAGCTGTATCTCCTGACCTTTCAGGGTGCGTAGTGCCAGCCCCTGTTTGGCGATGTTTTCCCGCTCTCGCCGCAGGTTTTTTCGTTTGCGGCTACTGAATCGATCTAGAAAATCCTGAAAGTCTCGATAGCTTTGATTGAACCAATGAAACTGGGTGGTGAGTCGTTGTGGCATGCCGGCATCGGTCAGTCGCTCAGAGTTTTCTTGATCGACAAACAGCAGGTGCCAGCTTGAAATTTCCAGCGACTCACACAGCGCTTTGCCGCATGCGGCCAGCGCGATCGGGTCGTTTGCATCGTCCTCAACCAGCCCCCAGCGCTGCCCTGTGGCGGGCGTGAAGGGAACGGCCGTCACCAGTTTGGGGTAGTAGCGCAAGCCCATCCGTTGCCACGCATCCGCCCAAGACCAATCAAAGACGTACTCACCGTAACTGTGTGTTTTCAGATAAGCGGGCAGGAAGCCAACAGGCTCCCCATCGCGCCCGAGTTGCAAGTGCGCCGGCTGCCATCCGCTCTCGGGGGTCGTGCAACCTGAGGTTTCGAGTCCGTGCAGAAAGTCCCAACTCAGGAAGGGATCGTGCGTGCCGAAACAGGATTGCCATAACCTGGCATCGATCTCGGCCATAGACCGGTGCACGCTGATGTCAAAGTGATCCATCGTGCCTAGCGAATACCGCTACCGATCCAGAAATGACCGCAGAGCCCCGCAAGAATCATGAGGCCAATCCACTTACTTTGATTGAAGGCCGCGAAGCATTGCTTGGTATCGCGATGCCTGATCAGCCATAAATGCCGAATAAACATGACGGCGACTGCTGCCACGGCGCTGAAATAAATGGGGCCTAAACCAAAGGCCATTCCGCACTGCCAGAATGCCATGATGCAGAGCGCCTGTAGCAGGCCAATGATCCGCACATCTAAATCGCCGAATAAAATCGCCGTAGATTTAATACCGACAGATAAGTCGTCTTCTCTGTCGACCATGGCGTATTGCGTGTCATACACAACAGTCCACAGGACGTTAGCGGCAAAAAGCCACCACAGCTCGTTTGGCAGTGTGTTGATGCTGGCCGCAAAGGCCATGGGAATGCTCCAGGAAAAAGCGAGGCCCAACACGATTTGCGGCCAATGGGTGACGCGTTTCATTAGGGGATAGAGCATGGCCAGCGCTGCACCGACTACTGATAGCTGAACGGTTAACGTGTTTGTCAGTGCAACCAGACCCAGCGCCGCTGACAGCATCAGGAGCAGCAATACCAGCGCCTCTCTCACCGTTAAGGCTTCTGTTACGAGTGGCCTGAGGCGTGTCCGCTCTACGTGCCCGTCAAGATTGCGATCTGCGAGGTCATTCGCGATACAGCCTGCTGCTCGCATCACCACAACGCCCAGGACAAAAATCGAGAGCAAGGCCAAACTGGGCCGACCCTCATTGGCCAGCACAACGCCCCACAGCGTGGGCGCCATGAGAAGGAATGTGCCGATCGGTTTATCAAACCGCATGATCTCCATGGCCGCCCTGACTTTTCCAGGGACTGGGGGCGTTGGAGCGGAATGAGGAACAGATTCGGTCACATTGAGGGATTCAATACGCGGGGCCGGACAGTCTAGCGACCTGCGCAGGGGGATGCGACACCTGTTACTCAGACTCGGGCGAAGTCAGCCCGAGCGCCAGCCCAGCGTTGCATCAATGCCTGCGCTCGCGGCAGATCGTGCTCGTAGAGCCTTGCGGCAATAGCTTGTGCTTCAATGAGCAGGTCTTCGTGTTCTGGCAGCAAAGCGATTCGGAATGCCGCCAGCCCTGTCTGACGGGTACCCAAGAGCTCGCCGGGCCCGCGAATAGCCAAGTCTCTCTCGGCAATCAGAAAGCCGTCGGAGGATTCCTGCATCGTTGTGAGCCGCTGTTGCGCGGTGTCCGACAGTGGTTGCTTGAACATCAACAGACAATGACTCTCGGTCGCACCCCGTCCGACCCGGCCTCGAAGCTGATGGAGCTGGGCAAGACCCAAGCGCTCCGCATTATCGATGATCATCAGGCTGGCGTTAGGTACATCGACCCCGACTTCGATGACCGTTGTTGCTACAAGGAGCTGAATGTCGCCGGCTTTAAAGGCGGCCATAACGGATGCTTTTTCCTGCGGTTTCAGCCTGCCATGCACCATGCCGACGCTGACGCCCGGCAGGGCGCTACCGAGCTGGTCGGCAGTCGCCTCGGCCGCCTCGATGTCGAGCGTGTCGCTTTCCTCAATAGCCGTGCACACCCAGTAGGCCTGACGACCTTCTTGGCAGGCGGCACCAACGCGTCGGATCACGGCCTCGCGGCGTGTGCTGTCAATCAAGGTTGTTGTCACCGGCTGTCTGCCCGGAGGCAGCTCATCAATGATGGAACAGTCGAGGTCGCCGTAGGCCACCATCGCCAGAGATCTCGGAATGGGTGTGGCAGTCAGCGCCAGCTGATGCGGGTGCTGGCCGTCGGCGCCTTTATCGGCGAGCGACAGTCGCTGATGGACGCCGAATCGATGTTGTTCATCGACAATAATGAGTCCCAGCCGCTGGAACACGACATCGTCTTGAAATAGGGCATGGGTGCCGACCACAACCGGCGCCTGGCCATGTGCCAACTGCTCGAGCACTGCCTGTCGCGCTTTCCCTTTGATTCGGCCGCTGAGCCATGCAACGGGCAGGCCTAATTCATCAAACCAACCTGCGAGGTTGGCATGATGCTGCTCTGCGAGCAGCTCTGTTGGCGCCATGAAGGCGACCTGATAGCCGGCAGCAATGGTGTCGAGTGTGGCTTGTGCCGCAACGAGTGTTTTTCCCGAGCCTACATCGCCTTGCACGAGCCTCAGCATAGGCTGTGGCTGTGCCATATCGGCTGCAAGTTCTTTGGCGACGCGCATTTGCGCTGCCGTGGGTGCGAATGGCAGTCCAGCGATGAACTGTTGAGTGATCTCAGCGGCCGACGTGATAGACGGCGCTTGGTGTTTACGCTCCGTGTCTCTCACGCCCTGGACGGTGAGTTGATGTGCGATCAACTCCTCGCGCGCCAGCCTGATCTGTGCCGGGTGGACTCCCCCGTGGATGGGGTCTAGCTCGGTGCCAGGCGGCGGGTTGTGTAGAAACGCAATAGCTTCGCTGAGTGTAATACGGTCTTCTGTGATGCCCTGAAGTAGATCTTCAGGCGGTTGGCGGTTCAACGCCGCCAAAGCTTGTCCGCATAACTTCCGCCATGTGCTTTGGCCAATGCCACTCACAGTCGGATAAACCGGCGTGAGCGCTGGCTCCACTAAATCCGCGGTTTCTCCCAGACGATATTCAGGGTGAATGACTTCGGTGCCACTGCCGAGTCGCCGGGGTGTGCCGAACAACTGCACGCGGGCTCCCGTCTTGAACTGTGTCACCTGGGCCTGTCGGAAGTGAAAAAATCGGACCGTTAACAGCCCGGTGCTGTCCTCTACCTTGACTAACAGTGTCCGCCTGCGGCCCATTGTAACAGCGGCGCCGCGAACCGTACCCTTAATGACTGCATCGACTTGATCACGTAGTCCGGCGATAGGCGTGACCTGCGTGCGGTCTTGGTAGCGTAGGGGAAAGTGGAAAAGGAGATCTTCCAGTGATCGAATGCCGATCTCCGCCAGCCGGGAAGCCATCTTTGCGCCAACGCCGCGCAGTGTGGTGACTGGCTCTAACAGTATGGATTGGCTCAAAGCTGTCCCGAGGCGAAAACCTGTCGTGCTAGGCTCTTATCTTAGCTATTCTTGAACAGGGCCGTGAAGCCATGCACCTCCTTATCCTCGGTTGTGGAGATATCGGTACGCGTGTGGGCCTGTCGATCCTTCAACAGGGCTGGCGAGTCTCGGCTGTGCGCAGGCGGCCCCAACTTCTGCCGGATGATTTCGACCGAATAGCGCTGGATCTCACCGAAGCGGACCGATTCTCAGAGCTCGATCAAGTGAACCCCGATTACGTGCTCGTGACGCCCACCCCACCCTCTTACGATCCCGCGGGGTATCAGTCTGGCTTTGCTGGCGTGGCTCAGGCGCTGGCAGGGCAGGAGTGGGTTGCGCGATGTCGTAGGGTGTTCTGGGTATCCTCTACTCGCGTGTACCGAGAAGCCGGCGGCGGCTGGGTCGACGAGCACTCGGCGCTCAACCTGGACGAGCCGCAAGCGGCGGCCATGGTGGCTGCTGAGGCGAGTGTGCGCCGTGGAGCGACCGCAACAATCATTCGCCCAGCGGGGGTGTATGGCAATCCTGAGGGGATGTTGATGCGCCGCGTCAAGGCCGGCGAGGGAGGTGGAACCGCCGCGCCCTATGGCAATCGCATTCACCGCGACGACTTATCGAGACTGATTGTGCACTGCCTGTTACGCGACCTGAACGGCGAGAGTGTCCCGCCGACCTTGGTTGGCGCCGATCATGACACGACCCCAACACATGAGATCGAGGACTGGTTAGCGGGCCAGCTGGGTCTGACACTGAAGCGACCAGCTGAGGGTGGGCCGGTCCGCGCTAATCGACGTTGTGCCAATGAGTTACTCGGCCAGATAGGCTTTAGGCTGGATTACCCCACCTGGCGAGAGGGCTATCAGGATTCACTGGCGCTTTCCACCGAGAATGTATAACGGCAACAACTTTGTGTACGGCACCTGACCTTACAGCGCGAGGATAGCCTCGACTTCGATGCGCGCGCCCTTGGGTAGCGCGGCGACCTGAACACAGGCGCGAGCCGGGTAGGGCTCTTCGAAGTAGCTGGCCATGACCGTGTTCACGGCGTCGAAGTCACCCAGATCCGTGAGCGAAATATTAATTTTCACCGCGTTGTTCAGGGTGCCGCCAGAGGCCTCTGCGACCGCTGTGAGGTTTCGGAAAACCTGCTCCGCTTCTGCGGCGATATCACCGTCAACGATCGTCATGGATGAGGGGTCCAGCGGTATTTGGCCTGAAATCCACACCGTATTGCCGACCTTAATGCCCTGAGAATAGGGTCCGATGGCTTGCGGTGCGGCTTGGGTCGCGATGACAGCTCTGTTTGACACGGAAAATGCTCCGATAAAAGACCAAGTGTGCATTGAATAACGGACGTTCAAGCACCGCAAGACCGCACACGCTGGTGATGCCAGATTTTATTGTTTAGCGCCGGCTAACGGCGCGCGGCGCGGACGACCTTCAGTACACCATCTACGCTCCGCAACCGTTTCATGGCGTGTGCGAGGTGAGTCCGGCTGGTGACTTGCAGTTCCAGATCGACAAAGGTGAATTCGACGTCTTTATTTTGTGTCGCGATGCGCTCGATATTGAGGCCCATAGTACTCAGGCGTGTTGCCAGCACTGCAATCATGCCTCGACGGTTCTCAACCTGAACACGCAGACCAACCGGGTACGTCCGTTCTACGACATCATCCCAATGGAGCGAGATCAGACGATCAGGTTGCTCCCTGAGCTCCACGAGATTACGACAGCTGTCCCGGTGGACCATGAGCCCTTTTTCTTGGCCGAGGTAGCCCTGGATAGGGTCGCCGGGGAGCGGACAGCAACATTTGGCGTAGGTCACGCTCATACCTTCGGTGCCCCGGATGCCCAGCGTTGCGCCTTCGCCGCTGACCACGGATTCGTCCTTGGCGTGTGTCAGCTGCGCCACAACAACGTGCGGCAAGGTGTTACCGAGAGCAACATCGACAAGTAGAGCGTCTACATCGCTTTTCCCGAGCGCCTTGAGCGCGCCTTGCATTGTTTCCTCGTCGATCGCGCTGAGTCGGGTGTCTTGCGCCATGAGTGCGCGATCCAGCAGGTTACGCCCCAGGACAAGAGAGTCCTCGTGGCGCTGATCTTTCAGTACGTGCCGTATGTGCGTCCGCGCGCGCGCCGTCACTACCCAGTTCAGCCATGATGGACTGGGCCTCCCTGTTGGCGAGGTCACAATCTCGACCGTCGCGCCACTCTCAAGCGGCTCAGATAACGGCACCAATTGGTTGCTGACCCGCGCGGCAACGCAATGATTGCCAATATCGCTGTGAACGGCGTAGGCAAAGTCGATCGCGCAGGCCCCTTTCGGTAGCTCAAGAATGTCGCCGCGAGGAGTGAAGACATAGACCTCGTCCGGGAATAGATCGATCTTGACGTTCTCGATAAATTCTAGGGAATCGCCCGCGCGTTGCTGCATTTCCAGCAAGCCCTGGACCCACTCTCTAGCGCGCGTGTGCGGGATACTGGTCCCGGTCTCCTCACTCTTGTAAAGCCAATGCGCGGCGATGCCGTTATTGGCCATATCTTCCATTTCGTGCGTTCGAATCTGGATTTCGATGGGGACGCCGTGCATGCCTTTCAGCACGGTATGTAAGGATTGGTAGCCGTTTGCCTTTGGGATGGCAATGTAATCTTTGAATTCTCCGGGCACCGGCTTGTAAAGGCTGTGCACCATGCCTAGTGCGCGGTAACAGTCGTCAACAGAGTCCACCAGCAGCCGGAAGGCGAAGATATCCATGACCTCCGAAAAGGATTTTTTCTTCGCCTTCATCTTGTTGTAGATGCTGAACAGGTGCTTTTCTCTGCCCACCACTGTCGCGGTTAGACCTTCACGGTTAAGCGTCTGGCTAAGCTGGGTGCGGATCTGATCGATCAACTGCTTTCGGTTGCCGCTGGCGGCTCGCCGGGCTGCCTCGAGGCGCCTTGCGCGCATCGGATACAAGGCCTTTAGGCCCAGGTCTTCAAATTCCATGCGCACTTCATTCATGCCCAGTCGCATGGCGATGGGTGCGTAAATATCCAGCGTTTCACCCGCAATCCGTTTTATTTTTTCGCGGTTTAAAACGCCCAGCGTGCGCATGTTGTGCAGTCGGTCAGCGAGTTTGACGAGAATGACGCGAATATCCCTTGCCATGGCGAGCGTCATTTTCTGAAAATTTTCCGCCTGTCTGAGCTCGACAGAGTCAAACTCCACATGGGTAAGCTTGCTGACGCCATCGACCAGTTCTGCAACTTCCTCGCCAAACTGCGCGCCAATGTCTTCCTTATTGACGCCGGTATCTTCGATGACGTCGTGTAGAAGCGCCGCCATGAGGCTCTGGGCGTCCATGTGCATGCGCGCGAGGATGCTGGCAACGGCCAACGGGTGTGTCACGTAAGGTTCGCCGCTGCGGCGAGTTTGGCCGTAGTGTGCTTGCTCAGAGTAGTAGTAGGCGCGACGCACCTGCTGCGCCTGATCCATCGGCAGGTAATCGGCAATTAACTGCTCGAACGACGCCAGCGAGCTATTGGAAAATTGCCCAGGGCGCGGAGCCTTAGAGGTACCAGATTCCCGACGAGAGGAAATGCCGGGGAAGGACCCGCTCAGCGCTTGGAGTGTTGTTGCCACCACCGCCAGCGGGCTCGTTTATCAGAGGAGAGGTGTCTCGAAGCTGGCCGCTAACTCTTCTTCTGCTTCGATTTCGCTTTCGCGCGCCAGCACTTCGGGAGTAATTAATCCCTCTGCAATCTCTCGCAACGCAATCACAGTGGCCTTATCAGAATCGTCTTCCACGAGCGGATCTTTTCCGCCAATCGCCATCTGTCGGGCACGTTTCGCGGCCAACATCACTAACTCGAATCGGTTATCGACGTTATCCAGACAATCTTCAACAGTGATTCTTGCCATGACCGTATAGTCTCCTCTTAAACAACCGCACTCTCAGGCGGCCGCGCAGTATACCCCAGTCGCCCCGCGTTTTCCGCGAGGACACCGTAAATAAGCCGGTTTCGCCATTGTGTACGGTCTGATCAGCCGAGCAGATGTTCAATCAGGTCATGTAAGGCGGACTGCTGCTGATTGGTTCGCAGGCGCAGTGAGCGGACTAACGCCCTCAACTCCTCGAGTGCGGCACCAAAATCGTCGTTGATAATGAGGTAATCCGCTTCGTCCCAGTGTGACATTTCGTCTCGCGCTGCCCGCATCCTCACATCAATGGTGTCAGCATTGTCCTGTCCCCGGCCTTGCAGACGCGTTTTCAGCGCCTCAATAGAGGGAGGCAAGATAAACAGCCAGGCACTGTCGGGCAGAAGATCCCTCACTTGCTGGGCGCCTTGCCAGTCGATTTCTAAGATCACATCGGCCCCATCTGCAAGTCGTGACTCAAGCTGCGTCAGGCTGGTGCCATAGAAATGCCCGAACACTTCAGCCGATTCGAAAAACGCGCCCGCCTCACGCATTTCATTGAAAGTGTCGGTCGAGATAAAAAAGTAATTCACCCCTTCGGTCTCGCCCGGGCGCTGCGGGCGGGTGGTATGCGACACCGACACCTCAACCCGAGGCTCCTGTTCAACCAAGGCTTTAATCAGAGACGTTTTTCCGGCACCGCTGGGGGCCGAAATGATCAGTAGTTGTCCTCGAGACGGGCTCACATGCTACCTATTCAATGTTCTGGATTTGTTCGCGCATTTGTTCGATCAGTACTTTAAAGTCGACCGATGTGTTAGTGGTACTCAGCGCCGTCGATTTCGAGCCCAGTGTATTGGCTTCGCGATTGAGTTCCTGCATCAGAAAATCCAGTCGGCGTCCGCAGGGCCCGTCATTAGTGAGCGCGGTCTCGATGGCGTCGAGATGCGCATCGAGGCGGTCCATCTCTTCTTCCACGTCAGCGCGCTGCAGCACGTACACTACTTCCTCTTCCAGCCTGATCGGGTCGGCGTCAATGTCGATCGCTGTGAAACGCTCCATCAACCGCGCCCGATATGCCCCCTGAAGTTCTGGTAACCGATCCCGCAGAGCGCGCAACTGTACTCTCATTGTCTCTGCCCGTTGACGGATCATCGCCGCCAGCTTCTCGCCCTCCTGAGATCGTTGCTGGCGCAGCTCGGCCAGGCAGGCGTCTGCCGCTTCGAGCGTCGCAGCCTGCAGTGCCGCCACGTCCTGCTCTCGCTCGATCAACACACCGGGGGCCATCAGCAGTGCCAACTGGTCCGGCTGGGCCGCCTCGGGGAAGTTTTCTGCAATGCTGGCCAGCGCGCTCTGCAAAGCTAACAAGCGTTCCGAGTCGATTGCGGCGGTCGTGTTCTCGCCCGTGTCCGAGGCGCGGATGGTGAACTCAAGTTTTCCCCGGGAACAGTATGCCGAGGCTTTCTCGCGGAGCCCATTTTCAATGCTTCGCAGGGCATCAGGCATGCGAAAGTGCAGGTCGAGGAAGCGGTTATTCACCGAGCGGCACTCGACCGTGACCGAAATAGCCCCTGTTGTTACACTCCCGCGGGCAAACCCCGTCATGCTCTGAGTCACGATCATTCCCTGCTAAAGAACGACGCTGATTGTACCAGTAGTGGTCAGAGCTGACTGTGCTGTCAGTAGGAGAAACACCATGAACCAGACGCCCAGCCGGCCGAGTGGCCGACTCCCGCAGGACATGCGGCCGATCCATTTTGAGCGCGGTTATACCTGTCATGCCGAAGGATCGGTGTTGGTGTCTTTCGGCGGAACCAAGGTGATCTGTACCGCCAGTATCAGCGCGGGCGTGCCCGGCTTCTTGCGGGGAAAGGGTGAGGGTTGGCTTACAGCGGAATATGGAATGTTGCCCCGATCAACCGGGTCGCGCATGGACCGTGAAGCGGCGCGCGGCAAGCAAAGTGGCAGGACGGTGGAAATACAGCGCCTCATTGGGCGCTCTCTCCGTGCGGCCTTGGACCTCAGTCTGCTCGGGGAGCGCACGCTGACGGTTGATTGCGATGTGATTCAAGCTGATGGCGGCACTCGCACCGCTTCGATTTCGGGCGCCTGCGTGGCCGTGGTGGATGCGCTGAACACGCTTCAGCGTAAGGGAGAGCTGGGCGCAGATCCCCTCAAGCATCTGATCTCCGCTGTATCAGTCGGCATCTGGCAAGGTGTCCCCGTCGCCGATCTCGATTACGCAGAAGACTCCACTGCCGACAGTGACATGAATGTTGTCATGACTGAGCATGGTGGGTTGATCGAGGTGCAGGGCACCGCAGAGGGTGCGACCTTTAGCCGTGACGAACTGAGCGAGCTATTGGCCCTCGCGTCCGGTGCCAGTGAGGCGATTACCGCTGCGCAGCGCGCGGCGCTTGGCGAAGGTTAAAGCGTCAGGTCGTAGTCGATTATCACCGGTGCGTGGTGGGAGAAGGCTTTTTCGTCATAGATATGAGCCCGCTCGACCTGGCCGACCAGTAGCTCCGAGATAATGTGTGTATCGGTGCGCAGCCCCCCGGCGTCGTCGCCGTCAGGCCACCAGGTGTAAGCGCCCGGCTCGGGGTCAGCCTCCGAATAGGCGTCGGCGTAGCCACTACTGAATAAATCCAGGAGCCATCCTCGCTCGGATGCAGTGAGGCCTGGTAGAGCAGTGCTGTTCCCCGCATCCTCGGCGTCCGCATGATGTGCCATGAGTTCCCAACCGCCGCAGAGGATGTACCCGCGACGTTTATTGCGAACCTTTTCTAGGTGGCTGCTAAGCTGTGACAGGAATGCCATTTTCTCTGCCATCGCGCCCGGACCGCCTGCACCGCTTGGCACTAACACTGAGCCAATGCTGACGTCGTTGTAATCTGCCTGAATGTAAAGGCCCTGCGAGTCGAATTCGTCAAAGCCCAGACCCCAGATAATGGCTTTGGGTAGCTGCTTGCAGTAGATGGCGACGCCGTTTAGCCGCGGATCTTCGTAATGATCCAGAAAGTAGGGGTGATAGTCGTCGGGGAAGAAGCGGTTATCCCGAAGCGTGTGCTCCGCACAGCGAGTATCTTGCAAACAAATGATGTCCGCATCCTGAGCAAAAAGCCACTCCAGACCGCCCACCTCGGCTGCCCGCTCGAGCCCCTCTGTAACGAGGCTAATGACCCTCATTGCTAGTCCTACTTGCTGTGATTTCATATCATACGGCGAAAGGACGGACCCAGACTGCGGTCTGACTTGTATTCGGGCCCGTTAGTCGCAGGTACGGCGACTCATCAACGCCAAGGAGTGAGGTGTGGACAATACGTTACTGGCATATCAACAGGACTTTATTGAGCTCGCGCTGGATTGCCATGTCCTGCAATTCGGTGAATTCGAGCTGAAGTCGGGGCGCATTAGTCCTTATTTTTTCAATGCGGGCAAATTCTCTACGGGGTCGGCGCTGGCGCGTCTGGGGAGATGCTATGCGGCCGCGCTGCATGACGCGGATTTGGCCTTCGACATGCTCTTCGGGCCGGCGTACAAAGGCATTCCATTAGTCGCGAGTACCGCCATGTCACTTGCCGACCACCACGGTCAGGACGTCCCGTTTGCGTTCAATCGCAAAGAGGCCAAAACCCATGGTGAGGGTGGCAGTATCGTTGGTGCCTCCCTGTCTGGCGACGTGGTCGTGGTCGACGATGTGATGACTGCAGGCACGGCGATCCGTGAGTCTATGGGTATTCTCGAGCAGGCCGAGGCACGGGGTGCAGGCGTGGTGATAGGTTTGGATCGCTGTGAGCGGGGCGCTGGCGAGCTATCTGCCGTGCAGCAGGTAGAACAGGACTGGGGGTTACACGTGATCAGCGTGGTGACGCTGCATGACATTATTGCCTGGGTAAGAGGGGCTCCCGATATGGCGCCCCATCTGGATGCGCTCGAGCAATACCGCGAACTCTATGGCGTGGCGTAACGGCCGGCTGGCCACATTGGGTTTAGCGCTGATCGGGTTGTCCGTCAGTAGCCTGGGTGCGGAGCTCTATCGCTATCAAGATGAACGCGGCGTTACGGTGGTGGACTGGGCGATTCCGGCCGCCTATGTCACCAATGGTTATGAGGTGCTGAATGAGATGGGACAATTTGTCCGCGTCGTTCAGCCTGCCAAAACCGAGACTGAACTCGAGCAGGAAGCGGCTCGCACGCGGTTGCAGATCGCCGAAGCCGCCGCCGAGGCAGCGCAGTTAGAGCGTGACACTTTTTTGCTCCGCCGTTACAGCGGGTTTATGACATTGAGGCTGCCCGCGACCGATCATTGCGCGAGTTGGAGATTCGTATTGCCATCCTCAATCGCCAGCGCGCGACACTGTCTGACCAACTCGCGACGCAGGAGACCGCCCTTGCAGGCAGGCTAGCAGTGGCGGATCCCGCTGATCATTACGAAGAGGAAACGATCGCTGCGCTCAAAGCGGAATTGAAGAGTCTGGATGTGGCCGTTGCAGGGAGACGTCATCAGTCTGCAGCCCTTGAAGCTGCTTACGCACGCGATATGGAACAATTTGTGGAGCTGGAAGACATAGTGGCATTGCGCCAGCAGTTGAGCGTACCGGATACCACGCCCTGATCAGTCTGTCGTAATCGGTCGCTAGTTTTCGGGCGATGCGACGGGTCTCATCAGTTCCGCAATCAACACGCTCCACTGCTCTGTCCAGCCCTCCGACGGCAAGCGCCTGAAATCGCTGCGGCAGTACTGGTGCACGCGACCTTCGGCCGCAGCCATCAACAGATTGGCCGCCGTGGCGACCGGAATCCGCGTTCTCAGTTGCTCCCGCAATTCAGCTTCGCGGAGGGTTTGTCGGAGCTGGGTTTCGAGACGCTCATAAAGCTGCGCGACTTGCTGATGTAGCTTGTTCGATTCTCCGGTGAGGGCTCGCTCAGTAAGTAGTCGAGTAATCCCGGGGTTGCGCTCACAGAAATCGATATAGAGCCGCAGAAACCCCTGACACTGCGTTAGTGCCCCAGTGTGTTCCTCAGTGAGCCTGCCGATGCGTGTGAAGAGTGCGTCCTCGGCGAAGGCAATGAGGGCCTCGAACATTTTCGCTTTGGAGGGGAAGTGGCGATAGAGCGCGGCTTCTGAGACGCCGACTGCCATCGCCAGTTTGGCGGTCGTGATTCGGGTATCCGGCGCTTCCTCGAGCATTCCGGCCAGCGCTTCAAGAATCTGCTGCTTTCGGTGAACCGCTGTTGATTCGGCACGCTCTGGCATCCGATGTCGCTCGGCTGATATGTCACCCGATGCTAATCAGCCAGGCCTCGGTAAGCAAATCGGCGGGGCCGGTGAGTGTCCGCCCGGCCCGGTCAGCTGCCGCGGTTGCTGATGAGCGTGCCAATGCCCTCGTCGGAAAAGATCTCCAGCAAGGCTGCATGCGCAACGCGCCCGTCAATGATATGCGCGCTGGTTACGCCACTCTGCACGGCGTCCAGAGCGCACTGGATTTTGGGGAGCATGCCGCCGTGTATGACGCCGGCTTGGATGAGATCCTGCACCTCGGCGGTATGGAGGCCAGTCAGAATCTCTCCCTCAGCGTCTAACAAGCCCGGCACATTGGTCAGCAACATGAGTTTTTCAGCCTGTAGCACCTCTGCCAATTTCCCGGCAACCAGGTCCGCATTAATGTTGTAGGTTTGCCCGGTATCACTGCCTGCGACCGGTGCAATGACAGGAATGTAATCGCTGCCGCTCAACATGGAGAGAATGTCAGTGTCGATGCTGGCGACTTCGCCGACTTGGCCAATGTCTTTTTGGCCGTCTGCCCCCCAATTACCGGACAGTTTTTTTGCCTGAATTAGCTGCCCGTCCTTGCCAGTGATACCAATCGCCCGCCCGCCATTGCGGTGGATGCTATCGACGATCTCTTTATTCACGGAAGCGCCTAACACCATTTCCACCACGTCCATGGTGTGCTCATCGGTGACCCGCATACCATCGACGAATTCCGTCTGGATGTTGAGACGTTCCAGCAACTGGCCAATCTGCGGGCCACCTCCGTGCACGACGATCGGATTCATGCCGACCAGTTTCATCAGCACGACGTCGCGCGCAAAGCTCTCCTGCAGCGCCGCATCGGTCATGGCGTTGCCACCAAATTTGATGACAAAGGTCTTCCCTGTGAAGCGCTGGATATAGGGTAACGACTCGGTCAGGATGCGAGCGAAATCTCCAGCTTCCCCTTGATTCAGCGACATAGCTGCTTGTCCCGGTCTAAAACAGACGCAGGAGCATGATGCGGCAAGGCGTTAAAGGCAATGTGAGAATGCCGCAGCGCAGTCGTGTGGCCTATAGCGGTGGCATGCGGTTAGGCGACGAGCTGAGCCGCGAGTGCGGCGACAATTTGCTCCGCAATCACACGCTTGCTGGCCAAGGCGAGCGGTGCTTCTCCCAAGTCAGTGATCAGATACACGGCGTTTTGGTCGGATCCAAACGTCGTCTCAGGCGCCATAACATCGTTCGCGATAATCATGTCTAGTCCTTTCCGGATGCGTTTTTCGCGCGCATGCTCGAGCAAGTCATGGGTCTCCGCAGCAAAGCCCGCCAGCAGGGTGGGCCGGCCGGGCGACTGCGCGACGCGAGCAATGATGTCGGGGTTCTCAATCAGTCTGAGCTCGAGCCCGTCCCCGTGCTTCTTCAGCTTTTCATTGGCCATTACAGCTGGCCGATAATCGGCAACCGCCGCGGCCCCGATAAATATGTCCGCACCCTCTGCAAGTGCCAGCGCCGCTTCACACATCTCCTCGGCTGAGGTCACGGAATGCAGTACCACGCGGTCTGGCGCCTCGAGCGTCACGGGACCCGATATGAGCTCCACGTTCGCACCGGCAGCGGCACAAGCAGATGCCAATGCATAGCCCATTTTCCCCGAGCTGTGGTTGCTGAGATAGCGGACGGGATCGATGGCTTCCCGTGTCGGGCCCGCGGTAATGACGACGCGCTTCCCTTCCAGAAGTCGGGTTTCGTATCGCGTATTGAGCGCCATGATGATGCTGTCTGGTTCTAGCAGTCTGCCGGGGCCGACATCTCCGCAGGCTTGCTCCCCGGCGTCGGGTCCAATGAGCTGTATGCCGCGTGACACGAGCTGCTGGATATTGTCCTGAGTGGCCGCGTGCGCCCACATTTGCTGATTCATCGCGGGCGCCACAGCCACAGGAGCCGGCGTTGCCAGGGCTACAGTGGTCAGCAAGTCGTCAGCTCGGCCCTGAGCGAGGCGGGCGATCACGTCGGCTGTTGCAGGCGCAATAATCATCAGGTCTGCCCACCGGGCGAGTTCGATGTGTCCCATACCCGCTTCAGCCGTTTCATCGAGCAGCTCGGTATGAGTGGGCTCGCCCGACAGCGCCTGCATAGTGAGGGGTGTGATGAACTCGGTAGCGCCGCGAGACAGGATGACCTTAACGATAGCGCCGTGTTTTTTGAGCAGCCGCACCAGCTCTGCCCCTTTATAGGCAGCAATGCCACCTGATATGGCGAGCAGAATGCGGCGTTGGTTCAAATGGCCCATTTGCGCTCTTCACCTCACGGAAAACGATCGCACCCTAGCATTTGCAGGGGTTTTTGCACACTTGGTGTGACAGCCCGCCGGGCTTGCTTGCGCCCCCAAGGCCCCTCTGGTATAAAACGCGCCCCTTGGAGATCTCGACGGGTAACACCATGTCACGTGTCTGTCAGGTAACGGGTAAGCGACCCGTCACCGGAAATAACGTTTCGCACGCCAAAAACCGAACTAAGCGGCGGTTTTTGCCTAACTTACATAACCACCGTTTCTGGGTAGAGTCAGAGAAGCGTTTTGTTTCTCTTCGGGTATCTTCCAAAGGCATGCGAATTATTGATAAGCGCGGTATTGAAGCGGTCCTTGAGGATTTGCGTGCCCGCGGCGAGAAAGTGTAAGGATTGAATCATGCGTGAAAAGATCAGAATGAATTCAACGGCGGGTACCGGCCACTTCTACACCACAGACAAGAACAAGCGGACCATGCCCGACAAGCTAGAAATGAAGAAGTATGATCCCGTTGCGCGCAAGCACGTGATCTACAAAGAAGCCAAAATCAAATAGGTTTAGCGCTTACCCAACAAAAACCCCGGCCTCTTGCCGGGGTTTTTGTTTATGATCTCTACAGCCTGCGCCGCCACCGCTGTATAGGTGGTATATCAGTTGCGTCGGTCGCGGATGACAGACGCTTTTTACACGTGATCAAACATGCCTGAACTTCCCGAAGTCGAAACGACCTGTCGTGGTATAGCGCCCCATATTCTCAGTCGAACCGTGCAAGGCGTCCTTGTGCGTGAGGCGCGGCTGCGTTGGCCGGTGCCGGCCAGACTCGAACACACGTTGGCGGGTGCGCGTTTCAAGGCAGTGAATCGCCGCGCCAAGTACCTACTGCTTGAGACTGACCGCGGGATTTTGATGATCCATCTGGGCATGTCGGGGAGTTTGCGCATCATGCCCGCCGACACCCCGCCACTATTTCACGATCATATTGACCTGGTCCTCGATGACGGCAACTGCCTTCGCTATCACGACCCGCGCCGGTTTGGCAGCTTTCATTGGCTAGAGCAGCCGGAGCATCCGTTGCTGGACCACCTGGGTCCCGAGCCTCTGGCAGACATATTTGACGGTGCCCATTTGTATCAGCGCTCACGTGGACGACGTATCCCGGTCAAGCAATTTGTGATGGATGGCAAAATCGTTGTGGGTGTGGGCAACATTTACGCGAATGAGGCGCTCTTTATGGCCGGGATTCATCCGGCTCGCGCCGCGGGTCGGGTAGCGCTCGCCCGTTACGAGGCTCTGGCGCAGACCATCAAAACGGTCCTCGGCGATGCGATAGAGCAAGGGGGTACGACGTTGCGGGATTTTGTTGGCGGTGACGGCTCCCCCGGATACTTTGCCCAACAGCTCAGGGTCTATGGGCGTCAGGGGCAGCCCTGCAGAGCGTGCAAAGCGACGCTGAAAGAAATCCGTCAGGGGGGGCGCAGTACGGTTTTCTGCCCCAGCTGCCAGCGATGAAACGCTGACGGTCGCCCGAGCTGGGCATAGTCGGTCGCCAGACTGCCCGGCCGTTCTCTACCGGCTCAGGAGCGGGTGAATTTTTCTTCCAGAGCCGCTGCTACCGGCTCTGGCACAAAACCGTCGACATTGCCGCCCAGGCCCGCGATCTCCCGGACAAGTGAAGAAGAGATGTAGGAGAGCTCGGCGCTGGGTGTAAGAAATACACTTTCGAACTCCGGGTTCATCGCGCGATTCATATTGGCTAACTGAAACTCGTACTCGAAGTCTGCCACCGCTCTGAGCCCACGCAGCACGCAGTGCGAATCTTGCGCGGTGACAAAGTCGATTAGCAATCCGTGAAATGGCACGACCTCAGCGGCCGGCACGTGCTGCAGTGCCGTTTGCGCCAGTCTGACACGGGTATCAAGATCGAAAAGAGGCGCTTTTTTTTCACTCGTCGCTACGGCCACTATCACGCGCTCGAATAGCTTCGCAGCGCGCTCAACCAAATCAATATGGCCGTTGGTAATGGGATCAAAAGTTCCCGGGTACACCACGGTATGGGTCAACATGGCGCTTTTCCTCCAGATAGCGGATTTAGCCTACACAAGTCCGCTTGAGCCGACAAACGACCCGCCTAGGGCGAGGAAGTCGGCGTTAATAGCCGATACAGCACATCTCCGGCGGTCTTTTCCCTATGCACTGCATAAAGGCTCTCAGGCACCGGTTCAGGGTCCGACGATCGCGTCTCAAAGTAGACCCAGCTGTCATCATGCAGACAGCTGTGTGTGGCGAGGCCCTCAAGAATCGCCGTGCCGATGCCGTCGTCAAATGGCGGATCGACGAACACGATATCCCAGGGCCGTTGCGCTGAGCGAATGACAGTCTGCGCATCGACTATATCGACGCGTCCGCGAGGCGAGGCCTCTTCCAGCTTGCGCAAATTGTTTTGGATTGATTTGGCTGCCAGTGCGTCCGACTCTATGAAGTCGCACTGGTCCGCCCCGCGAGATAAGGCCTCCAAACCCAAAGCACCGGATCCCGCGAAGAGATCCAGACAGTTGGCTCCGGTAATCGCTGGTGCAAGCCAGTTGAAGAGTGTCTCCCTGACCCGGTCACTTGTTGGCCGCAGGCCGGGCCGGGCAAGAAAGCTCAGCTTTCGCCCGCGCCAGGTGCCACCGATGATGCGCAGTTGTGACGGCTTGTCTTTTGGCGGTGCGCCTCGGTGTTTCATACTGTTACCTTGAAGCGGGTGCTAGACTCTTTCCGTAAGAGCCTCAGGTCGGCGTATGCAGTGGACCTGATGCCCCCAACTGAGTCAAACAGATCATGAAGTTATTCAAACGTCGGCCCAAGCCTGAGAATAGCGCGCGCGCGGAGTCAGCTGATAGCGACGCCTCTACCGATACCGATGCGGCTGCCGCTGAGCCAAATGCCGGGGTAGACACTGCCGCAGCACCCGCATCCGGCTCGACTGCCGAACCTCAACCCGCCGAGGCAACCGCCGGGGTTTTCGGGCGTCTTCGAACGGGATTAAGTCGCAGCCGTGATCAGTTAACTGAGGGGCTGGCTTCGCTCGTGCTCGGCAAAAAACAGCTGGACCCTGCTTTGCTGGAGGCCCTTGAAGAGCAGTTGATCATGGCGGATCTGGGGCTTGAGGCAACGGATCGTGTGCTGGAGTCGCTCCGTCAGCGGCTGGACCGAAAATCTCTGAGTGCTGAGGAAACCGTGATGTCAGCGCTTAAAGAGACCCTCACGGAATTGCTGATGGATCAGGAGCAGTCTCTGGACATCTCCCAGCGTCGGCCCTTCGTTATTTTAGTGGTTGGAGTCAATGGAGCAGGAAAAACCACCACGATTGGCAAGCTGGCGCACCGCTACAAACAGCAAGGGTTGAGTGTCATGCTCGCGGCGGGCGATACGTTTCGCGCCGCGGCGGTGGAGCAGCTTCAGGCATGGGGGGAGCGCCATGATGTCCCTGTTATTGCCCAGCACACCGGCGCGGATAGCGCGTCAGTGTTGTACGACGCCCTTGCGGCCGCTCAGGCACGCAATGCCGACATATTGATTGCTGATACAGCAGGGCGACTGCAGAACAAATCCCACTTAATGGACGAGCTCACCAAGGTGGTGCGTGTGATGCGAAAGCAAGATGAGACGGTCCCTCATGAAACGCTCTTGGTGCTAGATGCGGGAACCGGTCAGAACGCTGTCTCTCAGGCCATAGAGTTTGATCAGGCAGTGGGCGTGACGGGCGTGGCTGTGACAAAGCTCGATGGCACTGCGCGAGGGGGCGTATTGTTTGCCATCGCCCACAAGTTAAAACGCCCCATACGGTTCATTGGTGTCGGGGAGCAGCCAGAAGATTTGCGCGATTTTGTTGCCCGTGACTTTGTTGACGCGTTGTTTGATGAGCGCTGAGGTTCCTACCAGTTGATCGAATTTGATCGGGTCAGCCGCCGCTTTGGAGACATCCATGCGCTCCGGTACCTGAGTTTGACCATCGATCAGGGTGAGATGGCATTCCTGACCGGCCACTCTGGCGCGGGTAAGAGCACCCTGCTTCGTCTGTTGCTGTTACTGGACCGACCCTCGGGCGGTGACATCCGTGTGTGTGGTGAGAGCACCGCAAAAATTGGGACAGGATCAGTACCGCAATACCGCCGACGCTTCGGTGTGGTGTTCCAGGACCATCGATTACTCTTTGATCGAAGCGTCCACGACAATGTGGCTTTGCCGTTGGCCATGGCCGGCTATGCCCCCCGGGAATCACAGCGTCGGGTGCGGGCGGCGTTGGACAAGGTCGGTCTGTTAGCCCTTGAGCGAGCGAACCCAGCCAGTCTGTCGGGCGGGGAGCTACAGCGTGTGGGTATTGCCAGAGCGGTGGTCGCCAAACCGGAGTTTCTGATCGCTGACGAGCCCACAGGCAATCTCGACCCCGCGCTGTCCAGCGAGATCATGTCGCTGTTCGAAGCGTTCAACCAAGTTGGTGTCACGGTGCTGGTTGCCACGCACGATCTGCCTCTCATCTCTCGACTGCGCCACCGCATCCTGACCCTCAGTGCAGGCAGCCTTGCAGGCCAGGAGTCCGGCTAGTGGCGGTTAGTCGGCCTTCGGCAGAGAGATGGAGCACCGTAACGGCATGGCGTGCCCAGCATCGAGTCGCTGCTGTCAGTAGTTGGGAGAAACTGATGGCGCGGCCATTCTCTACCCTGCTGATCTGGCTAGTGGTGGCGATATCACTGGCTTTGCCCAGCACATTTTTACTGACGCTCGATAATCTGGGACGTGTTGCACCGGATTTGACGCGAGGTGCGCAACTGTCAGTGATGCTGCGTTCAAAAGCCGACTTGGCGGCGGCACGGCTTGTCGAGCAGCGCGTGGGCGCGTGGCCAGAGGTGTCGCAGGTGAGCCTGATACCCCGTGAGCAGGCGTTGATGGAATTTGCCGAACAAACCGGACTCTCCAGCGTTTTAATGTCGCTCGAGAACAATCCGCTTCCCCACACGCTTCTGGTTGAACCGGCACCGGATTTGAATAAGACGGCGGCAACGGCTCTGGTCGGGCGTTTAGCGCAATTGAGCGAGGTTGAGCGCGTGATTCAGGACACGCGCTGGATGGCGCGACTGCAAGAAGCCCTGCTGGCCGGGTGGCGTTGGGTGACGGCTATAGGCAGTGCCATGGTCTTGGGGGCGGTTTTGGCGCTCATCACTACCATGCATCTGGTCATCGATGCGCGCAGAGAGGAGATTGAGGTGGTTAGTGTCATGGGCGGCTCCGCCGCGTTTATTCGTCGACCGTTTCTGTATACCGGCGTGTATTTCGGCGCCGGTGGTGGTGTGCTGGCGTCGCTGTGTGTATGGCTTTTCAGTGCCTGGTTGGCACAGCCCGTCGACGCCTTACTCGCGCTCTACGATATGGCCAGCCCCCTCCGAGGCCCCGGTGCATTCTATTCGGCCTGTCTGCTCGCCATTGGGGTTTGCTTGGGTTGGTTGGCTGCGCTGATCGCGCTGCGGCGCTATCTCAGATCGCTGGAGATCTGATAAGCCACTGTAAAACGGTAATTTTCTGGGTTTAGCACTCTGTATGGGAGAGTGCTAAAATATGTGGCGGTTTGGCCTTTTGGAGGCTAGAAACATGACACAGACACAGCAAGCAGTCGCTATTCCCAATAGCGCGGTGCTGAACATGGCACCCGGCGCCAACCTGTCTGCCTACATTCAGGCGGTGGGTGGTATTGCGGTGCTGTCTGCAGAGCGTGAGCGCGAGCTCGCTGAGCGGCTGTATTACGACGAATGCGTTGATTCGGCCCGTGAGCTGGTGCTCGCCCACCTCAGGTTTGTTGTCCATATTGCGCGGAGTTATTCCGGTTACGGGTTGGCCGAAGCTGACCTCATTCAGGAGGGCAACGTAGGCCTGATGAAGGCGGTGAAGCGCTTCGACCCCAATAAAGGCGTGCGGTTGGTGTCATTTGCCGTGCACTGGATCAAAGCCGAGATGCACGAGTACATTCTGCGAAATTGGCGCATCGTGAAAGTGGCTACGACCAAAGCGCAGCGCAAGCTTTTCTTTAACCTGCGTAGCCAGAAAAAATCCCTCGGCTGGCTGTCTGCTGAAGAAGCCCGCGCCATTGCCGCCGACTTGGGCGTTGACGAAAGCGAAGTGACCCGCATGGAAGGACGATTGTCGGGGCGCGATGTGGCTTTCGATGCGCCAGTCGACAGCGATGACGAAGAGAGTTGGCAGGCCCCCCAGCATTTTTTGACCGATGGTCAAATGGATCCCGGGCAGTTGGTTGAAGCTGAGGATTTTGCCAAGGACAGTGCGGCGAAGTTACAGATGGCATTGGCCGACCTTGATGACCGCAGTCGCGATATTTTAGAGCGGCGCTGGTTGCTGGATAACAAGTCAACGCTGCACGAGCTGGCCGAAGAGTATCAGGTCTCCGCTGAGCGCATCCGTCAGCTCGAAGCTAACGCGCTGAAGAAAATGCGCGCGGCAATAGTGGCCTGAGCTTTACGCTCCTCCCTGAGCGATTACTCACTTCTTGTACCGACCGTGGGCCTGGCAGATACCCCAGTAAGTTCTCGCATCCGTAGTTTTGTGATGCGGGCCGGCCGTATGACGCCAGGTCAACAGCGTGGCTGGGATGAGGGCTTTCCCGCTTTTGGCTTGTCTGTTGAAAACGGCATGCTGGATTGGGATGCGCAGTTCGGTGAGCCTGCACGTCGCGTCGTAGAGATTGGCTTTGGCATGGGCGACAGCCTCATACACATGGCGCAGGCAGATCCCGCGACGCACTTCATCGGCGTAGAGGTGCACCGTCCGGGAGTTGGGCGATTGTTATCTCAACTACTGACCGAAAATATACAAAACGTTCGGGTGTATGCGGAGGACGCCGTTGAGGTATTCGCAGACTGTCTGGCTCCTGACTCTCTGGATGCGGTCCATATCTTTTTTCCAGACCCGTGGCATAAAAAGCGGCATCACAAGCGCCGCTTGATTCAGCCAGATTGGGTCCGCGAATTAACGCTACGCCTTAAACCCGCTGGCTATTTACACCTTGCCACTGACTGGGAGCCCTATGCCGAGCACATGTTCGATGTGTTGGAAGCGGAGCCGGCTCTCGTCAATGCATCGGGCACGCCGCGCACCGCCGTGCCTCGACCTGATTACCGTCCGCTCACAAAATTTGAAGCACGGGGTGAACGGCTGGGTCACCGAGTTCAGGATCTCGTGTATCTCAGGCGAGCGCCTTAGATAAACGTCGCGACCACGCTGTCCAAGAAACGATACCCCAGTGCGGAGGTGGCGAAACGGCCATTTCCCGGGTCCATCAGCCAGCCTCTTTCGATAGCCTCCGAGGCATTGGTCAGCAACTTTTCTACCGCTAAACCTGTGCGATCAGGGAAGTAACTCAGTGGCACGCCCGACCTGAGACGCAACGCATTCATCGCAAACTCGCCAGAGAGTGACGCCGTGGCGACAGTCGTCTGCTGCGGCGGCGAGATGTGGCTGGACTGAAGCTGCGACAGGTAATCTGCGGGGGACCGGGTGCGTTGTGTGCGAGTGACCTGACCGGCGGCGTGGGTGAGTTTGCCATGCGCGCCTGCACCGATGCCCACGTAGTCACCGAATTGCCAGTAGTTGAGATTGTGGTGACTTGCCTGTGACCTGAGGCTGTAAGCTGATACCTCATATTGCTCGAAGCCTGCGTCCCGCAGGACGGCCTCTCCAACTTCTTGAATGCGTTCCAAGGCGTTGTCATTCGGCAGGGTGGGGGGTGTTGACCAAAATCGGGTATTCCGCTCAATGGTCAACTGATACCACGATATGTGGCCTGCGCTGAGCGCGATCGCATCCTCCAGATCGGCCTGCGCCAACTCGGCGGTCTGGCCCGGCAGTCCGTGCATCAGGTCAATATTCCAACGATCGAAGCCGGCATGTGCTGCCATGTCGAGCGCGCGTCGAGCGTCGTCTCCGTGGTGGATACGGCCCAGAGCCTGCAACAGGGCATCCTGAAACGTTTGTACGCCAATACTCAGCCGGTTTACACCGGCTGCGCGATAAGCTGCAAAGCGCTCTCGCTCCGCGCTGCCCGGGTTCGTCTCGAGCGTGATTTCGGCGTCATCAGCAATCTTGAGCTGTCCCCGAATACCATCTAACAGCCGCGCGATCCACTGGCCTTCAAACAGACTTGGTGTGCCACCACCGATAAAAATGGATCCAACTGTCCTATCGGACAACTCGTTCGTTTGGCTGGACAGGTCGGCGAGTAAGGCGTCGACGTAGGGTTGCTGCAACTCGGGTGAGAAACTCTCATGGCTATTGAAGTCACAGTATGGGCACTTGAGTGCACACCAGGGCAGATGAATGTAAAGCGACAGCGGAATTGTCGCTACAGACATCATATTTGCAGCTGTTTAATCAGGCTGTGAACGGCTTTGGCGCGATGGCTGACTCGGTTCTTCTCTTCCGCCGTGAGCTCGGCGGCGTGCCGTCGGGAGCCTTCCGGAATGAAGAGTGGGTCGTAACCAAAGCCGCCCTCGCCACGCGGTGCCTCAGCGATGCGGCCATACCAGCGCCCTTCAGCGATGATGGGCGTCGGGTCGTCGGCGTGGCGCAGAAAAACCACTACCGCGATATAAAACCCGGCTCGTTGATCGCCTGAATACTGAGTCATATTCTCAAGAAGCAGTGCATTATTGCGGAGATCACCCTCACCGGAGTATCGGGCAGAGCGTAGTCCGGGGTCGCCGCCGAGCACGGGCACCACCAGTCCCGAATCGTCGGCCAGTGCGGCACAGCCCGTTGCGGTGCAGGCGTGTCGCGCCTTAATCAGCGCGTTCTCGATAAAAGTCAGTCCCGTCTCCGCGACTTCCGAGACACCGAGATCTGCCTGAGGCCTGATCTGCCAGCGTTCGCCCAATACTTCATGAAACTCTTTGATCTTCCCTTGGTTATGGCTGGCGATCACCAGCTGTGGTTTATCGAGGGATGTCACGCGCTAGCCCTGCCGCCAGAGTTGCACTTTCATCTTGTGCTCGAAGGGTGCCTCTGCCCCCTCTGGTTGGAAGTTGAACTCGAAGAAACGGTATTCCCGATCGAGAAATTCAAAAGGGATGATGTAGTAAGTCGCGCGGCCTTCGCGAATCTCTTTGATGTCCATGTCGCCACCGGTGATTAAATCCCAGGTGCGCCCGTCTATGGTCATGGGTCGGCCAGCGATCTCTCCTGAATCCACGTCTCGAACAGACAGGGTCAGGATGGCTTTGTCAGCGCCGCGGGCAATGCCATATTCCGCAGCCACCTCTGGTGAGAGGAAGGTGGTGTAGACGATGCTGTGATGGAGCTCGTATTGGCCGAAGCGTGTCGATTGCTGCGCAAGCGCAGTGGTGCTCACAGTGAGACCCAGTAGTACCCCGGCGATTAACCGCCCGAGCGACGAATACGATAAATGGCGCTTGTGGCGAATAGATTGGGATGCCATTTTCCCAGGAGATGCTGGGCAGCGCCTGCGATGGTCGCTCTCTCGATGATGTCGATATCTAATGCTGAGCACAGCGCTTCAAAATCCCTGACGGTGCAAAAGTGGATATTGGGCGTGTCATACCAATGGAGCGGCATGGCGCGCGACATGGGCATTTTACCTTTGATTCCCAGATGTAATCGGCATGACCAGTGGCCGAAATTTGGGAACGACACAATCGCCTCATCGGCGATATCGACCATACGTTGCAAGGCAATGTGTGGATGGGTGAGCTCTTGAAGCGCATGGGCCAGGACCACGACATCAAACCGGTTGGTCGTGAAGCAGTGCAGGCCGTCATTGATATCTTCTTGAATAACATCCAGCCCTTTACCCGCTGCGGCGACCAGATTGTCAGGGTCTATATCGACGCCTACGCCGATGGCGCCGCGTTCGTCTCTGAGGCGCGCTAGAAACGTGCCGTCTCCACAGCCGAGGTCCAAGACTCGACTGCCTGTGGGGACCCAGTCCAATACGGTTTTGAGATCTAGCCGACTCACGACGGGCCTACCCGATGCATCCACTGAGACAACAACGCTTCATAGGTCGCGTTGGGCAACAGGAAGCCGTCGTGACCGTTATCTGTCTCGATATTTGCGTAGGTCACTGATTTGCCTGCGGCCATCAAGGCATCACGAATCTCGACAGAGCGCTGCGGCGGGAAACGCCAGTCGGAACTGAACGACGCGACGAGAAAGGATGCCTGCGCTTGCGAGAGCGCCGAAATCAAGTCGCCTTCATGGTCCGAAGCGAGGTCAAACAAGTCGAGCGCACGCGTCATCAACACGTAGGTATTAGCGTCAAACTGAGTAGAGAAGCGCGCACCCTGGTGACGGAGATAGCTTTCAACCTGAAACACCCACTCATTGTTATCGCCCGGTGCAAAGCTTCCTTCTCGTAGCTCTCTCCCAAAGCGGTCACTCATGCCATCGGCTGACATGTAGGTGAGGTGGCCCACCATTCGCGCCAGCGCAACGCCTCTGGTGGGTAGCTTACCTTGCGCAAGGTAGTCGCCCTCAGACCAGTCTGGATCTGACAAGATCGCGTGCCGTGCTATTTCGTTGAAGGCAATATTCTGTGCAGTCAAGCCGGGCGCCGCCGCCAACGCGACGCAATGCTCTACCCAGTCTGGAAAATCCACGGCCCAACGCAGCGCCTGCATGCCGCCGAGGCTACCGCCCATGACCGCAGCCCACCGACTGATGCCGAGATACTCGGCCAGTTGTTTTTGGCTTCGAACCCAGTCACTGACTTGAGGCTGAGGAAATTGACCACCCCATGGTTGGTTGGTAGCGGGGTTGATGGTGTTGGGGCCTGATGAGCCATCGCAACAGCCGAGGTTATTTGAGCAGACCACAAACAGCCGATTGGTGTCGATCGGTTTCCCCGGGCCTATCGCCAAATCCCACCAGCCCGGTCGGCGATCGTCAGCGGAGTGAAAGCCCGCTGCGTGATGTGATCCCGACAGTGCGTGACAGATCAATACAGCGTTATCGCCAGCACTATTGAGCTCACCATAGGTCTCGTATACCAGCTCGTGGCTTTCAAGCACTGCGCCATTGGCGAAGGTAAAGGGCGAGTCGAAGCGCGCGACCTGGGGCTCGACCAGGCCAACGCTCATTTCAGATGACGGAGTGGTCATACACTAAAGCCCGAAAACCAATCCGGGCGGCAGACCCAAACTAAAGGCCAGATGCCGCAAACCGATTTGCACGATTTGGATGCTGAAAAATAACAGGATCGGTGACAGATCAAGGCCGCCCATATTGGGTAGCAGCGCGCGGCAAGGTGCCATAACCGGCTCAGATATCTGCCAGATCAACTCGATGGCCGGATGCCGACTCCCGGCCGCGACCCAGCTGACGATGATCATGGCGACAATAATGAAGAAGTACAGATTCACTAACAGTCCCATGACACCCACCGCGCCCCATGCCAGCAGCGTGGGTAAGCCTGGAACGCTCCATTGATCACCGGCGAGCCACGCAATGCCGGCCAAAATGAGCGCCTGAATCACGATGGCTAAAACGACTGCCGCCCAGTCGATGCGCCCGGCGGCGGGGAGCGCGCCCCGCAAAGGCGTTAGAAGGGGGTTGGTTACACGAACGATGAGCTGAGAGATCGGGTTATAAAAATTGACTCGCGAGGCGTGCATAACGCCACGCAGTACAATGACCAGCAGCAGCAAGGCGCCGATGTTACGGATGAGGTAGAGCGATATCTCAGTGCCTGCGCCCACTAGCCAAACTCCTCGCCCAATGCCGTGGCCCTGGCCGCACACTGTTTCACAGCTTCTTTCACCACGTTGTTAAAGTCATGGGTTTGCAGTGAGCGCAGCGCCTCTTCGGTTGTGCCACCCGGGCTGGTCACATTCTCTCGCAGTTTGGCCACACCCTCGTCCGACTTGAGCGCCAGCGCAGCAGCGCCCAGTGCGGTCTGGAGGGTGAGCGCCATCGCAACGTCTGCGTTCAGGCCCAACTCAGTGCCGGTTTCTGCGATCGCTTCGATTAATGCGAAGAAGTAAGCAGGGCCGCTCCCCGAGACCGCTGTGACAACATCGAGCAACGCCTCATCCTCAACCCAAACGGTCGTCCCTGCAGCACTGGTGACTTGTTCTGCCAGCGCACGGTGGGCTTCGTTAACGGTTTCTGCTGCGAAGAGGGCGCTCGCGCCGAGCCCAATCATGGCTGGAGTGTTTGGCATGCAGCGGATGATGGGCACGTCCGGTCCAGCATAAGCTTGCAAAGACGCGGTGGGTAATCCTGCCGCGATCGATAGCAGCGCTGTGCCAGGGCCTAACTGGCCGCTGATCGTTGACAGCGCGGCGGGGATGATTTGTGGCTTGACGGCCGCCACCACGAGATCTGCGCCCTCGAAGATGCCCTCCGGTGACGTGCTGACCGCTGTCAAACCCAAGTTTCTGAGCTGGGACAGTGCTGCTTCGCTGGGATCGCTCGCTTTCAGTCCGGCAGGCGAAAACCCCTCGGTAATGAGGCCGTTGATCATGGCGCTGGCCATGTTACCGGCGCCGAGAAAGGCTATCTGGGGCGACATGAGATGGCAGAGTGTCCGTTAAGTTGACTTAATTATACCGTGCGCCAAAGATATCTGTGCCGACTCTCACCAGAGTCGCGCCTTCCGTGATGGCAGCCTCCAGATCGCCCGACATGCCCATGGAGAGGGTATCCAGCCCCGGCTGTGCTTGCTGCAGGGGCAGGAGCGTTTCACGCAACACCCGGAAGGGCTGTCGCTGCAGCATGGTGTCGCGCGTGGGTGCGGGAATGGTCATGAGGCCGCGCAGCATCAGGTGCGGCAACTCTGCAATGGCCCCGATCAGTTCGGGTAACGCCTCGGGCAAGACCCCCGATTTACTGTCTTCGTCCGATGTCTTGACCTGTAGCAAAATGTTTAACGGCCCTTTTTCCGGCGGCCTTTGTTCGCTCAATCGGCGGGCGATCTTGAGCCGGTCAACGCTGTGAACCCAGTCACTGACCTCGGCAATGATGGTTGTTTTGTTGCTCTGTATGGGCCCAATGAAGTGCCAGCTCAGCGGCAGATCTGCGAGGTCGCGCGCTTTCTCCGCCATTTCCTGTGCGTAATTTTCGCCAAACGCGGTCAACCCTGAGTTATAGGCTTCACGTACCAGGTCAGGTGGCTTGGTTTTACTGACTGCCAGCAGGCTCACGGAGCCTGTAGGGCGCCCCGCCGCGTCTTCCGCAGCGCGAATGCGGCGGCCTACCGCTGATATGTTAAGCTGGACGTCGGTCGAGATCATGATGGCATCATAAGGAAAGTGATTCCGCATGTGTTAGCTCGACATCCGGAGAGATGTGAAATGGATATCACTGAACTACTCGCTTTTAGCGCCGATCAGGGCGCGTCAGATCTTCATTTGTCCGCAGGCCTACCACCCATGATTCGGGTGGATGGTGATGTGCGGAGAGTCAATGTGCCCTCTCAGGATCATGCCGCAGTGCAAGCGCTGATCTACGACATCATGACTGACCGGCAGCGAAAAGATTTTGAGGAGTGCCTCGAGACCGATTTCTCATTCGATGTGCCGGGCTTAGCGCGGTTTCGCGCCAATGCCTTTAATCAGAATCGTGGCGCCGGTGCGGTCTTCAGGACGATTCCTTCTGAGGTGCTGTCGATGGAAACCCTCGGCATGGGACAGGTGTTCCGCGACATCTCGATGCTGCCTCGTGGGTTAGTGCTGGTTACCGGCCCGACCGGGTCCGGAAAATCAACCACTCTGGCGGCCATGATCGATTACATCAACGACCACCGCTATGACCATATCCTCACCATTGAGGATCCCATTGAATTTGTTCACGAGAGCAAACGGTGTCTGGTCAACCAGCGTGAGGTGCATCGTGACACGCTGGGCTTTTCGGAAGCGTTGCGCTCGGCATTGCGCGAAGACCCCGACATCATTTTGGTGGGCGAGATGCGGGACCTGGAAACCATACGGCTGGCCTTGACCGCCGCAGAGACCGGACACCTGGTTTTCGGGACGCTGCATACGACCTCAGCGGCCAAGACGATTGATCGGGTCATTGACGTCTTCCCGGCGGCCGAGAAAGCGATGGTGCGATCAATGCTCTCCGAATCGTTGCAAGCTGTGATCTCCCAGACCTTGCTCAAACGAAAGAGCGGGGGCCGCGTGGCGGCCCATGAAATTATGCGTGGCACCTCCGCCATCAGAAACCTGATTCGTGAGGACAAGGTGGCGCAAATGTATTCCGCCATACAAACCGGCCAGGCAATCGGTATGCAGACGATGGATCAGTGCCTGCAGGGTTTGGTAGAGAAGCGCACCATTTCGGTCGAGGCGGCCCGGGAGAAAGCGAGGCAGCCCGATAGCATCACCGTCTGATGATTATTGATCGTTGAGCCAGGTGGTGAGGATGATTGCGGCTGCGTGGTGATCAATCGGTTCAGCGCTGAAATCTCCGTTGTGGCCATCGGCTAGCGCATTATTTTTTGCTTCACGGCTCGACAGGCGTTCGTCCACCAGCGTCACGGTGTGACCAAATCGGCCTTCGATTTGTCTCGAGAACTTTTCAGCGCGCTGCGCCAGCTCACTTTGTGTACCGTCCATATTGAGCGGCAGCCCAACCAGAATGCGCTGCGGCCGCCACTCATCCAGAAGCTGGGAGAACGCGGCCCAGTCGGGCACACCGTCCCGCGCGCCAATGATCGCCAAGGGTTGCGCGGTTCCAGACAGCGTATTGCCAATGGCAATGCCAATATTGCGCAAACCGAAGTCGAGTGCCATCACTGTCTCGTGGCGCGCGGCCATTATGCGTGCCCCGCGTCCGCGCTGAGCAGATCGATATCGATACCCAGCGTCTGGCCTGCCGCTGCCAACCGATCAGCGGCCTCATAGTGAAAGAGGATGCGGTGATCTGCGGGTACGGTCAGCCAGCTGTTCTCAGCCATTTCTGCTTCCAGCTGTCCTGCTGACCAACCGGCGTAGCCCAGTGCGACCAGATAATCCTGTGGCCCTGCGCTCGACGCGATCGCCTGCAAGATATCCCTCGACCCGGTGACGCACACTTCAGGTGTTACCGCCTGACTGCCCTCCCATTCTGCCGGGCCGCCATGCAGTACAAAGCCATGGTCAGTCGCCACAGGTCCCCCTGCCAGAACGGGCATGTCAGCGCACGTAACAGGTTCGATCTCGAGGTGTTCCAACATGTCCGACAGTTCTATTCCGAGGAACTGGTTCACGACGATACCCATGGCGCCTTCCTCAGTGTGTTCACAGATGTATGTCAGCGACCGGTTAAAGAAGCCGCTGTCGATGACCGGTGTGGCAATTAAAAAGTGGTCACGAAGCGAAGTCGGGGAGGTCATGGAAGATGGGATAAACGAGGTCATAGCTGGAATCAGCGGCGAAACTGCCAGGTTCTTATGATCTCAAGTTCTGATATTTCAGTGGCCAGTGCCTCAGGGAAAGGTGTAAACGGCGATAATCGCTGAACAGTGTCGATAGCGGCCTGATCCAGCGCCGCGATGCCAGAGCTCGAGAGCAAAGTAATGTAGCGGAGTGAGCCGTCAGCGCTCACCGTCACCCGAAGGCGAACATCGCCATCCCCATAGCGCTGTGCCAGCCCTCGGTAGTAGTTATTGCCAAAACGCTCTATGCGCGTCTGCCATTGCCGCAGGTAGTCAGCGTGTGCGGCTGCGCGTGCGGCGACCGGTGGGCTGCTCAGGGATGCTTGCGCTGACGTCATCGTCAGGTGAGAGGTTTTTAGAGGCACCTCATTTGAATCCGCCGTACTGTCAGCTGCTGCTGTGGTGGCGGGCGTCACCATGAAATCGGGCCCGCTAAGCAGACCTTGTTGGTTGTCGGCTGCCTCTGCCACGGCCTCTTTTTGCGCAGAGGCGCTCTCACTGAGTAACACCGTAACAGCGCGATTGGCGACGTTTAACGCTGATTCAGATGCGGGTGAAATCAAAAAACCAAAAATGACGACGAGGTGAATACCAACCGACAGCAGCAACGCCGGTCGCATCCCTGCCCAGATCGCGGGCAACGTGATAGGTCCGTGGCTATTCAGCGGGCTGACTCCCCTAACGGCAGTGCATCGAGCAGCTGACCGGCGATGTCGAGACCCGTTTCAGCCTCTATTTCACGCAGACAGGTTGGGCTGGTGACATTGATTTCGGTGAGGTAACTGCCGATGACATCCAGCCCCACAAAGTACAGACCGCGCGCTTTGAGTGTGGGTCCGACCTGTGACGCAATCCACTGATCTCGCTCCGTCAGCGGTTGCACTCTGCCAGATCCCCCGGCTGCAAGATTACCGCGGCTCTCGCCCGCAAGGGGGACTCTCGCCAAGCAGTACGGGACCGCCTCACCGTTGATCATAAGGATGCGCTTATCGCCCTCACTGATTTCCGGCAGATACTGCTGTGCCATGATCGTCTGCTGCCCTCTCAGAGTCAGCGTCTCAAGGATGACGCTCAGATTGGGGTCGTCCTCTCGCGCCCTGAAGATCGCGCTACCACCCATCCCATTAAGGGGTTTGAAAATGACATCCCGGTGTTCGCGATGAAAGGCTTTTAACTGCGACGGATGACGACTGACCAGTAATGGCGGGCAGCACTGTGGGAACTCAGTGGCAAACAGCTTCTCGTTGCAGTCTCGCAGGCTCTGACAGCGATTAACGATCAGTGTGCCCTGTCGCTCGGCGCGTTCAAGCAGATAGGTGGCGTAGATGTATTCCATGTCAAACGGCGGATCTTTTCGCATCAGAACAATATCGAGATCTGCCAGCGATAAGTCAGCTTCATCACCGAGCTCGCACCATCGCGCAGGGTCGCGGAATACGGTTAATGGCTGGCCGCGTCCCATCGCTACTTCGCCTTTGAGGAACAGTCCGTCGGGCTCAATGTAAAAAAGTGTCGCGCCCCGGTCCTGAGCGGCCCACAGCAGCGCCAGTGTCGTGTCTTTTTGGTAGTAAATGGACTGAATAGGGTCCATGACAACGCCAATCTTGAGGCTCATGCCGTGGTTCTCTGAGTACTGGGCAGGACATCTTGCGATCATGGGCAAATCCCCGCAAGCTCTGCCCGCTGTAAAAGCTGGGTAATTTGGAGCCTACAGGACGCCTCCATGGACTATTTATTTGTTCTTGTCGCCGCACTCAGTGCCCTTGGGGCAGTGATGGCTGTTCTGCAGGTGCGGTCGATCGGCTGGGCGGTGTGGATCTGGTTTGGTGTAGGCATGGTCAATGGTGAGCTGGCAGTCGGTTTGATCGGTGCACAGCTGGTGTTCATCGCTCTGTGGATCGCAACATTGGGTGTCGATACTGCGGGCTTCGCCCTGGGCTTGTCGCTCTTTATTGGGGCCTGGCTGTTGTTGGGGATCGCTCTGCGCGACGGATTTGACGCAGGCGCAGCATTCAGCCGTGCGCTCACGATGGCCTTGGGTCGCGATTATTTGGCGGCGATACCGCCCGCTCGCCGGGAAAAGTTACAACAGCATATTCATAGCCGTGAGTGGTTGTGGCCCTTTCGTTTTCGGCGGCCGGGCGTGCGTTACGTGCGCAACATCTCCTATACCACGGCGGGTAAGCGTGGCCTCCTTGATATTTACTTGCCGGTGAAGCAGGGCACGCGACGCCCGGTTTTACTGCAGGTGCACGGTGGTGCCTGGATGATGGGTCACAAATCAGAACAGGCGCAGCCATTGTTGCACCGAATGGTCGAGATGGGCTGGGTGGGTGTGTCGATCAATTATCGACTGGCTCCCCGTGATGCGTATCCCGCCCAGATTATTGATGTCAAAAAAGCGATCGCTTGGGTGAAGCAGAACATTGCCGAGCATGGCGGGGACCCAGACTTCATCGTCGTAACAGGTGGCTCAGCCGGAGGGCATTTGTCGTTGCTGGCCGGTTTGACTCCGGGGCACGCGGATTGGCAAGAGGGTTTTGAAGGTGTCGATACAACGGTGCAGGGGGTGCTCGCCATGTATCCGGTCGTCGACCTAACGAATCGCCATGGGATCCGGCAGCAGGATCGGATGGACAGCTTTATTACCCGACGCATTGTTCAACAGACGCGTGATGCGGTGCCGCACGTGTTTGAGGACGGCTCCCCCTCTGCGTGGATTCACCGAGAGGGCGTAGCCGCCGCAGCGCCGCCTTTTTGTATCGTGCAGGGAACCCATGATTCGCTGGTTTGGGTGGAAGAGGTGCGACGGTTTGTTGCTGAGTTCAGCCCGCTGACGCGCCACCCGCTGGTTTACGCGGAATTGCCCGGAGCGCAGCACGCCTTTGAGATTTTGCATTCGCCGCGCACCAGCCATTTTCTTAATGCCGCTGCGGTCTGGCTGGAATGGGTGCGTGCGCGCGAGGGTCATAACAACGCCCCCACCGAGGTAGCGGCAGCGGACGGAACAAGCCCAGCAAATGGAGGAGCACACCATGATTGACGCTTGGATGCAGCACCCCACAGCACGACACTCTGCTGACCCGATATTCGACTCTTTGCGCCGCTGGACGCGCTCAGAACTCACTGCGACCCCGGACGTCGCCGATACGGTTGCGGTACTCGATGAGGCAGGTATTTCCCATGCGCTGACTTCCGCTTGGTACGCGCCACACAATGTGATGATCTCCAATGATGAGGTCGCATCCTTTGTCGAAGAGTCAGGGGGTCGTCTAGTTGGCGTGGGTTCAGTTGATATCAGCCGGCCCATAGAGGCGATGCGTGAAATTCGGCGTTGCATCAACGATCTGGGATTCAAGGCCATTCGGGTGCTGCCGTGGCTTTGGTCAGTCCCGCCGACCGATCGTCTGTTTTATCCCGTCTATGCCGCATGCTTCGAGCTGGGTGTGCCGTTTTGCACCCAGATTGGCCACACCGGTCCGCTGATGCCATCGGAAGTGGGTCGACCCATTTACCTTGATCAGGTGGCCCTCGATTTTCCGGATCTGGTGGTTGTTGGGGGACACATTGGCTATCCCTGGACGGATGAGGCGATTGCGGTCGCGACGAAGCATCCGAACGTCTTCATCGACACCTCAGCCTACACGGCCGACCGTTATCCGCCACAGCTGGTCGAGTTCATGCGGCATCACGGCAGTCAAAAAGTACTGTTCGGTAGTAACTACCCGATGATCACTCCGGCCAAGGCGCTGGCCGGCTTGGATGCGTTGGGGCTGGATGACACGGTGCGACAGCGATTTCTCGAGGACAACGCCAAACGGGTGTTTGGGCTTTCCTGAGGGCGTTAGCCCAGTAATTCGCGCCACTGCATCGATAGCGCGGTGAGCGCAACAACCGGTGCCGTCTCGGTGCGGAGCACTCTCGGTCCCAGCTGTAGCGGGGTAAAGCCCTGTCCCGTCGCGGCGCTTACCTCACCCTCCGTGAGCCCGCCCTCAGGACCGATCAGCAGCGCAGCGCTTCCCGGCACTTCCGCTTTTTGTGATGCAACTGTGCAATCCCCGCCGTCCGCGCAGTGCAGCACCCACTTCTCGTCCGCCGATACGTCTGCGACCCAATCCATCAGCGGCATCGGTGCGATCACGGGGGGGATCTTTACGCGCCCACATTGCTCCGCGGCACTGATGGCCACGTGCTGCCAGTGATGAATGCGCTTTGACAGCCTGTCTTCCGGGATCGAGAAATCAACCCGCTCGCTGTAGAGCGGAACAATTGAACCGACGCCTAGCTCAGTGGCTTTTTGGACCGCCCAGTCAAAGCGGTCTCCCTTGCTGAGACAAAGACCCAGCAGGGTATGCACGGCGGATTCTGTAGCTGGCAAGGTCGCCTCACCCAGCGTGAGCTGTACCTCTCGTTTACTGGACGCGGTAATGGTTGCAGCGAACTCTCGCCCATCACCGTTGAAAAGTGCGACTGCCTCCCCAACCCGCGCACGTAACACGCGGCCCAGGTGCTGCGCGGCATTGCCATGGAGCACAACCTGTGCGCCTGCTTCAAGCGATTGGTCGGTATAGAGTCGCGTGGTTCGCACTGCATCGCCTCCGGAAGAGTCCGGAGTGTACGACTTTTAGGAGAGAAGACCTAAGCGGCACGGGGTGTGCCGCTTGGCAAGGGTTCGCGACGTAGCTGCGAGATCAGTACTTGTAGCTGTCCGTCTTGAAGGGGCCTTCAACGCCCACGCCAATATAGTCAGCCTGCTTCGAGGTCAGCTTGGTCATGACACCACCAAAGCCTTTCACCATGTAACTCGCGACCTGCTCATCAAGGTGCTTGGGGAGTACTTCTACTGCGATGGCTCCTTGGCGTGCATCACCCGACAGATCTGCAAAGCGCTTCTCGTATAAGTGGATTTGCGCAAGTACCTGGTTCGCGAATGATCCATCCATAATGCGTGAAGGGTGTCCGGTCGCATTGCCCAGATTGACCAAGCGGCCCTCCGAGAGCAGAAGCAGGTGGTCGTTGTCGTCGGCGTTGCGGACGACCTTGTGCACCTGAGGCTTGATCTCTTCCCACTGCCACACGTCGCGCATGTAGGCGGTGTCAATTTCGTTATCGAAGTGACCAATATTGCAGACGACTGCGCCCGACTTCAGGGCGCGCAGCATGGCGGCAGTGCAGACGTTGTAGTTACCCGTTGCCGTTACCAGCATATCTGTGGTGCTGAGCAGATCGGTGTTGATGCAACTGTCAGAACCGTCGTCGCTACCGTCAACAAAGGGTGATACGACTTCGAATCCGTCCATACAGGCCTGCATGGCACAGATCGGGTCGCACTCGGTTACGCGCACGATCATGCCTTCCTGGCGCAGCGACTGTGCTGAGCCTTTGCCGACGTCGCCGTAACCAATGACCAACGCGCGCTTGCCAGCCAACAGGTGATCGAGGCCACGCTTGATCGCGTCGTTTAGGCTGTGGCGGCAGCCATATTTGTTGTCATTTTTGGATTTGGTGACCGCGTCATTCACATTGATGGCGGGCACCTTCAGCTCGCCGTTGGCCAGCATCTCGTAAAGTCTATGGACGCCCGTGGTCGTCTCTTCCGTAATGCCGTGGATGCGCTCGAGCATCTCGGGATACTGCTCATGCAGCATCGCCGTCAGGTCTCCGCCATCGTCGAGCACCATATTGGCGTCCCAGGGTTTGCCGTCCTCGAGGATGGTCTGCTCGATACACCACTCATACTCTTCCTCGGTTTCGCCTTTCCAGGCAAAAACCGGGATGCCTGCCGCGGCGATCGCGGCCGCCGCGTGATCCTGCGTGGAGAAAATATTGCAGGAGGACCATCTGACTTCGGCGCCGAGCGCGACCAGAGTCTCAATCAGCACGCCGGTTTGAATCGTCATGTGGATGCAACCCAGAATCTTGGCGCCCGCCAGGGGTTGCGCGTCGCGATAATGCTCGCGTAACGCAATCAGTGCAGGCATCTCGCTCTCGGCGACTTCCAGCTCTCGTCGGCCCCAATCAGCTAGGTGAATGTCCGCGACCTTGTAGTCGGCGAAAACGCTTTGCTCAACGGCAGTGTTCATAGTGTCCTCTCTCGTGGGGTCGAAGGGTTAGAGCCCGGCGGCTGCGCGGAGGGCGTCAGCTTTGTCGGTGCGTTCCCAGGTGAAGCTGTCGCCGGAGCGACCGAAATGTCCATAAGCGGCGGTAGTACGATAGATCGGGCGCTTCAGATCGAGCATATTGATAAGGCCTTTGGGACGCAGATCAAAGTGTTCCCGGATTAATGCCACGATGGCGTCATCAGTAAGCGCCGCCGTACCGAAAGTGTTGACGGAAATCGACGTGGGTTCTGCGACGCCGATCGCGTAAGACACCTGGACCTCACAGCGCCGTGCAAGGCCCGCTGCGACGATGTTCTTGGCGACATAGCGTCCGGCGTAGGCGGCGGAGCGATCTACCTTGGAGGGGTCCTTGCCCGAGAACGCGCCACCACCATGGCGCGCCATGCCGCCGTAGGTGTCGACAATGATCTTCCGGCCGGTCAGGCCACAGTCGCCCTGCGGCCCGCCAATCACGAAGTTGCCTGTCGGGTTGATGTGGAAAAGCGTATCGGCATGGAGCCATTCCGCCGGCAGTGTGGGCTCGATAATCTCCTTCCGGACCGCCTCGCGCAGGTCTGCTTGCGAAATATCAGGGCTGTGCTGAGTGGACAGCACCACCGCCTCGACTCGCTCGGGCTTGCCGTCGCTGCCATAGCGCATCGTGATCTGACTTTTCGCGTCGGGCCGCAGCCAGGGGAACGCCCCCGACTTGCGCAGTTCGGCCTGTTTCTCGACCAGACGATGGGAGTAATGGATAGGCGCAGGCATGAGTACGTCGGTCTCATCCGAGGCAAAACCAAACATAAGTCCTTGATCCCCTGCGCCCTGATTGGCTTCATCGGCCTCGTGGGTGCCGAGAGCAATATCTGCTGATTGCTGACCGATGGCGTTGATCACGGCGCAGGTATTGCCGTCAAAACAGACTTCAGATGAGTCAAAGCCAATATCCAGCACCGTCTGCCGAATGACTTCCTCGAGCTCGCCTGTTGTCACGGTGCTGGAGGTCGTGACTTCACCTGCGACGACGACCATGCCGGTTTTGACCAGCGTCTCCACCGCGACGCGTGCATCGGGGTCTTTTACCAAATAGGTATCGAGAATCGTGTCTGAAATTTGATCCGACATTTTGTCGGGGTGTCCCTCAGACACCGACTCAGAAGTAAAAAGAGAATAGTCGCTCATGGTAAGGATTCCTGAATCTGGTCAGCAGCGTTGGAAGTGCTGCACTTGTATTTGAAAGCCATTGCGTTGCGCCAGAAAAACACTGGCGTTTAATGAGAGCCTTGCCTGCCCCGCCCAGATGTCCAGTTGCTCGGGCGTAAAGCCTAGCCACAGGTCGCCGCAGTGTTCGCGCGCCCAAGCCTGATCGTGGGCACAGAGCTCGCTGACGATAAAGTGACCCCCTGGCTTCAACAGGCAGGCGGCTTCTGCCAGCACTTTTTTAGGCTCGGGGGTATGGTGAAGCACCATGTTGGCGACGATAGCGTCGGCCTGGTGGTCGCGCTGCACCAGCACGTCGGTACTGCCCTGAACAAATGCGACGTTGGGCAGGTGGTTGGCATGTTGTTTCGCCAGGCGCAGCATGTCCTGTGATAGGTCCAGCGCTGTGACGCTGCGCGCGCGCTTTGCAAGATCAGGCAGCAGCCACCCTTCACCGACACCCACCTCGACGATGGATTCAAAAGCGTCCTGCTCCAGCCTGTCGAGCAGTTGTAGCGTTATCTCGCTGTAATCCGCCCACGGAGCGATCAGTTCCTGCTGTTCTCTGAACCGATCGGCATTGCCTTTGAAAAAGGCGATGGAGTTGTCTTCGCGTTGCCGCTGCACCCGCTCGATCCCACGGCTGTTACTCCGGGTGATGGGTGTGTCATCGATGTGCCGCAGGATCTGCTCCTGCAACTCTTGCAAAGGCCCCTCGGCCAGCGCGCGGCGATAAAAAATGGCGGTGCCTTCCTTACGGCGACTCAGAAGCCCTGCGTCAATGAGAATCTTCAGGTGGTGGCTCAGTGCGCTCTGACGCAGCTCGAAAATGGTGCAGAGCTCCGAGACGCTGAAAGAGTCCTGAGCCAGCACTCGCAGAATATGCAGGCGGAGCTCGTCACTGGCCGCCTTCAACAGGGTAGCCAGTGGCGCTCCGGATCCTGCCGGAACGAGGTCAACAATGTGGGCAGATGCGGCCATGGCGGCGAAGCCTACCAGCGCGCGCCCTTTACATCAAAATAATTTGATGGATTAGGCGCTGACGCTCATCACGCCGTCAGGCGTGCCGAGAAGCAGTTCGTCGGCGGGTCGCATGGCAAAGAGTCCGTTGCACACCACGCCCGTCATGTCATTGATCTGCCGCTCAGTCTCGAGAGGGTCGTGGATCTCCAGACCGTGGACGTCGAGAATCACGTTGCCGTTATCCGTCACGACGTTCTCGCGCCACACCGGTTGCCCGCCCAGCTTGGCCAGCTCCCTCGCAACGAAGCTTCGCGCCATGGGAACGACCTCTACGGGGAGCGGGAAGGCGCCGAGCACCTCGACGCTTTTGCTTTCATCGGCGATGCAAATAAAACGCTCAGATGCAGCCGCAATGATTTTTTCTCGGGTGAGTGCCGCGCCGCCGCCCTTAATGAGTTGGAGTCGGTCGTTGGCCTCATCCGCGCCATCGACGTACAAGTCGACGCGTGGCACGGCATTGAGATCGCGCACGGTGAAGCCCATGTCATGGAGCAGTGCTGCTGAGCGTTCTGAGCTGGATACCGTGACATCGATTCGATGGCGCAGCCGCTCCAGGCCTTTGATGAACCACTCGGCGGTGCTGCCCGTTCCGATACCGAGCACTAACTGATCGTCGGGATGACGGGATACGCGCTCGATAGCAGCCCCAGCCACTTGTTGTTTCAATTCGTCCTGACCCACGTGGCTTTCCCTTGACTCCGGTTCGACTGTGGAGAGATTACGGTGGTCGGTCTGGAGATGCCAGCGCTATGAAACGCTGCGCCGCTCCGTGGATTCGCGTACGTCGGGTTTACGGTGGGACGCGCCATCAGTCCGTCGAAGTGCCGGCTTATCACCTTGAAAAGGAGGTCCAGATTCCGCATGGTTATTGATCATGAGTTATTTGTGCATGAGCCCGAGTCTCATGCACCACCGGGGGTCCTTATGCTCGCGCTCAACGACACGCAACGTCTCCGCTTATTTGCACCGAGAACATGGCTGCTGGGGCTCATCGCCCTGTGCTGTATTCCGCTCTCCGTGTGGGCAGAGGATTCACCTACCGTGCCAACCTATGAGCAACTCGCTGCGAAAGCCGAGTTTACTCAAGCGCAAATCTCTCCGGATGGACGTTATCTCGCCGTCGATGTAATCCACGAGGAGCGGCGTGCGTTGGCGATTCTCAAAACAGAGAGTCTTGAAGTCATCAAAGTATCCGGTTTTTACGACGCCGAGGTGGGCGGTTTCGCCTGGGTGAACAACGATCGCCTGGTGCTCACGATTGTCCGGAAGCGATTCGGTCGCGAGGCGCCCGGTTCGTTTGGCGAGATCTACGCGGTCAATGCTGACGGAAGTGCGCCCAAATATCTTTACGGTCTCAACGCGGATGAGCCCGCCAGAGCTTACGGCGACTTGTTGGCGAAAATTGATGACCGCCATATCTTGATTCAGAGTTTCCCTTTCGGGGTCAAAGACGGCATTCCGGAGGCGCTAAAGATCAATATATATAGCGGCCGAATCAGCCGTGAAGCGCGATCCAGCCTGCGCGGTGCCGGCTTTGTGCATGACGAGGAGATCGCACCGCGTTTTGTTCAGGGTATCGATGATGACAACCAGCAGGTTTTCTCTTTCCGGCCCCGCGGATCACGGGACTGGCAGGATCTGGAGATGCCCTTTGGCGATCGCGCGCAGGTGGTAGGGTTCGTGCCCGATAGCGATGTTTTGCGAGTCATCGGCTCGTATGCTGGCGATCAACGCATCAAGGGGCTGTATCACTTTGACCCGGCTTCTGGGAAGGTGGAGCAGGTATATGCCGCAGCGGATACGGATGTCGAGTGGGCGTATACCGACGACGACTATGAGGTGTATGGGGTCCAAATTAACCGCCATTACCGCGAGTTTGTGCCACTGGAGACGGACCACCCACTGACGAAAGTGAGGCTGGCGTTACAGAGCAATTTCCCCAGCCACAATGTGTCGCTAGTCTCCAAGACAGATGACAACAAGCAGTTCGTCATCTCCTTATCGGCACCCAATGATCCGCCCAGCTTTTACCTGTTCAGCCTCGAGACGGGATCGCTGCGCTTTCTCATGCACCGGTTCCCGGAAGTAGAGGGCACATTACTGGCCCAAACCGATGGCATCAGCTTTCCTGCGCGCGATGGACAGATGATTCATGGCTATCTCACTACGCCGCCAGTCGGTGAGGCGCCGTTTCCCATGATTGTGCACCCCCACGGTGGGCCACATGCGCGCGACCGCTGGGGCTACAACAGCTACGTGCAATCCATGGCGACCCGGGGCTACGCCGTTTTACAGGTTAATTTTCGCGGTTCAACCGGTTTTGGCGACGCCTTTATGGAGGCGGGTTATGGCGAGTGGGGTCGTGTGACACAACAGGACATTATCGACGGCACCCGGTGGGCGATCGCAGATGGCGTTGCCGACCCAGCACGGATTGGTATTTATGGCGCGAGTTTCGGTGGGTACTCGGCGTTTCAGGCACCGCTTGTCGCGCCGGGTCTTTACCGGGCGGCCATTGGCTACGTAGGTGTCTATGACCTCGACCTGCTCTATACCTCGGGCGACATCAAGACGACGCGTTGGGGCGGCGCCTATCTGGATACCACGCTACCCAGCGACCCTGAGCAGCGTGAGGCGCAGAGCCCGGCGCGGCGAGCGGATGAATTGAACCTGCCGCTGTTTATTGTGCACGGCAAGGACGATTTCCGGGCCGCGTTCGAACACGCCGAGGTCATGCGCGATGCCCTGGATGAGGCCGGCAAGTCCTACGAGTGGTTGGTCAAGGATAAAGAAGAACACGGCTTCTACACGCCCGAGAATACCGTCGAGCTTTTTGAGCGCGTCGAGCAATTTTTTGGTCAGCACCTGAGCGCGGATGCAGCCGAGGAGTGGTCACTCGAGTAATGGCAATGGATGCTGAGCAATCGATCACTGAAGGCTTTAAGGCCTTATCAGCAGGGCGGCCTCAGGCGGCGCTTGAGGCAGTCGACGCTATTGACGCTGACTCGTATCCGCGGGCGAGCTTGCTGGCGGGCCACGCCCATAAAGCGCTGGGTCAGCATGCCGCCGCGGAATTTGCTTACCGGGCGCTGACCCAAAAGCCCGACCGACGCCACAGTGCCACTGGGTGGTGGAGCTTGGCCGGTCTGAAAACCGCGCAATTCTCTGCCGCTGACGCCGCGCGATTGGATAGCCTCATCAATGGCGACGAACAGGATGGTTATTTGGGCTTGTTGCATATGACACGGGCGGAGATCTGGCACCAGGCGGGCATGCCCGACATGGCTTTCGCGCATTTGAAAGCGGGTAATGACCTGATTGCTGCGGCGCGGCCGTTCCAGGGCGAGGCTTACCGCGCGTTTATCGACGAGCTCCTGACGGTAGAGCCGTTTGCCCTCGAATCGCAGGTAGCCCAAAGCGCCAATCCAATTTTTATCATTGGGCAGCCGAGGTCAGGCACGACTTTGGTAGAGCAGATTCTGGCGTCCCATCCCGAGGTCGATGCCACGGATGAGCTGTCGTTCATGGGGCACCGCGGCGCCGACTTGCAACGCGACGGCGGCTACACGGCGGCGCTCCAGTCAAACGATGGGAGCCGTTGGGCGACCTATCAGCAGCAGTATCTGGATATCGTATTGCCCTACTGCGAGAAGGGCGGCACATATTTTCTCGATAAGACCCCCGAGAACTTTTTGCACGTGCCGTTAATTTTGAAAATATTGCCCAACGCACGATTTGTGCACGTGATCCGTGATCCGCTCGATAACATCGTGTCCCAATATCGACACTTCTTTCCTGAAGGCCGGGAATACAGCAATAGCCTCGAGGGCTTGGTGTTCTACTGGCGGGGTTATTTGATGTTGATGCGCCATTGGTCAGCGCTGTTTCCCGACCGACTGCATCATTTGCATTACTCGCAATTGGTTACGGCACCGCAGGATGAGATAGCCGACCTGCTGACGTTTTGCGGGTTATCTCGCGCTCAGGAGTGTTTTTCGCCCCATGAAACCCAGCGGCCAGTTATGACGCCCAGTGCTGCACAGGTGCGGCAGCCCATCAATGCGGCGGGCGTGGACAGCGGACTCGCCTACGGTGGCGGCTTAAAGGATTGGCTGAAGGATATCGGTCAGTTAAAAGAGGTCAGTGCCCGGCTTTTCGGAAAGGGCTGACTCGCCCTGTATTAGCGTTCCTTGACCTTAATCCGGACGCCTTTCTCGGTGACGAGAAAAATCGAGCCAAAAAATCCATCCTCAATCGCAACGCGCTCGCCTGCCTTGATCGTGACCTGGGTGTCCGAGACTTTCTTAAATAGTCGCCCGTCCTCCGCCACAAAAATGGTGTTGCGGCGCTGAGTGTAGAGCACATCCTTGATGACAAACGTGATTTGCTCGGGCACTTCCTCAACGATTTCTGGTGCGGCTTCCTCACCGAAGACAATCGCGGCGACTTCAGCGTTGCGCTGCTCCTGCCGCTGCTCACTCGATCCCACCTGTGGCTTTTCGATTGAGGCTTTGATCGCTGCCGCCGCAGCGTCGTAACAGCTCAGGCGCTCGGTATCGAGTTCAATATCAGAGCACTCCATGAAAGATTGAGCAGTCACGCTCTGGCTTAACAGGCCACAGCACAGCAGGGTCAGGCAGAGGCGGTAAGTGTCCATCCGATGATATCGTCCTTGTTGGTGAGCGGCTCGAAGTGTACGTCGTGCCAGCCCATTGTACGCATTTCTTCAGCGAGCTCGTCCATCGCCGCGCCCGTTTTCGCCACCGAGAGCATCTGTTGATGCCGTGCTCTTGCCGCGGCGGCCTCCTCCTCCAGTTCGTCGATGAACTGTGCTCTCATCTCTGTTGGCTGCCCAATCAGTTTGAAGAACCGCAATGCGGCCAAGACATGGTCCGCCATGAAGGCATTGCCGGTCTCCATGGTGGCACCTCTGACGTACTTGTTGCCCATGCCGTTCATGAATTTGCGCGCCGCTTCGGCCTCCTGGTCAGCTTTGAGTGCGGCCACTGATCCGGTTTTGACCAGCGTCTCATGGATCGTCGTCAGCGCTTTCTTGATCGCGGCGATGTCGGCCTCGTCATATTCGCTTACCGCGCGTGCGGACATTTTGGCGACCACGGAGTCATGGTGATGCATGAGCGCAAACAGATGCCCTCCGGATCGCATACGCGGCAAGAGGCCTGCCAGTGTGTCTCCGAGGGCGCTGTACTCCATACCGTAGATGGACAGACAGCTGGTAATGTCCCGAACCGTCTCGGGTAGCGTCTCAGCCGGTGTGTTCCCCAGGAGTTGCACTGAACCCTCCGCCTGCTCTACCGAGGCGTGAAGCACTTCAGGCAATTGGACTTCTGCGGCATCTACGCCGGTGTAATGGAAGGTTTTTTCCAATGAGAAAAGAAAGGGCAGCAGCGAGCCGTTGCCACAACACAGCTCGGCAATGTTGATGGGTTCATCAGCTCCTGCGATGGGATCTGCCAGGGTGTCCAGCCACGCTTTGACCGGCCCTGCATAGCCGTTATCAAAATAATCGCCAAAGGTAGTGGTGTGCCCCTGGCGCCAAAACCGACTCCACTCTTCCATGAATACTGTGCTCAATCTTCTGAAGGCGGGATTAAGCCATAACCCAAACTGGGGGTATACAGGCAAAAACAGCACTAAAAAAAAGGCCCGCATAAGCGGGCCTTCCTTTCTTAAACGCAGGTTACGCCATCAGAATTCGATGGTGTACTCCGCGTATACAACACGACCGACTTTCGGGTACTGATACTCGTCAACTTCAGCGCCGAAGTCGTTAAGCAGCGGATCTTCATCGGTGATGTTGTTCGCACCGATAGTGATCTGACCCCACTCACCGAAGTTGTAACCAACTGATGCGTTCAGCTGATCCCACGAGTCGTACTTGTCATCGCTAGAGCGTGACTCTGACTCACCGATGAAGTCCCAGGCGACGTTGGCAAAGAAGTTATTCCAAGCCCAGCTCGCTTGAGCATTCGAGCGCCACTCGGGGAAGCCGAGGGTGCCGGTGATGTCGAGCAGGTTGCCCTCACCAAACACTTCTTCTACCTCGTACTTGAGGTACTTGGTGCCGGTGTAACGCAGGCTGAAGACACCGAACGCAGTATCGATCGTGCCCGCCAACCCGAGGTCAAGCGCCTCGCGCTTCTGCGCGATGTTGCCGTTCACGAAGCCAGCTGAGATCTCAATCACCTGTCCGGTAGGGCTACGCTGAACGAAATCACTACCCGCACCGCCGGAGCTGCGTGAAGAGTAATCCTGGTTCAGAACGTCCTGAGCCGATACGTACTCAATGGTGCTGTTGAGCTCAAGGCTGACCCATGTTGCGCTGGCCTTCCAGCTCATCATGTCGCCCTGCCAGAAATCCCAGTCAACGCCGATAGACAGCGACTCAGACTCTTCTGCGTCGAGGTTGGGGTTCGAACCGATATAGGTGTCGAACTGACGTGTCGGACAGGGGCTCTGACCCGCTTGCTCACAGGCCCAGAAGTCTGTGGCGCTCTCAGCGGAGAACGAGGTGGCACCGTACAGGTCCGACAAGTCGGGTGCACGGAAGCCTTCACCCCAAGACGCGCGGAAACGCAGCTGCTCGTAGCCCGGTACCGCAATGTTCACACCAACGCGCGGTGAGCTTGCGCTACCGAAGTCAGAGTAATCATCCGCACGGAATGCAGCTGACAGTTCCATCCACTCGAAGATCGGGAAAACACCTTCGACCATGTAAGCGGTCACGTCACGGTAGCCCTCAGCTGAGTTGCCAGCTGAACCACCGACCATGCCCGCTTCGGATTGCGCATCAACCAGTGCAGCGTACTTGATCTCGTAGTACTCAGCGCCGAGGTAGATCGCCGCGGTGCCGCCGGCCATGTCGAACAGATCCCACTGCAAGCCACCCGACCAACGCGTCAGTGTCAGGCGGTCGTCGTTGTGAGTCGTGGTCTTCAGGTTGGCAACGAACTGGTCAAAATCGTCAATGCCATAAGCGACGTTGTAAGCCAGGCCGCCGTAGCTCAGGTAGTACATGCCCACTGACGACGAACGGTACTCGGAGTGCGAGTAGTTCATGTCAACTTTGATGTTGTCAGTGACTTCCCAGTTCAAGCCGGTGTTGATGTCGACCATGGTGTCGTTGACGAAGTTGTCACGCGTACCGATGTCGGTCCAACGGAAGTAACCGAATGTGGCACCGACGTCGTTGCGGGGGTCGCCAGGAATAGTTGGGCCAGGCGCCGCAGGAGGCGCGTAACGACCAAACGACTCGTTATCCGAGATGATGGCGTCCATGTAGACTTCAAGACTGTCGTTGATCTCGTACTCGGCAGAAACCCAAGTATTCAATCGCTCCAGACTTGCGCGGTTCGCTGATACCAGCGCGTAGGCGTAACCACAGTAGTAGCCCGTCTCGGGGCCGAACACCAGGTCAGCACGCATCTGGCCAACAAAGCCGGTACCTTCAGGATCATCCACACAGTTCGCACCGGGGTAAATCCGCCAGGTGTTGGGGTCGTTGCGGTCAAAAGGCTGGCCGTTGTACTGGGGGTTTGGCACGGTATAGCCGTAAACGGAGATACCCGCTGTTTCGCCATAGCCCATGATGTCGCCGTCGCCGTCGTAGTCACCATAGCTTGCTTTGGTGAACTCGCGATCCGCATCGAAGATGGGGTCACGTCGGTCGTATTCGATACCGAACGTTACGCTTCCGCGGTCAGAGCTCGCGCCGAAGAGCATGGAGAGCGACTGCTCTTCGCCTTCGTCACGGTCGCGGTCGCCGAAGCGGCCAGAAATCTTGAAGCCGTCGTAGTCGCGCTTCAGGATGATGTTCACAACACCTGCAACCGCGTCAGAACCGTAGATCGCTGACGCACCGTCAGCAACGATCTCGATACGGTCTACCGCAGAGAAGGGGATCATGTTCAGGTTGACGGTACCACCGCCGCCCAGTGAGGGTGAGCCCGCGACCCGTCGGCCGTTGACCATGACCAGTGTACGGCCAGCGCCGACACCACGCAGGTCAATCGTTGCGTTGGACTGCGCGCTGTTACCAGATGACTCACGGAACGAACCGAGAGAGTTCAGGTTTGAGCTTCGCAGGGCATCTGCAACCGAGATATCACCCTGAATTTTCATGTCTTCCGCAGAGATGACGATTGTCTCCTGCGAAATCGTGTTCAGCGTAGAGCGTGAGATACGCGAGCCGGTAACCAGCACTTCTTCGGTTTCCTTAGCTTCCGCATCGTCCTCCTGCGCTGAAACAACCCCCATATTGAGGGCCAGTGCACCGGTCGACGCAAACAGCGCGTAACGAACCGCATCGTGCATGACGTTTCTCTTAGTCATTGAGTTTCTCCTCAAGTGTGTCAGACGCCAAAAAACGGGGGTGAAATCTCCCCCCCGCGCTTCCTGCACGCCTTGTCCTTCTTACTTCCTATACGTATAGATCCTGACGCTCCCGAGAAAACGGGAAAGCGAGCGTCACGACGTAGTGGAGCATAACTGAAGAGTGATCTGTCACGAAACCTTCACAGTCGTCGAATCTGGTAATAATGATGATTACTGCCGTGGCGTTTCGGCGGTGATTTAGGCGCTCAAAAACAAACTGCTGTGCCGGTTTTTGTAGTGATCGCGCCTTTTGCTGTTGGCTTAATCGGAACGTCTTCGCTGCCAAGGGACTCAATGTCCGCGGGCCGACATGTACTGTCTACTGCACTTCCCATTGCACTATTTATCCTTATTGCACTTCTTTGTTGCACTTTCGATAGCGTCTCGGCCCAGCGTTCCGTGCGGAGTTTTATACAAGGCGGCCCCTGATTCACCGAAATTCGCCGAAAAAGCCCCTAAAATTTGCTGATCAGCGCGGCTTGGCGGACAATAGCCGCCGCCCAACTACCAATACTTCTCCGGAGCTCTCATGCCCTCTCAGACTGAACTGGCCAACGCCATTCGTGCCCTGGCTATGGACGCCGTCCAAGCCGCCAACAGCGGTCACCCGGGCGCGCCCATGGGGATGGCGGATATTGCCGAGGTGCTCTGGAATGGCCTGATGCGCCATAACCCGGCCAACCCCGACTGGCCCAACCGAGATCGGTTCGTGCTCTCCAATGGACATGGATCAATGCTGATTTATGCGTTGTTGCACCTGACCGGTTACGACTTATCGATCGATGACCTCAAGCAGTTCCGACAGCTTCACAGCAAGACACCGGGGCACCCGGAGTACGGATACGCACCCGGAGTTGAGACGACGACCGGGCCGTTGGGGCAAGGCATCGCCAACGCCGTTGGCATGGCGTTGTCAGAGAAGACGCTGGCCGCGCAATTTAACCGTGATGGACACACCATTGTTGACCACCATACCTGGGTGTTCCTCGGTGACGGTTGCTTGATGGAGGGCATCTCCCACGAGGCTTGCTCGTTGGCGGGCACGCTGGGTCTGGGCAAGCTCATTGCCATCTACGACGACAACGGGATCTCCATTGACGGTGAGGTGGAAGGTTGGTTCACCGACGACACGCCAAAGCGCTTTGAATCCTACGGGTGGCATGTCATTCCAGCCGTAGACGGGCATGACCCCGCCGCGGTCGAAGCAGCCCTGCTGGCGGCGAAAGCGGAGACCAACAAACCCACGCTGGTGTGCTGCAAAACCGTGATCGGCAAAGGCAGCCCGAATAAGCAGGGTACGGAGAGTTGCCATGGCGCCGCTTTGGGTGAAGAAGAAATTGCTCTGACCCGTGAAGCGCTCGGTTGGTCCCATGCGCCGTTCGATATTCCTGAAGATATCCGCGCCGGCTGGGATCGGCGCGCCAGCGGTGCCGAGCAGGAAGCCAGCTGGCAAGCGGGTTTTGACGCCTACCGCGAGGCCTTCCCTGATCTGGCCGATGAATTCCTGCGACGCCTCAGGGGTGAGCTTCCCGCCCATTTTGATGAACAGGTCGACGCCTATATCGCCGAGTGTGCGTCAGCGGGTGCCGATGTTGCGTCGCGTAAAGCGTCGCAGCAGGCGCTGAATGCATTGGGCCCTGTCTTACCTGAGCTCCTCGGGGGCTCTGCCGATCTGGCCGGCTCCAACCTCACGCTGTGGAGCGGCGCCCGCGGCGTATCCGCGGAGGATGCCTCGGGGAATTACGTGTACTACGGCGTCCGAGAATTTGCGATGGCGGCGATCATGAACGGCGTGGCCCTCCATGGCGGATTCATTCCTTACGGTGCCACCTTTTTGATCTTTATGGAGTATGCGCGCAATGCAGTTCGCATGTCAGCCCTGATGGGGCAGCGTGTGCTCTACGTCTTCACGCATGACTCGATCGGTCTGGGAGAGGATGGTCCGACGCATCAGCCTGTTGAGCAGTTAACGGCCTTGCGCGCCACGCCGAACCTCCACACGTGGCGACCGTGTGATGGCGTTGAATCGGCGATCGCTTGGAAGCACGCCGTCAAGCGCGAAAGCGGACCAACGGCGATGATTTTTTCTCGCCAAACACTCCCCGCTCAGGTCAGCGATGCGGAACAAGTAGACCGTGCGCATCGGGGCGGCTATGTGCTCGTCAAAGAGCAAGGTGACCTCGACGCAATCGTCATTGCCACCGGCTCTGAGGTAGCGCTTGCGGTCGAGGCAGCAGAGCGGCTTAGCACTGCCGGGCGGGGCGTTCGGGTTGTCTCGATGCCCTGCGCTGAGCTGTTTGATGCTCAGGAAGCCGGATACAAAGAGACAGTCTTGCCCAGCGACGTGCTGGCTCGCGTGGCGGTCGAGGCAGGCCACACAGACTTCTGGTACAAGTACGTCGGCCTCGACGGTCGCGTGGTCGGCATGACCAGCTTCGGCGAGTCTGCCCCCGCCGCCGCACTGTTCCAACACTTTGGCTTGACCACGGATAACGTGGTGGCCGCGGTTGAGGACGTCATTCTCGACTGACCCATGACGCGCTTTGCAATAAATGGATTCGGGCGGGTTGGCCGCACCTTATTGCGGGTCTATCACAGTAGGCCAGACGCACAGGCCAAGTTGGAGCTAGCCGCGATTAATGAGATCGCCGATGCCGACACCGTTGTCCACTTGGCGCGCTATGACTCCAATTACGGCCGTTACCCCGGGCGCATTGCCCGCTCCGGTGATTTGCTGGCCATAGATCAGCTGTTGGTGCCGCTGAGTCATGAGGCGGAGGTGGCGGCCTTGCCGTGGGATTCGCTCGGTATTGATATGGTCTTCGAGTGCACCGGCGCTTTCACGGATCGCGCGACCGCAGAGCAACATCTTCACGCAGGCGCTGGCCGGGTACTGTTCTCCCAGCCTGCTGAATCAGATGTCGACGCCACGATCGTTTTTGGTATCAACGATGACGCGCTGGCCGGTGACATGCAGGTCGTCTCTGCGGCGTCGTGCACCACTAATGCGGTCGTCCCAGTTCTGGATACCTTGTCTCAAGCGTTTGGTATTGAGGCGGCAACCATCACCACGATTCACTCTTTAATGAACGATCAGCCGGTACTGGACGCGTATCACCACACGGATTTACGCAAGACTCGCGCATCTTCACAGTCGATCATCCCGGTCGACACCGGCTTGGCGGTGGGCATTGAGCGCATTCTGCCGGCCCTGGCAGGCAAGCTGTCAGCGCACGCTTTGCGGGTGCCGACCACCAAAGTGTCAGCGATCGAGCTGACCGTCGCCACCGAGAGCGCCTGCAACAGTGAACAGATCAACGCGGCACTGAGGACGGCATCAGAGGGCAAGCTGGCAGGCGTGTTGGATTATTCGCTGGAGCCGCTCGCCTCCTGTGATTTTGCGGGAGAGCCCGCCTCTGCCATCGTTGATGCCAAGCAGACGCAGGTGGCCGCGGGCAAACTCGCCAAGATCCTGATCTGGTTCGACAATGAGTGGGCCTACGCCAGCCGCATGATCGATGTTGCCCTAGCCTGGGAGCAGCGAATCAGTCAGTCATTAGCCCCTTCCCGAGAGCATGCGCAATGAAGTTAATGAATGATCTGGACCTGTCCGGGCAGCGCGTTTTGATCCGCGAAGATCTTAACGTCCCGATCAGGGACGGTGTGATTACGAACGATGCGCGTTTGCGGGCGGCCGCCCCAACTTTACGTGCAGCATTGGACCAAGGTGCCGCGGCGATGGTGATGTCGCACCTCGGTCGTCCCGTAGAGGGCGAGTGGCAAGAGGACGCCTCTTTGGAGCCGGTCGCGAGACGTTTATCAGAGCTGCTCGATTGCACTGTGTCGCTGGCGAGAGAGTGGCGCCAGGCCGCGCCGTTACCAGGGGAGCTCGTGCTGCTGGAGAATGTGCGTTTCAATCGCGGTGAGGCGTCGGATGCGGCTGAGTTGGCGGCGGATTATGCGGCGCTCTGCGATATTTTTGTCATGGATGCCTTTGGCACAGCGCATCGCGCCCAGGCTTCTACGCACGGCGTCGCGCATGCTGCGCCGGTGGCGTGTGCAGGGCCGCTCTTGCACGCCGAGCTCACTGCGCTTGAGCGTGCTTTGAATGAGGCCGAGCGCCCTATGTTGGCGGTGGTTGGTGGCTCAAAGGTCTCGACCAAACTGCAGGTTTTAGAAACCCTCGCCGATCGCTGCGACAGTCTTGTGGTGGGCGGCGGTATTGCCAACACCTTTCTAGCCGCCGCGGGTTATCCGGTGGGTCAGTCGTTGTGCGAGTGGGATCTGATCGATACCGCACGCGAGTTAATGGATAAAGTTGATATTCCCTTGCCAATCGATGTGGTGGTTGCGCCCGGGCTCGACGCCGGGGATCAGGCAAAGACCAAGCTCGCCGCAGAGGTGAGCGATGACGACAAGATTTTGGATGTGGGTCCGGAGACGGCGGCCAGTATTGCAGGGCGTATCGGCAAGGCCGCAACTATTTTATGGAACGGGCCGCTCGGTGTGTTTGAGGAAGCGCCATTTGCTGGCGGCACGCGCGTGCTGGCCGAGGCGATTGCCACAAGCACAGGGTTTTCGCTGGCAGGTGGTGGTGACACGTTGGCGGCCATTGATCAATTTGGCGTGTCTGAGGGTATATCGTATATCTCAACGGGCGGCGGTGCGTTTCTAGAGTATGTGGAAGGAAAAGAACTGCCCGCCGTGGCGGCACTCAAGGCCCGCGCGGTCGCGGCCGACTAGGCGCCGAGCAGCGAACAACCAAAAATAAGGAGAGCGCTTATGGCACTGATCAGTTTGCGACAGTTATTGGACCACGCGGCGGAATATGGCTACGGCGTTCCGGCGTTTAACGTGAACAATCTTGAGCAGACCCGCGCCATTATGGAAGCGGCTGACCAGACAGACTCTCCGGTCATCATGCAGGCCAGCGCGGGCGCAAGGAAATATGCCGGCGCTCCCTTCTTGCGCGCGCTGATGGAAGCGGCGATGACCGAATTTCCACACGTACCTGTTGTCGTGCATCAAGACCACGGCACATCGCCGGCGGTCTGTCAGCGCTCGATACAGCTGGGCTTCAGCTCGGTGATGATGGATGGCTCACTCGGCGAGGACGGCAAAACCCCGATGGACTACGACTACAACGCGGGGGTGACGCGGCAGGTGGTGGACCTGGCGCATGCGTGCGGCGTGTCGGTTGAGGGGGAAATAGGGTGTCTCGGATCGCTGGAAACGGGCGAAGCGGGTGAGGAAGATGGCATTGGCGCCGCGGGCAAATTAAGCCACGATCAGTTGCTCACCGATCCTGAAGAAGCGGCGCAATTTGTTGCCGACACAGGGGTTGATGCGCTGGCGATTGCCTGCGGCACCAGCCACGGCGCCTATAAATTTACCCGACCACCGACTGGCGACATTCTGGCGATGGATCGTATTAAAGCCATCCACAGCCGGATTCCAGACACGCATTTGGTTATGCATGGTTCCTCTGCGGTGCCGCAGGACTGGCTGGCGGTGATCAACGAGTTTGGTGGCGATATACCCGAGACCTATGGCGTGCCGGTCGAGCAGGTGGTGGAAGGCATCAAGCACGGCGTTCGCAAGGTCAACATCGATACCGATCTGCGGTTAGCGTCTACGGGTTCAATTCGGCGTTTCCTCGCTGAGCATCCTGCGCAATTTGACCCGCGAAAATACTTTGCCGCCAGCTTGGAAGCGATGAAAGCGATTTGCATCGATCGCTACGAAGCTTTCGGAACGGCAGGTAACGCATCGAAAATTACCCCGCTTTCGCTGGCTGAGATGCAAATCCGTTACGCCGCATAGCGTCAGACTTCCCTCGATCAGAGCGGACATTTTGCCAAGCACTGTCCGTGTCTTGGCTCCCTGCAGCCCGTATTATCTGACGTTTCGCGGCGGCACTCATTCTCCATGGCGCAGTCCTACATCAAACGAATACTCAACGCGCAGGTCTATGACGTCGCGCGGGAGACGCCTTTGCATACCGCACCGCTCCTGTCGAACCGAATCCGTAATCAGGCGTTTTTAAAGCGCGAGGATCTCCAGCCCGTTTTTTCTTTTAAATGCCGGGGTGCCTACAACAAGATGGTGCACCTCAGTAACGAAGCGCGAGACGCCGGTGTTGTTGCCGCATCTGCCGGGAACCATGCGCAGGGCGTCGCTCTGGCTGCTGCCAAGCTGGCTATACAGGCCAAAATCGTGATGCCGGTAACAACCCCTGCCATCAAGGTTGACGCGGTGCGCGCACTCGGTGCCAAGGTGGTGTTGAGTGGTGATTCATTTGACGAAGCGGCGGTTCACGCGCAAGCGCTGGTGAAAAAGGAAGGTCGTACCTTTATTCACCCGTTCGACGATCCTGACGTGATTGCCGGTCAAGGCACCGTCGCGGTTGAGCTGGTCAGGCAGGCCCCCAAACCGCTGGACGCGGTTTTCATTTGCTGTGGCGGTGGCGGTTTACTGGCGGGAATGGCTGCGTATCTTCGTTACGTCTGGCCAGAGACCCGCATTATTGGAGTAGAGCCCGAGGATGCGGCTTGCGTGCAAGCGGCACTGCAAAAGGGCCGTCGGGTGACGCTTCGTGAGGTTGGATTGTTCGCCGACGGTTGTGCCGTGGCCCAGGCCGGCAAAGAAACCTTCCGGATGATTCGCGAATATGTCGATGAGGTCATCACCGTTACCACCGATGAAATTTGTGCCGCAGTGAAAGATATTTTCGAAGATACCCGGGCGATTGCCGAGCCTGCGGGCGCATTGGCTGTGGCGGGCATGAAAAAATATGCAGAGACGCACAGTCTGTCCGGCCAAACCATGGCGGCGACGGTCAGTGGCGCCAACACCAATTTCGACCGCCTCCGATACATCTCTGAGCGAACTGAAATCGGAGAGCGTCGTGAAGCGGTCCTCAGCGTCACCATTCCCGAGCGACCCGGTGCTTTTAAGGCCTTTTGTAGCGCAATTGGCAAGCGTAACGTCACGGAATTCAACTACCGGTACGAGAGTGCCGCCGAGGCGCGGGTTTTCGTCGGGTTGACCATCACTCCCGGCGACGAGAGCGTCGCTGACTTGCAGGCCACCCTTTCAAAACAGGGCTATCACGTGCTCGACATGACGGACAATGAGACTGCGAAGTTGCATCTGCGACACATGGTGGGTGGCCGGCTGTCTGAGGACATCGGTGATGAGATGGTTTTCCGAGTGGAGTTTCCCGAGCGTCCCGGAAGTCTCCTGCAGTTCTTGAGCGTACTGGGCAACGAGTACAGCATTTCCCTCTTTCACTATCGCAATCACGGTGCGGCCTATGGCCGTATTCTGGTCGGTATGGAAGTGCCAGCGGGCAAGCGTGCCGATCTGAAGAAAAGGCTGATTGGCTTGGGATATCGCTTCTGGGAAGAGACAGCGAACCCGGCTTATCTCGAGTACCTCGGTAGAGGGTGAGCGGCCCGTTGTGTACGGCAATTAATCAAAGAGTATTAAGCCTGATTCACTGAGGAATGCGTTGAGACGCTGATCATGATCCTCGGCCGTCCAGTCGGGCACCCGCTGTAGATCGAAGCCGATACCTAATCGATAGCCCGGCGCGCAGGCAAACACCCGGTCGTAAAAGCCCCCGCCATAGCCCAACCTCATTCCACTGGTGCCACAGCCAAGGAGCGGCGTGAGAAAGAGGTCAATATCCTCTGTTGCGCAGGGCGCTGCCGACGCCTGCGGTTGTAGCACCCCCCCGATTGCGGTTTCGACCTTGTCGCCTTCACGCCAGTCGTGAAACTGCAGCGTTTCGTCTGCTACTCGGGGGCAGACCAGCCGCTTGCCCGCGCCGATCGCACAGCGCGCTATCACTGTTGGGTCAAATTCTGACTGATGGGGTAGATAGCTCGCTACGACCTTGGCTGACTGCCAAATACTGTGGTCGATGAGGAACTGGCTGGCGCGATCTGCGCAGTCTGCGCGATAGGTGGCATTTAGAGCATTTCGCTGAGCGCGCAACTGGCGGCGCAATCCACGTTTTATATCGGATGCGGTGTGTGTCATGGGTTGCCACCTGGCGCCACTGTTGGGGCAACGTCTTCGGTAAGCGGCTCGAACGCATACCGTTGAGAGTTGCGGAGCACGCGCAGCGCAACAGCGTTGCACGACGAACTGCGTGAGCAGTTGCGGGAGAGGCTGCAAGAGAAAATGACCCGCGGTACCGCTGACGAATAGGCCCTTGAACCCTGCGGCTCAAGGTGGTGCCCACCACATGACTTCAGGCTTCCCGGTTCTGGCCAGGCTTGCACAACGGTCACGGAAGTGAACTCCGGGTACTGCATTATCGGCTCGAGGACGAATCGTCTGGCGAATACTTCAGGCCGAGGTCAGTATAGCCGAAAGCGGGATCAGTTGATTTCAAGCTGCCGCAGTTGATAGAGCACTTCGTCGAGCTGGCTGTTTAATGCCGACAGCCGCTCCTGCTCTTCATTCGTCTCGGTGGGACTGTCACCGCTCTTCAGGGCCAGCAACTCATGACTGATGTTGAGCGCCGCCATAATGGCAACGCGCTCAAGCCCGATGACTTTTCCCGTCGAGCGGATGTCCCGCATGTGTTGGTCCAGATAGCGTGCCGCCTGCGTCAAGGCGAGCTCTTCATCGGCAGGGCAGGCAACCTGATATTCCTTGTCCAGAATATCGACGCTGACGGTATTGGAGCGACTCATGCGCCGCCGTCCAGTGAACGGAGGCGCGCAATCGAGTTCTCAACATGCTCACTGGCGTGTCGCTGTCTCTCCAACAACTCGCGCCGCTCTCTCTGTAATTCGGCTGCCCGCAGTTTCAGCGCGCGATTCTCGCGATTGAGCTCTCGACTGAGAGCGATCAGGTCATTCACTTTTTTTTCGAGCGCTTGGATGAGGTTGTCAGCCACGAGGGTTACACTGCGTCGGTTGCAAGCCAGCACTATAATGCCCGATCTTTTAGCGGGTCAATGCACGACCGGCCCAACGCAACACGGACCGCAACATCGAAACGGTCGCGTAACGGGCTCGTTAGAGCAAGTGGATGAGATCGCGGTGCGACACCAGCATGGCCAATGAATCACGATAGAGGATCTGAGCAGTGTTACTTGATGCCTTAGGTGCATTTGAGGATATGCCGTCCTGGGATGAGGCCGCCGACAGCCTGTTCAACGCGGGCCAGACACTGAATCCGTCTGCCCTTCACGGCGCTATGGCGGGTTTGTTGGGTGCCGGTTTCAGCCCCCATAACGAGCAGCATTTTTCCGCGACGGTGGCGGCGCTCGAAAAGGCACTGGCGATTGATCTGACGGGCGATTTGGTTGATTTCGTCTCCCGGCTGAGCCTGGCGACGCTGTCGGCAATACAGGATGCCGACTACACGTTCCAGCCGCTGCTGCCCTCAGATGACAATTCATTGGAAGAGCGTCTGATGTCAGTTTCTGAATGGAGCCGGGGCTTCTTGTCAGGATTTACTCAGGGCATCACCCAGCGCGAGGCAGCAGGTGAGCCGATTCCCGGTATGACCGCGGAAGCCCTGAAAGACATGGCCGCGATTGCTCAGGTCGACCCTGAGGAAACCGACTCAGAGGAAGCCGAGCGCCACTTGGATGACGTGATTGAGTACATCCGGTTCGCGGCCATCAACATTGTTAACGAAGCGCAATCATTACAGGAAACTGACAGTGAAGATCTCGAAAGCTGAATTCGCCCGTCGGCGTAAAAACCTGATGTCCATGATGGACAAGCACAGCATCGCCATTATTCCGGGCGCACGTGAAGTCACGCGCAGTCGTGACACGGAGTACCCCTTTCGACAGAACAGCGATCTCTTCTATCTGACGGGCTTTGAGGAGCCTGATGCAGTATTGGTGCTGGTACCTGGCCGGCGCCAAGGTCAGGTGGTGCTGTTCTGCCGTGAGCGAGACCCGGAGATGGAGCTGTGGAATGGATACCGGCTTGGGCCGGAGGGCGCGGTGGCGTACCTCGGGGTGGACGACGCTTTTCCGATCGATGATTTGGACGACATCCTGCCCGGCCTGATTGAGGGAACGCACCGCATCTACTATTCCATGGGACACGACGATGTCTTTGATCAGCGCGTTATGGGATGGGTGAATCAGATACGGCGGCTCGTGCGCACGGGTGCAGCGCCCCCCGCAGATTTCACTGACTTGGCGTTTTTGCTACACGAGCAGCGGCTGATTAAGTCCGCTGCTGAAGTGCGCGTGATGCGCAAAGCGGGAGAAATCAGTGCTGCTGCCCATGTTCGGGCCATGCAGGAGTGCGAGCCGGGCCGCTACGAGTATCACCTTGAGGCATCGATACAGCATACGTTTGCTGAACACGGTGCGCGCTTCCCTGCCTACAGTTCGATTGTGGGCTCAGGCGCCAACGCCTGCGTGCTGCATTACACAGAGAACGCTTCGAAAATGCGTGCGGGCGATCTCGTTTTGATCGATGCCGGCTGCGAGTATCAGGGATACGCGGCCGACATCACGCGAACGTTCCCGGTCAGCGGTGAGTTCTCTCCCGAGCAACGCGCGATTTACGATCTGGTTTTGGAAGCGCAGCGCGCCGCGATCGCCAAGGTCCGTCCTGGCAATACCTGGAATCAACCCCACGATGCGACCGTCAGGGTCATCACACGCGGCCTCATCAAATTGGGGCTGCTGAAGGGGGCAGAGCGAGATCTGATTAAAGCCGAGGCCTACAGAGATTTTTATATGCATCGTGCCGGTCACTGGCTGGGCCTCGATGTGCATGATGTAGGTGAGTATCGGGTCGATGGCCGCTGGCGTCAGCTGGAGCCCGGGATGGTGCTGACTATTGAGCCCGGCATCTATATCGCCGCAGATAACACCAAAGTACCAAAGCGATGGCGCGGTATCGGCGTCCGCATTGAAGATGATGTTGTGGTCACCGAAACGGGCTGTGACGTACTCACTGAAGATGTGCCGAAGCGTGCTGACGAGATCGAGGCGCTGATGAAGCGAGCGTCATGACTGACGCCACGCGCGTGCTGATTTCGGGGGGAGGCTTGGCGGGCCTGTCCTTTGCTATTGCGCTCGCTACTGAAGCACCTGATGTGAATGTCACAGTGGTCGAGGCACATCCGTTTCGCTCAGGAACACCGAATCCACTGGATACCCGCGCGTCCGCGTTGAATCTACATTCTATCGACCGTCTCGATCGCTGGGGAATTTGGTCGTCATTGCACGCCCACGCAGGGCCGATTCACGAGATTCACGTCTCGCACCGAGGACATTTTGGCAGCACGCTGATGCCCGCTTCGGACCTACATGTCGAGGCGTTGGGTTACGTGGTGGAAAATCATCAGCTCGGGCAGGCGCTCTTATCGCGGGCCCAGGAGCTGGGGGTGACCGTGCGATTCCCACTGCGCTGCACGCGCTTGCGCCGTGACCTCGATTCGCCGGCCGTGGAAACCGAGGACGGTGAAATACTGACAGCCGATCTGGTGCTGCTCGCAGCGGGCGTGGCTTCAACTTGGTTTGATGATCTCGGCATCACCGTTGATGAACGTGCCACACCAAACCATGCGTTGGCGTTCAATGTGGCTTTCCCCGGGCGGCAGCCAGGGCGCGCCTTCGAGCGCTTCACCGCGGAAGGGCCTCTCGCCGTGCTGCCTCTGCCTTCCACAGATCGCTCGGAGCAGCGGTACAACGTGGTTTGGTCGGTATCAGGCCAAGAGATATCCGGTTTGGCTGACCTTGAAGACGCTGACTTTATCGAGGCGTTTCAGGCTGCCTTTGGGTGGCGTTTGGGCCGGGTGACTCAGGTCGGCAAGAGAAGCCAGTGGCCGCTGGTCCGGCTGGCGGCGACGGAGCAGTATCGGGCGGGTTACCTGTTGGTGGGTAACGCCGCACACACCCTACACCCGGTTGCCGGTCAGGGCCTGAACTTGTCGATACGGGAGGCGGACCTGCTTGCCACGACGATATGGGCAGCGCAAAAGCAGGAGAAACCCATTGGGCACTTGACTAGTTTGCGGCCGTATCTGGTCGAGGCGACCAATGAGCAACGCTTCGTCACGGGCAGCACGGACCTGCTGTCTACACTCTTTGATCGACGCGGGCTACTCCTCGATACGCCCAGAAATCTCTCGCTGGCCATGCTGGATTTGATTCCCGCTGCGCGTGCACAGGTTGCCGGTATGGGCACGGGCCGTCGTGATGTCGGCGCCTGAAGTGGAGTCGAATTGTGATGTGCTGATCGTGGGCGCTGGTGTGGCGGGGCTGTCTCTCGCCACAGCATTGGGGCATCAGGGCTTTAAGGTCAGGGTTATTGATGGTGCTCCCCGCCCAGAGCGGCCAGCAGATGGCAGGGATATGGCTGACTGGGACCTTAGGGTGAGCGCCCTGACACCTGCCTCGATTAACTTTCTCACAGAGCTCGGTGCGTGGCAGGGTATTCCCGCTGACCGGACGGGCCGTTATCACTGCATGCAGGTATGGGACGCACAGGGAACGGGGTCGATTCGTTTCGATGCCGAGGCAGTACAGGCCCCGTTTCTCGGGCACATCGTAGAAAACCGTCTGACGCTTCAGGCACTGCTTCAATGTGCTGATCAGTGTGCGGGCGTCGAGGTGATGTGGGGACAAGGGCTGGAGTCCATGACACACACCGAAGCAGGCTGGGAGATAGCCTGTAGCACGGGGCACCGATATTGCGCGCCGCTTACAGTCGGTGCTGACGGCGCGCGCTCCCGCGTGAGAGCGCTGACAGCCATGCCGACACGGCAATGGAGTTATGACCAGAACGCCATCGTGGGTACGGTCGCCCTTGAATCGGGGCATATGAACACTTGCTGGCAGGCGTTTCTGGATACCGGGCCGTTGGCGTTGTTACCGCTGGCAGATCCTGAAAAAGTGGCCATTGTCTGGTCATTGGATGAAGCGGAGCATGAACGCATAGCCAGTCTCCCTGATGAAGCTTTTCTTCGGGCCTTGAATCATGCGCTGGGGCAGGATGCCCCGGCGGCGGCCGTGTTGGGACCGCGTGCGAGCTTCCCGCTGCGGCAGGCTCATGCGGTTGAATATATCGATCAGGGTCTGGTGCTTGTTGCCGATGCCGCGCACAGCATTCACCCCCTGGCCGGTCAGGGCATTAATTTGGGCCTGTCGGATGTTCGGGTGCTGGCCGGTGAGCTCGTGTCCGGCAAAGCAAACGGTCTCTTGGCCTCAGACCCTGTCCTGCTGAAGCGATACCAGCGTCAGCGCAAAACCGAAAACTTGGCGATGATGGCCGCGATGGAAGCGTTCAAGCGGGGCTTTGGGACTCAGAATCCCGTTGCCGTGCTGGCGCGCAATATCGGACTCAACGTCGTTGATCAACAGTCGTGGATGAAGCGTTGGTTTATGGAGCAGGCGCTCAGTTAGCGGCCTTGCAGGCCAGGGGTGCGCAGGCGTTCAATCGCGCAGCGACATGACAGGCCAGCCCGCTGTCTCAGCATGCGCAAGCAATGTGGGGTCTGGGTCTACTGCAACGGGGTGTCCCACCTCCATGAGTAGTGGCAGGTCATTGTGCGAGTCTGAATAGAACCAGGTGTCTTCCGGCGGCGCGGCTTCAGGGTGCTGTGCTCGCCACTGCGCCAGATGGGTGACCTTGCCCTCTTGGAAGCAGGGCACGCCCTCAGCCTGACCGGTGTAGCAGTCCCCCGACAAACCCACGCCACTGCCAAGCCAATATTGAAAGCCGAGGCGCGCGGCTACGGGTTCTGCGACCACGGCATGCGTCGCCGTCATCATCAGCAGAATATCGCCTGCTACCCGGTGCTCGTTTAGCAGATCAAAGGCTTTGTTGAGCAGCATAGGTTCGACACAGTTGGCGATGAACTGACGCTGTAGCGCACGCACATCGGTTCGCGTTTTGCCTGCCAGTGGCGCCAGGACAAAATCGAGATACGCGCGCATATCCAGCGAGCCAGCCTGGTAATCGGCATAGAACTGGTCATTTTTTTCCTGAAAGTTCTCTACCTCTACCAGCCCCTGCTCGCACAAAAACTCGCCCCAGCGGTGATCGGAGTCGCCCGCCAACAACGTGTTATCGAGATCAAAGATTGCCAGCGCCATGCCGTGGACTCGTTACCAGTGCGTTAAAAAGAATTGCCTCACCGTGGCCCATCAAGAGTGCCGCGGGCGGAGGATGTGTGGAAGAATACGGAGAGTGGGTCCGCGCCACAATGCGGAGCCTGTCTTTTTATCGTGACCCGGATACTCAGCTTGGAGCCATCACAAGACAACGAACGCGTGATCGACCGTGATGGTTTCAGACCCAACGTAGGCATCGTGATTTGCAACGCAGTGGATCAGGTGCTCTGGGGCCGCCGGATCAACGGTCGGGATTCATGGCAGTTCCCCCAGGGGGGCATGCATCGTGACGAGACGCCCGAGCAAGCAATGTATCGGGAGCTTGAGGAGGAGGTTGGTCTTCGCTCTGAGTCGGTGCAGATACTCGGCCGAACTCAAGGTTGGTTGCATTACCGTCTCCCGAAGCGGTTCATTCGACAGTCAGAAAATCCGGTGTGCATTGGCCAGAAGCAGATCTGGTTTCAGCTTCGACTGACGGGCGCCGAGAGCGATATCAGACTGGACGCGCACGACGACCCTGAGTTTGATCATTGGCGTTGGGTGAGCTACTGGTATCCGGTGCACGCCGTGGTCGACTTCAAGCAGGCGGTTTACCGGCAGGCGCTGACGCAGCTAATCGGCTCGCTCGCACCAAAATCACGGAAGCCCGGCCGACGCAGGAGAAGTCGGTAATGCTCGAGGTGCTTCGACGTCTTATCCAGGACGTGAATGCGGCCGATTCTCTGGAAGATGCGCTGGTGTTGATCGTGGCGCAGGTCCGGGCCGCGATGCAAACCGACGTGTGCACTATTTATCTCCACGATAAGCCGTCTGAGAAATTGATTTTTCGCGCGACGGAGGGCTTGAACAAAGACAAGGTCGGTCAGTTTGGATTGACCTTCGATGAGGGTCTCGTGGGCTGGGTCGCGACGCGGGAAGAGCCGCTCAACCTCGATGACGCGAGTGCCCACCCTCAATTCCAGTGGGTAGAAGGCCTCGGCGAGGAACCTTTTAATGCCTTTCTCGGGGCGCCGATCGTTCATCAACGAGATTTGCTGGGCGTATTGGTTGTGCAGCAGGGCGACCACCGACGGTTCTCGGAGGATGAAGAGGCGTTTTTAATCACTGTATCTGCTCAGCTGGCTGGTCTGATCGCCCACGCGGAGCTTGCGGGTGCGATCAGCCAGAGCCATACCGCTAAACCTGATACAGAGAGTGCCGCCCGCTTATCGGGGATTGCTGCGTGTTCGGGCATTGGCATTGGAACCGCTGCGTGGGTGTCCCCTCACGCTGACTTGCAAACAGTGCCTTCGCGACAGTCCACCGACCGTCGCGCTGAGCTAAAAGCCTTTCGGGAGGCGCTCGCGAGTGTTCGAGCGGATATTGCGCAGGTCGCGGAAAATCTGGAGGACGAGTTGGGCCCCGAGGATCGGGCGCTCTTTGGTGTTTACCTCAATATTCTTGATGACTCGACGCTCGGCGGTGAAGTCGCTGCGCTGATCAAATCGGGCGAGTGGGCGCAGGGTGCTCTAAGTCAGGTCATGCTCCGCCACATCAGGCATTTCGAACGCATGGAGCACTCCTATTTGCGGGAGCGAGCGGTAGATGTGCGAGACCTTGGCACACGCGTGCTGGGTTATTTGCAGGACGCCAATCGTCAACAGATTGACTACCCAGACGCCACGGTGCTGGTTGCGGAGGAGCTGACGGCCTCGACCCTGGGTGAGATCCCTCGCGACAAGCTCGTCGGTATCGTCTCCATGCGCGGCAGTGCTAACAGCCATACAGCGATTCTGGCGCGCGCCATGGGCATCCCCGCTGTGGTCGGGGTAGAGGATTTACCGTTAAAACGGCTCCCCGATCAGCGCCTCGTTGTGGACGGGTATAACGGACGCATATACGTGAATCCTCACGCCGACCTCCTGACTCGTTTTGAGGGGCTCTTGGCAGAAGACGAGGCCCTCTTTGAGGAATTGGCGCCGCTCGCGCATCAGGCCGCCCAGACCGCGGATGGCGCCGTGGTGCCGCTTTGGGTCAATACGGGCGTCGCCGCCGACGTGCAGCGCGCGCGGGAATTTGGTGCCGAGGGTGTCGGCCTCTATCGCACCGAGGTCAGCTTTCTTTTGCGGGATCGTTTTCCGAGTGAAGAGGAGCAGCGGCAGCTATATCGAGAGCAGCTCGAAGCCTTTTACCCCGCCCCTGTCACGATGAGAACGCTGGACATCGGTGGCGATAAAGCACTTCCCTATTTTCCGATTGAAGAATCCAACCCGTTTCTGGGTTGGCGGGGTATCCGCGTCACGCTGGACCATCCTGAGATTTTTTTGACTCAGGTTCGCGCCATGCTCAGAGCCAACGAGGGTCTCGATAACCTGAGAATTTTGCTGCCGATGGTGACTGCCATTGACGAATTGCGCGTGGCGCGCGATTTGATCTTAAGATGCCACCGGGAGGTGCGCAGCGAGGGGTGCTCGGCGCCGCTCCCTCCGATTGGCGTCATGATTGAGGTGCCGGCAGCGGTTTATCTCGCAGGGCCTTTTGCCGAGGAAGCTGACTTTTTATCGGTGGGTTCGAATGACCTCACGCAATATTTGTTGGCCGTTGATCGCGGCAATGCGCGCGTTGCCGAGCTTTACCAGGCGTTGCATCCCGCTGTCTTGGCGGCGCTGGAGCATATCATTGAAGCCGCCCATCAGCACGACAAGCCAGTCAGCATCTGTGGTGAGTTGGCGGGCGACCCCCGGGCCGCCCCTTTGTTGGTAGCGATGGGTTTCGACCAACTCTCTATGAATGCGGGAAGCCTGTCAGTGATCAAGCGCGTTCTGAGCGCCTTCACGCGTAACGAGCTGTCGGCGCTGGCTGCGACTTTACGCCGGATGAGGTCGGCACCTGAGGTGGTGGCGGCACTCGATCTGGCGCTCGCAGAGCGCGGACTCGATCGTTTTCTGCGGCGCGCGGCGACGTCTTGAATGATTCCTTATCCCGACATTGATCCTGTTGCGCTCGCCCTTGGCCCCATCAAGATCCATTGGTACGGCCTGACTTATATCGCCGGCCTAGCTTTCGCCTGGTGGTTGGCGCGTCAGCGCACAGCGCACGCTCATTCGCCATTGCAACGAGATCAGGTGGAGGACCTGATCTTCTATGCTGCTGTCGGTATCGTGCTGGGCGGGCGGCTGGGCTATGCGTTCTTTTATGGTTTTGACCGCCTGTTATCCGATCCGCTGTGGTTGCTGCGAGTATGGGAAGGCGGCATGGCTTTCCACGGCGGCCTGATCGGCGTGCTGGTGGCGATGGCGTTGTTCGCCCGTCAACGGGATATTGATTGGGGCCGGCTGATGGATTTCGTTGCGCCGCTGACACCCGTCGGCCTCGCGCTCGGCAGGCTGGGCAATTTTATCGGTCAGGAGCTCTGGGGCCGCGCGGCCGATGTCCCCTGGGCGATGGTATTTCCCAATGACCCCTTGGCTATCGCCCGACATCCCTCCCAGCTCTACCAGTTTGCACTCGAGGGTTGTTTATTATTCGTAGTGTTGCTGTGGTTTAGTCGTGGCCCTCGCCCGGCGTGGTCGGTATCAGGCCTCTTTCTAGTCGGTTACGGGGTATTCCGCTTCACGGCCGAATTTTTCCGCGAACCGGATGCTCACATTGGCTTTGATGCGTTGGGCTGGGTGACTCGTGGGCAGTTACTGTGTTTGCCAATGTTGGTGGCGGGCGGTGCGTTACTTTTCTGGGCCTACCGGTCCGGCAAGCGATGAGGATGACATGCAGTCTTATCTGGATTTACTGACAGACATTCGGGAATCGGGCATTGATCGGGGCGATAGAACCGGCACTGGCACCCGGTCGGTGTTCGGTCGACAGCTCCGATTCGATCTGCAGCAGGGATTTCCGATTCTCACGACCAAGCGCGTGCACTTTAAAAGCGTCGTCAATGAACTGATTTGGTTCCTGAGTGGCGATACCAATACCCAGTGGCTGCGTGAAAATGGCGTCAGCATTTGGGATGAATGGGCGACCGAGGACGGCGATTTGGGTCCGCTCTATGGTGCGCAGTGGCACGCCTGGCCCACGCGGGACGGGGGCAGCATTAATCAAATTGACTACGTCGTAGATTGTTTGAAAAACCGCCCGGAAAGCCGGCGCATCCTGTTTCATGCGTGGAACGTGGAGTACTTGCCCGACGAGAGCATCAGCCCGCAGGACAATGTGCGTGCGGGTCGTATGGCGCTACCGCCTTGTCATCTTTTGTATCAGTTCTATGTTGGCGAGAGCGCGCTGTCTGCACAGCTTTATATCCGATCCAGTGACGTGTTTCTGGGCCTGCCTTTTAACATTGCCTCGTTGGCGCTGCTGGTTCATATGCTCGCGCAGCAGGCCGATCTGACCCCGGGCGAGGTGGTCATCACATTGGGCGATGCGCACCTTTATAGCAATCACGGCGAGCAGGTCAGCACCCAGCTTGAGCGCGCTCCCATGCCTCTGCCCACGCTTGAAATACTGAGAAAACCGGATTCTATCTATGGGTACCGGTTTGAGGACTTTCAACTCAACGGTTATGACCCTGCACCCAATATTCCTGCGCCGGTTGCGATATGAACCCTGACCGATCTGAAAACGATGTGCCTGTCGTGCTGGTGTTGGCAGCTGCGGAGAACGGTGTGATTGGCAGAGGCAACGCACTGCCCTGGGAGCTACCCGATGATTTACAGCACTTCAAGCGCACAACTCTGGGGCGCCCCATCATCATGGGGCGAAAAACCTTCGAGAGCGTGGGTTTTCCGCTGCCCGGACGGCGGAACATCGTTATTACCCGTGATTCACACTGGGCGCATGAAGGTGTGCTGGTGTGCCATACGCTGGAAGAGGCGCTAGATCGCGCATTTGATCAGGCGCTAATGGATGGGTCGGATGCTGCAATGGTGGTGGGCGGCGCTGAGATTTACCGTCTGGCGTTGCCGCGCGCTGATAAAGTGGTACTGACCCGGGTGCAGGGCACGGTGCAGGGAGACGCAACATTTGAGCTCGCGCTTTTGGCTGGGTGGCGAGAAGAGATCATCGCCACGTATGAAGCGGATGAGCGAAACAGCCATGCTTTTTCAGTGGTAGAGATGGCACCGCCAAATGATGAGTGAATACAAGCTCCTCAAGGACATTGAAACCATTTGCGTTGAACAAACGTACACGGTAAATTCGCTCCCCCCGTTATCGGAAGGCGTCTCACAAAAAGGGATAACAGCGCCACCGGTCAGCTTTTGTGAGGGGTCAGTTTCAACTGACACCTTCACCCCGATTTGCTTTTGAGAGGAAGTATCGACCCCATGAGAACGACTCGACTTAAAACTCTGCTGGTGGCGATGTGCATCGGCGGCAGTGCGTCCTTCGCGGGTGCACAGTCCATCGATCCAATCGTTGAGGTAGGCAAGCAACGCACCGTGGCGGCCAAAGCCTCACAGGCGAAGATTGACCGGCTCGCTGACGAGACCGCCAGTCTCTTGTCTGATTACAAGACTGTTATGAAGCAGGTAGATGGCCTTAAGGTCTACAACGCCCGTTTGGAGCGCCAGATTGCCAACCAAGAGCGCCGTATTCGCGACATCGATAATTCGATCGCCGAAGCCGCCGTCATCCAACGTCAGATTCCGCCGCTGGTAACACGCATGCTTGATGGCCTTGAGCAATTCATCAATCTCGATATGCCTTTTGATCTCGATACGCGGCTGGGCAACATTGAGGCAGTTCGAGCCAACATGGACCGCTCGGACGTGACGTCTGCAGAAGCGTTCCGGCAGGTGCTTGAGCTCTACTCAATCGAACTGCAGTACGGCCGCGGTATCGAGGCTTACACCGATACCATCGACTTGAATGGCGCGGAGCGTGAGGTCGATATCCTCCGAATTGGCCGCGTTGCGCTGGTTTATCAGAGCACAGACGGCGCCGAAACCGGAGCCTGGAACAAAGACACCCAAGGCTGGGAAGAGCTGTCTGCCGGCGATTATGCCGCCGCAGTCCGTAAAGGAGTTCGAATCGCCAAGAAACAGGCGACGATCGAGCTGTTGAATATGCCTGTATCTGCGCCGGAGGCGAACTGAAATGCGTTCTCAATTGCTGAAAGTATCCGCCCTTGTGCTGGCGAGCGCGCTGGTCGCGCCTCTGGCTGTGAGTCAGGAAGAGGCTGAGGCCGAAGCGCCCCCGCCCCCGACACCTCAAGAAATTGCTGCAGAAAATCTGGACCAGCTGCTAGACCTGGTTAAGCAGGGTCAGGCCCGGGCTTCTGCTGAGAACAAAGCGCGTGAAGACCGCTTTGCCCAGGACAAGGCTAACCAAGCCGCTGCGCTTAAGCGCGCTGAAGACGAGCGCACCCGTGAGGAGCGCCGTTCGGCCCGTCTCGAGAAGCAGTTTGAGGAAAACGAGCTGTTGATTGCGGCCAAGCAGGAGCAGTTGCGAGAGCGCCTCGGTACACTGTCAGAGCTGTTCGGTCACTTGACCGCCGCTTCGGGTGACTTGGCGTCGAACGTAGAGGTGTCTCTGGTCAGTTCTGAGTACCCCGGCCGCGAGACCTTCCTTAAAGACTTGATCGCGAAGATGTCGGGTTCCGATCAACTGCCCAGCATCCAAGAAATTGAGCGCGTTTGGTTCGAGTTGCTGCGCGAAATCCGTGAGCAGGGCGAAGTCAGCCGGTTTAGCGCTCAGGTTGCGACGCCATCTGGCGAGCTCAGCGAGAGAGAAGTGGTCCGTGTCGGTGCGTTTAACATCGTCGATACCGATGGCAACTACTTGTCCTTCAACGTGGACAAGCTGTCTGAACTGCCTCGTCAGCCCGGCGGTGGCTTCAATTCGCAGGCTCAGGGCCTCGCGGGTGCACAGGCAGGCTTGTCACAGTTCGGTATCGACCCGACCGGTCCCACTGGTGGTTCCTTCCTCGCGGCGATCATTGATAGCCCGACAATTTCCGAGCGGTGGCATCAGGGCGGATATGTTGGGTACGCCATCACGGCGGTTGGTGCATTTGCTTTCCTGCTTGCGATATACCGCTTAGTGGTTCTCACAGCTGTTGGCGGCAAGGTTTCCTCACAGCTGAAATCAAGCTCAGCTCGTGATGACAATCCTCTAGGTCGCGTCCTCAAGGTGCACGAGGGTAATCCGAACATGGATCCCGAGACCTTGGAGCTGAAAATGGCGGAGGCGGTTCTGAGTGAAACGCCGAAGCTGGAGCAGGGCCTCACCTTGCTGAAAATTATCGCAGCGGTTGCGCCGCTGATGGGTCTGCTGGGTACGGTGACGGGTATGATCATTACCTTCCAGGCGATCACGATCTTCGGTGCAGGCGATCCCAAGGCAATGGCTGGCGGTATCTCCTCGGCTCTGGTTACGACGGTGCTGGGTCTGTTGGTCGCGATTCCAACTGTGCTGCTGCACACGGTGGTGAACGGCCGTTCGCAGCGCATCATTCACGTGTTGAATGAGCAGGCGACGGGCATCGTGGCGGAGCACTCTGAGCGCGCCCACAACTGATTGCCCGGGAGGCTAGCTGTCGATGGGTATTTTCGAGGTCATTCTTGCCTTTATGGAAAAGGGTGGGAACGTATTGTGGCTGATTGCCGCACTCGTGTTCTTCATGTGGACGCTGATTTTCGAGCGAGTGTGGTATTTCACCTCAGTTTGGAAAGCCGATCGCGCCGCAGTCGTGAGCGCCTGGGAAGGGCGAAGCGAGCGGAAGTCCTGGAACGCCAAAAAAATTCGTGAGCGGCTTCTCTCAGAGAGCCGCGAGCTGATCAACGACAACATGAACGTCATTGCGACCTGTGTCGCGCTGTGTCCGCTACTGGGACTGCTCGGTACGGTGACCGGGATGATCGAAGTGTTTAACGTGATGGCGGTGACAGGCGGCGGTGACGCGAAGTCCATGGCGGGCGGTGTCGAGCGTTCTACGATCCCGACTATGGCTGGCATGGTCGCGGCACTGTCTGGGCTCTTTGCCAATACGTACCTGCAGCGAATTACCAACCGGGAGCAGCAGCTCCTGACAGATCAGTTGACCTCGGATCATTGATCCTGTCTGTAGGTTGAGGAAGTCATGCGAAAAATAGCAAAACAACAAGACCAAGACGGTGCGGAAATTGACCTGACGCCAATGCTGGACGTCGTGTTCATCATGCTGATTTTCTTCATCGTCGTCGCTTCATTCATCAAAGAAGCGGGTGTCGAAGTGAATCGTCCCGACGACAATCAGCCGGATGATCCCGAAGATTCCGCCAGCATTTTAGTTGAGGTTGCATCTGACAACCAGATTTGGATGGAGAACCGCCGTGTTGATATCCGGGCGGTTCGCGCCAACATTCAGCGGTTGCTGGCTGAAGACCCGGAGGCTCCCGTCACGATTAAGGTCGAGAAGGGCGCTGAGGCCGGTATCGTGGTTGATGTGGCCGACGCGGCACGCGAATCAGGTGTGGCCGCGGTGAACTGGGCCTCGGATCGGTAAGAGGTAGAGATATGAGTATGCGCGATCAGGCCAGATCGGCCGCCGCAGAGGAAGGAAATCAGATCGACTTGACGCCGATGCTCGACGTCGTCTTCATCATGCTGATCTTCTTCATTGTGACCTCTTCTTTTGTCAAAGAGCCCGGTGTGGAGCTCCTCAAGCCTCAGGCCAAGACGCAGGAAGCCTGTGAGCGCGGCACGATTATTTTCGCCGTTGATGCCAATGGCGATATTTTTTACAACAAGAACAAGTTGCCCCTTGACCGTGCATTACGCACTGCTGAGGCGGCCAAGAAAGAAGCCCCACAGGCGAATATTGTGGTGCAGGTAGATCGCGAAACCCCGGCGTATGTCGTGGAGGACTTGATTGATGTTGTGCGGCCGATTTTGACGTCGCCACCCTGCATATCCACGGATGAAGAGGCTTAATGGTTATGGGTAGTTCGGCTCGAGTTGCTGTCAGCGCCGCACTTGCGGTGCCCGTTGCAATCGCGTTGTTTTTTGTCATGCATAGTCTGGTTAGCCGGGACTTCAAGCAAGAAGACGTGAAGGCGCGAAAAATTGCTGACATTGTGGTGCCCGACAAGACCATCGAAACTAATCTCACTGAGGTGAAGCCCGAGAAGCCGGATGACCCGGAAGAGCCGCCGCCCGAGTTGGAGCCTATTCAGTTCGATACCCAGCTGGATATGAATGTTGCCAACACGGCGCCGACTACCGGTATTAACCTGAACCTCAATGCGTCGGGTATGTCCTCTGGAGACGGTGAATATCTGCCTATCGTAAAGGTCGCCCCCATCTACCCACGTCGCGCACAGACCCGAGGTCTTTCCGGCTACTGCATCGTCGAATACACGGTAACCAAGACTGGCTCAATCCGGGACCCTTTCCCCGTGGACTGTCAGCCAAAAGGTATCTTTGAGCGCGCGTCACTGAAGGCATCCGAGAAGTTTAAGTACAAGCCGCGCGTCGTAGATGGCGAGCCCATTGAGGTGGCCGGCGTGCAGAACAAGTTTACCTATGAACTGGAGGACTGAGGTGAATCGCGCAGTGACCAGTACGTTTGATTTAGCGGGCGCGATGTGTCGCACAACGACAGTCGCGGTTGTCCTGCTTTGCGGCGCCGTTGCGTTTGATCCCATTGTGCCCGGTGATCTCATTGCTGGCGCGGTCGCCCAGGACGAGAAGCCCAAGAAAGACAAGCGTGAGACCCGTCGTACACCGGCCCTGCGTAACAAAGTGTATGAGAAGCTGGCCGAGGCACAGACGCTAGCTGAGGCGAAGGACTATGCCGGTGCGGGCGAGATTCTTAATGGAATGGTCGCTGAGGACGGCAAGCGCGCATTGAACAGCTATGAGCTGGCCAACGTCTATAACCTGTTCGCCTTTCTTGCCTACGCGACAGAGGATTACCCGCAGTCGCTCCGTTACTACCAGCAGGTTATCGCCCAGCCCGATATTCCGCTGGCGATGGAAATTAATACGCGCTTCACGATCGCGCAGCTGTATTTTGTTCAGGAACAGTGGCAGCAAGGTATCGACGCCATGCTGGTCTGGTTCGACCTGAATGAAAAACCGAATGCCGGCGCCTACGTGTTGCTGGCCCAAGGTTATTACCAGGTGAAGCGCTACGATCTGGCCTTGGACAACGTTGAGACTGCCATCTCGATGCACGAAACCGAGGGCAAGCTCCCCAAAGAGCAGTGGTACAACCTCGCGCGATTCCTTTATTTCGATAAAGAGGACTTTGATTCCGCGCTCGACGTGCTGAACACCCTCATCATCTACTACCCCAAGAAGCAGTACTGGGTGCAGGCTTCGCACCTCTATGGTGAAAAGAAGGAAGAAGAAAAGCAGCTGGCGTTGATGGAAGCCGCGTATGAGCAGGGCTTCCTCGATCGGTCTAGTGAGCTGGTTACGATGGCGTACCTCTATCTCAATGCAGAAGTGCCCTACTACGCGGGATCTGTGATTGAGAAAGGCTTCGAAGACGAGCTCGTGGATGATAAGTCCAAGAACTACGAACTGGGCGGTAGTGCCTGGGCGCAGGCGCGAGAGGTCGAGAAATCGATTCCGATGATGGAAAAGGCCGCTGCAAAGTCAGACGAGGGCGAGCTGTACGTGCGACTTGGCAACGTGTATCTCGATGGTGATCAATTTACCAAGGCCGCCGATTCGGTGACCAAAGGTTTGAAGAAGGGCGGCGTTAAGCGGCCCGATCAGGCTAGACTCGTGCTGGGCATGGCATATTTCAACCTCGGTGAATACAACAAGGCACGCAAAGCTTTCCGCGATGCAGGCAAGGACGAGCGTTCGAAAAAATACGCGAAACAGTGGATCGCGTACGTCACGAGCGAAGAGGAGCGCCAGCGAGAGCTAGAGAAAGACTTGTTCTAGTTTGAGTTGAGCACGCAATCTAGAAAGGGCCGTTGATGGCCCTTTTTTGTTTCCCGCGCTTTGGAGACATGCCCCGAGTGACGCGCTTTTTTGGGCACACTAATCACTACTTGCAACCACTGCCCGCCACTGCAGAGCAGTGCGCAGTGGTTTGTATTGCTGTGTCTGGGATATTCACGCGCCAAGTCGTCATTAACCATCTGCCCGCGCGTTTGATAGGCACGAGTGAATCAGAATGTGTCGCCGCGAGTTGCCTTGCAAAAGGACTCTCATGGCGCTGACTCGCGCTTATCGCGCAGGTCAGTCAAATACAGCAAAAATACCCAGCTAATGCCGGGGTACAGAGAAGTAAGCGGGTGGAGCCTGGGGGCCGCTTGACCCCCAGCAGGAAAAGCTTACTGAGGGACGACGTTCTCGGCTTGCGGACCTTTCTGGCCGTCTGTGACCGTGAACTCGACCTTCTGGCCGTCGGTCAGGGTTTTGAAGCCATCACCCTGAATTGCGCTGAAGTGGACAAAAACGTCCGGCCCATCTTCTTGAGCGATAAAGCCGTACCCTTTGGTTTCGTTAAACCACTTCACGGTGCCCGTAACTGTTGACATGTTTTTTACTACCTGTATTTACAAAAGTTTTATGCCCTATCGGGCAGCTGCGCTTAATGGGAACAAGACCGCAGACTTTAGACTACAGTGGCTCTTCAAAAGCGTGCCGGCATCACCAGCTTCTGCAGTGTAGCACTCTCGAGACAGCGTGCTGATGAATTTTTTGTGTCGGCTGTGAGCCGAAAAACAGGCTCGAAGGTCAATCGACAGGCAGGATCTTCAGCATATCCGTCTTGCCAGTCTGGCCGTGTGCGCTCCCCATGGTGAGCAATAAGAAGTCGCCCCGCGACAGGAAGCCGCCATCAATAAGGAACTCCAGCGTCCGGGCTTCAAGGTCTTCTGACGAAAAAGCCGTGAAATCAAAAAACAGGGGGATGACACCGCGGCAGAGAGCGAGCCGCTGCAGCGTGTCAGCGCGTCGGCTCAGCGCAAAAATGGGCAGCCCCGAGCTGAGGCGCGACATCATGGTCGGCGTAGTGCCTCGTTCTGTTAAGCAGGCTATGCCGCGCATGTTTGGAAAGTGATTCGCCCCGTACATCGCCGATAGTGCAATCGTTTCTTGCGCCGAGGAAAATTCGCGATCGAGTCGGTACTTTGATGTGCGCGCCACTGGATGTTGCTCAGCGCCTAGCGCAGCATCCGCCATCGCTGTGACGACCTCCACCGGGAACTCGCCGACCGCCGTCTCCGCCGACAACATCACGGCGTCGGTGCCGTCCAGCACGGCGTTCGCAACATCGAAGACCTCTGCCCGTGTTGGCATGGAATTGTTAATCATCGATTCCATCATCTGCGTGGCGGTGATCACCATGCGGTCTCGCTTACGGGTCGTCGAGATGAGATTCTTCTGAATACCGATCAGTTGTGCGTCGCCTACCTCGACACCGAGGTCACCGCGCGCCACCATCACGCCATCGCTGGCATCGATAATGCTGTTCAACAGTTCTGTATCGGCCACCACTTCCGCCCGCTCGATCTTCGCGATAATGGCCGGGTTGAGTCCCTGGTCAGCCAATAGTTGTCGCGCGTAGGTGATGTCCTCCGCGCTCGATACAAAGGACACTGCGACAAAGTCAGGCTGGATGCTGGGCATCGCTCTAATGTCATCGAGGTCTTTCTCGGTGAGCGCGGGGGCCGCCAGGCCGCCGCCGAGCTTATTCACGCCTTTGCGAGAACTCAGCCTGCCGCCAACGATTACGGTGCAGTCGACCTCCGTGTCATTGACATCATCGACTCGGAGTCGCAATTTACCATCATCAAGCAGCAACACGTCGTCTTGCGCCACGCTCGCAGGGAGTGCCTCGTACTCAACGGACACGCCACGCTGATCACCGGCATCAGGCGCGATGCTCAGGCTGAGCTGGAAGGGGTCGCCGGCCTGCAGCATCGCGGCACCTTCAGAGAAGCCGCCAATCCGAATCTTGGGACCTTGCAGGTCCGCCAGAATGCCTACGTACCGGCCGTGATGTCCTGCCTGACGCCGGATGTGTTGCGCGACCTGTGAGTGATCGGCTTGGGCGCCATGACTAAAATTCAGCCTGAACACGTCCACCCCCGCGCTCAGCAGGCGCCCGATCATGTCCTGACTCTGACTGGCAGGTCCGATCGTCGCGACGATTTTGGTTCTGCGGAGCGAGTGCGAGTTCTGAAGCCGTTGTTGGGTCACGGGACTGAGTCTTCCTTTGCTACCATGGCACCTGATGCCAACGTCTGCGCTATTTAACGCGGCGTGACATGAAAAATCCTGTTGATCGACGTCTTAAGTATCTCAGGATCATGGTGACAAGTGCTATGTCACAATACCCATAGCATCCTGAGTGAATGCGCACACAGGGCGCCCAACTGGCTACCGGAAGGAACGATGCAAGCTGCCGATAATCGAAGTCCCAACCCGCCGATGGGGTATGCCTGCGAATGTTCGCTGACGACAGATCAGCAAATTGATCTGGTAGCTGAATTTCATGTCCACAGAATCCGCCCTTCGCGAATTGCCTATCGCCTGGGGATTGATATTGCTCAGGTCGAAGCGTGGCTGTCGGGGGAACAGGACAGCGAACGATTCCAGCGATTGATCGCCGCGCATAAGCGACGGAAATATCATATGCAGGTACGCAAGGCCGATCGTTTGCGCGGCCAGAGAGCCTATGAGTTGCGACTGGCCGCCCAGCAAGACCTTCATACGGGTCAGCCTGTCGATATGCGGGCACCAACGGATCGTCACGACAAGACACCCCAGGAGAGACATTGATGAGCGCTAACACGCCCCATGCAATTGATCGCTGGCATGACATGATGGCTCGGGGCACCACCGATGGGCTATATGATCTGCTCCATTCGGACTGCGTATTCTGGTCACCAGTTGTTCATACGCCGCAGAAGGGCCGTGACATCACTTTTCTGTATTTGAGCGCTGCGGGTCAGGTGTTTGATGCCGACTTCCATTACGTACGGGAGGTGCGCGATGGCGACAACGCGATGCTGGAGTTCGAGTGCACCATGGATGGCGTGCACGTCAACGGGATTGACCTGATTCAAGTCAAAGACAATCTCATCGTCGAATTTAAGGTGATGGTGCGTCCACTCAAGGCGGTTAATAAGGTACACGAGCGGATGATGGCCATGCTCGAGGTGATAAAGAGTCAAGCGCCTGAGCATTGACTGTTCTGCGCGAGGCCTTCGGCGTTAATGATGCATCTTTGCCGTTTATTGCGGTAGAGGACTACTGGCTGGCCCCCTGAATTCGTCTGCAGCGTTTAACTAAGTTCTTGCTCAAGCTTGAGACACAGTGAAACCATCGCTACACTTTTGCCATATTTTAAGCGGGTTGTGTGATCAATGGCTTTGATAGTAAAAACAACTTACCGGGTCCGAGAGGCGCATAAAGCATCATTTCTCGCTGATTTCTCTGTCGTTGCACAGGCGACAATGGCTGCACCGGCCTGCGACTGGATTTACGTCGCAGAGGACCTTGAGGAAGACGCCGTTGTCGCCATGTCCTATTGGCAATCCGAAGCGGGCTTCGATGACCATTTAAGGTGGCGTATTGGCACCAGTCGGTGGACAGAAATGGAGCAAAAGTACCTTGAAGCTGAGCCGGACTACCAGTTGATGCCGGTGATGTTCCGTTTTAGGGACACTGGCTAACGATTCTCGCGTTTGTCTTGTCTGCGCTTGGCCGGCGTTACACCGCCCCGTTGCTTCTTTTTGTTTCTATGAGATGGTGGGCAAGTTCCTCGGCCTGAGTTTTTGACAGACCCATTCGCTCTCGGAGCTCCTCGATTTCCTCCGCCTCCTCGCTCGAGATGATGCCGTCATCCAGTGCTTCCCGGAGTTTGTGCTCAAACTCCGCATATTGCTTAGACATTTGTTTGGAGAAGCCTGCGCCGACGATGCCTGTCAGGAGCGCCACAGTACATACGCCCATGATGGCAGTGAAGGCACCGATTAGTTTCCCTCCCGCGGTAATTGGCGACACATCACCGTATCCCACTGTTGTCAGCGTGACGATCGACCACCACATAGTCTCCGGAATAGACGGGAAGGCTTCGGGTTGTGCGTCGTGCTCAGCCACGTATATCAACGAACTGGAAAGAAACAAGGCGACAACCATCAGATATAGCGCGGCGACAAATGCCTGCCGCTCTGAGTAGATAGCGGATACTAAATCTTCGAGCGCTGTAGTGTAGTGGCTGAGCTTTAGCAGCCTTGCCAAGCGCATGACGCGGAGGAGTCTCAGGTCTGCGCCGACCCAAATAAATTGGAGGAGCGTCGGCAGAATGGCGACCAGATCGATTAGCCCCGTGAAGCTGAAAATGTAGCCGAGCCGTTTTCGCAGTGGCGTTTGACCCTTTAGGTCCTGATTGTCAGGCGCCGTCCAGATCCTGAGTACATACTCGATCGAGAAAAAAACGACCGAGATTAATTCAAACACCTGTAGCTCCATCGCCCAGGAGGCTCTGATAGAGGCCACGGATTCCAGTGTAATCGCGACGAGATTCAGCGAGATCAACAGGAATAAGAAAGTGTTGAGTCGTCTGGCGGCTTTTTTATGTTGGGAGGATCGTTCAAACAAGGAACCGATATAGCGTCGGGTAGTCAAATCGGAATGCCTCCCTTTGGTGACCTTGATCAGTGTGGTTGCCGCTTTTTTTGGCTTGGAGTATGTTGCCAGCAAGACTTTCACAAGGTAAGTGAAAAACCGCCCTAATTTGATGATGATCGTCGCAGCCGCTTTGATCAGCACTAAGCCGAACACGGGCGTGCGTAGGCTGGGGTCGTCGTGGAGATTGGACCTGCATGCAACTGAACTTCATAGCATCAATAACAGTCTTACTGGCGCTATATTCTCACAGTGCTTTTTCAGAGACGATTGCCGGCGCATCCTACAAAGATGTGTGTAAAAAATTTGAACAAGAAGGCGTCACCACTCGCACCCAATCAGGTGGCAATGCGGGGGATGTCCCAGCGAATGTGGTTGTCGTCGTTGGTGCCGGAAGTAGTCATTCGCGACGACGTAACACCTCAGTTGCGAACTCGGACATAATCGTTGGCGCAAACATGACCGAAATCTCAACTCAAACTGATCTTGCCGATGACAAGCCAGCCACCGCCAAAGATGCTGCGAGTACATGTGAATAACGGCTTGCAAATCTGCTTATGGCGACGCACCAGACCTTAATCGGTAGCAGCGCTGTCACGCGCGAATTGCTCGAGCACCTCGAGCGGGTGGCCACTACCGATGCCCCGGTATTGGTGCGCGGTGCCACTGGCGTAGGGAAGGAACTGGTTGCGCGAGAGATTCATCGTCTGTCCGGGCGAGAAGCGTCGGGTGATTTTATTGCGGTGAACTGCAGCGCCATCCCGAACGAGCTTTTGGAAAGCGAGTTGTTTGGTCACGAGAAAGGCGCTTTTTCGGGTGCCGTCAGCAGTTATCAAGGAAGAATGCGGTTAGCGGATGGCGGTTCATTGTTACTTGATGAGATCGGCGATATGCCCGCAGATTTGCAAGCAAAGCTGTTACGAGTTGTGCAAGAGGGCGTAGTGACGCCAGTCGGTTCGGGAAAAGAGATACCGGTTGATGTGAGGATTATTTCTGCCACACATAAACCGCTTGAATCTCTAATTGAGGCCGGACAGTTTCGTGAAGACCTCTTTTTTCGGCTCAATGTGATACCCATCACAGTAGCACCCCTCAGAGATCGCCCCGAGGAGATTATTGAGCTGTTCGATCATTTCAGAGTGGTCTACGCCCTTCAGGGTGAGGCGATAAAGCTTAATGCGCGGTCGATTAGCTTGCTTCAGGCATATCATTGGCCCGGTAACGTTCGTGAGCTGGAAAATTTTTGTCGCCGTTTGTCGGCGCTGTATCCGGGCGAGACCGTAAACCTTTACACATTACCCCTTGATTTTCTTCCGCCACAAATGGTGAAACTCATGGGAGCTGACTCGCATGGTGCCGGTAAGGTCGATACGCTCAGTGAATCAAACTTCCATGCGGTCCTGCTCGCTAACGCAAGCGACGATGGAGATGAGGATGGCCTAGCGCGCGTGTTGGGGATCACAGCGGCTGAATCGCCTGCTTCGGAGCAGCTTGCTCACGAATCATTAAAGGATCGCGTGTCGGATTTCGAACGACAACTGATCGAAAAGGCTCTCGCAGATGCGAATAGCAACATTTCCGAGGCTGCGCGGCTGTTGGGGGTCAAGCGCACAACGCTTATCGAAAAGATGGGTAGGCTGAACATCGCAAGAAGGTGACGCCAAGCTGTCAATAATTTGACAAATGTGTCAAATAACCAGGCTTTGGCAGACCGAAAGTATCATAAGTAATTGTTTTTATTTGTTTTGCTTATGATGGCCTCTACCTTGCTATAACCACTGCACGCAATTGGGATGCAAAGCAGTGGCAGCAAACACTTCGACAGATCAGCGCCTCAACGTTCTGGCAGTGCGAGGAACAGGCTTTCCTGAGGAATGTCTTAGATCTGACGCGGTGGAATCCCTCGTTTCTATTACCCAAGCCAATGACACCTTTTCCGAGCGTTTCGGCGCGGGAGCGCCGTCATGCATTGCTGTTGGTCCCGCGTGGGCTGCAGAAGGTGATTACCTCACGCAAGTGCTACAGCACGCGCGCGATACCATTGGTGTCTTCATTCCCGAAGGCGATGTAAAGCTTGCTCACTTCGTGGGTGCTCATGGTTTAGCAGTCTTCGAGACCTACTCCGAGCAATCAGATTGGCGCAGCATTATCGGCGGGATGATCAGTACGCTGCATCAACAGGTTTCGCAGTCCGCTGAGCGGCCCTCGTCTCGCTCAAACCCTTCTATCCCCTCTCGCGGCCAGCGCAAACAGGTCGTCTTTAGTGACCCAGTGAGTAAAGCGATGCTCGCGCTTGTTCAGCGTGTTGCACAAGTGGATGTAACCGCCTTGCTCTCTGGGCCTTCGGGTGTAGGTAAGGAAGTGGTGGCGCAGATCCTACATAACGCCTCCTCCAGAGCATCTGCCCCTTTTATTGCGCTTAACTGCTCAGCAATGCCAGAACATTTGGTGGAGAGCATCTTGTTCGGTCACGTTAAGGGTTCTTTTACCGGTGCTGTGAAAGACCAGCCTGGGATTTTCGAGGAGGCACATCGAGGCACACTCTTTTTGGATGAGGTCGGCGAGCTACCGCTGCACATTCAACCCAAGTTACTGCGTGTTATTCAGGAGAGAAAAGCCGCGCGGATTGGCAGCACACGTGAAACGGACTTCGATGTCCGTTTAGTTGCAGCGACAAACCGTGATCTTGTGGATTTAGTTAAGCGAGGCGAGTTTAGAGAAGATCTCCTTTACCGCTTGAACGCCTTCCATATTGGTATTCCACCACTGTGTGAGAGACCTGAGGACATTCGCCAGCTGGCGATAACGTTCGCTGCTTCCGAGCAGATTGCTGGTGTCAGCATGCAAATTGAAGAATCAGCCATCGAGCAGCTGCTTGCCCATCCATGGCCGGGCAATGTGAGGGAGCTGGATAATGTGATTTGCCGCGCAAAAGTCCTAGCTGTACACAATGTGATTCAGCCAGATCACATTTATTTTGATGCGCTGGAGTTTTCGCCATCCGCTATGCCTCCGCAATTGCCAGAAGATCTGGGCCTTGACGCCCATCGTCCAGGTAGTCAGCAAACCGTCATCCAATCTGATCAGGACCTGGTCTCTGCCAAAGAGCAGGCCGAATGGCAGTTGATACAAGCAGCGCTTCAGGAGACTGACTCAAAGAAAGAAGCAGCAGAGCGACTGGGAATCAGCCCCAGAACCCTCAGGCATAAATTACAGAAGCTGAAAGCGGCGGAGCCCGACAGCCTCTCATCAATAGGTGCGTCATGATCGACAAGACAAATATGCAGGGTGTGATGAACGTGATACGGCAGGCAGAGCTTGCCAATAGTCGTGCTGCCGATGCCTCTTTAGGAATCAGTAATGAGCAACAACAATCGCGTTTTGCCTCGGACCTGTTGGCCGCGATTCGCTCGGTCAATGCGACTCAGATGCAATCTGCCGAGACCAAGACCAATTTCGAAGCATCCGGTGACGTCAGCGTCACCGATGTGTTGATTGATTCGCAGCGAGCGTCTGTTGCGTTTGAGGCGACGTTGCAAGTCCGCAACAAGGTGCTGAAAGCGTATCAAGACGTTATGAGTATGCCTGTCTGAGTCATAGGCAGGAGTAAGGGGTAATCGATAATGGAAGCAACACTCGAAGATCGCGCAGTAATAGAGGGCTCAGCAACCGAAATCAGTTCAGGCAATAATCCGCCAGCTGAGAGCGGTAACGCGTCTGTGCCTGCGGAGCAGGCCAGTGCCAGCCCAAGCAATCAAGCAGTGGCGATGCCAACTGTGCGAGATGTCATGGCGCAGCCTGCGGTAAAGCGCGCTATGCCGGCCATTATCGGTCTGTTGTCCTTATTGGTAGTGCTCATCTTTTGGTCAGTGATGACGTCAACGCCCTACAGGAGCGTCTCGGATGGAATGGAATCCGCAGACGTGCAACTGGCTTTCGAGGCCCTTAAGTCCGCTAATTATGACGTGCGAATTAATAAGTCGACGGGCCGGCTCGAGGTGCCAGAGAATGACTTCCAAGCTGCTCGCATCTTTCTGGCTTCACAGGGAATTCCCCGCGCTGCTGCGGAAGGCGGCATGGGCTCTCTAGCGGACGGTAGTTCGATGACCACCAGTCAGTTTATGGAGCAGGTCAAGTACAACAATGCTATCGAAATAGAATTGGCGAGAACCATATCCGAGATCAGTACTATCGAGACAGCCAGGGTTCACCTAGCCGCGCCGAAGCAAAGTGTATTCGTGCGGGATAGGCAACCAGCCAAGGCATCTGTCATTGTTAAGCCTTATAGGGGGCGTGTGGTAGATCCCGCTCAGGTACTGTCCATAGTCCACCTTGTCAGCGCCAGCGTGCCTTATCTCGCCACTCAGGATGTGACTGTGGTAGACCACTACGGCAATCTTCTGACAGGTAGCAATGCGGATAAGGATGGAACGCCCGCACTAAATAACGCCCGCTTCGAGGCCGAGCGTGAAGCTGAGCTGGCAGAGCGCATTCGGGAGTTGCTCATCCCTGCTCTGGGTGGCGGCAATGTGCGCACGGTTGTGAACCTGGAAATGGACTTTACCCAGCGCGAAACCACCCGCGAGCAGTATCTAGATGTTGAGGGTGGCGGGCCTGAGATCCGGTCCGAAGTGATTACCTCGGACACGCAAACAGGAATAGCGGCCTCAGGCGTCCCGGGGGGAACGACTAATATCCCGCCGGATCAGCCCGAAGTGGTACCTGAGGGTGAGGTCGCAGAAAACCCTGTCAATACCGAGACCGCCACAACTGAGCGTGAGCAGACGACACGTAACTACGAGTTGGATAAAGAGATTTTGTTTGTCAAGGAACAGGCGGGCCGCGTAACGTCTATGACAGCGGGCGTCATCATCAACGATGAGGCGCTTCGTGATTTGGCAAAGCGGCGGTATTACGCCTCACTTGATGAGCAATCCACCGTTACGCCTGACTTGCTCCAGGCGAGTGGAGCAGAAGGTGGTGACGTTGCGTTAGAGACTGCTGCGGCGTCCATGGCGCCGATCCCCAGTGCTGAGCTACAGCGGTTCATGGATGATGAAATAGAACGCTTCCGTTCGTTAGTGATCACCGCCCTTCCCTATGATGCAGCTCGAGGCGATTCCCTGACTATGACATCTGCGCCGTTTTTCACCGACCCACCTCAGGACTATCAGCTGCCGTGGCACAAGGATCCGGCCATTATTGAGTGGGGCCGGCATGGTATGACCTCTATTGGGTTGGTCGCCTTTTTCCTATTGGTTATCGCACCAGTGCTCAGGGTCTACATGCCAAAAATAGAGGAAAACGACGCGCTGTTGGCAGAGCAGCTGATTGATGGCGAGCTAAGTATCGCTGATAGAAAGGCACTTGAGGAAGGCGAGTCGCTTGATGAGATCAAGGCCAAGCTCAAACCGAAGAAATCTGCAATCTCTGCAGACATGCTCGATACTGCCAATAGTTATGACGACAAGGTGGCGGTGGTTCGGTTGCTGGTGGCTGAGGACGCGGGTCGTGTAGCCAACGTATTGAAGAAGATGATCAAGCCCGTATAGGGGAGATTAGTGATGGCAGAGGCAGCAAAAAATTTAGCGACAAGCGAAAGCGAACAAGAGCTTCCTGACTTCGTGCGCGAAGAGCTGGAAACGATGACTACCACCGAGCGGGCTGCAGTCATCATGCTTCTGATGGGCGAGACGCAGGCCTCGGACATCATTCGCTACATGAACCCCCGCGAGGTTCAGGCTTTAGGCTCAGCTATGGTGGGTGTTGTAGATTTATCTCAGGAAACGGTGAGCGCAGTGCTCGACGACTTTGTCGGCACGATCAAGCAGCAAACCAACCTTGGTCTCGGCACCACTGATTACGTTGAATCTGTGCTGAAACGAGCCCTCGGTGATGATAAAGCGAGTACTGTACTCAGTCGCATACTCCCAGGCGGCTCCACTAAGGGCTTAGAGATTTTGCGCTGGATGGATGCGCGCGCCATCTCGGACATGATTATCAACGAGCACCCTCAGGTGGTTGCAATCATTCTGTCGGTGCTTGAGTACGATGTGGCTGCGGATGTGCTGAGCTTTCTGCCACCTGACAATCGTGCCGAAGTGATGCAGCGAGTTGCGAAGCTTGAGACCGTTCAGCCATCGGCAATGGAAGAGCTTGAGCGAATCATGTCCGAGCAATTCTCAAGTAACTCCTCGGCCCAGTCATCGAGTTTTGGCGGTGTGAAAACGGCAGCCAAGATCATGAACTTCGTAAAGGTCGATCTCGAGACGTCGGTGATGCAGTCACTTTCCTCGCTAGATGAAGATCTGACCCTTCAGATACAAGACAATATGTTTACCTTTGAGAACCTATCTATGGTCGACAATCGGGCGATTCAGGTGATGATGAGAAATATTGAGTCTGATCTGCTGATGGTGGCATTGAAGGGTGCGAGTGAGGAAACGCGCGACAAGTTCTTTGACAACATGTCGCAGCGTGCAAAAGCAATGTTCATCGACGATATGGAATCGAAGGGCCCAATGCGGATTTCAGATGTTGAGGATGCTCAGAAGAACATCATGCGGATTGCGCGAAAACTGTCTGATGCGGGCGAACTGGTGCTAGCCGGCCGTGGAGATGATTTTGTCTGAGGCCGATAAAACAGTGGTGTGGGAGTTAAATGAACTCCTAGCGGCTGATCGTCGCGCGAAAGCTTTTAGCGAAGCGTCTATTGGCGGTGAGTATGCAACGCGCTCCTCGGGCTTTGAGGAGGCTCACTGGCAGACAATCGGTGGCGACGCTGATACGGACGACGTCCCCACAGAAACTGAGGAGCCTCCAGCTGGAGAGATTGAGGGCGAGACAGAGGTGTTGGAGGACGACGCCGAACTGGAAGAGGTCGTCGATGTTGATCAGCTCTTGGAGGCACGATACCAAGAGGGGATTGCCGAGGGGATACGCCAGTCGAACCTGGAGAGTCAGACACGGGAAGCTTTGGCTGAGAGATTTTATGAGGTTGTCCGCAGTGAAATAGCGGCACTGCCTCACGTCTGGCCAGTTGTCACCGATCTGTCTTTGGATATCGCGAAAACTGTTTGTCTACAGTCATTGCGGTTCAACGAAAACATATTTCGTCAGTACTTAAGCAAGGCGTTGGAGGCGGTGGAGTTTCCGCAGGATGTGCCGGTAGAAATTGAGGTATCGCCAGCCATGGCTGAGTTGGTGTCGCTTGCCGAACTCGAGACCATGTTGGTGGACCAACCTGTCTCGCTAGGAGTCGATCCCGAATTATCAGACGGCGATATATCAATTCACTTCGATCAGGTCGTGATAGATCGTATGTTGAAACGCGAATTTGCTCAGATCAGAGAGCAACTGGTCGCGCAATTCCCGGACCAGCTATCAGAGCCATGAATCCGAGCTCACAGGGCGAGCAGTTGCCAAAACCGGACCGAAATTGGCCTCAGATGTCAGTACCTGATGCATGGATATGGGCCAAGATTCGACATGTTGCTGGGCATGTTGTGGAGTGCGATGGGCTGCAGGCACCTTTAGGCGCCATGTGCGAGATCGAAACAGATGATCCGGATGCACCCAATGTGCCGGCCGAGGTCGTGGCTTTTTCTGACCAGACCCTCAAACTCATTCCATTTTCCGATACCGTCGGAGTGTCTCGAGAGAGCCGAATACGCTTGGTGAACAGTCGAGTCGGTCTCCCGGTGGGCCCTCATCTACTGGGCCGTGTTATCGACCCATTGGGCAATCCGCTTGACGGGAAGCCGCTCACGCATCCTCGGTTTGTTGCCAATTTTTTTGGGAGAAATATCCCTGCTCTTAATCGGCAGCCTGTGTCGACCCCTCTCGACGTTGGTGTAAGGGCGATTAATGGCGTTCTGACCCTGGCCAAGGGGCAGCGAGTTGGCCTGATTGCGGGATCAGGAGTTGGCAAAAGCACCTTGTTGGGCATGATGACCCGGCATACCACCGCCGATGTGGTCGTTCTTGCTTTGATTGGCGAGCGAGGTCGCGAGGCGGGAGAATTCTTGGCCGAAAGTCTCGGCCCAGAGGGTCTTCGGAAAGCAGTTGTTATTTTGGCGACCTCAGACTGTGCCTCGGTTATGCGGCGGCAAGCCGCCGAGGTGGCACACCTAGTCGCAGAGTATTTTCGTGATATGGGCAAAGACGTACTGTTACTGTGCGACAGTTTGACACGTATCGCACACGCCCAGCGAGAAATTGGCCTTGCCACCGGCGAGCCACCCACCAATAAGGGCTATCCGCCCTCCGTCTTCAGTGATCTCCCAAAACTCATCGAGAGAGGTGGGCCCGGTGACGGTCAGGGCACGATCACCAGCGTGTATACCGTACTTTCTGAGCATGAAGAGGGGATGGACCCCATCGTAGAAGTGGCTCGTGCGTCACTTGACGGACAGATTATGTTGTCACGAGAGCTCGCAGATACGGGGGTGTACCCGGCTATTAATTTGCGTGGGTCAATCTCAAGACTGGCCTCTAAGGTCTTAAGTGCTCACGAAGTGAAAATGGCGACTGATTTCAGACGTTTGTGGTCACTCTATGAATCAAATCGCGATCTCATCATGGTGGGAGCCTATGAGCAGGGCACTGACCCTGAATTGGACAGAGCCATTGCGATTAGACCAATGATGTTGGAGTTCCTCCGTCAAGGTGCCACGGAATCGTGTTCAATGGAGCAGGCAACAGCAGCGATGGCACAAATCGTTGCCCGAGGTCAGCATGGGCACTAAGTGGGATCCGTTGGTTTTGAAATACCATCGTCGCAATCAGCAGGAGCTTGGCAGACTGGCCGAGTTGCGGCGGCATCTTAAGGAAACAGAGGCCAACCGCGACAAAGTGGCTGAGCGGCAGCAGTATTTCCGCAAGCGACTTCACGCCAACACGCTGCGAGAAGTCGATGACTGGCGCGTTATGAAGTCTTTTCTGTCAGATCTGGATGCTCTGCGCAATAACTGCGAGGGGCAACTCATCGAAATCCGGGAACTGATGAGCCATGCTCAGCAGCAAAACAGCCGAACAGCGCAGCTTTTGCAAAAATATGAGCATTTGCAGCAGCAGGTATTGGATACCCGCAGAGCCGAAAGAGAGCGACTTGAGGTTGACTCTATCGACGAATGGGCGGTTCAAAGTTATGTCAGGTCAGACTTGGCACGCGACTTGCATTAAATACCATCAGTTAACAACGTAACAAGTGATTGAACTGTGGATTCCCAGATCGGATCAGACATAGCTAAATTGCTAGGAAACCTAGGGAAATCAGAGGTTTCCGGGGCCAAATCTGCCTCTAGTGGCGAAGCTGGAATGGCGTTTAAGCGAACTCTTGCAGCGTCCGTGCAGGCGCAAGCAGCCCAAACGGGCGGCAAGGGGTTGCCGGTCACATCGGATTCAGAAGGAGCCGCGCTTCCAGCGAGCGCCGGCGTCTCTGCAGCGGCGGTAGCTGCCCAACGTGCAGTTGAGCCCGAACCCATTGCTACAACGGTTTTGCCTGAATTTGATCTGCATGTAGTGGGTGCGCCTGCCGAGCGACTCGCTGTGATGAAGTTCGCTGAAGAGGCTGGTCTCTCGGAGGAAGTGCTTGCCCAGGTTTTCGCGAGTGCAGAGGATGATTCGGCACCGACCCCGGTTGGTGCCACTGATCTAGCGGAAGCTATTGCGGGGGCGATCACACAGTGGATCGCGACCCAGCAAACACAAGCTGATCGGGCTACCTCTGCCGGAGGCGAGTCATTGTCTCAGACAGCTGATTCAAAAGGTGAGCCAGTAACGCGCCCGGAGGGCGATACCCTCAGTAAACTCATTACCCCTGCATTGCAGGTTGTTACCCAGCATTCTGGGGCCTCTCCGGCCGAATTGGCTGAGCAGTTAGCGGCTGATATCAAGCCAGTGTTGCAGGCCTCAGTCGCTGGCGGAGCGCAGTCTAGCGCGTCAGCTGCCGAGTTAAGCCAATCAATCGTTGACGTTGTCAAGCCTTCGATAGCGCTCTGGCTTAACAGCCAAGGCGATGAGTTTAAGCGTGCCGACGTCTCGATTGACGCAGTAGCTCAAAACATTGCGCTGACTGTCACATCAGAGCTGCGATCTGTCCCGTCACTCAGCACTACTGAGCTGAAGCGTGAGTTGGAGTCGGCTATTGCCCAATGGGTAAAGGCCTCTCCTTCACTCACAGGTATTTCTGTATCAGACGCGTGGATACGTGATGCTGCCCAGAAAGTGGCACCTGCTGTGTCCGAGTGGATTGCGGTGAGCTCAGTGTCTGGGCGACAGTCGGACCAATTGGTTGCACAAATTTCACCGCAAGTCACGCAGGCCTTGGGCACATTGGGTGAGACTGCGGGAGCGGCCTCTTTCTTGAGTGGTCCCGGGTTAAATACGCAACCGCCCTCCTCGGCGATGGCTGCAAACACCACGGGAGTATTGGTCGGTTTAGAAGGCGTGTCGGAGACGCAACTGAGAGTTGTCCGCGATAACGTTGTTGCGCACCCTCAGCCGATTACTCTTACTGTAATGGGTTCTGAACTAGAGTTTGGACGATCCGCTCAGCAGGCTTTGACTCAGGTCGTGGCACCGCCGAGTCGCCCAGCAGCTGAGACGCTGGTGCTACCCCAGTCTGCAGCAACACTTGACCGTTTCGCGCTTCGCGGCGCGGGCCTCCGGCCTGATGGGGCCGGTGAGATAACCAAAAAGGCCAGTAGTCTGAATCCCGATGGATCAAAGGCTGACAAGATCGACTCCATGGTCGCCGTGCGTGACTTGGTATCTGCACGCAGTTTGGAGTTGGCGAGGTTAGCCTCGTCTGGTGACAAACCTCTGGTCGCTTCCAGCGCGCAGCAATCGCCTTTTGCTGGCTTAGTCCAGGGAGACGTGGGTGACGCAGCCGCAAGGCCTGTTGCATCAAGCGAATTTTCCCTCAGGCAGAGCCTAGCCGGCGCTGAGCGCGCTGCGGTCTCTGATGCTGGGCGTTTGAACCAGTTTGCACTCAATCAAAACACCGCCGCGCGAGAATTGGCGTCTCGGCATCTTTCTGAGGCTTTGGGCCAGCGTCTCGCTGCCAACATTGCGGCTGGCCACTATCGCCTCACATTCAATGTAAATCCGCGTGAACTGGGTGCGATTGATGTAGTTATGGAGATGAGAGACGGCCGACTGGATGCCCAAATCAATGCCAGTAACGCAGTGACGCGGGACTTGCTGGGTGACTCCTTGCCGCGGTTGCGCGATGCACTTCAGCAAAACGGTATTAATCTAGCGCAGTTGCAAGTTGGATCAGACTCTCAGCAAGGAAATGCTCAAGGCCGGCACGCCAGCGACGAGCAGCCGGCTGATCAGGGTCGGGAACAAATGAGACTGACTGATGTATCGGACGATCTGATTTCAGAAGATCTTGAATTGGGACTGGACCTGAATTCAGTTGATTTTTGGGCATAATGAAAGCGTGCCCGGTATAAGTATGGATATTCATCATGGCTGACGAAGAAATTGAAGCAGGCGAAGGCGGAAAGAAGTCGTCGATCCTGACTTACATACTGATCGGAGTTGGTGTGGTTGTCACACTGGCCATTACTGTTCTAGCGACAATGTATTTTGTGGGGTTTTTTGACCCGGACTCTGCAGAACGCATTGAAGCGACTGTTCAGCAATTGGAGATGGACGCAGCCGAGGCGCGACAGCGTGCGGAGGACCTGGCTAAGGGGCCAGATAAAGAGACTCTCGATTCTCCGGAGCTGACGCGCTTTGAAAACACTTATATGGAAATCGAGCGCCCGCTTGTGGCGAACATCGTCAATTCCAGAAAGGTTATGCAGATTAAAGTAGCCATCATGACCCATTACGACGATCGCGTTGTGGCAAACATGGAAAAACATGCATTTGCCATCCGCTCCGAGATGCTCGATGTGATGCGCAAGATAGATGAGTCGCGTCTGTCGGAACCCAGTTTCCGCGCCGATCTGGCTGAGCAGTTGAAGCTTGCTGTGAACTCTGTGCTCGAAAAGTACGAAGACTTCGGCGGTGTAGAAGAAGTCATGTTTACAGAGTTTGTGGTTCAGTGAACCAGATCTGAGGTTGAGAGTAGGTTATGGCTGAAGATAGCAGCAGACTGTCGGAAGAGGAGCTCAATGCATTGGCCTCCGACGAGGGTTTTGATGAGGATTCGGCTTCTCTAATTGACCCCGAGAATGTATCCAGTGCCTCGGTTCGGCCACATAACCTTGTCACGGAAGACACCACCATTGGCATCAACTTAGCCGCGGTGGATATGATTACAGAACGCTTCACGAGGCATTTGCGGCTGGGTTTGCTAGAGGTGCTCCGAACCAGCCCCCGCATAACCGCTGACCGCGTCAAGACTTTACCGTTTTCTGAGTATCTGAGCGGTTTGCAGGCACCTCTTTCGGTAAACACCGTACGTTTGTCGGGCCTTCGTGGCACGTCTATGGTGGTAATCGACCCGAATGTTGTTTTTGCGTCGCTGGATAACTTTTTTGGCGGATTTGGTCGCGGTATCCATGGGCTCCCATCGGGGCGGCTATTTACACCAACAGAGACGCGCATTATCAACATCATGATGGAGGTGATCTTTGCCTCAATTCAGGAGGCTTGGTCTCCCATCATGGAGATCAACTGTGAGCAAATCGGTTCCGAGATTAATCCGGCGTTTGTTCAAATTGTGGATGAAAATGATCTGGTCATTGTTTGTCACCTTGAGGTGGAGTTGTCGGGCAAAGAGCGCGGCGCAATCGATGTTGTATACCCTTTTGCCGCTCTAAAGCCGATAAGAGACGTGCTAAGAGGCAGAGTTCAGGACTCAGAGGACCCCTCTGTCGATCATGATGTATGGGCCCGAGATTTGGCGGGCGCCGCTTCCGACGCAGAATTGGAACATCGCGTCGTTTTGGGTGAGATCGAATTGACACTTGGTGATTTCAAAAAGCTGCAGGTCGGTGACTTACTGGATTTACGTAAATTTGATTTAGCCCGAGTGCTGGTAGACGACATTCCGCTGTTTGAAGCGGAAGTGGGTACCGCAAATGGATATACCGCAGCCAGACTGTTACAAGCGGTAGAGCTGGCAGAAAGTCAACAATGACCTGCTGGTGGAGTGTTAGGAGCGACTCATGAGTGAAGAAGAAACAGTGGATGTATCATTAGAGCAACTCGCTGAGGATGCGGCAGACGGCCAGGGCTTTGATGCGATGGTCAGTGCTGATGTACTGCAAAGTGTTCCTGTCACACTATCTGTCGAGGTTGGCAGAACGCGTCTGAAAATCCGTGATTTGTTACGCCTCAAGCAGGGCAGTGTTATTGAGCTTGAGCGCAACGCAGGGGAACCGCTTGATTTGTTGGTCAACAATACTGTGGTGGCTCAAGGTGAGGTTGTGCTGGTCAATGATCGTTACGGCGTCAGATTGACGCGCATCCTGCCCTCAGAAGACCGAGTCGAAAAGCTCTAAATTTAGAGGCATACCCGTGGCGGAAGAGCTGAGTTGGGTCCGTTGGGTGACCGCGCTTTTTGTGGTCGCTGTCACTATGGGTCTGAGTTTCTGGGCTCTGCGCCGAGTTCAAAACTCCAGCCATAGCTGGCTTCCCATTCGGGTGACTGGTCGAGTTCGTCTTAACCGATCTGCTGAGTTAGTTTTGGTGGAGGTTGACAATGAACGGTTCTTAATTGGTGCAACACCAGCTAATATCAACACTGTCGCTAGGTGGTCAGTTGGAGAGGCGGGGAGAGAGTTAACTCCTGCTCAGCAACCGGCTGATCGTGATGCTGGGTAGGCCAAGCTGACTGGTTCCGCCATTGGGGGTGGGAACAGGCACCGGCCCGCGTTGTTGGGGGGCTAATGTCCAGATATCTCTTATTGGTATTGTTGGGCTTTGTGGCGAATGACGCCGCGGCGCAAGCTGCCATTCCGATTTTAAGTGCTGTGCAGGGCCAGGCGGGCGAGACCGAATACTCGGTAACGTTGCAGCTACTTGGGTTGATGACGGTACTGACCTTGTTGCCGTCGATCCTCCTCATGATGACAAGCTTTACCCGCATTATCATTGTCTTGTCTTTGCTCAGACAGGCATTGGGTACTGCTCAGACACCGCCTAACCAAATCCTGCTGGGCATTGCTCTCTTCCTGACTATTTTTATCATGGCACCCGTTTTCACGCAGGTTTATGACGACGCGATTGCGCCCTATAGCAACGACGAAATGGAGTTGGAGACGGCTATTGAAGCTGCACAAATCCCCATCAAGGATTTCATGTTGCGGCAAACGCGTGACAAGGACTTGCAGACTTTCGTCAGTATCTCGGATAACCCTGATATTAATGAGCCGATGGAAACGCCTCTGACCGTGCTTGTGCCTGCATTCATCACGTCGGAACTTAAAAGCGCATTTACCATCGGCTTTATGCTCTACATACCGTTTATCGTTATCGACATGGTGGTCGCTAGCGTGCTGATGTCGATGGGTATGATGATGCTCTCACCTATGATTATTTCCTTGCCTTTCAAACTGTTGCTGTTTGTCATGGTCGATGGATGGATGCTCCTCATGACCTCGTTAACGGGCAGCTATGTGTAAAGACTGACGATATGGAAACAACTGAAGTCATCGGTATTGGCAGAGAGGCGATATGGGCTGTGATTTATGTTGCGGGTCCGGTATTAATTATCGCTCTTTCGGTGGGCCTCATCATTGGGGTATTTCAGGCGGCGACTTCGATTCAGGAAATGACGCTGAGCTTCATTCCTAAGCTCGCGGCATTGGTGGCGGCTCTACTCATATTCGGAGACTGGCAACTGACGATCCTTTCGGAAATGTTCATCACCATATTCGATATGATTCCGCAAATCTTCAGCCGATGAATCTGATTCTTGATGATGTTGTCCAGATTCTAGCTACCGGATTAATTCCGCTTCTTCGCATCTCGGCATTGCTGTTAGCGGCGCCATTGGTTTCTTTGAGAGTGGTGTCCGTTCGCATCCGTGTTGCAGTGGCACTGGTGCTCACGGTTTTTATCTACCCCACGCTTGATTTGCCTACTATCGATCCGGTCAGTGCCCCGGGGCTGATGCTGATTATCCGCGAGTTGCTCATCGGGCTGCTTTTTGCTGTCGTGCTCCAGGTGGTCAATGCGGCCTTGGTAGTGGCGGGCCAGACACTATCGATGAGCATGGGACTCGGCATGGCGCAGACAGTAGACCCTAATATTGGTCGGGTGCCGGTGTTAGCTTCTTTTCTTGTGGTGATGTCGACTCTGATTTTTCTGTCGATTGGTGGTCACCTGATACTGATTGAATTGATCCTGATGAGCTTTGAAGTCATGCCCATTGGGGGTGATATCAACTTCACTGAAACCGTCGCTAATTTCACTGAGTGGACGGCGATGGTTTTTCTGGGCGCAGTGCTGATTGCGCTCCCGATTATGCTCACAATGATGCTCGTCAATGTCTGTATCGGGATCGTGACCCGCGCCGCGCCAGCGCTAAATATTTTTGCAGTCGGTTTCCCGGCAATGGTGTTGGCCGGTCTTGTTCTGTTCGTTGTCTATTTAGTGAACATTGGCCACAGAATAGAATGGCTATGGCTTGAGGCATTTTCTCGAGCCCAAACCATTTGGGTTGTCACTTAATGGCAGATCAACAGGACGAAGGCCAAGAAAAAACAGAAGAGCCTACCGCGCGACGGCTGAGTAAGGCCCGAGAAGAGGGTCAGATTGCGCGCTCCACAGAAATCACTATCGCCGCGTCAGTAATCAGTGTAGCAATTTACATTTATTTGTTTGGCAGCTCCTTACTTGGCAACGTCGCCAACATATTTGCTCAGGGGTTGGTGTTCGATTCATTGGCTGTGCTGGAACCACAGGTTGCAGCTGGAAGACTGGGTGACGCCATGATCGAGGCGCTACTCAGCATTTTGCCCATCATGATTTTGACCGGAGTGGTGGTTCTGGCGTGTTCGGGTTTGATCGGCGGTTACAATTTCAGTTGGAAGTCCTTGCAACCCAAGGCATCAAAATTCAATCCTATTTCCGGCTTCAAGCGCATGTTCGGGCTTCAGGCTCTGGTGAATCTCGGCAAATCTATTGCAAAGTTTTTGTTAGTTGGTGGCGTGACCTATTTTCTGATCGACGCGTCCATTACCGAATTCGCCGAAATCTCTCTTATGGCTCTAGAGCCAGGCCTTACAGCCTCGGCCTCTATCCTGACCACGGCGTTTTTGGTTGCGTCGAGCACATTGATCGTCATTGCCTTGATTGACGCGCCTTATCAGGTTTACCAGCACAATCAAAAAATGAAGATGACGTTGAAGGAGGTTAAGGACGAGCGTAAGGACACCGAGGGCTCACCTGAGGTCAAGCAACGTATCCGGCAAAAGCAGCGTGAAGTTTCGGCGGCGCGAATGCTGGAGGCGATATCGGAAGCGGACGTGGTGATTACTAACCCGGAGCACTTCGCTGTCGCATTGTCCTACGACCCCTCCTCTGAGGATCCACCTAAAGTGGTGGCGAAAGGCGCTGATTTGATCGCAGAGAAAATTCGCGAGCGAGCCGCAGAGGAGGGTGTGCCGTTATTCCAATCACCGGTGCTTGCGAGAGCCCTGTTTTTCACTACCGAGCTCGAAGGATTTATCCCCGAGCCCCTCTTTGAGGCGGTGGCTCAGGTGATCGCTTACATCTTCAACATTAACAGCATCAACCAATCGAATATTTCTCATGCTAGGCCTGTGCCGCGTGTGCCTGACGAAATGATCTTTGACTCTGATGGTCGACAGTCAGACGTCTATGATTGAGAATGACGAAGCCTTGCAGCAACGGTGATTCCGCCGATGAAAATTGATCTGACAGATGACGTGCTGCTCCGATCACTCCCTCACCCAGACGATGAGACAGTTCTTGCGGCAGCCCGCGAAGCCCTGCTTCAAGGTATGTCGAATGTGTTCATCGTGGGTGAGGAGGAGTTCCACGTTGATGCGTGTTTTCTTGCTTTATATCAACAGCTTAAGCTGGAGCCTGGACTGCATTTGCATCGCATGATGTCTCCAAAAGTCGACGACATCGTTGAGCTATTCAATACCGTATTGGCTGATCTTTCTATTGAAGAGGCCCGCAACCAGCAGGCTCAGGAGCGCCACATCATTGTGATGCCCGATTTTGGCCCCAATGCTGGTAAGGAGTGGATGGCGTGCGAGTCTTTGGTCAACACCTTCCCCGGTGCCAACGTGGGGATGCTGGCTTTTTCCACGTTACATAACCACGATACTGCGACGTTACAGCAACTCTCACTTAAGTCGCGCAACAAGTTGGTGCGTCTCACTGAGATGAATCATTCTGCTATCGAACGGTACTTCTCTGAGTGTCACCAAAGGGGTGCATTGGTGGATTTGCTACCGTCCCTTCAGGAGTCGCCCTGGTATGCACTCGCTGCGGAGATACTGGATCTGGACGCGCGTGACACACCAAAACAGAGTGTGTCCGATTACGATGAATCTATGTCCGTGGCGCCAGACCCCGTTGATGTGATTCATGAGCCCGTTGAAGAATTAGATGGGGCTAGTGCTGACGCTTCTGGTCAGAAAGCATCATCGGGATGGATCAACTGGGGGGCCCTCCTTCCAAGAATCGGATCTCTGATAACAGCCGGCTTCATCATTTCATGCGCCGGTGCATTGATTGTGGGGGTTGCGGGTGCCCTGCACCCGCCAATTTGGGAGCTCACCCAGTCGCTGGCTCAGCCCTGGGTAGACATTCTGGTGGCTTGGTTAGAGCCGCTACTACAACGTCTGCCACGCTAAATAAAAGTTTGAATAGGCCGATATTTCTCGCGAAGGGAGAAATTTCAAATGGTAGATGAAGAAAACTCAGGCTCAGACGACGACCTGGCTTTGCCGGCCCAAAAGAGCACGAATAATGGAGGCTCCGTGCCGCCAAGCCCTGCCGCGGAAGCCGTTGCTCAGTTGAACGCTGACACCCATAGCCGCCTTGACCGGGCGTTGGACTCGGCGAGTGCAGCCAATCGCAAGATGGAATTTTATTCCAAGCGGTTAGCCGGCGGCGCCGCTGTCGTAGTTTTCTTGTGTGCCGTCCTACTTATGGTGGCGGGCGGCAGGTTGTCCGGGCAGGTCGACGCACTGCAGGCGGCAACTCTGTCGATCACAAAGCGTGTCGTAAACATGAACTCTGCGCTCGATCGCATGGTTGTGCTTGATCAAAAGCTGACCATGCTCGATGAGGGTCAGGCCCAGCTTGCGGAAGCGATTGGCCAAGTAGAACAGGATGGCAAGGCACTCGCGGAGCAGATGGCGGTGTCCATGACAGGTGTTCAATCCACCGTCACAGATACTGGTGAAGTTACCCGAAGTGGAGTGGAGTCAAGCAGAGCGATGGTCACGCAGCTGCAAAAGCAGTCGGAGCAACTTGCCAAGTTGTCACAGCGAGTAACGCAGCTAGAGACCGGATTTGAGGACGTGGCGGCGCTTAAGCGGGAGGTCTCAACCCTTATTGAAATTGAGCGTGAAAATCTTGCAGAGCTGTTTGCTGCGCAATTAGCGCTTGAGCAAGCTCAGCTAAGCAGTGGTTCATCTGAAGACGATGTGCTGGTGGTGCCTGAAAAGATCTATCCCGAGGGGAGTATCGTCTTCCCAGCTCCTGCTCAGCAGTAGCCATTCAGTCAGTGCGGGGTGAGTCAGCCGGTAAGAGCTCCTGCTCTTGCTCCAGATCATGGGATACAGCGCTGACGTCACGCATTGCGTTATCAACGAAGCTGGACCCTGCATCGATACCCATGGCAACAGCATCAACCGTGTCGGTCAGCGCCGATGTTAGCTCTGCCTGCTGTTGTGGATCATCGCTGGCACCTAACTCGCATCCGAGTGCGTATAGGCGCTCTGCCTGAGACGAGGGTAGGTAGCTTTCGAACTCACCGCGTAGCATTTTGATTTTCAGCGGATTAGAGGGCGGCTCATTGATCCCGCGAGACCCGTGCTCGACGCCTGTTTTAATCAGAGAGCGAACGTGGAGCTCGAGCAAAGCCAGAAAACGGTCCCTGTCCCCCTTAATGCCATATTGATCATGTCCGCCATTGGCTATAGCTACCCATTCGTCCCATAGTTGACGACCACTGAGACCGCCGAAGACTTTGTGCGAGTCAGGTTCGGTTTTTTTTTCCGCTGGTGCAGCGCCCTGATTTGAAAAAGCCGTTGCCTCAAGGTGGTTTACTCTGCTGATCAGGTAGATGATCAGGATGAGTAAGACAATGCCCAGGAGTAGCGATACGGCGATGACGATATTTTCTAATGACATGCGTGCGTTTTCTGAATGGCAGACTTCGGCTCAGTGAGCTCAGTCCTCAGACTCCTCTTCTTCACCGTCGTCACGCAACAATCCCAGTAGTTGTATATTTTGAGTCGTTTGCAGGTCTTCGATAATAGTCCCGGCAATCTTGTCAGCTTGTTGCAGTGCTTCATGTGCACTGACTTCCGTGATTTGATAGTCCGCTCCTAAATTGAACATCTTATTCGCGAGTTCTTCCGGGACCCAGGATACAACGGCTCCCGATACCCCCTGGAGCTGGTTATAGCCCTCATGCTCGATTCTTTGAGGAAGATCCGAGCCCGTTCTGATCGCCTCTGCCAATTCAAGCTGGCGCTTTTCTTCTGCCTTAGCGCCTTGTACAAAAATCTTGTCGAGATTCAGTCTTGCTCGTTGGGCGATCCGTGCGGCAAAAACCCGGTGTAGGCGATCCTCAGGGTCCAATGCGCCGCATTTCAGGTAGTCCGCCTTTGCGTCTGCTTTAACGCGCTCTAGTTTTGTTTTTTTTCCAAACATATTGTGCTCGTTGCCTTAAAACGCGACCCGGTCACGCAGTCTTCCAACCACCTTGGTCAGAATTTGGCTGACTCGGGATTCGCTAACGCCAATGATCGCTCCTATTTCCTTCAAGTTCATCTCATCGTTGTAATACAAAGAGAGTACGACCTGATCACGCTTAGGTAACTCCGAGATTTCCGCCGCAAGCCACTCGTTGGTTTCTACCGCTTCTACTTGATCCTCGGGGCCGGCGTTTTCTGAAAATGGGGTTTGGCCACTCTCTTCTAGGTCGTCCAGAGACGTCGTGCGAAACTTCTGCGATCTGCCTCGTTGCTTTTGGTACTCATCAAGCGGCGTGTCCAGTTCCTTTGCTATTTCGCTCGCGGTGGGTGGTCTGCCATGTTTCGCTAGAAACTGCTCCACCACTTGCTCTTCTGCCTTGATGTACGAGCTGTCCGTCCTGGAGAGGGGCGATCTTTTGCGCACCTCATCCAGAATAGCGCCTCTGATGCGCTTGCTGGCGAAGGTGCCCAAGTCGGCACCTTGCGTTGAATCGTAGGATTTGGCGGCCTCGAGCAACCCCACCATACCGATCTGTACCAGTTCTTCGAGTTCAACGTGGTCGGGCAATCGGGCCTTGATGTGCAGCGCTGTTTTATGCACCAAGCCGATATGCTGAAGCACGGCAGAATTCTCAGCACTTGGCTGGGAGTTCGTCAGTGCGTCTGCATACGCTTGGTAGCCTTTGGACATAGGTCAGCCCTTGGCGCCGGCGCCTACAGATATCTTGATATCGCTGGCGCTGGTAGATTTGCCCGCTGACTCAGTGATCACGTCGACGAGACGACGAATATCCTGTGCGATATCACTCTCTGGGGCATGAAGTATCGCAGGTTGCCCCAGTCGAGCAGAGTTGAGTACCACCGGGTCTTTTCGAATGCCGGTCGAATATTCTAGGGAAATGCCTAGAAACTGAGCAGTGACTTTGTTAATCCGTTTGTGAATGTTTTCCGATTCGCGTTCATTTGTGACTTGAACAGGTGTGAGCATGATGTCGGATAGATTGAACTCCTGCTGCAAGACCTTGACGGTGGCATACGCATCAGCAATCGACGACGGCTCATTTTGGATGAGGAGCAATTTTATATCGCAGGCACCAAATAGCACCGTTACGTTATCGCTAATGCCCGCGGCTGTATCCACTACCAGATAGTCACAGTCATCTAACGCAGACAGCGCGTGTATGAGCCCCAGCAGCTGTAGGCGCGTAAGACGCGCCAAGGCAGAGGAGCCGCTTGAGCCTGGCACCAACGTGACGCCGTACTCTGACTGCACCATGATTTCTTCAAGGGTCTTCTGCCCGGAGAGCACGTGCCCATAGCTGTACTCGACTCGGGCATTGAGCAGTATCTGGGCATTACTCAGGCCGAGATCGCCATCCAGCAAGACCACTTTTTTGCCTCGCTTGGCAAGCTCGACAGCGAGATTAACCGAAACTGTGGTTTTTCCGACGCCACCCTTTCCGCTTGTCACACCAATTACACGCATAGAGATGCCTCATGTCTTAGTGAGTGCCGCGCGATGTCGCGGCCAGCCAGCTAGATGCCTCAACTCCCTACCATTCTAAGCCGAGTCTGCTCATAAAGGGGTAGGCTTTTCTGGGAATCGGCAACACAACTCAAAAGCAGCTTGGCGAAGCTTTCCGCGCTATCAGATGTACAAACCCGAGGAATCGGGGTTTCTTCGATTCGTGCGCTGGTGTCCAAAGTGTTGGAGATGAAAGATGGACCCGTTTTGATCAGTGCATCGACCGGTGCGGGGAAGGTGCTCACGGATGCGGATGTTGGTGCCAAAAGTGCCTCTCGATCTTGAGGCGCTGCCTGTGCCGCGCGATGTTGTTGAATATTTTGCGGCTGTTCGCCGGCCGCTACAGCATCAGCAAGTACCTCTGAAAAGATTGCCTGCCTGAAGTCTTCCGACTCCGGCTCGAGAATAGACGGCGGCTCGAATGACTCAAGCGCTTTGATTTTGGCTGCGAGTTCTACCAGGCCGGAAGTGATTTCGCTTGAACCGTGAAGTAGTGTCTCAGGTTCAGCGCGTAGCTGTTTAGAGACAGCAGCAGACGGCACGGGGATGTTCAGTGACGCCGCTTCGCCAACTGCCGTATCCCAGCGGTCACCTGCGTTGGGCACAACGTTCTTTACCGCGTTTTCTGGGGCAATGGCGCGCGTCTTTGCCTCGGTTTCCAGAGCGATGACTACCTTGTAGCGGTCATCTACTCTAAAGCTGTGCACAACGACACAGTCCGCTCCATATAGGCCCCTCAGCTTTTCCATGCAAGCGCTGTGATCTTGAGCTTCTTCTACAACGAGTCTCATTATGTATTACTCCGTTTCGCCCTCAATGGCTGTTTCGCCACCGATACTAGATTGAACTTGGATGCGCTGGTCGTCTGGGATCTCTGTATAGGACAGCACAGTTAGATCAGGTACTCGGACTCTGACAAAGCGTGCCATCCAGCTTCGCAAAGTAGGAGACACCACCAGCGTGGCTGCCACCCCAGTCTCTTGTATTTTTTCTGCCTCACTCCGAAGGCTTTCGATCATTGAGTTAGCCAGCGTCGGATCAAGCGTGATGTGATCTGTTTCAGCGCCCGCCCGGCTGCTCTCAAGCAATTTCTCAAGGTCTGGCGCCAAGGTCACCACCGTCAGTGTCCCTGTGTCATCGACCAGAGGTTGACAAATTAGGCGACCCAGCTTGGGTCGCACCAGAGCGGTTAGATGGCTGGGATCCTGATTTTCCTTTGCGTGGGCCGTTAGTGCATCAATGATATTGCGCATGTCTTTGACGGGCACTGATTCCGACAGCAGGTTCTGCAACACCTGCGTAACAGTTGATAGCGGCAGCAGGTCAGGTACTAGACTGCTAACCAATTTCGGGTATCGGGTGGCGACTTTGTCCAGTAGTTGTTGCGTCTCATCCTGCCCCAGTAACTCGCTGGCACTCTCGCGAATGACGGCATTGATGTGAGTGGCAATGGCGGTGGGTGCGTCTACTACTGTGTAACCCAGGCCTCGCGCCAGTTCAGCCTGTGATGATTCTATCCACAGTGCATCCAAGCCAAAAGCTGGTTCCGTAGTGGGTTCGCCATCGATCGGTGCGGGCATATCCGAGCTGTTTATGGCGAGCAACTTGCCGACCCGCACGTCGCCCGTGCCTCGCACCACGCCATGAAGAGAAATCTGATATACCTCTGGCTTGAGGTCGAGGTTGTCCCGGATTCTGATGGGCTGAATTAGAAAGCCCAGTTCAGCTGATAGTTTCTTCCGGATACCGCGAATCCGCGTCAGGAGTTGCCCCCCTGACTGGGTGTTAGCGAGTGGCACTAACCCGTAGCCAATATCCAATGCGATGACTTCAACTTGGTCAATATCTTCCCAATCCAACTCTCGACTTGCTGGTTCAACTTCGGCGATAGCATCAGCATTGACTTCTGCGCGCTGCTGCTCGGCTGCTTGCTGTCTGATGTAGAAACCCAGACCGATACCTGCCGCTCCCAAAGGCAGGAAAACGAAATGGGGCATGCCCGGTATCAGGCCCAGAAGTGTGACAATGCCAGAGGCAATAAATACGCCATTGGGGTCGGCAACTTGCTTGGAGGCTTGCTCTGCCATGCTCTCGTTAGTTGTGACCCGGGTTACCAAAATGGCAGTCGATAATGACAAGAGCAGGGACGGAATCTGGGCCACCAGTCCATCTCCGATGGTCAGCAGCACATAGATTCTTCCAGCGTCACTGAGGGTCAGGTCGTGCTGTGTAGTGCCGACAATCAATCCCCCTACAATGTTGATAATGAGGATCAGGATGCCAGCAATCGCGTCCCCCCTCACGAACTTTGAGGCACCGTCCATCGACCCGTAAAAATCTGATTCCTGAGAGAGCTCATTGCGCCGTTGCTTGGCCGTCTCCTGGTCGATGATTCCCGCGTTCAGGTCGGCGTCAATCGCCATTTGTTTGCCTGGCATGGCGTCGAGAGTGAATCGTGCGATGACCTCAGAAACGCGTCCGGCACCCTTTGTCACGACAATGAAGTTGATGATCATGAGGATCAGGAAGATGATGAAACCCACTACGTAATTGCCCGCAATGACAAATTCACCGAAGGACTCAATGACTTTGCCTGCTGCGTCAGTCCCGGTGTGCCCGTCAACCAACACCACTCTGGTCGAGGCCACATTCAGGCCGAGCCTCAGCAATGTGGCGATCAGTAGCACAGAGGGGAATGACGAAAATTCCAATGGTTTGCGCGTGTTGAGGGTGATCATCACCATCAGCAGGCCCAGCATAATATTGAAGGTGAAGAGCACATCCAGCAAAAAAGCGGGCAGTGGGACGACTAATAGCGCCAGAATCAGCAGAACGAGTGTCGGTGCACCGACACTTTTCGCACTTAACCAGGCGAAACGGTCAGAAAACTGTCGGAAATTTGACAGTATGGCTTCCAAAATCCACTACCTCCCCACTGTTTAAGCCCTTTGGGCTCTAGGCGAAGACAATAGACGCAATATCCATACCAATTTGCTTATCTCGATAAGGGATTTCAATCTCGTGGCGTGGGTCAGGGCAAGTTATGGCGGCGCACAAACTCGCTCATCATTGGGTAAAGCGCCGCCAAAAAAAGCCGATATTGAGAGAACTCAACAGAATTTTATGAATCACCTGAGTGCAACAACGAACATGCGCTGAGCGATAGGGAAAAGGCGACTGCCAGGAGGAACATTATGCGTAAACTATTACTGGGGTGGATCACGCTAGTCGTCGTCGCGCTACTCAATGGTTGCGAGACACTGGGTTATTCGTCGGAGCCCGACGCTTCGTTCATAGAGCCAATGGTCGAGCGCCGAGACACGCTAACTGCGACGGGCTACGCTGTCATCGATGTCCAGCCCAGCGACATTCCAGCACAGCGGCGTTTGCTGGCTATACGTGCGGCTAAATTAGATGCCTACAGGGGCCTGACTGAGCAGGTTTATGGCCAGTATCTCGACTCTACTACCACTGTTGCCGACATGATGGTGCGAAGTGACAGTTTCCGTGCCCGCGTAGAGGGAGTGGTTTACGGCGCCAATTTGGTTCAGATTGAGCCCCGTGGCGCTGATACCTACGAGGTCACCATGTCGCTCGATAAGAGTATCGTTAACGACCTCAGGGTGTTGTACTTAGAAAAAGCGGTGATGGCTGCGGGCTCCTGACGGAGGTCTGGCGGATTCGAGGTGATCATGCGTGTCATGACATTATGTCTGGCGGGATGCGGGCTGCTTTGGGCGTTTTCGTCCTCTGCACAAGACGAGGCCATTGGCCTTGCCAGCGATGATGATGCGTCTGGGTATTTATCTGCCTTTAGGCAGCGCGCTATGGATGCGGCACTGCAGTCCGGTGCCAGGGTGAAGGGCGTCGCCTATCTTGATGATCAGGGTAGGCTCCACGAGCGGGCTATGTTTTCCAGCGAGGCCGATGTCCGCGGTATCCAAGTTGAAAGCTATCTCGAGGCAATGGGTGGCCAGGATACACTCGATGCGATTCAAGTTTCTGACGAGGCGCGATGCCAACTTTGGACGGGTTCCGGATCTCAGTCTGGACTGGTGACGATTCAGCTGACTTCTGACGCCATGCGGGAAGCCTCTGAGCGCGCGCTTCACAAGAAACAGGAAACCCTCTTGGTGTCCGCGCTTCAGAGCACCCTGAGAGCGCAGGGGTACCGTGTTATGGCGCCTGTCGGCCCCAAGCCCGAAAGCTATCAGGATACGACGTATGCCAGAACGCTAGTGGGCGATTGGTCTGAGGGCCCCGCGCCAGACTTTGCGGTTTCCGTTAACGTCCGCATGCTAGCTGATGACCGCGAGGAAAATGACCTTTACATCAACCATCCGGGCCTCGCGTCTATGGCTTACGTGCTGTCATCTACCGCAAAGCCAGTCAAATTTGCTGTCACGCTTTCCTTCAGCCAGCCTGCTGCAAGGCGTGAGATGGGAGATTACCGAGCTCTGATTGAAACTGGCGCATACCGGGCTTTTGAGTCAGGGGAGTGGGTGACAGAGCAGGATGAGGAAGATCTTGAGGATTGGGTAGCGGCGGTTACGCGAGAGTTTTCTGATTCGACTGCGTGTCTGCCTCGCGTTTTTGCGGTCACAAGAGACGGCGCAGCGCGCTACAGTATTGATGCGGGCCGCACTCGGGGTGTGGTAGAGGGCCAATGGTTGCTGGTGGGTGATCGAGAACTAATGGTCAACAATGTCGTGAGCGATATGACGCTGGATACTCTGGTGATGCTGAGAGTGGTCCGGGCAGATGATCACAGAGCCCAAGCCGAGCCACTCCCTTCGGGAGAGGGTGCGCTTGTATCGCAGGGCGAATTACTGGGCACCTTGCCCTGAAAAGGATGTAATCATGAATGTTCATTTAAGGGTGTGTGCGGCGTTATCCGTTGCCGTGGTTGGGATTACTTTCACAGAGGCGACGCTGGCTCAGTCGGCTATTTCCGACAGCGATGTGGCAAGACTTAGGGCCTTTATCGGGAGTACCGATATTGGGAGCACTGAGTTTGACGCCAGCTCGCGCTCTGCTTCGGCTTCTCCGTCCAGTGGCGCGGTGATTGGTGGTGTCTACAAAGTGCGCTCTGGTGATACGTTGAGCGAGATTATGGCGACACATCTCGGTGACACTGGCGTTAATCACGATGTGATGCAGAAAGTCATTGTAAAGAACAACAAATCGGCCTTCCGTCGAGGCAACCCCCATTGGCTAATGGCGGGAGCATCACTGCGCATGCCCACCGTTACAGATGTCATGGATTACGTTGTCCCGGGACGCGACGGCAAAAAAATCACTGCCAGCAGCGACGACTGGGTTCGCTACCCGTAGTGAGGCTTTACTGAAGTCGCGCAGGCGTTAAATCATGTTGGGGCCTGAACTGCTCAATTTGACGGTGCGGCCAACGCCCATTTTTTTAGAGGGCACTGCCAGTCTCCGTATCGATCAGCCTGGACCGCGCGAGCTGGGATTGGCGAATTTTCAGGTTGTTAAAGGCGTGGTCTCGATCGATCGCGGCCAGCTCTATATCAACTTGGCGGGCGTTGCTCAAACCCTGATCGCGCCCGATGCCTTCAAGCGATACGCAGGGCAAAGTCTTCATTTTCGAGTTCAGCTGACACCGGATGGCGCCACTGTCTTGCGGCCTGTTCCAGCGCCCGCCTCTCCCGCTACCCCGGCGCTACCCGTCGTGCCCGGCTCGGGCCAATTGCAACTAGCAGGCACACCCGCCTCCGTCTTACAGCAACTCATGGCCCCAGATTCACTCCGGGCAATGCCGCCCCCCTTGGCGGCGTCTCTGGCGGGCCTCGGTGTCATATTGAGTCCAGCGATGTCTCTCGAAGCGCAGATTGCGCGGGCTAGGGAGTTACTCAGTCGGGGAGGCGTGCTGAACTTAACGTCTGCAGCAGAGGGGGGCACTAGAGAAACGACGCTGCCCTCAATGTTGCTGCGGATGCTCGGGTTTGCCACTGACCCTGCGGTAAAGGAACGCGCCCGAGGCCTTCTTACTGAGATTGAGAATCGACAAGAAAGAACGGCGGCCGCATTACGCTCAGATGTGATCAATGCCGATATTCTCTCCTGGGTCAACGGAGCGCCTGTTGAGCTCAATCTTCAGCGGGGCCCACGTGGTAACCCCCCGGGCAATCCCCCATGGATCATTAATCTGTACACACAGTTCTCCAAAGATTCGGATGTGTGGCTTCGCGTCGAGCACCTGCCGGTTAGGACAGTGCGACTGGACGCGTGGCTAACAGATCCGGAGGTTTTTGCACGAGCCCGGGATTCCCGCGCCGAATTGTTCGCCGAAGTAGCCGATTTTGGTTTGCAGCTCGAACACTTCGCAGTCTTTAATCAGGCTCGCGACACCATTGAAGAACCGCGTTTCATCCGGCCATCTCAGCGGCGCGGGGATCGTCTGGACTCCTCCGTATGAAAGAGATTGATGAGATCAAGGCAATCGCTCTCGAGTACGGTCAGCGGCAGGCACCCAGCATTTTGGCCAAAGGTGAGGGTGAGGACGCCATGTCGATCATCGACGCCGCCTTTGACCTCGGCTTGCCCGTAATTGAAGACGAAGTGCTGCAGCGTCTGCTGAGTGGCGTGGGTATCGGCGAGGAAATCCCTGAGTCACTTTACAGGGCAGTGGCAGTGGTGCTGGCATGGGTTTTTTGGTTGCGGGGCGACGAGCCCGCGGACAAGGTAGGTTGAGCTCAAAAGGCCCTAGACGTCTGTCTGTCGGCTCGGGCTATAACCGCGCTTGATGCGGCCGAGTTTGTCATACGTCTCACCTGTGTCAGCGGAGCGACTTGATCGCAATACCTCGAGTGCAGAGCGAGTCGCCTCAATTTTGCGGTCAATCAGCATCGCGTTTTTCAGGTGCGCATCTCGGCAGGTGGCGAGTACGACTTTAATTTCCTGAATCAGTGAGCCCGGAGGCTCGTTGTCCGGAACTACAGTATCTTGAGCTCCTGTGAGCGCAGGTAGAAGCGAAGAGAGTGATTCAAGCGTTTCGTTCTTTCTGACCTGCAGCGCCTCGAAGCTGTCCAGATCACCCGCATTGAGTAGAGCGAATTCTTCCTCGAGCAACCCTTCGAGTGCGGTGGCTTTATGCAAACCCTCTCTGAGAGCATCTTCACTCGGTGGTAAATCTGACTGATTCATCGATAGGTCGATGGTGGGCCGATCAGGAATTGATCATGCGCTCGAGGTCGAGCATGTTCTCCGCTATCCGCTTTGCGTCAAGCGGGTAATTGCCTTCCATAATCGCCAGTCGCAAAGCCTCGACCTTTGCGGCGTCAAATTTTGCGTCCTCGATGGAGCGCACCACAGACTCACTCAATTCAACTTGATCCACCTGTGATTCGCTGGTGCTGGCGTCAGGCGCCTTGGCATCGGGTGCAGGAGCAGAGGTTTTTTCCGCGCGCAGGTCTTTCTTCCCGGTGCTTTCCGGGACGACACTACGCATGGTTTCAGTGATGCTCGGCATCGTGAACACTCCTCATTAACCTGCTCACCAGCCTGTGATGGGCAGATTTTTCCTTTTCCAACCGAATTATCGGCTACCTGAGAAAAAACTTTAGCATTGCGTTTATAATATTTCTACTTGTCCAATTCCCGTTACACGGGCTCGCAATGGCCGTCCCGATTCCGCATTGGTGACTTCTATTATCTCTCCGATAGTGGCGTCTCGACCGACGAGGACGACATTGGTCACTGTTAGGGAGCCTCGCACAATTGAAACCCGGATTTCTTCGTTTTTACGGACAGCAGGGGCCATTTTCACTGCAGATCGCCGCAATTTGTCGCCTGGCATGATGTCGCGAAGTGCTTCTAACATCGGGAATTGAGCCCCTTGGTGTATCAGATCCGTAGGGGCTCTACCGGTAATCAGTTCCCATGAGAACGACTGCTGATCAAGCCGGTTACCCCTGGGAATGATTTCGTTAGCGACCCAGGCCCCCACCTCGCCTTGCTCGACTTTGTACGAACTGCCAGTGGCCGAGATTGAAAAGTGGCTTTCTAATAAAACTTCTCCCACCTGTACCGGCTGATTGAGCACGCGGTCCAGTACGTCTTCCAAAACCGTTATTCGGTCACTATTGTCATCTCCCGTTGACGTTGACTGCCGAATAACGTGACTTCTTTTGAGAATGTCACCTTTATTGAGTGGCAGGTTGTAACGGAACGCTGCGCCCCCCTCCCTCAATCTGATTTGGATGAACCCTCGCCATGCAGGTATTGAGCAGTCGAGCTGTGCGGTTGCCCGGTCGCTGAAGGGAAAAGTTACCTCGAAGGCGTGATTACAGTCGGGCAGAACCAGCCTCTTATCAGCCAGCCTGACTTCAACGTACTCTGGTTGCGTGTAATAAGCTGACGCTGCTGCCGCTTGAATCTGTGCTTTGGCATCAGCTTTTATACTTTCTTGGTCTCTGGCATCAGCGCAGGAGGGCATCCAGCTCAAAAGGATCAGACTCATCCCCCAGAGAAGCACGCCCCGGCGCGTCCGGAGACTTGCGCCTGGTGTCTTGAATCTCGCGGGTTGGGCGATCACTTCGCGTCCCCGCCGTGAGCGAGTAGGTCGAACATCAAGAAAGTATGACTAATAAGCCGTTTTTCAACCAGCGGCATACTTTTGCCGCTGCTTAAATAATTCGGAGGGCAGCCCCGGGCAAATACCGATAAAAGCCATGTAAAACAGTTACATATTGTTTTTGGCACGGTTTCTGCTGACTCCAACGTAAATAGTCACACCTATCGGTTAGCAGACATGTTGGATTCGCTTTTCGGTATACACGCTGATGCCTTGCAGCTCAAAGCACGCAGGATGGAAGTGCTGTCTACAAACATCGCTAACGCGGATACACCCGGGTTCAAGGCGAAGGACGTTGATTTTCGCGCTGTGCTGGGCTGGCAATTAGGCGTGGGCAGTATGAATGCCACCCACGCCCGACACTGGCGCGGTCCTGGCCATTCCGACAACGGTGAAGTGTTCACCATTCCTTACAACCCTGCCGTGGACGGCAACACCGTTGAGATTGGTCTTGAGCAGGCCAAGTTCGGTAAAGCCGCGGTGGAATACCAAGCAACGCTGGATTTCTTACAGGGCAGAGTTTCCGCCTATAAACGCGCGTTGAAGGGAGAGTAATTCATGTCTATGGATAAAGTTTTTGGCATTGCAGGCAGCGCCCTCGCGGCTCAGCTGGTCCGCATGAATACAACGGCTTCCAATCTAGCGAACGCGGCGAACACTTCTGACACGGCGGAGGGTGCATACAAGGCCAAGCGAGTCGTTTTTCGCACGTTGTTGGCTGACCAGTCGATGGGGGAGCAGACTCGCTACGCAGGATCGATCCATATCGGCAATGTCACCGATGATCCGACGCCCTCGCCTCGTTCCTACGATCCAGGCAATCCCTCGGCCGACGCTGACGGTTACGTTTACCAAAGCAATGTGAATGAGGTGGCGGAAATGGTTGAGATGACCGCCGCCGCTAGATCCTACCGAAACAATATCGAAGTCGTGAACACAGCGAAGCAAATGATGATGCGAACGCTGGAAGTCATGAAGTCGTAACTAAAGAACAGGAGACGCACTTGTGTCAGCAATTGATTCTATTCTGACGACTGAGCAATACAACACTCAGCAGGCCAACGCGATATACAAAGACGGCGACGATGGCGACATGCTGGGGCGCGACGCTTTTTTGCAGCTGTTCACAGCGCAGCTGAAGAATCAGAACCCGCTGGACCCAATGGAAAATGAAGCGTTCGTAGCACAGTTGGCCCAGTTCTCGTCAGTTGAGGGCATTAAGGGCATGCAAGCCTCTCTTGAAACCCTGGTGGGTAACCTCCGAGAGCAATCATTGCTGACCGGCTCGACTTTGGTTGGCAAGCGCGTCGCCGTAGCGGGCGGGTTTGGTCAGGGCGGTGGTGCCCGGCCAACAGAGACGTTGGTCAGTCTGCAGGAAGGCGCGGACATGCTGACGATGAGTGTTTACAACAAAGAGGGTGAGCTGGTGTTCAGACAGAACGTCGGTGAGCTCGAACCCGGCGAGCATCGCTTCGCTTGGTCGGGGCAGGACTCGGATGGCAACCAGATGCCTGTCGAGACCTATCAGATTACTGCAAGCGCCATTGTTGATGGCCGCATGCAAATAGCGCCCGTTTCGATCCTAGAGACTGTTAGCAGTGTCTCATGGAACCCGGCCGGTCAGCAGCTGGATCTCCAGTTGTTGGGCGGTAATACGGTGTCGCTGGCCGAAATTCAAACCATCGCAGAATAATTTAGCAGGAGCTGAAACATGTCGTTTTACACTTCTCTCACCGGACTCAACGCAGCAACGACCGAGCTTGCGGTGACGTCTAACAACATCGCGAACTCGGCTACGGCGGGGTTCAAGCGTTCCACAGCGTCCTTCGGCGACATTTTCGCCACCTCACCTCTGCAGCGTGCTGCGGCGGTTGTGGGTCAGGGGGTTGCACTGAAAGAAGTGGCACAGGAATTCAGCCAGGGTTTCGTGCAGTTCTCAGCTAACTCGCTGGATCTAGCGATTACCGGTGACGGCTTTTTCCCCCTGCAGTCCTCGGACGGCAGCCGGACCTTTACCCGAAATGGCCAGTTTATGCTCAATGAGCAAAACCAGATGGTGAACTCGGCAGGTCAGGCTCTGCTGTCTCTACCAGTCGACTCGACTAACAAGGCGGATTTCAGCCAACCGCCGTCGGCGTTGGCGATTCCTCGTCAGACCGTCTCAGAGTTCCGTGCTACTACCGAGGTAGAGCTGGGTCTGAACCTACCATCTAACGTTGAGCCCATCACTCTTACGTTCAATCCCAATAAGCCCGAGACCTATCACAGGACAACTTCTTTAACGGTATTCGGCGCTTCAGGTTCTCAGCACCTCGCCACGGTCTATTACGTCAAGACTCAGGCTGCGACTTCTGAGAATCCTTTGAACAAGTGGCAGACCTACGTCTATGTTGACGGCGAGCTAGTTGATCCTGCATTGATTCAGGCATCTGACAGTGGCGGTGATGTCTTTTTCGTTAACAAATACGGCGAAATCAAAACTCAGAGTGAGCTGGAGTTTTTGCAAAAAACCTCTACCAACAGCTCCGAGTTCCTTGTGACGCAGGGTACGGTATATCGGAAGTTTTCTTTCGACATGCTGTCAGATCCAATTCAATCAACGCCGGCTGCGCTGTCTCTTAAAGCGGCCTCACCCACAGATGTGGCTGCTTTATCCTTAGCAGGCGGGTCAAATGGACTCGATCTCTCTGCGAAGACCCGTGAGAACTTACGGAACCTCATACAGATAAGTGTAGACGGGTCAGACTTTGTAGAGATTGGCCTTGAGCACCTGGTGGGGAAGGAAGGCACAGACCAGCTCTCGGGTCAGGAAATTGCTGACGAGCTGACAAATGTCATTAATGAGCGCTTCGGCGATGGCAAAAAGTTTGACGTTTCTGCTTACTATGCGAGTGGAGCCGCTATCGGCGCGGGGGTCCTCGATATTACCCGGGACTATGGTGAATCCAATGAGAGTTATCTCTCAGTACCCGTGGGCGAAATCATCGAGGCAGCGATCGATCAGGGAGACATTGTTTTAACAGGGGCAGCTACGTCGCCGATGATCATGCCAGAAGAATTGGCCACGGCGATGAATAAGTACTTTGCTGGCGGATATGCTGCGGCGACCCCTGCCTTAGCGGCTCCTACGGGCACCAACAACCGGTCCTTTGCTGACTTGCAGGTAGAATACGACTTTGCGCGGCAGGCGCTGCGTATTACGCAGTCTGGTGACGACACGCTGCACTTCACCACTGACGCGCCCTTAACGGGGGAGCTTTTTGGCGCTGTAAACCTTGGCCTCGCTACGCCGGGTGATGCAGCTCAAAGATCAACGGCCTTAGCCACCACAGACTCGCTTGAATCAGCGGATGGAGATAAGGCAGTCGTGCTCTCCGGCACGATGGTCCCGGCCGGCGATTTGATTGCCGAGACCAGAAACCAGCGCTACGGCATTGAAGTCAACTTCGTCGACGGCTCGTTTGTGATTTCATCGGGAACCACTGGTGATGGTTCCAGTATCGCAATCAGAAATGTTTTGACGCTTGATGCCAATGGCAACGCTGACACTGCAAACACCACGGGTGAGCAGCTGTTTGGCCTGTCCGTCACCGCTGGCACGCCGGAAAGCGAGAATACTGTTCGTGTAGCTGAGGCGCTCTCGGCCGTGGCCAACCGGCCTGCTGTCCGCGGCCAAGCCTCTACCCCCGCAACTGTGCAGGGAAATCAGATGGGTGTTGACCCCTCGAAGCCTTTTGAGGTCACTGAGGATAACCGGTCACTTACCGTCATCGTCGATAATATCTCTGCTCAGATTCAGCTCGCTACAGGCCAGTATTCGGTGGGCGACTTCGTAACCGAGCTCGAGAGCAAGATTAATCTTATGGCCGACAAGCTAGGCCGGCAAGTTTCTGGTGTAAACGTGGAGTTTGATGCCGACTCAAGTCGTTTGATCATCACCGGGGCGACCGCGACGGACAACTCGTTCCTTCAGGTCGCGGGCTCTGCCGACTTCGGCCTAGAGGATGTTGAGCCTGCGTTTGGCACTACATCAACTTATATCAGGCTGTCCCCGGATACACAGGGCACAACACCTCTTTATGCGTATCAGGATCGAAATGGCGAGTGGTTGGAAACCACTGATAAAGGGACTTTTGACGAAAATGACATCCCTAACTGGAGCCCGATCTTCTTGGACCGTGGCGAACTCACTTTCGACACCAGTGGTACCTTGGTGTCTCCAGTTGGTGAGGCGGTGCTGAAATCGGCAACAATTATTGGTAACGATATCAACGTCGATTACGTGGGCAGTACGCAGTTCAACAGTCCATTTGCTGTTCTTAATCAATCACAGAACGGCGCGCCGGAAGGTGATTTGGTGGGTGTGAACATTGGTGAGGATGGACTGGTCGTAGCCAGTTACTCCAACGGCTCCCAGAAGTCCCTCGGCAAGATCATCTTGGCTAACTTTGCAACGCCCAAGGGTTTGCGACAGGTAGGTAACTCTGGCTTTACCGCGACCTCACAGTCAGGTGAGGCCAAGTTAGGTGAGCCGGGTGCTGCTGGGTTCGGAACAATCCGCGCCGGCGCGACAGAGCGATCCAACGTCGACCTGACCGCGGAGCTGGTGGCATTGATTACCGCCCAGCGAAACTTCCAGGCAAATGCGAAGGCGATCGAAACTAGTTCGACCTTGACGCAAACCATCATCAACATGCGTGGTTAAGAGTAGGGATTAAGTCGCAATGGACCGCTTAATATTCACCGCAATGGCGTCACTGAAGCAGCTCAATAATATGAAGTTGAAGCACGCCAACGCTCTAGCTAATGCCTCAACGGTAGGTTTCAAGCAGACGTTCGAGTTTGCTACCGAAACCTCTCAAGTCGCAGGCCCTGGTTATGGAACGCGGTTTGTGCCGATGAACCGCTCCAACGACGAGCTGGTGATTGATCAAGGCCCCCTGATCGCTACGGGCCGGAAGCTCGACATTTATTTAACCGGTTCCACTTTGCTGGGTGTGCAGGCACCCAATGGACAGGTGGCGTTCACGCGCAGGGGTGATCTGACTGTTGACCAAGCCGGTCTGCTGTCGACTGCGAATGGGCACGTCGTGTTGGGCGAGGGCGGCGCACCTATCACCGCCCCCGTAGGTGTTGAGCTATCCATCACGGACGATGGCACGGTAACGGCAACAGACCCTGTGCAGCCCGATGCACCACCCACGATCGTGGGCAACCTATTGTTACGTGATGCAACGGGCGTTCGCATGGTTCGCAGGGTGGACGGTCTCTACGAGACCATTACTGCTCGCGGCAAGGGCGGCGACTTTGAGGGTGGGCCTAACCCTCCGACCGTAAATCCGGGCTCGCTGGAGGGATCGTCGATCAATGTGGCAGAGCAACTGGTGAGCTTTATGGACATGTCTCGGTCGTTCGAGATCAAGATCAAAATGATCAGTGAAATGAAGGAATTGGATGACTCCGGTACCAGCATGATGAAGTACGCGTAGTCGGATAGGAGAATAGAAGATGGACGCCTCAGTTTGGGTAGCTAAGACAGGTCTCACAGCGCAGCAGCGCCGCATGACCGTGATTGCCAACAACCTAGCAAACGTTAACACCGTTGCATTCAAGCGGGATCGCGCGGTCTTTGAGGATCTGCTTTATCAGAACATCCGACAGCCCGGTGCCTCCGCTGATGCACAAACTATTGCTCCCACAGGGCTAATGATGGGCACGGGCTCGCGCATCATCGCCACTGAGAAGCTGCACGAGCAGGGCAATATGATGTCAACTGAGAACGCGCTGGACGTGGCAATCCTCGGCAGAGGTATGTTCCAGATTTTGCAGGCTGACGGCACGTTTGCTTACACCCGGGACGGCTCATTCAAGTTGAACGATCAGGGCCAGATTGTTACGGCGAACGGCCAACAGTTAGTCCCTGCAGTAAATATCCCTAACAACGCTGCAGCGGTCACGATCGGTCGTGACGGCACTGTCAGCGTCGAGTTGGCCGGTGGCGGCGGTAGTAGTCAGATCGGTACGATCCAGGTTTCGCGTTTCATTAACGAAGCTGGATTGCAGCCTATTGGCCGCAACCTTTACCGCGAGACAACGGCGAGTGGGCCTGTTGAGGTAGGCACGCCAGGTCTGGCCGGTTTTGGTGAGCTCGCTCAGGGCTCTCTAGAGGCCTCGAATGTGAATGTGGTGGCCGAAATGGTCAGCATGATAGAAACGCAGCGCGCTTACGAGGTGAACTCCAAGGCGATCTCTGCTGCAGACGGCATGCTGCGCTTCCTGAACCAGAACCTCTAAAGAGTTGATTCAATGATGCGTTTAACAGTCATCTTGTTTTTCACTCTGTGCCTCGGTGCGTGTGCGTCCAAGCCGCCGCTTGAGGAGAACAGTGATTTCGCGCCCATTCGCCCGCTAGAGCCGGCGGCTGATGCGCTGCCCACGGGATCGATTCTGGGTAACAGCATGCACATGTCGCTTTTTCAAGGTCAGCGTCAATGGAGAGTGGGTGACATCATCACTGTCGTACTCAATGAATCGACCCAGGCGTCCCGGAACTCTTCACTGATTACCGAACGTAAATCGAGTAATGACGCACTAAGCAGTGCCTGGACGAATTCGCTGTTGTCGCCGAATGGGTTTTGGGGCGATGTGCGGGGTAACATCAATTTGAATACTGCAGAGATTGGCACCGAAGGTGTTGGCACTGCGGCGCAGGCTAACGCGCTCTCGGGTGTCGTCACCGCCATGGTGGCGGAGGTGCTCCCGAACGGAAATCTGATTGTCGAAGGCCGAAAGCAGCTCTCTTTGACTGAGGGCGCTGAGTTTATTCAGATACGAGGCGTGGTGCGTGCGCGAGACGTACAGCCCGACAACACCGTGTCGTCTATGCGCATGGCGCAGGCCCAGATCTCATACCGCGGTACCGGAAATCTGGCTGAATCCACCCAACCGGGCTGGATCACGCAGTTACTGTTTAAGTACTGGCCGCTGTAATTGGAGCGCCTTGTCATGAAAAGAAAAATCAATCTCCTCACTTGGGCCGCTGCCCTTTTGCTCTCACTGATGGTGAATGCGGCCTTGGCTGACCGCGTTAAAGATTTGACGAATGTCGGTGGCGTTCGCGGCAACCAATTGGTTGGATATGGCCTCGTTGTCGGTTTGGCGGGTACAGGAGATGGTAAGGACCCGACCTTTACCGGACAAAGTCTAAAGGCGATTCTCGAGAGTTTGGGAGTCACGACGAATCCGTACGATGACTACGACCTAGCTCAGTCCCGTGGCCGTCCCATCCAAGTAGACAATGTTGCCGCGGTCATGGTGACGGCAACACTGCCGCCCTTTGCCAAGCCGGGCCAGGTAGTGGATGTCAATGTGGCGGCCCTCGGAACAGCTACCAGTCTGCGTGGCGGTAACCTGGTCATGACGGAGCTAAGGGGAATCGACGGTCAGACCTATGCGGTTGCACAGGGTCCCTTGACTGTCACTGGAGTGATGGAAGAGCAGAACGGCACGAGTGTGCAAATTGGTATCCCGACCTCAGGCCGCGTACCAGACGGTGCGACGGTGGAGCGACAAGTCGATAACTCCTTCGACAAAAGCGACCATCTGATTTTTAACGTTAACGCCAACGATTTTTCTACAACCGCCGCGATCACGGAGAAGATCAACGAGGTCTTTGGCGAGGGTACGGCCTTTGCACTGGATGGTGTATCACTCGCGGTGCGGGCACCTGTTGGCCTCTCAGAGCGAGTGAGCTTTGTAGGTATGATTGAGAACCTCGAGGTTGAGCCCGGAATACCAGCCGCAAAGGTTGTCATCAATTCGAGGACGGGCACCGTAGTCATTAATCAGCAGGTCAAGATTTCAGCCGCTGCCGTTTCACATGGCACGGTCAGTGTCAGTGTGTCTACTCTGAATGAGGTGTCGCAGCCTGGACCTTTCACCCAGGGCCCCGGTGTAGAAACCCGAGACGTGGCCAACTCAACAGTCGAGGTCAACGAATCGAGCCAAACGGGCATGATCGACGACACGGTTGACCTCCGAGATATTGTAGACGCCATTCAGCAAAGTGGCGCATCTACAACATCGCTTATCGCTGTGCTCGAGGCGCTCAAAAGCGCAGGAAGCCTGAAAGCAGAGCTAGTGGTGATCTGATGGATGCCGTCGTCTCAAGCTACAACGACTTTCAGGGGCTTGCCAAGCTACGAGCGAAGGCCGAGAAGGACCAAATGTCCGCCGCTCGCGAAGTTGGGCAGCAATTCGAGGCGTTCTTCATTCAGATGATGCTGAAGTCTATGCGCGACGCGGGTGAAGGGCTCAAGAGTGGCCTGTGGGAATCTAGTGCAGGCGACAGTTATGAAGAAATGTTCGACGCCGAACTCTCGACTTCTTTGGCGAAGTCCCAGGGCATCGGTATGACCGATTGGCTGGTGAGGCAGCTTGAAAATCCAGGTGGCTTGGCCGCAGCACGGAAGGGCATGGGGGTGAGTGCATATCAATCACTCGCCTCTGTGCGCTGAATCGAGGCCTCGATAGATGGTTGATATCCTCGCGATTGGTAGCGGGGCGGTAAATGCCTATCGGCAAGCGCTCTCGACGACCAGTAACAATATTGCAAATGTGAATACCCCGGGTTATTCACGCCGTGCTCTCTCGATCGGAGAGAGCTTCCCGGTGCAAGAGGGTATTTTCAGCTTCGGTACGGGCGCGCAAACCGAAGCGGTTGCCCGCGCCTACGACCAGTTTCTCGAGCGCTCGTTGCGAGACGCCAAAAGTGATTTGGCGGTTCATGAGCCAGTAATTGAATACGCCAACCGCGTTATTGACATCATGGCGACGGAGAGTGCGAGCCTGGCGAACGCAATGGAAGATTTCTTCAATGCGGCAGAGCAGCTAAGTACTGACCCTAGGTCTAACGCGCTGCGCGGCGATTTTTTGAACTCGGGCGAATTGATCGCCGTGCGCTTTAACGACCTGTCGTTACAGGTTGATAAGATTGCTGAGGAAGCCGAAATCAGTTTTCGCCAGTCCGTTGATGAACTGAATGCACTTTCAGTCCAGTTGCTCCGGATCAATAAAGAGCTCAATCGCGCTGCTGACGTGGATAAGCAACCGCCAACCCTGCTTGATCAACGTGATGCGGTACTCCGCGACATGGCCAAATTGGCGAAGCTGGGTGTGACTGAGCTACAGAATGGTCAAGTCATTGTGAATTTTGGCGGCTCTGGCCGCGGATTTGAGCTTGTTACGCCTACTGAGTCTCGGGATGTCGGGGTGTACTCCAGTCAGGAGGCAGCCGGTTCAGATTTGCGTCTGGTCTTGGACCCCTATGGTGTCAAACGGCCTTTGCCCGCCTCGCCGAGCGGCGCAATTGGTGGCGCTGTGGCGTTAAATACCGAGATTCTGAGGCCTGTGCGAGTCGGGCTTGATCATCTTGCACGGACTTTCGCAGCTGAGGCCAATCAAATACATCGTAGAGGTCTCGACGCAAAGGGAGAGTTTGGAGGAGATCTGTTCCAAACAACTGCATCGTTCACGAGTACAACAGATACGGCTGCAGGAGCGATTACTGCCAGTGCCAGGGTGATCAACATTGGTTCTGCACCGACTGAAGCGCTGGAGCTCATTTATCGTCAGAGTACAGATACCTGGAGCGTTTTGGATCTTCAGACGCGAGAGCGCCTCGGAGAAATTAAACCGGGTGAAAATCAGCAACTGCAGGGAATGAGCTTCTCTATCACCGGTGCGCCTGAAAACGGAGACGTGGTGGTTTTTTCTCCCACTGACCGCCCGGCAAGAACTTTCAAGGCCATGGTCACAGACGTAGACAGGGTGGCCGTCTCGGCAGCGATGCGCTCTTCCCCCGGGTCAAGCAACACCTCCGATGTGGAGGCTTCGCTGCGGTTAATTGATCAAAAGGATCAACCGCGAGGTTTTGACTTCGGCCACAAGGTGACTAGCGGTAGCGAAGCAAGTTTTCGCAAGTCCGCAACGATCGCCACCGATGGAATTCGTCCCGCGGTGCAGGTGGAGCGCGGGACTGTTGGTGCCAAAGTACAGTTTGATATTGAAGCCGGTGGTGATCAGCACATACAGGTGCTTACACGCGAGGGAGTGCACGTTGCAGGAACGGCGGCACTCACTAATGCGCAGGCGAATAATCTGATGTCACTGGACAGCGGATTTGGAGCCGGAGGTTACAGCAATACCTACCTCAATCAGGTTGGGAGCGCGTCCTATTTAGATACGGCAATTGAGTTTGGGACTCGTTCAGCAGAGCAGCAGGTAACGCAGCGTTCAGTGGACCCAGACACGGGTATTTTGACCGAGACGACTATCACCGAACCAGCAATCTTTAGTTCCAAGCCGGTATCTGCGACATCAAACAGCTCAGGTAGTGCGCAAACCTTGGTTGCAGCCAACGCTATTAACTTCAATCACACATACTATGATCCTGCGGATTCCAACGCAGACAGTGATGGCTATGTGCAGGGGTCGATTGCACTCGGCGAATTGTCACTGGCGAATGGCGAGACGGTCTCAGCCGCTTCGATGGCTGAATATTTCAACAGTGAATTTCAGCAGCTGTCGAATGTGAACGTGAGCGCGACCGCGCAAAATACGCTTTTAGCGGGTGAAATCGACTCCTCAAAAACCCTGACGATCAATGGCATAACCATTGCACACTCTGCAACCGCAAAGCTTAACGATCTGATCAAGGCCATTAATGATCAATCGGGACAGACGCTTGTGCGCGCAGAGTGGCGAGGTTCAGAGAGTTTGGCCTTGACCAACACTGCCGGTAGCGAGGGCGCCAATATTACGATAGGCGTGACAGGGTCGGACAAAATCAGTGCCATCGGCCTCGCGCCTGGTGTATACGCAGGCACGTATTCTATTGCGGCGACTGGGGAAGAAAAGCTCTCCAGCGTTTTCACCTCTAAAACACAAGCGTTAAATGCTGGCTCTGGTTTCACATTGGCAATCACAAGAGGCAGTAATCCTGCGCAGAACGTGACTATCGCTGCGGGCAGTGACACGCCCGAGGGTGTTATTGCCGCGATCAATGCTTCTTCAGCGACGACTGATGTGAAGGCCACGTTAGTAGAGGACGGCGCCAGCTTTCGCATCGCTTTGCACAACGCTAATGGGGTCGTAACAGATTTCACCGTCAGCACAAATGTCTCGGGGTACACGCAGGTCGACTCCCAAGGCAACACCGTTGTCGACACAGACCTCGGATTTCAAGATCTCAATAACGCTCGCCTCGGCTTGAATAGGCCTACGGAAATTTCGCTGACTCTTGGCAGTACGGGTGTTCCCGCAGATTTGGGGCGATTGGGTTTTGCCACCGAGGTGATAATCGATGGCCCCGCTGCAGATGATTACGCCATTTTTCTGACAGGAACGGGGTCTGTAGACGCCTTATTGGGTGCGGACAAGGCGACAGCTGAGACCTCAGTTAGCTACCCCGCTGATACTTTTGAGGTCACATTTACCTCCGCAAGTGTTTACACCATCAAGGATATTGCCACCGATACGATAGTTGCGACGAGAAACTATACCGCTGGCGAAGACATCACCTATCAAGGGGTGCGCTTGATGTTCGACGATATCCCCGCGAGCGGCGACACATACACAGTCGAGCCCAACTTGGACGGTGTTGGTAACAATGAAAATATGTTGGCTCTGATTGACCTGGGGAAAGAACCACTCATTTCTGGCCAAACTTTCTCTGCAGCCTACCGCGATTTAGTGGCAGGCACAGGATCCCGTGCAAATTTGGCCGAACTGAGTCGTGACGCGATGACGGTGATACACGACCAAGCAGAAGCCTCGAAGCAATCTGCAGTGGGGGTAAATCTGGACGAGGAAGCCGCTGATCTCATCCGCTTTCAGCAAGCCTATCAAGCGGCTGCTCAGGTGATACAGATGTCCCAGCGCATGTTTGATACTTTGATTCAAGTGAGTTGATTGAGCCATGAGAGTTTCGACTGGTCAGTTTTATAAAGTGAATGCGGAGCAGATGAGCGCCGGCCAGAGCAAGGTCGCGGAACTCCAGGCAAAACTGGGGAGCGGCAAGCAGATGGTTAGGCCGAGTGAAGATCCCGGCAAGGCAAATCTCATCTCTGGCTTGGAGGACGCAAAGAAACGCCAAGAGACGTATTCGAAGAATGTAGACGCTGTCGAGACGCGACTGACCGCGGAAAGCGCCGTGCTTGATTCTATGACCACGATCATGCAGCGCATCACACAGCTCACAGTACAGAGTAGCAGTGATACTTTGGGCGCCTCTGATCGGGACGTGATCGCCACAGAGATTGAGGCCTTAAGAAATGAGTTACTTAATCTGACGAACACACAGGACCTGACGGGCGCCTATATTTTTTCTGGAAATAAGACCAGTTCTCCGACGTTTGTTGAGGACTCCAATGGAACAGTGTCATACAACGGAGACTATGGCCGCATGGAGGTCAACGTCTCTGACGTAAGAAGTATTGCGATCAATACGCTGGGTCCGGATCTGTTTTCGGCCGCGGACTTCAAGGCTCTTGATGACTTGGTTGTTGATTTACGCAACGCCGATGGCGCCGGTGTGAGAAGCAAGCTGGCAGACGTTAATAGCATTAATGACCGTCTCATCAATTCTTACGGATCAATGGCTGGGCGACTGGCCGCTATCGAATCCCAACGGTCGGTCATCGATGAGACGACTTTACGTATTGACGAACTCCTCATCCGTGAGGATGACCTGGACTACGCAAAGGCGGTCACAGAGCTGTCAAAAGAGTCGGTGGCACTGCAGGCTTTGCAAGCGAGCTTTATGAAAGTCGCGCAGTTGTCTCTATTCAACTTCCTTCGTTAATTGAAGAATTCGGAGGCGAGTGAACGATGTCGACTGAAAATGTAGCCTCAACCGTCCTACTTGGGATGGGTAAAGGTTCGGGTATCGACATCGTAAAACTTGCGCGCGATCTAACTGATGTCGAAAAGGCGCCGCGCGAGTCCAAGTTGAACGCTAGCATTGAAGAGAGCGAGTCAAAGATCTCTGGTTTGGCAGTGCTTAAGTACAACGTGCAGCTGCTGATTGATTCATTCAATGAGTTGAATGATGCTGCGGAGCTCGCCACGCCCACAGCGACGACTACAGACGCGGCTAAGGTGTCGGTTATCGCGACCGACGGCTCTGCGGCCAGTGGTATTTACGATATCGGCGTCACTACCCTGGCGACAGCCCAGCGCAATAAGTCCAATCAATATTCGTCCACAACAGAGTCCCTCAATGGTGGCAGCGGTTTCACACTGACGGTGACGCCCGGCTCGGGCAGTGCAACCAATATTGCTATTGCTGCGGGAAATGACACTCCTGCGGGTGTCGTCAGTGCTATCAATGCTGCGGGTGCCGGCGTAACGGCCGTCCTTCTCGCGGAAGATTCCAGTGGATCGAACTATCGCATCATGCTGGAGGGTGCGACGGGTGCCAGTAATAGTTTTGACATCAGCTCAACGCTTGCTGATAGCGATCTCGGTTTTCACGCCACCAGCAATGGCAACAGTGAAAACAATAGTGGCACTCAATCATTGCAGAATCCCGGGGACGCGTCGCTGACTTATAACGGGGTGTCAATTACTCGTTCGAGTAATGTGCTGACAGATGTCATACCCGGCGTGACTATTTCTCTAAACGCAACGCACACTGGCGGTGCATCGGAAAGCATCAATGTAGTCAGTGATCGAGCGACACTAAAGACTAAGTTGCAGGATATGGTTGCACTGTACAACGATGTGAAATTTGCTCTTGATGAGCTCTCTGACCCTGAGTCAGATGAGGATGAGGTGGGCGGTTCACTGGCGAGTGACCTGGCCACGATCCGGACGGTGCGTGACACCATTTACAAAGCGGTAACACAGGACTCCTCCACGCCCAGCGGCAATGTTACGGCCATGCGCGACATTGGTGTCTCCGTGGATCGCGAGGGCGCACTAACTTTTAACGAAACCACGTATGACACGATTGCCGCATCGAATTTTGACGATGTTTCAACCATGCTTTCGGCGGGCACCAATAATCAGTCGCGCTACGACGGTCAGTCTCAAGGTTTGGCGACAGATGCTGTGATCAAGCTAGAGACGCTAACTGATTCAATCAGCGGCATCTTCGTGACGCGCACGACCTCCGCGCAAACCGCAATCAAGCGCTATGAAGCTGATCTACAGACCCTGGAGACGCGCATGGAGGCCGTATATGAGCGTTATTTGCAGCAATTCACGGTGATGGAAAGCCTAGTTAATACGCTCAACAGCACGCGCGAGTCGATGGCGACTACGTGGGAGAACATGGCCAACTTTGGTAAGAAGTAACCGCGCAGAAACTGCTGGATAACTCAACCGGGATGGTTTGTAGACGAGCTAGAGATAAACAGTGAAGCAAGAAGAGAACCTGTTTCGGATATTTGTGGGCTATGACGAGCGACAAGCTGTGTCATATACCACTTTGCAGCACTCGATATTAGAGACCGCCTCGCGGCCTGTGAGCGTTACCCCGCTGATCCTGGAAACGCTGCCAATCACTCGGAGAGGTCTTACTCCTTTTACCTTCTCAAGGTTTCTTGTGCCATGGCTATGTCACTACGAAGGTCATCCACTGTTTATGGATGCCGACATGTTTTTGGTATCCGATATCTGTGAGATGACGAAATACTTCGATGACGATCATGCGGTAAGCGTGGTGAGATCTATCGCTCAGTTCGAACAGTCGTCCGTCATGCTGTTTAACAATTCCCACCCAAAAAATCAGGTACTCACGCCCGAATTTATCCAGCATACCGAAGACAATCTGCACGGTTTGTGCTGGTTGAATGACGCCGAGATTGGTGAGATGGATGGCAAGTGGAACCAGCTGGTGGGGTATCAGGCTTGTCAGGGGGTAGACGGGAACCTGCACTTCACGATGGGCGTGCCTGCATTCCCTGAAACATCCACATCCGAATTTGGTCAGATCTGGACTGACTGCGCGCGGCGCGCGATCGGTGTGACCCAGAGCTGGGGAGAGATAATGGGCCCCTCGGTGCACTCGGTACAGATCAATGGGCACTATTTCCCCAAGTATGTTGCCGATGAACAGCACTCTGAGGTACGAACAGAGCACGCATCATTGGTGTCTTCGATTCTCGGGAATGCGTAGTTATGGTTTCCGGAAACTGGCAACAAGACAAGTTCAGAATCGAATAATCTGCACTTTTTGCTGACTGCCGTAAGTAAAGCCGCGAAAAAGCGTTTTGAGAGCGTGACGACGAGAGGCCTAAGTCGCTGCGCTTGACGACGGAGCAGGCAGAGCCGTCGCTTTTGAGGGTCGACGAGCCCCTTGACGTGAATTTTTTTCGATCTTGAAGCGTTGATCTAAGCACTGCTTTTTTAATATCAGCGCGTCTATATAAGCTCCCTTAACTGAACCCACGGCATGCCTTGCTCGATTTCGCTTGAGTGCCACTGGCAGTAAGCTAAGTCCCACAGCCACTGCTCCCGCCGTGGAAGCGTTATGCCGGATACCGCAGCCACATTGTTTGGGGCGATTTCATAGGCAAAGCTACCCGTATCCATTGCGATGGTGGGGCAGCCGGATATGAGGCTGTCTATTGCTAAACCGCTCGAGTAAGTCACAGTGCAAAAGGAGGCACGGAGGGTGGGGACAAGGTTTTCAAAGCTACCGGTTTGAAACGTCACGCCGGTTACGCTACCTGCCTCGCGAAGATCAGGGTCCCATTGTCTCTCCAGTTGAGGTAGCCTCGCGACGATTGGTCTGTCTGTAACCTCTCGGACCGCCTGGCAGGTATCGAGACACCATCGCTCTATCTTGACCCCGCGGAGACTGGCATCGCCCGGTAATTGCAAAGCGATTAGTATGGGTCCACTGCGTTCATAAACTGGGTCTGCCATTTCCACATCGAGGCTTTTTGAGACAAGTCGCCACCTGTTTGGCTCGTGCAAGCTTCCGTCGTGAAAGATCCCCTCATCTGCAAGAAAGCCGTTTAGACCGATCCTAAACCAATCGTCCTGCATAACCTGCTGCACTTTTTGCCGACCGATTAAAGGTGTTTCAACCACAATAAAATTAGGTGCATGAGCGATGTCGTCGCGCTTCAGATTGTGATGGGGTATGTCGCCAGTCTTCCAGCTACCAAAAATTACCGCCACGTCACAGGGACGATAGCTGTATGAATCAGACAGAAATGCCTCATTCCCTGCAGCGGACACTCCCTTGTAAAAATCTAGCAACACCCTCTCGAATCGGGGATGGTTGGCGGATTTCAAAAAGATGCCCACTTTCATTATTTATAACACCCAATTGGCTTCAGGCAGCCATTACTCCCAACGAGCTAACAGTACTCATTTCTGGACTATCACTGACGCCCAAGACCGCTGAACGCTGGGTATTGAAAATCTGCTGGAAAACGTTTTCTGAAACTTGGCGACCTTTTCATGGCCCAAGCTTGGATTAGCAAACACGTTATTTGCTGCCTCGGACCCGAGTTCAAAAAAATAGTCCCTAAATTCTTGGTAGCTGGGCAGAGCTGTTGCCACGACAGGGAGGCCAAGAGCGAGACTAGTAACCAGCCTGTTGGAGCTGGAAAATTGTTTTCTTGATTCGAAGCTTGAGGGAATGACAACAACGTCGACCGCTGCCGCGGCCTCTGATAGAGCTGACGGGCTCCAATGCCGGAAATGGATTTGCAAAGGTAATGAAGCCTCCAAATAACCGTTGCTTATAAAGCTGCGGACTTCTTCTGAGGAAACGATGTGCAGGTCTCTAGGGGCGGTTTCTGGCCAGTCCGCGCAGAGGCGAGCTAGAAACTCGAAATTAGTGCCATGTCCAAACCACAATACCGCTAATGGTTGAGTGCTCTTCTCACGATGTCCAGGCCTAACAAATTCGTACTCAATGGCATCTTCCACTATGCATATCGCGTCGGCAGTGATGTCGCTCGCATCATAAAGTGCTTTAGCGAGCGCCGAGTGAGAGACAGTACAGAGATCTGCGAGCTCCAATGCGCGGCGGTAGAACGGTTTGATTGGGGAATCAAAACCCAAATGGTGATCAGTGTAATCGAGAATGATGCGCACCTTACGGCGAGCTAGGTCAGTTAATTGCGCTAGCCAAAGTGGGGCCCTTTTATCGAAGTCAAATATCGGAATTTTCCCCACCAACACAGCTGAGCTCTGGTTCGGCGCGTGATCTCCAACGGATACAGTCCAGCCCATCGATTCCGCAGATCGGCCGGCGGGGAACAACCGTAACCTGGACGAGGCCAGCTCATCCTCGAAAAGCTCGCTCAGTTGCTTGTCGGGGCCACCACTCATAATGTGAAGGTGCGGATGTGGTTCGGGAGTCATCATATAAGGTGAAGGAGATGGACAGAGTCGTGGACAGCATAATACACGTGCGTTCACCGCGAAGTGGTTATAGGATCATGACGCAGGCTTGTTAAGGTAGTCAGAGGCTATTAGGTATGCAGCCAAGTGATGCTCTTGTCGTAACCTCCTTCCACCCAGACCATTACGAACTTTACGGTCGGCGCTTTCTGGAGACATATATCGAGTTTATGTCGACGCCATTAGTCGTTTATGTTGAGTCCATTGAAGGCATCCCAAGTTGTGAGCATGACCTGATTACCTTTAGGGATCTGACAAAAGTTAACGGCATGATGCAGGTGTTGGCCATGACAAACTTTCCCGCCGCCAGAGGGAAGCTTTGGGATGGCGACACTCTGGATTTTAGGTTTAACGTGAATGCTTTCTGCAGAAAGTCCTTTGCGCAAATCGATGCTGCCTTCTCTCATCAGGCGGCAGGCGGCAAGGCTTTGTACTGGCTAGACGCAGATATTGAATTTAGAGGAGCCATGCCACTACCGTCTGTTGAGGATACTTTTATGCTGTACCTAGGACGCGAGAACTACCACAGCTGCGCATCCTTTATTGGCTGGAATCTTACTCAGTCTTGCTGGAAAGAGTATTTTGACAAATGTTGGGCAATCTATATGACTGGTACAGTATTTGCGCTTCGAGAGTGGCACGATAGTTTTGTTAACGACTTTCTCCGTGATGTTCTGTCGGTGCCAGCGGTAAATCTGTCTGAAAGTCTAAAAGCTGAGGGCGCCTGTAACGTTTTTGATCTTGTTTTTTCCGAGGCAACTCATAAAAAGGGGGCGCTGAAGAAACGTGAAATTTCGGGTGAAAGCGGAAAACCAGATGAGTAATAGAGCCTCAAACGAACGCCAGAGCGTCGAAATCGGGAGAGATTAGTGCAATTCTTTTCTCGGGATGTTCAGTCAGAGGGAGAAATCGATAATGAATTTCTCAGCCAGTGTGCAGCAGCATTCCGGCACTCAAGTCCATTCCCGCATATCGTAATTGATGATTTGTGGGATGAGGCTTTTCTGAGAGATATCGCTACTGAAGTGGAACAAAATGAAGTTTGGGATGGCGAAAAAAATTTTTTCGGGTCTGAAAAGAAAAAGTATTTAGGTGACTGGACCGAATTGCCCTCGGAAACACAGCGATTTTTTTCTTTTCTGAACAGTAGTCAATTCTTACCGATACTGGAAACCATCACTTCGGAGCATCATTTAATACCTGATCCGTATTTGGAGGGCGGCGGCATCCACTCTATCGGAGACGGTGGTTTTTTAAAAATGCATGCCGACTTTAATTGGCACGAAAAGCTTGCTGTGCACCGACGGATCAATCTACTCATTTACTTAAATGAGGGCTGGGAAGAGGCATACCAGGGCGACCTAATACTTGCGTCTATGGATAACGATAAAAATCTCGTGCCCGGTCGAGCAGTTCCTCCCAAGTTCAATACCACTGTCATTTTTATAACGGATGATGCGAGCTTTCATGGCCATCCGGTTCCTCTGAATGTACCTGAAGGGAGGCGCCGAAATTCTCTGGCGGCTTATTACTATCAGTCTACGCGCGCGGTCTCACAGGGTGCCGGCAGGCTACAGACCTTATATGTGCGATAGCTACACTGCTTTTGTGGCGGGAAAGTAAAGGATCCAGCTCAGAATGATGACCCAGATAACAGAGGAACAGGATATCCAAGAACTGTATCAATCAATATTAGCTGGGGGTAGCTGGAGTGCTGGCACTGATGATAATTCCGCAGCTACGAGATTATTTTTGGAGAAATACAGAGTTTCCATCGGAAAAAGATACGTTCTAGGCTGCACAAAGTACGCGCGACACTGCATAGAGACATTGGATTGCGATTACGTTATCGACGATCTAAAGACACCAGGTAGTTTCTCTGGGAAACAGGTAGTTAGCTTGGACGCTGTTCCAGATGACGGATTGGTGATTTCCTGTGCCATGTTCCAAGCTCAGACGGTGAAGAGGAAGCTTGATTGCCGAGCCATCTTAAACACTGATTACTACTGCTTAATGATTCAGCGCCCTGAATTACAACTTCCGCTGTTGGAGTACTGGGTCGGCGACGAACCCCCGATCGCAGACTACTCTGTATTTATGTCGGAATTAGAGGATGACGAGTCTCAAGAGACACTGTGCAAAATTCTTGCTTTTCGAGCCAGCGGCAATTTGCGTTATATGGGTGGTTTTAGCAACAGATTGGAGGAAATGTATTTTGAACCATTTTTGCGCTTGCCTCAGGACCCAGTTTTTTATGATGTCGGGGCACTGAATGGCGAAAACTCAATTGGCTTCGCAGAGAGATATCCCTCATATGTTGAGGTTGTCGCGTTTGAGCCGATGCATGCGAGCTTTAATAAACTCTCCTCAAATCTTCGGGCGTATGATCGGGTGCAATGTGTGAGGGCGGCAGTGACCGATAGCGTTGGCAACGTTTCGTTTTATGAAGACGCCTTCCTAGATGCGGCAGCCTCGTTAGAGCCCAGAAGGTATAGCAAGCAAGTTATTGTGCCTGCAGTCACGATCGATGCAATCCGAGCGGAGAGGTGTGTTCCAGTCAGTTTGATCAAAATGGATATCGAAGGAGCCGAAATACAAGCATTAAGCGGCGCAAAGCAGACTATAAAAGTGGACATGCCTAACTTGGCGGTGTCGGTATACCACCACCCCGCTCATATCTTAGATGCTTGGAAAAAAATTAAAAATTACAACTGCAACTACCGATTTTTCCTCCGCCATTACTCAGAGGGTTTTGCTGAGACAGTCCTCTATGCAATACCGTCTCATTAACCCAATCAGATCCGATCTAGGAGATACAATTTGGAACTTGCTTGCGGTAAGTCGAGTGAACATTGCCCATCATTATCGATGAACCGCCACCGTTCATTTTGGGGGCTCCGTGGCTAGCATCGCGATATGCACGATCACTTACAACCAACAGCATTGCGTTGATCGACTAATTGCCAACATAAAGGAGTGCAGAGGCAAGGACAGATTTTTCCACATACGGGATGACTGCTCTACCGACAAAACCTTTAATCTGTGCTCGGCTTTCAAGGCCAACGATATTGAGGTTTGCCAAAATACCGTCAATTTGGGCTCGAGACTCAATGGAGTCGAGGTGCTGAATAACTGTACCCAGGACTACATCATCTGTAAGGGTGGTGACGACCTAATTTACGGCCCGGCGCTCGAAAAGGCTCAGCGAATCATTCAAGAAGAAAGCCCTGATTTGATTTTATGCAAGGCGGGCTATATTGGTTTCGATAGCGCTCTTCAACTATCTCGACAAGCAGATCTTTGCGCGAAGCTAAAAAAGGAATTTGTAAAAAACTCGATAATTTTTGATCAGCGGTGGGACCGCCTGCAGAGCCTACTCGACGCCGCCGCCACATTGCCGGGCTTGGTATGGACACAAGGGTTGATCGCTCGAACATCGGTTCTCCGTCGTTCAGGCTACCTCCCGGGAGGAGAGGTTGACGATTGGGGTCTGCTCCATAATCTGGCCGTCTTAGCGCGGCATGAGGAGTTAAAAGTTGCCTATCTTGACGACATCCTGTCGATCATCGGTTTCGTTGAGGGGTCGCAAGGGACAGATCCAGTAAGACAGTTATATAGGCAGCTTCACGCAATAGAGCACTACTGGCACGATGACTTAAAAAAAGCTGCGTTCTGTAACTCCATACTTAAAAAAATCTCTGGCTTCATGCAAAGCGATATCTCATATCGTGCGGTAAGAGGTGCCGTATTAACTGCGTTGCAGAAAAGCAAAGAGGAATGAAGCCGCCTTTTAAGCGCGCCAAGTTTTGTTTCGTGTTGGCCACTGTTAGACTAACGGACGTCATGAGTTTCTGCCGGATCTGATAATTTCAATACTATGAGGGCCGTGATTAAAGAGCAGGTCGAGCGTAGAAAGTTGAGGGATAAAAATTTTTCCGCGTTGCTCATAAGTCGGATGGTCATAGCTATGAAAAGTAAGCTTTATTCCAGATTCTTCAAATAATGCTGCGTCCTGTAAATAGTTGGTTGAGCCGGCAGGCGAAAGGTAGGTGTTAGCCCCAATTGCTTGGCATATCTCCACTAAAACATCTTGTTTCGTAGTATTCGGTTTTCTTGGAATTGTAGATGAACGTATTATCTCTACATCTATTTTTAGTTCTGTTAAAAAAAAATTGATAAAATCGAAGTTGAGATCAACTAATTTGTGGTGTCGCCTCTCCAAAATATTTTTAACATCATCAATATATCGATCAAAGAATTTCGCTCTGCGGTAATTAAGCTCAATCGTTTTTAAGTGCTTCGAATAAAATTTGGAGTCGGTGTCCAGGTGAACGTCTTTGATCTGCTGATGTCGAAGAGATTTGGTTATGCAAGGGCAGGTAAGTAAGACTGGCCCTGTGTCCGATTTGAGTCTGTTTCGCTGCTGCCAAGATCGTTTTGAAAACTGTACATCGTCGAGAATAATGTAGACGTGGGCTTGGTCTATCATGTCAAAATACCCGAGCCAAGGCAGGTAGGTAGGTTGGAGGATAACGCCAACAGTCATGCTACTGAATCTGGCTTGAATAGGTACAAGGTGTATTCGTGAAGACCATAGTCATGTCGAATGAGAAAACGGTTGCTGAGGGTCGAGGCAATCTCTTCCACCCTACTCAGGGGTAAATGAAAGTTACCGTCTCTGCGCCAGTCGACAACGGGCGACATGACATTAACTGCTATTCCACGACGCGCATTGTCGAAAAGTATTGTGATCGCTTCAACAAAAAACCGGTCCATCCTCGAGTTGGATATTCCCCGTTTTTGAGTGAATACACCGTTTGCGATGATGAAGTCGACAGTTATTGGAAGCTTAGGTGAGTTAAAAATATCTGTACAAAAAAAATCAACGTTCGGGTATTTTTTCCGCGCAATGTCAATAAAATTGTCCGATAAATCCATGCCGAAGTAAGCAATATCGTCTCGTCCGACCTCCTGTAAGTATTTATAAAAATGGCCAAGACCGCAGCCAAAATCCAGGATGGAGCAAGCGCCGGCTCCTGCGAACGTGAGCATTTCGAGCATTACACTAAAGCGAACTCGATTCGAACGGCTGTCTTTCCAACCCACGCCCTGTGAGCAATCGCCGTGTAACCTCAGTTGCTCCTCGTAAAAATCTACGAGTTGGTAATAGTCTGGGCGTTCCGGCATTGTCTACACCATTTGTGTTCCAGATGACTTCCACTCAGCTAGCTTAATAGGGGCGCAATAGCGTGAATTTCCGATATTCCCTGAGGCATGGGTATCGATCTAGACGCTTTTATAGACGGATCCACTATCGTGATGCGAGTGTCTATAGACGAGAGCATTGCACCCCGGTCTAACTTTGAAATATTTCGATTTTTACTCTCCCCGACTAATATTAAGTCGTCAGAAAATGCCAACCCGCGAGTAAATCCCGGAAGTGTGCCGATATCGGATCTGTCATAACCTAGTATTTTTCCCCTGAATGAGTCTAAAATATAGAACTCACCGTCTTCTCGAAACATAACATTGTGCGGCATTTTCAGTGAGTCCACCACAACCCGGATGTTCCCTGTCGACATGTCTACTTCAACGACACCCCCATCGAATATTCCATTTTTCCAGTTGCCAGACAAAGAAAACATGCTGACGTAAATACTATTGTTAAGAATACAGAGGTCATTTACGTGGTGTTGCGGTGACCCCGTAATGGCAAATTTGTCGCTGATGCTGTAACGATTTATGACGTTTCCTGACTGCTCAAGGACCAACACACTGTCTGACTCTGGATCCGTGACATAGTAGTGATCTTCGAATCTCCTTATACCGTGTACGGATGCTGGTTTGGGGATTGCGATCTCGTTATTAACCTCCAGAGTTTTTGTGCAGATTTGCACAATGCCGCGCCCTTGGCACGCCACGTCTAGACGAGTGCCGTGCAGCTCGATACTGCGACAATTGCCCTCGAAAATTTTTGTAATTTTTAGCTCACTACTATTCTCCTCTACTTGATAGACCCCGCCACCGTGCAACGATTGTCTGGAGCTGGGTAAACCGCACGACACAAAGCCTCGGAAACAAAACTGCTCCAGCCTGTAGACCTGGGCCGCTGATCCCAAATAGTTCGATACACTAATCTGGGCGCTGGAGATGCCCAAGTGATGAAGTTGCTCTTGGACATCCAATATAGAGCTCGTGCAGATTATTACCTGCGAAATGCCATTAAGGGCAGTCAGCCTTTCTGGCGACAGAATTTCGACACCCAGAATTCTTGAGTTCTGCAAATCAGGATTATTATCCGCCACGAAAGCCGGTGTCTCTCCGGATAGAATTTCCTTCTCTGCAACATGACCTGCACCAAACAATATCAGCACTCATATCCCCTTTTTAAATATCACGAAATCTTGAATATTTTTATTCTGCAAAGGTTTAGGAGAAGCCATCTGCTTCGCAAGATTTATCTCTGGGGCTTCTCTTATTAAATGCTGGACGGTACTTAATCGGTGCTCTAAAAACCAACGATATCCGCTGGTAGTAGTATTGAGAAAATCTTTGAAAAAAGGCGCTGGGTCGTACGCTAAAAATTTGGTCAGGTCTTGACAATCAAGCTTTTCCCTCCGGCCGAATCGAATTTCTCTGGCAAGGTGCACCGCTAACTTTGGAAACCCGTGATTTAGGACTCGAAGTAGATCGTGGAGTTGATAATAAACGGACGAGCCTGCGTTTTCGAATTGGTCAAACGTGTTGTTTGGTGCGTCCGGCTCGAAGCCAAAATCCAGCGCGTCGCTGTTCTGCGTCGCCTGATCCCACCTCGTAAAGTTAGACAGAAAAATTACTTCTCTGTTGACCCCCGTCGATACGGATGGAAACGTGAAATGGCGTGCCGTGCCTGCCTCTAGCTGAGCGCCACTTCCCAAAAATCTTTCTGGTGTCACTCCATTGAGTTCATGCTCAAGTATCCACCACTCGGACAATCTGAGCTCATCGGTTTTTTGAAACTTGCCGTCGAATTCGAGGGGTTGACACTGACCCCACACGACTAGAGGAACTGCCTTTTCGGACGCGATCTTTAATACGAAATGATGGAGGATTGCTTTGAAGGGGTAATAGATCGAGTTGTATCGGCGAAGCGAGGTCCGCACAAGTTCTTTGTAGGTGTGCAGGTTTGGGTTGTAGGTGACCGAGTCAACGTCAAAATAGGTCACGAGCTGATGGAAGTTGTGCCACGCTAAGTCATTTAAGAAATAGTTGTTTGTAAGGACGACAAGGACCGACAGTCCTTCCTGAACGAGAAGGTGAACACAAAAGAAGTCTTCGGCATCGGCTCTAGCGACATAAATACAATCATATTGTTTGCCGCGACTGCGCTTTTTTGCTTCGGAAAAAATGTGAAGCAGATCCTGATACCTTTGAGCGTAGACAGCAGGCGTTACCTTATTAAAATTGAAGCATGCTCCGCAAACACCGGCGTAGCGGTGACGATTGAAAAAGCTGGCGGTTGTGTGACATTGGTCACACTTAACAATTTCTGTCACTATGAAACGCCAAGTTGTCTAGATACAGAGCAGCTACCCCAAGATTCATGAAAGACTGCGCTTGATCCGCACCAATTCCGCCATTGAGTATCGTTCTATTTGGCCACAACACAAAGGGAGAGATCTGGTCAATATGGAAACAATCCCTACTCCCATAGGCCATGATGTCTTGGAAAATGACCTCATCACAAAGGTCGTAGGCCTTCGTTACGTGTTCTAGTGTAAGCGGCGTGAATTCAAGATGGTTAGGCGATAGTGTAGAAACCGAGAGATTTGCGTCGACCAAGAACGGGATAAGGCCAACGATGGCCTGGCGCCCGCAATTTCTCATCACAAACTCAAGCTCTGGCGAACGATCACGATGGAGCTTGCCACTAAAGCAGAAGCGCTCGATGCAGCCTAGTTCCGCAAGATGGCAAAGTTGCGACAGGCCAGTTTGACCCGCGACCCCTACCGGAACCCCAACGTAGATATCGAGCAAGCGCTCCAGATCATAGCTGTCATGGTCCTGAAATATCGGTGCGATGCTCGGCGAAATGATTAACATCTCTTCTATTTTATGGCTCTCCAGCTGCCGATAAATCATTTCATCTCGGCCTAGCATTGAGTAGCGGTTTAATCTGTAGCTTTGAAACAGGTGATGCCCATGACCACAAATACTGAAGCCTACTCTTGTTCTCATTTCAGGATGGCGAGCAGGCGTCTACCGAAACTCGCGCTCTTCTCGGGGTGGAACTGGAATCCATATATTGAATTTCTTATGAAACAAGTAACAAAATCTGACCGGTAACTAACGACATCACCGCTAGTGGATTCAAGGGAAAGTGCCTTTGCGATATATTGGTGGTTAAAATAAGCTTCTCCAGTAATACACGTTTTGCGTGGGAAATCTCGGCTGACTGGCTGGCTCTTTGGGAGAGAAATTGACACCCTAAACCATCCGGTCAAACGTGAATCTTTATCGCTGGAAGGTGTGCTTTTGCTGGTCTCAATAGGCAGAAGGCCAAGGCAGCCGACGCCACCAGCTTCCTCCGTGAAAGTGCCAAGAACCTGAAAGCCGGCGCAAATTCCGAGCACTTTCTGTTGGCTTTTTTCAACTTCATAAATCAGCTTGTCAAAACCTGCTTTACGCAAGCGAAGCATAAGAGTACCCGCGCAACAAACGCCTGGGATGATGATTGCCCCGGATTGGTAGTCCAGAGGATGTTCTAGGAGCCTCACCTCCTTCTGACTAAGCCGACACCAATTTCTGAGCGAAGCAAGATTTCCTAGGCCCACATTGATGATATTAATCAAAGTCATGGCCTACTTTGAAAAGGGGTTTAGGGCGCTGTCCTGACGCCACCGAAAATAGATCTTGATTTACAAAAGAGATGGCCACCCGCCAAAACTCATTGACACTGATCTCAGTGTACTCGCAATAACGCTCGATTATCTCGTCTGAGCACACGCCGTCGAACTCTTGGGCAATCTTTGCGCCTTCAGTGCGTGACAGACGACCAGACCGGATTGCCTCATTGACGTCGTCAGTTGCTCTACCGAAACCAAACTTAAAGTACCTCAGCATCATGTTTATGTTTGTAAACTCTTCGTCAAGCATCGATGCACCCGAAGTATCGCCGGTCTCCCGCATACTCTCAGGCCGCAGCGTCAGGCCCTGTAGGGCTGCGTAGGAAGCATTCTCAAAAGTACTCCAATCATCCCAAGCAGGCCCAAGGTAAACGATATTGATCCCTTTTTTATTCATATCTGCCAAACTCGGATAGCGGTAAAACGCGGACTTCCTGCCTACACATTTTTCGATCCATTCGATGCCGCCGTCACTCAAAGTGTTCAGTGAGCGAAGATTACTGCCGTCAAATGGGTTCACTCCTAAAGTCGCTCTATCTCCAACCTGCAGTGCCGGATTTTCCCCCCAAAAAATAAATTGGATTTTTTTCTCAAGCGCCACCTGGGGAACAACAGAAAATAAGGCAAGTTCTGTCGACTTACAGACATTCCCAAAAAGCCGGAAAGCCTCCAACGACAATCTAGCCGCTGATTTGGGCGCTGGACACACAATTTCGAGATCAAATCCCATGCTGATCAGGTTCGAAATATTTTCCGCGCCAATACTTGTCATTTGTTTTGGCGGGTAGGCACCGCACACCAGTAGGGGATTCATACCTAATCGATCTCGCACCCAGTGTGCTTGTCGGGTACTGTCCTTCCCGCCACTGACGCCGACTATACAATCATATTGATCATTATATTTTTTGAACTGGTTTTTCTTTTTTAATTGTGAAATCCACGATTTCAGGTCACGAAGATTTTTGTCTGAGGCAAGCTGTGGTGTGTAATCGCTGGCAGCAAACTCGCAGGCGATACATATTTGTGACGCGTTAAACTCGGCATTTGGGCGAAGATTAGTAGTGAGACACTTTTTACAGTATTTCATCTTCCATATCCGCAGCGGTAATTGGATGGCCGTGAGGAATTGCTCGTCCAGAAACTCTCCCCAGTAGATTCTCGAAGTGCCGCGGATGGAGCCCATGACCGGGCCTGACTACTTTTATGTTTTCTCGAGAAAATCTCTCGCCGGCTGCTACTGTTTTACAAGTATAAATTGACCGTCGATAACTTCTGGATTCGACTTCCGTACTGTTACAGGAGATCTCTCCTGAACCTAGAGATAGGTATGCTTGGTCGACCTGCTTACGTAGCGTCAGCAACTCGATCGGTTCTATGGAGAAACTGCTGTCAAGCCCCCCCTCCAACCTCGAGCGGGTAAAGTGCTTTTCTATGATTTTCGCCCCTAAAGCAACTGCTACTACAGACCCAAGCGGGTCGAGGCAGTGATCAGAGATCCCCACCGTACAACTAAACTCGCGTCGTAAACTCTTTATTGCACTAATGTTGTATTCGTCAACTGATGCGGGATAACTAGAGACGCAATGCAAAAGCGCGACCTGACACCGGTGGGCAGTAAGTAACTTGACGCTCTCTTTGACCTCCTCCATGGAAGCCATGCCCGTTGACATAATGACGGGATAGCCGCTGCTTGCAACTTTCTTAATGAGTGGGATATGCGTCAGCTCGAATGAGGCGATTTTTAAGGCATCAATGTCACAATCTGAGAGAAAATCTACGGATTCTTCGTCAAAGACAGAGCTGATGGCGTACAGACCTAAGCTCTTAGCGTGTTTAATGAGGTCTGGCTGCCACTCCCAGGGCATCGCGCCCTCGGAATAAAGGTCATATAGCTTGCGCCCATCCCAAGTGCCGCCCTTAACAGTAAACGCCGGTAGGTCAGAGTTCAGCGTGATCGTGTCTGGATTATAGGTTTGAAACTTTACCGCATTGGCTCCATGCTCATGTGCAAGTGAGATGATTTCCTTTGCAGTTTCATAAGAACCATTATGGTTGGCAGATAGCTCCGCGATAATAAACGGGCGTGAATGCCCAGTAAGGCTAAAGGTTATGTCCCTCGAAGAGCGGTAACCCATCCATATTTACCCTTGCATTTGCGGCCTCTGCTGACCATATCACCTCAAAAACAATAGGCACTAACGATTCCTATCACTTTTGAAGATATTCCCGTATTTGTGACAGGAGAATGTGGCTTGATTTACCCACGCCGGATGCCGAAAGGTTGCCCCGTCTTGCTTTGTTGTTGACGAAATACAACTGCTCAATTGATGCTTTCAGCGAATCTGGGGTTAGTTCGCTTATGTCGAGGGGGGTAGTGAGTTCCTTGACGACAAACTGAGCGTGCTCGTCTATCTGATTATCTGCCGTAAGGAAAGATAAAGATGGAATGCCCAAGTAAGCGAGTTCGTATAAGGTTTGCCCAGCGGCGGTAATGACTATGTCGCTGCGAAAAATCGCTCTGAAAAATTCATCTTCACTTAAATCCCACCTGCATCGTGATTTCAGGCCGGGATTACCTGATGATGGATAGAAACTCGTGCCAATATGTTGCGAGTTTGGAAAGGGCGATAAGTAAGTGTAAAACGTGGGAGTGAGATCCAGAGTGTCAGTCCCTCCGAATACCGTCGTCACAGCTAACTCGTAGACGTCTTTTTTAGGTGCGAGCAAGCGATGCCCGGGGTTTCTCGCCCGCTTCAACGGCGACCGTGGTAAATAATAATCAGATCCGAATAGGGATTGGTCTCCAGTCTGATTCCGACTTTCCTCCGCGCCAAGCGTCCAGTCTACGATAAACCCTCTATCCCACTCTTTTTTCAGATAATCGTCTATGGCTACCACTTTTTCGGCGCCACAAAGCACCTCGAATACATCGCTACTTGCTTGGTATGTATCTATGAAAACGCCTGCACTGCTTTTTACAAGTTCCTCGACCTTTTCAATGTTCTCATTAGACCAATATGCTGTAGTTTCGTTGTAAGGGGAGTCAGCGTTCGAATGATCAGAGCTGTCGCGCTTGAGGACCAACTGAAGCTGGAGATCTGATAAGCTCGTCGAAAAGGCCTCAAAGCGCTTGATGTGGCCCAAGCCGTAAACTCCACCGGCCTCAGTAAAATACAATAAGGGTTTACCCGCCAAGTAAGGACTTGCCCAGAGCTTCGGCCATCACCCAATCTTCTTCCCAGTCAATATCAACGCCACGATATCGGGGAATCCTGATCGGATAGGACCGATCATCAAATCTAAAGGGCTGAGTCATCCACGTTGCTGCTTTGGCGACATAGAACTGCCCAGCGTCGTGAAAGCTGGGTGTCAAATCCTGAGTGCGTATATTAAAAAAAGAAGCCTTCACCGGGTCGCATCTGCCATCAACTATTTTGAAACTCCTCTCAATTGGAGAAGCAAATTCGCAGGCGGCAAAGACATAAAACCCCTCGCCTAGTTTGTCTACTTTCTCGAATGCGGCCCGCAGTGATTCGGTACTCATTAATGCAGCTGTGGCATAGACCTCAGCGATATTGTCGATCTCAAGACCCGACGCAAGCAGCTCAGACGCTTCATATTTCACAACTTGTGAGCTACCTACATGGTGACCGCTAAGATCTGATGGGCGCAGGCCTCGAATGCGAGCACCGAAACTACTAGCGATGGCAGCTATATTTTCGCAATCAGTGGATACATAAACGAGATCAATACAGCTTGAAGCTTTTAAGGTCTGTATTACGTGGCCAATGATCGGCGCACCGAGAAATTCACGGATATTTTTATTTTTAACCCGTTGGCTGCCGGCCCTCGCCGGAATGATAGCGATATTCAAGGAAGCTTCGCCTCCTCATTAATGATGTCTGCGACCCTTGACGCTTCTGATAAAGGAAAATCAGGAAAGATGGGCAGAGATAACGCGCGCCGATAATAATCCTCTGCGTTTGGAAAGTCTCCGGATTTAAACCCCAGTTTGCGAAAAAAAGGCTGAGTGTGGATGGGTATGTAGTGAACGTTGGGGCGGATACCCTGACCGACTAATGCGTCAAAAAGGCGATCCCTCACTGCGGTTGAGGGCGACTTGGTTTTGATTATATACAGGTGGAAAGAGCTTCGACGATTTTCACCTCTAAATGGCGCCAAAATGAATTCAGGGTCTAGCTGCTCGTCATAATGTCGCGCTATTGCACGCCGTGCCTTTAAAAACTGTTCAATACGTTCTAATTGACTCAGACCTAATGCGGCGTGAATGTCTGATAATCTGTAATTGTATCCAAGACACAACTGCTGGTAGTACCAATCACCGTCTGACGGTCCGTCAAATAAGTCCCGATCACGTGTTACGCCATGTGACTTGATCAGCTCCATATTAGCTGCAAGCTCTTTGTCATTGGTTACTGCAATGCCTCCCTCCCCGGCGGCTATGATCTTTGAGGGATGAAAGCTGAAGACTGCAATATCACTGAACTCACAGCAGCCGACGCGGCGAGAGTTGTACTCAGCGCCCAACGAGTGAGACGCATCCTCGATGATGCTGAAGCCAAACCGAACTGCCAGCTCATAGATGCGATCCATGCTTGCCGATTGGCCTGCCATATGTACCACAATCAATATTTTGGGGCGCTGTGATGAATTTTTAGTGCGCACTAACCGCTTATGCAGCAAGTCGGGGCAGATGTTGAAGGTCTGTGGGTCTATGTCTACGAAATCTATGGACGCACCACAGTAAAGGGCGCAATTTGCGGACGCAACAAACGAGATTGGAGAGGTCCAAATGACATCTCCACTTTTCGCGCCTAGACTCTCGCAAGCGATATGAAGAGCCGAGGTGGCGCTATTAGTTGCTACACCGTATTTGCTGCCCACATAGTTACAAACAGCCCTTTCAAATGCTGGCACCATTGGGCCTTGCGTGAGGTTGCCAGAGCGCAGTGCATTGACGACCGCAGTGATGTCGTCCTCGCTTAAGCTATGTCTCGCATAAGGGATCAAATTTACACCTAATGCCTATTACAATAGCCGGCTAACCAAGCTGAAAAGGTTTCCTCCGGTAGCCACTCCGTATTGGTGTCGCTTGAATAAACAAAATTTTCTTCAATGCCTTTGCCATTTTTGATGCGATGTGGGTCCGAGTGCCAACTGTTTATCAGAGGTAAAATTTTGAAATAGTTCTCGTACTCGTAGGTAAAGGCACTTTCCTCAGCACCAATCAGCTGCTCATGAATTTTTTCCCCAGGTCTAATGCCAATGTACTCATGGCGAGCCTCTGGGGCAACGCACCGCGCTATATCCAAGATGTTCATGGACGGTATTTTTGGTACGTAAGTCTCACCACCAACCATGTCGTCGAAGGCACGCCACACTAGTTCAACGGCCTGATCCAGCGTTATCATAAATCTTGTCATTCGCTCATCGGTGATGGTGAGGACGCCACCATCTCTTTGCCTGAGGAAAACAGGGATCACTGACCCTCTGGAGCCCATTACATTTCCATAACGGACCACAGAAAACTTTGTATCCAGTCCGCTTGCATAGTGATTTCCAGATATGAACAATCGATCAGACGTTAACTTGGTTGCTCCGTACAGGTTTATTGGCCGGCTGGCTTTATCAGTTGATAGAGCTACGATCTTTTTTACGCCTTGATTGATAGCCGCATCTATTACATTCATGGCGCCCAAAACATTGGTTTTGACAACTTCAAAAGGGTTGTATTCCGCAGATGGAATTATCTTCAGGGCCGCCGCATGAACTACAAAATCCACACCGTGAAGGGCCCGGGCGAGGCGTTCAGGTTCTCTCACATCACCTAGGAGATACCTCACTCGGCTTTCATGGCCAAACTCAGCCGCCATCTCAAATTGTTTCATCTCGTCGCGGGAGTATATGATGATTTTCTTCGGCGAGAATTTGTGAAGGGTACGCTGCGTGAAGGCCTTCCCAAAAGACCCTGTTCCACCAGTGACCAATATAGTTGCATCGTTAAGCATCGTGAAGTCAATCTCGCCTAGATAGATCCAAACGATAGCACGCTTACTCACAACAAACCCGCTCCATCGCGCGTTTAGCTAGGGTTTCACCGCCATTGTCGTAAGGTACGTCACAACTCAAGCCCTCCAAGGAAGGTCATTTTCCGCCTTCGTTGCATCTTCAGCTTGATCCGCCAACTAACCACCAATGAATTCGCGTTGGGAATTGGAGCGATGTAGGTATATCCCGCGTTGGTGTAACCGAGATATTGCAAGGCAATAGTTGCTTGCGAGTGCCTTTGAGACCAGCGTGCTAAGATCATCACTCCTCCCTGGCCACTTTTGTTCAAAAAAATCAGTTGGAGTGAGTCCTTGAAAAAAAACTGCGTGATCTTTGGGTTTAGGAGCAAGCCCATTCAGCTTGAGCTGGTATTTGAGATTGCAATTCAGCGAGCGCGAGACGGTTACTCAGTTCTGATAGCTTGGGGTGGAGAGGACGTTTACTACAACGAAATTTACAAAGGGAAGCACTCGATCCTGTGGGCGCGGCCTTTTTATCGTTTGTATGCAAGGGTACAAAATGAAGGCTTAGACATAACGCTAGACGATACATGGCTTAAAACCAGTTATTCCCAACATCCCTACGTGACAGTGCAGGCCTCGACGGTGGCCGACTACCGGTCCGTGGTTCACGAGGGCTATGAGGTAGGGACCGCGGCTATTAGTGTGCTAACCGACGTGTTGAAAGTTGATGCAACGGCGATACCCATAGACTCTGTTCGAGATCAATTAGGTCTTATCATCTCATCTTCGCTCAACGTATATAAAAAGGCATTGGACCTCTTAACCAATTTTCGTGCGGATGAAGTAGTGGTGTTCAACGGAAGATTCGGGCCTGAATCGGCAGTAGCGAACGCCTCAAAAGCGAAGGGGGTTAAAGTTTTTTATTATGAATATTACTGGCCCAAAGCCGGATATCTATGTTGGCCATTTCAGGTTCATGATGTCAGGGAATATAGCAAATTAATGTATCAATACTGGGATGCCGCAGACGACAGTCCTGTTAGGGAGGCTGTGGCGAAACAGTGGTTCGATACTAGAATTCAATCAGAAGAACTTTTGCTTTCGCCTAGGACGGGCGTGAAACTCAAATTCGACAAATGTAGCACTAGAGAAGACTTTATTAATAAGTATTCGCTACCAAAAAAATACGTGGTCTACTACCAATCTAGCGACGATGAATATGTCGGAGTGGCGTCGAGCAACGGGACTTGCTTTCCCTGGGACAACCAGCTGGATTTTGTAAGAATTCTCGAACAAAACCTTCCCGCCGATACCTGCTTGGTGATTCGGATCCATCCGCACATGCGAGAAAAGAGTGAAATTGACCGACAGCGTTGGCAAGCATTGGCGGTGGAGCTCACGTCAGCGAAGTTTTTTTTCGAGGATAGCAATATCGATTCTTATGACCTGGGACGCTACTCGCAAAAGGCTGTCGTCTGTAGATCAACAATTGGAGCGGAGCTTCTATACATGGGGGTTCCCGTGCTAGTGGCCTCTGACTCGTACTACGAAAATGCAACCGGATGTCAAAAGTTGAGCTCTGTTGAGTCTATAAAATCCAAGGTGACGTCAGTTGTTGAGGTTGATCCTTCCGGAGTTCTACCTTACGGGTATTTTAGGGCTACTTTTAAGGGCACGCAGCCTCGATATCTGACCGTTAATAGCGAAGATGAAGTTACGTTTGACGGCGTCAATTATTTTCATGGCTTTCTATAGCGCTTACGGTGATTACTTGTGTGGCTCACCAGAAAAAGATTTTTATTTTTCGGGAATTGCTCGTTCGCCAGCAAATCTGATGTGACATTTTGGAACCGCCAGCTTGCCCGAGAACTCAGTGCCCATTTATAAAGTCAGTTCATCCAGAGAGAAATACAGAAAGCTGGCTATTCAGGGAGATCTTAGTCGGTTGAGCGGTAGACATAAGCCGCTCGAAACAAAAAGACGTGCTCTCCTCATCAAAGATAACCTCTCACGATTGAACGTCAAAAAAAACGGTTTGGTGCTGGATATGGGTTGCGGGGACGGAACACTTTTGCGTGAACTGAGTAGTAGATTTGGCATTTGCGTCGGCGCAGTACCGAGTGACGAGGAGAAGAACCTACTCGCGCGCGCCTTCTGTGATTGGGAAAATATTTTGTTTTTGAGGGGCGAATCGGAAGAGCCACTTCCCGAATTGCCAGGCCGGACAGCTGATTTGATTGTCTGTAACTCTGTGCTTCACGGAAACGGTTTTGATGCGAGCTCTGTCGCGAAGTCGCTAGGTGCTTTTTCGGTCATGCAAGAAAAGGGACAAGTTCTCTACCTCGGTGAGATCCCAGTCCGCAACGAGTTTGAGGGGCGAGACTACGGCCTATCGTTCAGAAGATATCTGGTCTGGTGCCTAAAAACTGGCAGGCTATGGAGGCTTACGCAGAATTTGTTCATGTATCTGCGCAGCTCAATTACGGAGAATGTATACATAATTCAAGGGACCTCGGGGTTCCATAGCGTTCCGGATGATTTCATCCCCCTAGTCGAGAGTTTTGGTTATCAGTATGTCTCAGCGCACGATAGCGCATCAAATGCTCTCCTAACCACAGGCAATACGAAAAAAGAAAATATAGATCGGGTCGACTATATTTTTATTAAGTCATAGGCGAATTGACTATGTTAACCGTTGCTGTAATTGGCGATAGTTTGATTCAGCGTATTTGGGCAAGGTATCTTGCGGATTTTTTTGAGGTCACGATCTTCAGAAAGCCAGAATCGTTTGGCGGAGCATGGCTCATAAATCCCGTCACGCATTTGCAGGCCACCAATAATATAATTTACGCAGCCAACCGTTGCGAGGCAGCTCGCATGGACGAAATTGCAAGATTCCTAGATCCTGATGGGGGGGGGTTGTGCCTGACTGAGTCACAGATTGACGTTCTGGGGAAATATCAACCTAAAAAATACATCATCGGCGACTTCTTCTCAGCGATGGAGGCTTTGTTAGCACACCCTAGAATCCAAGTTGTTGATAGGGTGTTAAAGAGAGTCAGTGTGTGTAAAGCGCAGGCAATTCTTGATGACTTCATATTCAATTTTGTGGTTTTTAATGAAAACTTCGATATTCACGACATCGATATTATGGGCGTCCAACATAACCATAGTATAGAGACGACAATTAGCCGACACATATCCATTAAAACTCGGGACATTATCGGTACTGTCGACTACACCGCAAATTTCGATAATGTCTTCGATCGTGGAGGGTTTTTGGCTCAAGATAAATCAGTCTTTGTAGGTCGTTTGCGCCGTGAAATGGCTGAAGCGCGACTATCGGAACTATGTGGCATCTCAGAATTTTTTAGCAAATGCAGAAGCCCCGTGCAAACCTTATCTGAGGTCCACTTTTCCCACACTCGACCGAGCGGACTCATACTCGGCAAGGCTTTAGAAAGGGATGCTAGGATAAGAGGTAGTCAAACATTGACGTCTAGTTTTATTCCAGCATATATCGCTTTTCAGCATCACAAGCAAAGGCTTGCCAGCAGAATTTCTGAATGTTCGCCGTAAGTAGGCCAGTGAGGTTTAATAAACTAGACTTGATAACCTCTTAGTTTAACGAACCTTTAAAAAGGCCCGCGCTATACAGGGGATTTGATCAACTTAACTTCTTCAAAAGTGATTTTGGTTTTTTTATTGAATCCGACCGAAGAGTTTCCCATCCCTCCTAATTGAAAGCTCTTTTTTTTGGCTCCGACAAAAGTCACAACGTCTTTCGTATCTAAGATTCCTCCTTTAGATTCGTGGTGATGAATAGTTCGCAAGTTTGAATGATTCGGGATTTGCCTATATTTTTCGTGCTTCACTGGCGAATTCTGTTCACTAGCAATAAACCCCTCGCAGTATAGCTGGTGATATTGCCCCTCGGGCTCAAAGTGGTACCCGAAAAGATCACCGGGGAGTCTTCGCATCACTTCCAGGCAGTAGACGCTATCGGTTTGATGATCGTGAATAAATTGGCCGTGGATCAACCCATCGCAGAGGCCCAGATAGTGTGCAAACTTCTCAAGTGCAATCATGGCGTCATGTATTATGGAGGGTGCTAAAAGAGCTGGAGCAATTGATTTTTCGACCCATCTAGCCCCGTACTCTGTTGAAATGACTTCGCTAGCTGAGCAGTATCTAGCTACGGTTTGATTTCTTAAAAACGCGGAAACAGAGAAATGATGCCCACGAATAAACTGTTGAATGACTACGGTTGCCTCACCATAAGCCCTAGAATTTAACTCTGATTCAAGTTGATTTGGTCGATAAAAAACTTTCGTACCTAGGCCACTGTGCTGGTCGTCGGGCTTAAGTATGAGCGCGCCATTATCTGGTATATCGAACTCCTGTTTCAGGATATCCGTTGTTTTACCAGAAATCGTTTTTGGTATTGTTAAGCCCGCTCTATCTGCGTGAATGGCGAATTCACTTTTCGAACAGATGGCGTGACCGACATTGGGGATATCTATGCCAACCAAGTCACAGTGAGCCTTAAGAGCAAGGCACATTCGGTAAGCGGCGTCGTTGCTTCCAGGAATCACCACCTTCACCTGATGCCTCTCGATCAGATCAAGAAGAGATTCTTTATCAACTGAGTAGTCAATATTCGCCCAACGCTCTTTACCAAATCGGCTTACGAGAACGTCAGAACCATTGGCGCCAACTAGGAGGAAATTTCTGTCTCGACGCTCGACAGCCTCCACAATTCCCTGGGCGCTGGCGCCGGTTCCTAAAATAAGAACGGTTGGATTTTCAGACATCGGGGACAGAAATTCGCCGCGCTTCTGCTGCTGCTGTTTTGAGAGCCTCACAAACCTGTTGGTTGGCTATCCCCTCCTCAAAAGTTACCAAGGAGTGTGCAGTCGTCCCCTCGCAAATTGAAATAAAATGTTCTATCTGCGCCTGCAAGGGGTCGCAGATTACACGCGAGCGCGGAACCAGAAATTCAGTTTGTACGGCCTTGGTCCAATCTGGCCGCTCGCTATAAACGAGTTTGAAATCAGGAAAGCTAATTGAGCCCTCTGCTCCAAAAATGTAGAGGTAGTCACCTCCGTCGTTTGGGAACGCTGGATTTTCACCAGTGCTTCTCTCCCAGCTCATTGTAGAGGTCGTGCGATCGGAGATTACGAATGATCCTATGATGCCGTTTTTGTGTTGAAGATTGGCAACGCAAGTGTTTTCCAGACTTGACCCCGTAGGCTCTCCGCCGCTCGTCATGGCTTCCACTGAGGCGATGGGCCCAAAAAGCCGTTGCATAAGATCCACCTCGTGAATCAAGTTGATGAATATGGGCCCGCCGCCCGGTTCCATTCTCCATGGTGCGTCAGAGAAGTATTTGTCCGGTTTGTAGAAGCAGACGTGCCCGGAGTAACAACGAATTTCACCAAGTTTTCCCAATTTAATGGTGTCGTGAAGCGAACCGAAATACGAGGAGTGGCGCCGATGGTGGCCCACTAATATTCTCCTTCGCTCTTCTTCAGTCAACTCTGATCTGGAGATTTTAATGTCCTCCAACGATGAGAAGATCGGTTTCTCAACAAAGATATAGTTAGCGATATTGCGCAATGCCATGAGGTGTTCAAAGTGATTTTGAGTGGGCGAGCAGATCATGATTCCATCAAATGCCATTCCGCTGTCAACGAGCTCCTCCACACTGTTAAAAATTTGAGTCTTGTCCCCAGTAGGGAATTCAGATTCGCCATCGCCATGGGATGGTGATACGACGGCGGCCAACTCGGCTCTACTGTGATCGAGTATCCGTTTGATGTGCTCGCGGCCGACCAGTCCGGGCCCTATGACTGCAATGCTTACCATTGAGAGTCACGCACTAACATATCGATTGACTTGTTCCGCCACGTATTCAACATCAGCTTGGCTCATGCCAGGCCAAGCGGGCAAGCTGATACAAGACGCGGTGATTTTTTCTGCATTCGGAAACTCATTGCGAGCCTCGCTGGCGTAATGAGACTTGAAGAAATTTTGCTGATGAATTGCCATTGGGTAGTGCAGCTCTGTGCCGATCCCCGATTTCGCCAACTGCTTCCGCAAGACGTCCCTATTTTCAACTTCTATCACGTAGAGATGCCATGCGGATGTGTAAACCGCGTCATCTGCAGGCGGGATTTTTATAAGTCGCGTATCTAGGCAGTTGGAGTAAGTTGCTGCTATCTCCGCCCGGAGGTCATTATCCTGATCCAGGAAATCAAGCTGAATGGCAAGAAAGGCCGCTTGCAGTTCATCCAGCCGGGAATTCTTGCCCCTGATTTCGTGATGATATTTTTCTGTAGAGCCATAGTTTCTCAAGGCTCTTGCAGAGGCGGTATATTCGGTATTGCTCGAACATACGGCCCCCCCGTCTCCCAGTGCTCCGAGATTTTTAGTGGGGTAAAAGCTGAAGGCGCCAAGGTCGGAAAAGGTCCCCACCCTGCGGCCATCAAAAGTAGCCCCGTGGGCTTGGGCGCAGTCCTCTATGACTCTTAAGTCGTATCTTTTGGCTAATCTCTCAACACCGGCCATATCGCACGGCCTGCCGTAAAGGTGCACAACTAGTAAGGCTTTGGTTCTATCGGTAATGCTCTTTTCTACGGCAGTGATGTCGATGTTGCGCGTCAGCGGATCGACATCGGCAAGAATAGGTGTCGCGCCAACTTCCTGCACAGCGAGGCAGGTCGACACGAATGTTAGCGCGGGTAATATCACCTCATCACCGGGGCCTATGCCCAGGCACTCGAGACACATCACCAGCGCGTCGTGGCCGCTCGAGACGCCGACACAACTCTTTGTCCCGACATAGGAGCCGAATTTGTTTTCAAAATGAGATAGCTTGGGCCCGAGGACGAAACAGCCTTCCGCTAACGTCTCGGTGAAAGCATTATGGAGAGAATCCGCTCTATTCTTAAGAATGGTGGATAATGGATAAAAAGGTATCTCTCTCACCGGGGGCAAGTCTTAATTACTCTGCGGAGTGCCATTATCGCGAGTATTTTCCTCTACCTGACGCAGAAACTCCTGCTGGTCCCTGATGTAGTCGTCGGGGTTGTATTGTTCTGAAGCGAGGCAGAGGCAGACAGCACCATGAGAAAAATCGACAATTTCTCTCCAAACGAGCCGCTCCAGTAATAGTCCACAGCGTGGGTTGTTCAGGAAATGGCTCTGTATACCTGCTCCGTCATTGAGTTTGACCGTGAAACTGCCGGAAAGGGCGATTAGAACCTGTCTGAGTTGTTTGTGAGCGTGTCCACCCCGCTCGGCTCCTACGGGAACGTTGTAGAGGTAGTAAACTCGCTTAATTAGAAATGGAATGTCTTTTTCATACTCCAGTGCAGTGAGATCTCCCCTTGGATCAACTATTGCACTGAATTGCAACGGGGTAACTTTGCCAGTTATCGCCATTTCTTGGATGCCCAACATAGCCAAGACACCCACAAACTATACGAGAACGCATGACGCTCGGCTATCTTTTATAGGAACACTTTGTTGGCGACTGGTTGCATCCACACAATTGTCGATTCGGACCTTGAGCCTGCACTTTGACGCTTCATGTCTTTCCACCGCGTCTCGTATTAGCTGACTTTCATCCAAAAACGCCTCACTTAATTGGCCAGAATAGGCTTGCCAAGGGCATGTCGCAGAGTCCCGTGATAGAGGCTAGGATAACGTCCAAGGGGCCTCTTAATGACGGGAGTTTTGCCTTGTGCTTTCAGAGCAAATTCAGCAAAACAAGTTTTCGATGAAGCACCTCGCCGAGCGCCTGCGAGATTCTCTGATGCCGCAGCATATGGAAGTAGCACCCTCGCCCCATTTCTATTGTCAAAATGTCTTTGAGGCAGACTTTTTCGACGCCATCCGCAGTGCTATGCCCAACAGTGAACATTATGGCTCCATGGCTGGGCGCACGGCGAACCCAAGAGCCAAGTCACGCCGAGTACAGCCACTTTCAGTGGATAAGCTGGATCATCTGCCTGCGCAACAACGCGAGTTTTGGGTGGAAATGGCAAAATTTTTCCGGTCCGACGAATTTACGGTCATCGCGTTAAGCGCCTACAGCCCCTTTCTCGCAGGTCATAGGCCTGATGTGCTGAGTCACACCCAGTTCGATATCCGTTTCGAGCTCCTTCGCGACACGACTTCTTATGGGATAGGCCCACATTCTGACCATCCCAATAAAGTGATGACGTTGTTGTTTTATCTTTCAGCCGGAGAGGTGACGGAAAGTCTGGGGACGTCGTTTTATGAGCCCAAGCAAAGTGGATTCGAATGTCCGTCAGGCCGGCACTATCCCGTAGAGGCTTTTCGCCGCCTCAAAACCTATCCATATGCTCCCAATACTGCGCTGTCGTTTTTGAGGACCAATTCATCCTTCCATGGTGTCGAGACTATTACGGATCATCAAGTAGAGCGAAATATCCTGCGGTGGATGTTATGGAAGAGATAAGCCGAGCCAGATCAGAGAGGCTTAGGCCCCTGTATGTAACACTTAAGGTTCGGACTGATGGTAAATAAATTAACGCAGCCGCTCGTTTTGATCACCCAAATACAAAGATCTGGCGGCACACTCCTATCCCAACTGCTGGATGGCCACCCACAAGTCTGCGCACATCCGCATGAACTTCATATCGGAAAGCCAATGAAATGGGATTGGCCTATGCTAGATATGCGGGGTAGCCCAGAAAGCTGGTTCTCTTGCCTTTATGAGAAGCGTCTGGAGAGTTTTTACGATAAAGGATATGTGAAGCCCGGTTCCAACCCACATGCGAAGGAGGAGATGCTACCGTTCAATTTTGATGCAGAATCACAACGACAAGTTTTTTTAGATTTACTCAAGCACTCCCCGGCTAAACTACAGCGAGATGTACTAAACGCTTTCTTCACATCTTTCTTCCACGCTTGGTCTGATGTCACCATTGACGGAGAGCGGCGGCTCATCTCCGCCTTTTGTCCTAGGGTGCTTATGGCGGATGGCAGCAGAGGACGCTTTCTTGCCGATTACCCTGACGGCTTCTTCCTATCCTCGATACGAGATCCACTGACATGGTTTGCTTCGAGCCGGCGCCATAACCCAATATATCAAGATGTGTCGGCGGCGATAGAGGCATGGGTTACCTCTACCTTGAGCATTCTCGAAACGAAGCTTCAGTTTGCGGAGAACATTTTCGTCGTTACTTATGAAAAGCTAGTGACGGAGACTGAGCTTGTCATGCGAGATTTTTCGAAATTCGTCGGCATCGATTTTCATGATGCGCTGCTAATGCCGACTTACGCATCACTGCCAATTCTGCCGAACTCCTCTTATGCACGAAAAGAGTATGGAATAAATGTGGATTCGCTTAACACACAGGACTTTATTGACGATCAGTCGAGAGAGTACATTGAGAAGCACGCGGTGCCTCTATACAAGCGTGCCCAGTTGATCTCGGAATAGCTATATTCACGGTCATGCAATCGGCCCCCTTAAATTTTTCACTCAGCAGAGCAGTAGGTTATGGAACCATTGTTTGGTAGTTCGGGCGTTACCTTTCTGATCCATAACCACAAATGTGGAGGGAATTCACTTGAGAGGGCGCTGATTGAAACAGGGACAAAGTACGTAAAGACCGACGATATTTTTATTGACAGTAATTCCCCAATATACCGAGCTGTGACAGAAAAGAATTCAGTGGAGCCGGTGTTAATCTTTGGTCACCCCGACAGAGTGAGGCAATCGGATAGCCACGAAAAAAATGCCAATTTCTTCAGAGATTTATATTGGAATTCGCGGATAATATGTCCGTCGAGACGCCCAATACTACTTACGATCTCGTGGCTGGAATATACCAGAACTCGGCTTATAAATTTCATCATGGGTAGAGCTGAGCAATACAATCAAAACCCAGAGAGTATCACTAAGTATAAATTCCTGTGGCAGCAGTACAGCGGCTGTGCATTCAATCAGGCTGCCGCAAATAACTTCGAGCACCCGCACTTGGATCCTAAAGAGAATGTTTTTAGGTGGATCGATGTCGTATCCGAGCACACCATTTATCACTTCATACAGAGCTATAACCTGTTCTTCCCAATTAGTGGCGATATTATAAAAGCGGTAAAAAGCGGAACTAGAAAGACACTCCCGATAGACAGCCTTATTAGCCCGGAAAAATTTTTCATCTATGATGCTGAGCGGTACTCCGAGGTTGCGGTAGCAACACTCGCCAAGGAAATCGGTCCGGGCTTCGTTGATGCCCTGACTCAAAGCAGACTCAACGCGTCGCATAAGAGTCTTGGAAGCCTGTCGGATAGCGACCTGACTGAGTTACAAGGAGCGCAGGATAGGCTCTGCGATCTCGACTCTCAAATCTATGCGAGAGCTGTTTAGCGGCGGCATTCTCGTATAAAAAATCGCGTCTCTACTCCAGTTTTCCTTGGGGATAACGGTGCCTTGAACAGCCCAAAGGGTTTGAATCAACAAAACTAACTGGCTGGCGTCTGGACAAAACGCCATAGCTGGAGAGGATGGCGGCTGCATTCAATAGCACTAAGCAAAGTAACGGCACCGAGAAGTTTTATTTGAACTTGCGGCTAAAGTTTTGGTTTGGCGTTCCGATAACTTGGATTGGTAATACGAGAAAGCTTGGCGAAACGAGGTATGGCTGAGCAAAAACAGGACTAATCCAGGAGGCCACCATGGCTGTTGTTAATACAAACGTAAACGCATCGATTGCTCAGAATGCGCTGGTGAAGAACGAGCGTTCGATGAATACGGCCATGGAACGCCTTTCCACTGGCCAACGCATCAACGCTGCTAAGGATGACGCGGCAGGGCTGGCTA
>PBLO01000008.1 GCA_002721785.1 Halieaceae bacterium
GTCGACATCAAGAGGTGTAGCGCCCTCATCAGCCATCCAATCGAACAGGAACGGCGCACCATCTGAGTCATCCGGTGCATCCATCATCACGTGCTTGAGGGTTGGCAACGCCACACCACTGTCGGCGAGCTCCGCACGCTTGGTGTGATCAATAAATAAATGCCCTGCGCCGCTGTCCGTCATCATGGCGGCGAGTTGTTGCGGGGTTGCGGAGGTCGTAAGCGGTGCGGCACAGCCGCCCGCAGCAATGGCGCCGAGATACGCCAGTGCGTAGCGAGTCGTAGTGGTACCGAGGATAGACACCGCCTGGCCTTTTTGCAGACCTTCGGCCTGTAGCTGTACGGCGATACGATTTACCAATGCGGCGGTCTCGCCCCAGCTCAACTGCTCCTCGCCGTCGTCCAGCGCAATGCGCTCGGGTTGATTGGCAGCGTGGGCGTTAATAAGCCAGGCCAGCTCACCATAGGGCTGCTTCAGATATTCCAGCGTGTCAGCAGCCGGCGTTGAGGTATGCAAAGTCATAAATCGCTCGGTTCGTATTCGCGGTCAGGTTGCCAACCGCGTTGTATCACGAGCGTGACTTGAGTGGCAGTGTTCAGGCGTTGGCGCGTGCCGGTTTCCGCTTGCGGCCACCCCGATAAGCTGGCTGACCTTGGCGCTTGGCCGATGGCCCACCCTGTCGTTTCTTGCCCTGTCCATCGCGCTGTTTTCTGGCGCCGGGTTTGGACTTCGCCTTTCTGGGCGGACGTTTGCCCGTAGATTTGACCTCTTTGGTGGGCAATCGATGCTCGGGCTCGAACCCTTCAACCTCTTCCCGAGGCAGCGATTTCTTGATCAGCTTTTCAATCTTCTGTAGCTGCGCTACCTCGTCGGCGCTGACCAACGAAAGCGCAATGCCCGCCTCACCCGCACGCCCGGTGCGGCCGATGCGATGCACGTAATCCTCGGCAACATGGGGCAGGTCAAAATTCACCACGCGCGGCAGTTGCTGGATATCAATGCCGCGCGCCGCGATGTCTGTCGCAACCAATACCTGCAGACGCCCATCTTTAAACTGCTTTAGTGAGCGGGTTCGCGCACCCTGCTTTTTATCGCCATGAATGGAATCGCTGGCGATACCCGCCTTCGACAGATTGCGCGAGAGCTTATCGGCACCGTATTTGGTGCGAGAGAACACCAGCACTTGTCCCCACTGCTCGCTGGCGACCAGATGCTTCAGCAATTCCGTTTTGCGCGCTTTATCGACAGGGTACACGGTCTGATCAATGCGGCTCACCGTGGTGTTGGCGGGCGTGACATGTATCTTTTTCGGCTGATGCAAAAACTCCCCTGCGAGCTTTTCAATATCCCGCGAGAAAGTGGCGGAGAACATCAGCGTTTGGCGCTCTTTAGGCAGTTCCGCGTGGATGCGTCGCATGGCCGGAATAAAACCCATATCGAGCATTCGGTCGGCTTCGTCGAGCACCCACATCTTAACGTGATCGAGTCGCACCGCACCCTGCCCTAACAGATCCAGCAAGCGACCGGGCGTGGCGACGAGGATATCGGTGCCCCGCGCCAAGTTGCGGATTTGTGGCCGAATGTTCACACCGCCACACACCATCTGGCTGTGTAATTTGATACCGGCACCATAGGCGCGGAGTCCATCGGCAATCTGGGCTGCCAGCTCACGGGTCGGCGTCAAAATGAGGCAGCTGACGTCTTTGGGGCCCGGGCGTCCCGAGTTTTTGAGCATCTGCAAAGCGGGCAGCGTGAAAGCCGCTGTCTTGCCCGTACCGGTTTGCGCAGCCGCCATCAGGTCGCAGCCAGACAGCACCAGTGGAATGGCCTTCGCCTGAATCGGTGAGGGGCTGTCGTAGCCTTTTGCGGCAATGTTTTGAATGAGCTTGGCGTTGAGGCCTAGCTCAGCGAATGCGGTCATGGTGTGCTCTATGTTGAGTATCGCCGTTGGCGAATCAGATCGGGGGATACGGCGTTATCGCGCCCTACCTCGGTTGGGGCGCAGTATGGGTGGAAGCGCTCACAATACAAGCGTTATTTCACCGCACTATGTACCGGCTCTATACGCGGCAGCCCACCGATGCGGACTACTCCCCAGAAGCAGTCATATGCACGCAGTGTGAACAGAGCGCCGCCACCTAGCCCAGGGTATTTGCACCCATTGCATAACTCACGTCGTCACGTGAGCTGATGACTCAAGCCGTTCGCCTGATGGCTGCGAGACCCCGCCACATAAGTAACACCGACATCGGCAGTACAACACCTCCCACCAGTGCCAGCGAGCTACCCACTGCCTGCGTGCTTTTAAAAATGTAATCGCTCGCGAGGGCCACACTGGTCGGTCCCAACGCGAGGCCAATGAGGTTCGTGCTGAGGACGTAACAGCCCGCCATCAATCCGCGCATCTCGTTGGGCGAGGCGTTCTGCAACCCGGTCGCAAATAAGGCCAGTGGAAAGGTCACGAGATAGCTCGCTCCAGTGATCAATACCAGCGTCCACGTCAGCGACTCGGCCAGACCTGCGCCGATGAGTACGGGAATCAGCAGACAGGTGGAGTAAATCGAGGTCACGAGAGGGGCCGTAGCCGGATCAATGCGACTCGCCAACCAACGCGCCGCCACGGGCCCGCTTAGCACGCCGGCCGAACCCGCAACCAGGGCAATGGTCCCGTAGTAACGACCCGCCTCAACGATCTCGAGGCCATGCACGCGAATCAACAAGCTGGGCACCCAGGCCTGCAGCGCATACAGCACCAGAACGATGAACGGCGCACCCAACAGATAGGCGCCAAACACCCCACGACGTGGCCACACGTAACGAGCTACTTCGCCCCAACTGAGCCGGGTATTGGTCGAATTTAACTTTTCAGTGCGAGGCGGCTCCCGCAACAGCGGCAACAGGAAAACCATGACTAAGCCCGGCAAGGCGACCAGCATGAAGGTGAGCTGCCACGGCGCCACCGCGCCAACGAGAGGCAATTCGATAGACCCCAACCCGCTCGCCCAACCGACCACTTCTGCGCCCAAAATGAGCGACAAACCTGCACCCAGGTAGGGCCCCATCAGAAAAATACTGACCGGCAGCGCGCGCTTGTCCTCGGGGAAATAGTCCGCCAACAGCGACCAGGAGGCAGGCGTCACGCTGGCCTCTCCCGCGCCGACACCCATACGCGCTACGCCCAACTGCCAGAAGTTCTTGGCCAACCCGCAGCTCACGCAACTGATGGTCCAGAACAGAATGCCCACGACCAAGACTCGAATACGATTCGCGCGATCCACAATGCGGCCCAAGGGAATACTCAAAATCACGTAAGGCAGCACAAAGGCCAAGCCCTGCAGGAAGCTCACCTGCGAATCAGACAGCGACAGATCGGTGCGAATCGGGTCAACCAGCAGATTGATGATTTGCCGGTCAATAAACGAGAAGGTATAGGTCGCCGTGAGCAAGACCAGTGCCCACCAAGCAGCCCTGTCCCCTAACGGCTGACCCACCGGATCAGTGACCGGAATGGCTTCGAAGTTCGACAAGATAAGGCACTTTATCGACCAGGCACGCGGCCTTTGGCCTCGCCTTTGAGAATGGTCTGCCCATCCTGATTGCGTTGCCATACTGCACAGTTGACCACCCCGCCACCGCCCGGCTTCTGAACTAAATCGAGAATCTCGCCACCGCACTGCAACACATCATCCGGGAATACGTTGGCGGCAAAGCGCATTTTCGTTGCCACCAAATCCCAAGGATCATGTAGCCATGAGGTGAAATAGCGATACAGATACGCCTGATTAAGCGGCCCCTGCTGCACCACATCGGGCAGTCCGCGCTCTTGCGCATAAACGCGATCGAGATGGAGCGGGTTGGTGTCGCGCAGAATCAACGCAATCGGGATGTAGTCAAAGCGGTCCATAGGCCCCAACTCCACGGTCGGTAACACCATGCCCACCTCGAGGTCCTCAAAATAGGATTTGGTGAGTGCTTCGCTCATTTGAACAAGATATAGGACTGCTGCCCGGACATCAGCCGGTCCCCCTCTGCGCTACCCGTGATCTCGAATATGACTTCGATCACATCAAAAAGACTTTTACCCTGTTTCTCGTAAACGTCGCTGATTGACGCGGCAATAGCCACCGACTCTCCGACGCGCAACGGTCGGTGAAACTCAATAGATTGCTCGCCGAACATGGCAGTACCCGTCCGATAGTCAAAAAGAAAGTCATTCTGCCAATCAAAGGTTTTGAGCAATCCCAACACGGCCACAAAAGGTGCGAAAGACGGTGGCGCCAAAGCCGCATCGTCGGCTTCAGAGGCGTTCATCTCGCTGGCACCGGATTCAGTGCGCGTGACGGCAAACCCTGGCTCATCAACCACACCGAGAAAATCCTTCACGTCGACTTCCGTCACGGTATAAGTCGCCGAGCGCAGCTCGCGGCCAATCAATGTTGTGCGATCGATATCCAATTGGAGGTTCCTGTTACGCCAAGCCCAGACTAACACTACAGCCGGGCTTACAGTGACCCTCGCGCACGCGCCTCAACGTCCATATGATGAGGGTCATGTTACAACCGCGGTATCCTGCAGCCGCGAAACAGCATCGATAATTAAAAGGACGGCGGGTGCAAGCATCGGTGACACCACTTCTGGGCGAACTCCTTCGCAGCGCGGCACGGCGCCACCCGAGCCACGACGCTATTGTGTTCCCGGATCACCGCCTAAGCTACGCCGGCTTTTCATATGAAAGTCATTCCCTTGCACGCGCCCTGGTGGCACGCGGTGTTCGGCCGGGCGACCACATCGGTATTCTCGCGACCAACCGCCCTGAATACCTCCCACTGCTGTTCGCCTGCGTGCTCATCGGCGCCGTGGCGGTGCTGCTAAATGCACGCTTCCGCACCCAGGAACTTCGTCACGTGGTGCGCCACTGCGATCTGAAGTGGATCGTGACCGGCAACCTCCACGCCGTCCCAAATGCCGAGAGATTGCTCGAGGCGTTTCCCGAGCTTCTCCAAGATACCGCGCGCTTAGCCTTGGCCGGCGACGCCGCACCGAAACTCGAGCATCTCGTTGCGCTGGATGACACGCCGAGGGGTCCCTTCGAGCCCTGGCAGGATTTTCTCAACAGCGCTGAAGACGTGACAGAGCAGGACCTCATCTGCATTACCGATACCGTCGAGCCCATGAGCACCGCGCTGATCATGTTTACCTCTGGCACGACCTCGATGCCCAAGGGCTGCGCGCTCAACCATCACTCCGTATTTTGGACCGCGGCGGCGATGCGCGATCGACTGTCGGTGGTACATCAGGACGTCATGTGGGACCCGCTCCCGCTGTTTCACATGGCCTCCATTCTGCCGCTCTTCGCACTGATGCATGAGGCGGGCACATTCCTCACCGATCACACCGTCGACATCGACCGCGCGGTGAAGCAGATACACGAAGAGCAGGCGACATTTTTATACCCGGCGTTCCCTGCCATCATGGCGGACCTCATCGCACACCCGGATCTCAAACCCGAGACGCTCCCCTGCATCAGACTCATAAACAATGTGGCGCATACTGAGGTGCTGGAAGCCAATATGGCCGCGATGCCGTTGGCGACACACATCAGCGCCTACGGCATGACGGAGTTAAGTGGCATTGCCAGCCATACGGACCCTGCCGACCCAGCTGAGGAGCGCGCGCGCAACTGCGGGCAACCCTACATCGGCGTTGAGGTCTGTATTCATGACCCCGAAACCAATCTAGCGGTGACCCCGGGGAGTCAGGGAGAAATCTGCGTCAAAGGGTTTTCGGTCTTTCAGGGTTACTACAAGCAACCGGAGGAGAACGCCAAAGCCTTTGACGAGGCAGGCTGGTTCCATACCGGCGATATGGGTTCACTCGATACAAAAGGCCGCATCTGCTTTCACGGGCGACTCAAAGATATGCTGAAAGTTGGCGGTGAGAACGTGTCGCCCCTCGAGATTGAGGCGTGGCTATCAACACATCCCGGCATCGCGATGGCGCAAGTTATTGGCGCGCCAGATGAGCGGTTGCAGGAGATACCCGTGGCGTTTATTGAGCTCCACCCTGACGCGCGCGTGACGGAAGCGGACGTCGTGGCCTACTGTGCAGGACAGATTGCCTCGTACAAGGTGCCGCGGCGCGTGATCTTCGTCTCAGAGTGGCCCATGTCTGCCACCAAAATACAAAAAGCGGCTTTGCGCGATCGCTTATAGGCGGGATTCTGGTGACAGTGAACTCGATCCCTGGTCAACCGGTTGCATCCAGAGTGCGCGGCCCCACTTGTCTATCGTGGCTCAGTCTTTGGAAAGATGAGAGAAGTTAATGCCCCGCAGGGAGATCCGCTCGCGTCACGTTACAGCCCCTCGCCATCAGTCGAATAAATCACCCAGATTTTTCGGTATCCGGCTGTCTCCCATCGGCCCGTCTACTCTTTGGGGATGGTCACAGCCTCACCCGCATTCACCGTGGTCACGGTGCCATCAGCCGACGTCAGGGTCACGCTGCCCTCAAGGAAGAACATAAATTCATCGACGCCGTAGGGCTCTGTGATATCGAAGATCTGCGCCCCGGCGTTGTACATGCCCGAAGCGGGCTTGCCATCGCTGGATTTCAGGGACGTGAAATCAAGAACTATCTCGCCGGCCTCACCCGTGACTGTGGTTGAAGGATCAGAAAAGGCTGCGCCTGCGAGCGCTGCCTGCGATAGTTTGGCGGGATGGCTGACCTGAGCGAAAGCAGATGGGGCAAGCAATCCCATAAGCAATACCGTCCACAGATAACGTTTCGTGTTTAAAGCCTTTACTGCCGCCATCCTCGCGCCTCCTTTTTGACCACCAAATCACTTCATAACATCACTGTCACATTAACCGTAGCAAACCGTGATTCATTTACATCAAGAAATCGGATGCCTGAACAACGCAGCATGGAACCTTGCACAAACGGGCTTTGTCCACTGAAAAAGGGCGAGCTGTGTCCGAGAGCACTTGTTCCTGTCGGAGATCTCATAGGGTAGAAAACATAGGGTAGACTCACGCAGTGTCTCCCGTCTCGGTTATGACATTATGAAATCTGAAAAGCGCGCGCGCCTAATCGCTGGTCTGACAACATTCCTCTTAATGTTGACGTCGGCCTGGGCTGCAGCCGCGACGCCCCAAACTGACGCAGTTGCTCACAAACCCAATATCGTGCTGGTACTCATGGATAACTTTGGCTGGGGCGAAGTCGGCGTCTACGGTGGCGGAGTAATGAGAGGCGCGCCCACACCCAATATAGACAGCATCGCCGCTCAAGGGATGCGCCTAACCAACTTTAATGTCGAAGCTGAGTGCACCCCCTCTCGCTCAGCTTTATTGACCGGCCGGTACGGCATTCGCACACGACAGCGAGAGAACAGTCCTCCGCGGGGAGTCTGGTACGGCATCACCAAGTGGGAAATCACCCTCGCGGAGCTGCTGGAGAAGCAGGGTTACGTATCNGGAATCTTTGGNAAGTGGCATTTNGGAGATACCGANGGNCGNTTCCCTACAGANCANGGNTTTGATGAATGGATCGGNCTCCCGNGATCATCAGACCGCGCNTTTTGGCCCGACAGNAACAGCTTCCAACCCGACGCNCATCCNGANATTCGTTTCGCTCANGTNATGTCGNGNCGNAAAGGCGAGGANCCAAAGGAGCTNGAGGTNTTTGACCGCGCNAAACGCACNNTGATGGACCGNGANATNACAGACAANACCCTNGACTTTATCGAGCGACAGGCNGCNGCNGCGCAGCCCTTNTTTGCNTTNGTCACCTACACNCAAACTCATGAGCCCGTAGACCCACANCCNGATTTTTATGGCAGNACAGGTCACGGCAGCTTNGCCGATGTNCTNGCGCAAACNGACACNTATGTCGGTGAGNTNCTGTCGAAGCTNGANGCNCTTGAGCTNGTNGAGGACACGATNTTTATCTTCACCTCGGACAATGGCCGAGANGGNGTNCCNCGNTCGTTNGGTTTNACAGGACCNTGGCGNAGCGGAATGTTCTCTCCNTANGANGGNTCTTTNAGAGTGCCNTTCATCATCCGNTGGCCCGGCAAAATNCCTGCGCAGCGNGNCTCNAACGAGATGGTGCATCAACTCGATNTCTTNCCGACGATCGCCNAATTNGTNGGCGCTGNCACGCCGACNGANCGCGTNTTGGATGGCGTGGATCAGTCCNGTTTCTTTNTGGGAAAAACCGACNNNTCTGCGCGAGAGAGTCTGGTTATNTATATCGGGAACACGTTATTNGGTGCCAANTGGCGCNANTGGAAAATCNTGCTNAANGAAATGGACTCTGACACCTATGCAGTNAANGACATTGCNTATCCNTCTATNTACAACCTGATCGTTGANCCCAAAGANGANGTGCCNGANCTGAATTANCTGAACGACACCTGGGTAGACTTCCCGCTNTATCAGGTCATNGAGGACCACGAAGCGTCACTCGNCNATGANCCNCAACTGCCNGTAGGCGACTAANGCTAGGCTTNNCNANCCCGCAACATGNNCTGCGCGGCNTTGCGGCCGGGCAACCCNGTGACNCCGCCGCCGGGATGCGCACCAGAGCCNCACAAGAAAACATTGTCNACNGGCATCCGGTAAGACGCATGNCCCGGTATGGGNCGCATGGANTAGAACTGNTCNAGNTGAAGTGCNCCATGAAAGATATCNCCCCCAATCATGCCGAGATCNCGCTCGATATCGAGCGGCGTCTTGATCTGNCGCCCNAGNACTGANGCTTTNAAGTTGGGCGCGTACGCGTCGATGGTGNCAATGATCTGATCAGCGACTTNNTCTCGGACATCATCCCAGTTNTGNCCNTNGGGCAAATGNCGNTGGAAGTGCTGACAGAAAAGGCTNGCAACATGCGCNCCCTNTGGCGCCAGNGAGTNATCTTGNGTGGTGGGCACCTGCATCGAGATCACGGGNCGTTGTGCCCAACCCAATTGCTTGGCATCNAGATAGGCCTGCTCTATGTACGCTAANGAGGGCGAGACCTCGATGGCTCCNGCNAAATGCGCNTCGCCGCGCCCTGCCATCGAGGTNAATTGGGGTAACTCAGANAANGCNACGTTCATNCGGAAGGTCGCCGAGTGGCTGCGGTAGCCCTCAATGCGCCGCCGATCTTCAGCACTCANTAGCTCNGGATCCAGCATTTTCGTTAACAAGGTCTGCGGGTGNACATTNGCGGCGACCTGTCGTGNNTGAAACGTNCGCCCATCGGCCAGCTNGACACCGANGGCCCGACGGNCCTCCNTCANAATATGCTCAACCGGTGCATCGACTTCCAGNACGGCACCTTGAGCTTGCGCGNAGCGCGCCATGGCATCACTGATAGCACCCATACCACCTTTGGCGATCCCCCANGCGCCGGCACGNCCCTTNACCTCGCCAAATGCATGGTGNANCAGGATGTAAGCGGTGCCAGATTGNTANGGGCTGGCAAAGNTNCCGATGACGNCCTCAAGTCCCAGCACNCCCTTGAGNGCCTCTCCNTCGAACCAGGANTCCANNTANTCNCCAAGNGAGCTGGTCAATAAGGTCGNCANCACCTTCTGNGANTGNGANCCNANCTTTCTNGCGACATTNCCNGCCNANANCAACTGCATCANNTCGCGCCAGCCTCCACCAAAATCGGGAGGNGCCTGAGTCGCCAGNTCGCGTAGCGCAATCGCTACCGCACTGATCTCTTCCTCGAATTGTTCGATCCGATCTGCATCNCGCTTNGANAATCTGNCGATNTCTGCTCGCGCCTGAGCACCGTCCCGAGTCAAGAGCAGATGATCNTTCTCNAGCAAACTGAGCGTGCCGGCGGGCCGCTCCATNATNTCNAGNCCNTGCNGNTCGAGNGACANATCACTAATGACCTGTGGGTGNAGCANNCTCACGGAATAGGAATACACGGANTTGCGGAAACCAGGGTGNAANTCCTCNGTNANGGCTGCGCCACCCAGGNNATCGCGCGCCTCAAAAAGTCGNACCGACTTNCCCGCTTTTGCCANATACCCNGCNCANGCNANNCCNTTATGGCCNCCACCAATAATGATGACATCNGANTCAGNATTGTGAGCAGTCATGGTCTTCATTCGCTACCAACAATCACTTAACTGCCGGGAATTGTAAGAGGGATCTCTTGTTTATGCATATGCCNCTTCAGGATCACACCAATTCACAACACCACTTGTTCGGCCCTACAGGANAAGAATCGACGGATAGGGACGGACGCTCAGCGACTCTCGTTCAGATTTTAATGGANGCTCAGGTAAGTGAGCCTAGTGTTGAGGAGTCTATGTACNGCCGATCCGCACCATTTGCCAAGACAACCATCGCGCTAGCGATCGTTGCTACTTCAATCCCGATTGCACCCAAAGCAGGCGCACAGGCGCTCGAGGAGGTCATCGTCACCTCGCGTCGGCGAGCCCAAGACATTCAAGATATCCCGATGCACATACAAGCCCTCACGGAGGAGGATCTGAGAGAGGGCATGATCAGAGGTTTTGAGGACTATGCGAGAGATCTTACGAGCGTAACGTTTGGTACCTCGGGCCCAGGCGCATCAACCATCGTATTCAGAGGNGCAGTCAGCCAGCCAAGCGGATTCGATACGATAAGTTCATCAACACTGTACCTTGATGAAATACCTATCACCCGCGACGGACAAAATCCCGATGTTCGACTCTATGACATTGAACGTCTCGAAGCTTTATCCGGACCCCAACCAACACTTTACGGCGCGGGCTCTCAATCAGGCACACTTAAGATTGTGACCAACAAGCCAGACACCCGCGACAACTCAGGCTGGGTTATGGCCGAAGTGGGTGCCATGAGCGAGGGAGACCCCGCTTACAACGTNAGCGGAGCCGCCAATCTCGTAGTTATTCCTGACACACTCGCAATCCGCCTTGTTGGTTTTTACGAACATGAGGGTGGCTACATAGACAACGTATTGGGAACGACTAGCGCCTATTCGTTAGAAAACGGCGATCGGGATAACAACGACCAAGTCGAGGAAGACTTTAACGATTGGACTGCAAAGGGCGGCAGGGCCATGGTTCGTTGGCAACCTAACGATAAATGGACAGTTGACGTTGGCGTTGTGTATCAAGGTTCAGAGATTGGCGCAGGCTTCGATTTTAATCCCGCATTTGGAGATTTGGAGACGATTAAGTTCAAGGACGAGCGCCGGGATGACGATTGGTACAATGTGTCTCTATCAATTCAAGGCGATCTCGGCTTTGCTGACTTGACGATTGCGGGTGGCTACCACAATCGCGAAATTGTCTATGATCTAGACTCAACAGCGTACATGACAGCCTACAAAACAAATGGGCTGGACATAGCAGAATACTACACAGGGGTTCGAGAATTTTTAGATTACGACACCTGTGCCGCTACCTACTATTGCTATTTATTTGTCAATTACAACGATTTTGGCCCTGATCCCACTGGTTTGATCAGCCTGCGGCAGGAGGTGGACTCCTTTGCGCAGGAGGTTCGGCTCGTATCAAAAGATACTGGAACGAATAAATTCAACTGGTTAGTGGGCGCGTTTTATGAGCGCACAAACAATGATTGGGATTATCTTTCCTATGTTGACGATTTCGCAACCAACGGCGGAGGTGGGTCTATATTCAGTTATTACGGTGTAGAACCCACCAATGACTGGTTTGACCAAGGCTTTCGCTCCAGCTTGGAATATAACGGTCGAGATGGCGATAGCAGAAATGGTCAGCTTCAAGATATAGAGACTAAAGCCGCGTTCGCAGAGATAAGTATGAGGGTGACTGAAAGCGTCACCGTGACCGCTGGCGGCCGCTACTTTGAGACAGAGAGATCAGTGGAAGAGAATTCTCTGTTCGTATCAAACGTNTCAGATAATTTCGATGCTACGGAAACTACCGACGACTTCAGCCCAAGAGTCAACTTTACCTGGATGGTCTCCGACGATGCCCTTGTATACGCGACATACTCCGAAGGCACGCGCACAGGCGGACAAAACGGCGGTGTAAAGCAGAATCCAAGCAGCATTGCGCTTGGCGCACCCCTGAATTACGGACCAGACAAACTTGCTAATTATGAAATTGGCGGCAAGGCAACTTGGTGGGATGGCAAATTCCTCACAAACTTCACTGCTTTCTCAATGGATTGGGAGGACTACCAGATTCAAGTGCGAATACCTATTGCTGGCGCAACTACAGTAAATGCTGGCAATGCATCTATTGATGGAGCAGAGGGGAATCTAGCAATAGCATTTTTAGCTGACTGGGAATTTTCCGTAGCAGCAACTTACCTTGACGCAAGGATTGACGACGATATTGTTATAAACAATGGGACGATTTTAGCCGGTCAGGCAGGTGATGCGTTGCCCGTCGTTCCACAGTGGAAGGTACATACAAGCCTGCAGTACAACACGGACATTAGCTGGTGGTCTGGGGTTACTGGCATGGCTAGGTTCGACTTCAACTATGTCGGTGAATCTGTCAACGGAACTAACGCCTCCGTCTCCCTTTTCGGAGCATCGTCCTCGGTTCCTGCAGTGCAGCCGTCATACGAAGTTGCATCCCTATACTTTACGCTGGAGTCAGAAGCNGGATGGTCAGCCTGGTTGGGTATCGACAACCTCACGGACGAGAGGGCTCTGACTTTCATCGCGCCTCGATTCTCAGACAACCGTGCTTACACTATCCGGCCGCGAGAAGTTTCTGTTGGTCTGTATTACGATTTTTAATGTCATGCAGGACGAGACAGGTTTAACGAAAGCGCCTTGGTGTCTAGCTGGAGGAGCCTAAAGTCAGTAGCGTAGTAAAACAGCGTAATCCAAAGAAAACCTTTGAGCATGCTCGGCAATTGCTTCTTAAAGGCGCTGTTAGCGAAGCNCTGGAAACCCTTCAATCAGCGATAGATCTCTACGGGGCAGATCCAAACCTACTTTGGTTGCTCGGCATTGCCTTTAAAAAGCTGAAACGCTTCAGCGATGCCGAGCAACAACTATTGCTAACAACTAAAATCATTCCCCACCATGCCCGGGCTCTCGAGGATCTCTGTGATGTCTTGTTAGCACTTGGCAAGACCGAAGACGCTATCGCAGCTCTGCGCCGCGCAATCCAGCACTCGCCCGAGCAACGGAGACTAAANCATAGACTGGGCGAGATCCTCTCATTAATTGGAGAAGTCTCAGGGGCAGAAGCAGCATTCGATATATCTTTGCAGCACTCGCCGTCACGAAGGAAAATGTCTGAGGCTCTGGAACACGCTCAGGCCGGGAACCTTCCCGAGGCACATTCGATTTATGAAGAAGTGCTCAGGGCCGACCCTGAAAACGTTGACGCGCTTCGCCTCTTGGGTGTCTTGCACATCAGAAGCGAGCAATATGATCAGGCAATCGCATTATTCCGGCAAGCCGTTCAACTAGCACCGGATTTTTGGAAGGCCTGGATTAATCTTGGAACCGCCCTGTCAGAACGGCAATCATTCGATGATGCCGAAAAAGCCTATCTAAAGGCTCTTCAAATTCAGCCCCGCTCACTTCACACATTTGAGAGACTGGGCGCCAATTCGATGAAGGCAGGGAGGCTGGAACAATCAGTCTCTTGGCTGGAGAAGGCACTCGAAATATCAGAAGAGCACTTCCCAGCCTTACTGTGCCTCGGACATGCACTTAAAACACAGGGCGATCAGGCTGGCGCTATCGAGGCCTACCATCGGTGCATTGACGCCAAGCCTGATTTTGGGGAGGCCTACTGGAGTCTCGCTAACTTAAAGACTTATCGATTCAGTGATACCGAGGTAGATCAAATGCTTAAGCATCTTGATTCACTTGCAACCTTGGTCGACGAAGAATCTGTTGATAGCCACATCGCAATATCCTTTGCTCTCGGCAAAGCGTTCGAGGATAAAAAGAACTTCTCAAGGGCTTACTCTTTCTATAGGAANGGAAATACAAAAAAACGCTTAAAGACGACTTATGACCCAATTCAATTTCAAGATCACAACGATCGGATCATAGAGGTATTCAACAAAAAGTTCTTCAACTCGCGAGAGGGTTGGGGTTTCGATAATGATGCTCCAATCTTTATAGTGGGACTCCCTCGATCCGGCTCAACACTCTTAGAGCAAATACTTGCCAGCCACTCTAAGGTGGAGGGTACTGCCGAACTACACTATCTTCTNAGACTAGCAACTGATTCAGGTGCAAACCGCATAGATCGGGTCCGCTATCCCGAGGTGCTGCTCAACCTAGAGTCGCATCACGTTAAGGGAATCGGTCAGGAATATATTGAAAGCACTATGAAGCATCGGAGCTCTCTTCCTTTTTTCACCGATAAGATGCCTAACAATTTCAGTGCCGTCGGCTTTCTTCACACGATCTTACCTAAGGCGAAGGTGATAGATGCACGTCGCCATCCTTTGGACAGCTGTCTTGGGACATATAAGCAACTTTTCGCAAGCGGNCAGGTCTTCTCTTATGACACCTATGACTTGGCGCATTACTATCTGCAATACATGCGCTTAATGAATCACTGGGACGACGTGCTTCCTGGAAAGGTTCTAACGGTGCATTACGAGGAAACCGTAGCAAATCTTGAAAGCCAAACTAGAACTATAGCTAACCACTGTGGGTTGACCTGGGAGACTGGCATGATGGATTACCATCGCAATGTAAGGGCTGTGCGCACGGCAAGCTCGGAACAAGTCAGACAACCAATCTACTCCAGCTCGGTCAATCTTTGGAAACGCTACGAACCAGAGCTTGATGAGCTCATAGAATACCTGGAACCACTACTTAAGACTTTTCCTTCGAAAGATCGGCCCGCTAAGCTTCTCCATTGATCTCAGGCCACGGATGTGGCCACACCTCTAAACCATGAATTGCGGACCGCACATCCATCGTAAAATTAACTATCAGCCTCGGGTCTTCCTCATCAAGGTCATAAATAGTGATGGTCGAGGGAGAGGAGCCACCCGCCACCAAACTTTCGCTTATTACACATAAGCCTCTGCCAAATGCTTGCCTGGCGATTGAAGACCCGTCAATACCTTTGTGTGTAAGCTTATGATCCGGGTATCTGGGTATTCTGTACGCTATCGATCGATCCGGACCCTCATGCCGCAATGCATCTGCATTCGTATCATTGAACAACAAACCGTTCAAAAAAGGGCGGGCGTTATGCACGCCCTTCGGCAAAGTGCTGTAAATGCCGATATTTCTTCCGTCGTAGCGCAACAACGCGGCGGTGCGGAGGCCACTAATGTACATCCCGCCCTTAAGGCAGGAGACATTATTGATATGTAGCTTATTGAGGCGCATCGGGCCAGAATCTGCTCTAGGATCGAAACGTGCACAGCCAAATCGTCCCGCCTCCATCAAAACCTGCAGTCCCCAGTCAAATTGTTCAGTTTCTAGATTAAGGCCTAAGATGCAGTCAAACCCTGTAGATGTGATAAATAGGTGGTCACCATGAATACAGATTTCATGGCAATGTTTCAGATATGGATTTTTGAATGACTGGACGATCTGAAACGAGAGATCAAACTCGAAAATTTCATCGCTCGCTGCAATAAATATCCGATTGTTCAGGAACGCGATCCCCCTCAGTCCTCTGTCCCATCCCCTCCCTTGCCAATCAATATCAATGGAATTCCAGTCAACCGGTTGCAATCTCTTATTGGAGTTCGTATCGAAGAGGTAGATACCACCGTGACTGTTTCCCTGCTCGCTGCCGCGCACAACTGATGTTGCCAAAAGTATTGTCACTTGCTTACCACAGCACCAGCGGGAGGCAAATAATCGAAGATAAAAGTAATCCGATCTGAAATGCCACCGTTCATTACCCCATGTCTTTTTTGGTTGTTTACCTCGTAGGCTGTGCCAACCTCCAACTGATGGGGACGACCATCAATAAAAAAACGAACGCTGTTATTTGTAGTGATTGGAATATGGATTCGATGACTACAGCGAAATGAATCGTGGGCATCGGTATGAGTTCGAATATTAGTGCCTGCCTTCAATTTCGCGGCCATGGCTCTAATAATAGTGCCCCCGCGGAGGTAGCAGTTTTCGATAATTTCGTGCATCAGTGGCAGCGCAGCTTCGTGCAGTAAGTTCCAACCAGCCCCCTTAAAAACATCAATNGCTGGCCACTTGTCGTGGTCACAGAAGACCATGATGACGGACTCCGTGTTGTAGTGAACCTCGGCATACCGCTTTTGTCGGACTTGCTCTTCAGNCCACGCAGCAGAGGGAAAGGACTCAATCGCGTCGGCTAATGGACTGANATTGAGTTCTCCTAAGTCTCTGAGATTTTCTNGTATCTGCATTATCCATTCCTTTTGATAATGTACTTTGATCTCGCAAACTTGACGGTACATCAGCCNGCTTTTGCCCTGTCGAAACAAATCTCTGCGCCGCTTCTACACTTAGACACTTTGAAGGGGTCTACTGCCTAAGCTCACAGAGGCTAAGATGGAGAGCAGAGCTGATGATCTGAGCGCTAAATACCACCTGTCGTCTGCGCGTATAGGCCCTGACAAAACCCGATCACTGAAGATTTAATGTGAAGAGGCTAGAAATTCCAGAGAAGAGTATGAGCAACTACGACGCAATCGTAATTGGTGCTGGACACAACGGACTCACCGCCGCCAACTATCTCGTCCGAGGCGGGATGAGCGTCTGCGTGCTCGAGCAACGCTCAATAGTGGGAGGAGCAGCGGTCACAGAAGAGTTTTATTCGGGGTACCGTAATTCAACGTTTTCGTATGTCGTAAGTCTGCTGCGGCCCGAGGTTGTTGAGGATTTGCGGCTAGCCGATTACGGGTACGAGGCGATCACCCTAGAGAACGCGCTCTATATTGACTCCAGCGGTGACCATTTGTTGCTCACCGCCGATGAGCAATTTAATCGAGCACAGTTCGAAAAATTTTCTCAAACCGACTTTCAGGCTTATGAGTCGTTCCAGCACTCTGTAGATCAGATCGGACAGCTACTGGCCAAGCAATGGTTGAACGAGCCACCTAAATTAGGTGAGCAAGGCGTAGGAGATCTCCTTGCCATGCTCAAAATGGGTGTCGATGTTTTCCGGCTAGATGCGGACGCACGCTGGCGCTTAATGCAGTTTTTCATCGGTGCGCCCGAGACCATCATTGACCGCTGGTTTGAAAGCGAAAAAGTGAAGTCGATGGTGGCCGCCCACATCATGCCCGCCAACTACGCGCCCTTGAGCCAACCTGGCGCTAGTCTCGCTATGTTGCACCATGCTGTTGGCGAGGTGGATGGACAAGCGGGCGCCTGGGGTATTGTCAGGGGTGGTATGGGCGGTATCACCCAAGCGATGATGAAATCGGCAATGGCTCACGGCGTAACGATTCGGACCGACGCTGCAGTGCAACGCGTTAACGTATCGAATGAGAGGGTCACAGGTGTCACGCTCGCCTCGGGCGAAGTCATCACGGCACCTGTAGTCGCAGCCAATACCGACCCCAAGCGCACGTTTTTTACCCTATTGGGCGAAGAGCATCTGCCGAAAGACTTCGCCCGTGACGTGAAAAGCTTCCGACAAGAGTCTGCGTCCTTGCGCATGAATCTCGCGTTGTCTGAGCTACCAGAATTTGCCGCGCTTCCCGGTGCCGAGGGGGCACATCATCAAGCCAGTATCACGATGATCGAGAGTGCCGATCATTTAAACGCCGCATTTCACAGCGCCAAACGAGGCGAGCCCGCTGACCCACCCATCATTGAGGCGATTATCCCCAGCGTGCTGGACCCCGAATTGACCGATACACCAGGCCACCACGTCATGAGCCTCCTGTGCAAATACATGCCATACGACCTCAGCGGCGCACGCTCATGGGACGACGAAAAAGATCGCATCGTGGAGGGCATTTTCAACTACGTTGAGCAGTTCATTCCTCGACTGAGAGACATTACAGTGGGTCACCAGTGCCTTACACCACTGGATCTGGAGCGGATGCTTGGGATGACCCGCGGTGATATCTGCCACGGCAGACTCGAACCCGACCAACTGTTCAATGTGAGGCCACACCCCGATGCCGCACAATACGCCACGCCGGTAAAAGGCCTCTATCTGTGCGGTTCAGGTGCGCACCCCGGTGGCGGCGTGACCGGCGCACCCGGGCACAACGCCGCGCGGCGCATACTGAAAGATGCGTAAAGGCGGAAGAGCCAGATGGTTCACGCTTGGCTGGCGGGCGTGATAGACGCACTCGGCGTGTATCGCCGTCGAATCACCCGCCATGCAATCACCCCCAGGGGCACATGGATGAGCAATGGGCCAATGACGAACCATGGCTCCGCATGACGCCAATCAATGCTCTCACCCAGCTCGATGATGCCCGCACCGAGCTGATAAGGCTCCACATAAAAGTGCAGCAGCAAGAATGGCATCACACATCCGTAAGCAATCAACAGCATAGGCGCCAGCAACGTGATACGTGTCGCCCTCCGATCGATATCGACCGAAGGCGTTTGGTGAAGTTGCGTTCGATAGTCTCGCTCTTGCTCTGAGACGACATCGCCTCTAGAACCCAATCGCGCAAAAAGAAGGGAGGCCACAATACCCAGCAGAACCGGCTCCATATAACTGGGCAAATCGATTAGCCCGATGTAGTCGAGCGCTGCCGGTACGATGTTTGCCAGCAGTCCAGCCAGCATGCCCCAGCGCGCGCCGCGCGCAGTGATCGATCGACTCCAGATGCTCATCAATCCAACCGGACCCCAACTGGATGCAAAAACTGTCCCGATGAATAAC
>PBLO01000009.1 GCA_002721785.1 Halieaceae bacterium
TTTAATCATGACGGCGGGCGCCAGCCCACGGGCGTGGATGAGGATCTGCTGGGCACATTGCTTGTTGAACCCGGTGTGCCGGCTGAAACCGTTGAGCAACTCAGGGCGATGGGACATCGTGTCGAGGTAGATGGCACGGGCGCGCCCTTTGGGGGCTACCAGGCGATCATGCGACTACCCGACGGCGTTTATGTGGGCGCTACTGAAATGAGAAAGGACGGTACCGTCGTCGCATGGTGATGCCCGTCACGGCAAGGCTGGGCACGCCTCTGCCCGTGTTTGGGTTGGTTGCGGCGGTTCCGGATTCAGGCAATCGGATCTCTATGACTCGTCTGAATAGATTCCTATTGTTTTTTCACCCGAGGCGTTGATGCTGGCGCGGTACATCCCCGCCGTATTGAAAATCAGGGTGACCTCACCTGTGGGATCCACCGCCACAATACCCCCTTCGCCACCAGCGGTTACCAGCTCGTCCATGACGACAGTATTCGCTGCCGCCTCCAGGGTTGCACCGCCAAATTGCATACGCGCGCAGATGTCGCGCGCAACGGTGTGACGAATGAAGTATTCGCCGTGTCCAGTCGCCGACACTGAGCAGCTTCGGTTGTCTGCATAGGTGCCCGCGCCGATGACGGGTGAGTCACCGATGCGTCCCCAGCGTTTGCCTGTCATCCCACCGGTTGAGGTGCCGGCCACCAGATTGCCCGCTGCATCCAGCACCACCACGCCCACCGTGCCGAATTTATGGTCGGCCTCGGGCGTGAGTCCTGCCTGCTCATTGGCTTTGTAGGCGTCGAGTGCCTCGCGACGTCGATCGGTGGCGAAGTATTCGGGAGGCATGACTTCAAACCCCTGTTCAAGAGCAAAGGCCTCAGCGCCAGCGCCTGCCAGCATCACGTGCGATGACCCCTCCATCACGGCGCGCGCCAATGCGATGGGGGATTTAACGGTGCTTATACCAGCAACTGCACCCGCGTCGAGGTTCTCGCCGTGCATGATTGAGGCATCGAGCTCGTGGGTGCCTTCCCAGGTATACACTGCACCGCGTCCCGCGTTGAAAAGCGGCGAGTCTTCCATGAGTTGGATGATACTGACGACAACATCGAGTCCGGGTTCACCCTTGCGCAACTTCTCAAAGCCGCGTGTAATCGCGTCGTCCAAAAACGCGCGGTAGGTGGCCTCGAGTTCTTCGCTCATCGTCCCTCGCTCAATGGTGCCGGCCCCACCGTGAAGTGCGATGGCAACTCGGGTGTCATCGGCGGCTGACATCATCGAGATTCCTAGCAGTATCCATAAGCAGTTTTTCATTAACGCTTCCAGAAACGGCGAAAAGCGGCACAGTGTGATTTGAACGGCCCCGATACACAATCAGTGTGCGCCGATTGGCCCCGAAATCGACTCTATCGCCGCCTTAACATCTAGATCGTGGAGCCACCGATGTCAGCTCAGCCAACGAGTGCGGACAAGGTGTTTGCGACTAGCTCCGAATGCGTCAGCATCCCGTCCCGCGGGATATCCAGCTCGATGAACGTCCAGTCAGACCCCCTCGCTGGGCCCACCATCAAATCCGAGCTTTGCCGATAAGTTTGTCCTACGCAATGTATGTAGGCGGGATTGAGGCCTTCCCAGCCACCATGCTCTAGAACTAGTTCGTCTGTCCACTGCTTTGCGGGATGTGGGGTAATCAAGCGCTTCAACTTGGCGGCCACCTCGGGATAAGTGTCGGGCACCAGCATCTCCATGGGATAGTCCTGCCACAGATCCATTTGGTAGCCGTCAATAAAATGCGCTTCCCGAGCTTTCCACCAGTCGGGAAACTCGCCGGTATCGGCGTCTCGAGGCACGCCGCTCATTCTTCCTTCCCGGGGCACCAGCGCATCGAAGAATACGATCCTCTCTATGCGTTCTCTGCAACGATCCGCCACGCCGGTGATCGTGATACCGGAGAAGGAGTGACCGACCAGAATGACGTCGTGGAGATCTTCAAACTCTAGGACCTGTGCAATGTCGGTAATGTGCGTGTCGAGCCCCACGTCAGGACCGGTGAGATGCAAACGCTCACCACAGCCGGTGCAGGTGGGGGTGTAAACGCGATGGCCCTTCGCACGCAGTTTGTTTGCAACGTCTTGCCACACCCAGCCACCGTGCCAGGTGCCGTGCACTAATACGAAGGTGCTGGGTTTAGTCGCAGCCGAAGCACACTCGTCCTGGGCTGTGGCGTTTTGCGCGAGGCCTAGGGCCGCCAGTCCGGCGCTGCTGCCGCGCAGTATGTCTCGTCTTCGCATCGTCATTGCGCCTTTCAATTTACATGGTCTACATAGTCGGCGTATCGACCTTGCCCGAGATCATGAAGCAACTGGCCAGCATCCACTTCAGGTTGATCCCGATGCGATTCGCCTCGGGCAGGGTAAATGCGTAACCGTGTTCCTTGGTGCTGCCGTCATCGAGTTGCTCGATGACATAAATCACCAGGGAATCGCGCGTGAAGTAACCATCGTAGTTGTTGATAGGCCAGTCAACGTTGAGGAGCCGCAGGCCCAAGTTCCTGCCGTCTTTGTCGACAAACCAAGTTTCAGCGCCCTGGTCATGCAGGCTGAGGTTGTCGTAACGGGTATAGGGGATATCGCGCCCGCCGCCTACGCCGGGGATATCGGCATAGCAGGTAAATTGCCGGGCTCTGTGAAGCTTCACAGGTACCTCTGAAGCACCCCGGGGGGTCCACCAGAATTGCTGCTCACTGAGGGCCAGCGCGCTGGGGCTGTCATGATCTTCAGTGCATTCTGAGTCGCCCTTTGCGCTGAACTGTGCGGCGTCCCGGGTCCACCACACAGGGCAGAGCGGCGTGCCGTCGGTATTGCTGATATCCATACGAACCGCCTCTCGCTGGTCGTCCTCGGCAAGTGACCATTTCTGATTTGACATCACCGTGCCATCGGGCGCGCTTAGGGTGACATCAAAACCATCGTCCGCGGTCTCGATGAGCAGGTTGTGGCGGGACTGGGGGTTGTCGATTTTGCGCCGGCCATCGAAATAAGCTTGATTGGCGTTGCTGTATAGGCCGTGGAGCATCACTTCGATGACCTGAAGATCGCGGCTCCAGGGCGTCGTGTCCTGTCCCTGAGCGAGGCTTTGCCCGCCATAGGTCAGCGAGCAGAGCCACAGCAGGGAAAAAAGCGTGCTGTTAAGAAATTTCAGGGGGCGTGGTCCGGTCATCGCGCTTGCCTCCGCATCAGTGAGACCCGTAAAGTACTAATGTTATATCTATAAAACAAAGGGGGCGTTATGAGTGATGTACCAGTCCTGATTCGTCGCACCACCATGCTGGTGAATGACATCGAGCCGTCGCTGCAGATTTATCGCGATATTCTTGGCATGTCGGTGCACTACGACGAAGAAATTGTCGTGTCAGGGGATGGTTTGCCCGCCGGCGAGCCCAATTCCCAGACCCGTCTCGTGATGCTCAAGTGCAAGGACGACTTTATCGGCATGCTCGGTATTCTCCAATACATTGACCCACCGCTACCGGAACCACCACCTCGCTCGAACCCCAATCGGGTTCGCATCGGTGAATCGGTTTACGTGCTGCACCACGAGGATGTGGAGGGCGTCTATGAGCAACTTCAGTCCGTACCCGGCATTGAGATGGTGTGTGAGCCGGTTGTCAGTGAATACCCCAAACCCGACGGGGGTGTATTTCGTGTGCTGGGCATCAGCTTCTTCGATCCCAGCGGGTACTTTGTTGAAGTGAACCAATTCGTATGAGCGACGCGGTACCGGGCGCGCAACCACAACCGCAGAGTAGTCTGGCCTATGGTTGGCTGACGGTGGTCCTGCTTACCGTCGCTTATATCTTTTCGTTTATTGATCGCTACGTGCTGGGGTTGCTGATTGAGCCGATCAAGGCGGACCTCGATCTGACCGATACCCAGATCGGCCTGCTTCTTGGGCCCGCTTTTGCGATCTTTTACGCCACGATGGGGCTGCCCCTGGGGTGGCTTGCTGATCGCAAGAACCGGGTAAAAATCGTGGCCGTCGGGATCGCAGTCTGGTCTATCGCGACGGCAGCTTCGGGGCTGGCGCGTAATTTTACGCACCTCTTTATCGCACGAATGAGTATTGGGGTCGGCGAAGCCACCCTGAGCCCCTGCGCCATGTCGATCATCTCCGACAGCTTCCCGCCCGAGAAGCGCTCCCGGCCGATTGCTGTCTACACCATGGCGCTATCGGTAGGGGCAGGTTTTGCCTCATTGCTGGGAGCCGGAGTGCTGACGTGGGCTGAGTCGGGCGGCTCCATTACCCTGCCGGGCGTGGGTGAACTGGTGCCGTGGCAGGCCACTTTCTTCATTGTAGGGCTACCCGGTCTTATTCTCTCCGTGCTGTTCTTCCTGCTGCGCGAACCCGCGCGCTCGGGTGGACCCTCGGCAACGGGTGGCAGCCTGCCCGATATGCTCAAGCACGTACTGGTCCGCTGGAGACTCTACGGTGGCTTCGTCAGCGTCTTCTGCTTTATGACCATCGTCGCTTACAGCCAGAGTTGGGGTGCGGCGTTGTTTGAACGCACTTGGGGCTGGGAGACCAGTTACTACGCGTCAATTAATGGCCTGTTGCTGATTATCTGTGGCCCTACGGCAGTGTTGTCCGCGGGGTGGTTGTGTGATCATTGGATAGCACAGGGCAGGCGTGACGCAGCTTTGAAAATTGCACTCTTTGGCGTATTTGCGACGGTACTGACGGGAGCCCTGTTTCCCTTGATGCCCTCGGCCCCATTGGCGATGGGCGTATTTGCGCTCAATAACATGGGCATTGGCTTGACCTCGGCGATGGGCGTTACCGCGCTGCTCCGGATCGCGCCAGCGCCCATCAAGGCACAGACCGTCGCGCTCTATTACATGGTCATCAGCATGGCCGGGCTTTTTTTGGGTCCCACGGCGGTGGCGCTACTCAATGACTATGTCTTTGGAGTGGAGGGGATTCGCTACTCCATGGCGGTGATCCCCATTATTTTTGGGGTGCCCGTGCTGTTTGGTTTACGCGGCATTTTGGGTTCATACGGTCACGGCATGACGGAACACGAGGGTTTGACCTGAATGGCCACGCCGCGAAGAAGTTACCTGAATAACACGCCTGGGCAACTACATGTATGGCAATGGCAGGGCAGTCAGTCTGCGCTGCCGACGCTCATTTGCTTGCCTCCAGTGCCATACGGGGGTCGATTTTTCGATAGCTTTGCGAGGGCTTATGACGGCCCAGTTTGGAGTGCTGACTTACCTGGGTACGGGTTGTCTGATGCGTTGGCAGACGCGCCCACTGTCGAGGGGTATACCGACGCCATGACGCCGCTCCTAAGCCTCACCGACAATCCTGTGTGGCTGGTGGGCTTTCACTCCGGAGCGCTGGTGGCGATGGAGATGGCCAATGAGTACGGGGCTCGGGTGGCGGGCGTGATGTTGGTGGACGTGCCGGTTTTTTCGGGCCCTGACCAAGCGGATCTCAGAGCGTCGTTAACCACGCCCCCGGGATATCTTGAGCAGGAGGACCCCATGAATGGCCTGTTCAAGTCGCTGGTGACAGACCGTCTCGAGCAGGTCGCATATCCCAGGGCGTTGGATTTGTTTTTCGATTTTGTGGGGGCAGGGGAAGGGAGAAACGCGGGTTTTCATGCCGCCGCGACCTGTGACGCTGAGTCAGCGGCGCGTCAGGTTGAGCAACCTGCGCTGGTGGTGGCCACTCGCTCCAGTCTGCGCGACGGCACATTACAGGTGGCCGAGTGGTTACCTCAGGCGACACTGGTTGAGCGCGATGACATCACCATGCCCGCCTTTGAATTAGGTGCTGACGCGCTCGCCACGCTGGCACGAGATTTTATGGCGTGACTGTCTATTTCCGTTGAAGTGTCTAGAAACGGGTCAGTGAACACGCCTCGAGGGCTCACTGGCGATCTCGCCGCAGGTGCACACTGCCCGGGCGGTAGTTCACCTTTTTTCAGGGCGGACTGTAGTGCTTTCTCTGCCGGTCAGAGGCCCTCGCTCCCAGCAGGATGAAAAGGGCAGGAGTCTTCTTTTTCTACAAGATCGTAGGCGAACATAAACTTGGCGACGCCTGCCAGAATGCCACCTACAAGTCCCAGCTCCAGAATTTCAGCGTCGCTAAAGTGCGTGGCAAGCGCTCCGTGCAACGCTGGGTTCAGTGTGCCCTCAGGCTGGGTGAGGGCAAGCTGTTCGCCCAGAGCGAGCACCGCCTTCTCGGCCTCCGAAAAGGGACCGTTCTCGGGGTCATCAAACGCGTCAATCTGTGCTTCGGTGAGCCCCGCCGCCAGTGCATCCCGACGATTCCCTTGATTACAGAAACGACAGCCGTGCAGGGTGGAGAGCCTGAGTCTCAATAATTCCTTAAAAGGTTGTGCGACTGCGCCGCCGCGAAAGACGTCTCCGTAAAACGAGTTCACATACCAGCGATACAGATCAGGATGATTGGCGAAGACTTCAAAGAATGTGGCGTCTCCGCGCAGCGCCATCGACGCCTCCCACGCTGCGGCAATGTCCTCCGGCATTTCAGAGGCGTCAATTTGCTTTAGCGCGGGCGTCGGTTTCATCGCAGTCTCACACCATGGCCTTGAGTTGTTCATCTCGATAGCGGCCCAGTAAGAGCAGTGCCAGCGAGCAGATGATGAAACCCCACATCGAGTAATACAGTGCCTGATCGTAGGAGCCGGTGTTGCTGTACACCGCGCCAAAGGCGGCGGGCCCGAAGCCGGCTCCGAGGCCAAACAGAGCGTATAGGGCACCGTAAATGCGCGCGTAGCTGCGCACCCCAAAGTAGCGTGATACCAAATACGCCAGCAGGTCGTATTCGACACCGGCTGCCACGCCCAGTAAAACAATCGCGATCACCATCTGACTGTAGCTCGGGTCAGCGCCGGCAAACATCAACATGGAAATCGCTGGCATGATCATCAGTGCGCAGGCGATGGCAGGCGCCCAGATGAAGTCGAGTAGATAGCCGGCAATCAAGCGCCCAGCGTAGACTGAATAACCGAGGAAACTGGCCAGCAGCACGGCATCGCCACGATCAAAGCCCTTGGAGCCCATCATGGTCTCGAGGTTAGGTATCGGGCCGCCGATGGCGAAGGACAGGGGTAGAAAGATGGCGCCAAGCAACCACAGGCGCCAGTCCCGGAGTGCTTGGGTAAAGGTAAAGCCATACTGTTGAATGGTATTGCCTGTTTCCTGGTTGAGCGCAGTGAGCCCTTGTGCACGCTGGGCGACTTTGGGGTCGTCTACGTCATGAAAGGCAAAAAGCGCGATCGGCAGCGCCACGATGAGCGGCAAAAACCCAATTCCGACGTAGGCCATGCGCCAACCGTAGGCATTGATCAGCTCTTCTGCGATTAGTTTGGCTACGGCACCGCCGATGCCGGTGCCAACCAGTGCGATCCCTAACGCCAGCCCGCGTTTTTCGTGGAACCATCTTGAAATCGCCTTGGTGAAGGTAATGGGTAGCGTACCGGCGCTCAGGGCAGACAGCAGCCCCCACAGGAACAGGTACAGGGTGTGGGAGCCGTTATTTAAAGAAAAGAGCATCATGCCGAGTGCAAAGGTGAGCATCGAAATCAGCGCGACTTTCCGCACGCCATACCGGTCAGAAAGATAGCCCGCCATCGGCGCGCTGATGACCGTGACGACACAAAATGGCACCAGTCCGAACATGATCTGATCGATACCCCAGCCAAATTCCTCTGCCAGCGGCTTAGCAAACACGCCAATGGTGTAAAACGGAAGCGGCGACATGCCGAGGGAGATTCCGAACGTTGACGCCAGAACGACTGGCCACCCGTAGCGGAATTCGCGGAACTGCGAGGTATCAAATGCCATGCTGTTACACCGCCTGATTATTGTTGTGGTCGATGCCCCAGGACACCTTGCCCATGATCATACCTGTGGTGTAGCTGATTGCCACTGTCGCCAATGTAACGAGGCTGGGTAAAGCAGCTACAGTTCAGGGACGTGCTCACGGCCCATTACGCCGGCCTCTAGTGCCCCGATATCAAGATTGCTTGGAGAGGTCGAGCGAAGGCCTCGATGCCGACGGTGAGGCCCGCGACGGGTGTATGAAGATCAGTTGATCAGTCGCGCCACGCTGCGTGACATCGCCACCTCGCCCTGATCAAAGTAGGCATCGTGGTTCTCTTCGATACTATTGAGGTCATAAAGGTAATTGACCATCAATCCGATTGATTGTTGTAGGCCCTTGTCACTCAAATCGGCTGCCCAATGAATCGCTTGCAGACTCGCGCCGTTGCCGAGATGAAAGCGCGCCACGGGGTCGCGCGCCAGGCCTCCCGACCGTTCTTCAGCAAGATATTTGGCGCAGAGCGCCAGAACGGCTTCCCAGCGTGGATCCGTCGTGTCGGTGCCATGCACTTTCGCCAGCGTCCGCAGTTCATGAATATCAAGATCTGCGACTTCGGACTGTGAGGAGAGCCACTGACAAAACCCAGGTACTGGTGAGAGGGTGACGTACCGCTTCGCGTAGGGATAGCGCTTGCCGACTTCTTCCACGACCTGTTTGATCAGAAAGTTACCGAAAGAGACGCCGGCCAGCCCCGGGTGGCAGTTGCTGATTGAGTAAAACACGACGGTGTCGAGATCTTTTGCGTCGTCGGGCTCTGCCGTCTTGTCGATCAGTGGTGCGATCGCAGTAGGGATGCCCGAGGTGAGTGCGACCTCGACAAATACCAGCGGATCGTCCGGCATGGCCGGATGGAAAAAGGCGAAGCACAGTCGGTTCTCACGAAGCCGCGAACGCAAATCGTCCCAACCCTGAATCGCATGCACCGATTCGTAGTGGATGATGCGCTCAAGTACAGCCGCGGGAGAGTTCCAGTTAATGGCACGCAGCTCTAAAAAGCCGCGATTGAACCAGGACACGAATTGGTGCTTGAGGTCGGTATCGACTCGCTTGAGTTCAGGGTGCTCGGGAAGCAACTGCAGTAGGCGGCCGCGCATTTTCACCAGCACCGACGTGGCGTTCGGTGCCATGTTCATTCGCCGAAAAAGCTTTACGCGAGGTGCCTCAATGGCCTTCCCTAGGGCCGTCAACCGCTCAGCGGTAGGGTCTGTCTTGTAAGCATCTGCTGCGGCAATGATGCCCTCAGGATCGGGATCGAAGGCACTGCCAAGCGCCTCAAAAAAGCGGATTTGGTTGGCGGCATCTAGCGCTTGATAGTCAGCGATTACCTCGGCGGCCAGTGCGAGCCCAGAGGCTTCGCCTCGGTGGTGAATCAACTGCCGACATTTGGCCAGTAAATCGCCCGATGGCGCCTGCGCTGCCGCGTGGCGACGGCGGGCCAAAATATCGCGGCCCACGCTGATAACGGACCCGAGTAAGCCAGCCAAGCCGGTGGTTGTTGGAGGGGGTGTTTCTTTCGCAGATGTCAGCTTTGATGCCATGGACAGACCGGATTTGCCGCTTGGTTTCACTATATGGCAGGCCATCGTGACTCGCTACCTTCAAAGTGTGTCAGGCAGTGGTGTAAGGAACGACGTGGCAAAGGCAAATTTCGTCCCGCTGGGCGCGGAAATTACCGATTTTGTCGCGCCCCGGGTGCGCTCGAATCGCAGGCTGCGATAGCTTAACGACTCGGAGTTGTATCGGTGATGTGATGAGAGCGAGTCGAGTGAATCTGCGGACAGGCGTGGTGACGGCGCTTGTTGTGTTGAGCCTGTGGGCTATTGGGCAAGCGCACTCTGGAACCGACATCGATCGTCGTGTCGAGGCGCTATTGTCGACGCTCACGCTTGAGCAAAAAGTGGCGCAGATGATTCAAGGTGAAATCAAGCACGTGACGCCGGAGGATGTCCGGGTTTACGGCTTGGGGAGCGTCCTGAACGGCGGTGGGTCTTTTCCGGCGCAAAACAAACATGCCTCGGTTCAGGATTGGATGGATCTAGCGGATGCCTACTATCTGGCTTCGATCGATACCTCAGCAGGCAGTGCCGGTATTCCTATTATTTGGGGCACCGACGCGGTGCATGGTCATAATAATGTCATCGGCGCCACGATATTTCCCCACAACATCGCGCTGGGTGCGATCGGTGACGCGGAGCTGACAGCGGCGATTGCAGGGGCGACGGCGAGGGAAGTCAGCGCCACGGGTATTGATTGGATTTTTGCGCCGACACTGGCAGTCGCATTGGATGCTCGGTGGGGTCGGACGTATGAGTCCTATGGCTCGAACCCTGCTCTGGTGAAAGATTTTGCCGGCGGCGTTGTCGAGGCGATGCAGGCCGAGGGGATTGTTGCCACGGCAAAGCACTTCATCGGCGATGGCGGTACGCACCGCGGTATCGATCAAGGTGACACGCGCTTGAGCAAAGACGATCTGATGACCATTCACGGGCAGGGTTATCTGTCTGCAATTGACGCGGGCGTCATGACCGTCATGGCCTCGTTCAACAGTTGGAACGGCGACAAGATCCATGGCAATAGCGAGTTGTTAACGGGATTGCTGCGCGATGAGCTCGGGTTTGATGGGTTCGTTGTCAGCGACTGGAACGGTATTGGTCAGGTGGCAGGCTGTGAACCGGATAACTGCGTGCAGGCCATTAACGCGGGCATCGACATGGTGATGGTGCCAAAGGACTGGCGGGCCCTTCTGGACAATATGATCGAGCAGGTCCGGGCTGGTGAGATTACTGAAGCAAGAATTGATGAGGCGGTCAGTCGAATTCTTAAAATAAAACTCCAGTCCGGCTTGATGGAGCGCGGTTTGCCGTCGAAACGTGCCGCTGGCTACGCGGATGCCATCGGCGCTGAGACACACAGAGAGCTCGCGCGAGAAGCCGTGAGGCGGTCCTTGGTTTTGATGAAGGATCCCACAGGTCTATTGCCACTGGGCCCAACCGGGACCTACCGCATCGCGGGCGCAGGGGCGGATGATATCGGCCTGCAATCGGGCGGCTGGACGATCAGTTGGCAGGGCACTGGCAACGTGAACGCCGATTTCCCGAACGGCACGTCGATATTGGACGGTTTCATTGCGCGCGCGGCAGCGGCAGGCGGTGATGTGGCACTTTACGATTCAGACGAAGCGCTCGCCGAGCTGGACGCGGTTGTGATGGTTATGGCGGAGCCACCCTACGCAGAAGGGCAGGGTGATATTGAGAACCTCGCATGGCAGCAGGGTCGCAGCAGGGATTTACAAAAAATTAGCGAACTGAAAGAACAAGGGATTCCGGTGGTGACCCTGTTTCTCACCGGTCGTCCCCTGTGGGTTAACGCCGAGCTGAATGCCTCTGACGCATTTGTCATTGGTTGGCTCCCAGGTTCTGAAGGGGCTGCGGTTGCTGAGGTCATGATGGCGGGGGCTGACGATGCGGCTCAGTATGACTTTGAAGGCAAGCTCCCGATGCCGTGGCCCAACCATGATTTGAACCCAAAGGACCATGATCTCAGCGTGGCGCAGCATGCGTTTCCTGTCGGCTATGGCATGAGTGCGGGAGCTAAGTTGGAGTGGGTGGCACTCGCCGAGGACCCCATTGGTCAGCCTAAAGCGCTTGAAACCTGGGTCTTTGATAAAGGCGTTAAGGATCCCTGGAGGCTATATGTGGGCGATGACTTTGACTGGTCGGTGGAAGTTGGACCGCGTGGTGGAAAATCAGCTCGGGGCGAGTTGAGTCTGACTGTCGTTGATCGCAAGGTTCAGGAGGATGCGCGGCGCATCGAATTCTCAGGGAGTGGTGAGCACCTGAGTCAGGTTTATTTCCAGTTTGAGGACCCAGTCAATATGCGAGCGCTGGAGATGGCGGATGGCGCGCTATCGTTTGATATGCGTTTGCTCCAGCGTCCCACTGAGCCGGTGAAGTTACGGATGGATTGTGGCTACCCGTGCTCGGGAGAAATGGACATCACGCATGTCCTGCAAACCGCCGACCCTGACGCGTGGCAGCGGATGAGTTTTCCCATGAAGTGTTTTGCCCAGCTGGGGGTCGACTCCTCGAAAGTGAATACGCCATTTCTTCTTGCTACCACCGGTGCGCTATCTTTGGAGATCTCGGAGGTGGTGCTTGCCGAGCGTCCCGATGATGGCCCGCTCATGAGCTGTAGCGAGTTGATAGCAGGGGGGTAAGCCGGCCTCCAGCATCGCACCGATCTTCATCTAACAATAACTCGGGCCCCTCGGCCCAACCGGAGAGAACGAATGTTATCGACAGTCGATATGACCATCGTTTTGGTATACGCGGTAGGACTTTTCGCACTCGCTCAGTGGGTGTCGCGTGAACCCGCAGGCCAACAGAAAGATGCGCAGGACTATTTTCTCGCCGGGAAGGCGTTGCCCTGGTGGGCTATCGGTGCGTCTTTAATCGCTGCGAATATTTCGGCTGAGCAAATCATTGGTATGTCTGGCTCAGGGTATGCGATAGGCCTCGCCATTGCCTCTTACGAATGGATGGCGGCGTTCACGCTTTTGTTGGTCGGTAAATTCCTACTGCCGATTTTTCTCAAGACGGGTATTTACACGATGCCCCAGTTCTTGGCGCAGCGCTATGACAACCGCGTGAAAACGGTCATGGCGGTGTTTTGGCTGGGCGTTTACACGCTCGTCAACTTGACGTCCATTCTATGGCTGGGTGCGCTGGCGATGAGTACGGTCGCGGGCGTGGATCTCACGACGGGCCTCGTTGCGCTTGGCGTGTTCGCCGTCGCCTACTCCCTTTACGGCGGGCTGCGCGCAGTGGCGCTGACGGACATTATTCAGGTGATCCTCCTGGTACTGGGTGGGTTGATGATTTCGTGGATCTTGCTTGATCAAGTCGGTGGAGGTGCCGGCGTGCTGGCAGGGTTCACAGCACTGACAGATCAAGCGCCCAATAAATTCCACATGATTTTGCCTGAGGGCCACCCCCATTACATGAGCCTGCCCGGGCTCTCTGTCTTGGTCGGTGGGATGTGGGTCATGAACCTGTCTTATTGGGGCTTCAATCAGTACATCATCCAGCGGGCACTGGCTGCCAAGAGCGTTGATGAGGCCCAGAAGGGCATCGCCTTCGCCGCTTTTCTAAAGTTGTTGATGCCGGTGATTGTGGTGCTGCCGGGGATCGCCATGTTTGTATTGAACCCTGATCTGTCCGCGCCGGATAAGGCGTACCCCTCGGCGATGACAATGCTACCTGTCGGCATCAAAGGCTTGGTGTTCGCCGCTTTGCTGGCGGCCATCGTCTCTTCTTTAGCTTCGATGTGTAACAGCATTTCCACGATATTCACGGTTGACGTTGCGCCGACGCTGGGGATCGATAGTGATGGTGGTGCGCGCTCGGTTCGGGTTGGACGTGTTGTTGCTGTTGCCGCAATGGTGATTGCGATGATCGCGGCAAAACCGCTGCTGGGCAATTTCGAGCAGGCCTTCCAATATATTCAGGAATTCACGGGTTTCTTCACGCCAGGCATCGTGGCGATTTTCATGCTGGGTCTTTTCTGGTCCCGGACCACAGCTACTGCCGCGTTAATGGCGGCGATCGCCTCGGCCGCATTGTCGCTCACCTTTAAGCTGTTTTGGCCGGAGCTGCCATTCATGGACAGGGTCGGTCTGGTGTTCCTGCTTTGCGTCGCCATTGCTGTCCTGTGGTCACTTGTGCGGCCGCAGGTGCAGACAGGTTATGTGGACCCGGCAGGCGTGAGTTTCTCGACGCAGGGCAGTTTTAACGTGAGTGCGCTGCTGGTCACACTGATTCTGTGCTTCTTCTACACCGTCTGGTGGTGACTGGGATTTGTGGCGCCGTCAGTGAGGACAGGTTGTTAAGTAATTTAATTACAAATTAGGCCCGATAGTATCTAAATATGGCTTTATTATGTTGCTTTATTACATTTTTGGCCGCACACTAATCCGATGAATCCCGTCGTTTCCCATGTGACTCAAGCGATCATGAATCGCAGTCGCGGACTGCGCGCTGAGTACCGGCGTCAGATCGACAGCATGGCTAGCCAGCCTGTCCACCGCAGCCAGTTAAGCTGCGGCAATCTCGCACATGGCGTCGCATCTTGTGGTAGCGAGGAAAAGTCCGTTATCAAGATGATGGACAGCGCCAATATCGGAATTGTCAGTGCATATAACGACATGTTGTCTGCACACGCCCCCTACGCGGGTTACCCCGATCAAATCAAGCGCGCGTTGAATGCGATCGGCTGCACCGCACAGGTGGCGGGCGGTGTACCGGCAATGTGCGACGGCGTCACACAGGGTCAGCCCGGAATGGAGTTGAGCTTGTTCAGCCGCGATGTGATCGCCCAAGCAACAGCCGTCTCGCTCTCTCACCAGATGTTTGATGCGGTGCTGATGCTGGGGATTTGCGACAAGATCGTACCGGGGTTGGTGATGGGCGCGCTGCAGTTTGGCCACCTCCCTACCTTGTTTGTCCCTGCGGGACCCATGACTTCAGGTCTGTCTAACAAGGAAAAAGTCCGTGTTCGCCAGCTTTACGCCGAGGGCAAAGTCGATCGAGCGGCGCTGTTGGAAGCTGAGATGGCCTCGTATCACAGTCAGGGCACCTGCACATTTTACGGCACAGCTAATTCGAATCAGATGGTTCTCGAGGCCATGGGCCTGCAGTTACCCGGTAGTTCTTTTGTGAATCCCGACACGCCCCTGCGCGATGCGCTGACAACAGAGGCCGCGGAACACATTGCCAAGATTGCGCGAACCGGTCGTCAACCGCTTCCCCTCGCCGACGTCATCGATGAGAAAAGCTTTGTGAACGGTATTGTGGCGCTACTTGCCTCGGGTGGTTCGACGAACCTCTGCATCCACCTGGTGGCGATGGCAAGAGCGGCGGGTCTGGTTATTAACTGGTCAGACTTTGATGCGCTGTCGAAGGTCACGCCACTTCTGGCCAAGATCTATCCCAATGGCAGCGCCGACATCAATCATTTCCAGGCCGCGGGCGGAACAGGACTCTTATTCGGCGAATTGATCCGCGCGGGCCTGATGCATGCCGATGCCAGAGTGTGCTTCGGCGGCACCTTGGAAGCTGCGTGTATCGAGCCGTTTTTCGAAGACAGCACGTTGCAGTGGCGGCCGGCGGCAGAGCAGAGCCTTGATACGGAGGTGATTCGGTCAGCCGACGACGCCTATGCCCCTGAGGGAGGTATCCGCTTGCTTGAGGGCAATCTGGGTCGCGGGCTGATCAAAACATCCGCCGTCGGGTTAGATCGGCAAATGATCCAGGCGCCGGCGGTTGTCATCTCGCATCAGGATGAACTCAAGGTGCTTTTTGAGCGTGGCGAACTTGACCGGGATTGCGTGATCGTCGTCCGCTTTCAAGGGCCTTCGGCAAATGGTATGCCCGAATTGCATCAACTCATGCCCATCCTGGGCGTGCTGCAGGACCGCGGTCACGCCGTGGCGCTGGTCACCGACGGACGTCTAAGCGGCGCCTCAGGGAAGGTCCCGGCAGCGATCCATGTTACGCCTGAGGCGTCGAAAGGGGGTGCGATAGGCCGCCTTCAAGACGGAGATCTCATTGAGTTGAATGTTGCGTCGGGTGAGCTGCGAGTGATGCTGGAAGAGAGCGCGCTTGCGGCCCGCGAACAGGCAGCCGCGCCCACATCGCCGACAACCGTAGGAAGAGGGTTGTTCGCGTTTAACCGACAGGTTGTGACCGACGCCGAGAATGGCGGTTGCACATTATTTGACGCGCCGGCGCTAGTCGACGAGACGACTGGAGAGGCACCGCAAGCCATTGCCTATCAGCATTGTGTCAGCTGAATTACAGCCCGATTCACCGGCATTTCTGGTGGCGGATATTGGTGGTACCAATGCCCGCTTTGCTTTTGGATTCCGTGAAAATCCGCAGCCGAGGTCTATCGCCAGCTATGCGGTAGAGGATTTCCCCTCCTTCGACAGCGTGCTCGATCAATTACAACACGACTGGGGAGTGCTCCAGCAATCGGATTCGACCTTCGCGCGCGTTTGCCTCGCGGTTGCTGCGATACCTGAACAAGCCGAAATCAGCTTTACGAATAATGCTTGGCGTTTTACAGCCGAGAGCGTTGCCACGCGCCTCAACTGCCCACACATCACTATCATCAATGACTTTGCGGCGATTGCGAGGGCGTTACCGGCTCTGAGGGCAGAGCATCTCGAGTCAATTGGTGGTGGGCATCGAGAACCCGGTAAACCCATGGTGGCGATCGGACCCGGTACGGGCACCGGGGTGGCCTCGCTGGCCTTCGATAGCCGGGGTGCCCCGATCGTGTTACCGGGTGAGGGCGGGCATGTCGATTTCGCGCCGATCACCGACATCGAGGCCAAGATTCTCAGTCGCTTGCGTGCGCAGTACGGCAGGGTCTCGATCGAACGCTTGTTGTGCGGCGCCGGCATCATGAATATCTATCGCGCTTTGGCAGATATACGCGGTGCCTCCAGCTCTCACTTAACACCTGAGGCGGTGGGAAGTGCCGCTCAACAGGGCGAGGACGCGCTGTCGGTTGAGACCATGAATACGTTTTTTTCTGTTCTGGGTTCCGCAGCCGGCAATCTTGCTTTAATGCTGGGCGCCAGGGGTGGGGTCTACTTAGCCGGCGGCATTGCGCCGCGCTACATCGATTTGCTCAGGAAGAGTGACTTTCGAGCGCGGTTTCTCGCGAAAGGCCGTTTTGCAGATTTCAATGGTGAGATCGCGACCATGGTGGTGACGCATCCGGATCCGGGTCTGTTGGGTGCCGCCCTCGTGTGCGCGGAGAGCGCGTAACGTGGACGCGAGAGCACTTTTAGAGGCGCTGCCTTGCCCTGTGATTCCGGTTGTTGTGATAGATCGGTTAGATGATGCGGTGCCGTTATCCGAGGCGCTGCTTAGTGGGGGTATCTCCGCACTCGAAATCACACTGCGTACCCCCGAAGGTTATGCCGCCATCAGCGCGATGAAGTCCGCTTTTCCCGACGCCGTGATCGGTGCCGGAACCGTTTGCTCAAGCGACGCTTACCAACGCTCAGTCGACGCCGGCGCTGACTTTGTCGTGTCACCCGGCGCCTCCGAGCAGCTGTTCGCCGCTGCAGAGCGCCACAAGGTTCCCTTTGTACCCGGGGCAGTGACAGGCTCGGAGGCCATCTATGCGCTGGAGCAGGGTTACTCGACTCTGAAGTTTTTCCCTGCGGAAACCTCTGGAGGGGCGGCCGCCATCCGTGCCCTAAGCGGGCCTTTCCCTCAGGTGCGTTTCATGCCGACCGGCGGCATCACACTCGACAATATGGATCGTTACCTCAACCTCTCCAGTGTCTGCGCGGTAGGGGGTTCATGGCTCACACCAGCTGATTTGATGGCAGCCCAGCGGTGGGAGGATGTGTGTGAGCTGGCTCGTCGCACGGTGCAGCGTGTGCATGAAGTCAATTCGGAGACCAATAAATGACTGCGGTCGATCTGATCATTTTCGGTGCTACGGGCGATTTGTCAGCCAGAAAACTGTTTCCCGCGCTCTATCAGCTCGACGCGGCAAAGCTCCTTCAGGAGGATCTCCGCATTGCGGCAGTGGGTCGTCAGCAGCAGTCTGTGGACGATTTTCGACAGGACCTGCGTCAGAAAATGTCGGGCTATATGCGCGAAGCTATCGACGATGCAGTGTGGGCGCGCTTTATCGGACGTCTGGATTACCTCGCCTCGGATTTCGCAGAGCCGCAGGCTTTTGTGGCGCTGAGTGATTGGTTGGACGATCGTCGGGTCAGCCTGTTCTATCTCGCCACACCGCCATCTCTCTTCTCAACGATTTGCGAAGGGCTGCACGATGATCAGTGTTTGAGGGGTCCCTGCCGAATCGTTCTTGAAAAACCGATTGGCGAAAGCCTGGCCACCTCCAGCCAAGTCAATGAGACCCTGGCTCGCTTTTTCGATGAGCGCGACATTTACCGGATTGACCATTACTTAGGCAAGGAGACGGTGCAGAACCTGCTGGTATTGCGGTTTGCTAACCGGTTTATCAATTCCCAGTGGGATCAGAGTTGCATTGACCACGTGCAAATCACGGTTGCTGAACGGGTCGGTATTGAAGGGCGATGGGCTTATTACGATGGCGTGGGTCAGCTGCGCGATATGGTACAGAACCATTTGATGCAGTTGCTGTGTCTGGTGGCGATGGAACCGCCCAACTCACTGGAAGCCGAAAGTATCCGCGACGAGAAGGTCAAAATTGTAAAGGCGCTAAGGCCAATCGATGCGGAGACGGTGAAAGAGCACGTGGTACGAGGCCAATACAGCCAGGGCGTGATCAACTCTCAGCCTGTGCCGGGCTATTTGGAAGAGGAAGGGTGCGAGCTCACCGATAGCAATACCGAGACCTTCGTCGCCATCAAGGCTTACGTCGACAACTGGCGCTGGTCTGGTGTGCCGTTTTATCTGCGCACTGGGAAGCGAATGCCAGATAAAGTGACGGAGATCATCATCCAGTACAAGGCGCTGCCGCATCATATTTTCGGTGAAGGGCAGGGCGCCGAGCCCAACCGGCTGACAATCCGGTTACAGCCTAACGAAGGCATTGAAATGTCGATGGTGTCCAAGCGGCAGAGTTTGAAGGATAAGCTGTCCCTGCAAACGCACACCCTGAATTTCGACTTTCGCGAGGACGGCGATATCGATCGGATTCCGGACGCTTACGAGCGGTTGTTTCTGGACGCGATCAACGGAGACCCTTCCCTCTTCGTGGGTCGAGAGGAAATTGAGGAAAGCTGGCGCTGGTGTGACCAAATCATCAGCGCGTGTGAGCAAGCTGATGTGACGGTGAGTACCTATCAGGCAGGCAGTTGGGGGCCGAGCAAATCCGAACTGCTGATCGATCGCGATGGGCGAAGCTGGAATGTCTGATTGGCGCCTCTTTGCGGATCGGCCCGCGCTCGAGACGGCATTGGCGACTGAGGTGGCAACGCGTCTTACGCAGGGTATTGCGCAGCGTGGTAAGGGGTACCTAGTGGTATCCGGTGGCAGCACGCCGTTGCAGCTATTCTCACTGCTGAGCCAAACCGAAATCGATTGGGGAAAAGTCGTTGTGCTGCTGGCGGATGAGCGTTGGGTCGACGCCCAGCACGACGACAGCAACGAGCGCATGGTTCGGACTACGCTGTTGACGAATCGTGCGGCTGCAGCGGATTTTATCTCGTTGGTTGGCGAGCTCGACAGTGCTGATGGCAATGTGTCGTCGGTCTCGCAGGCTTTGCAAGATATGCCACGCTTTGATGTGGTGATACTCGGCATGGGGGAGGACGCACACACCGCGTCACTCTTTCCGTGCTCTGAGGAAATTGCCGAGGGACTGAAGACCGATCAGGGCGCACTGATCACACGACCTACCACGGCGCCTCATCAGAGAATCTCATTATCCAGGCAGCGTTTACAAAACACTGAGTTTGGTGTCGTCCACATTGTGGGTGAGACGAAGCGCTCGGTGGCAGAACAAGCAGCCCGGTGCGGTGATGAGGTCGTATACCCGATCTCGGCTTTCATCGGTGACAATACGGGTGCCGCGGGTTTCGACTTATGGTGGGCCCCCTAGGAGTCATCGCTCGCTAGCGATCGCCGATCTCGTCTTTCCCTCCTCAAAGGGGGGCGCGCACGCCAAAAAAAGGGGGCTGACGCCCCCAAAGTACTCACCGGTATGGCGGTGCCTTAAGCGGCAACACCCAAATCCTGTTTCATCATTGCAGACGCCATAGCAAGGCTGGTATCGAGCATGCGGTTGGAAAAGCCCCACTCGTTGTCGTACCACGCCAGTACCTTCACCAGCTTGCCTTGCACTCGAGTGTGGTTGGCGTCGAAGTTGCTCGAGAAGCTATTGTGGTTGAAGTCGATCGATACCAAGGGCTGCACGTTGTAACCCAGCACCCCCGCAGTGTCTGCCTCGGCTGCTTGCAACATGACGGCGTTAATCTCCTCGACAGAGGTACTGCGAGTGGCGGTGAACGTCAGGTCAACCAACGATACATTCAGTGTCGGTACTCTCACCGCTAACCCGTCGAGTCGTCCTTTGAGTTCGGGCATCACCAGGCCAATGGCCGCCGCAGCACCCGTCTTGGTGGGGATCATGCTGTGTGCTGCCGCGCGGGCCCGGTAGGGGTCGCTGTGATAAACATCAGCCAGACTCTGATCATTGGTGTAGGCATGAATGGTGGTCATCAGTCCCTGCTCAATGCCAACTGAATCATGTAAGGGTTTTGCAATGGGCGCCAAACAGTTGGTCGTGCAAGAGGCATTGGAGACAATTTGATCTGAAGCGGTCAGTGCGGTGTGATTGATGCCATAGACCACTGTAGCGTCCATGCTTTTACCCGGCGCGGAGACCAAGACGCGTTTGGCGCCTGCGGCCAGGTGCTGGCGAGCACTCTCACGTTCGGTGAACAGGCCTGTGCATTCAAAGACGATATCGATCTCAAGTGCATCCCAAGGCAGTTGACGGGGGTCGCGCTCGGACACAATGCGGATGCGATCGTTCCCAACCACCATGTCCTCGCTGTCCACGGTGACGCGCTGTGCGAGGCGACCATGAGTGGTATCAAACTGTGTTAGATGCGCGTTCATCTCGGGCGAACCCAAGTCATTGATGGCGACGAGCCGCATTGCCTCCCTGAGCTGGGGGCGTTCGTAGAAGGCACGAAGGATGTTGCGCCCGATCCGGCCGTATCCGTTAATGGCGATGTTGACCATATCCGCTACCCCTTATTTGTGTCGTGTTGAGAAGGCGCCCGCTCTGTTTGGTAGGCAGGCTTTACCTATCCTTTGCCGATTCCACTTTGTAGTTTTATTACACGGGAGGCCATAAAAATACGGTGAAGCGGACTATATTTATGTTTTATTACAAAAAAGGCGATAAAATCTCCCGTGGCGAGGGTCAAAGCCAACGCGCGGTCCCGATTTCGTGCGAGCAACCCGGTCAAACCGAGCTGAACAGGGTGAAGGTGTAAGCGATGGATCAGGACAGCAACCTGCTGAGCGTGCTCAGTGCCGCTTTACCGGAGCTCAACAAATCCGAAACCAAAGTGGCGCGTGCCATTCTGGAAGACCCTGAAACGGCTACCCGCTCGAGCATCGCCGTCCTCGCGGCCGCAGCGGGTGTGAGTGAACCCAGCGTGAATCGTTTCTGCAAAAAATTTGAGGCAACGGGCTTTCCCGACTTTAAGTTGAAGCTCGCACGTTCCCTGGTGTCGGGTGTGCGTTATATCAGTCGGGCCGTCGAGATGGACGACGGCATCGACACCTATCCGAAGAAGCTGTTCGATAACACGATAACGGCACTGATGCTGGCCCGAGATCAGCTGCCCCTGGCAGCGATTGAGCGAGCCGTTGCGTATCTTGCTCAAGCGCGACACATTTACTTTCTGGGCCTTGGTACGTCAGCCGCCGTTGCCCATGATGCCGAGCACAAATTCTTCCGTTTCAAAGTGCCCGTGACGACCTGTACCGACCCATTGATGCACCGAATGCTGGCGGCTGGAGGGGGTGCTGGTGACGTCTTCTTCTTTATCTCTCACACCGGTCGCACTGAGACACTGGTTGAGACGGCTCAGTTAGTGCGGAGTACCGAGGCCACGGTGGTGTCATTGACGGCGGAGGGCTCTCCCTTGGCACAGGCTAGTCACCTGAGCATCGATCTAAGCGTGTCTGAGAACACGGAAGAGTACTTACCGATGACGTCTCGTATCGTCCAGCTGGTGGTGTTAGATGTGTTGGCCACCGGTATGACATTACAGCGCGGGGAGAGCATCTTGCCGCATCTCGCCCGCATTAAAGACAGTCTGAAATCGACGCGCTTCCCCTCTGAGGATTGAAGCGCAGTGTCTGATCACAGCTGAGGAAAAGTGATGATGGAGGAGGTGGTAGACACCACACAGCTGCGCTCCCATGTGCGATTGCTGGGCGACATGCTGGGAAACATTGTCAAGGACAATGCTGGCGAGGCGCTTTTTGAGCGCGTCGAGCAAATCCGAATTCAATCAAAGGCGGCGCAGGACAGCGATACCTGGGAGGCGCTGGATCAACTGCTGGCTTCGCTTGAGGACCACGAGGTGCTCGTGATTGCGCGAGCGTTCAGCCAGTTTTTGAATTTGGCCAACATCGCTGACCAACAGCACACCATGTCTGTGCGCACCGAGGCCCACTTCTCTGCCAGCTCGGTGCTCGAGAGAACGCTCCGCGTGCTGCAGACTGAGACCAAAGACCGACACATTCAGGATGCGATTGCCAATCTTCACATCGATCTGGTGCTCACTGCGCATCCCACAGAGATCACCCGCCGCACGCTCATTCACAAGCACCGTGCATTGAGCGATTGCTTATCTACGATGGATAGTGCGGTGCTGGGTGACCTCACCAGACAACAGATCCAACGCCGTATCGCTGAGCTGATCTCGCAAATTTGGCATACCGAAGATTTCCGCACGCAAAGGCCAACACCGGTTGACGAAGCGCGCTGGGGGTTTGCCGTCATTGAAAACTCGCTGTGGGACGCCGTACCGCAGTTCCTCCGTCAGATTGATGCGGTTTGCGAGGCGTATTCGCTGGCATTGCCCGAGCCAGATTGGTGCCCCATCCAAATTTCCAGTTGGATCGGCGGCGACCGCGACGGCAACCCCAACGTCACGGCGTCTGTAACCCGCGAGGTTTTGCTACTCGCCCAGTGGCAAGCCTGCGAACTTTTCAGTAACGACTTGGCGCTGCTTTACGAGGAGCTCTCTGCGACCACGGCCACCGATGCGCTCAAAAGCCAAGCGATGGGGGCGCGCGAGCCGTACCGGGCTGTTTTAAAGCCGCTGCTCGTGACATTGCGTCGGCAGCGACAAGCCCTTGAAGACGCGTTAAATCAGGGGGCGGCAGCGCCAGAACCCCTGACCTGTGACGCGCTTCTGGGGCCGCTGCAGGCCTGTTATGACAGCTTGGTGTCGTGTGGTCTGATCGAGATGGCCCGGGGTTTGCTCTGGGATACGCTACGACGCGCTCACTGCTTTGGGCCTTATTTGATCAAGCTCGATATTCGTCAGGAAAGTGGTCGTCACCGCGCTGCGTTGAGCGCGATGACGCAGATGCTGGAAATCGGTGACTACAGTGAGTGGCCAGAATCGCAGCGCATTGCGTGGTTGCAATCAGAGCTCAGCAGCCCGCGACCACTGATTCCTTGGGACAGCCCATTCGATGCCAAAGACCGGGAGGTGCTCGATACCTTCAAGACCATTGCTGCGACGCCTGAGGCCGCCTTGGGTGTCTATGTGATTTCGATGGCGTCTGCCCCTTCCGATGTGCTGGCGGTCCAGCTTCTGCTTAAAGCGACTGGGTGCTCTGAGCGTATGCAGGTTGTCCCGCTCTTCGAGACGCTGGCGGATCTCGATAATGCTGCCACGGTGGTAGGCACGCTGCTTGAGGACCCCGCTTACCGCGCTCGTATCGATAAGAAGCTGATGGTGATGATCGGCTACTCCGACAGCGCAAAGGATGCCGGGATGCTGGCCGCCGGGTGGGCGCAATATCAGGCCCAAGAGACGCTGCTTCAGTGTTGTGCGCAGCACGATGTGGCGCTGACCTTATTCCACGGCCGCGGTGGGACGATTGGGCGGGGTGGGGCGCCTGCTCACCAGGCACTGCTCTCCCAGCCACCGGGTTCGTTGGCGCAAGGTCTACGGGTGACCGAGCAGGGCGAGATGATCCGCACGAAATTGGGCATGACCGCGCTGGCGGTTAACACGCTTGGCCAGTACGCGAGTGCCATTCTGCAGGCTAATCTCCTCCCGCCGCCGGAACCCACGACTGACTGGCGCGAATTAATGGATGAGTTGGCTTCTCGGTCCTGTGAGGTTTATCGGCGCTGGGTGCGCGAGGATCCGCAGTTCGTTCCGTATTTCAGGCAGGCCACTCCCGAACAGGAGCTGGCATCTTTACCCTTGGGTTCTCGACCCGCGCGTCGAAAATCCGACGGAGGCATTGAGAGCTTGCGGGCCATACCCTGGATTTTTGCCTGGATGCAGAATCGACTCATGTTGCCTGCCTGGTTAGGCGCGGGCGAGGCACTGCAGTCTGCACTTGATGAGGATAGGCTCGAGATGTTGCGCGAGATGATTGAGGCTTGGCCCTTTTTCAGGGCGCGCCTGTCGATGCTGGAAATGGTGTTTGCCAAGTCCGATCACACCCTTTCAGCTCACTATGATCAATTACTGGTAGAGTCGGCGCTGTCATCTGTTGGCACGCGCTTGCGCGATCAGTTGCAAGAAGACATTGGCACCTTGCTGGCCATTATCGGGAGTGAAGAATTGCTCGCGCATGACCCGTGGGGGCAACAATCCATTGGGTTACGCAATATCTATACCGCGCCGCTCAATCTGCTCCAGGCAGAGCTTTTGCGGCGGGCGAGAGCAGATAATCACCCCGAGATACAGCAGGCGATGATGGTCACGATGGCGGGTATCGCCGCCGGGATGCGCAACACGGGTTAGGCCACTCATGACCGACAGCCCCTTACACCTTGTTTTGTGTCAGCCAGAGATTCCACCCAATACGGGTAACATCATCAGGCTGTGCGCGAATACAGGATGCACGCTGCATTTGATCGAACCCCTGGGATTTGAGCTGGACGATACCCGGTTGCGTCGCGCCGGCCTCGACTACCACGAATTTGCCACCGTGCAGATTTGGGATGAGTTGGCGGCGTATCGTCGGGCCTTCTCAGAGCGCAGGCTCATCGGGATCGAGACCACAGGCCAAGCATCCTATGCTGCATTTGATTTCAGATCGGGTGACTCACTCATTCTTGGTTCCGAGACTAAGGGTCTTTCTGACGCGATACTGGCATCGTTACCGACTGAGCATGTGCTCAAACTGCCGATGATGGCGGGTAGTCGCAGTCTTAATTTATCCAACGCGGCAGCGGTAGTGGTGTATGAGGCGTGGCGGCAACTGGGATTTCAGGGATCAGCATAATTCCGTCAGCCACTCGGTCTAGTGACATCCCATGGGATGTTGGGGGTGTTCTTGCGACGCATCTGTCCTATGCGTCCTGGAGAGGGCCGCTTTGCAAAGGCCAGTGTTCCGATACGTTAGTCAGCTATCAACTAGAGGTGCGAGATGCGGGCGTCGCCGCAGAGATTACGAGGAGGGCTTTGGCGGCTTTGTGTCTGTCCACAATGCGTAGCCTAAAGCGCAGAGCATGAACAACATCACCGCCGAGAAGGGCAGGGCGCCGATAATCATGACCGAGCGCAGTGCATCCATTCCGCCCGCAAATAAAAGGGTGATGATCACTAGGCCCAGCAAGACACTCCACAACACAATATGGCGGGCACGAACGCCGTCGGGTGCGCCCCCCGACACAATGGTGTTAATTACCAGCACCGCCGAATCGGCAGACGTCACCAGATAGGTAATCAATAGCACCACGCAGAGTGTTGCGACCGGCAAAACCCATTGAGCGCTGAATAGATTCTCGACCGTGGCGAATAACTGAGCCGATAAATCTGCTTCGAGAATATTGCCTCCCGCAACGCCACTCAGTTCAAGGTCCAGAGCGGTGCCACCGATGATGCAGAACCAGGCAAAGCACATCAGGGAAGGCAGCAGGATGGCGCCCACCACGTATTCTCTGATGGTGCGGCCCTGCGAGACGCGGGCTAGAAACAATCCGACGAAGGGCGTGAACGCGATCCACCAAGCCCAATAGAAAATGGTCCATGCGGATTGCCAGTCGCTGAGTGCCTGTGCGATTTCTGTATGACCACCGTCCCAGATCGTGACGGACATAGCAGGAATAGCACCTAGATACTCGGAAAGGCCTGCGACAAACATTTCACCCGCAAAGGCCGTGGCGCCGAAAACAATAAAGATGACAAGCAGCAGCCATGACAGCGCCATGTTGAGGTTAGAGAGCCAGCGAATGCCGCGCCCAATGCCCGACAGCGCAGACAGCATCGCTGCCAGCGTCAGAAAAATGACTGCCAGAGACAGGGCGGTCAGGCTGGGTTTGCCGTTGGTGACTAACCAACCCCAGTTTGTAATCTGATGCATGCCGAAGGTGAGTTGGTTCACGCCGTATCCAATAGTGACGCCGATACCAATGATCGTTGCGAGAATGGCGGCCGCATCGACCACCCCGCCCACTCGTCTCGCGAGCTCGGGGTTGAGGACCGCGGAAAAGGGCGAGCGAATGGTCAGTGGCATGTTGCGGCGATAGGCGAAGTAGGCGAGGGACATGCCGACAATGGCGTAGCAGCCCCAAGGGGTGAGACCGTAGTGGAGCAATGTCCACTTATAGGCCGCGGCCAGATTGTCTCGTTCCAGTGCGGGTGTGGTGCCCATGATCACATCGGGATTGTTCGCGAAATGGGCGAGTGGTTCCGCGGTGGAATAGGTCAGCATGCCGACGCCAATGCCTGCACCGAACATCATCGAAAACCACGCAAACCGGCTGAACTCCGGTGTGCTGTTGTCGGGGCCAAGACGAATCTGTCCCGTGCGGGGCAGTAAGGCGAGGAGTAGGCTGGCGATCATGAAAGCCGCTGAGGCGTAGACGTACCAGCCGCCGAAGTAGCCAATGGTGGCGGATTGAAATTCCATGAGAATGCGGCCTGCATCGGCGGCGAGTGACGCCCATAAAACCAGCGCCACCACGATCACTTTCACCGCGATCGCTACCCACCGGTTTTGTCCTGCATAGAATCCGGTGCGCTCTACACGCGTCGCGACGTCGTTCATGGAAACTCCTCTACGGAGCAGTCTGACTGATCAACCGTGCGGGTGGTGGTACACCCAGTCTTTCACTGAGATCGTAAAGGCTGTCCCGTAACGCGTCAGCTTGTGCCAACGCCGGGGACTCCGCCCAATCAGTCAGCGACGATGCAATCGTCGCGTCCTGCCCATTTTCTTCTAATAATGACTCTGCCGCTTGTAGTGTCTCATAAAGCGGCACCAGTGTTTGGGCTTGGTCTGGGTTTGCCCGAACTAGCTGATCCAGATAGGCCATGCTCACGACGGGTGCGACGGGCCAGCTCACAGGGAACTGTTGTTGAGGATTAAATACGGTACCTTGGTCTGCCAGTCCCGCCGCGGCAATTTCGTTTTCCGTGAGATGCTCACTCGGGACCAGCGCGAGCACGTCGATGCCGCGAATGATCTCCGTGCCATAGATTTTCCCCTGGTACCAATAGGTAGACCAGTAACCGCCGGTCACTAGATCGTCGGCATCGATGGGGCCGCGATCAAAATAAGCGATCTCAATGGGGTTGGCAGAATCGGTGAAGTCGACAACCGAGACGCCACCCTGGTACCAGGCCTGAACAAAAATATCGCGGCCCGGCACCGGAATAATCGAACCATTATGCGCGACACAGTTTTCTGTCTCGCCTTGAGGGGTAGGTATTTTGAAATGGCTCTGGAATACCAGTTTGTTGTCGAGGATGTCATAGATTGCGTCGGCACCCCACGTGAGAGGATCATACGCGCGGCATCGTGGGCGTGTGCCGCCGCCCCATTCATCTGTGAACAGCACCTTCGTGCCGTCGTTGTTGAATGTTGCGGAGTGCCAGTACGCAAAACCGGTGTCGTTGACCACGTCGATACGCTCGGGGGCTCTAGGGTTAGTAATGTCAAACAGAATCCCGTTTCCTGAGCAGGCACCCGCAGCAATATTCAGCTCGGGGTAAACTGTGATGTCATGACACTGGTCGGTGCGATAGGTTTCCTGAGTGTCCTCGCCATGATCGCCACCCCGCCACAGGCCTGCCAACGCACCGGTCTTTGGGTCAGCGAAGACGGCGGGGCTGTCGATAATTCGCGCCTCGGCAGGGTTATGGATCGGTATTTCTATTACGTCAATGCGGAACAGGGCAGTCCGGTCGTCGCCGGGTGATTCATCGAAGCAGCCGGGCAGTTCTTCCTCATCGCGGACGCGGGAAATACCCGAGTTGTAGATAATGATGTTGCCATCGGCGTCTGGCCCTGACACAACCGAATGCGTGTGCGAGCCACGGCAGGTTTGCACGGCGCCCACTTGTATCGGCCGCGTCAACTCTGAGATATCGAAAATACGCAGTCCTCGGAAGCGTTCCTCACTCACTTCTGCTCGGACGCCCTGCAAGCCGCAATCGACCCGTCCGCGCGTTTCTTCTACTGACATAATCAGCAAGTGGTCCACGATGGAGACGTCACCTTGTCCACCGGGACACACCACTGACGCCGTCAGTTCCGGCACACCGCTCTCGTCGAGTTGGTAAATGTTAAAGCCGTGATAGCTGCCGGCGACCATGATGTCATCGCGGAACGCGATGTCGGTGTTAGAGAAGCTCAACATCGGCGAGCGGGGTTCCGGTTCGTCCCTTTCCTCGTCGTCAGCAGTGGAGGTACTGTCAGCTACGGTGTTATCAGTCTCCAATTCGGTTGAGCTGACTGTGTGATGCATTGTGCCTGTATCGTGCTTGGTGTTGCCGGTTGTGGCCGGTTCGCGGCTGTGTGTGACGTCGTGGTCATGAGAATCTGAAGTTGAGCCTGAAAAGTCATCCGGAGGATTCGCCATCGCAAGAATGCTGCTGTTGTCATCCTGATCCGAGTCGCTTGGCAGGAAGCGCTCTGGGGGAAGTTCGGCGGGGTTGGCCGGATCGTAAAAGCCGGCCGGTTTTGACAGCACAGCGACTTTGCGGAGATTCCAAATGGCCTCTTCGGCGTTGTCGAAGCCGGGTGCGAGGCGTGCTCGCGGATCATCGGAGAGCCCCAGTAACACCTCGTGCATGCGCTCGATTTCTTTCGATTGATCGTTGGTCACATCGTTCGTGAATTCAAACAGCATCGGGTCATAAGCTGCGCCCGGCTGCTCCATAAGATCTTCCACCATGTGCAGCGCGCCCTCATGATGGGTGATCATGAGCGTCAGGAACTGGCGATCAAAATCGGTCGCTGAGGCACCGGCCAGGTTTTCCACTTGTTCAGGTGTCGCCATACCACGCATCGTGTGATGTTCATGCTGGTCTGAAAATCGACTCAGCGATTCGCCGCGGCTCATCAGCCACTGTTCCATAAAGGCGATTTCGTCGCCCTGCGCGGCTTCAATTCTGCCCGCGATTTCCAAAATCTCTGGTGAGTTGGTTCTGTTGGGAGCGAGTTGCGACATCTCTAGGGCTTGCTGGTGGTGGGGGATCATGTCCCGCATAAATTGGGCGTCGCCCGGGGTGTAGCTGGTGTTCGCGATCTTGATCGCCTGTTCGGCGGTAAGCTGCGTTGAGGTCTGCCCAGGAGCGCTGGGCTGGATGATAGGTGTCGCCCCTGTCTCTAGCGAGATAGATGTTAGACATAGCAATATTGTTGTACGGATGATCTGGTTCAAGATAACTCCCGGGGAGTGAGCGAGTGAGCGGGACGCGGTGGTAGGGGGCATGACAAGCGCTGCTAGCTTGCGATTCATCTACCCTCGACAGAGCCGAGGTTGGACGGATTCATTGATGTGTTTTGTAAGGGTCAAATATGGGACTGATTTTGGCCTTTGCCCAACTGGCAACAGCGAATCTCGTGCCACTAGTTAGTGGCTCTGCGCCATGAAGGTACCGATGGTCGGAAGGGAAAGACACCAACATGCCTCTTCGAGGTTTGATCCGCCATTTAAAATTCGGGAAGTAGAGAGTTCCTCCCTCATAGCCCTCGTTTAAATAGAGAAGCAAGCTGTAGTCTCTTTCCAGCGAGCGTACCCAGGTGCTTTCCTCAAGATTCCAGTGTTCGCTGTCTGCATGGGGGTCATAACGGCCACCAGCGGTATACTTCAAAACAGACGGGCTCTCGATGGTATCCAAGTCAGCAGCGAAGAATCGGGTAGCGTAATCCCTGTATCCACGTACAACCTCACGCAGCATGTCGGTTTTTCGATGTTTGAGGTCGATGGTTTCCGTAATGCGCGCAGCGTGATGCTCGTACGTTACCTTTCCGGTGCGGTCAAATTCATCTGAATCAACGACGCCCAGGCGTCGCGTGTCTTGCTCAGAAATATACTGACAAAAGTCGTCACAAAACTGCTGCCCTAGAAAACCCTCGATGACCATGATTCCCGGTGGCGCGACAGCTTTAGACATTGTGAGAGCGCCCGGTGGTTCTGGGCAGAACCTTCTCATCGCGACGCCGCGAAATTTTTCAAGAAAATTACCGTTTTCGTCGTAGATGTCCTCGTTGAGATCTGCAGTGCGAGATTCCGAAGAGTGGCTTCCACAACAGTGTTTGAATCGTTGTCCACTACCGCACGGACATTGAGCATTTCTGGATGTCATGATGATAGGAGCTTAGTCTGGGTGATGCGGTGATGCGTTGGTTTCTGCGTAGGGAGGATAAAACACTTGTTAGCGCTTGAAAATTGAGCTGGTAGTGACCACGGCGGCCGCACTAAGTGTTAGTTGGTTGATTTATCGCGTGACTGACTGGTGCCTCGTGGCATCTCACGGACAACATCTATGGCGTGGGTGATACCGGCCACACCCAGGGCTGCTGCGATGAGCGCTGGATCTGCACTGCGGAGTGCCAATCTCATAGCTACCAGCAAAGAAGCGCCGGATAGGAGGTGCAGAAGTAGACTTGGGATCCCGGGCAATCCCAGACGGCGATGACGCCAAAACAGCCAGCCCGCCTCGACCGCCATCCCCAGCAGAATGATATCGACCAGTCGGGGTACCGAGAGCCACTCGGGCATCGGTCAGGCTCTGGCCAGTCCCAGCAGTTGCGCTACATCTTTGAAAAAGACGCGAATGTGCGCGAAGGGACGCCGCCTGACCAGTTTTTTGGTGGTGTAGGACTGCCAGGTGAGCGTCTGCACATCGGGGTCGCGACACATTGCAACGAATTTCTCGCGGCGCTTGTCCGTGCCATACCAGAAGCGTTGCAAAAGCCCCAGCGCCCAGAACACTTTGCCGTGTAATTTCATGAAACGTTTGCGAGCCTGGCCCAGCACCGCTGCATCACCGGTCTCTAGAAATGCATGCATCGCGTCGGCTGCAAGCCGGCCACAGAGCATGGCGTAGTAAATGCCCTCGCCTGATGCCGGCGCCACGACACCGGCGGCGTCACCTGAGACCAGGACTGCTCGACCATCGTCCCAGCGCTTCATGGGCTTCATGGGAATGGGCGCGCCCTCTTTACGTTTGGTGGTTGCCTCACTGAGTCCCACATCTTCGCGCAGCGCCGCAACGGAGGCTTTCGCGGAGAAGTCCTTATGAGCGCTGCCCACGCCAATACTGGCATTGCGCCCATGGGGGAAGACCCAGGCGTAGAAGTCAGGCGACAGGCGGCCTTGATACCAGACGTCGCAGCGATCGGGGTCGTAAGCCTCCCAATTTTGATCTTCGGGCACCTCGATGATCTCGTGATAGGCCAATACCCACGGCGTTTTTTCAGCGTCAGGAATCGTAGCGCGCGCGACACCCGAGCGGGCGCCATCGGCACCGATGACACTCCGAGCGGTGACAGTTTCAGTGCGCTGATCATCCCCTTTGGTTTGATAGGTGAGAGCGACTCGGTCACCCTCGTAGCGTAGGGATTTAAACACACCTGCCACCACGTCGGCGCCCGCGTGCCCCGCACGATCCCGTAACCAGGGATCAAACTCATCTCGATCGACCATGCCAACAAACGTGCCATCTATGGGCATGTCTACGGATTCGCCACGGGGTGATACCATGCGTGCGGATCGAATTCGCGCTTTTATCAGGTGATCGGGAATATCAAATTCCTCGAGCAGGCAGGGAGGAATCGCGCCGCCACAGGGCTTGATACGGAAACCCCGCTCGAGCAACAAGACGTGATGTCCCTGTCTGGCAAGGTCGTGAGCTGCGGTAGCGCCGGAGGGGCCGCCCCCGACGACAATGGTGTCATAGTCAGCAGTCGGTAGAGTCATCTGATGCCCCCCTCTCCGGCTTCCGCCAAAGCAATATCGCCAAAGGACGGCAGCTGGTTTTGCTGCTCACCTCCCCAGTTGGCGATGTGAATGTGGCGTGCCATAGAGGCGGCAACCACAAACAGCACGCCCTCACACGCGAAAACAAGGCCATAGGAAATAGCCGGATCGTTGAGCCAGTAGCTGGTGACATCGACTGCCACCGCGCCCAGGAAGCCACCCAGCGCAAACGCAATCGCCTGCGCAGCGCCCCACAGCCCCATGCGGATGCCCTCACGCTTTTTTTGCCCTGCGCTGGCCAATACCATCATGGCGCCGATAGCTGCCACCGCGAACCCACCGTTGGCAGTGCCTAGTAAAAAGACGTTGGCTTCCAGTGACCACGTCGGGCTAGTTAGCCCACCCCAGCACAGTAAAAACAGCGCGACCGCAGAGAGGAGGCAGCCGCCGCGAATCCAGAGTCGCAGTAATGCGGCTCCCCTAGATTTAAACAACAGCGTTGAGATCGCCATGGCTGTCATGCCCAGCAAGACACCGCCATGTTGTACCCCTGCCAATTGGGTTGATTCACCTGGCGTTCGCCCGAAGACCAGCCCTGCGAAGGGTTCCAAAATCAGGTCCTGAGCCGAATAGGCCAGCATCGATACAAATACGAATACGGTGAAAACCCTGGCCTGCGGATCTTGCCAAACCTCTAAGAGAGCGGTGCGGAAAGCGTGCTTTTCTATAGCCGCCTCGACAAGTGCGGTGTTTGTGCCCGTGCTGTCACGGGGCTCGATGCCACGGATAGCCACCAGCGTGATCATCATGGCCAGTGCCGATACCGTGGTGGTGACCGCGAGTAATCGCTCCGGGGAATAAGGATCCAGAAAGTGCCCTGCAATGCTGGCTGTTACCGCAAAGCCAATAATCATCATGAACCAGACGAGGGCCGCGGCCGCGGGTTTACGCTCGGGTGCGACTTGCTTTGCCAGTAGTGCGAGCAAAGAAGTTCCTGTGGCGCCTGTGCCCACGCCGATGGCAAAGAAACCCAGTGCGGAAACGCCCAACCCCAACCAATGCTGAGACGGTATGAGAGTGGTGCCCAATGCGGCCAGTACACCGCCAACGCCGAGAATCGCCATGCCGCCGATGATCCACGGCGTTCGTCTGCCTCCTACATCAGAGCCATAGCCAATCCGCGGACGCGCCAATTGCACCACGTGATGAATCGTTACCAGAAAGCCCGGGATGGTGGCCGCCAGCGCGAGCTCGACTACCATAATGCGGTTGAGCGTTGAGGTGGTCAGTACCACGATCCCGCCGAGGGCGGTTTGTATCAAACCCAGCCGAATAATGTGCCACCAGCTGAGCCCTGCCCAATGGGCGCTAACGTTGCTGATCATGCGAGCCAGCCCCCAAGACCGAGGGCGGCGCTCATCATCCCCAGTACATATAGCGAGACGCCGGTCGCGTTGTACCAGGGGGCGAAGCGTTTCGGATCAGAAAGTAGTCGCTTCATGCAGAGAAGCTGAGCACCGACAACAATTGCCACTGTGCCGGCGGAAAGATTCAGCTGCCACGCCATCAAAAGCGCGATGACCACGAGCTGGGGGAGCAGCATAAATCCGCACGCTATGCTCGCGGCGCATTCCCTACCGAGTTGGGCCGGTAGTGACCGGATGCCCAGCTTCAGGTCACCCTCCACGCTCTTGAAGTCATTTAGTGTCATGATGCCGTGCGCTCCGATGCTATAGAGCAGGGCGATGATCAGTGTGGGGGCAGACGGTAACGCGCCGCCCATGACGATCGCCGCCCCAGTCACCCACGCCAAGCCCTCGTAACTCAGGGCAACCGCGCTATTTCCCCACCAGCCATTAAGCTTGAGTCGCAGGGGCGGCGCACTGTAAGCCCAGGCGAGTAATAGGCCGATAAAGGTCGCCGCCGCGACCCAGGTGCCCAGCATCATGGCCCACGTCTGGGCAATCAGCGTCCAGACCATGGCAAACGACAAAGCAGTCTTACCGGGCACTCTGCCGGAGGGGATGGGGCGATGGGGCTCATTCAACGCATCAACGTCCCGGTCATACCAGTCATTTACCACCTGACTGGCGCCGCAGACGAGCGGGCCGGTGAGTGCGATGCCTGCTAAAAGTGACCAGGTCGTGATACTGCTGTTTGGGCCGGCAGATACCCAGCCACACAGGAAAGCCCACATGGGGGGGAACCATGTGATCGGTTTGAGAAGCTCAAGCAGTGCGCCCGGCGACGCCCTGCCAACTGCTACGTTGACCGGGGCAGACTGATTCATCAGGTCATCTTACGGCGGGGACAAATGAAGTCAATTTTATTTTACATATATAGTGTATATATAGTTTACTTTCAGTTGTTGCCGAACTGTTCTTTAATCCGTTCTGAAGAGCCACTCGTAGGTGGTTCAAAGACATAATTATTGGAGCTTAATATGAGATTCCTGCTTGCACTTAAGTCAGTAGCCTTTGCCACCTTTTTCCTGTTTTCTTTTGAGGCAACTGCACAGGACGCATCCTGTGCGTTGACGATTGAGGCTAATGATAGGATGCAATTCAGTGCCTTGACGATGGAGGCCCCGGCCTCATGCACGGAAATCACGGTAACACTTACTCATACAGGCCAATTGCCTAGGGAGGGTATGGGGCACAATTGGGTCCTGACTGCTTCTGCTGACTTTAACGACGTCGCCAACGAGGGCATGAAGGCAGGTTTGGCGAATAACTACATGCCTTTGGGCGACGCCCGCGTGATCGCAGGAACCGAGATTATCGGTGGCGGCGATACTACATCGGTAACGTTTTCTACGTCAGGCATGACGGCAGGTGGAGAGTACACTTACTTTTGTAGCTTTCCAGGCCACTGGGGGATGATGCGGGGCTCATTCAAGCTAATTTGATAGAAAAAAAGCCAGTACGATGGGGGTTCAGCCCCCATTTTTTTCGGCCGCAGGGCTGAGAACTCAATGCCGAGTCGTTAGCATCTTCTGCTGGGTAGGTAGCTTCTCGTCTCTCCTGCGACGTCAAGCAACCTCATCCTCCGAATCGCCTATATCGAACCTCCTGAGCTTCGTATATAGGCTCTGCCGGCTCAAGCCGAGTAATTCCGAAGCAGCAGCCCTGTTATCTTTAGTTAGCTTAAGGGCGGCTTCAACACATAGCGCTTCGATTACGTCTGTTGATTCCCGGACCAGTTGCTTCAGCGGAACGCGGCCGACGCGCCCGGTAATTTGCTCAATGGAGCGCGGTAAGTGCACTTCTGTTTCGTATTGCCGATCTATGCGCCGACTTATGTCTCGAATAAACGAGATGATCATGACTTGCCCATTTATCTGCGTTTTTGCAGCGGACAGCTCTACGTCGAGTAACGCCCCGCTCTCCGTGCGTAGCACTGTGCTAAAAAGCTGGAGAGGACTATCGGTGTCAACATTAGCCAGTATGACACTCAGATCGACGTTGGATCGACCAAGCCACCGATCGGCTCGTCTGCCTATCGCTTGATATTCCTCGTTAATGCCGGCCAATTTTAGGTAAGCGGCGTTGGCTGTAACCACAACGCCAGTGTTATCAGTCACGAGGATGCCGTCGGGTGCGTGTTCAAAGGCATCTCTGGGGATGGTTAGCTCTGAGGCGTGATGCTTGATCGGACTAATCCGGAGTAACAATCGAGTTTCATTACTTTGCCGCAGGCATATCATGCAGGCCGTCAACGTGTTTCCATCCATGGTATTAAACTGGCTCGAGACAATTCCGTTGACGCTGCGCGAGTCTTTTTGCAATTCAATAATAGTGCGTGACGCTTCATCGCTTAGGCCGAAAGGAAATGCCCGCCCTACTATCGAGTTCTCGCCTAATCCCAATAGCACGCTGGCATTTTTGTTGGCTTCCAGCACTCGACCCCCAAGATCATCGATGACTAGAAAACCGTCAGAGATCATGTCCAACATTCGCCGGTAGCGGGCCTCCAGTCGACGGTTGCTCCAGTAGTCTTGCTCTAATGTCCGTTGAGCGTTGATAAGTTGCTGTCTGACAGATGTATCGCTGCGCAGATCTTTGCACACCACTTTTGTCGCCTTGGTAACTTCGTCTGAGCAAAACCAACAACTGACAGGAATGCATTCCTCTTGGGGGCCCGTATAGAGGTCCAAGTCGACCTTATGCGTCTCGCCGGGTGTCGAGCGCGCGGCTTTCAGCACTGCTTCGGCTGTTTCTTTGTCCCGATCAGCGATTAAGTCGCGCCAGTCGTCGGTTGAAAGCTTGTCGGCCTCGAGCAGCTGTGAAAGCTCTGTATTCAAATCGGCTCCTGACACGCCGCCTTGCGCGTCGACCGTCATTTGAATGTCTGCTACTGCAGATAACATCGAGCTAAGGGTGTTGGGAGAGAAACTTGACACGTTTAGCGCCTCCGAGAGATCAAAGTGTCCTAAATTTTGGACACTTTAACCGATTTAAAGCTTGCCCCGCAAATGCTCAACGATCAATAAAACCGCCAGCAGCGCCGAGCGCCCAACGGATCGGTTCTCGCCCCTAAGTGTCTAAATTTCTTGTCTTTCAAATAAGTTAAAATAATTTGACAGTCAAAAGCTGGACCTCTACTCTGGATTGAATAACGAGAACTGTAGCACCAGCTATAGTGGGAGGATGGAATGAGCGTTCAGCATCCGGTGTCAGGCCGTTTGCGGCAAACGCTATACACCCCAGCAGAGCGCGCTCGACGCGACGCGACTGTTTGGACTCTGGTTCAGGGTGTACTAGCGCCTCTGCAGTTCCTCGCTTTTGCCCTC
>PBLO01000010.1 GCA_002721785.1 Halieaceae bacterium
CGTTGTGCTGCGCTACGGCTTTAATACCGGCGCCATTGCTGCACAGGAGTCTGTGCAATACCTGCACGCCATCATCTTCATGCTGGGTGCGGCCATTACACTGGGTGCAGACCAACACGTCCGTGTCGATATCTTCTACCGGCAGTTCTCTTCGCGCCAAAAGGCATGGGTCAATGTGATCGGACACATTGTCTTTACCTTACCGCTCTGTGGTCTGATTGGACTCGGTTCGTGGGACTACGTAGCAGATAGTTGGTCAGCGCGGGAAGCGTCCCCGGAGCCAGGCGGACTGCCGCTTGTCTTTGTCCTTAAAACACTGATTCCTGCCATGGCGATACTCCTGGCGCTTCAAGCCCTGTCTCAGATTCATCGTGCAACTAGCATTTTGCGCGAACGAGGTAACGACTGATGGAAGGGCAGCTGGCGCTGGCCATGTTTGTCGTAGTGTGCGGTGTCCTACTGCTAGGCTTTCCAGTCGCACTGACCCTGGGGGGCACCGCGCTGGGCTTCGCCGCCCTAGGCATCCTCATCGGTAACTTTGACCCCGACTATCTGACCGCTTTGACGGGCCGCATCTTCGGAACAATGGGCAACGAGACGCTCGTTGCGGTGCCCCTATTCATTCTCATGGGCGTAGTACTTGAGCGCGCCAAAATTGCCGAAGATTTGCTGGCAAATATGGCTGGCCTCTTTGGTGAGCGCCCGGGCGGCCTGGGCGTGGCGGTCATACTCGTCGGTGCACTATTGGCGGCCAGCACGGGAATCGTTGGCGCAACAGTGGTCACGATGGGGGTGCTCGCGCTTCCCTCGATGCTCAGAGCGGGTTATCAGCCCCAACTGGCCACGGGCACGATATGCGCCACCGGAACGCTCGGACAGATCATTCCCCCGTCGATAGCACTGGTGCTGCTGGGGGACATCATTTCCAGCGCCTACCAACAGGCTCAACTCCGAATGAACGTGATCAACACAGACACCGTTTCAGTGGGCGACCTGTTTGTGGGCGCGATGGTGCCNGGCGTNNTACTNGTGCTNCTNTACCTCGCTTANGTNCTCATTCGNGCCGCGGTNAANCCCGAGAGTGCCCCCGCCGCNGTATCGGTGGANNGAACTGAGCCCAGTGCGGCNGTNAAAGCCGTGGTGCCNCCATTACTNTTAATCGTATTGGTGTTGGGGTCGATTCTGGTCGGTGCNGCCACNCCCACAGAGGCCGCGGGTGTCGGCGCGACAGGCGCTNTATTCCTGGCGCTAATNANAGGNNCNCTGTCTTTNGAGGTGTTGCAAGACATCTCANGGTCCACGCTCNACACCACCAGCATGGTATTCCTNATCTTGATTGGGGCAGCCGTTTTTTCCTTGGTTTTTCGNGGGTTTGGNGGCGACACGCTGATCGANCAGTTNTTTGAAGAANTGGGTGGCGGACCCCATNTGGCGTTGCTGGTAGTGATGCTGGTNATNTTTCTNNTGGGTTTTATTCTGGACTTCATTGAGATCACNTTCGTNGTAGTGCCTGTTNTAGGNCCNGTGCTGCTCTCAATGGGTTTTGATCCCNTCTGGCTGGGCGTCATGATCGCCGTGAATCTGCAAACGTCGTTCCTNACACCCCCNTTTGGTTTCGCGCTGTTCTATTTGCGCGGCGTTGCACCAGANAGCGTTAGCACACGCGCNATCTANGCCGGTGNNNTGCCATTTGTTTTGATACAGCTGCTTTTACTGGTGCTNATGTGGTGGTGGCCAAACCTCGTGCTCTGGCTACCNACTGCGCTNGGCNGATAANGNCACTGGCCATAGCAAGCNCTGTANCTGATGATNTGGCATGCAACATCAGCGCNTACTGANGAGGAGCCCGGTATGTCTNTANAGGAGCTTGATACCAGTCCACTGCCTTTTGGTGAGCTGGCCTTGCAAACNATTGCGATGCCCAAAGACACCAATGCCAATGGCGATATTTTCGGTGGTTGGCTACTGTCNCAAATGGATCTNGCCGGGAGTATCACCGCCTCNGAGCTCGCCGAGGGGCGTGTNGCCACCGTAGCCATTGAAGGNATGTCGTTTCTGACNCCGGTGCACGTCGGCGCAGTGGTCAGCTGTTACTGCGACGTNCTGGAAACNGGCCGNAGCTCCGTTCGNATTTTGGTNGAGGTGTGGATNAACGCCAAACACGACGGCGAACCCCTCAAAGTCACCGAGGGTGANTTTATTTACGTNGCCATTGACGAGAACAAGCTCACTCGACCGATTCCGCAGTAAGCGANACCGGCGGCAACAATCGGTCGCGCGCGTTCAAGTATCCGCGCTCGGAGATCTCATGATACGTCCGCACCTTCTGCGCAAAATCAAAGTATGAAGCCGCGATTTTTTTCGCCATCGGGTCGGAATTCACGAGCGCTTGAATCGCCACCTGACTGCTTTCGTATAAAGCAGCCATGACATCATCTGGTAAGGGCAGGACTTCAGTGTCGAATTCGCGCAACAGAATCTGTANCGATTCACTNTTGTTAGCGGTGAAGTCGTCGAGCATGTCGGTGTTCGTAGCCCGAGCGGCAACCTGCACAATCGCCTGCAAATCCGCCGGTAACGNAGCCAATGCGTCNGCGTTAACGATGGTCTCNAGCATCGCACCCGGCTCNTGCCATCCNGGGTAATAGTAGTACTCACCGACCTCCATCAACCCGAGCGTGCGATCGTTNTAGGGGCCNACCCATTCCACNGCGTCAATCACACCCGTCTGCATTGATGTGTAGACCTCCCCGCCCGCTATACGCACCGCGGAGCCGCCAGCNGCNTCAAACACTTCACCCGCGAGGCCGGGTATNCGCATTTTAAGNCCGTCCAAGTCGGTGCGNTCATTCANCCGAATATTGAACCAGCCNGCCATTTGAACNCCGGTGCTNCCCCCNGCAAACGGNACCACACCGAAGGGTGCGTAAAGCTCTCGCCANAGCTCGAGGCCGCCACCATAGTGGAGCCANCCGTTCGCCTCCTGCGCNGTCATGCCGAANGGCACCGCCGTGTAAAACACTGAAGCGGGAATCTTGCCTTTCCAGTAATAGGACGCACCGTGTCCTGCCTCCGCCACGCCTCTGGANACCGCNTCAAAAACCTCAAAGGCCGGGACAATTTCNCCNGCGCCAAACACCTTGATGCGCANTCGCCCACCCGATGCCTCATTCACNCGANGCGCAAAATTTTCTGGCGCGGCNCCCAGGCCCGGNAATCCCTTGGGCCANGTNGTGACTAACTTCCANTCNATGACGTCTNCCGGGCCTGACNCAGNNANGGCNGTANNGCNNNTNNCCTCAACACGATCNAGNGTCCACAGCGCCACTACCGCGACCAGCATCGCCGTCAAACCGATAACAGCGACCGGCAAAATCTGTTTTTCACGCATCGCGACTCCTCAGAGCACCGTCANATTGGCNTATTGAAGCACAAGCCANTTGCTNCCTTCNCNGAAGCTCACCTCAACCCGGGCATTACTNCCCTGNCCCTCNAACTGGGTGACAACGCCCTCACCAAAGACNTGATGTATGACGCGTCTGCCGAGATCAATNCCTTCNGGCGGTGGCTCAGNCAACGAGCCGCGCGCAAGTGAACCCANGGGCCTGGANACNGACCCGTTNAGGCGGACTTCNTCAATCAAATNNCNTGGAATCTCTCGAATNAANCGNGATGGCGTGTTGTACATGTCGCTGCCATGNAGNCGGCGATTTTCGGCNTAGGTGACGACCAGCTTCTTCATGGCGCGNGTAATACCGACGTAGGCCAAGCGNCGCTCCTCCTCGAGTCGGCCNGGCTCTTCAAGNGACATNTGATGCGGNAAGAGGTTTTCCTCCATGCCAGCAATAAANACCAGCGGAAACTCGAGGCCCTTCGCCGAGTGCAGCGTCATCATTTGGATGCTGTCCTCNTAAGGGTCAGCCTGACCCTCTCCNGCGTCGAGGGCCGCGCTATCCAGAAACGCNTGAAGCGGCGAGATCTCCTCGTNCTCAGGNTCAAACATTCGCGTGGCAGTGACCAATTCCTGCAGGTTTTCAACNCGGGCCTGCCCTCGCTCGCCTTTTTCTGANCGATGAAAATCCAGCAATCCCGTCACTTCGATAACGTGTTCGGTNAGCNCATCGAGCGGGAGCGTCTCGGAAGANCGGTCGAGGTCTTCGATNAGNGCCTGAAAGTTGCCNAGCGCCGTNAATGCNCTNGCGGGGAGTANGCTCTGTTCGCGAGTNCGATGAATGGCTTGCCACATCGNTACNTGATCAGCACGNGCCACCTCTCGNAGTTTTTCTACGGTTTTGCNGCCAATGCCACGGGGCGGTGTATTCAACACGCGCTCAAGCGCNGGGTCGTCNTCNCGGGTTTGTGCCAGTCTGAGGTAGGCGAGNGCATTGCGAATTTCAAGGCGCTCGTAGAANCGCTGGCCNCCATAGATNCGGTAGGGAATTCCNTCTCGCAACANCGCCTCTTCCAGCACCCGNGANTGGGCNTTGGANCGATACAAGATAGCNATAGANCGGCGAGGGTTGCCNTCGCCAAACCAGGNNTCGGCCTGCTCNACGATGTAACGCGCCTCGTCCTGTTCGTTNAANCCCGCATACAANGTGATGGGGTCGCCACGNTCCCCCTCCGTCCACAGACTCTTACCCAACCGCCCCGCATTGCGGGCAATCAGNCCGTTGGCCGCTTCCAGAATGATCTCGGTGGAGCGATAGTTCTGTTCCAGACGAACNGTTTCTGTTTGCTTAAAGTCCTCNCCGAACCGCTGGATGTTTTCGACGCGCGCACCGCGCCAGCCGTAAATGGACTGATCGTCGTCACCCACTGCAACAACCGGAATACTCTGGCCCGCAAGCACCCTCAGCCAGGCGTATTGAATAGTGTTGGTATCCTGAAACTCATCTACCAAGATGGTCTTAAACCGCTGTTGGTAGTGTTGCAGCGTCTCGGGCGATTTCAGCCACAGCTCATGCGCGCGCAGGAGCAGCTCTGCAAAGTCAACAAGCCCGCCGCGTTCACAGGTTTCTTCATAGGCGACATAAATACGCACCATGGTCTTGGCATATAAATCGCCCTCCGGTGCCTCAACATGGCGAGCGCGCAGGCCCTCATCTTTCTGTCCGTTGATAAACCATTGAGCCTGCTTGGGTGGCCATCGCGACTCGTCGAGATCCAGCTCCCGACAGATCCGCTTCACCACCCTGAGCTGATCGTCGCTGTCGAGAATCTGAAATTGCTGGGGCAGGCCGGCTTCACGCCAATGTGCCTTCAGGAGCCGGTGCGCTAAGCCGTGGAAGGTACCCACCCACAGTCCATGGGTCGGCATCTGCAGCATATCCTCGATACGGCCACGCATCTCTCTCGCGGCTTTGTTGGTGAAGGTCACGGCCAGCACAGAATGCGCTGAAAAACCTTCGGCTCGGATCAGCCACGCAATACGGTGCACCAACACACGGGTTTTACCCGAGCCCGCCCCGGCCAGAACCAACAGATTACCGGTAGAGGCCGTCACCGCCTCACGTTGGGCGGTGTTGAGGGGGCTTAAAATATCGGAAACGTCCATGCGCGCAGTGTAACGGAATGGACTGAATCAGCAGAAATCGAGATCAGGCTGAATCGCGAGATTGGCGGTTCCGTCGGATGACATTCGTTGGTATAACGTCGAGTCTGAACTAGGTCGATACTGCGTTGCGTGTTGTGCCGTCCAGCGAGATCGGGGACCAAAACGTGACAACAGGTCGTCTTCATCATAACGAGGAAATCAAAATGAAAACTCAAACTGCCTCCCTCCTTCTGGCGCTGACGCTGGCACCATTGGGCGCCGCTCAGGCTTGTGATGCGCCCGTCGCGCCCCCGAGCCCTGATGGCGGCAGCTCGACACTGGAAGAAATGATTGCCGCACAAGGCGAGGTCAAGGCCTTTCAAGCTGCCAACGCAGAGTACTTGGAGTGCGTAGACAACCAAATGTCGGCAGAACAAGCGTCCATTGACGAAGGTGACGAGAGCGCCAAGGAGCGCTATGCGCTGGCCGCGGCCGACTACAACGCTGCCGTCTCGCGTGAAGAGCAGGTAGCCGCTGACTTCAACTCAGCAATCAAAGCATACAAGGCAGCCAATCCCGACTAATCGGGGGGATACCAGCTGTCACAGTCGGTAGCGCCGACAGTGGCAAGCTGGTGCCATAAAACCCATTCTTAGAGCAGCGCCTGCTACGACGTGAAATAGCGCGATGGCTATTTTGGGTATCTGACTCTTGGTGCCTTACCCAAGAGTGCTGTTAATCCGAATTTTCTTGATCTGAATGTCGGCTTTTGGGTTTTCGCCAATCAAGTCCCGCGCCCACTGCGACACCCACCCCGATCCAAACCGGCTCCCGGGTCAGGATGAACAGCGCAGCGCCAATGGCTGTCCCAACACCGATCCACGCACCTGTGCGGCCGAGATGACTCACCCTGCCTATTCCACCGTGACGAAGTTGAATTGGATGTACTTGTTTTTAATGTTTCTTTGGTTCTCATCTATTAAGAAACCACCAATACATAAACATCATAAAGATGATNACAAACCACAACATGAANTTACTACTTTTAGTTGATTTTTTGTCTTCACTCATAATTTCAATTCTTTTCTAAGATTTATAAACCGGTACAACCAAACCTACTCTACCGTGACGCTTTTGGCGAGGTTACGCGGCTTATCAACGTCAGTCCCTCGCGCCACCGCGACGTGATAAGACAGAATCTGTAGCGCTACGGTATAGACAACAGGCCCTGCTAATGGGCTACACGATGGTATTTCCAATACCTCACAGCCTTCGCCTGATTGGTAACCCGCGTTTTCACTCGCAAAAACAAAAAGCTGTCCACCACGGGCACGGACCTCCTCAAGATTTGAGCGAAGCTTTTCCATCAATTTGTCATCTGGTGCAACCGCCACGACCGGCATGTCTTCATCGACCAGCGCCAGGGGACCATGCTTCAGCTCACCAGCTGGATATGCCTCAGCGTGAATATAAGAAATCTCTTTCAGCTTCAGCGCGCCTTCCATCGCAATTGGATGGTAGATACCCCGGCCCAAGAACAGCGCATGATGTTTATTGGTGAAGTGATGTGACAGCGCTTTGATCTCTGTGTCGCGAGCCAGCACGGCCTCGACCGCAGCCGGCATTTCCTCCAGCGCCGCCTTGATATCGGACTCCAGCTTGTCATTGGGCGAGTGGTGTCGGGCGAGACACAATGTCAGATAAAGAAACGCCGCCAGCTGTGTAGTGAACGCTTTTGTGGAGGCCACGCCAATTTCGGCACCGGCCTGAGTCAAATAGACCAGCTCACATGCCCGCACCATCGCGCTGTGATCAACATTGCAGATCGCCAACCGCGCCAACACGCGCGCGCCATCGATGTGCTCAAGCGCCGCGAGTGTGTCTGCCGTTTCACCAGACTGGGAGATCCCCACAACCAGCGTGTTGGGAAGGGTCACCGAATCGCGATAACGAAACTCTGACGCCACCTCGACCTGACAGGGCAAACCGGCCAAGGACTCAATCCAATGTTTTGCAACCAAGCCTGCGTGATAGCTCGTGCCACATGCCAAAATCTGAACGGCCGCGACGTTGGGAAAAATGGCGGGCGCCATTGCGCCAAACGCGTCATCACCGGCAGCGCTCTGACCGATCGTGTCGCGCAGACGATCAGGCTGCTCAAATATCTCTTTGAGCATGTAGTGTTCGTGATCACCCAAACCCTCATCATCAGCCTGCAGCGCAAGCCGCGTCGGTACCCTCTCGACCGCGGCACCGGAGGCATCAAGAATTCGGTAGGAAGCAGCAGACAACTCCGCCGTATCACCGTCCTCGAGGTAAATAAACGTGTCGGTGACGGATCTCAGTGCAAGCGTGTCAGAACCCGCAAAATGCTCTCCAATACCGATTCCCAGAACCAGCGGGCTACCCTGCCGCGCGACGACAACGGTATCTGGCGCTTGTCGATCAACGATGGCCAGCGCGTAGGCGCCTTGGAGCCTTGGGAGTACTTGGTGCACTGCATCAAGAAGCGGCGCCCCAGCGGTGACGGCCAACTCAATCAGTTGCGCCACAACCTCGGTATCCGTCTGGGAAATACAGGCACGGCCTGACTGCGCCAACTGTTCGCGTAGCTCAGCATGGTTCTCGATAATGCCGTTGTGGACTACTGCTATACGCTCGTTAATCACGTGGGGGTGTGCGTTGATCACGGAGGGTTCGCCATGCGTCGCCCAACGCGTATGGGCGATACCCGTGCCGCCCTGTATCGGTGAGGTGTGCTGTGCGTCCTCAAGTGCCGCAACACGGCCGAGGCATTTGTGGCTAGACAGCTTGCCCTGGCGATCTACCAATGCAAAACCGGCGGAGTCGTACCCTCTGTACTCCAGTCGGCGCAAACCCTCGAGTAAAATCTCGCTACAATCCCGCTGCGCGGTGACAGCAACGATGCCGCACATTAGTCAGCGTCTCCAGACTTGGTAGGACGGCGCCAACCGTCGATGTTGCGTTGGCGTCCTCGCGCTACAGCTAACTGATCGGGTGCCACATCGCTGGTGACCGTTGAGCCTGCCGCAACAAACCCACCCGACTCAATCGTCACGGGCGCCACTAAGGTGCTGTTCGAACCCACGAAGACGTTTTCTCCCAGCGTGGTGCGATGCTTGTTGGCGCCGTCGTAATTGCAGGTAATCGTGCCAGCACCGACGTTAGAGTGCTCGCCGATATCGGCATCACCAAGGTATGCCAAATGATTGGCTTTAGCCGCAAAGCCCAACCGCGCGTTCTTCACTTCAACAAAGTTTCCCACCTTGGCCTGCTCGCCAATCACCGCACCGGGGCGGAGTCGCGCATAGGGCCCAATCACAGCGCCCGCTTGAACCTCTGCACCCTCAACATGAGAGAAAGGCAAAATCTGCGCGCCTGCGCCAATTGCTGCGTCGCGCACCATACAGTTCGCGCCGATCGAGACGCCGTCACCCAACGCGACGTCACCTTCGAAGATAACGTTTACATCGATACTGACATCACGCCCACACTGCAGACGACCACGAACATCCAATCGAGACCGGTCGGCGATCAAAACACCTCCCGTCATGAGCTCGTCGGCCAATACCTGCTGATGTCTGCGCTCCAATGCCTCAAGTTGCTGAGGTGTGTTGACGCCCTGAACATTGAAATCATTATCCGAACACGCCACCGTGACCGGCACACCATCCTCCCGCGCCAATCTGAGTACATCGGGTAAATAGTATTCTGATTGGGCGTTGTGGTTATCAACTCGACCGAGCCATGCCGCTAATTTCTCAGCGTTTGCGGCCAAAACGCCGGTGTTGATCTCTTGCAGCCTGCGCTGCTCTGGCGAGGCATCTTTTTCTTCTACAACGGCCGTGAACTCGCCGTCTTGATCGCGGACGACACGTCCGTAACCGGTAGGATCTTCAAGGTACGCAGACAGCATGGCAACGCCGGATGCACTCGCGGCGACCACATCTGTCAAAACTGCTTTGGAAATCAGGGGGACATCGCCAAACAGCACCAGGACTGTGCTATTGGGGTCACAGGCCCCAATAGCCTGCGCTACAGCATGCCCCGTACCGCGCTGTTCAGCCTGCAGATGACACTGCACATCAGGCGCCGCCACCGCCGCTTTCACCGCCTGAGCACCGTGCCCAACGACCACGTGGATGGCATCGGCCATGATCTGGCGCGCTGTCTGCAACACATGCGCTACCAACGGCTGCCCGGCAAGGGTATGCAGCACTTTGGGCAGCGAGGATTGCATCCGGCTGCCCTGTCCGGCGGCCAAAATAATCACTTCCAGCATGCGGGTGTCCGCTCAAGCGGCTAGGGAAGGGTCATCATTGACAACCACAGGCAGTTTGCAAGCACCGGCACACCGATGCGCAAACAAACACCAAAATTAGCCTTTATTTAGTGGGGTTGGCGCGATTAACCGCGTCCGACACGGTTCTTCAATTTGCGCAAAGCCGCTAATTGCGCCGTGGCCTCGGCTAGCTGGGCCGAGGCTCGGCCGTAATCGATTTCGCCCTGTTGATTTGCCAAGGCTTCTTCGGCGTCCTTGCGTGCCGTTTCCGCCGCCGCCTCATCGATGTCATCAGCGCGCACCGCTGTATCCGCCAGCACTGTAACGACATCGCCTTGCACTTCGATGAAACCACCCGACGCGTAATAGACCTGCTCTTCTCCGCCTGCCTCGACAACGCGGATAGGCCCAGGAATCAGTCGAGTCAGCAGTGCGGCGTGTCCAAAACACACGCCGAGTTCACCCTCAATGCCGGTCGCGACCAGAAGCTCTACTGCGCCCGAGTAGATCTGGGCCTCAGCACTTACGATGTCACACTGCATGGTCGTAGCCATTTCTCAGTCTCCCGCCAAACTTACAGCTTGGCGGCCTTCTCGACTGCCTGCTCAATCGAGCCAACCATGTAAAACGCCTGCTCAGGTAGGTGGTCATACTCACCAGCGAGGATGCCTTTAAAGCCGGCAATGGTATCTTTTAGTGATACATAGATGCCGGGTGAGCCTGTAAAGACTTCTGCCACGTGGAAAGGCTGCGACAGGAAGCGTTCAATCTTTCTGGCTCGCGCCACAATCAGCTTGTCTTCCTCAGAAAGCTCGTCCATACCCAGAATCGCGATGATGTCCTTCAGCTCTTTATAACGCTGCAGAACAGTTTGTACGCCCCGCGCGACCTCGTAGTGATCCTGACCAATGATCAAAGGATCGAGCTGACGAGAAGTCGAATCGAGCGGGTCTACCGCAGGGTAAATACCCTTAGCGGCGATATCACGACTCAGCACCACGGTTGAATCAAGGTGGGCGAAGGTGGTCGCAGGTGAGGGGTCAGTCAGGTCATCCGCCGGTACATAAACCGCCTGAATCGAAGTGATCGACCCGGTCTTGGTAGACGTGATGCGCTCCTGTAGTACACCCATCTCCTCCGCCAGTGTCGGCTGGTAGCCAACCGCAGAGGGCATGCGGCCTAGTAGTGCCGATACTTCGGTACCCGCGAGCGTGTAACGATAGATATTGTCGACGAACAACAGAACGTCTCGCCCTTCATCGCGGAACTTCTCAGCCATGGTCAAGCCAGTCAGTGCCACGCGGAGGCGGTTACCGGGCGGCTCATTCATCTGGCCATAGACCATCGCCACCTTAGACTTGTCCATCTCTTCCACATTCACGACGCCGGATTCCTGCATCTCGTAGTAGAAGTCATTTCCTTCCCGTGTTCGCTCACCCACCCCCGCAAAGACCGAGAGGCCTGAGTGCTCGGTGGCGATGTTGTTAATAAGCTCCATCATGTTTACGGTCTTGCCGACACCGGCGCCCCCGAACAGACCGACCTTACCGCCCTTGGCAAACGGGCAAACCAGATCGATTACCTTGATGCCCGTTTCGAGGAGGTCATCTGACGCAGCGAGCTCTTCGTAGGTCGGCGCCGCGCGGTGAATAGCGGAACGTTCTTGCTCCCCAATGGGACCCTTCTCGTCAATAGGATTGCCCAGTACATCCATAATGCGACCCAGCGTCTCCGTCCCCACAGGAACCGAGATGGGCGCGCCAGTATTCTCAACGCTCAAACCGCGGCTGACGCCTTCGGAGGGGCCCATTGCAATCGCACGGACGACGCCGTCACCCAGCTGTTGCTGCACTTCGAGCGTCAAACCTTTCTCACCCACCGTCAGTGCGTCATACACCTGCGGCACGCTGTCTCGGGGAAACTCCACGTCGATGACGGCACCAATAACCTGTACGACCTTTCCGCTACTCATTTTCCGGTCCTCGTTACTTAACCTGCGCAGCGACGGGTCGCTGCCTATTCTGTTCTAACCCGGGCGCCCGCTAGCCAATCGCTGCGGCACCACCCACTATCTCAGCCAGCTCTTGCGTGATCGCAGCCTGCCTGGCTTTGTTGTAAACCAACTGCAATTCTTCGATCAGCTCGCCAGCGTTATCTGTCGCATTCTTCATCGCAATCATGCGCGCCGCTTGCTCGCAGGCACCGTTCTCAACGACCGCCTGGTAAACCTGTGATTCGATGTACCGAACCATCAACGCATCCAACAATTCACGCGCATCGGGCTCATAGATGTAGTCCCAGTGGTGGGACAAAGAATCTGTCTCTTCCGCCTTGAGCGGCAGCAGCTGCTCCACCTGCGGCGCCTGAGTCATGGTGTTAACAAATTCGTTGCTCGCAAGGTAAAGCGCGTCGATGCGCCCCTCGGTGTAAGCGTCGAGCGTCGTCTTCACGCCACCGATCAAGTCTTCAAGCGAAGGCTCTTCGCCGAGATCTCTCACTGAAGCCGTTACGTTGCCACCCACACTCGCGAAGAAGCCAGCGGACTTGGCTCCAACCAGGCATAACTCGACTTCTACACCGTCGTCCTGCTGGGCCTTCATTGACTGAATAGCCGCCTTGAACAGGTTGATATTGAGGCCGCCACACAGACCACGGTCGGTAGAGACAATGATATATCCGGCCCGCTTGACCTCTCGCTCTCGCATATAGGCGTGGCGATATTCTGGTGTGGAGTTGGCAATGTGGCCGACTACCGCCCGCATGCGCTGCGCGTAGGGTTTGCCCAGCTCCATCCGGTCCTGAGCGCGGCGCATCTTGCTTGCCGCCACCATTTCCATGGCACTGGTGATCTTTTGAGTACTTTGAATACTCGAGATCTTGGTGCGGATTTCCTTGCCGACGGCCATCTGCTATTACCAGGTTTGGGTCGATTTGAAGGTTTCGATCGCTGACTTGAACGCCGCTTCGCGATCATCGTCCCAACCACCATCAGCCTCAATGGCCTGCATCACATCGCCACACTCCGCTCGCATGTAACCCAATAGCGCGGACTCGAAATCACCGATCTTGGCGACCTCTACATCTTGCAGATAACCCTCGTTACCCGCGTACAGCAACACTCCCATTTCAGCAATAGAGAGCGGGGCGTACTGTTTCTGTTTCATCAGCTCAGTAATGCGCTCTCCATGCTCCAACTGCGCCTTGGTCGCGTCATCGAGATCCGACGCAAACTGCGAAAACGCAGCCAGCTCACGATACTGCGCCAGCGCTGTTCGGATACCGCCCGACAGCTTTTTCACAATCTTGGTTTGCGCGGCACCACCTACACGCGAGACCGAAATACCCGCATTCATCGCAGGGCGCACGCCGGCGTTGAACATGTCAGCTTCCAGGAAGATCTGACCATCTGTAATCGAGATCACATTAGTCGGGACAAACGCCGATACGTCGCCCGCTTGCGTTTCGATGACGGGCAAGGCAGTCAACGAACCTGTTTGCCCTTTCACGGCGCCATCAGTGAACTGCTCAACATAATCAGCGTTGACGCGCGCAGCGCGCTCGAGCAGACGCGAGTGAAGATAGAACACGTCACCGGGGTAGGCCTCTCGACCCGGGGGTCGGCGCAGAAGCAGGGAGATCTGTCGGTAGGCAACCGCCTGCTTGGACAGATCGTCATAAATAATCAGCGCATCCTCACCACGGTCGCGGTAGTACTCCCCCATGGTGCACCCAGCAAAGGGAGCCAAATACTGCATGGCTGCGGGGTCAGAAGCGTTGGCCGCTACCACAATGGTGTGCTCCATCGCACCGTGCTCTTCAAGCTTTCGGACCACTGACGCAACGGACGAGGCCTTCTGCCCGACCGCAACATAGATGCACTTAATGCCTGTGCCTTTCTGGTTAATGATGGCGTCGACAGCGATGGCCGTCTTGCCCACCTGTCGATCACCAATGATCAGCTCTCGCTGACCGCGGCCAATCGGCACCATCGCATCAATGGCTTTTAGGCCAATCTGCACGGGCTGATCTACAGACTGCCGTGCAATAACGCCCGGTGCGATTTTTTCGATCGCGTCGGTCATTTTGGTCTCGATAGCGCCTTTCCCATCAATTGGGTTACCAAGGGAATCCACCACGCGGCCCTGAAGCTCTGGGCCCACTGGCACTTCGAGAATCCGCCCGGTGCAACGACAGGTTTGGCCTTCCGCCAGCTGTTTGTAATCGCCCAGCACTACGGCACCGACAGAGTCGCGCTCGAGGTTGAGTGCGAGACCAAACACACTGCCCTCAAACTCGATCATCTCTCCGTACTGGACTTCAGTGAGGCCGTGAATACGGATAATGCCGTCGGTAACGGAGACAATGGTGCCCTCATTGGTGGCCTGCGAAACGACTTCAAGCTGGTCTATCCGCTGCTTGATAAGGTCGCTAATTTCCGAGGGGTTGAGCTGTTGCATGACCTAGTCCTCTGTCATTGGGTCAGCGTGCCCGCCAGCTTATTCAGGCGGCCGCGAACGGAACCGTCGATCACCAGATCGTCGGCTCGAATGAGTGCTCCCCCCAGGAGTGAGGGGTCGGCTTCCGATGTCAGGGTAATGCTGCGGTTGAGCTTGGCCTGCATCGTTTCAGAAAGTGTTTGTGTTTCGGTGTCGCTAAGTGGGTACGCAGAGGTCACATGCACTGCAATGGTGCTCTCGACCGCCTGCTTCAGCTGATCAAAAATAGCCGACACCTCTGGCAGCAACGATAAGCGGCCATTGTCTGACATGATTGCCAGCAAATTGCCCACCGCCTGCGGCAAACCGTCGCCCACCAATGTTGCCAACGTTGACGCTCGCTGGGCGGCGGTTTGATTGGGGTCTCTCATCGCGGCTGCGACTTTGTCATCAGCCGAAATCGTGGCGAGCTCCGCCAAGGCGCCCTGCCACTCAGAGAGCTGGTCTGCACCACGCGCGTGCTCGAACGCCGCACGCGCATAGGGCCTAGCAAGCGTGGTGGGTTCAATCATTGATCAAGACTCCGCCGCCAAACCCTTTAGCAGGTCGGCGTGTTTATCGGCATCGATCTCAGCCCCGAGAATTTTTTCCGCCCCTGCAAGCGCCAAACTGCTGACCTGTGTCATGAGCTGCTCTTGAGCGCGGGCGCGCTCTTGCTCGATCTCGGCAGCTGCTGCAGCCTTGACGCGCTCAGCCTCAGCGGACGCGGCCTCTTTGGCTTCCTCAACCACAGCTTGTGCGCGCTTGTTGGCTGCCTCAATGATGCCGGCGGCTTCGCGCTTGGCATCAGCGAGTTGCTCCTCGGCCTGTTGCTTTGCCACTTCAAGGTCGTGCCCCGCACGGTCAGCGGCAGCCAGACCGTCAGCAATTTTGTTTTGCCGCTCAGCCATGGCGCCGGCGATCGGCGGCCATACGTAGCGCATACAGAAGGCAACAAACGCCACAAAGGCAATTAGCTGTCCAATCAGCGTGAGATTAATGTTCACTCTTTGCTCCTGTTGTGCCGGGAACGGGTAACTAGCCTGCCCCCGCTGTCAGAGAGGTGTCTTAACCCGCGACCACAAAGATCAGGTACATGGCGATACCCACACCAATAATCGGAATCGCGTCCACCAGGCCAGCGCCAAGGAAGAAGGTTCCTTGAAGCTTAGGGGCCAGCTCGGGCTGACGGGCAGAGCCCTCAATCAATTTCCCGCCGAGAATGCCAACGCCGATCGCGGCGCCCATTCCACCCAGGCCCATCATGATGGCGGCGGCAACGTAAATCATTTCCATGGTTGTCTCCTGAAGTTCTTCGTCAATCAAAAATTAATGGTCTTCATGCGCCATGCTGAGGTACACGATCGTCAAAACCATAAAAATAAAAGCCTGAAGTGTAATCACCAGAATGTGGAAGATCGCCCAGCCTATTTGTAGCAACGCCGCCGGTAACATCCAGAACACACCGACACTGAAGAGTGCTGCAATCAAAATAAAAATCATCTCGCCCGCGTACATGTTGCCGAACAACCGCAATCCGAGGGAGAACGGTTTGGCCAACAGCCCCACAACCTCCATGAACAGATTCACGGGGATAAAAAGCGGATGATTAAAGGGGTTCAGCGTGAGCTCTTTCACAAAGCCAAAGCCCTTAACCTTGATGGAATAAAAAAGCATCAGCACAAACACGCCAATCGCCATGCCCATCGTGATATTGGGGTCTGTAGAAGGAACGATCTTTTGGTATTCAACACCCGCAAGCATGAGGGAATGCGGGATAAGGTCGACCGGGATAAGGTCCATCAAATTCATCAAGAAGACCCACACAAATATGGTGAGCGCTAGCGGGGCAATCAAGGGATTGCGCCCATGGAACGTGTCTTTCACCGTGCCATCAACGAACTCAACAACCATCTCAATGAAGTTCACCATGCCGCTCGGAACGCCTGCTGTGGCTCGGACCGCCACGCGGCGGAACAACCAGCAAAAAATCAGCCCCAAACCGACCGACCAAATCATGGAGTCGACATGGATGGCATTGAAGCCCATGGCGGTGATTTCGTCCGCCCCATGGGCCATGGTCCACTGACCACCTGCACCCACAACGCTACCGTCATAACGCTCGAACCCTTCCGGCAACTTGCCATAGGTCAAGTTCGTCAGGTGATGGACGATATATTCGGATACGGTCTGACTGTCGCCGTTCGCCGCCATGGTCTGTGTTTAACTCCTCACCCTCATTAATCTTTATTCGCAGTCTCCGCTGCTTATTGCCCTACGCCCCGCGTCTGGCTCCCGCCTGAAAAACGCCGTGGCGTTAGTCTGGCGCGGCGGGTCGGCCTATCTCTGACGCCACATCAACAGCGCAGACGGCAACACCAGTGACGCCATGCTTCCGACCAATACCGGAAGCGGCTCACTACTTGGCCGCAGCGCAAACAGGGCCGCGAACCCAATCCCTGCCAAAGTGTATCGAGCAAGGCCTATTAAAGCGGGGCTGACAACGGAGCGACCCGAGGTCACGCTCACCGCCACCCACAACGTGGGCAACAGCACCACGGCGCCGCCCAGCACAATGTCGAAAAAGGTCTGCGGACCCCGCAAGAAACCAGCCAATAACGCCAACCCGAGAACGATTGCTGCCGTCGACGTCACCACACTCAAAAGGTGCGTTCGTGTCATCGCGAAAGGCGCAGAGGCGTTTAATTTGGCCAAGGTAAACCCAGCCCCCCTTTCATGCGGGTCGGAGTTTAGAGGAAAGGCCTAAACCCTTCAATACATGGGATTTACTGGATTTTCTTCAGAACGCCATCCAGCTCGTCCAAGCTGGTGTAATGAACCTCTAAGCGGCCCCGCCCATTTTGTTGGTGCTGAATGCGTACTTTCGCCCCGAGGCGGGTACTCAGGTCTTTTTCCAAACGGCTAATGTTCGGATCAGGCGCGACGGGCGGCTGGTCCGGCGTGCTCCAACCTTTCACCAGCGCCTCGGTTTGGCGCACTGAAAGACCCTTTTTGATCACACTGCGTGCGGCCCGCACCTGATCTCCACCCGATAACGCCAACAACACCTTCGCGTGCCCGGTGTCGAGTTCACCTCGCTCGAGCATCGACAAGACCTCCTTTTCGAGGTGTAGCAACCTGAGCAAATTGGCGACGGCAGAGCGAGAGCGTCCAACGGCCTTAGCGACCTGCTCTTGGTTCAACCCAAACTCGTCTTGTAACCGCTTAAGACCCAGCCCTTCTTCCACTGGGTTCAGATCTTCCCGCTGGATGTTTTCGATTAAGCCGATCGCAATGGCGGCTTCATCTGTAACGTCTTTGACGACAACCGGGACATGATCAAGGCCTGCTAGCTGTGCGGCCCGCCATCGGCGCTCACCAGACAAAATCTCAAAACGATCTGCATCGAGCGGTCGAACCACGACCGGCTGCAAGATCCCTTGCGCGGTAATGCTATCGGCCAGGGTTTGCAGCGCTTCCTTATCGAATTCTCTCCGCGGTTGAAACTCGCCGCGCTGTAGTTTTTCTACCGGCAAGCTGTTTTGGGATGTGGCTAAAGCCGCGTCGCTAGTGGGCGCGGCCTGCGTCGCCTCGCCTTGGGGGGTGTTCAACAACCCAGAGCCCAGGAGCGCCTCAAGACCTCTATTCAGCTTTCGCTTTTGCGCCATTAACTGGCTCCCCTCTGACTCTGCTCTTGTCTGCGCATGAATTCACCAGCCAGCGCCATGTAGGCAGTGGACCCCCTTGAGAGGCGATCATATACGATGCCCGGGACACCATGGCTGGGCGCTTCGGCCAGGCGAACGTTACGCGGAATCACTGTGCGGTAAACCAATCCTTCAAAATGCTGGTGCAGCTGCTCTGACACTTCATTGGTCAGCGCGTTTCTGGGGTCATATAGCGTTCGCAAAATACCCTCAATGTGCAGCGCGGGATTGACGGTTTGGCGAACCGTATTGATGGTCTCCATCAGCGCAGAGAGGCCCTCAAGTGCGAAGTACTCGCACTGCATAGTGATCAACACCGAGTTCGCGGCGACCAAAGCATTGAGCGTCAACATGTTCAATGACGGGGGGCAATCGATAATCACGAAGTCATATCGCGCCGATCCCTCATCAAGCGCGGCTTTTAGACGCTGCTCACGGTCTTCCGCAGACAATAGCGCAACTTCCGCCGCGGTTAAGTCCCCATCGGCCGGCAGGCAATCCATCCTCAGCGTATCGATCGATGTGACAACCGATGACAGCGGCTGTTGTTCCACCAGAAGCTCAAATGCTGTGGCACCCAGCTCAGCTTTGTTCAGGCCAACAGACACCGTGGCGTTTCCCTGCGGATCCAGATCGATTAACAGCACGCGCTTATCCATGGCTGCCAGCGCAGCGGACAAGTTAACGCTCGTTGTGGTTTTTCCGACGCCGCCTTTTTGATTGGCGACAGCTATCACCTTCACACATCCTCTCCACGTAGTCGCCTGATCGCCAGAAGTTGAAAGGGCCAGTCACGGCCCGGAACAGATATATCCCAGCTCGCAACATGCTCTGTGTTCGGCGGCATTTCTGCGACTTCCTTACTGACGCTTTCTGTCTTCATGGCGAAAAGCATACCCTGCGAGCCCATCAAGTGATCAACCCTCTCTAGGGTTGTTCCCAAATCAGCAAAAGCGCGGGTAACCACAGCGTCAAAATGGCGACCTGGCCGCCAAGATTCGACTCTAGTGGTTTCAACGATGATGTTAGTTAAAGCCAGCGCCCTTTTCACCTCTGACAAAAAGCGCGTTTTTTTTCCGTTACTGTCCAACAGCACATAGTGAACGCCGGGCTCGATAATAGCGAGGGGAATACCCGGCAAACCGGCGCCAGTGCCTACATCGACCCGGCTGTCACCAGACAAGAAAGGCGCTATCGATAGGCTCTCGATTAGATGCCGGTCGACTATGTCTCGCCGATCTCTGATCGCTGTGAGGTTGTAAGCCCGATTCCACTTTTCCAGCAAATCTACATAGGCCACTAACTGCTCTATTTGGTCCGGCGAAACAAAGAGTCCAAGGGTTTGCGTCGCCAGTAGGAGCCGCTCAGACTCTCCCTCAGCCATGCGCTACGGAGCGCTGCTTATCAATAAGCTCCCGCTTTTTCAGGTATACCAACAGTAAAGACAAAGCCGCAGGTGTGACGCCAGGTATTCGACCCGCGCGCGCGAGATTATTGGGGCGCGTTTCCGACAGTTTTTGGCGGATTTCATTCGACAGGCCCTCGACTTGCATAAAGTCGAGGTCATCGGGAATCAGCATGGCTTCATGCCGTTGAATGCGATCAATATCTTCTTGCTGGCGATCAATGTAGCCCGCGTACTTCAGCTGAATCGTCACCTGCTCTGCCACCGCATCAGGTACGTCGATGTCAGCAGGCGCCGCATCCCGAATCGCCACGTAATCGAGCTCGGGGCGTTTTAATAACTCTGCGATCGAGTACTCACGGGAGAGGGGTTTGGGCAACAATGTCTCCAATGCGGCCGCCTCAGCACTGCCCGCCTGAATGAAGGTCCGCTGCAAACGCGCCTGCTCTGAAGCGATGGCGTCACGCTTGTCGCTAAATTGCCGCCATTGGTTTTCTTCGACGAGATTGAGGGAACGACCGATCTCGGTGAGTCGTAAATCAGCGTTATCTTCCCTCAGCTGTAATCGATATTCCGCTCTTGAGGTGAACATGCGATACGGCTCGTTGGTTCCCAAGGTCACCAGATCGTCGACCAAGACACCCAGATACGCTTCATCGCGACGCGGCTCCCAGGCCGGCAATGCCTGTGTTTGGCGCGCAGCATTCAACCCCGCAATCAGTCCTTGCGCAGCCGCCTCCTCGTAGCCGGTCGTGCCATTGATTTGCCCGGCAAAGAACAGGCCTTGGATCGACTTTGTTTCTAGGCTGTGGCACAAATCCCGAGGATCGAAGAAGTCATACTCGATGGCGTATCCGGGGCGTGTGATGTTCGCCGCCTCCAGTCCTTTGATAGAGCGAACCAGGTGTAACTGCACATCGAAAGGTAGCGACGTTGAAATGCCATTTGGATACAACTCATTCGACGTCAGTCCTTCCGGCTCCAAAAAAATCTGATGGGAAGATTTGTCAGCGAAGCGATGAATCTTGTCTTCGATACTGGGGCAGTAACGAGGCCCCACTCCCTCGATCGTGCCACTAAAAAGAGGGGAGCGCTCCAATCCACCCCGAATGATGTCATGGGTTTGCTCGTTGGTCTCTGTGATCCAGCAGCAACGCTGATCAGGATGATCGCTGCGATCTCCGGTCAGAGACATCACCGGGCGGGGTTCATCCCCCCACTGCTCCGTCAACACGGAGAAATTGACCGATCGGGCGTCAATCCGTGGTGGCGTACCTGTCTTTAAGCGGCCAACCCTTGGGCAAAGCTCCCTTAAACGATCCGCCAAACCAATCGCAGCCTGATCTCCCATCCGGCCACCCGACCGGTTTTCCTCGCCGATGTGCATCTTCCCGTGGAGGAACGTGCCGGCAGTCAGAACAACGGCGCGTGCGCTAAACGCGATACCAGACCGCGTGATCACACCTGACACCGTCTCGCCAAACAGCACAATATCCTCTACCGCGTCCTGGAAGATCGTGACGTTGCGGGCATTTTCCAGAGCGGCGCGCACAGCGTTTCGGTAGAGCACGCGATCTGCTTGAACACGTGTAGCCCGGACAGCGGGTCCTTTACGCGCATTCAACACGCGGAATTGAATGCCAGCGCGATCGGTGGCTTTAGCCATGACACCGCCTAGGGCGTCAATCTCTCGAACCAAGTGGCTTTTCCCGATACCGCCAATTGCCGGATTGCACGACATCTGTCCCAGGGTATCGATAGCATGGGTAATCAGTAAGGTGTGCGCACCCGCCCGCGCTGCAGCGAGAACCGCCTCAGTGCCCGCGTGACCGCCTCCAACCACGATCACATCGTATTGTTCGGGGTGCTTAACCATACCGAAGCATTAGGGTAAAAAAAGGAGGCAGAGTATAAACCTGTCGTTCTCTCTGTAATACGCAGAGTTTCGTAATTCTGACGATCAGGAAATCAACACCGAGTGAGCGGGCTCAGAGTTAGAAACTTATTATTTAAAATATATGTATATAAAAGAGTACTTAAATACTGTTGTTTTTAGGGATGCAGATTTCTGTTGTTAAGCCAAAAATATGCCGATACTTCAATAATTTATTGGCTGGATAGGTCACGTGATAAAGCCGGTCTTTCGCGGTTGCACTCTGTGAGGTCATTGGGGATGGATTGCGCTGGCAAAACCTGCTGGAAATTGTCCACTGCCTGTCTTGGGTGTTTTCTATGCCTTTTCAACAAGTTTGTCCCGCGCAAATGAATCAACACACAATACTCGACAGAATGATGAGTAAGATGTGCCTAACTTGTGGGCATACGTACAGAGTGGGGTTATTTTCCGATACAGAAGGAAGAGAAAATTTCTCCGAGTAAATCATCGGATCCAAATTCCCCAGTAATCGTACTCAGAGTGTGATGCACATCACGCAGATCCTCTGCCAATAGCTCACCGGCCCCGGTCGCGATGAACCTATCTGTTGCATTGTTTAAGAGCGTGTGCGCTTTTTTCAAGCAGTCGACGTGGCGCTCCCGAGCTGAAAAGGGCGTGGCACTGGCCGAATCGTCCATTCCCAGGCTCTCTACAATTGCGTGCTCCAACGACTCAATACCCTTCCCCGACGCTGCGGATATGGCAATACCGATTGAGGAGCGCGGCGCCGCTTCATCTTGTTCACTGATCACACGCGTTGCAGGTGACTCTGGAAGTCTGCCCGCGGGTCGATTGGATAAATCGATCTTGTTATAGACGCGGATAATTGGACAATTTTGTGGCGGGAGTGGTTGGCCAGCGGTCGGTAATTCGCTGTCGTCAATCACTTCAACAATAACGTCGGCGTCTGCGAGCTCTGTTCGAGCGCGGTTAATGCCCTCTTGCTCGATAGCGTCAGTCGCGTCTCGGATGCCCGCAGTGTCTGACAGATCTATGGCGATTCCCGCCAACGTAATGGACTCTCTGATTACATCGCGCGTCGTACCTGGAACGTCCGTCACGATTGCGACATTGTTTTTGGCTAACAGGTTTAACAGGCTGCTTTTGCCGGCATTGGGTGCGCCGGTAAGTACAACTCGCGCACCTCGGCTCATCATGGCGCCACGCTGCGCTTGTTCAACGATGTCAGAGAGTTCATTTTGCAGCGCGTTGAGTGATTCGCTGACCTTGCCCTCCGCCAGGAAGTCGATATCTTCCTCCGGAAAATCAATCGCTGCTTCAACGTAGACCCTTAGCGAGATGAATTTCTCGTTGAGCGCGTTAACCGAGCTTGAGAACACACCGCGTAAAGATGCTGAAGCCTGCCTCGCTGCCTGTTCGGTTCGGGCATCGATAAGATCTGCCAAGCTTTCGGCCTGAGTAAGGTCCAGTTTGTTATTCAGGAAGGCGCGTTCAGAGAACTCCCCGGGACGCGCTAATCGCGCACCGCGGTCGAGGCATGCCTGCAGCAGGAGTTGTGTCACGACAACACCGCCATGGCCATGTAGCTCCGCAACATCTTCACCGGTGAAAGAAGCAGGGCCATTAAATACGAGGCTCAGGCCTTCATCGACAATGTTGCCTTTCGCATCTCGAAAAGAGGAGACGGTGGGAGTTCTGGCCTGCAAAGATTTTTCGGCAATCTGGTTCGCTATGGAGTGAGCTTCAGGCCCGGATAGCCGGATGATGCTTACGCCTCCCCGCCCAGAGGGTGTTGCGATGGCTGCAATCGTATCTCGCTCCAGGCCACCACTTAGCATTGTCACCGGTCTAGATCTCTGAGCGGCTTTCTATAAGGCGCCGTTCTCGATACGGCGATTAATAATGTACTGCTGCGCCATCGATAAAAGGTTGTTGCACAACCAGTAAAGAACCAAGCCAGCCGGAAACCACAAGAAGAAAAAGGTGAAGACGATCGGCATCCATTGCATGATTTTCGCCTGCATCGGGTCCGGCGGTGCAGGATTGAGCTTTTGCATGTAGTACATGCTGGCGCCCATCAGAATAGGCAGAACGAAATAAGGGTCCATCACGGATAAATCGTTGATCCACAGCGCAAAGGGCGCTTGGCGGAGTTCTACCGATTCCATTAGAACCCAATACAACGCAATAAACACCGGCATTTGAACAAGGATGGGAAAACAGCCGCCGAGGGGGTTAATCTTTTCTTTTTTGTAAAGCTCCATCATGGCCTGTGATTGTTTTGCCTTGTCATTGGCATACTCTTCGCGAATCGCCATGATGCGGGGCTGCACCTTGCGCATTCGGGCCATAGACTTATAGCCGGCAGCTGAGAGCTGGAAGAAGGCAAGCTTCACCAGCACTGTCAGCAGAATGATGGCAACGCCCCAGTTAATGACGATACTTTGAATAAAGGTCAGTAACCAAAAAAGCGGCTGCGCAATCCACCATAGCCAACCGTAATCCACGACAAGATCGAGATGGGGCGCCAGGTCAGATAGTACGGACTGATGTTTGGGCCCCGTATAGAGCCGGTTAGTCACACTTAAGGTCTCGTTGGGGGCCACCGAGATCGCGGGTCCTGTATAACCAATGATGTTGAAGCCCGCTTGAGTTTGGCGCGTGCGATACCGATAAGTCTGGTCAGGGTCGGGCACCCACGCCGATACAAAATAGTGCTGAAGCATCGCCACCCACCCGCCGGAGAGATCAGCTTTAAAGGGGTCTTCAGCCATATCCTCGAAGTCGAATTTTGCAAAGCGCTGATCTGGCTGTGTTAAGGCTGATCCGAGGAAGGGCTGCATCCCCATGCTGGATTCGCTGCCTGCTGGGGCTTTGGTGCTGTCCCTTTTTATCTGTGCGAAGGGTGTGATGTTTGCGGCTTCAGAAGAGGTATTGGTGACATCATGGACGACCGTGACAACGTGGCTGCCGCGCGTGAACAGGAAGCGCTTGGTGACGTCGAGACGGTTATTAGGGCCTGCGTAAGTCAGCGCCACCTCTAACGACTCACTCGCACCCAACTCATAAAACGTTTGTTGGCTGGCATAGATGGCGCGTTCTTTGCTGTCGATACCGTCACTGCCAACGATGCCGGACTGGGCGATGTAAGTGCGTTGCGTATTTCGCTCCAACAACACGAACGGGTTATCAGGTGCAGCGAGGGTTTTGGGGTAGGACTTCAGCGCGGTACCGACGACGTCACCACCGTTGAGATCAATCATGACTTCTAGTGTGTCGGTGTGGACGGTAATGAGTTCTCCGGTAACACTCTCTGAGTCACTGCGAGCGCTTTCCGCGACTGCCTGCGATGCAAGATCGACGTCTTCATTTACCGGCAGGTCGCTGTCAGCTTTCGGAGTCGGTGCGGGGCTGGGATAGGTTTCCGCTGGCGCAACCATGGGAACGGCGGGAAGCGCCGCGGTGTGTTGGTCTTCAGAGAAGCGCGTCCACTCTCCCAGCAACATAAGGCCCAATAGAACACTTGCGGCAATCAGGGCATAACGAGGGATATCCATTTTGAACCTCAGTGAGAGCGCGGCGGCGCGTTGTCTGTCGGGACAGGATCATAACCTCCCTCGCACCAAGGGTGGCAACGCAGCAATCGGCGAGTCGTGAGCCATAGGGCCGGAAGCGTACCGTGCCTTTCGAGGGCGTCAATCCCATATTGCGAGCAGGTCGGTGTAAATCGGCAACTTCTGCCGATCCAGGGACTGAGCACCAACTGATAGCCTTTAATCAGCTGAATGAGTGCGCGCCTCGCAAGGGTATCGGTCCATGTCAGCAGCCCCATCATTACGCGGAAGCCTTCTCTTGTAGCTTGGCCCAGAGCTGTTCCAAGTCGTTTGTGACCTGCGCGTTATCCATGCTGTCAGCCGCTGATCGAGCCAGGACAACCAGATCGAGGCTGGGGTGAAACAGGTTGAGCCGGAACTGCTCCCGTACCAGGCGCTTTAGCCGGTTTCGTCGGGTCGCGAGTTTGACGTGTTTTTTGGCGACGATGACCCCAATCCGGGATCGAGAGTTCTCGGCGTGTTGTGCCAACAGTAAAAACGCGGCGCTGCTGACTTTAAAAGCGGGCGAGTCAAACACCCGGCGGTAATCCTCGGGATTTGAAAGTCTGGCTGAATGGGGAAAGCTAAGCATGGGCCAAACATGACCCGTGCGGCGAGTGTTTACGCCGACAGTCGGGCACGTCCGCGGGCGCGGCGACGGGCCAACACTTTTCGCCCATTTTTGGTGGCCATTCGTGCGCGGAAGCCATGGTTACGCTTACGCTTCAATACGCTTGGTTGAAATGTACGCTTCATGACGATGTCCTTGTTACTGATTGGCAGTCAGGTTACCGCTGCCAATACTTGACTGGTTGCATGCTCGCTACGCGCTGTGCCTGTAGGCGTCGCAGTGCTTTCGGGGCGCGGAGTATAGGTGCGCTAAGTGGCCTTGGCAAGAGCCTCTGGGAGACCTCCTGGCCTTGAGCGCCGGCGGCGCAAAAAAGTTTATCCACGAGCGCTTTGAGCGGTTGCGCTGCAGTCGCCTCTCCCCCGCTACCCGCCCTCAGGCCTTATCTAACGCGGCATGACCCAGCGCAGCATCCGTCCAGAGGGCCCGTTACAAAACAGCTTTAGGGCACAAGCGCTGCCCGCACGCCACAGGTTTACCAAAAGATAAACACAGCTTATCCACAGCCGATCGTTATTTTTGTTGCGCTGCCAGATATAATGGTTTAGGCCCACTGTGATCTGGTAAGCTTCTGATAAATAACAATAAAAAACCTGTTGATACAAATGCATCTTTGTGGATAACTACGCCCAGACTTATCTGGGGCAGGCGGAACAGTTTTGGGGACGTTCGCGAGCGGCAGGAGCCAGCCAAACCTACAGTCACAAGAAAAAACCACAACAGTGTAGAAAACACGAAAGAATTGGAGAACAGCGTTGGTTGCCCCTCAGCCGTTAACGGACCCCTGGCAGCACTGTTTAAATCGTTTAGGCAGTGATATCCCCCCGCAGCAGTTCAATACCTGGATTCGGCCGCTTCAGGCTGAATGGCAAGACACGGGATTGCTCCTCGCAGCGCCTAACAGATTTATCCGCGATTTTGTGGCGGAGAAATATTTACCGATGATCAACGCCTATCTACTGGACGTGGTAGCGCCCGCCTCTGCGCAAGCCTCCGTCACAGTGCAAGGTTCGCAGGTATCGCCTCCCGCGGTGCGATCGGTGATCCCTGCACAAAGCCCTGATGCTCAGGGTGTCGCTGCGGCCCCCGCCGTGCGCGCGGCCCCCCCGGGATTGCTGTCGCCATCAAGTTTGGTCGAGGGTTATACCTTTGAACGTTTTGTCGAGGGGAAGAGTAATCAGTTGGCGCTTGCAGCAGCGCAACAGGTAGCGGAGCACCCGGGGCACTCCTATAACCCACTGTTTCTCTATGGTGGCGTGGGGTTGGGCAAAACGCACCTGATGCATGCGGTCGGCAACGCGATGCGGCGCAAGAACCCTGATGCAAAGATTGTTTATCTGCACTCCGAGCGGTTTGTTGCCGATATGGTGAAGGCACTTCAGTTGAATGCGATTAATGACTTCAAGCGCTTTTACAGGTCGGTTGACGCACTTCTGATCGACGATATTCAGTTTTTCGCTAATAAGGATCGCTCACAGGAGGAATTCTTTCATACTTTCAATGCCTTGCTTGAGGGCGGTCAGCAGATGATTTTGACCTGTGATCGATACCCGAAAGAGATTGAAGGGGTTGAGGAGCGGCTCAAATCCCGTTTTGGCTGGGGTCTCACGGTTGCCGTTGAGCCCCCCGACCTTGAGACGCGGGTCGCTATCCTCATGAAAAAGGCAGAGCAAAGCCATATTTCCCTCGCCCCAGATGCGGCGTTTTTCATCGCTCAGAGGATTCGGTCGAATGTTCGTGAGCTCGAGGGTGCGTTGAAGAGGGTAATCGCCAGTGCCAACTTCACTGGTAGGCCGTTTGATGTAGAGCTGATCAAAGACAGTTTGAAAGACTTACTTGCGCTACAGGACAAGCAGGTGTCGTTAGACAATATCAAGCGCAAAGTAGCCGAGTACTACAAAATCAAGGTGGCCGATCTGATGTCTAAGCGGCGCAACCGGTCGGTGGCCAGGCCTCGCCAGGTGGCTATGGCCATGGCAAAAGAGCTTACCCAACACAGCTTGCCCGAAATTGGAGATGCTTTTGGTGGCCGAGACCACACGACAGTGCTTCATGCTTGTCGTAAAATCAGAGAGCTGAGGGATACCAGCCCTGACATTAGTGAGGACTATCAAAACTTACTCAGGGCGCTGACGACCTGACTCCCTAAGCTTCGGGGCCGAGCTGAGTGTGCGCACAGGCCCCCAAACCTAATTGACGACACAACGAGCCAAATGACATGAAATTCTCCATTTCCCGTGATGCACTGATAAAGCCACTGAATCTTGTCGCAGGGGTAGTGGAGCGTCGACAAACCTTACCTATTCTGTCCAATCTCCTACTGGTGCTGGAGGGCACGACGCTATCGCTTACGGGTACAGACCTCGAGGTTGAACTCGTGGGGCGCGTGGAGCTTGAGTCAGCGGGTGTTGATGGTGAGGTGACGGTGCCCGCCCGCAAGCTGGTGGATATTTGTAAGTCGCTTCCAGAGGGTTCCACAATAGAATTCTCCATGGACTCAGGTAAGGCGACCGTGAAGGCGGGCCGAAGCCGTTTCACGCTGTCTACGCTACCTGCGGCGGACTTCCCTTCTGTGGAGGGAGGGGCAGGCGCGGTATCGTTGGCCCTGGATCAGTCGCTAGTGAAACAGCTGATCGACAGCACGGCGTTTGCGATGGCGCAACAGGATGTGCGGTACTACCTAAATGGCTTGTATCTTGAGATTTTGGGTGGACGGCTGCGTGTTGTGGCGACAGATGGTCACAGACTGGCGCTGGCGACAGGCCCACAGCGTGTTGATGCGGAAGATACCGGCGTAATCATCCCGCGGAAAGGGGTGCTGGAGCTAGCTCGCCTACTCGACGGCGATGCGCCGCTACAGCTGGCGATAGGCAGTAACCACATTCAGGCTGCGAATGAGCAATTTACCTTCACTTCGAAGCTCGTTGACGGCAAGTTCCCCGATTATGAGCGCGTTATCCCTAAAAACTCTGACAAATCGGTGATCGGTGATCGGGCAGAATTGCGGCAGGCGTTCACACGGACAGCCATTCTTTCTAACGAGAAATACCGAGGTGTTCGGTTAAAGCTTACAGATAACAACCTGGATATTACAGCCAATAACCCCGAGCAAGAGCAGGCGGAGGAGGTGGTTGCGGTGCAGTACTCTGGTGCTGAGCTTGAGATTGGCTTCAATGTGAGCTACTTGCTCGACGTATTGGCGGTTTTAGACCAACCACAAGTCCGTCTCTCTCTGGCAGATGAGGCGAGCTCGGCGCTACTTGAGCATGCGGAATCTCCGGCCGAACAGGAGCCAGAGCGACTTTATGTCGTAATGCCCATGCGGCTCTGATTCGCGCCCTACTCCCTAGATGCTGGAGCATGTCTCAATAGATCGTGTCCGGAATCTCTCCAGTGTCTCGATCGATTTGCATCCCGGCGCTACGGCTCTCTTCGGGGCCAATGGTTCAGGGAAAACCAGTTTTCTAGAAGCCATCCACGTTTTGGGCGTGGGTCGATCTTTTCGCACGCACCAAGCCAAACCTGTCATTCAGCACGGCCAAGATGAATGCCGGGTGGTTTGCCGGGTCCGTCAGCAGGCCCGCTCATTTACCATGGGTATCGAAAAGCACCGGGACAGCAGTGTTCGCGCGCGGATTGATGGTGCAAATGTTGCGTCTTTGTCTGAGCTCGCGCGCGCAATGCCCCTGGTATTGCTTGATACAGATAGTCTGGGGCTGGTCACTGGCCCGCCCGAAGGGCGCCGTCGGCTGCTGGATGGCACTTTGTTCCACGTGGAACACTCTTTTTTGCCCTTATGGCGGCGCTACGCGCAAGCGATGCGGCAGAGAAACGGGGGGCTGCGCCGTGGTATACTTGAAGGCGATGCCGCGTGGCGGCAAGAGCTTGCTGAGACAGGGGAGCGTTTAACCAAAAGCCGGGTGCGCATAGCAGACGCGCTGTCCGCACAGCTTGCCGGGATGGCGCCGAAGCTGTCTGCTGAACTGGCTAATGTGTCCGTCGTATTTCGCCCGGGCTGGGATAAGCAGCTAGGTCTGGTAGAGGCGCTGGAGCGCAACGCCCAGAGCGATGCCGCCCAAGGATTCACTCAGGTTGGGCCGCATCGCGGGGACCTACGGTTCATGGTGGACGGCGTGATGGCGGCAGACGTCTTGTCGCGCGGTCAGTTGAAACTGTTGTTGATCGCGCTCAAGCTGGTACAGGGGCGCCTGATCGAGGCGGGCGGCAACGGACAGCCGGTCTATCTGGTTGACGACCTCCCGGCTGAATTAGATCGTGCTCATTGTGCCAATGTCTGCGCACAGCTGGGTGTTGATCGACAGGTGATATTAACTGCTGTCGATCGGGGGTCGCTTGAGGCGGCGTGGGGTAATGGACCGCTGCGATTGTTCCACGTGGAACAAGGCCAAATCGCGCTGCAGAGCTAGGACGCCGGCGCTGCCCAAGGGTACCAGCGAGGCGGGATAGCGTTAAAAAGTGTTTCAAGCGTTTAAACAGCCGCGGGCGGCGCGGTTTACGGGTGGAAGTGAGGCAATATGTCAGACGATAACCAGCAACCTTCAGGTACAGAAGATTACGACTCTTCCAGTATTAAGGTCCTCAAGGGCCTGGATGCTGTGCGCAAGCGACCCGGGATGTACATTGGCGACACCGACGATGGCACGGGCTTGCACCATATGGTCTTTGAGCTCGTTGACAATAGCATCGACGAGGCCCTGGCGGGACATTGCAGCCAAATTGACGTTGTGATCCACCCTGATGAATCCGTGACGGTCTCCGACAATGGTCGCGGTATACCCACTGAGCAGCACGAGGAGGGCGTGTCTGCTGCTGAAGTGATCATGACGGTGCTCCATGCTGGCGGGAAGTTTGACGATAATACCTATAAGGTTTCTGGTGGCTTGCACGGTGTTGGTGTGTCGGTTGTTAACGCGCTGTCCTCGACGCTGCAGCTGACCATTCGCCGGAAGGGAGAGCTGTTTGAGCAAACTTACGCGCACGGGGTGCCAGAGTCGCCGTTGAAGGTCGTTGGCGAAACGACTGATACCGGGACGGCCGTGCGCTTTACCCCTTCTCCCGAGACTTTCAGTAACATCGCTTTTCACTATGATGTATTAGCTAAGCGATTGAGAGAGCTCGCTTTTTTAAATAGCGGCGTTCGCATTCTTTTGAAAGATGAGCGTTCCGGTGAAGAGGAGCTATTCGCGTACGAAGGGGGCCTGAGAGCCTTTGTCGAGTTCTTGAATCAGGCCAAGACGCCGATCGCCAAGGTATGTCATTTTCAGGCTGAAGCCGATGAGGGTGTTGAGGTGGAGGTGGCGCTACAGTGGAACGATGGATTCCAGGAGGGCCTTTACTGCTACACCAATAACATTCCGCAGCGAGATGGCGGCACACACTTGGCGGGCTTCCGCGCCGCCCTCACCCGCTGTTTGAATAATTACATTGAAAAAGAGGGACTTGCGAAGAAGGCAAAGGTGTCTACAACGGGAGATGATGCCCGTGAGGGTTTGACTGCGATCGTTTCAGTGAAAGTACCGGACCCGAAATTCTCCTCTCAAACTAAAGATAAGCTGGTGTCGAGTGAGGTCAAAGGCGCCGTTGAGCAGGCAATGAATCAGTTCTTCAGCGACTTTCTGATAGAAAACCCAGCCGACGCCAAGCTGGTGGTTGGGAAAATGATTGATGCGGCTCGCGCTCGAGAGGCAGCGCGCAAGGCGCGCGAGATGACTCGGCGCAAAGGTGCGCTAGATATCGCCGGCCTGCCGGGCAAGTTGGCAGATTGCCAGGAGCGCGATCCCGCGCTGAGCGAACTCTACCTGGTTGAGGGTGATTCCGCGGGGGGATCAGCGAAGCAAGGACGTGACCGCAAATTTCAGGCGATCCTGCCACTTAAAGGAAAGATTCTGAATGTCGAGAAGGCGCGTTTTGACAAGATGCTGAGCTCCGCCGAGATCGGCAATCTGGTGACGGCCCTGGGTTGTGGTATTGGTAAAGACGAATTTGACCCCGAGAAACTCCGATATCACCGCATCATTATCATGACCGACGCTGACGTGGATGGATCTCACATCCGCACGCTGTATTTGACGTTCTTTTTCCGTGAGATGCGGGAGCTCATCGACCGCGGGCATGTCTACATTGCACAACCACCGCTCTACAAACTGGCGCGCGGTAAGCAGAGTCGTTACCTGAAAGATGAAGCAGCCTTGGCAGAGTATTTGACGCAATCGGCGCTTGAAGAGGCGGCGATTTTCACTAACGCAGAGGCACCTCCGTTGGCTGGTGAGGCGCTGGCGGAGTTAGTTGGATCTTACCAAGGCGTCGCGTCAGACATTGAGCGGCTGGCACGGGTGTATCCCCAGGATGTACTGTGGCCGTTGATGGCGGTGCCGGCATTGGCTACCGCTGACTTGGGAGATGAGGGCACTGTTCAGGCCTTTGCCGACGCCTTAAGTGAGCGCTTACTTACTTCACAAGACAAGTCAGTGCTGTATGACGTGTTTGTTCGTCAGGATCCGGAACGCGGCTTCTATTACCCCGTCGTGCGGCGCACGGCTCACAGCGTGGCAACCGATACGGTGCTGAGCAGAGGGTTTTTTGACTCAGCCGAATATCGCGCGTTGCGTGCGGTGGGTGAGCGGCTAGACGGGTTGATTGAGCCGGACGGATTCTTCCAGCGCGGAGAGAAGCGTCACGAGACGCAGGATTTTGCTGCCGGGCTCGACTGGCTGCTGGCTGAGGCGCGGAGAGGTTGCTCTATCCAGCGGTATAAGGGTCTGGGTGAGATGAACCCGGAGCAGCTGTGGGAGACGACCATGGATCCCGAGGCGCGACGAATGCTGCAGGTGACGATTGAGGATGCCTTTTTGGCTGATCAAATGTTCTCTACGTTAATGGGCGACGATGTTGAGCCGCGCCGGGAGTTCATTGAGCAAAACGCGCTCGCGGTGGCGAATCTCGACATTTAAGCAGCGATAGAGCATCAATGCGTTGGCGCAGAGGGCTGGATAGCCTTGGCGTGCAGTGGGTTTGCAGCCGGCTAACGCGACTTAACGCGCGCCGTAGCGGACATCCTGATTCTTGATTTGCGGGCTTGTGAGTGGCGCAGCCGTCCGCAGCGCAAGCCGCTTTTAACTATTGCTGTCGTCTGGCAGCGGGGTTTGCTTTCCGTCGTGCAGTTCATCTATTCGCATGACTTCAATTTCAGGGTCGATGGGAGATAGCGCCTCGGGAAAGGTTTTGTTCGCCCGTTTAGACAGTGTTTGGAATCGTGCAACCTTTCCCGCCAGGCCTTGCTTCCCCTGAACGGCTTTGACCGCATCGTTATATTTATTGGTCGCGGTGGAGAGGGAGGCGCCTAATGACAACAGCCGGTCTCCTAACAGGCAGACCGTGTTGTAGATGTCGCCCGCGCGTTCACTGATTTCCCGCGCTTCACGGTTGCTGTGCTCGATCATCCACAGGTTGGCCACTGTGCGCAGAATGGGCATCAGAGTCGTATGAGATACCAGCACGACGTTCTTTTGATACCCATGATTGAAGAGCTCTCGTTGCTCTCGCATCACTTCGATATAGGCCGGTTCAACTGGCATAAACATCAACACAAAGTCCGGGCTTTGCATTCCGGGTAAGTTTGCGTAGTCCTTGGCTGATAAAGAGTCGATGTGCTGTTTAACGGCTTTGCCATGAGCCTCAAGCGCTGCCGATCGCTCGGCATCGGTTTCTGCCGTGACCGCCCGTTCATAATCGACTAGCGAAACCTTGCTGTCGATGACGAGGTTTTTCCCTTCAGGGAGCCGGATGACAAAGTCTGGTAGGTGTCGGTCTCCACGCTCATCTTTAATGGAAACCTGTGCATCGTAGTGTTCACCACGGCGCAACCCCGCCAGTTCTAACGTCTTTTCAAGCTGCGCTTCTCCCCAATTACCGACGAGCTTTTTGTCTCCTTTCAGCGCACGCGTCAGATTTTGCGCTTCACCTGACATTGATACCCCAACGGATTCCAGATGTTTGATCTGTTCGCTCAGTGAAGCGCTGTTACGAACCATATCCGAATGCACTTGGTTCACGCGTGACTGAAACGAATCAATTTTTTCAGCCAGCGGCTTGAGAATGCTGTCGAGGCTTTTTTGATTGGTCGCTTCCAGCGCTTTACCAGAGGATGCCAGTAGTTTTTGTCCTATAACCTCAAGCTCGGTACGCAGAGCGGCGCGGGACTCCTCGACCCACTTCATCTGCGATTCGTGATGTGTCCCTCGCTCTGCCAGCGTAGCGGTTTGGGCGCTCAGTTGTGCTCTCAGCGCTGAGCAGTCCTCCCGTAATTGCGCGCGCTCTGCCTCTACCGCCTCCGCTCGCTCTGTTGCTAAAGACGCTGCTGTGCGTTGCGCGGCGATCTCCTGATGAAGCGCGTCTCGTTCGATTCGCTGTTTGCGCAGTTGAACAAGGGATAAGCCGAGCCCTGCGGCACAGGCGGCGGTGATGCCAAGCCAGAACAGTGCCGTGCCTGTCATTCTGCTGCGGCTAACAACGCCAGGTCTGCAAGTTGAGTGAAGAGTAGACGCAGTTGGTTTAGCAGCCGGTACCGGTTTTGGCGTTCTTCAGGGATCTCGCTATTCACCATGACATGCTCAAAAAATGCGTCAACTGGGCCGCGGAGTTTTGCTAACTCATCCAGTGCATCTTGGTAGTTCCGTTCACTTAGTAATGGCTCTACCGCCTCGTCGGCGGCCTTTACCGCGCTATACAAGGCAACTTCCGCCTCCTCAGTGAAAAGTGAGGGGTCGGGCTGTTCGTCGTCTAGTGAATCCGCTTTGGCCAGAATATTGGCAACGCGTTTGTTCGCTGCAGCAAGGTGCTCCGCCGTTTCTGTTTGCGCAAACCTGTTCAGTGCTTTCACACGGAGGTCGATGTCGAAGAGGTCGTCGATCCCGGTGGCGAGCACCGCGCGAAGAACGGAGATGTGAATGCCCTCATCGTCATACCAGTTACCTAGCCGATCTAGGATGTACTGTTGCACGACCTCAACGGTGTCGGGTTGTAGCGCCGCGGAGTGCTTTGACACCGCTTGGTCTAGAAGCGCATGTAATGATGCCGGCCTCTTCTGGTCGATCAGTATTCTAATTACTGCTAACGATGCCCGGCGTAGCGCGAAAGGGTCTTTTGAACCTGTCGGTGGCTGGCCGATACCAAAAATCCCGACAAGCGTATCAAGGCGGTCAGCTAACGCCACGGCTGATGCTTCCGCTGATGGAGGCAGATGATCTCCCGCGAAGCGAGGGTAGTAGTGCGACTCAATCGCCTCCGTCACCTCTGCTGTTTCGCCGTCATGCGTCGCGTAGTGGCGTCCTGCAATGCCCTGAAGATCTGGAAATTCCAACACCATCTCCGAGACGAGGTCACATTTGCACAGCTGTGCCGCTCTCGCTGTGATGCTCTGATCAGCGCCAAGGGTGGAAGCGATGTCGGATGCCAGCTGTGTGATGCGCTCGGTCTTATCGTGGAGGCTGCCAAGCTGATGTTGAAAGACGACGCTGCTCAAGCGCGCCTGGCGCGAGCCCAAAGGGGTTTGCTTGTCATTGCTGAAGAAAAACGCCGCATCACTGAGGCGAGGTCGTATGACTCGCTCATTGCCTGAGATCACCTCATCGGGTTGCTGACTTTCTATGTTCGAGACCGTGATGAATGACGGTACGAGAGCGCCGTCTGAATCACGTGTCAGGTGAAAGTACTTTTGATGCGTCTTCATTGCCGAAATCAGCGCCTGAGAGGGCACTTCGAGAAATTCTTCGTCGAAGCTCCCGCGCAGTGCTGTGGGCCACTCGACCAACCCCGTCACCTCATCGAGAAGATCATCGGCCAGCGCGACGGACTCACTCTGGTTAGCCAAGGCGGTGACTTGTTGAGCGATCAGCTCACGTCGCTCAGTGGTGTCACACAGTACGCGTGCCGATCGTAGCGCCTCTGGGTATACCGCAGGTGATGCAATGTCTACGGGCAGGTTGTGATGAAACCGGTGCCCGCGCGTCTCACGCCCGCTGGTTAAATTAAATAAAGACAGGGGCAAGACTTCATCACCAAGCAGCAGCACCAGCCACTGTACTGGCCTGAGAAATTCATCTCTGGACCGACCCCATCGCATACGTTTGGAAACGGGAATGGCCGAGACCGCGCGCGCGACAAGCTCGGGTATGACCGATGCCGCATCAGCGCCTTTCTGCGAGACATGCGCGACGATACGCTCCACACCCTGTTCTTCGACGACATCCAGCTCAGCGGTGGTCACACCTTGTTTTCGAGCGAACCCTTCCGCTGCTTTCGTCCACTGACCATCTGCATCACGTGCAGCGCTCAACGGCGGCCCGACTACGCTGTTATTTAGATCCGGCCCCTTTGTTTCCAAGCCTGTTACGAGCACAGCGAGCCGCCGCGGTGTTGAATAGTCGCAGGCGTCAGAAAATGACAGGCCCTGTTCAGCCAGACCGTTAGTGATGCCTTTGCGTAACGCGTGCGCCATTCCCGCGATTTCACCTGCGGGGAGCTCCTCGGTGCCCAGCTCGAACAGTAAGTCGGCGGTGCTCACGTTTCACCTTCCTGTTTTGCTTTCAGCTGTTCCAGTGCGATCTCGGCCAGGTCCGGGTCGGCCTGTGGAAAGCCGAGTGCGCCCCGTGCAGCAACATAGGCTTCGGCCGCTGCTCTGGCGAGCGTGCGTACCCGCAGGATGTACCTTTGCCGCTCAGTGACGCCGATCGCATGCCGTGCATCCAGCAAGTTAAAGGTATGAGAGGCTTTCATGACATGTTCGTACGCGGGCAATGGCAACTTTTTCTCCGCCAAGCGCTGTGCCTCTTTTTCGCAAAACTCGAACTGCGAGAACAGGTAATCAACGTCAGCTTCGACAAAGTTGAAGGTCGACATTTCGACTTCGTTTTGGTGATACACGTCTCCGTAGGACACTTTTCCTGCGGCCGTTTCTGCCCAGACGAGGTCGTAAACGGATTCCACACCCTGCAAGTACATGGCGATGCGCTCAAGGCCATAGGTGAGCTCGCCAGTGACGGGGTAGCATTCGAGTCCACCCGCTTGTTGGAAGTAAGTGAACTGGCTCACCTCCATGCCGTTTAACCACACTTCCCAGCCTAATCCCCATGCGCCCAGTGTCGGAGACTCCCAGTTGTCCTCAACAAAGCGGATATCGTGCACCAAGGGATCTATACCCAGCGCAAAGAGGCTCCCTAGATAGAGGTCCTGAAAGTCAGCAGGTGAGGGCTTCATCACGACTTGAAACTGATAATAGTGCTGAAGCCGGTTGGGGTTTTCACCGTAGCGTCCATCAGCAGGCCTACGGCTTGGTTGCACATAGGCCGCGTTCCAGTTTTCTGGTCCCAGTGCCCGCAGGAAAGTGGCCGGATGAAATGTACCGGCACCAACTTCCATATCCAAGGGTTGCAGGACCACGCAGCCCTTTTCGGCCCAGTAGCTTTGAAGCCGCAGAATAACCTCTTGAAATGTCGCCGGCGCCACGAAACGATCCAATATCGATGGGGGGCGTTAGTATAACTGCGTTGTCCGCGCCATAATCAATTTTCCAGCTACCCACAGACGTGGTTGCTTTCTTTTATGTCCCATTCATTCAAAGTCATCATGGCAGCGAACATTGCGACAGGGCCGCACTACAGTGCGTCACCCCATAGGAGATTTCAATGACACGCTTGACGGGTAAGGTTATTGCTGGGGTCATCGGTTTCTTGGCCTTTGGTCCAGCAGGGCTCCTATTTGGTTTAGTGCTGGGTCACGCGTTTGACCGGGGGCTTTGGCAGGCTCTAAAACTATCTGGTCCAGAGGCCGTGCAAATTATGCGCGACCAATTTTTTGAAACCACGTTCACTCTATTGGGCTTCGTAGCAAAAGCGGATGGCAGAGTCTCTGAGGCCGAGATAGCGCAAACAGAGGCTTTGTTCACACAGCTTCGTCTGACCGCCGCGCAACGCCGAACTGCCATTGAACGATTTAAGACGGGCTCGGCTTCGGGTTTCGACCCAGCACCTACTATCAAACGATTTTCTCAGTGCCTTGGCCAGCGCCTCCAGGCACAACGAACACTTATGGCAATGTTAGTGGACATCGCTCTTGCTGATGGTAGCTTTTCTGAGAGAGAGCGCGCCGCGATATACCTGTTAGCCGACTTACTAGGGTTGCACCGCCAGGAAGTTGCTCAGCTGATATCCATGGCAAATGCTCGAACTCAGTTTCAGCAAGGAAGATATAACCGGTCCGGTGGGGCTCACAGTTACTCCGAGGCAAGTCGTGAGGTGTCGCAGCTGGACACTGCTTATGCTGCGCTAGGCATTGACAACACTGCCAGTGACGCAGATATCAAGCGGCGATATCGGAAGCTCATGAGCGAGCATCATCCTGATAAGTTGGTCGCAGAGGGTGTTCCAGACGAGTTGCTTAAAGTAGCAACAGCGCGTGCGCAGGAAATTACGGCGGCTTATGACATCATTCAAAACGCTCGCGGTCTCAGGTAATAGAGTTTCTTGACTGGTCCTGTGGCCGCTTAATCCCGCCAGAAGGCCGGGGTGAGTAAAACAAGAAGAGTGAATACCTCTAACCTACCCATTAACATGGCGAGACACAGAACCAATTTTCCTGCTTCACTCACCGAAGAGTAGTGGCTTGCTACTTCACCCAGACCCGGACCAAGGTTGTTCATTGTTGCGATGACGGCAGAAAAAGCAGAAATAAAATCCATATCGGTCGCTAGCAGTGCAAGCCAGATCAGCACAAAGCAAAACATATAAACCGCAAAAAAACTCCAGACCGCACTGATGACCTCGGTTTGGACCCTTCTGGAGTCCAATTTCAGTGGAATGACGGCGTTAGGGTGCAGCAACTGGCGTAGTTCTCGCACGCCTTGCTTAAATATCAGCAGTATTCTCAAAGCCTTCATGCCTCCACCCGTGGACCCAACGCAGCCTCCCATAAAACTCAAAATTAATAAGAACACAGGCAAGAAGAGTGGCCAGACCGAAAAATCCTGAGTGGTAAAGCCGGTGGTGGTGGCAATCGATATAGTTTGAAACACTCCGTGGATGAGGCTGTCCTGATGGTTCAGTGTTTCGGTATAAAGAAGAAGGCAACACACAATGACGGTGGCCAGGCTGATTACCGCGATAAAAAAACTTGCCTCTGAGTCTTGGGTGTAAATACGGATGTCGCGGCGCTGCCACGCTAGAAAATGCAATCCAAAATTTATTCCTGACAGCAGCATAAAAATCGAGCTAACGACCAGCACGCTATTCTCGTTGTAATAGCCTAAGCTGGCATCGTGAGTTGAGAAGCCTCCAATAGCCACCGTTGAAAAGGCATGACATAACGCGTCGAATGCCGGCATTCCTGCCGCTAAATAGGACAATGCGCAAGCGATTGTCAGGAGCAAATAAATAGCGAATAGCGCTTTTGCGGTACTGGTTAAGCGCGGCGTCAGTTTCCGGTCTTTGGATGGACCTGCACTTTCTGCACGGTAAAGCTGCATGCCACCGATTCCTAACATAGGCAGAATCGCCACAGCCAATACGATTATTCCTATACCCCCTAGCCACTGCAGGAATTGCCGGTAAAAAAGGAGGGAGCGAGGCAACTCGTCCAGGCCAGTAATGACTGTGGCGCCAGTCGTCGTCAGCCCAGAAATAGATTCAAAAATGGCTTCTGTCGGGGAGAGCGCGATTTGAGGTGAAAGCCAGAACGGTATGGCTCCAAACGAGCCTAGTACTAACCAAAATAAAGCGGTCACCACGAAGCCATCTCGTATGCTGAGGTCTCGCTGCAGGTGGCGCGTCAAGAGCCACATTGCGACCCCAGAAAAAAGCGTGGTGGCAAAACCTGTGGCGAAGGCGGCCGCTGTTCCGTCACTTGCTACTAAACCTATGAAAAGCGGCGGAAGCATGGTGGCACTGAACAAAATCAGCAGCACCCCGATAATCTTGAGGGCCATCGCAAAGCGCATTAGATGAAGCCGAAACCAACCGCAAATAATTTTTCTACAGCTGAGATTTGACTTCGGTCGGTGAGGAAAAGTATGACGTGGTCCTCGGCCGCCACTACAACATCATCGTGCGCGATCAGAACCTCGTCCCCTCTTAAAATTGCACCAACCGTGACGCTGGAAGGGAGGTTGAGTTCGTCCAATCTCCGCCCAACCACTTTGGAAGAGCGATAGTCGCCGTGAGCGGTAAGCTCGATCGCTTCTGCGGCACCCCTGCGTAACGAGTGCACGGCGCTAATATCACCCTGCCGCACGTGCATGAGAAGACTGCTGATAGTTACCTGTTGTGGCGAAATGGCAATATCAATTTCGTCGCCGATTAGGTCTGCATAAGCGGCGTTGGTAATGAGCGTGATCACTTTTTTAGCGCCCAGCTTTTTGGCAAGCATTGACATCATGATGTTAGATTCATCGTTATCAGTTAGCGCACAAAAGACATCAGTGTTTTCAATATTTTCCTGCTTAAGCAGCAGCGGTTCGTTACCACTTCCGTGGAGCACAATGGTGTCCTCGAGTAAATCGGATAAGGCTTTGCATCGCTCCTGAGAGCGCTCTATCACCTTTACTCGATATTGCTTTTCAAGCCGATGTGCAAGGGTTGAGCCAATATTCCCCCCTCCGGCGATCATGACCCGATGGTAGGGTTTATCAATTTCGCGTAACTCTGATGTGACTTCTCTAATATGCTCTCTCGCAGCAATAAAAAAGACTTCATCGTTAGGCTCAACGACTGTTGTCCCTTCCGGGATAATTGGGTCGCCTCCAGCACGAAAAATCGCTGCTACACGCGTGTCAACGCGAGGCATGTGCTCCCGAATCTCTTGAAGCTCGCGGCCAACAATAGGGCTACCTGCGAGCGCTTTGACTGCAACGAGGCGGATGCGCCCGCCGGCAAAGTCCAATACCTGTAATGACCCAGGGTTGGCAATTAGTTGCTCAATATTAGTGGTGACAAGTTGCTCTGGTCCGATAATGACATCGACTGGGATGGCACCTGATTCGAACAAGGCACGATGCTCAGCGAGGTAGTTCGCGGAGCGAACTCGGCTTATTTTGGTGGGCGTTCGGTAAAGTGTAAAAGCAACCGTGCAAGCGAGCATGTTGATTTCATCACTGTCTGTTACCGCGATAAGCATATCGGCATTGTCGGCACCTGCGTCCATGAGGGTGCCGGGGTGCGCTCCGTTCCCTAGCACAGTCCGAACATCGAGACGCTCAGCAAGCCTTTTAAGGGTGGACGTCTGCTCGTCGACAACAGTAATGTCGTTTTGTTCGTCGGCAAGATGCTCAGCGAGCGTGCCGCCGACCTGTCCTGCCCCGAGGATAATGATTTTCACCGGCCTCTGGACCCTCCCAACGACCCGCGCACACCTTAAACCAAGTCAAAGCCGCCATTCCATGTGGATTACTTACGTTGGGTTTGAGGCTTGCCGGGTCAATTCTGTGGTTTTTCCAGAAGTGAAAAGAAGAGTCCGTCGGTGCCGTGGGGCTCGGGTAAAGTTTGCCACCCACACTCTGTCGCGATGCCCTGTGGGAGCGTCAGGCTGGAAACATTCACATTGTGCGCCCCCCTGAAACGGGTGATGACGTCGTCATTTTCTTCTCGCAGTACAGAGCAAGTGACATAGAGAAGCCGTCCGCCAGGTTTCAATAGTGGCCACAGCCCTTGGAGGATGCTGAACTGCTGATCGGCAAAAAGCGTGATGTCGCCCGCCTGCCGCAGAATTTTGACGTCCGGGTTCCGGCGGATGACGCCCGTCGCAGAGCAAGGGACGTCAGCAAGGATGGCATCGAAGCTCTCTCGCAGAAGAGACTCAGGTGGCGCGCTGGCGTCACCGACTAGCAGAGTCATGGGTAGCCCGAGCCGCTCACGGTTTTCATGAATGCGTTGTTGTCGTGACTCGGAGATGTCCATCGCCACCAACTCTGTGAGTTGAGGCTGCTGTTCCAGGATGTGACACGCTTTGCCTCCCGGCGCTGCGCAGGCATCGAGAATCCGTTCATCCGGTGCCGGCGACAGTAAGCCTGCCGCAAATTGGGCGGCGATGTCTTGGACGCTCACCCATCCTGCGGCGAAGTACGGTAACGCTCCGACATCTATGGGTGTGGTCAGCACGAGCCCGTCTTCACAGGTTTGCTCGCTCTCCGCACTGATGCCGGACTCTGCAAGCATCGCTGCGTACTCATCTCTCCCGGTTTGCTGTCGGTTAACGCGTAACGCCATCGGGGGCTTGCTTCGGGCGGCCGCCGCAATCTGTTCATACCGCTCCGGGTATTGCTGTGCCAGGCTGTCGAACAACCACAGGGGCAGAGCATGTCTGGCCGATTTGGCGACCTCCAGTGTGTCGCCTTCGCGCCGTTGGTGGGCCCGCAACACACCATTTACTAAACCTTTAGCCCATGGTTTCTTAAGCGCTCGGGTGTCGCTCACGGTCTCTGATACGACCGCGTGAGCGGGTGTCCGTAAGTGGCCCAGCTCATACATGCCAGTGCAGATCAGTGCCAAGACATCCTGATCCTTTCGTCGCAGCGGCTTATCCAGGTAGTGCTCGCTGACAGCTTCCAAATAAGGCCACTCGCGCAACGTGCCATATACCAGTTCCCGACACAGTGGGCGGCGATTTTCGTCCAGTTGTGACAGCGTATCGTGAAAAAAGTGGTTAAGAGACTCTCCGCTCAGGACGCGGTGAATCGTGCGCGCGGCCGCTGCCCGCGGTGTCCGCATTGTCACGCCGCTCCTGGGGATTTCAGCGGCACACCGGGCCTCAGGCGATCACGATGGCCGTTAATCAATGTTGCGATGGGTTGCGCTTTTGCGCCCGGCAGCTGTCCTTCGCTGATGACCAAGACGCCTTCGCCGCAACAGACCCGCAGGCCACGGTCGTCAGCCGACAGAATGTCGCCCGGCGCGCCCGAGCAAGGCTCCGCCTCTACGTGTGCTGACAAAATTTTAAACCGGTCCTCGCCAAGCAATGTGTAGCACCCCGGAGCCGGATTAAAGGCGCGAATACGCCGCCACAGCGCTTCAGCACTCTCGCTCCAGTCGATGGCCCCCTCTGCCTTGTCGATCTTGTGCGCGTAGTTAGCCAGCTCATGCTGCTGCGGTACGGCTGACAACAAGAGAGACTCGATGTCACTAAGATCTTCCGCTAACGCAGACGCGCCCAGCTCGGCCAGTTCCTCAAGAAGCAACCCGCCTGTGTGGTGATCGCGAATCGTCAGGCTATGTGTTGAGAGAACAGGCCCGGTGTCCAGTCCGGGCTCCATTGCCATGATGCTCACGCCGGTCTCGCCGTCACCCGACTCAATCGCACGCTGCACTGGCGCCGCTCCCCGCCATCGCGGCAGGAGCGACGCGTGGACATTAACGCAGCCCAATCTGGGGATCGTGAGTACGGATGCGGGCAGAATCAGTCCATATGCCACAACAATCATTAAGTCTGCTGCAGCATCACGGAGCACGGATTCTGCTTCGTCGGACTTGAGTGAGTCGGGCTGCCAAACAGGCACGTTCGCCGACAGCGCCACCTTTTTGACTGGTGATGCTTGCAGCTGCTTCCCGCGACCCGCGCGTCGGTCAGGCTGCGTCAACACCGAGACCACTTCGTGGGGGCCAGTGATAAGCCGCTCCAGATGTGTTGCTGCGAACTCCGGTGTGCCAGCAAAAATGAGTTTTAAAGATGTGGGCATGGATCAGGAGCGGCGTTTTTGTTCTTTTACCAACTTGCTGCGAATCCGCTGGCGCTTCAGCGGTGACAGGTAGTCAACAAACAGCTTGCCCTCAAGGTGATCGATTTCGTGCTGCAAGCAGATGGCCATCAGTCCCTCAAGACGTTCTGTAAAAGGCTGACCTTCCCGGTCCAGAGCGGTGACCTCTACGACCTTCGGGCGCTCAACCGTTTCATAGAACCCCGGAACAGACAGACAGCCCTCGTCGTAGGTGCCCAAGTCATCGTCGATCACGCTGACTTCTGGGTTGATAAACACTTTTGGATCCGAGCGATCCTCAGTCAGATCCATCACGATGACGCGTTCGTGAACATCGACCTGACTGGCCGCAAGCCCAATCCCCGGCGCTGCGTACATCGTGTCAAACATGTCGTCGACCAGCGTTTGTATTCTCGAATCAACCTGACTGACAGGGGCCGCCTGCGTACGCAGCCGGGGATCAGGAAACTCAAGAATGTTTAGTAGTGCCATTTCGGGGGGCCCGGTTTTAGCGTCAGCGTGACGGCAAAAGTGTTCGGATTTGGTCTTGTTCTGCCAAGACGCTCACCGCAGACTGAATTATACCGCGATGCGAAATCGCTGTTGTGTGAGATCAACAGCGATTGCACGCAGGGCCCCCGCTTCTTAAAAGCAGGGTGTGGGTGTTAGGGCATGAAAACCCGTGGTGAGGCAATGTGAGGCCCCGCGGTGAGCTCGGCACCCCAGCCATATAGCGCAACGGATGCGCGACGTGGCGCTTCAGCGGCATACAGAGTGAGCAGTGAACAAGGGAGTGATGACTGTGAACATAAGCAAATGGATTGCGAGTGTCCGGCGATGTTCAGCCGGATTGGCGGTTAGCCCTCCTCATAGCGGCGTCCGTCCCGCCGATGGGCTCCGCAGGAAATGTTGGGCATCAGCGTTATCAGGTTTTTTATTGTGGGCGCCGGCAAGCCCTATCGCCTCGGCCCACGCCGAAGAAGCGCTGAAGATTCATCGAGATGCTCCGCTGACGTACACCGTGAGACGGGGTGATACCCTCTGGGATATTGCCGCGCTGTTTTTGCGTGATCCCTGGCAGTGGCCGGAACTCTGGGCCCTGAATACACAGGTCGATAATCCCCACCTGATTTATCCCGGCGATCAGCTCACCCTGGTGTGGGAGGAGGGGCAGCCCCGCTTGGTGCGCGCCGCACAGGGCGATGTCCGCCTCTCGCCAATATTGCGTGCTAGTCCGCCGAACACGGCAATTCCGGCGATATCGCGACAACACATTGCGCCGTTCCTGCGCCAGCATTTCGTGATTGATGCGGGCGCTCTGGAGCAGGCGCCTTACGTTGTTGCGGGGGACGCTGGCAGATTGCTGAGCGGCCTCGGCGATACCGTGTATGGGCGGGGGGATTGGCAGGACGTACGGAGTTATCGCCTTGTGCGCCCCGTAAGGCAACTTGAGGACCCTGTCACCGGAGAGGTGTTAGGGGTTTTCGTCTTGGATGTTGCCGAAGTAACCCGTCAAGATGTGATGGGTGGTGCCATATCTGATGATCCGGACGCAACGGTGGCGGCTATGGTGGTTACCGAGATGCGTGAGGAGGTGCGCATCGGTGACAAATTGATACCCATCACCGATCGCGATGTCGAATCGGTTTTTCAGCCCAATCCCCCTGATGCCAACCTAGACGGCGCGGTCGTGATGGCGGTAGCGGGCGGAACCACCCAAATCGGCGCGCTAGATGTCGTCGTGGTAAACCGCGGTCAAAGGGAATCACTAAAGCCCGGAGATGTATTGGCCATCGATCAAGCCGGCCAGACTGTGCAGGATCCGGTAACGCACCACTCAGTTCGGTTGCCGGATACTCGGGCAGGAGTGCTAATGCTCTTCGCCGTCTATGAGCGAGCGAGTTTCGGTTTGGTGTTGGAGGCCACGCGGCCGCTCGCTGTCGGCGATAAGCTCCGCGATCCCCAATACGCTGCCAGCCGGTCGTGAGCCGCAAGGTCATAAGCCTTAATAGATGCCCGAGGAGTGCTGACTGCCGGTGAGCTGAGACTGCAGGGGCACAGACGTTCCCCATGGATGAGATATGGCGCATCAGTTTGGACAGAACCGGCAACTGGATGCCCAATGGCTGGCGCTGACTGAGCGCGTCAGCACCGCAGGGGCGCGCTGGCTGGATAGTCTGTTCTCTGCTTTCCCCTCGCCGACTGCATTACTGGAAAGCGCCGGCAGCCGCGACGGTCAAGATGTGGTCGCGGCGCTGCGGCGGGAGCTCGAGTTAAGCGCGCCCATTACGTTGCCCAGTGCTCTGCGGCGGGGTGCCCCGCTCTGGTTGGTCACCACTCAACATGCCGAGTATCCACCGCTACTTGCCGAGTGCGAGGACCGGCCGCCTTTTCTCTTTGTTCGTGGGCGGCTAGAGAGCCTCTTAGAGCAATCACTCTCTGTCGTTGGCACGCGGAAACCGTCGCTCGGTGGACGCAGGGCCACGGCAGACTTGGTGACAGCCGCAGTCGTCGGGGATCGGTCGATCGTGAGCGGGCTCGCATTGGGCATCGATGGCATTGCCCACGACGTGGCTGTGCGTTCTGGTGGTACCAGTATTGCCGTGCTGCCCTGCGGGATTGATCGCACATACCCACAGCGGCATGCGGCGCTAGCCGAGCAATTGACCCGGCGGGGTGCTATCGTCAGCGAATTTCCACTTGGGACGCCTCCACGCAAACACCATTTTCATCGGCGCAATCGAACACTGTCAGGTTTCAGTGTGGCGACACTGGTAGTGGAGGCGGGTAGGCCCAGCGGCACACTGTTGACCGCGTCCGCGGCCGCTGATCAGGGACGTGACGTTCTGACCTTGCCTTGGTCTATCTACCACTCAGGTGCAGCAGGGTGTCGCTATTTGTTATCAGATGGTGCGGTGTTGATCCAGTCGGCAGAGGACCTTCTGTCTCATTTAGGGGTGACACGCGACACCGTCACCGCTGAACCACCTCCCGATGAACCGTTGTTCACTCAGCAAGCTGAGGGGCCCTCGCTGGCATCGTCAGCGACCGAGCCGGACCAACAGGCGCTTTTAACCCTTCTGGGAGCGGAAACTCATACGGTTGAGGCGTGCGCGATCGCCCTGGGATGGCAGATGGAGCGCTGTCTGTCTGGCCTTGTCGCGCTCGAAGTTGCCGGGAAGGTGGCGAGGGCGTCCCACGGCTACTGTGCATTGCCTTGAATCTACATGCAGCATCCATGGCGGCGCTTATCAGCTCTAGGGTATGGTGTGCCTCCGGTTCCTGACATACAGGCTCATGGCATTTGAGAATTCAGTTATAGCGCACGCCCGCTCGCATGCGCCGTATTATGCGTCGCTGCTTCAACAGGGCAGGGTGATTGCCTGTCCCGCGGAGGGTGTCTGGGGATTAAGCTGCGACCCTCACAACGAGACGGCCGTCTCCGATTTATTGGCCATGAAAGATCGCCCTACAAGCAAGGGCCTGATTGTTGTGGCAGATCGCTCGGAGGTTTTCGCTGATGTGTTAGAGGGGCTACCTAATGACCAAGCTGACGTGCTGGAGGCCTCCTGGCCGGGACCTAACACATGGCTTGTCCCCCATCGCAATGTTTTTCCTGGCTGGGTCACAGGTGACAGTGACGAAGTGGCGATCCGCGTAACATCTGCCCCTGCACTCTCTGCTGTGTGTCAGGCCTTCGGCGGAGCGCTGGTTTCCACCAGTGCTAACCCCGCGGGGCTCGCCGCACCCCACGCACTGTGGGAAGTGCGCCGTTATTTTGGTTCGGCACTACCGGCGATGCCAGGGCCTATTGACCCCGAGGGTAAACCGTCAACAATACGCCGAGCGGGTGACGGTACGGTGATTCGCGTTTAATCGAGTCGACAGGCAGAACAATAAAAGTAAGAGGAGCATTCGATGAATGCGGCGGAAGTAGAGGGTTATCTCAGGTCGTTACAAGACAAGATTTGCGCGGCGCTGGAGCAGATAGACGGTAGCGCGACCTTCGCCACAGAGTCATGGGATCGTCCCGAGGGTGGCGGCGGTATCAGTCGAGTGCTGGCTGAGGGTGATGTGATCGAAAAAGGCGGCGTGAATTTCTCTCACGTTGTCGGGGCAGGTATGCCCGCTTCTGCTACCCAGCATCGACCAGAGCTCGCTGGCCGTAGCTTTCGTGCGATGGGGGTCTCTTTGGTGATCCATCCTCGTAATCCACATGCACCGACATCGCACGCGAATGTCCGTCTGTTCATGGCTGAAAAGCCCGATGAAGAGCCGGTCTGGTGGATGGGCGGTGGGTTTGACCTGACCCCGTACTATGGTTACGAAGAGGATGCCATCCACTGGCACCAGACAGCGAAGGCCGCGTGTGACCCGTTCGGAGACGACACCTACTCGCGATTTAAGCAGTGGTGCGATGAATATTTTTATTTGCCTCACAGGCAAGAGCCCCGCGGCGTTGGCGGTTTGTTTTACGACGATTTAAATGAGTGGGGTTTTGAGCAGACCTTCGCGTTTATGCGCAGCGTCGGTGACGGCTTTCTTGCGGCGTACACACCGATCTTGGAGCGCCGGAAAGATACCCCCTTTACCGAAGCAGAGCGGCAGTGGCAGTTGTACCGGCGTGGCCGCTACGTGGAATTCAATCTCGTGCATGACCGAGGCACATTATTCGGACTCCAGACCAATGGCCGAACCGAGGCTATTTTGATGTCTCTCCCACCACTGGTGCGCTGGGAATATGGCTACGCACCGGAGGAGGGTACGGACGAAGCTCGGTTGATGGCTGATTTTTTGCGGCCGCGTGACTGGCTTGGTGTGGAGGGGTCGGCGGCGCCTTAGCGACACGATGACGGATAACATTGCGCGACAATGGCTGAACCCGAGCACCGAGCGGCATTGAGGTATGGATAACAACCCGATCCCGGGGCGATACGCCGTTGTGGGCAATCCAATTGCTCATAGCCGCTCCCCTCAAATACACGCTGCCTTCGCTCAGCAATTAGGCCGCCGCATTGATTACCGTGCGGAGCTCGTGCCACCGGATGAATTTGAACGGTGGGTGGCCCATTTTTTTGCGCAGGGCGGACTTGGCCTCAATGTGACCTTGCCGTTTAAAACCCGTGCCTTCGAGCTGGCTGATGAGCGTTCCTCCAGGGCACAGGCCGCCGGGGCCGCAAATTTTCTGAAGCGCGACGATGGCGGCCGGATCGTGGCTGACAATACCGATGGTAAGGGGCTGGTCAGTGATATGACTGCCGGAGCGGGCTGGTCCCTGGCGGATGCGCGCATCCTGTTGATTGGTGCTGGTGGTGCGGTGAAAGGGGTAATACCCGCTTTGCTTGAGGCCGGCCCAAAAATTATTTCGATCGTTAACCGCACTGCTGAGCGAGCTGAACAACTGGCCGATGAGTGGCGTGCTACAGGCGCGCCCGTTCAGGGTGCGGGCCTGGAGTCCGGTGCGTCCGGTGAATGGGATGTGGTGATTAATGGCACTAGCACAGGGCTCTCGGGTGGTATGCCAGCGCTGCCGGACAGCTTGAGCATGGCCCCGGGATGCCGCTGTTACGACATGGCGTATGGCGACCAACCCACGCCGTTTATGGTGTGGTCGACTGAGCGGGGGGCCGCGGCAACAAGAGATGGGTTGGGTATGCTGGTTGAGCAGGCGGCGGAAAGCTTTTACCTATGGTTAGGTGATTGTCCCGACACGCGGCCTGTTATTGATCTCCTGCGCGGGTTTTAGGCACCTTATAGTCAGGCGTTATCGTCGAGATAGCGTTGCTTGAGCGAGACATAACCCTGAGCGCTATAGGGGAGAAATGCCACTTCTTGTTCCGTGAGAGGTCGCACCTCCCTGGCGGGACTCCCCGCGTAGAGGGTCTTGGTGCGCAGGCGCTTACCCGGTGTCACCAGCGCACCCGCGGCGATCATAACGTCGTCTTCGACCGTCACGTTATCCATAATGATCGCTCCCATGCCAACCAGAACCCTGTCTCCTACCGTGCAGCCATGTAGCAGTGCACGGTGTCCAATCGTGACATCGTTGCCAATGTGGAGAGGGAAACCACCGGGGTTGTAGGGCCCGTCATGCGTGACGTGAAGGACTGTTCCATCCTGAATGTTCGTGCGGTCACCGATGCGGATAATCTGCACGTCACCCCGCATGGCTGCATGTGGCCACACACTGACATCATCTCCTAGACACACGTCGCCCATGACGACGGCGGTGGGGTCTACCATCACGCGTTCACCCAGCGTTGGGGTCACATCGAGTACGTGACGGATGTTGTTCTCTCCGCGAAAAGAGCTGTTGTTCACTGTTATATCTCCACGTTGAGTCAATGTGAGGCTGTGCCGTTATGAGTCGTCTGGGCGGGTGCATTTTTCGCCCTGGTATCAGGATTGCTACACTTCACCCGCGCCTCACACAGGGGCGGTCCTTAAAAGCGGAGCGAGTATGTCGGATTCGGGCACGGAACCCAAATCGAGGCCAAGGTTTGTCGCAGGGGCAGTTTGTCCCAGTTGTGGGGCGGTTGATCGCATGGTGATTGATGTCAATGCGGACCAGCGTCGTTGCGTCGCATGCCAATTTGTTGAGGCGCGGCCCGACGCGCCGGCTGAGCAGCCTGTTACCCGCGTCACCCGAGCGTCAGCCCGGCGCGTCGAAACGCCGGCCGAGGCCGTTAAATTGCTGGACTCGTGAAGACCGGCATATCGTTGTAGCTTCGAAGTATAGCCTCCGCTTATGGGGGGAATTCGCAAAAAGCATTGGTATTCACTGGCGCTTCCGATGACCATACGCGCCGTCCGTGGCTGTGACCTATTGCCCATGGATTTTGCACCAACTTCGCTATAATCCCGGCGCTTTTTTGCCCCCTCAGTGGCTCGGGGACAAGCGCCACGCAAAATTTTGGAGTACACGCGTAATGGGGAAACGTGTCTCAGGCTTGACTTTGGCGTTTTTGTCGCCGCTGTCGGTCGCACAGAATCAGGTCAATATGTCGCCCGGTGTCACCGAGATCGGCGCAGACATCTTTGAGTTACACATGCTGATTATGTGGATCTGCGTAGTAATCGGCATCGCGGTGTTTGCCGTTATGTTCTACTCGATGTACGCGCACCGGAAATCCAAGGGCCACCAAGCCGCTCAGTTTCACGAGAGCACCAAAGTGGAAGTGGCGTGGACTGTCGTCCCCTTCCTGATTCTGATTGCCATGGCGGTGCCTGCCACGTCGACGCTGCTCGAGGTCTACGACAACGACGAAGCCGAGCTCGACATCCTGATCACTGGTTACCAGTGGAAATGGAAATATGAATACCTAGACGAGTCCGGCGAGCCGGTAGCGTTTTTCTCCAATCTCGCGACGCCCCAGGAAGAGATCTACAACACCGCTCACAAGGGCGACAACTATCTGCTTGAGGTTGATGAGCCGCTCGTACTCCCCACAAATACGAAGGTCCGTTTTCTGATTACGGCAAATGACGTCATTCATTCCTGGTGGGTGCCCGAAATCGCTGTGAAGCGCGACGCCATCCCGGGCTTTATTAACGAAGCTTGGACGCGCGTTCCCGAAGAGGGCATTTACCGTGGGCAATGCACCGAATTGTGCGGTGCCTATCACGGCTTTATGCCGGTAGAGGTGCATGCTGTATCGCGCCCAGAGTTCGACGCGTGGATGGCGGCGAAACGTGGCGCCGCTGCCGCGGAGAGTCAGCTTGCCATGCAGACGCTGGCCGTGGACGACCTGATGGACAAGGGCAAAGCCGTTTATGACAGTGCCTGTCTTGCCTGCCACGGTGCGCAGGGTGAGGGCGGTATTGGCAACGCTATCGCTGGTAGCGCCGTCGTCCTGGGCGACCTTTCCAGCCACATGGCAGTGGTCGCGAAGGGTGTTTCAGGCACCGCTATGCAAGCCTTCGGCGGCCAGCTGAGTGACGTCGATATGGCGGCTGTCCTGACATATCAACGCAACGCATTCGGTAACAACACGGGCGACGTCGTCCAGCCCGGTGATGTCACCGGCATCAAGAACGGTTAAGGGGGAAAAATAAGATGGGTGATCATCATCACGGACCCGCTCAGGGCATTTCGCGCTGGCTGTTTACCACGAACCATAAAGACATCGGCACGATGTATCTGTGGTTCTCCTTTGCCATGTTCTTGTTGGGTGGCTTTTTTGCGATGGTTATTCGCGCTGAGCTGTTTCAGCCGGGTATGCAACTGGTTGAGCCCGGCTTCTTTAATCAGATGACCACTCTGCATGGTCTGGTTATGGTGTTTGGGGCCATCATGCCGTCCTTTGTCGGGCTGGCGAACTGGCTGATTCCCATGATGATCGGCGCGCCTGATATGGCTTTGCCGCGCATGAACAACTGGAGTTTCTGGATTCTCCCGCCCGCCTTCTTGATGCTGGCCTCGACGCTCTTTATGGAGGGCGGTGCGCCGGCCTTTGGGTGGACGTTCTACGCACCGCTGTCTACGACTTACGCGGCCCCGTCGGTCACCTTCTTTATTTTTGCTATCCACATTCTGGGCGTGTCTTCCATTATGGGGTCGATCAATATCATCGCCACCGTGATGAACATGCGCGCCCCCGGCATGACCTACATGAAGATGCCACTGTTTGTCTGGACATGGCTAATCACCGCTTTTCTTTTGGTCGCCGTGATGCCGGTTTTGGCGGGTGCCGTCACCATGATGTTGATGGATATCCACTTCGGAACGAGCTTCTTCAGCGCCGCGGGTGGCGGCGACCCCGTACTGTTCCAGCACATTTTCTGGTTCTTTGGGCATCCCGAGGTGTACATCATTATTCTTCCCGCTTTTGGAGTGGTGTCGCAGATTATTCCCGCGTTTTCGCGAAAGCCGCTGTTTGGTTATGCCTCCATGGTCTACGCCACAGCCTCTATCGCGTTCTTGTCGTTTATTGTCTGGGCGCATCACATGTACACCGTTGGTATGCCGATCGCGGGCGAGTTGTTCTTCATGTACGCGACGATGCTGATTGCCGTGCCCACTGGTGTGAAGGTGTTTAACTGGATCTCGACCATGTGGCGCGGCGCGCTCAGCTTCGAGACGCCCATGCTGTTTTGCATTGGATTTTTGATTCTGTTTACGCTGGGTGGGTTTACCGGCCTGATGCTGTCTATCGCACCGGCAGACTTCCAGTATCACGACACCTATTTTGTCGTGGCGCACTTCCATTACGTCATGGTCGCGGGTGCCGTGTTCTCGATGACGGCAGCCGTTTACTACTGGCTGCCGAAGTGGTGTGGCCGAATGTATAACGAGGCGATGGGTAAGACCCATTTCTGGATTTCGTTCATTGGCTTCAATATCACTTTCTTCCCACAGCATTTCGTGGGCCTGGCGGGTATGCCGCGCCGAATTCCCGATTACGCACTGCAGTTTGCTGACTTCAACATGATGTCCTCGATCGGCGCGTTCATTTATGGGGCGTCTCAGTTGCTGTTCTTGTACAACGTGGTCGCCACGATCGTCGCCGGCAAGCCTGTCAGTGATGAGAAAGTGTGGGACGGTGCAGAGGGGCTCGAGTGGACGGTACCGACACCAGCGCCTTATCACACCTTTGAAGAGCCGCCGCTGGTGCCTAAACCTGCGGGCACGATTTAACGAGCTCGGTTTCAGGTGGGGGTTTGAGGTGAGCAGTTTTCGATTGAGTCGCGTGCCGGCAATCGACACCGCCTTGAAGTTGGTGGCGGCTGCTGTGGCGATGTTCGCCTTCGTCTTTGTAGTGATGGTCCCGCTCTACAATGTTTTGTGTGATGCATTGGGTATCAACGGCAAGACATCGAGTCAGGCCTACACGGCGATTCCCGCCGCAGTTGACGAGAGCCGCGAGGTCACGGTTCAGTTTGTCGCGATCAATAACGACGGCATGCCGTGGTCTTTTGCCCCGACAACGCGGGTCATGCGGGTTCATCCGGGTGCCGCTAACGGCGTGGTGTTTGCGGCGGAAAACCCTACGGATCAGAACATGGTGGCGCAGGCCATACCCAGCATCTCCCCGAGCCGCGCCGCCGCTTATTTTCACAAGACCGAGTGTTTCTGTTTTGATCAGCAGGTACTGGCGGCGCGAGATGGCGCGGAAATGCCACTGCAATTTATTGTTGATCAGGCGCTGCCCCGCGACATTCACACTATTACGCTTTCATATACATTATTCGATGTCACCGACACGGTGACCGACGGGCTCGCCGCGCGTTAGTGGGCGACTGAGGAGAGAAACATGTCCAGTTCATCATCCGCTTCAGCAGGTCACGAAAAGTATTACGTGCCGGAGTCGTCGAGTCTGGCGGTCAGGGCAACCATTGGCTTAATCCTGTCTGTTTTCGGTGCCGCGCTGGTACTGAATGACATGACCTACGGCAGCGGCGATGAGTCCAGCGCGTCGGTCTGGGTACTGACGGTAGGGCTGGTGTTCTTTATTTTTACGCTGGCCAGCTGGTTCGGAACGGCGATTCGGGAAAACCTCGCCGGTATGAATAGCAGCCAGCTGCACCAGAGCTATGTGCTCGGTATGTTCTGGTTCATTTTTTCCGAGGTGATGTTCTTTGCCGCATTTTTTGGCGCCTTGCTCTACGTGCGTCAGTTCGTTGGTCCGTGGCTCGCGGGCGAAGGCGAGGGCGGCCGCATGAATGGTCTGTTGTGGCCGGGTTTTGAATTTGCCTGGCCCCCCGTGACGACGCCTCAAGAAGTAGTAGGCGGTGTTGATGCCCAAGTGATTGCCAACAACGGTGCCTTTGTCTCCCAGGAAACATCGATGGCACCCGCCGACGCGCACGCCTGGTATGCGTGGTTACCGATGTGGAACACGCTGATCTTATTGTCTTCCAGCGCGACAGTGCACGTCGCGCACACCGCGATCCTTGCCGACAACCGCAAAAAATTTAATGTATGGCTCGGTATCACCGTCGGCCTCGCGTTGATCTTTTTGGGCTTACAGGCTGCCGAGTATTACGAGGCTTACGTCCTGTATGGCTTGACGCTCAATTCCGGCATTTATGGCTCGACGTTCTTTATGCTCACTGGTTTCCACGGGTTTCACGTGGCGATGGGTATGACCATGCTGTTGATCCAGCTGGTGCGCTCCGTCAGGCGGCAACATTTTACCGCAACGGACCATTTCGGATTTGAGGCATCCAGCTGGTATTGGCACTTTGTTGATGTGGTTTGGGTGTTCCTATTCCTCTTTGTCTACATCTTGTAAGGCGCTTTTCAGCCTAATAAGGGCGCTGCGGCGCCCTTTTTTGTGAATGACAATTCTTGGTGTCCGCGACTGCGGCGATTTCGATGGTGATGTGCGGGCTGATGTCGCGGCGTCGCCCTTACCAGAGGATGACAGCGAACGAGCAAGAGGACGCAAGGCGCGAAATAAGAAAAAGCGGCGACAGAGAGCCCAAGAGGAAGTGAGACAGCTCGCGGGTAGGGTGGTTACTGATCGACGACTCCGGGGCCAGGATCCCACGGGTTCTGGTGTCCAAGCTCCCCTGTGATCACGCCGTAGAGAATGACGAGCAATAAACAGGCACCCAGCCCGAGACGGACGCCAAGTGACGTAAACAACCGCTTTTTGTCAGGGTTGCCTTGATCAGACATAAGGAAGACCAAGCCCCACGCGAGACTGGCGACAAGCGCTATCATGAGTAACACGATTAATGTCTTGAGCATCGGTGAGGTCCTTTTTGGCGTTGCCTTCTGAATAGGGTAAGCGCAGCGAGCGTAGAGTAGAAAATGAAAGATGCAGACCATGCAGTTTAATCGAAGCCTCGGGCCACTGGTGGTGAGCGGTGATGCTCGCGCTCTGCTCGCCGGTGTCGTTTTGCTGGCGCTTTTGCTGAATCTGGGATCATGGCAGTTGGGCCGCGCGTCAGAGAAATCAGCACTCCAGGCAAGATGGGAGCAGCGAGCCGCATTGCCACCGGTGTCCCCGTCCACGTTGTTGACAGAGCGAGCCGAGGCGAGGGCAGATCGCCAGGTCGCCTGGCGGGCGCAGTTCGCCCCGGATCAGTACTTACTCCTCGATAATCGCCTGCATCGTGGCCGGCCGGGTTATCACGTCGTCGCGCTGGCGAGAGCCGAGGGCGTGCTCGTCCCCGTGAATCTGGGTTGGATTGCAGGAGACCCGGCTCGCCAGTCCCTGCCCGTGCCAACTCTGCCCGAGGGCGAGGTATCGCTGGCGGGTCGAGTTTACGTGCCCAGTGGCAAACCGCTCATGATGCAGAAGCCCGTCGCGCCAGCATCGCTGCCGGCGCCTGTGCAGACCCTATATTGGGAAAATTGGTCGGCTGAATTGGCTGATCTGGCGGGTCAGCCCCTGCTCCCTTTTGAGGTTCGCATTGACCCGAACTCGCCCGTCGCGCTGACCGCTGAGTGGCCTGTGGTGAATCAATCGTCGTCGCAGCATATCGGTTACGCCGTGCAATGGTTCGCGATGGCGGCTGTACTGTTTTTGATTGGTATCTGGCGTCTGACCAATGTCGGCGAATTCTGGGGAAGGCGTAGTCGGTTATGACCGCGCAGAGCGATGTGTTGAGGCAGCGCCAAGCGCGGCGCGTGTTACTGCTGATTGCGGGCATTCCTTTGGGCATGATGCTGGCCGCAACTGCTCTGTGGTGGGCTGTGCAGCAGGGTTATGTCGATATTTTGGGTAGCGTGGGTACAGCAAACCACGGGGATTTGATCAACCCACCGCGCTCACTGTCTAGCGTCGTATTTCAGCATGACGGGGTCGCCGATACCCTGTGGGAAGATTTGCCCGAAAAGTGGCATTTATTAGTCGTGCAGCGCGGCGAGACCTGCGAAGAGGTGTGTCAGCAGCAGCTCTATCAAACGCGACAAATTCATGTCGCGCTGGGTAAGGATTTCAACCGAGTGGGGCGTGTGCTGCTGGGGGATGTCGGGGGAGCCTCGGCGACCGTTGTGTCGGGTGAGAGTCTCACCGATGCGCCGCAGAATTTACTGACGTGGCTCGGGCAGGAACATATGGGGGTCACGTCGTTGACCCTCCCCGAGGACGAATTGGATCGGCTGGTGCCGGAAACACGTGATCAGCCGGCGCAATGGTACGTTGTCGACCCCGCGGGCTGGGTCATGATGCGCGTAGCAGACGACCTCTATTACAAAGACGTGATCAGTGATCTGCGGTTTTTGTTAAAGCATTCAGGAGGCTGAGGCAGCGTGGTGGGGTCGACTCAAAAGGGCGTTCGCTGGACGATTGCTGGCGTCCTGTTGTTCATGACTGTCGTGGTCACCAGCTTCATTCATCGCGTGGGCGAGCCCCGGATCATGAGTTTGGCGGAAACGCGGGCTAATGGATTGTTTCTGTTTGACACCCCCCGGGACCCGGGCGAGTTCTCGCTCATTGATCACCACGGGTCGCCTTTCACTCGGGAGGATCTGATCGACCAATGGACACTCATCTTTTTTGGGTTCACACACTGCCCTGACATTTGTCCTACCACTATGGCTGAGCTTGCGGAGCTGAAGGCGCAGTTGGTGGGTACGGAGGCCAGTGACGCTCGTGTCGTGATGTTGTCAGTTGATCCAGCACGTGACACGCCCGAGCGTCTCGCTCAATACGTACCGTATTTCCACGCTGACTTTATTGGCGTGACGGGCGACTTCACCGATATTCTGAGCTTCGCACAGCGGCTCAACGCCCCATTCCGCAAAGTCAGCGAGCCTGATGGCGCATACCAAATGGAACACAGCGCCAACGTTATGCTGATGAACCCACGCGGTGACTATCACGGGTTTTTCAGGGCGCCGCTCGATATTCCCAAAATGCGGGTAACCTTACGCTCTACTCAGTATTTGTGGGAGCACTGACTCCATGGCTAACCGACTGATATTGGTCGATGGATCTTCGTATTTATTTCGGGCTTATCACGCGTTGCCCGCGCTCACCAATTCCAAGGGCCTGAATACTGGCGCAGCAAAAGGCGTCATCGGCATGATTCGAAAGTTGGTTGCAGACTATGCCGGTGATCAGGTGGTGGTGATATTCGATGCCAAAGGGCCCACCTTTCGCAACGAGATTTATTCAGAGTACAAAGCCAACCGGCCACCCATGCCCGACGAACTGCGCGAGCAAATTGAGCCTATTCATCAAACCATCCGCGCCATGGGTTTACCCCTGATCTGCATTGGTGGCGTCGAGGCCGACGATGTGATCGGTACGCTGTCAGTTCAGGCGGCTGCCCAGCAGCGCGAAGTTGTCATCTCCACTGGTGATAAAGACATGGCTCAGCTGGTCAATGACCATGTCACGCTGATCAATACCATGAATAACACCACCATGGACCATGACGGTGTGGTGGCAAAATTTGGCGTGCCCCCCAATCTGATTATTGATTTGCTGGCACTCATGGGTGACAAGGTAGACAACATCCCCGGCGTGGCGGGTGTGGGCGAAAAAACCGCTACCGCATTGCTACAACATCTGGGGGGGATTGAGGACATTTTTGCCCAGCTGGAGGCGGTGCCTGACTTACCCATTCGAGGCGCCAAAAGCCTGGCGGCGAAGCTGGCCGATGCGAAAAGCGACGCGGAGCTGAGTTATGAGCTGGCGACGATTAAGACCGACTGCGACTTGGGCCTGGGTGACGGCGACCTCGACTCCAGCTCCCCTGACCACGGTGCGCTGATTGCGTTGTTCCGCGAGCTTGAGTTCAAGACCTGGCTCGACGCCTTGTTACAGGGCGCTGATGATGCGGCACCATCCGCATCGGGCGAGCCGGACGCAGACGATGTGTCGGTCTCAGAACCAGCGAGGGCCAGTGACGCAGTCGATGTGTCGACTGTGCTTGATCAAGCGGCTTTGGATGCTTGGATAGACAGGCTCCGGGGGGCAACGCTATTTGCTTTTGATACCGAAACCACGAGTTTGGATTACATGGCCGCCGAGGTAGTGGGTGTTTCCTTTGCCGTGGAGGCCGGTGCGGCAGCTTACGTTCCGTTGGCGCACGATTATCCGGGCGCGCCGGATCAATTGAATAGAGAAGCCGTGCTGGATGCGTTGAAGCCTCTGCTGGAGGATGAAAACGTTGCCAAGGTCGGGCAGCACTTGAAATACGACGCCAATGTGCTGGCCAACCACGGCATCACCCTGCGCGGTATTCACGATGACACCATGCTCGAATCGTATGTGCTGGATGCCGCGGGCAGCCGCCATGACCTCGATACGTTGGCATTGAAGTACCTCGGCCAGCGCACGATCCATTTTGAGGATATTGCGGGTAAGGGGGTGAAGCAGCTGACTTTCAATCAGGTGCCCATCGAGCAGGCTGCGCCCTATGCGGCCGAGGACGCCGAGGTGACGCTCCGGTTGCATCAGTTGTTATCAGAGAAGCTCGAACAGGAACCTGCGTTATCACAGCTGTATCGGGAGCTTGAGATCCCGTTGGTCAACGTGTTGTCCAGGATTGAGCGCAATGGTGCACTGGTGTGTCGTGATACGCTGGCCGCTCACAGCCAGGAGCTCGGCGAGCGCATCCTTGCGCTGGAATCTCAGGCCCATGAGCTGGCGGGAGGGCCTTTTAATTTGGGTTCGCCGAAGCAGCTCGGTGAAATCCTCTTCAATCAGCTGGAGCTGCCTGTTCTGCGGAAGACACCCAAAGGTGCACCATCGACGGCCGAGGACGTCTTGGCTGAGCTGGCATTGGACTACCCACTCCCGGCGGTATTGATGGAATACCGCGGACTCAGCAAGCTGAAGTCCACGTACACGGATAAATTACCGGAGATGATTGACCCGCGAACAGGGCGGGTCCACACCTCCTATCACCAAGCCGTGACTGCGACAGGCCGCCTCTCTTCCTCTGACCCGAATCTGCAGAATATTCCCATCCGAACGGAGGAGGGCCGGCGTATTCGGCAGGCCTTTATAGCCGCGGCGGGGCATCAGATTGTGGCGGCAGACTACTCGCAGATTGAGCTGCGCATCATGGCGCACCTGTCTCAGGACGCGGGCCTGCTGACCGCTTTTGCAGAGGGGCTGGACGTGCACAGTGCAACTGCTGCAGAAGTGTTTGGTGTCGGGATTGATGCGGTGTCCGGCGACCAGCGGCGAAAAGCCAAGGCAATCAACTTCGGTTTAATTTACGGGATGTCGGCGTTTGGATTGGGCAAACAGCTGGGCATTGGTCGAAACGAGGCACAGGAATACATCGACCTGTATTTCGCGCGCTACCCAGGCGTCTCGGAATATATGGCCCGCACCCGAGAGGCGGCCCATGACACGGGCTATGTTGAGACGCTTAAAGGCCGCCGGTTATATCTGCCCGAAATCAACGCTCGGAATCGTCAGCGGCAGCAGGCCGCTGAGCGCACGGCGATCAACGCGCCGATGCAGGGCACAGCCGCTGACATTATTAAGATGGCGATGCTGGCTGTGGATGATTGGTTGACTCACTCGAGCCTCAGCGCCCGGCTCATCATGCAAGTTCATGACGAATTGGTTTTCGAGGTTGAGGCAGGTGCCGTGGCGGAGCTGAGTGCCACTGTCAGTCAATTGATGTCAGATGTTGGGGTATTGGACGTCCCGTTATTGGTGGAAGCCGGCACCGGCGATAACTGGGATCAGGCCCACTGACCGCTAAGTTATTCGCTGCCTGACTCGTCGGGCGCGTCCCCGAAAACAGAATCGTCGGTGAGCCATTGGTTGAGCTGTCGCCGGAGTTCGTCGACGCCTTGTCGCTTCAGAGATGAGAAAACCTGCACGCTGATCAGCTCTGATTGCGCTGATAGCTCAGCGCGCACGGAGAGCAGGGTGCTTTGCGCAGGCCCCCGCTTCAGTTTGTCCGCTTTCGTGAGCAGGATGTGAACAGGCATGCTCGCCGTGACCGCCCAGCCCAGCATCTGTTTGTCGGGACCTGTCAGCGGGTGGCGAATGTCCATCAGCATCACCAGGCCCCGCAAACTCTCCCGGTATTGCAGATAGCGCTCTAGCTGCTGGTTCCATTTCTTTTTCACCGCTAACGGCACTTTGGCGAAACCATAACCCGGCAGGTCAACTAGCCGTTGATGATCGCTTAGCGTGAAAAAGTTAATCAGTTGTGTCCGCCCTGGTGTGCGCGAGGTTCTCGCTAGCTTTCCCTGCTCAGTAAGCGTGTTAATGGCGCTCGATTTGCCGGAGTTTGAGCGGCCAGCGAATGCCACCTCCGAGCCGGCATCGGTCGGCGCGTTTTCAATCGCGCTGGCGCTTTGCAGGAAGGTCGCGTTACGGAAATTGACTGGGGGGAAAGCGGCCTGAAAGTCGGTCATTTTGCGATTTGTGCCACGACACGGAACGTCTATAATGCCACGCTCTCCGGGCCACTACGCCTGATACCACCGTTATTTTTAGCAGCATGCTTTGAAATTGATGCGGTGGATGCGACCTCGGCAGTTTGCGAGGAGAGAGCGATGACAAAATGTGTGGTCTAAGGGTCACACATTGATGAGTAAGCAGTGCGTCCGAAGAGGCGCGATAGGTGTCAGTCGCTGGCATGACACCAGAACGGAAAATCAGAGGGTTCTACCATGAGAGCAGCAGCATTCATTCGTACCATAGCGATCCGCGGTGCAACCGTCGCGGCCCTGGCCGCTGCTCCGGCAGTTTTGGCGGGAGATCCGCCTCCACAGTACGCCGCGTCCTGCGGTGCTTGTCATGCCGTCGGTGTGGCTGGCGCACCGGCCACGGGTAACGCTGAAGCGTGGGCGCCCCGCATGGAAAAGGGTATGGAGGCGCTGGTCGCATCGGTTCGTAACGGACTCAACGCGATGCCCCCCGGCGGACTCTGCAACAGCTGCAGCGACGAGGACCACGCCGCTCTGATCACCTATATGTCGACCGCTCAGTAAGTGCTGAGCAGTGGTTTTGATGGGGTGTATTGGCAGCGCGGCGTGGCTGTTTGATGCAGCGTGGTGCTGAGACACCCCAACATTCTAATAAGCAGGTATTCCTATGTTTCAGTTGGTAATTAGATTGTCATGCGCTCTGGCATTACTGCTGTCCGGCGCGAATGCGCTCGCGGCAGGCGACGCCGAAGCGGGGCAGGCCAAGGCGGCAACGTGTGTGGCGTGCCACGGTGTGGATGGCAATAGTGCGGTGCCAACCTTTCCGAAGCTTGCGGGTCTTGGGCATAAGTACCTGTTGAAGCAAATGAAAGATATCCGCGACGGGCGCCGTCCGGTCGCATTGATGGCGGGGCAGGTCGACAATATGTCTGACCAGGACCTCTCGGATATCGCTGCTTTTTATGACGCGCAACCTCGCACCGGCGGCACGGCTGAACCCGATAAGGTTGCTCTGGGCCGCAAGGTATACCTCGCGGGCATTGCTGAGCGCCAAGTTCCTGCGTGCTCTGGTTGCCACAGCCCGACCGGCAACGGCAACGGTCCTGCGGGCTATCCGGGTTTGAGTGGTCAGCACGCGGATTACATCGCGGCGCAGCTGAAAATGTTCCGAAAGGGATACGAGGATCCGACCGGGCGCACTAACGGCGGCGAAGCCAAGATTATGCGTACCACCGCTTTCCGTATGAGCGATATGGAGATCGAAGCAGTAGCCAGTTATATTGCGGGCTTGCAGCCTACCCCATAAGGTTTTAACGGGATGGCCTTCCCGCAGATGATTCCAAGGAGGGAGACAAGATGACTGCTATTCAAAATTCAATCCGAGGCATTCAAGGCAGCGCGGCAAGCGTCTGGCACTGCGTGGTGCTGTGCGTTGCGTTGCTCTCTGGCAGTGCGCTCGCTGAGGACCGTTGGGTAGAGGGCCAGCACTATCAGATTCTGAACCCCCCCGTGGCGGTGGGACGCGGTGACGATGTGATTGTGACCGAGTTCTTTTGGTACGGTTGTGGTCACTGCTACACCTTCGAACCCATGCTGACTGCCTGGGGCAAGCAGTTGCCGGAGGGCGCCGTTGTCCAGCCTTCGCCAGCGGTCTGGAACGAGCCAATGCGTATGCACGCCAAGGCTTACTTTATCGCCGAGGTGCTTGATGTAAAAGCCACGATGCACCCGGTTATCTTTGATGCCATGCACGTTCAGAGGAAGCGGCTCACCTCACGACTCGAGCTGCGGGACCTCTTCGAAGACAACGGTGTTGACCCTGAGCAGTTTGACAAGGCTTTTGAGTCTTTCGGGGTGGATTCTCAAGTTCGTCAGGCAGACTCCCGTGCGCGCTCAGCCAAAATATCAGGCACGCCCTCTTTGATGATTGCGGGCAAATATCTGATTGAAACGCGGGCGGCGGGCAGTCAGACCAACATGCTCGAAATAGCACGCTTCCTTGTCGACAAGGAACTCTCAGCGCGCTAGTCAGTCGTCTGGTACTGAGACTGCAGTGCGCGTGATAACACGGCGGAGCTCGAAACTAGAGTGCACCCCCGTCACGCCGGGAATTCGCGTTAACTGACCCAGCAGGAACTGCTCGTAGTGAGCCATGTCTCTGACTACGGCTTTCAGCAGATAATCCGCACTTTGTCCTGTCACCACGCAACAGTCCACCACTTCGGGCAAACTTTGAATCGTGCTCTCGAAGGCTTCGAATCGCTCAGGAGTGTGGCGATCCATAGTGACGCTAATGTGAGCAGTCAGATTCAAGCCGAGTTTTTTTGGGTCTACCATCGCTACTTGATGCGTGATGACGCCCTCGGTCATCAGCCGTTTTACGCGTCGCGCGCAAGGGGTGGGTGATAAACCCACTTGGTCCGCCAGTTCCAGATTACTGAGTCCAGCATTCTCCTGCAGCACCCTGAGAATGCGACGATCCAACCGATCCAAATTGAAGGGAGAATGCTCCATATATTACTCACTAAGTAATCTAAAAAATCGCTAACGCCCTTAATAATAGCTATTATCTCTAAAAAATACCGCAATATACGCATTATTGGTGATTATCTCGTTGCTCATGCCGCTACACTACGCGACCTTGTAATGGCATCAGGATAGAACCGTGGCAGATTCGATCACCGGACAACGCTTTGACCACAAGAAATACCGCGCCTTTCAACCGATAGCGAAAACTGATCGCCGCTGGCCGGATCAAATGATTACCTCGGCCCCGCAGTGGTGCTCCGTCGATCTCCGCGATGGCAACCAGGCGTTAGTAGAGCCCATGAACGCCGAGCAGAAACTCCGGCTTTGGGAGTTACTGCTGTCTATTGGCTTCACTGAGATCGAGGTCGGCTTTCCGTCTGCATCTGGTCACGACTTTGCGTTTTTACGCAAGCTGATTGATGAGAACCGAATTCCAGACGGCGTCACCGTGCAGGTGCTGACTCAGGCCAGACCCGATCTGATAGAGAAAACCTTTGCGGCTCTCGAGGGGGTAAAGCGTGCCGTTGTTCACTTTTACAACAGTACGTCCACCGTGCAGCGGGAATATGTCTTTGGCCTCGATCGCGATGGCATTCGCGATATCGCTGTCAATGGCGCCCGCCTTATCAAGGAAGCGGCAGATGCGCGCCCCGAGACGGAATGGGTGTTCGAGTACAGCCCCGAAAGTTTCACCGGCACTGAATTGGATTTTGCTGTCTCGGTTTGTGATGCGGTCAACGCCGTACTCGCGCCGACACCTGAAAATCCCGTCATCATTAACTTGCCGGCCACGGTTGAGATGAGTACGCCGAACATTTATGCAGATCAGATCGAATGGTTCTGTGACCACATTCAAAACCGCGATGCATTGACTATTTCATTGCATACCCATAACGACCGGGGGTGTGCAGTGGCAGCTGCCGAGCTCGGTGTCATGGCCGGAGCGGATCGGGTTGAGGGCACCTTGCTGGGTAATGGCGAAAGGACTGGCAACATGGACATCATGACTATGGCCATGAACCTTTACAGCCAGGGCGTTGACCCCAATCTTGACTTCACACACATGGACGAAATCTGCACGGTCGCAAGAGAGTGCACGCAATTACCCGTTCATCCGCGCCACCCCTATGCTGGCGAGCTCGTTTTCACCGCATTCTCCGGCAGTCACCAGGACGCGATACACAAGTGTTTGTCAAAGCGCGATGACGATGCCGCTTGGGACGTGGCTTATTTGCCGATTGATCCCGCCGACATAGGTCGCACGTATCAAGAAGTGATTCGTATTAACAGCCAATCCGGAAAAGGTGGCGTTGCGCATGTGTTGCGCCGTGACTATGGCTTGGATCTGCCCCGCTGGTTACAAGTGGACTTCAGTACTGCAGTGCAGGGCTTGGCCGAAGACAGCGAAGCAGAGGTGTCCAGTGACGATATTTTTCAGCTCTTCACTGACACATACCTGAGCACCGCGGATCGCTGGCGACTCGGCAACTATCAGCTGTCGCGGCAGGATGAATCCGATGGCCTTGAGGTGACGCTACATGGCCCCCAGAGCGAGGTGGCGTTGACAGGGCAGGGCAACGGCGTGGTTGATGCTTTTGTCAGCGCAATGGAAACGTTGACCGGTCAGCATATTGTGGTGGTGGAGTACTCTGAGCATACGCTTGGACAGAGCGCAGACGCGGAGGCTGTGTGCTACGTACAACTCAACATCGACGGCGAACGACCCTGTGGAGTAGGCCGCAGTCACGACATTGTGCAGGCTTCCCTTGCGGCCATTCTGTCAGCGCTCGACACGCGCGGGTTGGTGCTAGCCAACGCCGCCTGACCCCTCTCCCCGTGGGTCGCGTTGTGGGTCCCGCCGAATGATGTCGGCGGTCCACGTGAGTCGTCGGGGCGCGCTTCAAACCGCGCGCTACCGCGTACCCCGCCGTCTTCTCCTCAGAGCGTTGGGTAGCAATTCTGTAAGGCGGGCGTCGCCTCGCGAACCATCTTCAATGGCTGCACTGATGGCTCCACCCCGCGACGGCTTGCGTCGGGGCGTCAGACTGTTGGTCTGGTGCTGTTTGCTGTTAACCCTGACCGGGTGTTCCGCAACGCAGTTTATCTATAACCGAGTTGACGTTTTGGTGCGCTGGTATCTCGACGATTACGTGTCGCTCGATCGCGACCAGCGAGTGCAGTTCGATGAGCGACTCGACATCTTTCTCGAGTGGCACCGCAGAGAAGAACTCCCGGAATACGTTGTGCTCCTCGATGATGCACTTACAATCCTCGACAATGGGGTCTCGTTAGATGCCACACGCGATATGGCCGATCGCATTGAGCTGGCGGCCGTCCGTTTTCAAGATCCGTTTCTGGAGCTTTTGCTGAGCACAGGCAAAGACTTGCGTCAGGAGCAGCGGGTGGAATTTATCGACAACATGATGGCCAAGCAGGAAGAGTTCGAGGCCGATCGTCTGGCGCGGAGTGACGACGAATATCGTGAGGATCTGGAGAAACGCTTCGACAAACAGCTCAGTCGGTACATGGGCCCGCTGACTTCCGTCCAGACGGACCGTATCACCTCGGGTGTGGCGGATATGACGCGTCTGGATCGATTCTGGCTCGAGGATCGTCGAGTATGGATTGAAGCTCTGTCGGACATTTTGCTTCAGGCAGAGGACGACTGGCCTGACCAGGTGCGCGCACTGATTGTGGGGCGCGAAGAGGCGTTGTTGCCTGCCTATCGACAGGGCATAGATCATAACGGCGAAGTCATTCTGCAATTGTCGCGCGACGTGCTGATATCACGAACCGACAAGCAAGACCGTAAGCTACGTAGTAAGCTGCTGGCGCTCCACGACGATCTGGCTGCCCTGGCAGCGCAAGGTGCCTCAGCACTGAATCACAATTCGGAGAGAGTGATCACTCCAGCCAGTGGTTAGGGAGCTCGACGTTTAGCCCTCGATCAGAGTGCGGTCCCGAATCGCGCCCTTGTCGGCGCTCGTCACCATGCTGGCGTAAACCTTAAGGGCGGTAGAGACCTGTCGGGGCCGATCTGCCATTGGCTGCCAGGCGCGGTCGCGCTGATCCATGTTAGCACGACGCTCAGCCAGCGTTGCGTTATCGACCTTCACGTTAATGGTTCTTTCGGGGATATTGATTTCGATCAGGTCACCGGGCTCGATGAGGGCAATCGCGCCGCCGCCCGCCGCCTCCGGGGAGACGTGGCCGATCGACAAGCCAGAGGTCCCACCGGAAAATCGACCATCGGTAATCAGAGCACAGGCTTTTCCCAGACCCTTGGATTTCAGGTAACTGGTTGGATAGAGCATCTCCTGCATGCCGGGTCCGCCGCGGGGACCTTCATAGCGAACCACTACGACGTCTCCGGCTTTGACGCGGTCCTCGAGGATGTCGGCAACAGCGGCTTCCTGACTTTCGCAAATATGGGCGGGGCCGGTGAAGCGCAATGACTCCTCGTCGACCCCCGCGGTTTTTACTACACAGCCTTGCTCAGCGATGTTGCCAAACAGCACTGCCAGCCCACCCTCTTGGGAGTAGGCATGCGCCATTTCTCGCACACAGCCGCCTGCGCGATCAGTATCAAGACTGGGCCAGCGTAGGTTCTGGCTAAATGCCTGCTGCGTCGGAATGCCCGCGGGTCCCGCGGCATAGAGTGTGTGAACCTCTTCCGCGTCGGTTTGCATAATGTCCCAGTGGGCCAGTGCGTCACCGAGACTTGCACTGTGCACGGTCGGGCAGTCTAGATGGAGCAAATCGCCTCGCGCCAGCTCACCGAGGATGGCCATCACACCGCCCGCACGGTGTACGTCTTCCATGTGGTAGAGCGGCGTGCTGGGTGCCACCTTGCATAGCTGTGGGATCTTGCGTGACAGCTTGTCTATGGCTGCCATATCGAAGTCGACACCGGCCTCTTGTGCCGCGGCCAACAAATGCAGGATCGTGTTGGTGGATCCACCCATTGCGATATCGAGGCTCATGGCATTTTCAAACGCCCGATGACTGGCGATAGAGCGGGGCAGCGCAGTGGCATCATCTTGCTCGTACCAGCGTCGAGCCAGATCCACAATCAGGCGGCCTGCCCGCAGGAACAGCTGCTCTCGATCCGCGTGCGTCGCCAGGAGTGAGCCGTTGCCCGGCAGGCTGAGGCCCAGCGCTTCGGTCAGGCAATTCATGGAGTTCGCCGTGAACATGCCCGAGCAGGATCCACAGGTAGGGCAGGCAGAGCGCTCGTAGGCTTCCACCGTTGCATCATCCGCGCTCGAGTCTGCGGCGATCACCATTGCGTCGACGAGGTCGAGCTTGTGTTCGGACAGTGCGGTTTTGCCAGCTTCCATGGGGCCACCCGACACAAATACGACGGGGATGTTGAGGCGCATTGCGGCATTGAGCATCCCGGGTGTGATCTTGTCGCAGTTGGAGATACACACCATCGCGTCTGCGCAGTGCGCGTTGACCATGTACTCCACCGAGTCGGCAATCAGATCCCTGGAAGGCAGGCTGTACAGCATGCCGTCATGGCCCATGGCGATGCCGTCGTCCACTGCGATCGTATTAAATTCTTTGGCGACGCCGCCTGCAGCCTCGATCTCTCTTGCGACCAGCTGACCGAGGTCTTTCAGGTGAACGTGGCCTGGCACAAATTGCGTGAAGGAGTTCACGACTGCGATGATGGGCTTTTCGAAATCCTCATCTTGCATGCCGGTGGCTCGCCATAGCGCGCGCGCACCTGCCATATTGCGGCCTGCGGTAGAGGTGCGGGAACGATATTGCGGCATCGAACTCTCCAAGAGTGCTCAGGTAAAGGGCGGCTAGCTTAACACTGGCGCCCTGATGGGGTTAAACAGCGCGCTTCAATACTGCCGCATTGCGCTGCCAGTTATACAGCTGCTGTTTTTCAACAGGTAGAAGGTCCGGCGTAGCAGGTTCAAATCCCTGCTCAAGAAACCAGTGCGTGCTTTGCGTTGTCAGCACAAAAACCTCAGTTAATGATAGCCGAGACGCTTCGTCTATCAACTCGTTAAGCAGCTGTTGCGCCCGGCCTTCGCCTCGGTAATCCGGGTGTGTGGCCACACAGGCGATTTCTCCGGCACCGGTTTCGGTAAAGGGGTAGAGGGCAGCACACGCGATCACACGCCCGTCCCGCTCGAGGATGGAGAAGTGATGGATCTCCTCCTCGAGACGCTCTCGAGATCGTCTGACCAGAGCGCCGCTTTCCTCTAGCGGGCGGATGAGTTCCATGATGCTCGCAATGTCGTCGATCCCGGCTTTTCGCGCTTGCTCGTAAGGGTCCTGTGCAATCAGGGTGCCTGAGCCGTCGTGGGTAAAAAGCTCCTCGAGCAAGGCGCCCTCGTGGTGGAAGTTCAGCAGGTGGCTGCGGGTGACGCCGCGTGAGCAGGCCCGGCATGCGGCATCCAGGAGTCGTTGCTGCTCCGCATCCAGAACGGAGAGGTTTTGCGCTGACGCACTGGTGCACTGTCTGATCAGGTTGCCGTCCTGGTCTTCAAGCCCCGCATGTCGGTCGAGGAAAATCAGTTTGTCGGCGCCAATTGCGACCGCAACGGCTTCGGCTGCATCGCTTGCGCTGACGCTGAACAGTTCGCCGGCGGGGGAGTAACCCAGTGGCGAGATCAGTGCGATAGCGTCGTTATTCAAGATCGCCTGCACGCCCTCTGCGTCAATCTTTCGCACGGTGCCGCTGTGCAGGTAATCAACGCCCCCGCGAATGCCAATCGGCCTGGCCGTCAGGACGTTTCCTGCCATCACGCGAATGTGCGCGTCTTTTAGCGGGGTATTGGGCAAACCCATAGACAGCAATCGCTCCAGCTGTACCCGCTGTCTGGCGGCCACATCGCTGGCGGCGGCCAAAGTCAGGTCGTCAGTGACGCGGATACCGTTTTTGAATACTACGGGGTGATCAGAAGGTAGCGCTGAATCGATCGCTTCTCGCGTCGCATGAACCAGCACCAGCCGGACCCCAAGAGAATGCAGCAAGGCCAGGTCGTGCACCAAGGTTGTCAGGTTCGGTGATTCGAGCACACCATTTCCCAGATACACCACGAAAGTCCGTCCACGGTGCGCCTTGATATAGGGGCCCGTGTGGCGAAACCAGTGGATGTGATCTTCGGTGTTCATCATGGTGTGTCGGCGTGGGTCCGAGACCCTACCGTGAGGCGTCAGTAATTTAGGGAGGCGGCATCCTACCCGAGTCGCTACACCTCAAGAAAGGGGAAAAGTCGCGCTACCGCGGGCCGTTAGCGCCAACTTACAGGGGGATCGCAGTTGACAGGCCCGCCTCATCGCGGAGTGAGGCGAGGTAGTCGGGTGCCAATGTTATCTGCTTTGCCCAGAAAGAAACTCGCTGGCAAGCGACTTCAGCGATGGCTGATCGCGTCGCTGCGGTATGTTTTTCTAGAGACTCGCATTCGAGGCTGCGGGGAATCGGCGCTGTGCGTTTGCGCCCAACGATGCGCGCTGAGCGGAATCAACCTCATCCCAACACCGGGTGCTTTGATCTGAAGCGCGAATCCGGCGGTATTGTGGACAGCGAGTCCGTCCCGTAATTGTGATGATGGCTGATGCCAGAATCAGGTGGTGTGGGTGGCGTTGGGCGTGTTCATCACCTCGTGTGTAGAGCCGTCATGTTGGGGTGTTACGCCACGCTTGGCATGCTGAGGGCCTCTCCCAAAGCCGGAGCCCTGACCTGTCCGGGTACATAGAAGCAGGGTTATTGCTCACGGAATCATTATTCCCGGGGCGTCAGTCGGGTTAGAATTCGCACCCTGCGCGGAACACATGGGCCCTCTGGCGAGGGCGCCGGTGAAGACATAAAGGAAGCAATATGGATCTCTCACAACTAACTGGCCACATCTGGCTCGATGGCGAAATGGTGCCTTGGCAGGATGCGCGGGTGCATGTGCTGACACATACCTTTCACTATGGCCTGGGCTGCTTTGAGGGAGTGCGCGCCTATAAAACCCCCGACGGCACAGCGATTTTCCGATTGAACGAGCATACCGACCGGTTGTTCCGCTCTGCGCACATTCTGCGCATGGATATGCCTTTTGATAAGCAGACGCTGAATGAAGCGCAGCGTGAAGTTGTCAGGGCGAACGGCCTTGATGAAGCCTACATTCGACCCATGTGTTTTCTTGGATCCGAGGGTATGGGGCTCCGTGCTGACAATCTGAAAACCCATGTCATGGTGGCGTCTTGGGCATGGCCTTCCTACATGGATCCCGAGGCGAGGGATCGCGGCATTCGCATCGCCACCTCCAGTTACACCCGTCACCATGTCAACATCACGATGTGTAAAGCCAAGGCCAACGGGAATTATATTAATTCGATACTGGCGCTTCGCGAGGCGATGGATGCGGGCTTTGAGGAGGCGTTGTTGCTCGACAACGAGGGCTATGTGGCAGAAGGCAGTGGCGAGAACTTTTTCCTTGTTCGTGACGGTGTGCTGTACACGCCAGAGCTGACCTCATGTCTCGAGGGCATTACGCGAGACAGCATATTGCGCATCGCAGCGGATCAGGGTCTGACCGTAAAAGAGAAGCGCATTACCCGAGATGAGGTCTATATCGCTGATGAGGCATTTTTTACCGGCACCGCGGCGGAGGTCGTCCCGATACGGGAGCTCGATAACAGGGCGATCGGTAACGGCGTTAGGGGTCCGATTACAGAGAAACTGCAAAGCATCTACTTTGAGGCCGTGCGTGGCGGGCAGCCTGATTACGCCGAGTGGTTGGCGCCGGTAGCGGATTAAACTCTGCTTGATATGCTTCATCGCTTGCGATGAGCAGCGTGGCAGAGTCAATCGGTATTAGAGGCCTATTGATCAGCCATGGTGCGGGTAGTGCTGGCCGGAGAAGCCTCACGGGCTTCGAAAGGCCTTTACTTGGACACGACAAGAATGTTCCGACTCCCGCTTGCGTAATGACCTCTAGACGAATCTGAGGACCACCACATGGAAAGTCTCTCCAGCGGCATTCAGTATCGGCACTGGCCAGTCGAAAACCCGAAGGCCTGCGTGCTACTAGCTCACGGCCTGGCCGAACACTCGGGCCGATATGAGCGCGTAGCGGCCCGATTCAATGCACGGGGCGTAGCGGTAGTAGGCCCCGACCACATCGGCCATGGCGCCTCGCCTGGGTTGCGCTGCCACCTCGACCGCTTCGATGAGTACTTGGCACCGCTGACTGCGTTGAGAGCACACATTGATGGCTGGTACCCCGGTAAACCGGTGTTCCTGCTGGGACACAGCATGGGTGGGCTGATCAGTGCCCACCTATTACTGGAATCTCAGGGTGCCTATCGGGGTGCTATGTTCTCGGGGCCTGCCTTCACCGCAGACAACCCGGTATCACCCCTGACTGTATGGATAGGCCGGATGCTGCGGCGGCTCCTGCCCAAGATGGGCATGCTCGCGCTCAATGCGCAGGAGGTCAGCCGAGACCCGGCGGTGGTCGCTGACTATATTGCTGACCCGTTGGTCTTTGGCGGGAAAATCACGACCTCGCTTGGGCTCGAAATATTGGATGCGATGGCGGTCGCCATCAGCCGAGCGGGTGAGCTGACACTGCCCGTCTACATTGCTCACGGCGATGCCGATGTGATGGCTGCGCCGGAGGGGTCGAAAATGTTTTATCAGGGGCTCTCCTCCACGGATAAAGCCCTCGACTTTTGGCCTGGCCTCTATCATGAAATTTTTCATGAGCCTGAAGCAGAGGAAGTTATCGCTCGCTACGTATCGTGGCTTGAGGCGCATGTGTGAGCGACGTTCGCGCGCTTGTTTTCGGTGCTGGCGGGCAACTCGGCCAAATGTGCATGAACGTTGCGCCCCCAAATGTGTCCGCTCATGGATTGGCGCGGTCAGAGTGTGATATCGCAGACCCGGCGGCACTTAAGCGGGTAATGGGCGACTTACGCCCGCAGGTGGTGATTAATGCCGCTGCGTACACTGCAGTAGATCAAGCTGAGGAAGACGCTGATGCAGCGCGCGCGGCCAACGCCGACGCGCCAGCGCTGATCGCCGATCTATGCGCGCAGCATCAGGCTCGTCTGGTGCACATTTCCACGGACTTCGTTTTTGACGGAAAGGGGCACAAGCCTTACGCCCCAGAGGCGCAACCGTCGCCGCTTGGTGTTTATGGCCAGACAAAGTGGCAGGGTGAGCAGGCTGTGCTCGAGCGCGGCACGGAGTGTGTCGTATTGAGGACAAGTTGGGTTTACGCACCGAGTGGCCGCAATTTTGTCTTAACAATGCTGCGCCTTATGCGTGATCGCGGAGAGGTAAATGTTGTCAGTGACCAAATTGGTTCGCCTACCTCGACGCGTAGTCTCGCTGAGATTTGCTGGGCATTCGCCCTCCATCACGATACGACTGGAATATTCCATTGGTCTGATGCGGGCGCGATCAGCTGGTTTGACTTCGCCTGTGCCATTCGCGACGAGTCGTTGAAGCTGGGTTTATTGTCGCGGCCAGTGGTTGTCGAGCCGATTGGCAGCGAGGCATTTCCGACTAAAGCACAGCGGCCGGCGTATAGCGTGCTCGATGCCAGTGGGACCTGTCTGGCGCTGGGCGTGTCACAGCAACCCTGGCGCGATGCCCTGCGTGACGTGCTACGGTCGGTGCAACACGATCAGGAGCAGAGGGCATGACGCAATCGCTGATGATCACCGGTGGTGCGGGGTTTATTGGTGCGAACTTTGTCTACCACTGGGCGAATCGCCACCCGGAGGATCGCCTTGTCGTAGTGGATGCGCTGACTTACGCGGGTAATCGCTCCAGTCTGACACCACTCGAGGAAAGCGGGCGGATTGCTTTTATTGCCGGAGATATTTGCGATGCATCGCTGGTTGCCAAAGCGATGTCTGAGCACTCGGTTGACACCATTGTGCATTTCGCAGCGGAGAGCCACGTGGACCGTTCAATTACGGGCCCTGATGCGTTTATTCGCACTAACATCGAAGGCACGCATACGCTGCTAGCGGCTGCCCGGCAGGCTTGGCTGGCGGGCTCCGGCCGTGACCACCGTTTCCACCATGTCTCGACTGACGAGGTGTACGGCTCACTGGATGGCGGCGATCCCGCCTTTACGGAAACGACACGTTACGAGCCGAACTCGCCTTACTCAGCCAGCAAGGCCGCAAGTGATCATCTGGTGCGTGCCTATCAGCACACTTACGGTCTTCAGGTCACGACCAGTAATTGCTCCAATAACTATGGGCCTTTTCATTTTCCCGAGAAATTGATCCCGCTCTGCCTCACGCGGATTTTGGACGGGGGTGCGATTCCCGTATACGGAGACGGCAGCAATATCCGTGATTGGCTGTACGTTGAGGATCACGCGCGAGGCATCGCCAGTATTTTGGAGTCAGGAAAACCGGGTGAGGTGTACAACATTGGTGGCCATAATGAATGGGCGAATCTCGATATCGTCAACCTGTTGTGCCGTGTGATGGATGAGCGCTTTGCGAAGACACCGGAATTGACCGCCCGGTTTCCTAAGGCGCCGCAGGCGAAGGGCAACCCCAGTGATTCGCTGATTGAATTTGTCACCGACCGGGCTGGACACGACTGGCGATACGCCATTGATGCATCGAAGATCGAGCGAGAGCTCGGCTTTTTGCCCGACGAAACCTTTGAGACGGGGCTCGCCAAGACGGTGGACTGGTACTTGGCCAACGAGCCATGGTGGCGGCCCTTGCTTGAGCAGGCGGCGACAGCCCGTTAAGGGTCCCGCAAGTGGTGAGCGCCATAGCGCGCTTTACGTCAGCCCGGTGTACAGCGGGCAGTTTTCCCACGATACGCCAGCCTGGTCCTTGACTGACAGGCGGGGTGTGGTGCCTTCGGGGATTGGCCATTGCACACCGATAGTCGGGTCGTCCCAAGCCAGCGACAGCTCGCTCTCTGGATGGTAGTAGTCGGTGCACTTGTAGAGGAAGTCTGCCGACTCCGTCAGCACAAAAAAGCCGTGGGCGCAGCCCGGGGGTACCCATAGTTGCTCTTGCCCCTCGGCCGTCAACGTGACGCCATACCATTGGCCACAGCTGGGGGAGTCCGCCCGGCAATCTACCACCACATCAAACACTGCGCCGAAGGTCACGCGCACCAGTTTGCCCTGTGGTCGCTCGGTTTGTAGGTGCAGTCCGCGAAGAATGCCATGGGCCGAGCGGCTGTGGTTGTCCTGCACAAAGGGAAGCGTGATGCCGATATCGGCGTAGCGTTCTGCGTGCCAGGTTTCCAGAAAAAAACCGCGCTCGTCGCCGTGTACCGCGGGAGAGATGAGCGTCACGCCCGATAGAGAGGTCGCTTCAGCCTTCATCAAAAATCGGGCCGCCGTCGCTCACCATGGCTTCCAAATACGCGCCGTAACCACTTTTCACGAGTGGTGCCGCCAGGGTGAGTACCTGTTCCGCGTCGATGTAGCCCAGGCGGTATGCAATCTCCTCCAGGCAGGCGACCTTGAGGCCCTGCCGTTCTTCGATGACGCGAATGAAGTTTCCGGCGTCCAACAAGGATTGGTGAGTGCCGGTATCGAGCCATGCCGTGCCCTGTCCCATGACCTCAACCTGCAGCGTGCCGTTCTCCAGATAGTGGCGATTGACGTCGGTGATTTCGAGTTCGCCGCGGGAGGAGGGCGAGATACCCCTGGCCACTGAAATGACGTCGTTGTCGTAAAAATAAAGGCCGGTCACCGCGTAATGGGATCGTGGTTGTTCGGGTTTTTCTTCAATGCCGACCGCTCGACCATCACCATCGAACTCGACTACGCCGTAACGCTCCGGATCCTGAACGTAATAAGCAAACACGGAGGCGCCATCGGTGCGTTGTGCCGCCCGGCGGAGCTTCGCCGTGAGCCCAGCGCCGTAAAAAATATTGTCACCGAGCACCAGGCACACGGGGCTTTGGCCTATGAAGTCCTCGCCCAGTAAGAAAGCTTGAGCGAGACCGTCGGGGCTGTGTTGAATCGTGTACTGGATCTGAATACCCCACTGGCTCCCGTCTCCCAGGAGATCTGCGTAGGCGATTTGATCCCGCGGCGTGGTGATCACCAGAATGTCTCGTATACCCGACTGCATCAACGTGGCGAGTGGGTAATAGATCATCGGCTTGTCATAGACAGGCATCAGTTGCTTACTGACCGTCGTCGTAAGCGGGTGCAGGCGTGTCCCGGACCCGCCTGCGAGGATGATGCCTTTATAAGGTGTTTTGTCTGTCATAGCGCAGGATCGACCCAAGGGGCGGTGAGTTTACAGCCCGTTGGCAGAGTTGGCGAGGCACCGCTAGACTGACCGCCGCTGTACTTTGCCGCATGGCGCCATTATTGTGGCACGGCGACTGCCATAAGATTTTCCCGTTTGGAGCGCCCTATCAACGCACGCTTACAACCGTCTGAGATGAGCTCAGCCAGCCCGGATATTGCCTGTCAGCAACCGTTGCGCATCGCGCTACTGGGTTACCGCTCAGCGCCATTTTCAGGTGGCCAGGGCGTCTACCTCCGGTATCTCAGCCAGGCGCTCACCGCACTGGGACATCGGGTGACCGTCATCTCGGGTCCGCCTTACCCCCAGCTTGTTGACGGCGTGACACTGGTCAAATTGCCCAGTCTTGACCTCTACGCGCGCGAGTCCATGGTGGTGCCGCTATCTGAATTGCGCGACCCGCTGGAGCGTCGCGAGTGGATGAGTAAGCTGACGGGTGGATTTGCCGAACCGTGGACCTTCGGCGAGCGGGCTCGCGACTGGCTGCTCGCCCATGCCGATGAGTTTGATGTGGTGCATGACAATCAGACACTGGCTGACGGCATACTGGATATCCAGCGATCTGGCATGCCCGTCGTGACCACCATTCACCACCCGATCACGCGCGACCGTCGCGTCGCGCTCTCGGAGGAGCCGCGTTGGTGGTGGCGACTATTGATTCACCGCTGGCACCGGTTTTTATCGATGCAGGCGCACGTGGCGTCCCAGTTGAATCACATCGTGACCGTGTCGCAGCTGTCCGCTGCCGACATCACCACCGACTTTGGTGTGATGCCCAATGCGATCACGGTCGTCCCGAATGGGGTGGATACCAGCCTCTTTAAACCCCTTCGAGGGCTTTCACGTCGACCGCGACGGCTTATGGCGACAGCCTCTGCAGACGCGCCGTTGAAAGGGCTGCCAATTTTGCTTCAGGCGTTCAAGAGATTGGCTGACGCAGACGCGTCTTGCGAGCTGGTGTTGATTGCCCGGCCCAAACCCGGCGGTGACACCGAGGCGCTCATCGAACGCCTTGGCCTTCAGGATCGGATTCGCTTTGTGGCTAACGCGAGTCACGAGGACATTAACCGACTGTATGCCGAGAGTGCGGTGGCAGTTGTGCCGTCTCTCTACGAAGGGTTTGGGTTGCCAGCGGTCGAGGCCATGGCAGCCGGTATTCCCCTCGTGTCGACCGATGGCGGCGCACTCAGTGAGGTCGTTGGAGAAGGAGGCTTGCAGGTGCCCGCTGGTGATAGCACCGCACTTGCCGACGCGATTGATCGCGTATTGAGTGACGCTGAACTGGCTAACGAGCTGGCGCAAAGGGGTCTCGAGCGCGTGCGCCAGCACTTCTGCTGGTCGGTCTGTGCGCGTCAAATGGTCGACCTGTATCGCAAGAGCATTGCCGGATGTTGACGGTCGATCTAGATAAGCTCGCCATTGCACCGGGCCAGATCTGTCTGGATGTGGGCTGTGGTGAGGGGCGGCACACATTGGCCGCTTACCTGTTGGACGGTGTCCTCTCGATCGGTGTTGATTTGTCTGAGCGTGACCTTGCCACTGCGAGCGGACGCGTTGCGGATATGCAGCCCCATGCGCCCGGCGGCGTGGTGGGGTTTGCGGCGGGCGATGCGACGGCACTCCCCATGGCAGACAATACGATTGACGTGGTAATCGCCAGTGAAATTTTGGAGCACATTCCCAACTATCTTTGCGTACTTGAGGAAGCGATGCGCGTGCTCAGGCCGGGAGGGCGCCTGTGTGTGAGCGTGCCGAGACAATGGCCAGAGTGGATATGCTGGAAACTCAGCGAGGGCTATCGCACGACGCCTGGAGGTCATATCCGCATCTTTGACTCGACCCATTTACGGCGCGAGATTGAACAGCGTGGTTTCGCCTACGATGGTGGCGGCAGTGCCCACGCGTTGCATGCGCCTTACTGGTGGTTGAAGTGCTTGTTTTGGCAGCGGGACCGGGAACCCTGGGTAGTGCGCGCCTATCACAAACTGTTGGTCTGGGATCTGATGCGTCGTCCGTGGTTAACCCGCTTATTTGATCAGTTGCTCAACCCGATTTTAGGCAAAAGCATTGTGCTTTATTTTGTCAAGCCACTGCCTGCCGATGTGGCATCGCAAGGTGCTATCGCATGAATGCGCCGTTTCTCACTCCTGGCGTCTTCCCTGCGCAGTGGTTGCGACCCACCGTCGAGTTTCTACTCAACACGCAGCGGCCATCGGGGGAAATCCCCTGGTTTGAGGGCAGTCATACCGATCCGTGGGATCACACAGAGGCGGCGATGGGTCTCAGTATTGCGGGTGAATGGGATGCCGCTGAGCGTGCCTACCACTGGCTCGCTGACCAGCAACTTGAAGATGGTAGCTGGTGGGCATGTTATCGCGACGGACAGCCCGATGCGTCAGTCGAGCGCCGCGAAACGAATTATGTGGCCTACATCGCCACGGGCGTTTGGCAGCATTTTTTGATCACTGGCGATGAGGCCTTCTTGCGAACCCTTTTTCCCGCTGTTCAGCGGGCCATTGATTTCGTTTTGCAGTACCAGAGCGCCGAGGGAGAGATTGACTGGGCGGTGGATCCAACGGGTGCGCCTCTGGGGGATGCGCTGGTCACAGGCTGCAGTTCGATCTATAAATCGCTCGAGTGCGCCATATTGATTGCCGAAATGCTTGGCCAACACACTTCATCTTGGCGGTCTGCCCGCGCCCGCTTGGGTGAGGCCTTGAGGCACTATCCCGAGCGTTTCGACCGCACTTGGGAGAGCAAGTCCCGTTATGCAATGGACTGGTTTTATCCGATTCTTGCGGGCTGGGTGACGGGAGAGGCGGCGCGTGAGCGGCTGGCAAAACGCTGGGACGAATTTATTGAGCCGGGTATCGGTTGTCGGTGCGAGAATCATCAACCCTGGGCAACGGTAGCGGAGTCCTGTGAGCTCACCTTGGCTTTGCTCGCCGCAGGCCAGCGAGACCAGGCCATCGCGCTCTTTGGCTGGTTGGCGCAGTGGCGTGATACCGACGGCGGCTGGTGGACGGGTTACCAGTTCGCCGAGCAGGTGCTCTGGCCGCTGGAGAAGCCAACTTGGACTGCCGGGGCTGTGTTACTCGCGGCTGACGCGCTCGCAGAGCACACCGCGGCCAGTTCGCTCTTTCTTAAAACCGCCCTCCAAGCCTGACCCATCGCGAGGCTGTCAGGGTGCGCGAAGGCCATTTTCTGCGCGCAGACCATGAGGACATAGGTCGATAGGTGCCGGGCAGGTGGGGTCAGCAGCCGAGCTGGGCGCGCTGTCACTCTGTGAATCATCTCTGCGCATATCCGCTCGTTACATCTGCCAGCGGCGCCGGACACACCACTATGGAGCGATGCGAGTGAGGCCTCTTAGGCTATCTACGCTGCCGAGAGGTTCGAACAGCCCCGATTGAGAAGCTAACTGCCAAATCGTGAAGGGCGCCAATCCCCCCATGGCGGGGTCCGAGAAGACATCATGGATGGCGAGTATGCCGCCGGGGCGAATGTGGGGTGCCCAGGCGCGGTAGTCCGTGAGCGCCGCCTCCAGGCTGTGGCCACCATCAATGAACACCATGCCCAAACCTGTCTGCCAGTGCGGTGCAAGTTGGCCACTGCTCGCAACAATCGGCACCACGGCTTCTTCTAGTCCGGCTTCAGCCAGATTGCGTCTGAACTCGGTAAATGTATCGACCTGACCAGTCGCGTCGACCAAGGCAGGATCATGATGACTCTCGCCGGGCTGATGCTCCTCTGACCCCCGATGATGATCGATCGCGTATACAACGGTGCCATGTAGCTGGGCCGCCTGCGCCAGCCACAGCGTTGAGCGCCCGCAGTAACTGCCAATTTCCAGCACGGGGCCAAGTCTCGCTGCAGCGACGGCCCAGTCATAGAGTTGCCGACCTTCATGATCCGGCAAAAAGCCCCGGACTGATTCATCAGGGGCTTGAGCGGGTGGGTGAGAGGTAGGCTCGGACACAGCGGGCGGTGTCGCGTGGTGCCAGATGTTACTCAGCGGCCGAAGCGGTGGGTGCGGCAGGTGGCAACAAGAAGCCTTCCAGTCGCGCGATGTCTTCCGGAGACAGCGTGCCGGCGACTTCCTTCAGACGCAGGGAGTTGATGACGAAGTCATAGCGGCTGTTGGCATAGTCACGCTGCGCAGCGAACAACTTATTTTGGGCGTTGAGCACATCAACAATATTCCGCGTGCCCACCTCATAGCCTGCCTGCGTGGCATCGAGGGCGCTTTGGCTAGAGACGATCGACTGCTTCCGCGCCATGACCCGTGACACATCGGACACCACGGTCATGTGAAGTGATCGCGCTTGTGTCACGGTAGTACGCGTCAGATTAATGCGCGATTCCCGTGCGGCGTTGAATTGCTCTGCAGCGCGCCGTCGGCTTGCACTGATGGCGCCGCCCGACGATAGCGGGAGATCAAAGCGGATCTGCCAGGTCTCGTTGGTTTGCTCGGAATTTGGCTGGAAAACGAAATCGCTGTTCGAATCCTGAAAGGTGGTGCCAGTGGTTTCGCTATCTTGATAACGGTAACTGGCCGTGACGGTGGGCGCGTGGCCCATTCGTGAAGAGGTGGCATTTTGCCGTGCAGCCTCTTCGGCGAATCGTGCGGCGGCGAGGCGGTAGTTGTTTGCCATGGCGAAATCGACCCACTCTGCGCGATCGGCTGGCTGGGGGGTTTGCGGGTCAAATTCTTCGCCCAGCACAAAGAGTGCCCCCGGCGCCTGACCCGTCAAGACAGACAGATTTTCTTTTGCGACCGCAACATTATTTTCATCCACGATACGCGTCACCTGCGCCAAATCGCGCGCCGCCTCGGCTTCATACACGTCCGTTATAGCGATTAAGCCGACTTCGAACCGCTGTCGTGTTTGCTCGAGTTGGCGTTCAAAAGCACGTTCTTGTGCCTGGGAGGCTCGCAGGTTGTCTTGCGCGCGGAGCACACCAAAGTAGGCCTGTACCACCCTGACAATCAGATCCTGTTGTGCCGCGGAAAGGTCCGCTTCTGCTCGTCGCGAGGTTTCCTTGCCGGCCTTCCAGCCGAACCAGGCAGATAAGTCAAACAGCGTTTGCGACAGGCTCACGTCGTAGCCGTCTGTCTCCGTCTCGGTGACTGATGTCACATCAACCTCGTCGAACAGGGGTTGGCCGGGTACAGGGTTGTCCACGAATACCAAGTTGGGTCGGGTGGAGTCGTTTTCAGAATCGGCATAGGAGTATCCCGCCCGGGCTTGAGGAAGTAGCGGCGCCAGCGCCAGTTTTTCCAATTCGATGTCGGCGTTGTATTGCGCAATCTGAGCTTTCAGCTGAGCGTCGTTCTCAAGCGCCAACTCGTAGATGTCGACCAGCGTCTCAGCTTGTGAGGTGGTTGCCAGCAATCCAGCGGCAAGTGCGGTGGCGATTTTGGCGGTGACTGTCGCGGATGTGGTGACTCTTGTGAATAAAGTGCCGATGGGACGATGCAGTGTAGGCATAGCGTCAGGTTCTGCGTTATTTCCGGACGGCGAGTCTACCACTCTGCCAGTCCTTTTGGCGGCACCAAAACCGACAACATTTGGCAGTCCTCGCAGTGGAGCGGCTTGCTACACTTAGTCCCATGTCAGACCGCATTCAGCATCCCGGTGCATCGCGCCGCCTCCGGAAGGGCTATCACATAGACCTGTCGGACCTGCACGCCCAGTGTGAAGCGAACTACCACCGGCTGATGCGGCTCTTTCCTGGTTACGAACAACAAACACGCTGCGCTTTTGAGGCTGGAGACGCGCAGATTGAGCTCGAAGTCACAGCCCGCGATCGCTATACCACGGACATGCGGCTTCGCTATCAAGGTGCGATTGTCCAGCCGGGCTCAGCAAGCGCCCTGGATCTGCGTTTGTATCACGACGCCCGTATGGCGGAAGTCGTGCATTGCAAAACATCAAGACGCTTTGAGGCGCGTTACCGGTACCCGAATCCGGAGATGTTGCAGCGAGACGAGAAGTTTCAGCAGAACCGCTTCGCTGCAGAGCTTATGGAGTTTTGCCTCAATAATGGTCGCTCCACGGATGCGCCCCTACAGGGCACCGAACCGCGTTGACCATGAACGCGCTGGCGGGGGCGATGCGTCTCGACACGGCCGATGCCGCGCGCATCGTTCAGTTGTCCGATACACACCTCATGGCGTCATCGGGCGGCACTCTTCTCGGGCTCGATACAGATGCCTCTTTGGCTGCAGTGTGCCGATTGGTGGCATCTCTCGCACCAATCGACGCGCTGTTACTCACCGGGGACCTTGCGGGTGATGAGGCGGAGTCAGCTTATCAACGACTCGATCAGGTGGTTTCAGCCCTGGGTGTTCCCAGTTTCTGGTTGCCCGGGAACCACGATGCGGTGTGGTCCGAGGGGCATGCCCTGTCTCATTACTTCCAGCGCAGTCTTCATCTGCCGCACTGGGATGTTTTGATGCTGAATACCCAGCATGCCGGCGCTGTGGCTGGGCATCTGGACGAGGTTGAAGTGCACGCTTTGCGCAACGCCGTCGCGCAGGCTGAGACTTCGGGGCGGCCTTTGCTGGTCGCAACCCATCACCCTTTGCTGCCGGTGGGCTCAAAATGGCTTGACGAAATCGGCGTGCAAAACGCTGCGGAGGCGCTGGAGGTTCTCGCGGTTTTGGGGGAGCGAGCGGTCGTGGTGTCAGGGCATGTGCATCAGGACTCCGCGCAGGTGCATCGGGGCGTGCAGTGCCTGACGTCGCCCTCAACCTGCGTACAATTCGCGCCGATGTCAGCGGAGTTTCAGTTAGACGCGATGGCGCCGGGATGCCGGGAACTGACGCTGCACGCGGATGGATCCTGGGAGACCGCGGTGCACCGTGTGACCGACGAAATGTTCAGTGTTGATCTGAACTCACCGGGTTATGCCTAGGCCCTTTGCGTGTAAGCTCGCATAACGTGAGCATTGGCTCAGTATGGAAAGATAAGCGGTGCGCCGGCTCGCATCGATAGATTGGAAGTTCTGAAAAAGCATGACGAAATATAACGCCGACGCCATTGAGGTTCTCACTGGACTGGAGCCTGTTCGCAAGCGTCCCGGTATGTATACCGACACCACCCGCCCTAATCATTTGGCGCAGGAGGTGATCGACAACTCCGTCGATGAGGCCCTCGCCGGGCACTGTAGTCAGATCGACGTTGTGCTCCATGCCGATGGCGCGCTTAGCGTGACAGACGATGGACGCGGCATGCCTGTTGACTTGCATCCCGAACAAAAACTACCCGGCGTAGAGGTGATCCTGTCTACCCTTCACGCGGGCGGGAAGTTCTCGGACAAGAGCTATCAGTTCAGCGGCGGCCTGCACGGCGTCGGCGTGTCGGTGGTGAATGCCCTGTCGGAGCTGTTGGAAGTCACTATTCGTCGCGATGGCGACGTCCACACCATGGCCTTCTCGGGGGGCGATAAGACTGCCGACCTGAAAGTGACCGGCAGCTGTGGCAAGCGCAATACGGGCACGGGTATCCGGTTCAAGCCTGATCCACAGTACTTTGATTCGGCCAACTTCTCTTTGCCCAAGTTAAGCCACGCATTGCGCGCCAAGGCGGTTCTGTGTCCGGGTCTCAAGGTCACCCTCACGGACGAGAAAAAGAAAGAGAAAACCGAATGGCACTACGAGGACGGCATTTCCGACTATCTCGCCGACGCCACCATCGATTTTCCGGTGATCCCCGAGACGCCTTTCAGGTCGCATTTCGAGGGAGAGACCGAGGCTGTGGACTGGGCCATCCAGTGGCTGCCTGAAGGCGGCGAGGTCGTTGCCGAATCCTACGTGAATTTGATTCCTACGCAGCAAGGGGGCACGCATGTCAATGGCCTGCGCTCGGGCTTGCTGGAAGCCATGCGCGAATTCTGTGAGCTGCGCAATCTGCTTCCCCGCGGTGTCAAACTGACCGCAGAGGATGTGTGGGATCGCTGCTGTTTTGTTTTGTCATCGAAGCTGCAGGATCCGCAGTTTTCTGGCCAGACAAAAGAGCGTCTGTCCTCGCGCGAGGCCGCCGGCTTTGTTTCGGGGGTCGCAAAAGATGCTTTCGGGCTGTGGCTGAATCAGCACACCTCCGACGCGGAGCGACTCGCTGAGCTCTGCATCGACCGCGCGCAAAGCCGTCTCCGTTCGGCCAAGAAAGTGGTGCGTAAAAAAGTGGCGTCGGGCCCTGCACTGCCGGGCAAGCTGGCCGATTGTTCAAGCGAAGACCCGGAGCGCGGCGAGCTATTTTTGGTGGAGGGTGATTCGGCGGGAGGCTCCGCCAAGCAGGCGCGCGATCGCGAGAATCAGGCGATCTTGCCGCTGAGGGGCAAGATCCTGAATACCTGGGAGGTCGACGCCGTTGAAATCCTCGCCTCACAGGAGGTCAACAACATTTCGGTAGCGCTGGGCATCGATCCGGGCAGTTCTGACCTGAGTCAGCTGCGTTATCACAAGGTGTGTATTTTGGCCGACGCCGACTCCGATGGGCTGCATATCGCCACGTTGATTTGCGCTCTGTTCCTGCGGCATTTCCGGCCACTGGTTCGGGCCGGGCACGTGTTTGTTGCCATGCCGCCGCTCTATCGTATCGATGTGGGTAAAGAGGTTTACTACGCCCTCGATGAATCCGAGAAGAATGGCATCCTCGAGCGCCTTGAAGCGGAGAACAAACGCGCCAAGCCTGCCGTGCAGCGCTTCAAAGGATTGGGTGAGATGAACCCGCCGCAGTTGCGCGAGACCACCATGGACCCGGACACGCGGCGTCTGGTGCAGCTGGTGCTCGATGAAGACGGCGACACCGATAGCACCTTCGATTTATTGTTGGCGAAAAAGCGGGCGGGTGACCGCAAAACCTGGCTCGAAGCGAAAGGGGATCTTGCCGATATCGCGAGCTGACGTAGCGATAACTTTGTGCAGGGCTGCTCTAGGGCGACTGATGTCCGAGAGAAAAACGGTCGCCCCATGCTGTTGGCGCTCGGTATCAAGCATTAGACGTGGGAGTTCAGGCCGACGTCTGGGAATCAGACCGAGAGCCGGCACTGAGTAGGCCAGAGCCCGACCTCCGGGCCTCGGGGCAGGCCCTGAGCACTTCAGCCAACGGGCAGAATGATACAAATTGAACGAGTGCCGATTTGAGTCACTCGTTGCCCGCCGTCCCTTTTCATTACACTGATATCGCAGAAACGGCGACCTGGCACCGCCCCGGGCGTTATCTCAGGTGATGCGGTGCGGCCGAGTCCAGAATATTCAGCACGCCGTATAGTGAGCAGTCTTTGCCGATCTTATTGTCGGTACATACAGGAGCACACATGATGAAAATGCGTTCTGCAGTGGCTTTGGCGATGTCAGCGCTGCTGTCCCCGCTGGCGTTTGCCGACTGGCAGATTGGGCCCGGCTCGCAAGTGCAGTTTGTGTCAATCAAGAACAACACGGTTGGCGAAGTCAGTCATTTCGAGACTCTTTCCGGCTCAGTGACGGACGCCGGCGACGTTGAGGTGCGGGTGGTGCTGGACTCAGTTGAGACCAACGTTGGCATCCGCAACGAGCGCATGAAGACGATGCTGTTTGAGGTGGGGCTATATCCCGAAGCCGTGATTACCGCGCAGCTGGATGCCGGGTCCATCGCGGCACTGTCGAGCGGTGGCGCGACGAATGTGGCGCTACAAATCGACTTACATGGCCAGAGCGTGACCAAAGACGCGCAGTTGAACGTTGCGTTGACGGAGCAGGGGGTGAGCGCGACGACCACTCAGCCCATTTTACTGACCGCTGCGGAGTTCGGATTGGAAGGCGGCGTGGCCGCGCTTCAGGCTGTCGCCGGTCTCAATGCCATTAGCAGGGTGATTCCCGTCACGGTGGCGTTGCAACTGGTCCCCGCAAACTGACGCTTGCCTATTGCACCCCGGCTGCCTGCACCGTGTTGCGCAGCTCAGCTTGATAGCGCTGAGCCGCCTTCATATCGCCAGCTAGTTGGCTGTATTGCATGAGCGCTGTAATCACGTTGGGCTGACCCGGCGCGGCGCGGTTTGCCGCTTTCAGTGTTGACAGTGCTTCTTTAGAACGTTCTTGATCGTGCTGGGCCACGGCGTAAACGTAGTGGTAGTAGCTCGGCGTTTCTTCCAGTGAAGCAGCTTTTTCCAAGGCCGCTAGAGCGGCTTCACCATTGCCTTCCCGCACCTCCAGTAGCGCAAGACTGAACCACAATGACGCGTCCGCTTGATTCAGCGCGATCCCGTTTTCCAGGGTTGTCCGCGCGGCGTCCTCTTTGCCTTGAGTGCGGTAGAGGTCTGCAAGATTCACCCGGCTGGCACTCGCCTCAGGGTTTTTCGCTAGGGCTGATATCAGCAGTGTTTCGGCCTCCTCGGCATCGCCGCGGGCCTGCTTGAAGCCACTCAACTGGGTGAGCACTGACGGCATATCGAGGTGCTGCGACTGCACATGAACGTACTCTTTAAAGAGCGCATCCAGTGAGTCCGCTGCTTGCGGCCGCCCCTCCGCGCTCGCTTTCTGCCCGGGCAAGGCTGGTGGCGCCGACACCGGCGCGCCGGCCGCGGGCGGCATCAGCCCCGCTAATTGTTCTGCTGCCACCATTCTCACCGCTAGCACCGGATCTTCGCTCAATGGCAGCACGCGCTCGAGCCGTTGTTCTGGCGGGAGTTGTCCCGCCGCCTCTGCCGCTGCCAGGCGAATCAGCGGGTCCTCACTTTCTAACCACAGGGGAAGGGAGGGCATGAACCGCTCTGGGAGAAGACGGCCCAGCTGGGTGATCGCAGAGGCGCGCAGCATGGGGGTGTTGTCTGCATTGTTAGCGGTTTCTAACAGCACCGGTGTGGCGCGCACGTCCCCGCGGCCAGCTGCGTGAAACGCGCGCGCGGGGTGGTTCCTGAGGTCTGTAAATCGCACGCCCCAATCCACCAAGGCCGAGTAGGCCCAGTCCGCGCTCTGATCGGTATGGCATTGGTTGCAGGCATTCGGCGCCCCTGTGCTCATTGAAAGATCAGGCCGTGGGATGCGCATGCTGTGATCGCGACGCGAATCAACCCCCATGTAAAGCTGGCTCGGCATGTGGCAGTCCACGCAGGCGGCTCCGGTCGATGTGAGCGGGTGTCGGTGGTGTGTGGGGTTGTTGTAGGTGCTGGCAAGATGGCATTGGGCACACACGCCGTTGCCTTCTGCCACAAGCTGGTTGCTGTGCGGGTTATGGCAGTTGGTACAGGCCACGCCGGCCTGATGCATCTTGCTCTGAATAAACGAACCGTAAACGTATACCTCGTCGCGGATTTGTCCATCGGGCCAGTAAAGTGGCTCTTCAATGACAGCCAGGCGGTGCGTATCGAGCAGCGGCTTGCCCGGGTGGTACTCGCCTAGGGTGCCGCGCCTTGCGTGGCAGCGCGCGCAGCTATCAATCTGATGGTTTGAAGTCAGCGGTTCACTGCGCTTCGCAATATCGGCGCCTTCAACCCACTCCCATGCACCTCTCGCCTTGAGGCTCATCGCAAAGCCGGTCTGGGCAGGTGACAGGCTTTCCGCATTGGCGAGTGCGACGTGCTCACTGCCGGGCCCGTGGCAGGCCTCACAGCCCACATCGATCTGCTCGTAGTGGGTGTCGAACTGGTCTTTCACCGGGTCGTAGCGTTTCTCGACGTCGGTGCTGTGACATTCCGCACAGCTGGTATTCCAGTTAAAGAAACCGCCCGTCCAATGCAGCGGGTCGCCGGCTGCAATGTGCTCGTCGGGGTAGAGGTGATACCACCGCTGCCCGCCCTCGCTTTTGGGCCGGGTGTCCCAGGCGACCGAGAACGCCTGCAAGCGGCCGTTGCCGAGGGGCAGCAAATATTGCTGTAGGGGCTCGACCCCAAACACATACTCCACGCGGTAGGTTTCCAGCTTACCCGCAGCGTTATCGGTCTCGATGAAAAAGGCGTCCCCTTTTTGGCTAAAAGTGGTCGTCACGCCAAAATAATCGAAAGTCGCGTTGTTGAAGTCCCCGAGGACCGTCTCGGGCGTGGACTCTTGCATCGCCAGATCGTGGTGGGAGCCGGTCCAATCTGCACTGGCTTGCTCGTGGCAGCCGGCGCAGGCCTGGTTGCCGAGGTAGGTGGCTTCGGCGCCTGCCGTTGCCGTCAAAGTAAACATGCCTAGCACGGCGAGCGAGATGATCGTAGCCCTCACAGTCCGGGTTTTCAGCCAAGTTTCGGACCGGCTGCGGACGGCGTTGGGCTCCTGCCTATCAGATATGTGGCGGAGGCTGTCGCTCAAGCCGCTCTCTCCTTGCGGGGTCATGCCGCCATTACAGACAACCCGGTGGGCGCATGCAAGGTCCGCAAGCACACCCGAGGTGGTGATAGGCATGTGTCTGGGACGGGCGTTGGTTCTTAAGCGTGCCCGTGAGATAACGAATTGAAAAAGCACGAGTCGCTCTGGCAAATATTGTCAGTTGGCGTAAGGTGGCGTGCCCAGCGATCAATGCTTCGCGAATGGAAAGAAATGGAGAGCTCTCTAATGCACATCGGCATCTTGCGCACCGATTCCGTCAGGCCCGAGTGGGTACCCACCTACGGCGAATACCCGGACATGTTCGAGCGTTTGTTATTGACCGAGAACAGCGCCCTGACGTTCACCACCTGGAATGTCGAAGCGGGAGAGCTACCCGACAGCGTTGAAGCGGCGGATGGCTTCTTGATTACGGGTAGCAAGAGCAGCGTTTACGACGACAAGGATTGGATCCGGGCGCTTGAGGGCTTTGTGCGCGAGTGCCACGCCGCACGGCGAAAGGTCATTGGTATCTGCTTTGGACATCAGCTGATAGCACAGGCATTGGGCGGAACGGTCGGTAAGTCAGATAAGGGCTGGGGTGTCGGCGTGAATTGCTACAACGTCGATGAGGCAGCGTTTGATCTGGCCGATGGCGATCAATTTTGCCTGCTGGCCTCACATCAGGATCAGGTCATGGCCATGCCACCCGGTGCCCAACAGATCGCCACCAATGACCATTGTGAGGTGGCGGGCATGACATTGGGCGATCACATGCTGACATTTCAGGGGCATCCTGAATTCACTCCCGAGTACTCGCGCGAGATTATGAATTTCCGCCACGAGATGATCGGTGCGGAGCGGGTAGCAGAAGGCATGGCGAGCTTTGAGTCGCGCCAGCACGAAGGAGATCGTGTGGCGCGTTGGATGTTGGCCTTCCTCAATCGATAGGTACTACCATTCCCCGATGTTCTCCATCGACTGCCACGGCTCCTGAAGCGGCAGCGCGTCACCGGATTGCAATAACTCAATCGAGATCCCATCGGGTGAGCGGATAAACGCCATGCGTCCGTCTCGGGGTGGGCGATTTAGCGTCACGCCTTTATCGACCAGCTGCTGGCAGGTCGCATAGATATCGTCGACCTGATATGCCAGGTGCCCGAAATTCCGCCCGCCGTCATAGGTCTCGGGGTCCCAGTTGTGGGTGATCTCAACCAGCGGTGCCTGACGCGCTTTGGCCGCGTCCAGATCGTCCGGTGCGCTAAGAAAAACCAGCGTGAAGCGCCCGGCGTCGTTGTCATAACGATAAGCCTCCACCAGCCCCAGCTTGTCGACAAAGAAGTCTAGGGTGTCATCGAGATTGGCGGCGCGGATCATTGTGTGGAGGTATCGCATGATGTGCTCCCAGTGTGGATGGGAAGATTTTAGGCCAAGTCCCACCTGCTGGCGAAGACTGCGATACACTGCGCGGCCTTCGCTCATGAGACACCTTGGATAATTGCTCTATGTGGTTCCGCGCGCTCCGACCTTATCGCTTACCCAGCCGGCTTGGCATTGACGCGGAGGAGTTGGAGCGCCGTCTGCAGCCGCGGACGTTCTCCGCTTGCACACCGGCACAGGCGAGTAGCTTGGGGTGGGTGCCGGCGCTTGATGACTCGGCCTCAGCACTGGTGCATGCGGCCGGGCCCTATTGGATGGTGCGCCTTAAGCGTGAGGAAAAACTGCTGCCCGCGACCGTAGTGCGCGAGCAGGCCAATGAGCGCTGCGCGCAAATTGCCAAGGCCCAGGGACGCAAAGTGAGCCGCCGCGAGCGGCTCGCGGTCACCGATGAGGTCACCCAGGATCTATTGCCCCGCGCTTTTTCACGCTCCACCACGATCCGCGCAATCATCGCCGATCAAGCCGGCTGGATCTGGGTAGATAGCAGCAGCGCTGGGCGCTCGGAAGAGGTGCTCAACCACCTCCGCGAGGCGCTGGGTAACCTGCCTGCTGTATTACCCGAAACTCAAAAAGCCCCTGCCCACATGATGACGCAGTGGCTGATGCAGGGCGGCGTCCCCGAAGCGATCGAATTGGGCGATGAGGCAGATTTTGCCGATCAGCGTGAAGAGGGCAGTTCGGTCAAGGTGCGAGGAGTGCCGCTGGATAGCGAGGAAGTGTTGGCACACATGGCCTCGGGCCATCAGGTGCAAAAGCTGGCGTTTGAGTGGGGTGCGCGGGTCGCAGCTGTGGTCGACAAAGACCTGTCACTACGCCGTCTGAAGTTCAGCGACGCCATTCGTGAAGCAAACGACGAGCTGGTTGAGAACCCGCTGGCTCGAGCCGATGCGGATTTTCTGATCCTTTGCGAGATTCTCGCAGGCTTTCAGACCGACCTGATCAAGGCTTTTGGCGGGATCGCCGAATGAGCGATCTGGCAGTCGGCCGATACCGCCATTACAAAGGTGGCGAGTACACCGTGATGGGAGTAGCCCAGCATTCGGAAACGGGTGAGGCTCTCGTGGTCTATAGGCCAGAGTACGGTGAACGTGGCCTGTGGGTGCGTCCGCTGACGATGTTTACTGAGACGGTAGAAACTCCGAATGGGACGTTGCCACGCTTTGAGTGGATTGCCGCCGAGTAAATCTCAGGACTGGATCTTCCAAAGTCGAGTCATCTCCAGGTACAGATAGGACGCCGTCCAGGTGATCAGCACGAAGCCTGTGAGCGCTTCCATACCTGCCAGCAATCTCAGAGGCCCCGTCGGCACAATATCGCCGAAACCAACGGTGGTGAACGCCGCATAGGAGAAGCAAAGGTGGTCGGCAAGCGAGCCCTCAAAGTTGCCCTCGAGCGCCCCGAAGCCGGAAGCAATCGACACCTTGTATGCGAACGCGAACAAACCGACTTCAATGGAATGGGCAACCAGCGAGACGATCACGCCATAGCCCAGTCGAATCTAGGGAAACCGCTTTGCAAGACGTGCGCCCTGATTCAGGTGCTTCAGGAACAGATAGTGCACGGAAGTAGAGAGCAGCACGGCCAGCAGGATGACACCTAAATTGCCCAAATGCTCAACCACCGTGTGCTCATTCATCTGCGCGGCCCTCTGATGTGGCGCTGCGGTTTCTTCTGGTCACGGGACAATCTCTCAACGTCTTAGGTGCCGGGCGTGTGACAGCGCTGTCATAGAGTTTCGCAGAAGATCACAGTTTCGTCTAAGCTGATCCACTAAAGCTAACGGGGGAAGCGCTATGTTGAGAAACCTGGTTTTCATTCTGACGCTGGCAATCGGTGCGGCGTCTTCAGTGGCACAGGCACAGGACCAGCTGCCTGCAGGCCCCTCCGCCTTTGTTCTGATTGCGCGTCTGCACGCGTTGCCGGGGCAAGCAGAGCAAGTGGTGGCGATGTCAGCGGCGGTGGATAAAAAAGTGGAGGCCGGTGAGCCCGGCATGCTGTTACACACTTTTGACCGGGATCCGGAGGATCCGCAGGGCTTTATCTGGACTGAGGTATACGAAAACAGTGAGGCACTGATTTTTCATCTCAATAACGCCGATCTCGGTGCCTATTTAGAGGCAGTCTCGCCTCTGCTCGATGTGTTTACCGTTGAGCTATACGGAGCCGTATCTAACGAGGCCGTTGCCGCGCTCAGAGCGACCGGTACGCCCACGACTCATTACCCTAATGTGCTCGGCTACATTCGCGATCTCACCCCATAAATCGACAACGGATTCACACTCACCGGAATAAGGAGCCATAACATGAAACGATTTTTTCTAGCAGTAATGACCGCTTTGATGCTGCCCTTCACCGCGGCGGCTGACGAGCCTGTCCCGGTTGAGGTATGGGTTTGCGATTACAAAGAAGGGCAAACGCTCGCAGACCTCGAGGATTGGTACGACGATTTCAACAAGCTCAGCGACGGCATGGACAACCCTAACTTTGAAGCGTGGATCTGGACGCCGTTTTTTGCAGATTTGACGATGGGTGATGTGCTTGTAGTCACATCATTTCCCGATCTCGAATCGATGGGGCAATCCATGATGGAATTCTTTGGTGGTGATGAGACGGGCGCCTTATTTGCGCGCTATCAAACGATCGTGGACTGCACCGGGCGCGATCTGTGGATGGTGCAGCAAATGCGAGACCGCGACTGATACCCTGAGTTATAAATGGGCGCTGAGCGCCGCTGGTGAGATGGAGACTTGACGTGAGTAATACGCCTGCAGATCCGGCCCCCGGTAGTGGCATCGATTTTGGTGCCCTCGCTCACGCAATCGCCGGGATCTCCGCAGTGATACTCGGGGCGCTGATGTATGCGCGGCCCTGGGCCCAAGATGCGTTTGGCATTTTGATGATTGTGTCAGCGGTCAGTGCGGTCTACTTCTCCTGGAAGCACTCTGCCTGGGTGACGGGCCATTGGCTGGCGATGGTGCCCGTCACTGGCGTGGTCCTTGGATATCTTGGGTGGCAGTGGGGCTTCACGCTCGCTTACGCAACGCTGTGGATTGCGTTCATACACTTCGTGATTCGGGGTGTGCAGTCGCTTCGTGCCACCGGTGAATAGCTCGGCGGCATACCGGCTGCTCGCGATGGGTGCGCATAGCCCTCGTCATACAAGGAAATTGAGATGAGTCTTATTGTTGATCAGTTCTACGAGGCTGTTCGAACGTCCAATGTGCCGGTCTTGGAAGGCTTGATTGCTGAGAGCTTCTGTTTAATTTGTCCGACTCAGGATCACGTGTTGTCAGGCGTCTATGAGGGTAACCATCGGTTTTTTGAAGAGGTGCTGCCCCATGTATTTGGCTCCGTGAATCCGGAGGAGATCACGTTTTGCGCATCACACCAGATCGTCGCTGACGCGGGCGATGTCGTGATGGCGATGGCGCAAAATAGGGGCTTGGCCCTCTCCGGCTATCAGTACGACCAGATGTATCTCCACGTCTTCAAGATCCGCGATGGTCAAATTCAGGCGCTGATCGAGGGGTTTGACACGGCGTTGGCAAACCACGCGCTATGGAATGGATGCGATCCGTTAACGCCCGATGAGCCCGCCGCGCTGTCTAATCTGCAGAGATTTGCCAATGCTTAAGGGTACACTCCTGCCCATCTGGTTCAGATAGACCACGCGTCGCGTCGGCACTTATTGGGCCCGCAGTTGCGCGAGTGTCGCGCTCAGCCAGTCGCCGGCCGGCTGTGCCTCGCCGTCGCAGATCATTTGATACGGTCGACCTGTCCAGGAGCTTTTGCTCGCCAGACGCTCAATGAATTCCTCCGCGGAATTCGCATACCGTTGGCCGCGCTGGTATTTCAGTGTCAAATGCTCCGCCGCCTCGGTTGCACTGTGCGATGTGCCATTCCGCTCGAAGTCACAGCCGCTTGCGCCGACGGCTTCTATCAGCGATCGAATTTCAGTCTCAGTCGTGCTTTGCCCCTGCGCTACACCGGCGACCAAAACCACCAATGTGAAGGGCAGGAGACGTTTCAAGGACCTGCGTACTCCAGCTCCGCTATCAGGGGGTTGTGATCTGAAGTCGTGACAGGTGTTGCTGCAGCTGATTGCCATGACAGGCCTCTCACATATAAATGATCTAATGCCCGTCCGAAGCGAGTTGTGCGGTGGTCCGGCGAAAATACGACTGCGGTCAGGTTGTGTTCTTTGGCAAAGGCATCGAGAGTACTTTGCCGACCCTCACTCCAGGTGTTGAGGTCGCCACCAAAAATGATCGGGCCGGCGTGCACGCTCAGGACCTCACCCAGTACGCCAAGTTGATCAATGTAGGCGCCAACGCCAAAGGCAAAGTTGACCGCATGCATATTGACGGTCAGCAGTGACCTCTCGCTGTTTGCCAAGGGATACAGCGTCACGCTGGTGGCTTTGGGCGTTCGGAGCCACGGTTCCGTGGCCAGAAAGTGGCAGTGAACCGTGTGGGGTGAACGCGCCAGTGTCAGCACGCCCGTGTCAATCTCATCCTGCACATATCCGCGCACAAAGGCTTGATAGAGCGATTCGGATATCACCGTTTCGGTCTTCGCTACCGGCACGGCTTCCTGAATAAAAATGAGATCGGCTTGTTTGGCGAGGTGCGCAAAGGCATCGATTAATTCAGGGTGCTGCGCCTTTTCGACGTTCCAATTCAAAAGTGAAAAGGTACGAGGTAGCCCTGTTTCATAGGGGATTTGCGGGCTCTGCGCGATCGTCTCGCCGCAGGCCGCGCTGCGATTAGCAGTGACCACGACCGGCACGCGATTGCGGGTTTCAGCGCCCTCGGGCTCAGCGCATAGCGGGAGGAGGGGTGCGCTCATCAGGCACAACGCTGCGGCGTAGCGAGTCAGGGGTTTGCGCGCCAGGACGTTACCGTCCGTTCGCCCGGTCGCAGTTTGGTGTGAGGTATTCACCACCACTGATGCCCAACAGTGTCTACTGCGTGTGCCGAATCACCAGTTCGTGACGGGCAATTTTCCAGCCATCGCTGCTTCGCACAAAGTCGGTCAAATACGTGGCCCACAAGGTGAATGTGGCACCGTCAGCATCTTTCAATACATGCAGCGCCTGCACATCGGTACGGGCAGAGGCGGTGTCACCTGACACCGTTGCGAGCTGCGGGCTCATCAGATGCTGGGTCGCGGAGAAAGCCTCAAGCTGGCTTTCCACTGATGCGGTCCAGGTGTCTGCGCCCTTCACAATCGCGTCACCAAAGCCCACGATTTCCACATTATCGGCGAAGCAGGCGCGATAGCGCGACATGTCCCGATCATCAACAGCTGCTGCGTAGCACAGCATCACATCCTGTAGTTGTCTGCGATCGTCTGCTTCACTCATGTCTGCTTACTCTTTGGGCTTTTAGATCTTGCCTTCGATGTAGTCATCGATGCGCTCATGATATCGGCTGATGCGCTTCTCCTGACCAGAGAGATAGGCGCCTTTGAATCCTCGTGAGCGCACGCCGCGCTGCTGGGTGATAAACACGGCAACGTCGTCCTCGATTGCAGGACCAATCGAGTCCTCGCCGCAGGTCAGCCATTTGACGGCGACGTCCCCGGGTCCATCCCCGGTCAGGGACTCTGTTGCGCTGGTCCCGTCATCTAATTCCGCTGCGATGCTCGCGGGGCTGGCATACCACCAGTTATCAAATAGGCACTGTTCCGGGTCGGTGGGGTGAGGGCGTGCCCGCAGGAAGTGGAAGCCATCGGCCCACAACGACACCGCGAAGTTGGGGAACAGTGTGTAGTGGAAGGCATCGGTCAGCTGCTCGTCGGGCACGGCGGCATAGTGGCTATAGCCTTTGTCCGGGCCCAATTGTCGCTTTGCCTGTTGAAGCGCCTCGCGGGTGTCCTCGGGTTTACCTTTGAAGTCGGCGGGGTCTAGCTGCCAGTAGCCGAGGAGCGATGCTAGCGGATCAACAATGTTGCCATCGGCATCCGTCACGCCGGCGCCGTAGCCGCCCTTCATAATCATTCGTGCGTGGCCCTCGTTGGCCAAATCGAACTGTGTCTCCTTGAAGTAGGTGTTGATGCCACCGGCAATGGCGGTGCGATCGGTTGAGGGTGTCGCCCCCATGTGAACCGTGGGTACGTGGTAAGACTCATTGAAGTTATCGAGCACCACTTTCCAATTACACGGCAACCACATGGTGTTGGCCATAGTGCGTTGCCAGGTATCGACCTCGCGCGCCTGCCATTCGTCCCAGATTGGGCCGAGGTAATCCTTCAAGGGCCCACATTCCGGGTCCATGTTCACCCAGATGAAGCCGGCAAAGGTCTCGCACTTGAGCTCCGCGAGCCGCAGCTTGCCGCAGGGGTTCCCTTCAGGGAAGTCTTCCTTGTCGGGCGCAAACTGCAGCATGCCGTCCGGTAAAAAGGCCCAGCTGTGGTAGCGGCAGACAAAGCGCCGCGGATTGCTGCCTTTAGGATCATCCACCAGCGGATTGCCGCGGTGTTGGCACACGTTGTAAAAGGCTTTGATGCTGCCATCTTGCTGGCGCACCATCAGAATTTCTTCGCGACCTACTGGTTCCATCTGCCAATCGCCGGGCTCGGGCAGTTCGGACTCACGTCCGAGGAGAAGCCAAACACGTGTCCACATGCCCTCCCATTCCTGCTCCATGAAATCGCGGGAGGTGTAGCGGGAGCCGAGGATACTGTGCCCGCGAATGGACTGCTCAGGCCAGCTATCTAAGGTCGGTATTGGCGCATTCATATCAAGTGACTCCCTAAGATCACTATTTTTCTTTGCGCTTCAGTTTACTGCGATCAAATGGAAACGAAAGGGCGGAGGGCCTTTACACGGGCTTGCATATCCTAAGACCCCTGCTGTGTTACATCATGCAGGCCTTGAAGCGCGGTAGGTAAAGCACTCTCTACCAACCAAACATAGATGTGGCGTTACCGAAGTAACACATGCCAACAAATGAGAGTATGGCGCAGATTAGAGGGAGCCACTGCAGGCCCTCTGCGGCATCGGGGTTGCGTGCCACTCCTATATCGCCGGCCAGGCCGACAAGCCACATGGCTGCACAACCCCAAAACCCAATGATTAACCAAGTCAACGCAATGTCCTCGTTGCGGCGCTTATTTCGAGCGCGCTTGGTCTAGCAACAGGAGTGGTGTTTGCGAGCGAGCCAAGTCGAGGCTAATTGCAATCCATGCGCCTGTCGCGACTGCCCAAAACCAAAGTTCCATGTCCATAGCCTCTACTTAACGTGCACAGAGACAATACGTTCCGCGTGGGTTCCCAGATCCTTTATGACAGCGTGAGCCCGCTTGATAGCGCGGCTGGATGTCGCCGGTAATTGATCCTGCATGGCGTATGCGCAATCTGCACGGAACTTGCACCGCATTGCCCACCTATCAAATCAACAAAACGTTGCAAGTGGTCATTTTTACGGGAAAAATTCGTGAAACACTTTATTGATCTATAAAGGTCACCCCCCTATTTTGATGATTCGACAACAGCGAACCACTAGATATTGGTGTTGAATCAAAATAACAAAACGCGCTTTTACAGGTCGCACTCGGGTCGACCAAGAACCCGCAAGACCCTGGTTGTGCTAGGTCTGGCTCTATCGGTCGTGATGGTTTCCATTTCGGGCTGCGCGCCGCGCGACGGACAGGGGTTTCTCGCTCAGACGCGGTGTGCACAGCTAGGCGATGCCACCCTGGCTAGCGGTGCAGAATTACTGACCGTTGTGAATCACATCCGAGCTCGGTTAGGGCTTCCAGATTTTGTCGGGTCATGGGAGTTTGCTCGCGATGCGCTGTATCTCGGCATGTGTCTTGATCTCATGACGACTGACGCCATCGCATTCATTGAGCGCTACGAGCAGGCTCTGGTTCGGTCAATTGACGAGAATATAAGCAATATGAGGAGTGTCGCGATATCGATCGATCCTACGGTCGCACCTCTCGACACACCCAGCGACGCTTTTGCTGCACTGACGGAAGACGACGAGCCGCTCTCGTTTGGCCTAATTCTCTCAATGTTTGTTGGCGCGTCTTTGCTGGCCATTCTTTACGCGCTACCTTACACATTGCCAAGGATTGAGACCGTTAATGAACGGAAAAGGCTGATAGCCCTCATGAAGGACCGAGACTTTACACCCCGCGAGCACGGGGAAAACGGCGAGCACACCTTCCTGAATCTTGGGCGCCCGGTCGGTTGTCTCTGGGAACACGCTACTAGGGCCGCTTTAATCGCCATTTTTGCCGTAGCGTTTCTGCTTTGGAGCGACAATGCCAGCGCCAAGTCGGATGTTGTCTTTCTATGCTGTGTTGTCTACCCATTGCTGGCTCTAGGCCTCGCTACCTTAGAGTTTATCAGCAGCTCTGACCGTTTCATCACTAACCACCGCGTGGTTCAAAGCACCACTTTTTTCTTTCCAAGAGAGGACCTTTTCGCGGATTCTGTCAGTGGTCTCGAGGTGAGGAGGTCCTTGGTCGGCACTGTATTCGGCTACGGAACCCTCAAAATTCTTGCTGACGGGCAAATATTCAGTATGCCGTATGTGAAAGATGCAGGAGAAGTTAAATCAACCTGGGATAAGTTGGCAGCTCAAAAGCACCTAAACGGATAGATTGGACTTACAGCTGATCCTCCGAGGATACGTAAGGCATCTCGACAACTTGCCCTTTGTGCAAACTTAGCCTTGGCCGCCCGTACCCCTCTTTAACCATTGATTCAAGCAAGACAGCATTGCGAATCATCGTCTGCAATATCCCCACCGGCACGACGGCTGCACAAAAACCCAAGATAGCGCCGAGCAAGCCAGACAGAGTTGCTGAACCAAGGTAATTGGCCTCATACCCTGCAAAACCACCCGCCAATACCGCAAGCCACAGGCTCACCTCGACAACCCAGGGCAGGGCTCTGCGTAACAGATAAGACATGATCATAGAGCGTTAACCCTTACGGCGATTGCGTCTCCTCACCTGATGATACAAACATAACGAAGGCTGAGTCCGTCCGCCAGCAGTTTCAGGGCAAATTGCTCCCGTTGTGTTTTGGCGCGCTACCCCCTATGTTCGGGCTTGCAGCGACCATTAGGGCTCCGCGGTGACTGGCTTCGTGCACCATTCGCGACTATTTTTCTGGGGCCGTCGGAACGAAAACAAGAACCGCTACTCTGTCGTACGATATGTCCACTAAAGCAGGCGGATCTGCCAAAAGATTTGAAAGCGTGTGATGCAATAAGTACTGTGGCTACTGCTCTTAAAGGGAACAACACTGTTGCTCAACAAGATTGTGATCGGAGCATTTCTGACGGCATTGTTTGTCGGCTTAGCGCAGGAATTGCGCATTACCCCAGAGCAATCACGTCATGACCAATGCTTGCGTGAGGTAGAGACAGCAGAGTGGCAGTGTCGAAAAACCGGAAAATATCCAAACACTATTGCTGGGCCGGTCGACGTAATTGACCTTTGTGAAACCTACGCATTGCAGGACAGAGGCCGATGCGCAGCACTTGGCTCTGCCAGATAAACCCTGATGTCGCGTCTGGAAGATAACGTTCGCCGCGCTGCTTACAGCTATGTTTGCCATGTGACCGCTAGCCAACTGGACTTGTCCTTTGATGATGTGTGGGTAGCCATTTGCCCGGCAAAACCGAAGCCAAAGGCTCCAGACTGGCCTGTCTCCGTCTCCCGTGATCTCCTTGCTGGTATGCGCACAGACAACGAATTTGTGGATGCTCTGTGCAAGAAATATGAAATTGAGTAGAGCTCAGCTCGTTTCTGCCTAGTTGAGTACTTTGTCACAAAAATGAAATGCCCATGATTCGGGGATTTACGACGACGGCTTGAAAGGATCATCCTGTTGATGGGTCGTTTTGGATGAACACCTGGTTCGGAGGACGTTCGCGTTTTTTAGACTTTCGGTTCTACTTCAAGCCGAGACTTGATCATCCGATATTTAATTTTCAGGCTGGTCAGGTTATCCATGCTCTCTGTAACCACCAATACTGCATCCACCATTGCACAGCTCGCTCTCACCAAAACCCGAAAAGGATTTGGCGTTGCACTCGAGCGGCTCTCAACGGGGCAGCGCATAAATGACGCAGCAGATGATGCAGCGGGGTTGGCGGTGGCATCACATGGGTACTAGGTTGGGCATTAAGATTGCTATATTCCTCCCGAAACGCGAAGGATTTCTCCTGTGACCCATGCTGACGCAGGAGAGGCAAGATATAGCGCGGCAGCACCGATATCCTCAGGTGTACCCAGTCGCCCGGCTAGATTCGGCCAGGTTTCAATCAGGTTTGGCAGATCCTTGTCTTCAAGACCGAGTGCATTGGCCACAGTTTCGGTGGGTATCATCCCAGGGACGATGGCGTTGACCCGGATGTGCGGACTGAGTTCCGCGGCATAAACCCTAGTCAGCATACTGACTGCGGCCTTGGCCGCGCAATAATGTCCATGACCCGGCACTGGCGTATCAGCCGCGAAGGATGAAATGTTGACGATTCTGCCGCCCTCATTCATACGCGATGCTGCGGCTGCGGTACAAATAAACAGCGAGGTCGCATTAAGGGTCATTACCTTTTCAAATTCCACGCGCGGAAGCTCAACCAGCGGCGCCTCAAATGCATTCCCGCCGGCGTTGTTAATCAAAATATCGAGCTTCCCGAAAGCTTCAGTCGCCCCGTCGATGAGTGCTTCTACTGCATGGTCGACAGTAACATCTGTTGTAATGGCCAATGCACGACCGCCCTCACTATTGATAGACGAGCAGACCTGTTCAATCTCCTCTGTACGACGGGCGGCGCATACGACGGCCGCACCGGCGCTGGCCAGAGTCCGGGCAATACCCTCACCGATGCCACGGCCAGCTCCCGTAACTACAGCCACATCGTTGCTGAGATCGAAAAGTTGCGAAACAGTCATTGTGTTCGTTCTCCTGATCCTCGGCGTGAGGGATATGTTGTATTAAAGCTCAATCCAACAGTGAAAAGGTAGGGAATTAGCCATTAGGCCATATGAAGTGCAACTCGGGGACTAGGTTGGGTACTGGGGCGATTATCCGCAATAGAATGCCTCTAACCCAATGAATTTACAGAATTAATTAGACTAAGATGGCGGACTCCCTCTCCGCCATCTAAAAAATGCCTCCTTGTGGAGGCATTTTTGTTTAGAGCGTGTCCGGGGGATGAGAATCGCAGGTTCGACCAGACGCGAAGCGTTTGGCATCGAGCGCCAAAGGCGGGAAGCGCAAAGGGCCAAAACGGCCTGCAGGCTGTTTTGGATAATCAATCCCTCCCTCTGCGGCATCAAACAAAAAGGCCACCCGACGGGTGGCGTTTTTTTGCTTTCGCTCGAGGCA
>PBLO01000011.1 GCA_002721785.1 Halieaceae bacterium
AAAATCTCGGTGCACACCGCAGGGCTGCCCGAAGAGGTCGTGACAAAAGGCAGGTTCTGTTCGATCACGAAGTCGATGAAATTGCTGCCCGTCACAAAGGCGAGCGCGACATTCATGCCAAAGGGCTTGTCGGTGAGCTCCCGCATTTTCTCGACCTCACCGCGGATTGCGTCGAGCTCGCCGGATCCGGTTTCGATAATGCCCAAGCCGCCGGCGTTACAGACTGCCGAGGCGAGTTGGGCCCTGGCAATCCAGCTCATGGGCGCCTGAATAATGGGGTAGTCGGTCCCTGTGATATCGGTGATCCGGTTTTTGATCGGTGCGGCGCTCATTTCACTCCCTCCAACATGGCCTCAATGCCGGTGCCGTCAATTAACGCATCGACGCGCGCCCGATCAGGCGCCGACAGGTTCCCATATTGGTCGCGACTCCACTGCAAGCACTTGGCCTGATACGGGAAGGTCCGCTGGTGCCACCTCGCACCATCGATCTCGCATTCCCAGGTTTTCTCCTGCGCCATCACGGCTTGCGCATTGGCGAGTTGCGCCGGTGTATAGACCCGCCCGATTTCTTCTAATAGCTCTCTGAGGCTGGCGGGCTGATCCTCGATGGCGACCCAATCCGAGTCCTCGGGCATCAGGCCGCTGCCATCCGGCATGCGATCGACCCAGCCGACCGTGCGTGGCGCAACCGCGTGGGCGATCTCCCGCGACGTGGGATCAAAGCCCACCAACTGACTGAGCTGACCGAACAGGCCAAAGTCGCCCGCACCCGGGCGACGGCCCAGCATGAAGGGTTGGTTGGCGAGATGCGCCTCCATCGCCGCAAGGAACCGCCGGTAACTGGCATCAATAATCGGCGCCGTTTCCTCGTTGGAACCCACCACCCAGAGTCTCTCAATCTGGCGCTGGGAGATATAGTCCTTGAATTGCTGGAACGCCGCTTGAGGCATGGAGACATCCATGCTGAGCGGTAACTTGGTGCCGGCATTGTCGGCGTCCGCTTCGAAATACCAGCGGTAGTGAAACATGTACTTGGTGCACCACTCGTCAGCGAAATCCTCAATCAGGTAATCGATAAAGGCGAGTGCAGGATCTGCAGGTAATACGGACCGACCAGCGTAGTCTGCTTCCAGCCGGCGAATAATCGGCGTGGAGTCACAGTGCGCGGTGAGCTCGCCGCCCTTTTCAAAAAAGAACGTGGGCATGAAGGTCGGCTTGGGTGCCTCGACGCCCAGTGCCTCGCAGCTTGCTTCAGGCTGGCCCCAGGTGATGGCGTAGGGGATGCGCCGGTAACGCAGCAGGGCCACCATCTTCTGGGTGTAGGGCGAGCCAGTTCCCCCCACAAGCTGGACGGGTTCAAAAGACGTCATTGGCACTCCTTGCGGCGTCTTGAGGTGATCTATATATTGGCATAAATAGTGCCAATAAGTAAGTGGTGGGTCGCTGGCCGGCAATCGTCGCTAATTGATGAAAGCACTTCGGCCACAGCGCGCATCGGGGTTATGGTGACAGCAGAACAGCGCTGTGGCGCGCCAAACCGGGTGGTTTCATGGCAAACAAACTGGGCTGTCGGCCCTCACAAAGTGACATTGCGGATACAGTTAACACGTGCTGCCTGCGAGCAGCTTTGAAAAGCACTTCTGACAGGCACCTGTGCCAGATATTTCATCAATCACTTGGGAGACTGCCGGTATGACATCACGACGCAAACTGTGGCTGGGCTCTATCGTGCTCTATGCGCTGTTCTTCAGCTGGTACACGGACTTCGGTGGTCCGTTGACTGAAACCGAAATACAGGCATACATCGCGAAGACAGAAAACCGCGATCTGGGCGGAGACCCCTCAGCTCGGGGAGCCCTGCTTGAGTTTTTGCGCAATGACACGGGTGGACAGTTTTTGATGTTCAACGCCGTCGACCTGGCGAAGAACCCGCCACCGATGGAGGGCGCACCGCCCGATGCCGACGGACAAACGCTGATCGACTTGTATATGGAACACATGATTCCCGAGCTGCTTTCTCGCGCCAGTCATCCCGTCGTGGTGGGCAAGTCGGTCGCAGACAGTTTGGACCTACTCGGTATTGAGGGGGCTGACGCGTGGTCGGACGGCGCGATTATGCGCTATCGCAGCCGGCGCACACTGGTCGACATCATCAGCAATCCGGAATTTTACGCGCGCCATTATTTCAAGTTGGCGGGCCTCGAGAAAACCATCGCCTATCCGATCGAGCCGAGAATCTATCTCGGCGACCTGCGTCTATTACTGGGGCTTTTCATGTTGGCAATCACCGCGCTCCTTGATGCACGTCTGGCGCATCGCGAAGCCAGATAAACCGCAACCGCCGTAGCAGAGGGCGCTACGCGAAGAACGTACCGCGCTCAGCTGTGATCAGTAGTCGCCGCAGCCGCGCCTCAACCCGAAATCAAATGGCTCGCGTTCTGAGGATGGCTCACAGTAATCGTGGTACGAGTAGCGGCGTGCTCTTCAGATAGGCCTGATAAGCGGGATCATCCCCCCAGAGCTGCTGACCGCGGCGCACCAGCGTCGGTATACCGCTAACACGGGTTAACAGCGCGTGCACAAAGAGCGGTGAGAGCATGACAACCCACTGTGTGCCAGAGAGATAGGGTATCGCCATGACGGCGATGCCGGCCCACAAGAGGATCTCGCCAAAGTAATTGGGGTGCCGTGAGCGCGCCCACAAACCCGTGTTAATGAAACGCCCCTCGTTGGCAGGATCTGCCCTGAAGCGCGATTTTTGTCGGTCTGCTACGACCTCAACTACGAAACCCACCACCCACATGGCAGCGCCAATGACAAAAACTGCGCCGACGGCCGTTGGCTGCTCGCTCAAAATAGCTGACACCGCTGCGCAGCTGGTCATTACCACCCAGGCGCCCTGTAGGGTCCAGGCAACAAAGAAGCGAGAGGACGAGATCTTGATGTGGTCAAAGCGCTGATCGCCACCTGCGGCGTGAATGCGGCGAAACAAAAAACTGCCAAGACGCCCCGCCCAGACCACAATCATGGCCGCGATCAGCCATTGCGAACCAGAAGGTGCCGCCGCCGTCACGATGGCTGCCAAGGTGACGGCGATATACGTCAGGCTTCCCGTGAGGTCATAGAACCGCTCGGTCTGCAGTAATCGGGCCGGCGCAAACGCCAGCCACTGAATACCAAAGCAGCCCAGCGCCAAGAGGGTCATCGCGGGCCAACCGCCAATGCGCAAGTCGCCGGGGTTTGCCAGCGTCGCCACCCCAACGGGGAGGCCAACGGCCAGTAGGATAAACAGGATTTTCTTCATTACGCTGACTCTCTTCTCGCACGACCCGCGGCCCATGAAGGCTCACTGACGTCGTGTCATGCTCTCCGCGTTAGATACTCCCGGGGCTGTCTTACGGTTCAGGCCCAGAAACAAACCCTTATCCGTCGTCGGCTCGCAGCGAGAGCATCACGCCGCGCTGGCCCGATATCTCATTATCTAATAGTGCTTGCCACACCCCGTCGCACGCCTCAGCACCAGTGTGCGACTCCATCGCCAACGTCGGCGACAATTTTTGAACCAGTTCGATGCTGGCGGCATAGGCCTTACCCATCATGACTCCCCGCCCCCATTCGGCATCGCGCTTTTCAATTTGCGCTGGCGCGAAAAATACCTCGGGCTCACTGCCTGGAAGCGGCCCACCCTCCACTGACTTGGCGAACTGATCCCAGTGCGTTGCCCCAACCAACAGCGTGCAGGTTGTGGCCGCATTGAGATGCCGGTGCAACTGGGATCGCACGCGCACATCGCCCGCAATGTCGATGTAGGCCGCAGGTGCCTTGTTGAGGGTCTCGAGATCGCCATAGGGCACCACGCTGTCATAGCAGTCTAGGGCCTCGGTAAATGGCACATTCTGCTCGCCTGTTAATCCCACGATGGCGCCCGTAAAGCCCGCGGCACGCACAAACGCCGCGGTACTGAAACCAGTCTTGGATGATGCCGAGCCAATCACCACCTGCTCAACACCATACCAATCGTTATCCAACAGCAGATCAGCAATCACATAACCGGTCATAAACAATGGGAAGAAAATACAGCGCTCATCCTCGAGCGCTTGCAACGCATCAGGTTCAGATCGGGTTCGCGCGAACTGGTTGTAGAGTCCAGGCAATGCCTGACGATGCGTCACGACATCCGTAAAGCCTCGATCCGTGAGATCGCCGGGCGTCATCAGGACATGGCTACTCATTGGGAAGAACCCATACAGCCGCTCACCCACCTCAATCGCGTCAACGTGGCTGGCAATGACCTCACCGATACCCCACACCGTTACCTTGCCCCAAGGATCCTCCCCGGTGGGGTAGAACTGCCAGTAACCAAACATATCGCCCGAGGCGGCGTAAGTGACGTTATTGGCGGTCATCGCAAACTTGTCGATGGCTACCAGAATCTCGCCCTCGCCGGGCTGAGGGATATCCCCCCGCACCACTCGTGTGTGGCGATAGTCGGCTCGATCAACCCAAAGTTCAGTGAGCACACTCACCTCCAATATAAGAACTCAATTCCTGTCGGCGGCGTCTGCGATGCATCGACACCCAGGCCGCGCGCGCCGCGACCACGCAATCGCTATGCGCGGTCCACGGCAACAGACCTCACCATTTACCGCACCTACTACCACCTCTGGCACTGCCTCGATCCGCGCTATCGCTATGACGCTCCCGAGCAGCAACTGCTGTCCTCGAATCAACCGCGCTCCTATGTCGCTGCGGTTAGAACAGCTCAATCCGCCTTCCCCGTGGTTGGGGTACTTTGTGCTCCGCAGGTAGGCGACACAAGCGCTCCATGCGCGTCACCGAGCCATCTACATATTCCCAGATTAGCTCGTCGCCATCGCGGTAGCGGCGCACCACTCGTGGCCCCCATCCAAAGGCATAGAAATTCAGGGTCTTGTCTTCCCAGATCATGCTCGCCGACGTGCGCAAGCAGTGCTCTTCGCCACGAAACGTAAACAAGACAGAGCCTTCTGTATCGTTGGTATTGAGTCCGCCAGTGCTGTTAGGACCATAGTCGTGAATGAGCCCCGATGTAGTGACGACAACACGGCTACCGCATTGCTCGATCCGCTCGACGTGGCCAACGTGCCCACCCGACACACCACGCCACAAGCCGCGGATATCATCAGCCTCAGCAGGCAAAGGCTCCGTGCACGCGGCCAAGATAGGCAACGGAAAATAATCGTAACCACAGCCGGGCGTATTGCCTTTTGGGATATCAGCAGCGCGCAACCCAGTGCCATTGAGCGCCGGTAGCTCGCAGTAGTTCAACGCGGATCCATCCCCCGCTAGCGCCACGGGGTCCGTCATCAGAGGGGGACGCGGCGAAAACCAGCCGAGCCACAACAACCAGGCCACAAGCAGCGCGACGCAGATCAGTACTCGTTTAATAAATCGCTTCATGGCACTGCACCACCGCTACTGAGCGTCTCCCCAACCCCTCATGGCAGGCAATAAAAAGGGCGGCCGAAGCCGCCCTTTCAACACGGTCAACCGGAGAGCTTAAAACTCCCAAGCCGCCTGAATACCCCATACCTGACCGCGGGCGCGGTACTGGAAGTGCGAACCGCGCGCCAAGGGCACATCCGCAGCACCGGTAGCAATCAGCTCGTCAGTAATGTTGCGGCCGTAAACCATCAGCATCCAGTTCTCACCGCGGAGGCCTGTTCGCAGGTTCACCAGCTCATAACCTGGCTGGACGTCGATACCATCGAGGTCACCGGTCATGAAGTAGTCATCGGTGAAGTTCACGTCAAGCTCAGTGAACCACATCATTGAACCAACGGGCTGCATATACTGAGCGCCAAAGGAACCTGACCACTCAGCCGCACCGATGGCTATGCCCGAAAGATCCTGAGACTGCCCTGACGGTACGCCATTCCCAAGAAACTTCTGCGAGCAGGTCCGTCCATCTACCGTCACAGAGGTCTGTGGGGAGTTCGGCGTTAAGCCGCCAGACAAGATATCGAGGGCCTGCATCTCTGCCTGCTGCTGCGCGGTACAACCGGCGCCCTCGAAAGTGCCGTACTCACCGTCAACCGTGCCCAAAGCCAGGTTCAAACGCAGTTTCTCCGTGACCTGGAAGGCTGCGTCGAGCTCGAAGCCCTGAATCTCGGTACTTGCAGCATTGGTCACGACGAAGCCGAGACCAACGAAGGTTGATACCTGCTGATCCTCGTACTCACTGTTGTAGTAGTTCCAGTTCACGCGCATACGACCATCGAGGAAGGTGTGCTTACCACCAATCTCGAATGACCAGGCGGTCTCATCGTCATATTCGAAACCCACACCAGGTTGGGTTCGGCAGGCCTGAAGCGGACACTCGGCGGTAGCGGCCGGGACAAATACCGGGTTTTGATCATCTACCGCGTTGAAGCCACCACTCTTAAAGCCCTCAGAATAACTGGCGTAGAAGAGGTGATCGTCCGCAGGTGTCCAGTTAATCGAGACCGCAGGGATGGTCTGATCAGTGTCCCGCTCGCTGACAAAGTGGTGCGAGTAGCTATCAAAGAACGCTCCCTGTAGCGAGTGTTGCAAGAAATTGCCGATGTCGGGTTGCGTCGAGAACAGGGTGTCCTCAGGGTTTGCTGTCTTGGTCGCCAAACCTTGAGCAGTGCTGTTCAACCAAGTCTGCGCATCAACCTCTTTGGTTTCCTCGGTGTAACGCACACCGGCAGTGATGCTCAGATTCTCGGTGATATTAAAGGTACCTTGCAGGAACACAGCCCAGGACTCGGTATCTTGCTGCCACTCTGACAGGCGGCCAACCTGGCTCCACATAGTCAGCCCTTCAACTCCGACGGGCAAGGTGCCAGCCGGCAAACCGAAGCTCGCCTCAACACCGGCCAATTGCGCGGGACTGTAAGCCAGAATCGTTGGCAGTCCACCGGTAATCAGCGAGGTGATACCCGGCTGACCGAAGGTGCCGTCAACCGAAACCATACGATCGATTTCCTGCGAGGAATCGATGAAGTTACCACCGACGATCCAGCTAAAGCGCCCATCCTGAGGAGAGGCCAAGCGAATTTCCTGGCTGATCTGATCGTATTCCTGGTTATCACTTCGTCCAATAAAGTTCACTGGCAAGAAGTCGGCATCGATACCGTCCTCAAATTCATACTCAGAGAATCCAGTGACCAAATTCAGCGTCATGCCGTTGCCGAACTCATGCTCAATGTTCAGCGAGAACTCTTGGTTCTGCGTGTCGGTACCGTCGAGGCGCTCTGAGCCACCGCCGCCTTCCAAGGCTTCGTTACCACCGATCGAGAGGCCATCACGATAGGCATCGGTAATGCTTTCGCTGAATCCCGGGAAAGCAAAGCCCATCACGGCATACATCGCCGCGTTGGAAGCCGGCACGAGCGGACCAATGCCGTCCACTATGGTGGGGCTAAACGTCGTGACCGTACCTGTACTGCCTGTTCTCAGGAAATCGGCGTAGGTATAGCGGATGCCCACACTGGTGGACTCTGATGGCTCCCACTGAATACCGATACGGGCAATGGTCTCGTCCGTTGCCGGCATGTTGGGGTTAACCGCGTTGGGTGCATTGTTGTCGTTGTAGCCGTCGATAGATCGGTCCATCACAGCGAGACGCACTGCGAGGTTATCGGTCAGACTGGTGCCGATGTGACCCTCAAAATACTCACCGTTATCGTTTTCGAAACTGGCGGCGATGCGGCCTGTCAGCCCTTCGCCAACGCGCGGCGCAGCGGTGCGAATATTCACCGCACCAGCCAGCGTGTTCTTACCAAAAAGAATGCCCTGGGGGCCACGCAGGACTTCTACCTGCTCGAGGTCAAACAGGCCAAGACGCGCCTGACGGCTTCGGCCGTAGTGGACACCGTCAACGAACATGCCGACTGACTGCTCGAAAGACTGGTTTGCGCCGATAGAAATACCGCGCATGGTAATGATGGTGTTGACCGCGTTCTCGGATACCGAGAAGTTCGGTACGTAAGCACCCAGCTCGCCGAAGCTTCTGATCGACGCGTTCTGGATCTGCTCACCGCTAATCGCGGTAACTGAAATCGGGACGTCTTGCAGACTTTCAGTCCGCTTTTGCGCCGTGACGACAACCTCTTCTAGTGCCTGACCGAAGGCCGTCGCGGACAGGCCCGCTACTGCCGCGCTCAGGGCGACTTTTGCAAATGTTCTAACCATTGTTGTGGACTCCCATGGGTAGGTTCTGTGATCTTATTATCGATACAGTGCTGTTTTTGCGCGGTTTTGACCGCGTCTCGCTGTTTGTCTTCTGCGATACTGCCACACCCTGCGGATTTCACAAAGGCATGGTTTACCCCTTTTTAGCGCTCATTTGCGCATCCAGCAACACGGTAAAACCCGCAGCCGAGGGATTCCCCCTCCCACGCATCAACTGGGTCAATTAACGCGGGTTCTGCTGGGATAACCGCCCCAAGCGAGTCATCGCAGAGGTTTCGGCGAAGACTAAACTTTACGTTCACCGGAACAGTGAGGCGAAACGGCGAGAATCCAGCAAGAACATGTATTGGCATGGGTTGTGTCAAAAAGTATGATGTGTGGAGTTCCTGAGCTAGGCGTCGCACTCCTTTTTGAGCAGTTAACAGGTGAAAAGCATGAAGAAATGGGTCGTTTTAATCGTCCTCATCGCCATTGGCGCAGCGGCTGGCTATTCCCAACGGGCAGCCATTGCCGAGCGGCTGATGGCGGCTGTGCTGCCTGCGAGAATGGGCACGGATCAGGTCGCCGCGCTGGACGATGGGTTACACGTTGCCTTATGTGGTGCGGGCGGGCCCATGCCCGCCCCGAGAGCCTCTGGGCCCTGCATCGCGGTAGTCGCGGGTGACCAGCTTTTTCTTGTCGACAGCGGTACCAACGGACCACGCAACCTCAACCCGCTCGGCTACCCTGCGGGACGAGTCAGCGGTGTTTTCCTCTCTCACTTTCACTCGGACCATATCGACGGGCTGGGCGAACTGGCCACGTTCCGCTGGGCAACGGGCAACGAGCTAACACCTCTGCCGGTCTACGGGCCCGAGGGTGTGGAACAGGTCGTGGCAGGCTTTAACGCGGCCTATTCGCAGGACTTCATCTACCGCAACGCGCATCACGGTGACAACGTGGCGCCGATGTCAGCGGCAGGCTTGATCGCGAAGCCCTTCGTCACACCCGCTGACGGCGAACTGACGTTAGTCTATGAAGGCGGCGGTTTGGTGGTAGAAGCCCTGCGCGTAGATCACGAACCGGTCTCGCCCGCTGTGGGATATCGCTTTAGTTATGGCGGCAGAACTCTGCTTATCAGCGGCGACACGTCCCAATCCGACAACATCAGGTTTTTCGCCAGGGGCGTCGACCTTCTACTCCATGAGGCACTGTCTCCTAAGCTCATTGGCATGATGGAGCAAGCGGCAGACGCATTAGGCAATCCGAATCTTGCCAAAATCATGTCTGAAGTGCCGGATTACCACGCAAGCCCCAGGGAAGCGGCAGAAACCGCGCGAGACGCCGGCGTGGGTCACCTGCTGTATTACCACGTGGTGCCACCCATCATCGTGCCGGGACAAGAAACACTCTGGCTGAATGGGTCAGAGGACATTTTCCCCGACCTGACCGTTGGCTATGACGGGGTGTCGTTCAGCTTGCCTGCCAACTCAACCGAGATCATTCAAACCCGCGAAGGGTTGTAGATCAGAGAATAAGTGATAAGCAGGTGAAGACAGAAAGCGCCTGCTTTTTCCCTGCGTTCTAGAAAATCTCTGCTTGCTGGCCGGGACAGTTCGACGGGCCGCTATGGACCATTCACCACCGGCTCGGCTCAAGAAAGCTCATAAAAAGAGACCCTATAAAGAGTGCACCGGCATCAGTTCGGCACTGACACCCATTCATCACCCGCCTCGAAGGGCTGCGCCAAATGTTTGTCGATCGCGACGGCCGCCTCTATTTCCGGCTCGTAAAGTGGCGGACGACTGTTAGCGGCGTGCGCATCGAGGAGGGCCTTCAATTCCGAGACTTTATCGGGGCGCGCTTTGGCCAAATTCAACTGCTCGGTGGGATCATCGGCTAGATTGAACAGCCATTGGGTCTCGGGGCGCGCGGCAATCTGCAGCTTCCAGTCACCGTGGCGCACGATGCGGTTGTGCCCGGAAGACCAAAATAAAGTCTGCCGCGACCAGCTAGCTTGTGCAGCATCTCCCTCTGTCATCAGTGGCAACAAGCTTTCGCCATCAATCATGCGGCCCGTGGGAAGCGGCTGGTCAACCGCGGCCATCAGCGTCGGCATGACGTCGATATGGGCCGCAGGTGTGTCGATCGTCTGGCCGGGTTCAATGCGCGCCGGCCATTTCACAAACAGGGGCACGCGGATACCGCCCTCGAAGTAGGTGATTTTCCAGCCCCGATACGGGGCATTGACGTCAGCAAGGCCCACGTAACCCGCGCCGCCGTTGTCACTGGTAAACACCACAATGGTGTTATCGGCCAAGCCTTCTTGCTCCAGCGCGGCCATGACGCTGCCCACGCTGCGATCAAGAGCACGGATCATCGCGGCGTAAACCCGCAAGCGATGCGGCTGGATGTCTCCCACCGCTTCATAGTCGGCGCGGGTCGCCTGCAGGGGTGTATGAATCCCCCAATGGGCCAGGTAAAGAAAAAACGGCCGATTGCGGTTGGCCTGAATGACCTTAATCGATTCATCGGTCCAATAGTCTGTGAGGTAACCCATCGGTTCGAACCGGTCGTCGTTGCCGCTATTAAAGGAATTGGCGTAGCTCAACGCTGACCACAAAAACTGATCGATAGGATCAAAGTCGAGCTTCGCATTCACCACGTCGGGGTGGTCCTCGGGTAGGTACAAGCCGCTGGCCATGAGCAGGCTCTCATCAAAGCCCTGCTCGTGAGGCGCCATGCCATTTTCCCGGCCGAGGTGCCACTTACCGATATGCACCGTGTGATAGCCCGCGTCTTGAAGCTGTTCCGCCAGCGTCACCTCTTCCGTGGGCAGTCCCTGAAACTCAAAGGGCAGCTTGTTTGCAGCCGCCTCTGCGTCATAAATCGGGTCGGGCAAAGTGCGATTCATCTCGGATGCCACCGTGGTGATCACCCGCCCCATGGACGGCGGCATCGGTGTAAAACCAAAACCTGTCCGCGCGGGGTAACGGCCAGTCATCAGCATGGCTCTGGAGGGTGCACAGGTGGATGAACCCGAGTAGGACTGCGTGAAGACTGCGCCCTGGGCCGCCAGCGCATCGATGTGCGGTGTCTGTAGGCGCCCGCCCGCGACACCGCCGCCAAAGGTCGAGATGTCGTTGTAACCCAGATCATCGGCGACGATCAGAACAACATTAGGGGGGCGATCAGCGGGAGCGCTTGTCGATTTCTCAGGCCCTTGTTGCCACGCAATCTCCCGCGCCGGTGCAATTTGCGTATCGGCAAAAAACGTCCGCACTTTCACGGCGGTGAGTATGGCCACACCAGGGTAGAAATAGACCGCACTCGCTGTGAGACCCAGCGCCGCTGCCAAAGCGATCATGGCGTTACGCATGCTCTGTCACTGCTGCCATCAGGTTGGACTCTTCGACTAAGGTAACTATTGGCATTTATACTGCCAATAGTAGGCGCGCGCAAACCTATTCGATGGCTATCAGCTTTTGCTGTTCAGTGAGCAGTACTCTCGAGTGCGTTGCGGAGCGTGTGAGCGACCAGCCAGAGCCGGTCCTGTCCCCAAGTGGCAAGTAGTGACTCCCCTGCGGGATCGAGTAGTCGGAAGCTGGGTACACCCCACAAGCCTGATGCGTACATGGCTTGCCGGTTGTGCTCGAGCATCGCTTCCCACTGTGTATCAGAGCGATGAGCTTGCGCTTCGGACCAATCGAGACCCGCTGCCTCCACGACCTTACGCAAACCACGGTCGTTATTGGTGTTCACGCCGAGTGCGAAGGCGTGGCGCAAAAAGCTGGAGCACAGCGCGACGCCCTTACCCTGCGACACCGCCCAGGGATACAACGCGTAGCATCGCCGCGCCGGGTCACCAATCGGGTCATAGAAGTTGCCATAGGGCACGTCAGCCGCACGGGCCTCCCTCGCCGCATCCATGAAGATGTACATGCCTTTCTCGCGAGTCGCGGGCACGCCGCGCATCACCATGGGAAGCACGGGCCGGAGATTTAATGTCACACCCGCGGCCTCGGCAAAAGCAACCGCCCGATCAAAAATCACGGCCGTGTAGGGACTTCTCAACGATGCATAGAGCTCAAGCGTGTACTGCCCGTCATCCCGGGCGCCCTTCATGTCCTCGGTTGGGCGCGGCGCAATCATCGGCGCGCCGGGTTGCGTGTCCGCGCCCAGAGCCGCCAACCGATTCTCTAGGTGATAAAGCCGATCGACACCCCAGTACCACTCACCGCCATAGTGGAACATGGCGCCCGAGTAATGCTTTAGCTCGCGTCGCTTTTGCGTGCCAACCTCCAGTACAGCCTGCGACGCCTTCGGCGAAGCTCGGCCGTATCGCTCAGCGAGCTCGCTCATCACAGTTGAGTCAGATCGCCATAGTGCGTCGCTCACTGCTGATACCACCTGCGGAAAATTTTCTTGCGGTTGTGCGGCAAGTATTTCAGTCGCCAGCGCGACCCGCTCGGCCTCCCGCTCCCCGGCATCCATCGGAAAATCGAGGCCATAGCCGGGTGCGATCAGTGCCGAGTCATAACGCGCGAGACGCGCCAGCAGCTCAGGCTCCGGCGCATTTTTGCCTTCCTGACCGCGCACCAAGTGGCAGTGCAGCTCAATGTCGTAGCGCTCAACTAATCTTTGGAGTAGCTGCGATGCCAGAGCGCTGTAACCTTCCTCAACCTGATGGAAGTAGTCGACCCGGTGCGGGTTGCCCGCTTTGAGACGTGCCTGCTCCGCCTTTCGATGGCGCGCCGCGACGGCTTGAGGAGATGAAATCTTGGTCATCAAACGGGAGGTGAGCCAGCGCTTCACATGGCTGGGATCCATGGTGGCCACCCCACCCTGCTCTTTAAACTGCGCCGTCATCTCTGGATCGACGCTCAGCCCGCGCTGACCAGAGCGAGGATCAGGCTGGCAACGGTCTCTGCACTTGCTTTGGGCGACTGCCCTTGATGCTCGCGAAGCCTGTGCCACATCTCAAAAGACGCAACGGCATGAACTGCCTCGCGCTGATCTTTTGAGAGTGAAGCCACCTCAGGTAACCAGAGCTCCAGTTCCTTGCGCAATCGCTTTTGATGCCAGGCGTAGTTTTCGCGCAGTTTGGGGAAGCGCCACAGCAAAGCCTGTGTGCACAAAATAATCGGCCGCAACTTGTCGAAAGCGTTGCCGTACAAATCGACCGCGCGTGCCACACGCTCTGCTAAGGCACCTGCCCGATCGTCGACCTGAAACAGCGCCTCGTATGACTCCAACAGCATCTCATCGGCCGCCATGAACAGTGCATCCATGTCGGCGAAGTGGCGAAAAAAAGACCGGATACCGACACCAGCTCGATCAGCAATCTGCTGCGCAGTGGGCACCAGGATGCCCTCATCCATCAATGCCAGCGCGGCCTCGATAATGGCTGTTTGACTGCGCTCACTGCGCTGCCGACGACCATCCGAAGATTGAACGATGTTCAACGCCACGCTCGCTCCTTGCACTGTGTGGAGAACTATTGGCAGTGAGTATGCCATGACAGGGGTAACTGCCCAACCAATCCCATCTCAAACTGTCTTACGGCGGCTGGCTCTAGCAATTGGGGCTTCCGGAACCCGGTGTGCCGGAGTGGGCGCCGCAGCTTCTGCTCTATTAACCCAATGATGGGTGCAGGGGTAAGCATCGGCGTTGCTTGAGTCGTCCTTTAAGTCACTCAGTACCGAAGAAAAGTATCGAGTGGGTGTTGCCGCGGCATTTAGGTTTTCGACTTGGCGGCCCGGGCCTGAATCGCAACCAGATTCGATTGGTGCTGCGCGCGATCTAGTCGATAAAACGCCAGTGCAGCCAACATCACTCCCCACAACGCCCACTGCGATGGGACCAGCAGCGTGCCGAGTTGCGTAAGCGATGCCCGAGGCACTTCCGAGGGCGCGGCGCCATCGGGAAAAGCAACCGCCTGCAAGATCAGGCCCGCCGCGAAGGCGCCAATACCCTGATTCGTTTTGCGGATAAACGTCAGCGCCGAAAAAAATACGCCCTCATTGCGGCGCCCGGTCCTCACCTCCGTGTGCTCGACCAGGTCTGCGAGCATGGAGTACAAGATCGCCTGCATGGCGATAATGAGGCCCAGGTCGATCGTGTTGACGGTCGCCAGAATCGGGAAGAGAAGCGGGTCCCCATTCTCCGGCATCCAGCCCAGCAACCGAAACAGGACGGGCATCGGCTGAACGGTAAAAGCCAACACGCCGAGCCGGAGCGCCGCACCTTTTTTGCCCCAACGCTTTGAGGCCCAGGGTGCGATGAGCAAGCCCACCACGGCTGAGACCACGACGAGTAGCGTCCAGTAGAAGACCTCCACAGACGAGAATGCCCAGAAGTACGTCAACATAATGAACGTCAGCGCCGCAGTCAGACCGGTGGCAACCGCGCTCGCGATGGTCGAGATAAAGAGCGCAAAAAAACTTTTGTCGCGCAGGGTCCCTATGACTTCTTCGAAAACTGCTTTGAGCCCCTTGCGCGCTCGGGGCGGCGGCGCTTTAAGCTTGCCGATACGGGAATGTGTGCCGAGCGCTGAGATCAGAATAGCGACCAAAATCACCCCACCTGAGATCACGCCATAGGTTTCGTAACCATCGCGATTCAGTGCGCCCACTGGATAGGTTTCGGAAGGCACCAGCAGAAAGGCATACATGAATACCGCCATGCCCGCGCCACCGGCCCAACCAAAAAATGATCGCCAAGCCTGAATGGTGGTGCGCTCGTCGTAATCCGCGGAGAGCTCGGGCATGAGTGCAGAGCTCGGTGTTTCATAAAAAGTGATAAGCGTGCGGATCAGAATGGCCAACACAACAAGATAGAGAAACAGCGCGCCGTCGCTCCAGTCAGGTGGTTGCCACAACAGGGAGTAACACAATGCCACCGGGATCGCGGCGGCATACATGAAAGGATGTCGTCGACCCAAACGGGAGCGCGTGTTATCGGACCAGTACCCGACGATCGGATCGCTGAGTGAATCAAACACCAGGGCAATAAGCAGTGCCGTGCCGGCCAGCGCGGGCTCAAGACCTACGACAGTGCCGTAAAACAATAAAAGGAAGTAGGCAAAACCGTTGTCTTTGATGCCGTAGGCCACCGCACCGAAGCCGTAGGTCAACTTCGTCGTGAGCCCTAGTTTGGCGGCGGCTTCAGTCATGCTCTTAAACAGCGCCTTCTGCACACGACACGTAACGGCGCCCTCCGGGCAATAGCGCGGCCGAGAGAGTTACCACCAAAACAACCGCTAGTAGCAGCCACATAGACGGGCCAACAGCGTGAATCAGCGCCCGATAGCCCACGTGTCAGCTCAGGGCGCAGCGGGTTCAGCCTCGAGATAGCAGCGAGCGCACAACGCCTCATAGCGCGCCTGCTCGCCATCGATCATTACCTGATCGCCCTCTCGAATAATGCCCTGCTCACCCAAGCGCGCATTGAAGATCGCTTTGCTGCCACAGCGGCAAATCGTTTTCATTTCCTGCAGGGAGTGAGCGACTTCCATCAACCGCTGGCTGCCCGGGAAAGCGCGCGTCCTGAAGTCAGTGCGGATACCAAACGCCACCACCGGTATGCCGTCGAGCACTGCAATGGCCAATGCCTGATCGACCTGCTCGGGCGTTAGGAACTGCGCCTCGTCGATCAACACACAAGCAATATCTTGCCCGGATTCAGTATCGCGCTCGCGCAATGCGGCGCGCAGATCCTGTCCGGGATACAGCAAAATGTCTGCTGTGCGCGTCACACCCAACCGAGAGACGATTTGATCATTGCCCTTGGTATCGACTGATGACTTCACCAGCACGACGCGTTGGTCGCGCTCTTCGTAGTTGTGCGCAACCTGCAGCATGGCGGTGCTTTTGCCGCTGTTCATGGCGCCGTAGCGAAAAAACAATTTGCTCATGGCAACACTTCAACCAATCGCGTTAACGGTGTCAAATGCGCGTAGCGACCTGACGTATAAGCAGCTCGCTCGCACCACGGGGCGACGATTAGTCATCGCGTCAGCTCAGTCAACCCAGAAAAGAGCGCCAAGGATTCAGGATTGGCCAGGGCATCCTGGTTACCAACGGCTTCCCCGTGAATAACCTTACGCACGGCGAGTTCGGCGATCTTGCCGCTGATTGTGCGGGGAATGTCAGCAACCTGAAGGACCCGGGCCGGCACATGGCGGGGGGTCGTGTTAGCGCGAATCGTCTGCTGAATGCGGGCAATCAACGCATCGTCGAGATCGAGACCCTCGCGTAACACGACAAACAAGATGACACGCACATCGTCCTGCCAGTTCTGCCCGACCACCACGCTGTCGAGCACCTCAGGCACCTGCTCAACCTGACGGTAGATCTCTGCGGTGCCAATGCGCACACCGCCCGGGTTGAGCACGGCATCGGAGCGCCCATAAATGATGTATCCGCGCTCCGCCGTCACTTCGCCGTAGTCACCATGAGCCCAAGTACCCGGCCAGCGATCAAAATAGGCGTCGCGGAACTTGCTGCCATCGGGGTCCTGCCAGAAACCAACTGGGCATGAAGGAAAGGACTGAGTGCAGACGAGCTCACCCTTTTCACAGTCAATGGGCTCGCCTGCTTCATTCCAGATAGCGGTTGCCATACCCAGCCCTGCGGCCTGAAGCTGCCCCGCATAGACCGGCAGCGTCGGCACACCGCCAGCAAAACAAGAGACGATATCGGTACCTCCCGAAATGCTGGCCAGATGCAGGTCAGCCTTGAACGCCTCGTATACCCACTGAAATCCCTCGTGGGGCAGCGGCGAACCGGTTGATAGCACCGTCTTGAGAGATGACAGATCGTGGCTTTCAGCCGGCACCAGACCCGACTTCTGCAAGGCACCGAGGTACTTTGCACCCACGCCAAATACCGTGATGCGCTCCTCGTCGATGGCATCTATCAGGCGTCGGCCGTCCCGGGCGAATGGCGAGCCGTCATAAAGGACTAAGGTCGCACCTCTCGCCAGACCGCTCACCAACCAGTTCCACATCATCCAGCCGCAGGTTGTGAAGTAGAAAAACCGGTCCTCGCGGCTGATGTCTGTGTGCAGGGCGTGCTCCTTGGCGTGCTGCAGGAGCGTCCCGCCAATGCCATGCACAATGCACTTCGGCACACCGGTGGTGCCCGAGGAATAGAGAATAAACAGCGGGTCGTTAAAGCGCCGCGGGACAAAGCTGAGCGGCTGCGCATCGCCGGCTTGGCAGTCGCGCCACATGATGGCAGAGCGGATACCCGTGATATCGGGGTCGTCAGACAGCTTGGATACAACAACAACCTGTTCGACGGATTCGATGGCAGCGGTGATTTCACCGGCGCGCGCGAGTGAGTCACAGGCTTTGCCGTTGTAGCGGTAACCATCCGCGGTAAACAGCAGTCGCGGCGCAATTTGCCCGAAGCGATCCAGCGCACCTTGCATGCCAAAATCCGGCGAGCAGGACGACCAGACAGCCCCCAAGCTGGCTGTCGCGAGCATTGCGACCACCGCCTCAATGCAGTTCGGCATAAAGCCCGCGACGCGATCACCGGGTTCGATGCCCGTCTCTGCCATCCAGCCAGCCATTTGGCCAACCTGCTCAGCCAACTCGCGGTAGGTCACAGCTCGCCGCGATTCACTCTCATCTATCTCAACCAATGCCTCGCGCTCATCGCGAAAGCGCAACAGGTTTTCGGCGTAGTTCAGTGAGGCGTCGGGGAACCATCTGCAGCCGGGCAGGCGCTGTGGGTCGTCACAGACCGCGTCGCCGGGCGCACCCTGCACTTCGGTGAAGCGCCATACGGCGCGCCAAAACGCCGCCGGCTGCTCCAGCGACCAGCGGTGCAATGCAAAGTAGTCGCCACCCGCATCAAAATCTTCAGTGGTGGCCAGGCCATGCATGAACGCCGTAAGTTGCGTGGCCGCAACCCGCTCGGGTGAGGGCGTCCACAGCGGCTGCTGGGGCGACCGTGTCATAGATCGTTAATCGACAGCACCAGCTTGCCACGCGTGCGACGACTCTCGGAGCGGAGATGCGCCTCTGCGGCGGATTCGAGAGGCAAGGTCTCTGTTTGGGGAAGTGACAGAATGCCCTGTTCATACAAGGCGCCGAGCTCTGCCAGCATGTCCCCGTCAGCGCGATGATGGATGAACTCGGCGCGAATATTTCGATCGGCGATATCGGGCATATTCGGTGGCTCGTTGTTCATATAGGCCACCGCACCCCCTGTCTTGGTAATACGGATTGCCGCTTCGTCAGTGCCATCGCCCAGCAACGCCTCGAGCACCATATCTACCCCCTCGGGTTCGGCGTTCAGAATGGCGGCTTCGTAGGACGCGTTCTGGTAGTCGATGACCACATCGGCACCCAGCGCCTTGACGTAATCCGCGTTGGCAGCACTCGCGGTGGTGTACACCTTGGCACCCAGGAGCTTCGCCATGGGAATCGCCACACTGCCTACACCACCTGCTCCCGCCTGAATCAACACGGTCTTGCCCGGACCCAGCTGCCCAAACTCAAGCAGCGACTGCCACGCCGTGAGGCTGACGAGGGGAATACCGGCAGCCTGCACGAAAGACGCGTTAGCCGGCTTAGGCGCAATCGCGGCGGCGTCGACCGGCGCGAACTCCGCATAGGTGCCATGCTGAATCGACCAGGTGAAGGCCAGTCCCATGATCTCGTCATCCACCTGCCAATCGGTCACCGCAGTGCCGACCTCGGCAATGCGGCCCGAGACATCAAACCCGGGCACAACAGGGAAGGTGCGCTGAATGTACTCAGTGAGCTCCCCGGCCCGCAGGCGTCGATCAATAGGGTTCACCCCCGCCGCGGCCACTTCGACAAGGACCTGTTCCGGCCCACAGGCGGGCTTGTCCAGCTCCCCGACTTGCAACACCTGAGCATCTCCATGGGTTTCGTAAAATACTGCGCGCATTGCCTGACTCCCGCTCAAACTGAGCATTCCACTATAGCCGCTGAACGCGACCGTCTGAATAGACCGTCGACCCACCGAGCCTGACTCGTGACACGGCGCCCGCCCGCCTCACCAGACACTGATTGGGGGTGGCTCCACGCACCGACTGAGGCATACTAGCCGCTACTAATGATAAGGAGTCAGCCACATGAAGAGTCGCGCAGCCGTTGCATTTCAGGCAGGCAAGCCCCTGGAAATCGCCGAGGTAGACGTGGGCGGACCCGCCGCCGGTGAGGTCATGGTTGAGATCAAGGCCACGGGCGTGTGCCATACCGATGCCTTCACGCTGTCGGGCGATGACCCCGAGGGCGCTTTCCCTGCCATCCTGGGTCACGAAGGTGCCGGCGTGGTGGTTGAAGTGGGCGAAGGTGTGAAAGACCTTAAGGTCGGTGACCATGTGATCCCACTTTATACTCCCGAGTGCCGAACTTGCGATTTCTGTCTGCACCCCAAAACCAACTTATGTCAGGCCATCCGGGAGACGCAGGGGCAAGGCCTCATGCCCGATCGCACCAGCCGCTTCTCACTCGATGGCGAGCCCATCCTGCATTACATGGGTTGCTCCACGTTCTCTAACTACACCGTACTCCCTGAAATCGCGCTCGCGAAAGTGCGTGAGGACGCACCCTTCGACAAAATCTGTTACATCGGTTGCGGTGTGACCACGGGCATCGGCGCCGTCGCTTTCACCATGAAGGTGGAGCCCGGTGCAACAGTCGCCGTATTTGGCTTGGGTGGCATCGGCCTCAATGTAATCCAGGGCGCCAAGCTGGTGGGTGCTCGCCGCATCATCGGTGTCGACCTCAATGCCGACAAAAAAGAAATGGCTACCCAGTTCGGTATGACTGATTTCGTGAACCCCAGCGAGGTCGACGACGTCGTCGACCACCTGATCCAGATGACCGGTGGCGGCGTCGACTACAGCTTCGAATGCATCGGTAATGTGAACGTCATGCGTCAGGCACTGGAATGCTGTCATAAAGGATGGGGCCAGAGCTGTATCATTGGCGTGGCGGGCGCAGGACAAGAAATTTCGACACGACCTTTCCAGCTGGTGACCGGTCGCTCCTGGCGGGGCACAGCCTTCGGCGGCGCGAGAGGCCGAACGGACGTGCCAAAGATCGTGGACTGGTATATGGAAGGCAAAATCCATATCGACGAGATGATCACGCATACCATGCCACTGAGCGAGATCAACACCGCGTTTGATCTGATGCATGAGGGTAAAAGCATACGCTCTGTGGTGACCTTCTGATGTCATCGGAATGTTTGAGCACCGTTCGCTGCTTCGGTGGCGAACAGTACCGGTTCCAGCATCGCTCCAGCGCTCTGAATTGCGACATGATCTATGCGGTGTATCTACCGCCTCAAGCCGCGGAAAGATCTGTGCCGGTGGTGTATTACCTGTCAGGCCTTACCTGCACCGATGAAAACTTCGTGACCAAGGCCGGTGCACAACGCGCCGCCGCCGAACTCGGTGTGGCCATCGTCGCACCCGATACCAGCCCACGCGGTGATGGCGTGCCAGATGACCCGGAGGGTAGCTATGACATGGGGCTGGGTGCTGGCTTCTATCTCAATGCCACCCAAGCGCCGTGGTCAGATCACTATCAGATGTACGACTACGTGGTGACGGAGTTGCCTCAAGTTGTCGCTGATGCCTGCCCGCAGATAAACATCTCCCGTGCCGCCATCACGGGGCACTCTATGGGCGGACACGGCGCGCTGACGATCGGCCTCAAAAACCCGAGTCAATACACCTCATTTTCTGCTTTCTCGCCCATTGTGGCACCAACCCAATGCCCCTGGGGCAAGAAGGCTTTCACTCACTATCTCGGCTCGGATGAATCCACCTGGGCGGACTACGACACCTGCGTGCTGCTGCGCCAAGCGACGAAGCAACGGCCGATACTGATCGACCAGGGGACAGCGGATAACTTCCTGGAAGAGCAACTCAAGACACACCTTGTTGAGGACGCGAGCGAGGCCGCGGGTTACCCAATCGAGGTGCGCATGCAGGAAGGCTACGATCACAGCTATTACTTCATCGCGTCATTTATCGAGTCGCATTTGGCATTCCACGCCCGGCACCTCGGTGCAACATAACGCGAGCGCATCGCAACCGACTGCATCGGTTGAACGACAGTAAGCCAATAAAAAAGGCGCCTTCACGGCGCCCTTCATACCGACTTACCCCTGTCATTTTTCGGCGCTGTTTCAGTCAGCGGCCCAAATGATGAATCGTCGAATCGCTCATCACTAATGGTGGCTTTGACTGCTCTCCTTAGACTGACGCCCGTCGATAATTTTCTTCATGTAAGTCCACGACGTTTCATTGCGCCTGGGGTCATCGAGGGGTGGTGGCGCCACATATTCGGGGTAATAGGTCGCGATCTCAGACTTCAACAGATCAGAGAGCTGGTCATAGTTCAGCAGCTTGCGTCCCATGGCGTTGAAATACAGCATCCCCGCGCGGCCGTTCATTTCCATCCACGGCAACCACTGCGCCAGCCGCACCCAGGAAATCACGGGATACGCCACCGGCTGTGAGGCATCTAATAACTCTGCGACGTCACCGTTAAAGTCAAAAATTTCGGTCGCGTGGTAGCTGCCGCCGACATATTTCTGGTACTCGCCACCCATCGCATTTTTATAAAACAGCGGTATCTCGTAATTAATCAGATACTGACCGTTGATTTCCCGATAGGTGAAAGCCTTCTCCGAACCGTCAGCGTTGACCCCAAAGCTGGGACGCCCGTTGACCGGGTCGTTGGCAACGTGAATCACCTCATTGGACTCCCCGGTCCACGGGTTCTCGAAGGTGCGAAGTACCTCTCCCGTTTTGGGATCCAGATAGAGCATGATTTCCCGGGAGACCAAGCGGTAGCCGATGCCTTTGTCGGGATCTTCCACCTGACCACACTGACGCACGTTCATACCCAGCAGGCCAAAAATCCGCCGGTCACGCTCACCCGGCACACGGGAATACCCGTAGCCGGACCACTCGAAGACCTGAGGTGAGTTATCCTCGGTTGAGCACTGCATCTTGCGATTCAGGGCAACAAAGCCCTCGGCAGAGTTAGGGTCAATGGTCTCAGCCCGCGTCGATACAGCCAGTAACGCAGTCAGAGTGACAGCAAGGGTTGTGAATGAAGGCAGTCGCATGAGCTGTTCTCCTTGTTATCGCAACTATGCGAGGAGCATAGCCCGTTTGAGAAAAGATATAAACGTATGACAATATGCTCTTTCATGCTCCGTGCTCCTGAGGTGCGCACCGGATGACCTCGACACTTACGCGCAGACGTCTCCTGCATGGTTCGCTGGCGGGAATTGCCGCGGGACTCAGCGGCGGCTGCGCCAAGCACCGGTCAGGTCGCAAAGCGGTTGTAGTGGGTGCCGGGCTGTCTGGCCTGAATGCCGCGCTGATTCTGGAGCGCTGGGGTTTTGAGGTGCAAGTGATAGAGGCCAGGGAACGGGTGGGTGGCCGCATCTGGACGCTGGACGCGCTTCCCGGCTCGCCCGAGGGCGGCGGCAACGTTATGGGTGCGAACTATGGCCGTGTGCTGAAGGCGGCCCACGATTTACAAGTGCCCCTGCGATCGCCGCCACGTACGCTGCCCAGCGATTACTTCGTGGATGGTCAGCGCATCGCACGCGACGACTGGGCAAGCGCTGAAGCGAACCCCCTCCCCGATGCATGGCGCAGCATTCCACCATCGAGGTTAATGGGCAAACTCAACGCATCGAATCCTCTTCTACAGACACGGGCCTGGCACGACCCCACATTAATGGCATCCGATACATCTGCCCTGTCGGGCTTGAGCGCATTAGGCTTTCCCGATGCAGCCATCAGACTGATTGGCGCCAACAACAGCTACGGCAATAACCTCGACGAGACCAGCTTGATGTCCCTGTATCGCGTCATGGGTGAGTTTGGCCGGCTGTCTGGACCTGCGCTAGCAGTGAAGGAAGCCACGAAAGGCAACATGCGACTGCCTGAGGCAATGGCCGGGCAATTGGCTCGGCCTATTGAGATGGGATCGCCCGTCACTGCTGTTCATCAGTCCTCTTCAGCCACACGCGTGACGCTAGCATCAGGTGAGACGGTGGACGCCGACGCCGTCATCATGCCCCTGCCACTCCCCGCACTGCGGCGAATTGATATGAGCCTGCCCGCCAGCCAAACCACGCTGCTGGAAACAGTTGATTACCACAAAGTAGTGCAACTCCACTGTATCGTTGAGGCTCCTTTTTGGGAGCGTGCTGGCTGGGGCGGCTCTTGGTGGACTGACAATCTCCTCGGCAGAATCTTCACCCGGCCGATACCCGGCACGAGTCGCTTCAACATGACCGTATGGATTAACGGCGATGACTGCGACGCGCTCAATGCAATGGATGAGGCCACCTGCATCGACAGAATTTCTCGCGCGCTGTGGGATCTGATGCCCGACGCCCGTGAAGCCACGTCGGTGGGCCAGCTGGTTAGGTGGAGCAATGACCCGTTTGCCGGCGGCGTCTGGGCACTGTGGCGGCCCGGCCAAGCCGCGACGGCCCACGCCGCTCTTCGCGCGCCCGTTGGACGCGTGTTCTTCGCCGGCGAGCACACAGCAGAAGCCTACCGGGGTATGGAAGGCGCCATGGAATCCGGAGAACGCGCCGCTTTGGAAGTCATGAGGTTACTGGCATGAATCAGTGCTGGCGCGATCTCGCCATCAGCTTTGCGTTGATCTGCTCCACGAACGCGGTTGCACAGGCGGACTCACTGACCGGTGAGCAGCTCTACGACATCGCCTGCAGTGCCTGCCACAGTCTGGCGCACACCCCTGACCACCATATTGGTCCGCCACTGGGCGGTCTGCTTGACCGGCCCGCGGGCGCGGTTGAAGGCTATCGCTATTCCGAGGCACTGAGGAATTCGAGCTGGCGTTGGTCGCTACCGACCCTGGTAGCGTGGCTGGCGGATCCAGACACCGCCATACCGAACAACGCGATGAACTATGTGAACCCTATGACCGCCGAAGAAACTCAACGCTTGGGCGAGTGGCTTCTCGGGGAATCGTGACGCTACAACCGCTCAATCTCGTGCTCCCAACCGCCGAGCAAGGGCAGGGACGACGTTGGCGCTCTCTCTGCCAAATCGATCCCCGCTCCCTGAAGCGACGCCCACGCCAAACACAGATTGGACGACAGCACCGGACCGGGCAGGCTTGCCGACAGCTGAGCGATGGCGCGCAAAGTCGCAAGCCCGGTCCCGGTGATCAAGTACGCATCCGCTCTGATATCTCGCCACCTGACCTGCATTTTCTCAGCGGCGGCCGCTGGCGACAGCCTGTAAATATCGCGCGTGTCGCCCTGATCAGGGTTGAGAGAAAACTGGTCAACCACGTCGTAGCCGCGGGCCCGCCAATGCTGCTCCGCCGCCGTCAGCAGCCAGTCAGGGTAAGGGCACATCAGCGCGAGCGTGGTGGCACCAAGGTATGCCAAGGCACGTTCGATCGCCGCGGCAGCAGAGATCACCGGCTGGCCTCGTGTAGCACTCAATTCACCCAGCTGGGCCTCAACCGCTTCATGGCCGAGCAGATAGGAAGACCCCGTGCACGCCAACCCAATCGCCTGCAGCGGGAGCGTGTCGAAGCGATCAAGGGTTGGCGCGATGTCGTGGAAGTAGCCGCGCAGCCGGGTCGCAGGGTCGGGTGCCGCACTGACCATGCGGACGGTAGCACAGGCCACTCCATCTGGCATCAGAGCCCGGAATTCAGTCTCTGCGGTGGGGTTCGCTTGAGGCGTCGCGAGCCCCAGAACGCCATGACGCCCGTAGTCACCCTCACTCATGTGCGGCACCTAATTTTTATTTTCACGCTCACCAACAATATATCACGCAGCTGCGCGGACACTGTGGCGAGGCATGTGCGGCACGCACTCCGAAACCATGGTTGACGCTGCGGTCACCATAATTGGGGCGGGTCCCTCGGGTTTAACGCTGGCTTGGTGGCTGGTCGACCAGGGCATCTCCGTGACCGTGCTGGAGCGTGAAGCGAGCATCCCCCGAGACATGCGCGCTTCGACCTTCCACCCTGCGACACTGGATGTGCTCCGTGAATCGGGGCTCGCTGATGAGCTGGTCCACCGGGGGACGGTGCTATCCCAGTGGCAGTATCTGATTCACGAGACGGGTGAGCGAGCCGTCTTCGACATGACCTGCCTGGCCGACGTCACCGCCTACCCGTTTAGATTGCAGTGCGAGCAATTTCAGCTCACTGAGCTGCTGGCCGCCAAATTGATTGACCATCCCCTGTGCACCCTGCAATTCAATACCGCTCTTGAGGATCTCACCCCTAAGAATGATCGGGTTCTGTTTCGCTATCGGAATACAGATGGCCTGCAAAATGGCGACTGCGATTGGCTGGTTGCTGCCGACGGCGCCAGCAGCCAGGTCAGAAAGTCGCTCGGTCTGAATTTTGACGGAACGGTATTTCCCAAGACCTCGATCACTCTCGTGATGGAGCATCCCTTCGAGGAGGATATTCCCAACCTATTGGGCGTCAATTATGTCTGGCTACCCGACCGGCACTACAGCCTGATGAGGCTCAGAGATACCTGGCGCTTCACCTACTCTCCCGAGCCGGGGCAAGACAGAGAAACGGCTTTGAGTGATGCGGTCGCCAGAGCACACATCGCCCGGGTCTCGCCTCGCGCGGCGGAGACGACCATCCGCAGCCGCAACTTCTACAGCCTGCATCAACGCTGTCTTGAGCGTTTTTGTCACGGCCGAGTGCTGTTCGCCGGAGATGCGGCCCACCTCAACAGCCCGGCAGGTGGCATGGGCATGAATAGCGGCATTCACGACGCACGATCACTGGCTGATCATCTGGTGCCCGTTTTGCAGGGAGCGCGTTCTGATCTGCTGGAACGTTATGATCGCCGGCGACGCACCATAGCGCTTGAAGAAGTGCAGCGCCTCTCGGCGAAAAATTACGCCAAACATCGTGAGACAAACCAAGAGAAGCGTCGACTGATCTGGGCTGAGCTAGAGGAGACGGTCAGCGACCCCGAGCGACATCGCAGTTATCTCCTTGATGCGGCTATGATCCGATCACGGGAACGCGAAGCGACTATCGAATGAGGCAGATGCCATGACCACCCCTCAACAGGCAATTGCCGATCTGGACCTGACACTCCCAGAGGTGATCACAGGCCATGTCAATGGCGTAGCTTTGCCGGTGAAAGAGGACGCCATTCAACACGCTGTGCATTTCCCCGGCACCGGCGAACAGATCGCACTGCTACAGGAGGACGACCCCGAGGCGGTGGCGGCCGCCATCGAGTGTGCCCGATCACAGTTTCAGGGCGGCGCCTGGTCCCAAGCCTCGACCGCTACCCGGCAGAGCGTTTTTAGGCGCGCAGCAACCCTCATCAGGGAGCATGCTGAAGTTCTGGGACTCCTGGAAAGCCTGTGTGCCGGGCTGCCCTCCTCTCATTTGGCGGCCCGGCAGGTACCCCGGGCGGCTGACAATCTGGATTTCTTTGCCGACTATATCGGCGTGATGGCCGGGGAAACCTTTGAGCAGCTACCGGGTTATCAAACCAACGTCACACGACAGCCGGCCGGCGTGGCGGCGCTATTCGCCCCATGGAATGCCCCGTTGGCACTCGCCAGCATGCAAATCGCCTCGAGCTTGGCATTTGGGAATACCTGCGTACTGAAGCCTTCGGAATTCACGCCGCTTTCCATATTGAAACTCGTCGCACTGATGGAAGAGGCCGGTCTGCCATCCGGCACAATCAACGTCGTCAATGGGAGCGGCGCCGTCACCGGTGCCGCGCTGGCGGGTTCGAAGGACATTGATCGCATTGCGTTTACGGGGGGCGGTCACACCGCGAGACAGGTCATGGCGGCGGCCGCGGCTCACCTCACACCCGTGCACTTCGAACTGGGCGGCAAGTCGGCGAACATCGTGTTTGATGACGCCGATATGGAGCGGGCCATAGACGGTTCTCTGGTCAACATTTTCAGCAACAGTGGCCAGATCTGCATCGCAGGGTCTCGCATCCTGGTGCAACGAGGCATTGCAGAGCGCTTCATGAAGGACTTCGTCGCCAGAACCGAGGCTTTGATCGTCGGTAATCCGCTAGCCGCAAAGACCGAGGTCGGCCCCATGGCGTTCAAAGCGCATTGGCACCGCGTGCTGGATCATATCGAGCGCGCGAAATCGGAGGGCGCCACGCTGCTTTGTGGAGGAGAGGCGCGCACCGATCTGGGAGACGGTTATTTTATTGCACCCACCGTTTTTCAAGTGGATAGCAATCAGCTGTCGCTGTGCCAGGAGGAAGTGTTTGGCCCAGTTGTCAGCATTCAGATTTTTGATGACGACGACGACGCACTGTCGATCGCCAACGACAGCCGCTATGGACTCGTGGGGTACTGCTGGACCAGCAGCCTGGCCCGGGCGCAGGCCTTCCAACAGCGGCTCAACGCCGGAACACTCTGGATCAATACACCGCTTGCGCGGGATTTGCGTGCACCCTTCGGTGGCTTCAAGGAGTCGGGTATTGGCCGTGACGGGCCTCGCCAAGCCGCAGAATTTTTTACCGAGGAAAAGGCCACCATTACCGCCTTGGGCAACACACCTATTCGCAAGTTGGGGCAAAGCAACTGACCGCGACGCCACAACCCTGAAGAATAGAGAAGCATTGAAAACCGCGTAATGCAGATGCCAACTCGCAGAGGGCACCATCAAGATAAGACGGGGGCGAACGGCATAAGATGCAGATGAATCGTCGCACGCTGGTGATCTTTCATCGCTGGCTTGGACTGATTGCCGGGGCGTGGATACTGGCTTTGGGCGTCACCGGTATTTTTCTGGACCACGACGAGTGGCGCTGGTTACGCCAGACCGAGGTACCGGAGAACTGGCTGTCTCCATCCATGATGCGGTACCTGCCTGCCACCGTGATGCGCTATGTCGTGGCCGACCCGGCAGATGAAAACAGCTGGATCGGTGGTTCGGAGCGCGGGCTATGGATCACGCACGATCGCGGTACCACATGGCAGGCCCTGCCATTCCCCGATGAGCAGCACCCCCAGATCCTGCGTTTCGCAAAGATAAACGTAAATGGTCAGCGGGTTGTTGTGATCGCCACGGATGACGGACTCTGGGTAATGCCCGAGTTTGGCGGCCCTATCAGTCGTCTGGCGCTCGACGGACACTTCATCAATATGATCTCACCCGGCGCGACCCCTCACTCCATAATTGGTGTTGATGATTTCAGCACCGTGTTCACTCTGGACGTCAATCAACCGAAGAACATCCAATTCCTTAGTTTTGATCAACCCAAAATCTCAGGCCTGCCTGAGACCGTCACGCTGTACCGGTTTCTGTTTGACCTGCACTTTGGTTACGGCCTGCTGTCCCGCAAGTGGTCAACGTGGATTAATGACTTTGGAGGCATCGCCCTGTCGGTGCTGGCCCTGACCGGGTTTCTCGCGTGGTATTTGAAACGGCGGTGGCGTCGGGCGGGAGTTTCGACTCGGCCAGAACGGCGGCGATCTATTTTGTCTGGCCTATATCGAAGCCACGCGCCTGTGATCGGGGTACTCGGGGTGGTGCCTATCTTGTATCTCTCTGCCACCGGCATTCTTTTTAATCACATTCTCACCTTTATCGAGTGGGGAGAAGCGCGGGAGGTGCGGCGCGAGCAATTGCCACCGGTTTGGCAGTATCAATCTCTTAAAGGGGAGATCGAACAGATCGTCACCTTTGCGGACGACCCAGATCACATGATGATCTCCACTCGGTTCGGCGTGCTGGAGACGCAAGATGGCGGCGCGTCCTGGTCGGCCGAGACGGAACTGGGCGCCGAGAGGGGGCAGCTGTTTAGGTCAGCTGACCATGTGTTCTACAGCACCAACTCACGACAGTTTTTCGTCAAGCGCGACAGCGAATCTGATTGGCACCCGATGACAGGGCTACCGAGCATCGTTTACGACGCAGAACTTACCGGAAACGGTTTATTCGTGAAAAACAGCCGGGGGTTTTTCAAAGACAGCGGCCAATTCAACTTCGAAGCTGACGCACTGAAGCACCCTGACCTTGAGGCGGCAACCCTCTATTTATTCCTGATAGAGATTCACACGGGGAACGTCTTTCACCCTGAGTTCCGCTGGGTCAGTGATGTCCTGACGGTGATGGGTATGTTGATGATCGTGACGGGGCCAATCTTGTGGTGGCGGCGTAGGTGGTAACGCTACTAGCTGGCCGCTCTCTTTGACTGAATGTACATGATGATTCCCGAGAGCAGCCACAGCACCACAAGAAAGCCGAAGAATGTCATCAAGAACCCGCCAAGCGCGCCAAAATATTTACCGCTGTGAATCGGCAGCAGCACATTCCTGAACCCCTCCCCCCGCTCGGTCTTGCCTGCCGCGAAGACCCCCTTCACCTCACCCGATAAGCCATCGACCACCACATCCTGCCGGAACATCTGCGGATTGAAGAAAGCGAACCAGTAATTGGGGCTATGGTGGCCAGCGTAGGAATACGCCGCTAGATGGTAGTCCGTCGATAGCATTGATTGAGCGGTACTGTATGCCGCATCGGGATCAACCAGGGCGACATCATGGCCTACGTGGGTCGACTCCGACTCCATGTTCATCATATTGGCGAAGACAGAGAGATTTTCCTCACGGTCCCCCCAGTAAACGGCACTCATGGAAATTCCGCTGACCGAGCTGACGATCAGAAATAGCGAAGCCAACGCGCCCATGGACCGATGACAGCGATTGATAAAAGGTAACTGTCGGGCGGTTTTTCTCGTTTTGAGATACAGAAACAGACCCGAAAGGCACATCAGCACTGTGGCCGCACCCAGCACGCAGACCACATAAAAACCTGCCTCACCAAACACGATCCAGCGATGCAGGACCGTCATGGTCCCAATCCAGCCCGACTCGATCAGGGGATGCTCGCCAATAATCTGCTGCTGATACTGGTCGTAGTCGACCATGATTTTAGACTCCCGGAGATCCTCAGGATTCCTTCCGCCCATCAAGATATAAGCGGTATCCGCTCTATTGGGGGGTGGCACCATGACATGGGCGATGTTGAAGTCGGGTTCCAACGAACGCATCGTCATCTGGATCTGCGTGGGAGTGGCGGGGGTACCGCCGGCCTCCACTTGATACTTCTCTGGATAAAACCACTGCATCAGCAGGCGGCTCTCTGCAGCAATACTTCCAGAGGTCACCTGAAACACAATAAACACACCGAGGACAAAGGCCAGCCATCGATGAACTAATTTAATCGTGCTCACTTGCATCGCTCAGTGCCTCCATACAACGACATCGCCCATCACAGCCGAGCTTCACTCCAGGCTCTGGTGTTGACGGCACAACACGATACAAAAAAGGCAGCCATGGAAGGCTGCCTTTTTTGTCGCATCAAGTAGGAAGGATGCTGTCGCATCGCACCTAACTTGAGCAGTGACTCAGAAGTCCCAGCGTAGCCGGAAGCCGAACTCTCGCTCATCGCGGAGATGAATGTGCACACTCTCCACGGCAAAGTTGTAAGCGAATGTCGTATCCCGGACGTACTTACTGGTGTCAGCAATGTTATTGCCGCCAGTGGGTGCGTCCTCGTCAGTCAGGTTAGAGACGTAAGCCTCCAGACTGATGCCGTTATCCATCCGGACACCTGCTCTGAGGTTAATCTCTGTGGCTGACGGTATCTCGGTCATATTCGTGACCTCGTCATAGTAGGAGCCCGTGTAGAACAGCTCGCCCCTCGCGTAAGCACCGCCCAAAGGCGTGTCGAAATCATAGGTGGCGATCAGAGAACCGATCCACTCGGGATAGCGCGCCGCCTGCTGACCTACACAGGATAATCCTGGGCCGAACACGTCGTTGTAGTCACCGCAGTCACCGTTCTCGGGGAAGTCCGAGATCTCGGCCTTGGTGTAACCCACCGCCGCTTGCAGCAACAGGTTGTCCCAAACACGATAGTTCATGTCGATCTCGAAACCATCGATGTCACTGGAGGTACCGTTACCACTAAACGCTACCGTACAGGTCTCTGTGTTCGGAATGCCGTCACCATCCGAGTCACCTGAACAGGTGACGTCTGCGGGGATCACACCGAAGCCCGAGTACACCTGGTCAGATCGCTCCATGTGGAAGATGGCAAGGTTCATCGCCAGCCGGCCACTGTCAGAGGCATATTTCCAGCCCGCCTCATAGTTCTTCAGCGTTTCCTCCCCGAAGGTCTCACCAATTCCCGGGGTATCAGCGTTGAAGACTGCAATCTGCTCCGGCGTCGTCAGCTTGGAGGCCACTTCTGGGTTGAAGCCGCCGGGCAGCGTGCCCTCACTGTAGTTCGCGTAGAACATATGATTGTCGTTGAGCTCATACTTCACTACGACACGCGGTAGCGTCGAGGAGAACTCAGTGGGTGACAGATCCTTACCCGCTGCGGCGTTGACGCTGGGATCGTTGATTTCATCTTCCTGACGTCTGACTTCAGCAATCAAGGTCAGGTTGTCCGTAATTCTGAAATCAACCGAGGCGAAGATGCCCGACGTGTCTGCCTCAATAAGCGAAAAAGCCGTGGTCGGATTGTAGATGTCCGGGAACCAATAACCGGGACCCCCACCAAACATGTCTCCGAAGTATTGGTCGTAGAAACCACCGTGCGCCTTGGATGACATTTCAACCTGGGTCGCACCGATAGACCAATCAAAGCGATCGCTGGTGCCCGACAGTCGTACCTCGAAGGTTTCGTCTTCGGTCACACGCGCGTTATACGTATGGAAACCGAACCCACCGGCCGCATCGAAGTCATGGAACAAGACGTAGTCGTCTTCGTTCTTTCCGTAGGCCACATTTAGATTGAGAGAATCGGTCAGATCCCACGAGACGATGGCACCGAAGCGCTCGCCGTCTCCCGCCTTACCAAAACCATTGTGAGACAGGTCATCAAATGAGTGATCGCCAATGGGCGCATAACCCGGGCCACCATTCGCGCCTGCCCAGTCACCATTAGCGCCACGAAGCTGTCCGGTGGCTTTGCCAAAGACATCCGCAGATGAAGAGGCGCCGATGCTGCCAGGGATGTTCACCTTGCCCTGATAGACCGACTCCAGGCCGTTAACGAAAAAGCAGCTGAAGCTATTGATGGCTGGCGTGGGTTCTGCACAGAAATTGTGCTCGGCGAGGCCACCGACCACGGCGTATGCACCGGGACCATCCTCGTCCTCATAAGCCGACGCGCGCAGCATGATGTTCAGGTTATCGGTGGGGTTAAAGTCCAGCATGATGCCGTAAGCAAGCGTCTCTTCATCTCCCAACCGTTGACCCTCAACAAAGGCGTTGTCGTAGTGACCCTCTTTGTCGGTGTAACTGAAGGTCGCTCTCACACCAAGGTTGCTGGTGATAGGGCCCTCGATGAAGCCGGTCGTCGAAGACTTACTCTTTGCACCGTAATCAATCTCGAGACCGCCCTTGAACTCGTCACCCGGCCGACGGGTGATGATGTTGATCGCACCCGAGTAGGTGTTTCGACCAAACAGTGCAGACTGCGGCCCCTTGACCACCTCGATGCGCTCCACCTGAGTAATTGGCAAGCTGTGCAATCCGGACGTAACGATCAGGCCATCCACGAACACCGAACTCGTCCGCTGGAGTGGGCTGGTGGCGTCGAAGGTGACGCCCCGGAATCGAGGCATCAGTACTGTTCGCCCGTTCTCGTTGTTCATGGATTCGATAAACAAGCCGGGAGCCGTCTTTTGCACATCCACGATATTTTTAAACGCGCCGGCCTGAATATCCGCCGCGCTAATCGCTGTGATCGCAATTGGGGTCTCTGACAGCGACTCTTCCCGTTTCCTCGCCGTGACCATGACTTCTTCGAGCATGGCCTCTTCTTCCTGTGAAAAGGCCGTCGACGTGTGAGCTGTCGCTGCCACTGCAAGACTGACCGCCAAAGCAATCGGATTATTTTTTATGAAGTGCATGGATGACTCTCCTTTCTGGAATGTGGCGAAAAAAGGCCGAGCTGTCTGGCCCAAAACGCTCTTAGTTATATCTTTAATACTTTTGATATCCGCTTGTACAGGTTTTGTCAAGCTTGGAGAGAATTGGGGTCAAACCGATAAGGAAGGGGTTGCTGGCCGAACGGGGAGCGGGGTAAACACAAAAACACACTGCATGCTGGCGTTGCAGCATGGGCCATTAAGCCCTTGAGACATGAAAACGCGGGAAAATGCGGGACGTTGAGGGGCTTATGATCCTTCAGGTGCTCCCGGTGTCAGCATGGCAAAAGCCCATTAGGTGTCATTGAGGCACCTAATGAGCAACAACCGCTATTGGCTGGTATCCCATGCACCAGGCCATTTTTCTTCCAACTCTGACAGATGCTTGAACAAAGCGCGGATCCTGGCCGATTGACGGAGATCCTTGTGATGGAGCAGCCAGGTGTAGCCCCAGCGGGCCGAGGGCACACCGGGCAGCAATATGAGGTCAGGGTACTGGCGGGCTAAAAAACAGGGCAACGCTGCGACGCCCAATTTATTGGTGACGGCGACGGTCCGCGGGGTGATGCCATCGATCAAATGGCGTTTTGTAAGACCCAACGACTCCGCGTCGGGTAAATCCCCCAGCGCCAATGCCCGGCCCGACGCCTGAATACAAGTCAGCTCCCGATGCCCCCGAGCAGCCTCACTCAACAGTTCACGATGCACGTAGTAGCCCATCGAGATTCTGCCGAGCTTAATGCCGACAATGTCCTTGGGTGGGCGCTTGTGCTTGGGAATACCTCGAACAGCGATGTCCGCCTCCCGACGGGCAAGATCGACCGGATGATCACTGACCGTAATGTCGAGCTCTATCCGCGGGTACTGAATAGCAAACTCCGCCACTGCCTCCGATATGTGGGTAACGGGCACGGCGGGCAAAGACATCTTGATGCGGCCGCTAAGCTCGGAATCCTTTCCCGTCACCTGCCGCTCCGCCTCCGACAGGGTCTGTTCTACATCACGGGCTGCGGGTAGTAGCTGATCGGCCAGCGACGTGGCGCGAAAACCATCGGGAGTGCGATCGAACAGTCGCCCCCCCACCTGCTCCTCTAACGACTCCAAACGGCGCATCACCGTCGTGTTACTGACAGAGAGCGTCGCCGCCGCTTTGCGGGTTGACCCCGCTCGTGAGAGTGCCAGCAGCACCTTCAAATCGTCCCAATTCATTGGGCATCCCCCCCTTTGGGGTGCCGCTGGCTGCGAACATCAGGAGACCAGCATTTCCCCGTTTTTGTCCTTCAACACGACGCGATCATCAGAGCCGACATCACTCGAGCACTGCAAGGTCACCGAGCTTTCACCCGCAGGCGTCACCTTTAACTTCAGCGTCTCGACACCGCGGTACGACTTGGTGCCATACATTCTGACGCGTGTTTCTTCCCCATACAGGGCTTTCAGTTCACTCTTACAGACCGCAAGCTGTTCAGCGGTGTCTGCCTGAACGACGCCTGCCTGCACCAGCAGCACTGGGCTCAAGGCCAGCGCCATTCTCTTGCCTAGACCAACCATTTTCATAACGGACCTCCAGTTTGGATGGGAAGCAACATGCTTCACTGAAACTATACGGGTCACGATTACGCAACGATTGTAACATTTTTAAACTCTATTTGTTTCAATTATGCAACATGCATTGTGGGGTCAGCGCGGAGCGTATTGTGATCAGTAAGGAGATCGGAGACGATGCGCCAGATGCTGTTGGGAACGCTGACACCATGACGTCTGTAACGCGTGAAGTGCGAGGATTCGCGCTCTGCCTTGCGATAGCCTTGATCACCGCCTGTGGTGGTGGCGGCTCCGACAGCCCGCCTCCCCCACCCAGCGACGGTGGCGGCACTGCACCGCCTGAGGAACAGGCGCCTGACTTCTCCGCAGTCGATACCGCGTTCGAAGATTTCCTTGAGGACAGCCTGATATTTGATGGCATCAGCTACGTGGTAGTCGATGCGGGCGGCACACTGCATACCGCCGCCTTTGGAGACCACACCAAGGACACCATCGTCATGCTTGCCTCAACAAGTAAGGTGCCAGCGGTCATGACGTTGTTAGCACTTGAGGAAGATCCCAACGTCGCCTTCGATATGAACCAGTCCATCCGTGAAGTGCTGCCCTTCGACGGGGTGTACGGCGACCGCACCCCTTCGCAACTGGTCAGTAACACATCGGGCATCCCCGGGCTCCGTCAGCTGGCGCTCTATGGCCCGCACCTTTGCCAGTTCAGTTTTGATGAGGCGATCGGCTTTGAGGCCTGCGGTGAGGTGTTGCTTAGTGTGCCGCTACCCGATAGTCATGACGCCGGTTCGATTTTTGATTACGGCGGCAGTCAGTGGCAGTTGGCAGGCGTGACAGCATCGGTCGCGGCCAATGCGACCTGGAATCAACTCGTCGATCAATATCTCGGTGAACCCTGTGGCTTGGAGGTCTTTTCCTTCGGCAACATGTGGGAGGACCTCGCGCGATGGGATGGCACAGCAAGCAGCCTGCTTGGGCTGGGCAATCCCAATATCGAGGGTGGCGCGATCACCAATCTGGCCGACTACGCCAAGCTCCTGCAGGTTCACTTGAACGGCGGCTACTGCGGAGAGACTCGCGTACTGAGCGAGGCAGCCGTCGCCGAAATGCGTGTCGATCGCGGCGGTGTTGTGGCTGATAATCCGATCCCCTACGGCATGGGGTGGTGGATCCGCACGGACACTCCTGGCGTGTATGAGGACCCCGGCGCCTTTGGCTCGGTAAGCTTTATCGATATAGAGCGCGGATTCGGTGGTTACGTGGCCATTGATGACTACACGCGCCTTGATGCCGAGGCGCCGCCGAAACTGGTCCGCGAAAAGATTATCCCGCTACTGCAATCAGCATTTGATTCGGTGGCAGAGTAATCGGCGAAGCCAGCGTCCGAGCTGCCCATAAATGGATGTTTCGATCTAGATCATGGCGCTGTAGCATCGACTTGCCTGCTCAGTGATCAGTGTCAGCACCCCTAGCGTGCGCGCGCACCGAAGCAAAAAATCATAACGAGAAGAACGCACCATGAATGCACCACTGCAAGATGTCAGCGCCCTCCCCATCGACGCGATCGATGTGAGCGATGCCACGCTTTACCAGCAGGACAGCTGGCGGCCCTACTTCGCCCGACTGCGTTCTGAAGATCCCGTACATTGGAGCGAAAACGACCTGTTTGGCGGCTTCTGGTCGGTGACCCGCTTCGAGGACATTACCGCGGTCGACGGTAACCATGAGGCTTTCTCCTCGGAGCCCGCGATCACCATCGGTGACTACGGTGATGACCTGCCAGTCAGACAATTTATTGCAATGGACCCGCCGATTCACGACGTGCAACGCGCCGCCGTGCAGGGCGTTGTGGCTCCGCGTAATCTCGCTGACCTGGAAGGCCTGATCCGGCAACGCGTTAGCGAGATGCTGGATGCGCTCCCCATAGGTGAGTCGTTTAATTGGGTCGAGAAAGTCTCGATCAACCTCACCACGCAGATGTTGGCAACGATCTTTGATTTCCCCTTTGAAGATCGACACAAGCTGCCTTACTGGTCGGATATGGCGACTTCACTCCCCGACGCAACGGGCAGTGACGGCGATGTCGATGAGCGCACCGCCGCCTTGCAAGAATGCCTGGGTTACTTCACCGAGCTGTGGCATCAGCGCAAAAATAATCCGACAGACACGATGGACCTCATCAGCCTGTTGGCCACCAACCCAAAAACACGGGATATGGTGGACGACCCGCTAGAGTATTTGGGCAACCTGATTTTGCTAATCGTGGGGGGCAACGACACTACCCGCAATTCGATCACCGGTGGCGTACTGGCACTCAATCAAAACCCGGATGAATACGCCAAGCTCAAAGCATACCCCTCGCTCATCCCCAGCATGGTGTCTGAAATCATTCGTTGGCAGACCCCACTCATGCACATGCGCCGCATCGCCACGAGAGACATCGAACTCGGCGACAAAACGATTCGGCAGGGGGACAAGGTGGTGATGTGGTACTTGTCGGGCAATCACGACGAGACCGCCATTGAGCGCCCTAACGATTTCATCATCGACCGCAAAAACCCCCGCTACCATCTTTCTTTTGGTTTCGGCATCCACCGCTGCATGGGCAACCGGCTCGGTGAGATGCAGCTTCGCATCCTGTGGGAGGAAATCCTAAAGCGCTTCTCTCATGTGGAGGTGGTTGGCCAGCCCGAGCGGGTGCTGTCGAACTTCGTACGGGGGTACTCCTCACTGCCGGTCGTGCTACACAAATAACCTGTTTACCTCTGCTATAAAAAACCTGGCCGACGCCGGGTTTTTTATAGGTCGCTAGACCTCTAAACGAAACGCCTTATTCCCAGCGCCGCGAGCAGCAATGAGAGCCGCTGCGTCTTACCGCAGCCACACATAGCGGCGCAATGGGCCGGCGGAAACGCGGCCCACTTCAATCGCTGATGGAATGGATCTGGCTTCGTCTTAGGGGGCAGATTTGAACGGGCGAAGCTCAGACGACGCGAGCGGACCTGACAGTCAGACCTCGAGCAGAAACGTCACCGGGCCATCGTTGACCAATGCGACCTGCATGTCGGCGCCGAAGCGGCCTGTGTCGACCCGGACATCACCCTTGCGCAGGGCCTCTGCCAGCGCATCACACAACTCGGACGCCTGCTCCGGTGGTGCAGCGGTCGAGAACCCTGGCCGGTTGCCGCTGGTGGTATCAGCGGCCAGCGTAAATTGCGAGACCAGTAGGATAGCGCCCCCGACTTGAGCGACGTTCAGGTTCATTTTGCCCTCGGGGTCGGCAAAAACCCGGTAACGCAGCAGGCGCTCCGCCATGCGGGTGACGGTCTGCTCGGTGTCCTCGGGCTCAATGCCCACCAGCACCAGTAGCCCACGATCTATCTCGCCCACCACCTCGGCCGCCACGGTGACCGATGCCTGGGTAACACGTTGCAGTAAACATTTCATGAGGTGAGCTCTGGCACTGTGTGATGGGGTTACTGATCGAGTGGGCGCGTTAAGAACGCCCCGCCAGCCCATGGTTTGAGGCGATATGCGCCAACAACCCCTGCGACGCCTCGGTCAGCATATCGAACACCCGGATAAAACCCTCGTCGCCGCCATAGTAAGGGTCGGGTACTTCATTGCCCCAGCCCTCCGCCCAGTCGAGCATGAGGCTCAGTCGGTCCTGCGCCGCTGGGGGGCAGGACGCCTCCAGCAAAGCGAGGTTGTCTCGGTCCATCGCCACGACGTAATCAAACTGCGCAAAATCTGCCTCGCAGACCTGCCGCGCGCGCAGGTTTGTCATATCAATGTCGCGGGCAAGCGCCGTCGCGGTGGCCCTCGCATCGGGCGGGTTGCCGATGTGGTAGGCGTGGGTACCCGCTGAATCTGTCGTGATTTCGTCGTCTAACCCCGCCGCAGTGACTGCCTCGCGAAACAAGGCGTGAGCGGTCGGAGACCGGCAGATGTTCCCCATACAGACAAACAGCACGCTAACGCTCATGCCTTGGTTGCCTCCGTCAGGCCCAGTGGCTGCCGGAGCAGAGTGCGCAGTTCGTCCAGCAGTGCATCGCGGGCAGCGTCGCTATAAGGGACTGCGCTGCCGACACCCCAGACCGGGCCGGGCCATGCATCATCTGTGTGAAATCGCGCAATATGGTGGACGTGCAGCTGCGCCACCTGATTACCGAGCGCGGCAATGTTGAGTTTGTCGGCAGCAAAGTGCGCTTTCATCGTCTCGCCCAGCCGCATCGACTCCTGCCACAGCTGCGCCTGATCGACCTCGCTGAGCTCAAAAGGCTCGGTGACGTCGCCCCGCCGGGGCGCCAGAATCAGCCAGAGGTAGCGGGCGTCGTTCATCAGCAACACGTGACTGAGTGGCGTCTCCCCCACTAAAAAAGTATCGGCCGCCAACCGCGGGTCGAGCTCGAATCGCTCAGGCATGACGATTACCCACCACTCCCCGACGTGACTTCGATGGGTGTCTCATAATCAGTCAGGCCGGGGTGGGCCATGCCACGATCGCCTCGCGCGATCCAGCGGCTGGCGACGCGAGAGAAACGTTTGAGTTGTGCGATCACCGTCGCATCCATGTGTTCGATCGCGTCATCGCCCATCTGCTCTCTTACCAAAGAAATGATGTCGCGCTCGTAACCGCTACCGGTCCACTCAAAGGTGGGGTCACTGACAAAGCGCGCCGGCACGTGCTGGGCAATCGCCGCATCAAAGGCGTCAGCCGCTGCCACGGAATCCGCCGTGAGATTCATGACAAACGTCGTATAAATCACAGGCTCAAGACCCCCGTGATCTGACACCGCCCGCAGTAGCGGTGCCCTCCACTCTTCGGCATCGAGGGCGCGTGTCAGCCGCTGATACTGATATGACTCGATGACACCGTGACGGTTAGAAACCAACTGCACGAGCTCGCCCGTTTTGCCCTCCACCACTGACCACAGCGCGTCGACGGTACCAACACCAGGCAGCGGCATTGCGTGGTAGGGCTGGGTCAGATCGCCAACGTAGTGCAGCCCCCAGCCCAGAAAGCGCCAACCCCAATAATCATGCCCGGTGGTAAACGCCAGCTCCGCTAGCTCGCCAAACAGCGCAATGCGCCACAACGGGTAGGTTCGCAAAAGATCCGGCTGCACCGTGCGGGTCAACCAGTCCAAATGATAGAAGCCCATGTGAAACGGCGCCTGAGAACCATAGTCGAGGTTGGGGTTACCGAAAGGTTGGTTTCCAAACCCGTAGCGCTCGCCAAACTCCGTCCCGTTGTCTTCGAAGAGACCGATATCCATGCCGAAATCAGGCTCGTCACTGGCGCCGGACACCACCTCAGCAATCGATACCGGCTGCCCTGCCTGCAACGGCCAATAGCGCGCCGGCGCCTGTGCGCTGCCGCCACCCAAAAAGCTGAGGGCTGACCAGTCCAAAGCATCGCCGTCAGGCGTCGTGCGTTCTGGCGACACGTCTACAAAGAGACCATATGGCAGCAGCGGGTTCACGCGCATGGCAGCAAGAAAACGGTCAACGGTGGGCTCGTTCTCGGCTTGCCACAGCAGTCCCTCCGGCGTGGGCGGGTAATGCTCGATTGTGTCGACCGCCCAGGCCTCGACCTGCGCCAAAGTCTTGGCGATGCCCACCCGCTCTGCTCGGACAAAGTCAGCCAGCGGTTCCGCCACCACCCGCTGCTCCACCAGCTGTGGTTGCTCGCGCAGGAGCGGCCAAACCAGGCTCGAGTGATCTGACCAGCCCCAGGCGGCCGACTGAAACAGGATGGATACCACGAGCGTGGCCAACAAGGTGTTGGCTCGCCGTGGGAAAGAGGGGTAAGTGACACGCTTCATTACCGCAGGCTGACACGGTTAACCCAGCCGATTCAAGCGTCCGTCAGGTATTGGTAATCCACAGCGTTTGATAAGGCGACAGCACCCACTCCCGAGTACTGTCATCAATGGGCGTCTCGCTAATCAATTCTCGCCAAGGATGATTCAAAACCAGGTTGAGGCGACTCAGGGGCAACACTTGCTCCTCATGGGTGAGATTATGGACGCAGAACAGACTTTGCTTTCGATCCAGAGATTGCCGCCAGAATCCGAACAGTGCGTCCCCCAAGTACAGCGTGAATTGGGTTGCGTTGGGATGGAAGGCAGGTTGCGCCTTGCGCAGCGCGATCAGTGATGTGAGCGAATCAAACACCGCGCGGTGATCGGAGTCGGGATTATCCAGCTCACCATTCAGGGAACTCAACGCCCACTGATGGCGGTTAATCGATCGGTTATGGCTGGTGTGATCCAAACGCCCAAGATCGTTGCGCGTGCCCAGTAGCGAGTGGATGTAAAAAGCTGGCACGCCCTCCAGACCCAGCATAATCGCGTGGGCGCAGGTGAAGCGCTCGAGCCACCACTTATCCGGTCCGGCGGTGGTTCCCTGAAGCGCGTCGACCAGCGCGATGTTCATCTCATAGGGCTTTGCCTCGCCATCCGCTGTCTCCCGCCAGGAAATGCGCCCACCGAATTGCTCCATCGTCGCCAGCAGTTCATCGACCTCTGACTGCTCCAGCAAGCCCTCCACCGGACGCAAACCGATACCGTCGTGGGAGGCGATGAAATTGAAATAGACCGTGCCGTCTTGCGCGGGGGGCATTGTCATCATCCAGGTCGATAAGTACTGGCTGGTCCCTGTGACCAAAGCATGAACCAACAAAGGGGGCAGACTAAAGTTGTAGATCCCATGCGCTTCATTCGCGTTTCCGAAATACGACAGGTTCTCGCGGTTAGGAACGTTGGTCTCAGTGATTACGATGGCATCAGATTGTGCGCTCTCGATAATCAGGCGGAATAACCGAATCAGCTCGTGGGTCTGGGGCAGATTCATACAGGTGGTGCCCGACTCCTTCCACAGGAAGGCCACCGCATCGAGGCGGAACACTCGAACACCCGCGTCCAACAGCTGGCGGATAATGCAGACGAACTCCAACACAACGGCCAGGTTGCTGAAATCGAAATCGACCTGATCCGGGCTGAAGGTACACCAGACCGCCCGCTCTCCTGACTGCGTGGCCACGACGTTGAGTAGCGGCGTGGTTCTGGGTCGCACCACACGAGTAGTATCGAAATGCTCATCGGGGACAAAAAAGTAGTCGTCGCCCGGCGTCTCACCGCGGCGAAAGTTTTCAAACCATGCTGATCGGCTCGAGCAATGATTGAGGACAAGGTCAGCCATTAACCGATAGTCGTCGGCCAGCGCGCTGACATCACTCCAATCACCCAGTGCTTCATTTACGCTGGAGTAGTCGAGCACGGAGAATCCGTCGTCTGAGGTCCAGGGGTGGAAAGGCAGTACGTGAACCCACGACACGAGCTGCCCCAGCCTATCGACCAGGAACTGGTGCAGGCTTTTAAGCGGCGCTTCGTCGTCCGATAGAACCGAATCACCATAGGTGATCACGGCAACATCGCGCTCATCCCAGAGATTACGGTGCGCAGGGGGCGGAGATTGATCGGCATCTAGCCGCGCCGCAGCCAGCAAACGCGCGGCCCAGTCATCGACCGGCAAACCGTGGGGTGCCATCCCGTAGACCGCGGCGAGGTGCTCGCGCAGTCGCTGACAGACCGTCAACATCATCCCCGCGCGACTTTAGGTATGTCCTGTGCCATCGAAAACTCGGCGTGATCGGCCTCCACGGCTTCCACCAATTCGTCGAATATGCCGGGCATAGCACTGAAGACGCGGTTCCACGTCGGAATAAAGGGTGCCTCGGTGGAGCGCTCGAGAAATTGCGTGCCCGCCTCCAGAATATTTTCAGCGAATAGCTCGATCGCCTCTTCTTCTTTATGAATGTCGAAACTCAAGCCGTTCATGATCGCGTCGTTACGGTAGGTCTCGATCAGGTCGAGCGCCATACGATAGTAGGTGGCCTTCAAGGTGCGGAATGTTTCCGGGCTGAACACCGTGCCCTGAATCGCCAGCTTACGATAGAGCGACCGCGCAATATCGAGCGACATCCGCGACAGCCCCGCGTTCTGATCATCCAGCGACAGGTCCTGATGCTTGTGGTCATAGTTATCAGCGATATCTACCTGGCAAATCTGCTTGTTGCTATTACTGCGATAGACCTCCGACACCACGCCGATCTCCAGCCCCCAGTCGGTGGGGATGCGTAAGTCACCGAGCAGTCGTTTACGGAAGGCGAATTCACCGGCGAGGATGTAGCGGTAGCTGTCGAGATAGTTCAGGTAAGGCGACTCACCAACAATCCTTTTCAGTGCACGGATCATCGGGGTCACCAGCAGCCTGCACACCCTGCCATTGATTTTGTTCTCGGACACACGCGGGTAGTAGCCCTTGCAAAACTCGTAGCCAAACAGGGGGTGCGCGACCGGATAAATCAGCCTCGCCAGTAGGCTTCGATCGTAGGTCAGAATGTCACAATCGTGAAGAGCAATGGCTTCCGCCCGACCCGTAGCTAGCGCATAGCCCATGCAATACCAGACGTTACGCCCCTTGCCCAACTCCTGCGGCGCCAATCCCGCTTCCTGAAGCTTTGCATCAATTGCCTTTAAACGCGGCCCATCGTTCCACAGCACGCGATGGTGCTGCGGCAGATCGGCAAAAAAGCTCAGGGCATGCTGGTATTCATCCTGCGTCGCACGATCGAGACCGATGACGATCTGCGACAGGTAAGGAACCGACTTCAGCTCCTGAATGATGGCTGGCAACGCGGGCGTCTCGATTTCCGAATACAGCGAGGGCAGTATCAACCCCAGAGGGCGTCGCTCGCTGAACTGCAGCAGATCGGTTTCCAGATCAGCGGTGGAGCGTTCACCCAGATTATGCAGCGTCGTGATCGTGCCGTTTTGATAAAAGTCGGCCACGGTCTTCCTCCTCTTCTACGCGCGCGATAAGAGCCTCGATACCCTCGGCCCAGCCGGCTGGCCCGAAGTTGTCACTAATCACCATGCCGCCTGTCCGCCTCGGGGCGGGGGGATCATGAACGGGAGAACGGACCATCAGCGCCAGATCCGCGACCTCCAACATTTCAACGTCGTTCTCGGCATCACCCGCTGCGATACTCACCGCCATCTCAAAACCGGGCAGTTCAGCGCGGATTTTGTGGTGGAGCCAACTCATGGCATGCCCTTTCCCGCCTCTGCCGAGGACGTGTACGAAGCGCCCACCCTGAACACAGCGCAAATCCAGCGCCTCAACTTGTTCGGCGAACACGGGCCTGTCAGCAGGGGTTCCCAACCAAACCAAGGTTTCACAGTGATGGCGGTCTTTTGCACGCGCGGCGCTCGTCGCGTCCAGACCGGTGATGGCCATGACCTGTTTGTCTGATAGCTCGCACAGCGATTGATAGCGATTGCCCCACTCGATGTTGAGTATCGCCAACTGCCGACGAATCATGCCGCGGGGCGGGCCAAAACAATGGCTCCATGCCCTGGCATTGACGTCGTCGTCTGCACCCTCGGGTCTGGTGAGGCCCCAGTCATCGGGCACCCATATGGCGGCGCCATTCTCAATAATCATGGGCCCGTCGAGCTCCAGGTCCTGCATCAGACTCACGGTCTCGGCGCGGGTCTTGCTGGTACAGGGGACGATGGGAATACCTCGGGCCCTCAGCGCCTTTATTGCCTCGAGTGCCTCATCAAAGGCGTAGGTGTAGTGATCCAGCAAAGTGCCGTCCAAATCGGTGTAGACGACCGCCATACTCATGCTGCCATCCCCGTCAGATGCATCCTTTCGACGCTGCGATCCGGAGCGAGCTCCCAGAGACAATCCGCCCGAGCGGGTAGGCTCTGCAATCCGTGTTCGGTCAATCGCTGATAATGAAGGATGAAATCAGCAACCTGCGCGCGGGTCATGGTCGGGTCCGACTCAGCGGGATGCGCCTCCCGAAAGCGCGCCGATAACTGTGCTTCCTGTTGCCAACGCCAGTCGAACACCGCATCAAAGCTTGGCGCCTGCAGGACCAACAGCGCATCAAGCTCCGCAAAGAGCGCCGCATACTCCTCGCCCAAAAAGCGGTTCACTGCAGTGCGCCAGATCCGGTCGGGATCCAGATCCACCTCAGTGGGGTTAATGGGTTCCTCCAGAGCCTCCATAGGCTGCGGTGGTATGCCCACGCACCACCCTTCCAGCAACACGATCTGCGTTGGCGCACCGCCATGGGGGCGGCGCACCATAGTGGTGCGGTCGTCTGCTGCCTTATCAAAAACCGGTAGCGCTATGTCATCCCCGTTTTGCAGGGCCTTCACGGTCCGCCTCAGTAAATCAAGATCATGGGTACCGGGCACCCCGCGGGTGGCAAACAGCGGATGCACGCGCTGGGCAAGGGACTCGCGCTCCGCTTTAGTGAGATAAAAATCGTCCAGCGATAGCACGGTGGTTTCAACATCGTGGGCGTCCGCCAACACCCGGGCCATCGCATCTACCAAGGTGCTTTTACCTGACCCCTGGCAGCCGCTGAGACCCACTAATAGCGGGCTTTCAGACGCGCCTGCCCGCTTAGCGAGGGCTGCAGTCACGCCTGTATACCACTGTAAAAAGACGGTACCAAACTGTTCAGGGAGCCCCCGTTCATCTGTAAACCGCTCCAATGCGGCAAGCCCTGCCGCGTCGATCTGTTGCTCATCATCCATAACGTTGTCGCTCACTTTGTTAACCAGTGTTGCCTCGCTCGCACCACCTTCCTGGTGATGCCCCCCACGTTGTGTGGCGCTGCAGTTTGTCGCACCGCAATACGCCGCTTAGCATAACCATGCAAGCACCGTGCCTATTTCGATCAGGAAGCGAGCGATACGCCATTTTCGATACACTGAATCGGACGAAACCTCGACATAACGACCGGGCGCCCGCGCCCGCAGGCAAACACGATGCAGGATGCGATCTCTATCTTCATGGGTCGGCGCGCAGCCGCCACCATTAGCGAATCCGGCTGGCGCTCGGCTCCGTTCAGTACAGTGATCGGCGCATCGGGGGGTCCGAAGTGGCTCATTCTGTCAGAGCTCGATCAGGTGCTGGGTCGCGAGCTGCTGAGCTGCGCCGCTCAGCCCGTCACGCTGCTGGGCTCATCCATCGGCACCTGGCGACACGCTTGCCTCAGCCAACCGGATCCCGCGGCAGCGATCCAACGCCTGCAGCACGCCTACCTCTATCAGGAATACGCCTCCGCCCGGCCTGCGCCGCAGGAGGTCAGTCAGGTCGCAGAGCTCATGCTCAAGGAAGCGCTGGGGCCAGAGGGTGTCTGCGCCTTAATACAGCAAGATCGATTCCGAAACGCCATTATCACGGCTCGTGCCAAGGGTATCGCCCGGGGAAGTGATGGCCTGCCGTTACTGGCAGGCATGACAACCGCCATGACACTTAACGCGCTGTCACGGCGCAACCTTGAAATACTGTTTGATCGCGTCGCCTTCTGCCATGAGGACCTGGAAGCCGTTCCGTTTGCCACGGGATTCAACACACAACGCGTCGCACTCGACGAACACAATCTGATCCCCGCACTGAAGGCCAGTGGCGCCATTCCGCTTCTCATGCGCTGCGAGGCCTCCATCAGCGGTGCGCCGAGAGGACCCTACTGGGACGGCGGCATCATCGACTATCACTTCACTCTGGCTGCGAGCACCGACCCCGGACTGGTGCTGTATCCGCACTTTCGCAGCCAGCTAACCGCCGGTTGGTTCGACAAGGCCCTCCGGTGGAGAACGCGCGAGGCACCCGCTCTGGATAACTTGGTGTTGATTTGCCCCAGCGAATCTTTCCTCGCCGATTTGCCATTCGGCAAGATTCCAGACCGGGGCGATTTTCGCGCACTACCGCCCGCAGAACGCGTGGCGTACTGGGAGACCTGCGTGCGTGAGAGTGCTCGACTAGCCGAGGCGTTTCACAACCTGATTGACGGCGACGAACCCCTTCGGGGTGTGACCGTGCTCTGAGGTTGGGTGCTAGGTTGAGCCGATCAACTTGCTGATCGCCGCGCTGAGCTCATGATGACAGCGCTCCTGAAGGAAATGACCGCCCCGGGGAAACACCTGATGGGGTAGCCCTGTTGTGCCCGGTACGCGGCCAATAAAACTCTTCTCCAGCCCCCGGGTCACGGGGTCGTCCTCGGTAAACAGGCAGAGAAACGGCTTCTGAAATTGCTCGAAGAATGTCCAAGCAGCTCGCTGGGCATCGACTGATGGGTCCGTCGGCAAGGTCGGCACCTGACTGGGCATCGCCCGGGGACCCATTTTGTACGTTGCGTCGGGAAAAGGTGCCTCGTAGGCGCGCCCCAGCGGTGTGATGGGGCGCAAGGCCGTGCCTAGATAGTGATGCAGTGCGACTCTTGGCGCGACCCGCCAGGTGGCCGGCGCATCGATCATCATCTCCATCATAAAACCCGCGGGCATATCCGGCGTGTTCCAGCAGAACTTTTGCCAATGCGCGAAGCCCATGGGGTAGGCATCAGGATCCGACCCCAGACTTCGAAGGCGCGAAATGGCGCGGACCATGTCGGGGAAGCTGATGCGATGACCGTCCTGTCTAAACGCCATCACCCGATCCACCGTCTGCTGATCGAGGCTCGTATTCAGTGGCAGGCCCGTATTCCCCATCACAACACGGGCGAATCGATCCGGGTGGTCGACTACCAACCGCAAGCCAATCAATCCACCCCAATCCTGACCGAAGAGCGTGATATCGCCGAAGTCATTGGCCTCGAGCCATCGCCCCATCCAATCGACCTGCCGTTGATAGCTGAAGTCTTCGCGTGCGGCCGGTTTGTCTGACTTGCCGTAGCCGGGCAGATCGGGCGCAATCACCCGTAATCCCGATGCCACCAGTAGGGGCACCATCTTGCGATACAGGTAGCTCCAACTGGGCTGGCCATGCAACAACAGCACCAGCGGCGCGTTGGGATCGCCTTCATCGAGATGATGAATGCGTAACGGCACGCCCTCGTCGGTATCAATCTCGGTGTAGTGGGGCTCGAAGGGATAGTCGGACAGGCCCTCAAAACGGGCGTCCGGTGTTCTCAATACTTTCATTAGTTTTGCCTTTGACGTCCGGCACGCGCATTTAATGACATAAACTATGTCATTATATTTGCCCCGTCAAACCGGTGGTCACAAATCCTCAATGACCCTGCCGCGAGCACGAGGTGTCTTCGGCAATCGAACCTTGCACAATGTGGCCCAGCCAAGGAGATCATGATGGAAGTACAAAACGCTGTATCACCCACGCCTGAACAGCTTGAGGGCTTTCTCGACCCGGAAGCCAAGGGCGCCATTTACATGGTGAACCTGCTGAGCTTCAAAGAGCAGGCAGAGTATGAAGACGGCAGAGAGACAAATCTGTCCGGCAAGGAGGCCTACCAGATCTATGCTACGGGCGTGGCAAAGGTGATTACCCGGGTAGGTGGTCACATCGGGTTTGGCGCTGATGTAGAACGGTTGATGCTGGGCGAGGTCGAGACGCTTTGGGAGCAAGTTGCTATCGCCATGTATCCGTCACGCGCCGCCATGCTGGAAATGATTCAGATGCCCGAGTATGCCGAAATCAGCGTGCATAGAACGGCCGGACTCGCCGGGCAGCTGAATATCGAGACGGTCTCGCCAGCCGGCGTATGGCTCTCGAAAGCCTGAGCTTGACGCTTCGGGCGCTCGCCGGGCGGGGGCGCCCTACCGTTTTTTTGTTGCACTGCCCGCATCCCCAAAAGCCTTGAGAAAGCCCTTGGATATATGCTGGTGACGCCGCGCTTCCATCGCACACACCATTTCAGTGAACGCCCTTACACCGACAGTAACTATGGCGCGATGACGCCCTGATTCGACTGGGCTTTCGGGACCTATCGCCGCGCCAGCGAGGTGCAAAACGGCTCTGCGGATCTCGGCCTGGGGTGGCCACCCCAGGCGTCAAGACGCCTGGACCGATTACTGCTTGCACGCTTCGTCAAAGCTCCCACCTCCAAGCGGTAAATGACGCTGTTTTAGTACTGCGGATTGGCGTAGCATCCGCGGCGTTTCAAAAAGAGAGAAATCATTCATGCGGTGGATCAAGCGCGCACTTCTGGGTACAGCTGGCGTCCTGTTGGTGGCGGCCGTCTCTGCCTCAATGTGGTTCTGGTTCACGCCGGTCGGCGTCAACAACTACATCAATAAGGTCACGTTCAAACTGGCGATCGACTCACCGGAGCTCCTGACCTACCTTGGTGCCATTGATAATACGCCAGTGGATTTCCATAGCGGCAAACTGGCGGACTACACCAAGGCAGAAGAAGAGCGCGGTATCGCCGAACTGCAAGCCGCTCGGGCAGGCTTGGATGCCTACGGTCCAGAGGGGCTCACCGGACAGGAACTGCTGACCTGGAAGATCGCCGCGTGGTTCTTTGATGATTTGCTCCGCCAGGCGGAGTTGCGTTACAGCGGCTATCGCGTCAATCAAATCTCTGGCGTGACGGTGAACCTGCCCCAATTCCTGACCGATACCCACGTCATCAAAAATGAAAAAAGTGTGCGGCGCTATCTATCGCGGCTGGCGGAATTTGGCCGGGTGCTGCGTGAAACCCACGAGCGCGTGATCGACGATCGCGCCAACGGCGTGATCCCTCCCGATTTCGTCATCGAAAAAGCACTCGTCGGGATGAATAAATTTATCGCAGAGGGAGCAGCCGAGAACCCGCTTGTCACCACGCTCGGGCCCAAGCTTGAATCACTGGAAGACGTCGACGACGTCGCAGCGAGCCAATTCATGGCAGAGGCAACCGAGCTGGTGGCCACCGAGGTAATCCCGGGATACCAAGCCATGATCGCCCTGTTTGAGTCGATGCTACCTGAAGCCAGTCACGATGCAGGGATCTGGCGACTGCCAAACGGTGAGGCGATTTACGCCGCGAACCTGCGATCCAACACCACAACCCAGTACGCGCCCGATGAGATCCACGCCACCGGTCTAGCAGAAGTGGATCGGATTGAAGGAGAAATGCTCGATATTCTCGATAGTCAGGGCATTGCGGGATCATCCTTCTCTGAACGCGTTCGTGTAGTGATGGAAGACCCCGCTCACCAATTCCCCAACACCGATTCGGGGCGGGCGGAGATGATCGCCTACCTCGAGGCTTTCGATAAAAAAGTCATGGCGATCGCAGCCGATTACTTCATCACCATCCCGCCACAACCACTCGAGATTGTTCGGGTTCCCGAATATTCTCAAGACTCCTCACCGGGCGGTTACTACAACGGCCCGGCACTGGACGGCTCGCGACCCGGGCGCTTCTACATCAATCAAAAGGACACCGCCGACAATCCGCGTTGGACGCTGCCTACTTTGATGATTCATGAGGGCTCCCCGGGCCATCACTTCCAGATCTCGACCTCACAATTGATCGAAGGCGTCCCGCTACTGCGCAGGCTGTCACCCTTTAACGCTTTTTCAGAGGGCTGGGCGCTTTATTCCGAGCGAATCGCCAAAACCGATATGGGCCTTTACGACGATGATCCCCTCGGTGATCTGGGACGCTTACAAGCCGAGATGTTTCGAGCCGTCAGATTAGTCGTTGATACCGGCATGCACGCCAAACGATGGAGTCGCGAAAAGGCAATCGAGTACATGATTTCCAAAACCGGCATGACCCGCGAAGAAGTCACGCGGGAAATCGAGCGCTACGTAGTATGGCCCGGTCAAGCCACGGCATATAAGACTGGGCAACTGGCGCTGCTGGATATGCGTCGCGACGCCGAGGAAGCACTGGGAGAGCGCTTCGATTTGCGGGAGTTCCACGAGGCAGTGCTCATGAACGGTGCAATGCCGCTGGACATCCTGAGAGACAATCTGTCGGAATGGGCCGCAGCGCAGTAACACCCCATAACAGCCCTCAGCTTTCACACCTGCTGCTCTGATCTCCGCCCTTGCCGGCACAAGTCGATGCGGGCGCCACTCGCGCGCGGTAGTGTGTCGCCGATGTTTGTGGGGCTTCGTCGACCTCGCGTGAACGTCGGCTCAGAAATCTGAGCCTTACAGTTCGGTGAGTTGATGGGTGATGCGGCCCATCGAGACCGTGAAGATATCTGCGCCAGTCACAGGTGCCATGCCCATTCCTGAAATGTGCCATCCAACCCGAACCTGGTCAGCACTGACAGCTTCAATGGACCCAAAGGCAATGACACGCGCCGCCAACCGAGCAGGCACAATGTCAAAGTAGTTAACAATCGCCACCCAGCCCTCGTGCCGCTCGTCCCCTCTCTGCAGTAATGCGTCGTAGGCGTAGTCTGCCGCCATAGCAACGGAGTCTCCGCCCGTGACCGCGTCGAGGTGATGGCTTACAACCTCGGCGGGCGATCGATCAGTCAGTCGGGTCATCACGGGTGCAACGCTGCGGCGCCACTCACCTAAATCCACGTAGTCTCGGAGCGAGCAGACTGTCCGGGTAACCGGGTCAATGCGAAAGACACCGTTACACGGGACCGCATACTCTGCCCCGTCGATCCAAAACCGATCCAGACGCTCATACCAACCGGTATCGCCTCTGACTGAAGCTGACAAAACGTCCCATTGAACTCTGTCAGACCAACAGATAATGCCCGCCAACATCTGCATCACGGATTCGCGGCCCGTCGCCGGCGCATGGGGCACGTTCTGCCAGACGGCATCGGGGTGTAACGCACTCTCGACCTTGCGCAGGTCACGCGACTCAATCGCAGCCAGCAGCGCTTCTATCGCCTGTTGGGTTAAATCCTCATGACTCATCCCATGATAATAGGCAGAGACACGCAGCGAGTGAAAGGCTGTGTGTCACAGCCCAAGACAAGCGGGTCACCATCCTGACCGCCGGTGATGCCCTGCCGTCGATCTTCGGGCCGAGATAACCGTAAGCGGTTCCTGCGCGTCATGTGACGCGTTACTCTTGCCAACCTACTTTCAACCGCACTCAGGAGTCACGGCCGATATGACCGCCTCAGAAAAGCCTTTCGATATTGTTGTGTTCGGTGCCTCGGGCTATACCGGACGACTGGTCGCTGAATACCTCGCCGCCGAATATGATGACAGCGACTTGCGCTGGGCGATGGCAGGCCGTTCTCTGGACAAACTGACCGTTGTTCGCAGCGAGATGGGTATCAGTGACACCATCGCATTGCTCGAAGTCGACGTCGACGACCCCGCCTCGGTCACGGCCATGGTGGATGCCTGCAAAGTCGTCATCACGACAGTCGGTCCGTATCAACTTTATGGCAATGAATTGGTTAAGCAGTGCGCCGAGCGAGGCACAGACTACGTCGATCTGACAGGCGAGCCCAGCTGGATGCACGAGACGATTGCGCAGTGCAGCGAGGCCGCGAAAGCGTCGGGTGCGCGAATCGTTCACAGCTGTGGTTTCGACTCCATCCCGTTTGATTTGGGGGTCTACCTCTTACAACAACACGCCATCAGTAAAACCGGTGCGCCTATTGCAACGGTGAAAGGGCGCGTCCGCGCAATGAACGGCACGTTTTCCGGGGGAACGATTGCCTCGATGCGCGCCACCATGGCCTCTGCAAAAGCCAACCCGGCGATCATTCAAGTACTGACCAATCCGTTCGCACTCACCGAAGGGTTTACCGGTCCTGAGCAACCAGCGGGTGCAGCCCCTCAGTACGATGAGGAACTACAAAGCTGGAGCGCACCGTTCATCATGGCGCCGATCAACACGAAGAACATTCACCGCTCGAATTTCTTGCTCGGTCATCGCTACGGAGAAAACTTCTGCTACGACGAGATGTTGCTGACGGGGGATGGAGATCAAGGAAAGGCCACGGCAGAGTTTGTCGCGAAGGACGATTCGGTCGCGAAGAGCGATCTGCAGCCCGGCGAAGGGCCCAGCAAAACCGAACGAGAAAACGGCAACTATGATGCGATCTTCGCCGGTGAATCGACCGCAGGCGAATTGATGATCAGCAGCGTGCAAGGTGATCGCGACCCCGGTTACGGGTCGACATCGAAGATGCTGGCAGAGTCGGCTATGTGCCTGCTTCATAACCCGGATCTTGCCTCAGGCGGCCTGTGGACACCCGCATCAGCAATGGGCGACGCACTCATTGAACGGCTGCAGGCTCATGCTGGCCTGACATTCCAGATCGAAAAGGGCTGATCAGATCGTGAGGCGCGCTGTAGTAGCGGGTTATCCTCCGCGATGACGCCGGAAACGCTCGCACAATATCTCGATGACAACCTGGCGGCGCTCCTGTCTGGGTCGCTGGCTGGTCAAGCAGTCTCTGAGCTGTCGCGGCTGTCTGGTGGTGCCAACAATGAAACGTGGCGGCTCAACTGGGGCGATACGCCGCTCATACTGCGCCGGCGGCCCTTCTCGGCGGACTCAGTCGCTAACCTCGAAGGTAATATTCTGGGTCTGTCGCTGGTCGACGAGGCAGGTGTCATTCGCCTTGCGTCGGCAACAGAAGTCCCCGTCCCGGCGATTCACGCAGTGTTCGACTCAGATCACCCTATTGGCGAGGCCTTTCTGATGGGCTTTATCCCCGGTGAGAGCATCCCGCAGCGATGGCTCACAGATAACGCCTTTGAAACAGCTCGCGTCAACCTCGCCTACCAATGCGGGGAGGCGCTGGCAGGTATCCATGCCATCGACTGCCGACAGCTGCCAGACAGCATTAGGCCCACCACCTTGGACAATCGCTTCGCCGCAGCACAAAAGCGCCTGCATGCCTTCGGCGATATTTCACCGGTCATGCAGTTTGGTCTTAACTGGCTGATAGACAACGCTCCCGATAACGCGCCCTGCGTCCTCCTGCATGGCGACTTTAGAACAGGAAACCTGCTGATCAACGAGCGGGGCCTGGCTGGCGTGCTCGACTGGGAGCTCACACATCAGGGTCCGGCCGAGGAAGATCTGGGCTACCTCTGCGCGAACGTGTGGCGGTTTGGGCATCTAGACAAGCCAGTAGGTGGCTTTGGTCATTATGAGGATCTGATCGCGGGCTATGCCGCAGTCGCAGGCTGGACACCCGAACTGCGCACCATCCGTTACTGGGAAATTTTTGCGGCCTTCAGCTGGGGCTTGGTATGCCAGACAATGGGCGCCCTGTGGCACAGCGGCAATGGCGACGTCGAACGTGCAGCGGTGGCTCGCCGACGTTCTGAGGCTGAACTCGACATCCTGCTACTCATTGAAGAATGGGAAGACGCATGAGCAAGGAACCCCAGCCCCCAACTCGGTCTGACGTGACGTCCGCAGAGCTCCTCGGCGCCGTCAAAGGCTTCTTGATGGAAAACGTGCTACCGGCCGTTTCTGGGCGGGATCAATTCAATGCGCGAGTCGCCGCCAATGTACTTGGCATTATCGAGCGCGAACAGGCATTGAGTCCGGCCTTACAGGCACTGGATCGTGAAGCAGCTCAAAAATGGCTCCCGGACCAAGTATCAGCTGAAGACATCCCCCAGCAGTTAGCGCGTGCCCTGGCTGCGAGAAACATTCCAGCTGACCCCGACTTCATGGCGTATCTCAAAGCGCGGCAGCTATTGGTCACCGCGATCAATAATCCACGCTATGCATCCCGAGCGGTTGCCGAAGCGCGGTGGCGTTGAGCAGTCGCGAGACACTGTGCCCACCCGGCGCCGACGTGAGCCGTTTCCATCAGTATGGCCGCGCTGCCAAAAAGCCATAAGATAGACCGCCTGTACGCGACACCTCACCTGCGAGCCCGCTATGACCGAATCGTTCCTATTTGACATCCCACAGTCGATCGAGGACTACCTCGTGGTGCTCGATGAGTTCATCGAACGAGAGATCAAGCCGCTCGAGGCTCGGGACGACAACATCCGATTTTTCGATCATCGGCGAGAACATGCCCGCACAGACTGGGATCGGGACGGCCTGCCCCGCGAAGAGTGGGAGGCGTTACTGCGAGAAATGCGGCGCCTTGCAGATAACGCCGGACATTTTCGCTACGCCTTACCGGAGGAGTTTGGAGGGCAGAGCGGTACCAATCTAGCGATGGCGCGCATACGGGAATACCTCGCCAGCAAGGGCTTAGGGCTTCACAACGACTTGCAAAATGAGACTTCGATCGTTGGCAATCTGATGACTCCCATGATGCTGCGTGACTTCGGCACGGAAGATCAGAAGCAGCGCTGGATGGAGCCGCTCCTGCAAGGCGAGCTCGGCTGGTGCTTTGGCTTAACCGAGGCCGCTCACGGCTCCGATGCCACCTGGATGGAAACCCGAGCAGAACGCACAACGCGCGACGGCGTCAGCGGCTGGCTGATCAACGGCGAGAAAATGTGGACGACGGGTTTACACAAGGCCAGCCATGTACTCGTTTTCGCGCGTCACTCAGGAGAGGACGGTAGCCCAAAAGGCATTGGCTGTTTTGTGACCTCCACGCAAGCGGCGGGGTTTGCGGTCGGCGACTACCTGTGGACCTTTAACATGCCCACAGACCATCCTCACTGCACGCTCACCGATGTTTTTGTACCCGATGAAGATGTCATGGGTGATGTTGACCAAGGCCTCAAGGTAGCCATGCACTTTGTGCATGAAAGTCGTATCCGGCAAGCCGCGTCCTCGTTGGGCGCCGCTCAATATTGTCTTGATGAAACCTTCGCTTACACGAAAGAGCGGGCGCCCTTTGGCAAGCCCCTCTCAACCAATCAGGGGATTCAGTTCCCGCTGGTTGAGCTGCAAACCGAGGCCGAGATGTTGCGCTTGCTGATCTATAAAACCGCGGCACAAGTGGATCAGATGGATAAAGTAGATGTCGCTAAATACCTGACAGATAAGGTCTCGATGTGTAACTACCGCGCCAACCGATTGGTCTGCAATGCGGCTGATACCGCCATGCAGTTCCACGGTGGCATGGGATATTCCCGGCACAAACCCTTCGAGCACATCTATCGGCATCATCGCCGATACCGCATCACGGAAGGCGCTGAGGAGATACAACTGCGGAAGATTGCCGGCGTCTTATATGGGTTTGTATCGTGAGGGAACGGAACAACCTGGAGCGCCGATACAGCACACCCAGCGCCGTCTATTTTCGTGGTGAGCACAGGGGGCCACGCTGAGGGTGCCCCCTGACGGCGGCCTAAACCCCCGAATCCTCGGCAATACGAATCACTGGTGGTTCAGCCAGCATCTCTACTAACTGGTCCAGCACCCCGGTTTCGGTGCGCCAATTCAGGTAGCGTTGATAGTGTTCTGCACTATCCCAGTACTCGATGAATACGATCCCTTCACCATCACCTTCGATATACACCTTCAGGCTCTGACAGCCGTCAAAGCCACGCGTGTCAGGCAAGATCCCCGTCAAAAAATCGAGGATAGGCTGGCATCCTCCCTCGCCCGGCTTTAGATCAACCCATACCATCGTCATGTTTGTGACTCCTGTGCCGTATCCGAAAACAGTTGAACGGGGACCGGCTCGCCCGTTTGAATGAGGAGCGCGCGTTTACGTAAGAACCGGGTCAACCCGGCCGGCCCCATCCGCGAACCGCCCATTCCCGATAATTTAAAGCTGTTCTTCTCCACGTCGTTAACCACTCCTGTCAGGGATGCGTCATTGATGCTGATCGCGCCTACCTGAAGCCGCTCCGCGACAGCCATAGCAGTGCCGCGGTCTGCAGAGAAGACCGCTGCGGATAAACCAAACTGTGAATCGTTAGCCAATGCAATCGCTTGCTCGACATCACTAAACGTCACGACCGGAATCACGGGGCCGAAGGTTTCCTCTTGCATGATTAACATGTCGTGATTGACGCCAGTGAGTAGCGTCGGGGGATACCAGATCCCGCCCGCGTGCACCGGCTGCCCTCCCAGCAGACAGTCCGCGCCCTTGGATAACGCATCATCGACCTGCGCCTGAATGGTATCGACCTGTTTTGCAAAGATCAGCGGTGCGATGTCGCCCTGGCCCTGATCGGTGCTGGTGAGCGTTAGCGCTCCCAATTGCTCCAACAGTTNNGCCGNGAACGCGTTGGCGATACTTTCATGGCAATAAATGCGCTCCAGAGATTGGCAGGCCTGCCCTGTCATCCCAATCGCNCTGCGCACAATTGCGCGCACGGCAAGCGGGATATCGGCATCGGNTAATACGATGGCCGGGTCTTTTCCGCCCAGCTCAAGAAATGCCGGAATAAAGCAGGCTGCAGCCTGCTGGGCAACCTGACGACCGGTGCGCACACTACCCGTGAAGCACACCGCATCGGCTGCCTCGATCATTGCTTTGCCAGTGGGAGGGCCTCCGGTAACGATACAAAACGCCGCTGCCAACTCGGGAACCCGATTCAATGCACGCTGCAATGGCCCAATAAACCGGGGCGTCACCTCTGACGGCTTCAACAGCACTGCACACCCAGCAGAGAGCGCCGCCAGACTGTCGATCATGGCGAGCAACAAGGGGACGTTCCAGGGGCTGATTACCGCCACCACCTGATAGGGAATCAAGCGGTGCTCAAAATGCACAGAGGGTACCTGTCCGGATGCGCCGGATGCGCTGAGTGCGTCAAGGATCGGTCCGGACTTCTCGGCCCACATCCGGATGAGCTCGATCGACTTGGCCGCTTCAAATTGAGCAAACGTCGTGCGACCCGTATCGACGGCAAGCGCCTCAGCAAGCGGCCCGAGCTCGGACGCCAAGGCGTCGGCGAACGTATTCAGGCACGCAGTGCGACCCTCAACACCGAGCGCGAGCCAATGTGCCTGTGCCTGCCGCAGTGCTGTCGACGCTTCAGCAATGTCTACGTCGGAAGCTTCAGTAATGTGATGATCGACCTCGCCCGATCGGGGGTTGCGCACCGGCAGCATCGGCGCAGTCATCTCAGGATGCTTCCTTCAAAGACACGGCAGCAAAATTTTTAGGCAAGCCGGCGGCTGAGGTAAACCCAAACCACTCTTCACCCGGCAACAACTTGGCTATCTCGGCACGCGCTGACAGCAGGGTCTCAAGGTCGATTCCCGTTGAGTAGCCCATCGACTCCAGCATGAATACCAAATCCTCGGTCACAATGTTGCCGCTCGCGCCGGGAGCAAAGGGACAACCTCCCAAACCACCTAGAGAACTGTCTAGTGTGGTAATGCCCAACTCGACGGCTTTGAGCGCATTCGCAAGGCCTTGTCCCCGAGTATTGTGAAGATGAACACCCGTCAGCGCCGACTCACCGCATTGCTGCCAGATACCGGTAACCAGTCTTTCGAGTTGCGCCGGGTTTCCCATACCCGTCGTGTCTGAGAGCCCCACCTCGGCAACGCCCAAGTCCAGAACACGCGCTGCCATATCGACGACGAACGCCTCCTCGACCACACCCTCGATGGTGCAGCCAAACGCGGTGGACAATCCCACTTCGAAACAGGGGCGGTCGCTTTCCGCTACCTGATCCACCAATGCCTGGCAGCGCGCGATTTCCTCCAACATTTGTGGGTGATCGCGGCGCACATTCTTGATGCTGTGGCTTTCACTCAGAGACAGCGGGATCGAAATTTTGTGGGCGCCGGACTCGATGGCTGCCTCGCAGCCTCGCAGATTCGGCACCAGAACGGCGACGACCAGACCCGGGTGACGGCGGGCACCTTTCACAACGTCCGCTGTGTCCGCCATTTGGGGTAATAATTTCGGCGAGACAAATGAGCCCACTTCGATCTCTCGGACACCCGCGCGGTACTCCATGTCGACCCAGGCAAGTTTGCCCTCGGTCGACAAGATGGTGTCAACGCTTTGTAAACCATCCCGTGGGCCGACTTCGCTAATCGTAATCTGCGTCATACCTGTTCCCTAGATGAGCCAAGCAAGCACTCAGTGGCTTACTCACCTACGCGGACAACTACCTTACCGTGGTTGTTGCCGGTCATCAGTTCGCAGAAGGCCTCGGGCGCCGCCGCCAGACCTTCAATCATTTGCTCGTTGGCCACGAGCTCGCCGGCCTCCGCCAGCGGAACGAACTCCTGCTCAAAAGTACTGCGTTGTGGCTCATAGTCGTAGACCACCAGACCGTTCACAGTCGCTCGCTTAGTAATCCACAAACCCGGGTGGGGACCCGTGGTTTTATGGTCGCCGTTGTAATCCTTGATCAAACCACAGAGCACTACCCGGCCACCGATCGAGAGTTGCTGCGCGACTATGGTGAGCGTAGGATCACCCACCAGATCGAAGTAAACCGAGACCCCATCGGGGGCGACCTGCTTCAGGGCTTGCTCGAGATCTTCCTCGATACGATCGATACAGTGGTCGTAGCCCAGCGATTCGAGCGCTATGCGACGCTTCTCTTCACCACTCGTAATTGCAATCGTCGTTGCGCCGGCGCGCTTTGCCAGCTGAGCCGCCATCGCGCCCACGCCACCAACAGCCGCGGGGATGACGACCACATCCCCCTCGCGCACCTTGGCAAGGTCTACCATGCCAGCCCAGGCAGTCAGACCTGGCATGCCCAAAATAGAGAGTGCCAGGGAGGGTCTGCTTAAACCTGCGGGTACGCTGGCAAGCGCCTCCGGAGGGTTATCGCTGTACTGCTGCCAGCCACTGTGACAGCGGACTAAAGACCCCACAGGCCACTCTGGATCGTCACTTTCACAAACGCGAGCAACCGCTTCGCCGGCAATCACGTCGCCGGGATCGACCCCGTGACCCATATGATTACCGGCAATCACTGAGCGCATGTAGGGGTCGAGAGACAGGTATAAGGTCTCGCATCGGATCGCTCCCGCAGATCGGGGACCGAGCGGACGAGCCTCCGCGGCAAAGTCGGTAATTCGAGGCAGTCCCTGAGGCCGCTTTGCTAACGTGATGGCTAGATTGTCAATTTCATTGGACATGAGTCGTCTTTGCTACCACAAACAGCTTAATGATATAACATCATAACAAATTGGTCGGAGAGGCAGTAATGACGGGGTCCCGGGGGGCAGAGGCACAAGCGGCACCGCTGCAGGGAATCAAAGTCATCGAGTTCACCCATATGGTCATGGGGCCCACCGCGGGCGTTATTTTGGGTGACCTTGGCGCTGATGTCATCAAAGTAGAACCGTTGAAAGGGGACAACACACGCCGCCTCAAAGGTTCGGGGGCAGGCTACTTCCCGATGTACAACCGCAACAAGCGGTCGATCGCCCTCGATCTCAAGCACCCTGGAGGCAAAGCTGTCGCGCAGCGACTAGTGCACTCTGCAGATATTGTGTTGGAAAATTTTCGGCCCGGCACCATGGCCAAGCTCGGTTTGGATTATGAGTCGCTGTCGGCTGAACACCCGGGCCTCATTTTCTGCTCGCTGAAAGGATTCCTCTCTGGCCCCTATGAGAACCGGGTGGCTCTGGACGAAGTCACTCAAATGATGGGCGGGCTGGCTTACATGACGGGCCTCCCCGACAGACCCCTTCGCGCCGGCTCGTCGGTCATCGACATTACGGGCGGGATGTTTGGCGTGATTGCGATTCTTTCCGCTCTGCATCAGCGTCGCGAAACGGGGCAAGGAAGCCACGTGACCAGTGCGCTCTTCGAGACCACAGCTTTCCTGGTTGGGCAGCACATGGCTCAACAGGCTGTCAGCGGCGAACCGCCCCCACCCATGTCCGTCAGGCAGTCTGCCTGGGCGGTTTACGATATTTTCGAGCTGAACTCCGGTGACCGGCTCTTTGTTGGTATTGTCAGCGATACCCTGTGGCAGCGTTTCTGTGAAGAATTCGAACTCTCGGATTGGGCAGCAGACGAAGCGCTGGCGAGTAATGCAGGGCGGGTGGCCGCGCGCGACAGTCTGCTCCCTGCGATCCGTGAACTGTTCGCACCCATGACACTTCCCACGCTGAGCGAGCGCCTCGACCGAGCAGGGCTCCCCTTCTCTCCCATTAATACACCGGGCGATCTGTTCGATGACCCGCATCTGACGGCCAGCGGGGGGCTGTTACCGATCCATTTAACCGAGGGCGAACAAGCAGGCACAGAAGCGGCACTGCCCCGACTGCCCGTCGAGTTTGGAGAGCACAAACCTGCACTTCATAAGGATCTGCCCGCAGTGGGAGCGCACAGCCTTGAGGTCCTGCGAGAACTCGGATTAGAAGACAATGAGCTGGAGAGCTTGGCCGCGGCAGGCGTTATAGGCAGCTAGAGTCTTTCTAAATAAACCCATGGACGTTTTATCTGGTCTTGGGCTTCAAACGCATCAATGCGATCAAGCGACTGCTCAGTCAGCCCAATTTCGTCTAAGCCGTTTAGCAACATGTCGCGCGCCACGGGATCGATTGAAAAGACCTCGGCGGGTTGCTCGGGGTCGTGCACGACAGTGCATGATTCGAGATCCACGCTCAGTAACCGGGCTTCGGGATCGGCACTTATCCATCGCACCAGGCGCTCAATTTGTTCTTCGCCCAGCTCAATCGCCAACAGTCCGTTGCGCTGTGCGTTGTTTCTGAAAATGGTCGCAAACGAGTGCGCGATGATGACGCGATAGCCACTCTCTACCAGCGCCCAAACAGCGTGCTCACGGGAGGAGCCACACCCAAAATTGGCACCCGCCAGCAAAATCGAAGCGCGCCGGAAAGGTCGCTGATTCATCACAAAATCAGGGTTATCTATTCTCTTGTCGGGGTCGCTATATCGCCAAGGCGCAAAGAGGCCGGCAGCAAGCCCTGATCTGGACACCGTGCGCATCTCCCGGGAGGGAATGATGGCATCGGTGTCGACGTTGGACCGCATTAATGGCGCAGCCACACCGGTATGCTGGGTAAATGGCGTCATAGCGGAGTGTCTGCCGTCAGATAACCGGCACAGGCGCTCGCCACGGTCGTCAGCGGGCTGGCAATGTGCGTTTTCACCCGCAACCCCTGCCGCCCCTCAAAGTTACGATTCGTTGTAGAGACCACCCGCACACCATCGCCAAAACTTTCACCGCCCGCGAAAAAGCACATGGAACAACCGGGTTCCCGCCACTCGAACCCTGCATTAAGAAAGACATCGTGTAAGCCTTCGGCCTCGGCTGCGCGCTTCACTTGACCACTACCCGGCACGCAAAGGGCTTTCACCCCCTTGGCTACGCGCGCCCCGGTCCGCCGCAGATAATCCGCTGCTGCACGCAAATCCGACAGACGACTGTTCGTGCACGATCCTATAAAGGCCGCATCAATCGGATAGTCAGACAGCGGGCTGCCACCCTTCACGCCCATATACATTTGCGCCCGCTCCCACGCCGCGGCCTGATCGGCGTCGTGAGCGTCACTCAGCTTGGGCACGGTGGCGTTCCAGTCGATACAGTGTTGTGGACTGGTGCCCCAGCTGAGCTGTGGTTGAAGTGAGCTGACATTAATGACGCGCTCGCAGTCAAACACAGCGGCTTCGTCACTGCGCAAAGATTGCCAATAGCGGCTCGCCCCATCCCACAGGGCATCCTTCGGCGCGTAAGGTCTGCCCGAGCAATACTCCATGACTTTCTGATCAGGCGCGATAATGCCGGTAAACGCTGATAGCTCCGTGGCCATATTGCACAGGGTTAACCGCGCCTCCACCGACAATGACTCCACAGCGGGACCCGCGAACTCGATCGCATAACCTGCACCACCACCCGCAGACAGTTCGCGGATGGTAAAGAGAATCAAATCTTTTGCGGTGACGTCTGCTGCGAGCCTACCGGTGTAAAGGACCCGCATGGTTTCAGGGCGAGTGACACGCAGCGTGCTGGTGGCCAAGGCGTGCTCTGCTTCGGTTGACCCCACACCCCAAGCGAGCGCACCCAAGCCGCCGAGCGTGCAGGTATGACTATCAGGGCAAATCAGCGAGAGGCCAGGCAAGGCGATGCCCAGCTCTGGAGAGATGACATGCACGATGCCCTGATCCGCATCAGCGATATCAAAAAGCTGAATACCTGTCTCGTGGGCAGCGTGCCGGGTTGAGACAATAAAATCGCGACCACTGGGCATCAGCGTGTCGTCACCTCTTCCCGGACGCGTATCGACAATGTGGTCCATGGTGCAGAACGCATGTTCACGCCGACGCACGGATCGCTCGCGCTCCAACAACCCGTCCAGCGCCACACTACCTGTCCGTTCATGCAAAAAAATGCGGTCGATATAAAGCAGGGATTGACGCTCTGACAGCGTCATGACTTCGTGCTCTTGCCAGAGCTTATCAAAGAGTGTGGTGGCCACTATGAACCTACCGATCCCCACGGCACCATCTCGTACGGCACCCGAAACGACGATACTAAACCAACCATCGGTCTAATTGTTCAGCGGGCGCTCGACTGGATCGCTAAAACGTAGCTCTACCGGAGCGCCAGATGGCAGCGTCATCACGCCGCCGCGCACCCCGCCATTGTTATCAACATAAGATAACTCCCAGGGAATGGGGGCCTTCAAGATTGCGGGGTCGACCTCCAGGCTGACCAAGATGACGCCGCCCTGCTCCCCATCGGGTGCGGGGATAGCTGACGCCGAATCAGGGTACTGATCGATCTCGATCCCATAGCCATCTGCCATGGACACCAGCGCAAGCGGGTGCTCCGTGTCCTGCGGCAGGTCATAGGCGCTGGACAGCACACCAATACGATAGGGGATGGGCCCAGCGATGTTGTTATGAAAGTACCGGCGCCAGAACGCCAGACTCGCCTCAATGTCGCGACTTCCCATTACCATGATGAAAGTGTGACCTACCGCGGCCGGACTCGGTGCAGGCTGAAGGAAGGACTGAGACGGATCGATCATGTGCGTGAGGTAGAAGAGCTCACGATTGGGGCCGCTCACTTGCATGGCCAGAATGTTCTGTTCGTCCGTCAAAAAATCGGGGCCCTGCAAATGCTGAAAGGCAGAGTCTGGCAGCTCGCTTTTGAGCGCCACGGGATCTTTGACGAGTAACTCTATCGCGCTCCAACCCACTCTGCGCATGGGCCGATAGCCAGACTGGCCCCCGGCTACAATGCGAATCCCGACCTGCGGACCAGTGGGTGGCATCAAGGTGACGAAGGCGTTTCCAGTCAGCTCCGGACGCGCGATCGCAGCGGACAACTCGGCGGACATGACCCCTTCGTCCACCAGCTCATAACCGAGAAAGTCCTGATACGCCTGCTGAGTCGTGCTCACATTCTGCGCCAGCACCCACACCATCAGGATCGATTTCAACATGGTCGCATCACTCCCTTAGCGTTGGTAAAGGTCCAGACGCCCACCATCGGGGGCCATCACCGAGAAGCTATGGCCGTCCAAACATCCAGGAAGCTGTCGGTCCTGCAGTGGTTGGCAAACGTTGGCTGCCCACTCGCTGGTATCGATCGCTGTGAAAGCGGCGTCGATATCGTCGCAGGGTATGCAAAGCGCCCGGATACCCCGACCGCCACTAACGGGGACGTCCAGTAAGGGCAACGGGTGCTGCGGCACATCGATCAGTTCAATCGAGCCTGACATCACGGCCCGGGGATGCGCAATGCTCAGATGGATACTGCTGCTCTCGACCGGATGCGCCTCAAGCTGCAAAACCTTGGGGCCATCGCCCGGTAGAGGACCCGCATGATGGATGAACCGTTCAAAGCCCAGAAGCTGCAAGAACGCCAGCGTTTGCTCCACATCGCGGACCATTTGCGTCGAGTTGAAGATGTCGCTCATGCGATCGAACTCGATCCCCTCCAGCGGCGGATGCAACCGCTGCATAACGGCCATGACAATGCCATCGTCCTGAATATAGAGACCCTCACTGGTCTCTACTTCACCAAACTGCCAAGCGACCGCAGGCACCAACTCCCTCCAGCCGTGCTGCTGCAAAAAGGTCCGCGCCCACTCGCTATCCCAGGTCCGCATGTTCACATCGAAGAGGCCGCCGGGGGTGGTGACGGGACAATCCATCGGGCGAAGGGGCGGCACATCGGAGGGCATGGGCAACAACAGCACCTCACAGGTCTCAGTGGGTGCCACGCAGCGAGTCAGCTCACCGGCAGTCTCGACCCCCCAGAACGCTGACGTGTCTTCGGTAGTCGGCATCTGCTGAATCTGCCACCCTAGCGCGGAAAAAAATCCACTCAACTGCAACGGATACGCTGTGTTCAGCACCACATGCGTGAAGCCTGTTTCTCTCACCGGAATCCCCCTCCGCTGGACTGCGTCACATCATAACGCCATCGCAACGCAAATCTCGCAGCAAGCTGCGGCGCCTACCATGAAGTCACCAGAACCGCTCCCATCACCTTTGTGAAGTGATAAGCGGCTGTTCACACTATGGGGACCCCTCGGGAGATATCGTGAAACGTCTGTTACTCTTGGACGGTTAACGGCCAAGAATTGGGCCAGGAGGCGCTGAATGAACGCAGTGGTATCCAACATTACGCAGTCACTTCCCGCGGAAATCGTCGACACGGATCCGCAGCAGATCGCACTGTACTCACAGGATGTATTTACTGTGGGCCCTCCGGTGTGTGCCATCGTCAGGCCCCGTAATCTGCAAGAAGTGCAGTCGCTGGTCAGTGTCTGCCTCGAGAGAGGCACGCCGATCGTCACGCGGGGTGGGGGCATGAGCTATACCAGTGGCTACCTCGCTTCTGCACCGGAGAGCGTACTGGTCGACATGGCCCAGATGAACCGCGTGGTCGAAGTGAATCTCGAGGACCGCTATGTGACGGTTGAGGCCGGCTGTAGCTGGCAAACACTCCACGAGCACCTCGCACCGATGGGGGTTCGAACACCTTTTTGGGGGACGCTATCAGGGCGCTTCGCGACGGTCGGGGGCGGCTTGTCTCAGAACTGCATATTCTGGGGCAGTGGGCAAAGCGGCACTGCTGCCGATAATGTCCTGTCGGTCAGCGTAGTGACAGGAAAGGGCGAGCTGATGGAGACGGGGTCTGCCAGCCAAAAAAAAGCAGCTCCCTTTACGCGGCATTTCGGTCCGGACCTAACGGGACTGTTCTTGGGTGATTGCGGCGCGCTGGGCATTAAGGTGCGGGCGACTCTGCCGCTAGTGCCGCTCGCCGGTGCGAAGGGCTACACCAGTTTCGCCTTTGAAGAATCCGGACCCATGCTGAGAGCGATGTCGCAAATATCGCGGGAATCACTGACGACAGAGTGTTTTGGTTTCGATCCCTACTTACAGCACCAGAGAATGAAGCGCGCCAGTCTGGCAGCCGACGCACAGCAACTGTCGAGCGTTGTGCAAAAGGAAGCCGGGCTCGTGAATAAACTCAAACAGGGAGCGAAAATCGCACTGTCCGGCCGGCGTTTTATGGATGACGTCGAGTGGGCCATGTTTACCATCAGTGAGGGCCGCACTGACGCGGAAGCCGAATATCAGGCGGCGCGGATCCGCGAAATTTGTATGGCCGAGGGCGGGAAGGAACTGCCTGACAGTATCCCCAGGATTCTTGCCGCCAATCCGTTCGGTCCGGTAAACAATATGGTGGGAGCAGAAGGAGAACGCTGGCTACCTGTTCACGGGCTGGTGCCGCACTCAAAGGGTGAGTCAGTACTGGCAGCAGTCGAGGCGGTGTACGAGCGGAATCGTGCCACGCTTGAACAATTCAATATCGAAACGGGGTACCTGATTGCCGTTGTTAGCGAGCAGATCACGGTACTGGAGCCTGTTTTCTTTTGGCCCGACGAGCTCAATGCGCTTCACAAGCACAGCCTGGAAGCGGATCACTTGGCGCGACTCAATCAGTTCGATGCCTCGCCAGACGCTTGGGAAGCCGTGCACAAAGTGAAGAGCGAGGTCGTTGACGTATTTTCTGCAGAGGGAGCGAGCCACCTGCAGTTGGGAAAGGCCTACCACTATCAAACCGCCTTAAAAGCCCCAGCGTTAAATCTCATCACGGGTATCAAGGCAGCAGTGGATCCCCACGGCATTATGAATCCGGGGGTGCTGGGGCTCTCCTGAGCGTGGGAGTGTATTCGACGCACAGTCACACACAGGGCCAGAGAGTGCCCGGGGTTACATAACAATAAATAGCAACCGAGACCTGTCGAGGTGCCAGCATGACCGCCTACATCATCGTTGAAGCGGTATTACACGACGCAGAGAAATTTGGCGCCTATGCGCGCGCGGTGCCGCCCATCGTCGCGGAGTACGGCGGCGAATATTTGGTGCTTGGCGGTGAGCACACCTCACTCGAGGGTGACTGGGGCGCCACCCGCTTGGTGATGCACCGCTGGCCCTCTGCTGAGCAGGCCAAGGCCTTCTGGTATAGCGAGGCCTACGAGGCCGTCAAACCCTTGCGGCACGGCACCGGTGAGTTCCGCGTGATGCTGGTCGATGGCCTGCAACAAACACCACTGGAGTGATCCGCCATGACACCCTACTCCGCGCTTGCGCTTCAAATGGACTGCCGTGCTGTTAATACTCTCCCCGACCGGGAGGCCGTTGATGTGGCTATGCAAAGTACCCTGACGCAAGTCGATCAATTAATCGCTGGCAGCAAGGGCTTCATCAGCACCTTCAGCGGCGACGCGCTCAAACTCGTCGTGCTACCCGAGTATTTTCTGACCAGCTTCCCAATGGGCGAATCGATTGCCGAGTGGCGCGACAAGGCCTGTATTGCCATGGACGGGCCCGAGTACCAGCGGATGGGACAGATTGCACGGGAGCGAGGTGTTTACCTGTCCGGGAATGTTTATGAGTTGGATCCTCATTTCCCTGATCTGTACTTTCAAACCAGCTTCATCATCAGCGACGAGGGCGAGGTGATTCTTCGCTATCGTCGCCTCATCTCCATGTTTGCCCCCACTCCTCACGACGTTCTGACGGAGTACATCAAAGCGTACGGAGAGGAGAGTCTGTTCCCGGTGGTCGAGACACCTCTGGGACGCCTGGCCTGCGTTGCGTCAGAGGAAATTTTGTATCCGGAGGTGAGCCGCGCGTTGGCGACGCGCGGCGCGGAAGTGCTTCTCCACTCCTCAAGCGAGGTGGGCAGCCCACGACCCACACCGAAGAACATCGCCAAGTGCGCCCGCGCATACGAAAATATGTGCTACGTGGTGTCCAGCAATACCTCGGCAATTCATGATTCACCCGTACCCGAGAACTCGACACAAGGCCATTCGCAAATTGTCGACTTTAAAGGTCAGGTGATGACCGAGGCCTATACGGGTGAGTCGATGGTGGGCAACGGCCTGATTGACATCGAGCGGTTGCGCGAGGCACGCGCCAAACCGGCGATGACCAATATGCTTGCGCGTCAGCGACTCTCTTTATTTCGCTCGACCTATGCCGCGGACCATTTCTATCCTGCCGACAATTTGCTGAACGAGGCGGGTGAAGTCACGGTGCCTGACAGGGCGCACTTCATGGGCCAGCAAGCGACCGTTATCGAGAATTTGAAGAAAGCCGGTTTGCTGTAACGGCTCAATCCAACGTCAAATCCATCGAATACTGGAAGTGGGCGGGATTGTAGAGCACCACCAGAAAATCCATGATCTGCTCACTCTCCGAACCGGTTTTCCGATAAGAGCGACGGGTCAAGCTCAGCAAAGGCGCACCTTCCGCGACACCCAGCGCGCTGGCAACAGACGCGTCCGCAGAAACAGCCGACAGGGTTTGGGCAACATGCGTCACTTCCAGCCCTTGCTCTCTGAAGTAGCTCAGTCGAGGCGTGTTCTCAAAAATAGCGGGGTCTGAGGGCATCTCAACACCGGCGGTCCAGCTGGTGTAATGACCGAATCTCAGGCCATCCCGCTCGCGAACCCGCAGCAAGTGCAAGGCGCTCTCTCCCTCGGCAAGTCGCAGATCATCGCGAATGACACCGGGGGGCACACGCATACCGTAATCAAGTATGTGAGCAGACGAATTACGCGCCATGCTTTCAATTTCTTGGAGCATGCCCGTCAGGGGAGCGTGAACCGGTTTCGGCGAGTACTGATAAATGACGTGTGTCCCCCGGCCACGCCGACGCTCGACAAGGCCCTCGCCTGCGAGGTCGTCCATCGCGCGCTTGGCGGTAATGCGGGACACCTTGAACAGCTCTGCCAGCTGCTCCTCAGGCGGCAAGCGCAGGCCGAGCGCCAACGTGCCATCGAGAATACGGGTCTTCAGCAAAGAAAATAGCTGGTGATAAAGCGGCGTAGGAGAGGCTTTTGATATCTGGCCGATGAGATGCGGGCTAAAAACATCCTGCATAAAAGGTCTCTGAGAGCTGTCGCGTTCAATAAGACCTAATGATATATCAAAGTAGGCGTATTACATACTAGACAGCCTTCAGTGCTCAGTTTTTGTTCCGGTCAGTCGCACGCCACATCGCGCCTATTTCGTACCCATTTTGGTATAATGATATATCTTTATTCTGTGGGGGCAGAAGCAATGGGCATCACTGAACTGGCCGTTCTCCGCTGGCTACACATTATCGCCATGGTCTATTGGCTCGGCGGTGAGTGGGGCGTTTTCAACACCTCTACCCACGTCATCAACCGCAAGCTCTCCATGGAAGAGCGGCGCAGACACATGCAGACGGCGTATCACATCGATATCCTGGCGCGCATTGGCATCATCAGTCTGCTGCCTCTCGGTTTGCATATGGGCTACCTGTGGGGCGTCCAACCCTATGGCGGCAACTTCTTGGTAGCCGTCTGGGTACTGGCGATTGCCTGGCTGACACTGTGCATTTCGGCCTATTTCTATCGCGAGACTGACCGGGGCATTCAACTTACGTTGTGGGATGAGCGAGTGAGGTTTGTGCTGATCCCCGTGATGGTGATCGCCTCGATCAGCTCCCTACTGGGCCATGGCCCGTTCAATGTCGGGCCCATGCAGTACTGGTTCTCAATCAAGATTCTGCTCTATAGCGTGACGCTGATGATTGGCCTGAAACTGCGCTTCATCATGAGGGAGTGGACCACACTCTTCCGCGTGCTGGCAGAAGGGCCAAACCAGGAAGCCGAAAACCAGTTGGAAAAGAGCCTCGCGCTGGGCAAGCGGCTGGCCTACTTCTACTGGATCACCATCGCGTCTGTCGCGTTCTTCGGCGCGACCAAAGCGGTCTAAGCTCTACTTGCGTCCCGCGGCGTCAAGGATCGCGCCCGGGGCCGCGTGCCACACCTGTTCGCTACGCTCTACCAGTAAAGCATTCAGGATGTCCCGCACCGTTTTCAACCGGTGCGGCTGCCCCACTAACCAAGGATGAAAATTCAGCGTGAGCAGACGGCCACCCTGCTCACGCCCTTCTTGGATTAACAGGTCTGCAGCGTCAATTACCTGCTGGGCAAAACTGTCCTCGCTGTGCAGGTTTTGAGTGAGAACGAAAACATCGTCGAGCTCCAAACAGGAGGGCAGGCAGGTCATATCGCCCTCCGCTGTTTTGAAGGTATAGGGCAACTCGTCGTTCACCCAATCAGAGTGATAAGTGAAACCGTTTTTCACCAACAGCTCTGGCGTATTGACGCTCTGTATGCGCCCGGGGCTCAACCAGCCGGTGATGGATTGATCGGTGAACTGCTCGAGCGCAGCGCGCGAGTCAGCGATCCAGCCGGCCTCAGTGTCCGCATCCACCTCGCCCGCGTGCATGCAGAGCATATTCCACCCGTGACCCAGCCATTCGTAAGGCGTTTGAGCGAGTCGCTCCAGTAACTGCGGATAACGTTTTGCGAGTGCGCCGGAGATCGCAAGCGAAGGCTGGGCGTCATACTCCGCCATCAGTTTTAGCAACCTGAAAATACCGACCCGGTTACCGTAATCCCTCAGCGTGTAATGCCGAAGATCGGGGTAAGGCATGGTCAATGCGCCGGGGGGCGCGACTGCAGGCTTTTCACCAGATAGCGGGAAGTGCTGCACCGACAGATTGATCCACAGGGCAAGCGGCTTGTCGCCTGGCCAGTGGATCGGCTCGCGATCTTGGAGCATCGACCACTCGTAGCGATCGTGATCCATGCCGTATTGGCGTCGGGAGTAGTTGAGCAGCTCGTGACTCATGTCGAGTGCTCCGAACCACCACCAATCTGCTGTTGAAGATGGGAGAGTGAATACTCGGCGATCTCTCTGCCGGTGGTGACCCAGACGTCAGAATGGCCGGTGATGTATTCGAGCGCCTCTTCAAAGGCGCGCAGCCGATGCGGGCAACTCACCTGATAATTGTGAGTCGGGATACACATCACCGTGCCGCTCTCAGCGCCCTCGGCATAAAGCTGATCAAAGGCGCGACGGATGATTTCACCGTAGCGTCGCGGCTCCATCTTTTGCACCACGTAAGCAATGGTGTCGTTGAGTTCCAGTGAGTAAGGAATGGAGACAAACGGTTTACCGCTTCGCGTTTTAACCCACGTTGGCTGATCGTCGTGGAACAGATCACAGGTGTAGCGCCCGCCCGCCTCGGCAAAGAGATCTATGGTGTGGTTGGAGTGCGACAGCGCCGGCGCCAGGTAGCCGGCGGGCCGCTGACCGCAGGCGCGCTCGATCGTGCTCATCGCGTCCTCGATCATCTCGCGCTCCTGATCTTCCGTCAGGCCATAGGTGTACCGGGTGTTGTAGATACCGTGACTGAAGAATTCCCAGTCGCGCTCTGCACACAGCGCGATGATCTCGGGGTGATGTTCACACAGCGCTGCAGACAAACTGATCGAGCCGCGCACGCCGTATTTATCGAGCACCGCCATCTGGCGCTGGTGGCCGACCCGGTTGCCATAGTCACGGATGCTGTAACCGGGCACTGGAGGGTAAGGATGCGGCCAGGGTTTGCGATGTGGGTTGGCCGGGGGGTCGAGTTCATAGAACTCGATATTGGGCGCCACCCAAAATGCAAGACGCGCTCCATTGGGCCACTCGATTTGTGGCCGGCCCTCGTAAGCGCTGTAATCGTAAAGATCGAGCTCGGCGTGTTGGGCGCTACCACTCATATTCAGCCCTGCTGAGAGAGCCAGTCGAGCACCTCACTCACACCCAGCACATCTGCATATTTAATCGCGAGGTCAGTGAGGTTCGCAAAGTGATAGCTCTCGTGTTTGTCCGCAACACACTCCTCGGGGACGATGGTTCGGTACCCGCGCGATAGGGAGTCCACTGCCGTGGCACGAATGCAGCCACTGGTCGAACCGCCCGTGATGATCACGGTATCAACCTGGTGCCAAACGCAGAGCGACTGCAAGGCGGTTTCAAAAAAGGCCGAGGGCATCTTCTTGCAGTAAATAACGTCACGCGCCCGATCAATTTCTAGGCGATCATCAAACTCCGAGCGTTCAGAGCCAAACTTAATATTCTGCAAAGAGTCTGGGGTGTCGGTACGGGTACCCCAGATACCGCAGTCCTCACCCGATTCCATAAACGCCACATAGGTCCAGACCACGGGCCAATCCAGCGCCCGAAACGCGGTTGCTAACTGATTCACATAATCCAGTTGCCGGGGATCGGTCTCGTAGGCGGTTTTAAACAAATCTGGGCGGGTATAAGCCTTTTGTGGATCGACGTTCACGAGGATGGCTTTCTTACCGAACCCGAATCGCGCTCTACTCGGGTTGTCCTTGATCTGCTGGTATATCTGGCGCGCGGTGAGGTCACTGGTTTCCACTGTTATTCCTGTTTTGCTGGAGCGCGAATCGGCATGATATAAAAACATATCATTAATACATAGGCAGGTCTGACGTCGCAGATCTGGCCGTCAGAACCCAAAGGGGCCCCCATGGGACACAAGCTTATCCGAGGAGCGATCGAGTACACCAGTCGCAAACCGGAGCGCATAGGGGAAGTCCGCGGCCGAGAGGTCTTCACGCTGAGCTGCCAGCCTGACGGCACGGATGTATTGCTCGCTCATTGTGAGATTGACGATGCCCCCAAGGTTACCCGGGACGTTTGCCTCGCACTCAGGCACGTCGACTCCAGCCCAATTGACTGCTCGGTGCGGCTATCGGTCGGGGGCCAGTTTGAAGGCTCGGGCTGGATGCGATTTGCAGAAGGTTACGCTGAGTGTGAAACCTGCAACGCGCGCGATGGCCGCATCACCCAGAAACTGGAAACCAACGCTCAAGTGGGCTGGCTTCAGAGCCATCCTATTATCGGCGATGCGCTGCTCATGCGGCTTTACCCACTAGAACAAGGTCCCGGTGTTCACTCACTGAAGAACGTGTTCCTGACCTCGCCCGACCATCGCGGCGCCACGGGCCCCTTCTTTTTTGTGACCAGTTTCGATCTAGTCTATGTCGGTGAGGAGACCATCGAAGTGGCGGCAGGACAGTTTCAGGCGCGCCACTTTCAGGTTGCTGGCACGGCCGGCAATCTCCCCGAGGAACACCCTCCCTATGATGTTTGGTGCTCCGCTGACGACGACTACCTGCTGCTGAAGGCCAGCGCAGAGGGTTATATGCAAACGCACTACGAGCTCGTAGAACTGCATATCGAGGAGACGCCCTAGTGGAAGCCACCGCTCTCCCACATAGCGGCAGCCGCATTGGCCGTCACCGCAAGAAACTGACCGAGAGGGATTGATGTATACGATACTGCTTTATGTTCACGTTCTAGCGTTGGTTTACTGGCTAGGCGGAGACCTCGGCACATACTTATCCAGCCGCCATGTGCTCAATCGGGATCTCGCAGTGGAATCGCGACAGACCGCTTTCAAAATCCTGATGGAGTGTGACATGGGCCCCAGGCTGGCAATGCCGATCATTCTGGGAACAGGCTGTCACCTTGCAGCCCTGCGTTGGCCTACTCTCATACCCGCTGAAACAATACTGATTGGCTGGGGCACAGTCGGCGTATGGCTTGGGTTGATTCTCGCGATACACAGCAATCTCGGACACCGCATGCCTGCATTGGCACAGTGGGATCTCCGGCTCCGGTTCGCATTGGTGTTGACGCTGTTAGGAACGGCCGTACTGGGATTCTCAAAAGGCCTGCCCGACTGGATGGCGATCAAGATAGGGATTTTCGCGGTACTGGTTGGCTGCGGGATCGCAGTGCGATTCGGACTAAAGCCCTTTGCTCTGGCCTACATGCAGATGATTAACGACGGCGCCAGCGAGGCGGGAGACAGCGCCATGATCCACCATATGGGGATAGTGCGCCGCTACGTGTGGGCCATTTGGTTAGGGCTTTTCGTGAACGCTGCGTTAGGGCTACGTGTCATAGGAAGCTGAGGTCATGATCCGAGACGCCACCTCTCCAGATCCACCATCACACAGTGAGAGCAGACTATGAGAGGCAAAAAGGTTGCAGTGTGCACCGGATCAGGCAGGCATGGTGGTCTGGGGGAGGCCATCCTGAAGCGACTGGGCGAGGATGGTTATCGTCTGGTGGTCACCGACATCGATGGCGCGGGTGATGATCACCTCTCAAGCAACAGCGAAATGGAATCTGTGGCCGAGGGTCTGCGATCCCTCGGTACCGAAGTGATCTGTCAGCCCTGTGACGTGCGCTCACCAGAGTCGGTCAACCAGCTGTTCGAGACGGTAGCATCGACCTTCGGGCAGGTAGATGTGCTGGTCAACAACGCCGGTATTGGTTACGTCATGAAAGATACGCGGGACGTCTCTCTGGAAGAGTGGCAACTCGTTATCGACGTCACCTTGAGCGGTGTCTTTCTCTGCACCCAGGCGGCCGCACGCCATATGGAAAGCGCTGCTGCGGGCGGTCGGATTATCAATATCGCCAGCCAGGCAGCAAAGTCTGGCTTCCCGCACATGGCGCCTTACTGCGCCGCCAAGCACGGCGTCATTGGACTTACCCGAACCGCCGCCATCGACTTCGGTGCGGCAGGTATCACGGTAAATGCTGTGTGCCCAAACCATGTCACGACGGGCTTGGGTAGCGCCCAAAATACATACTTTTCTGCGTTCAAGGGTATGACCGAAAAGGACTACCTTGAGGAGATGGCCGCGAGAATTCCACTGCAACGCATTGGCATCGCTGCCGATACCGCTGCCATATGCGCCTTTCTGGCCTCCGATGAGGCCAGCTTCATTACGGGGGAGGCTATCAACGTCAGTGGTGGAGAAGAAATGCACTGAGGCAGCTGGCTGACTGCATTCGGCACCCGGTGCTGCCATACCATCTCAAACACATAGGCAGCGAGAAAGTCCTGTCAGCGACTACAGCACGCTCACTCGTCACACGCTGCATCCATCCAGCGCCCAAAAAAAACCCCGCTCGAGGACACTCGGCGGGGTCTTCTTTGCATCAGGTGAGGCTTAGCCAATCAATTCAGCGCGCCTCAACTGAGCGATCTCGCATTAACCACCAAAGCGGTACTTCAGCGTCGCCAGATATGTTGTTGGCATGTTGTAGTAACGCGTGAACAGGAAGGACTGCGTGTAGGTCTTATCGCCGCAGTTCTTGCACTCCAGATTGAGCTCCCAACGCGAATCTGCCATCGAGAGCTTAACGCCGGCATTCAGCAGTGTCACCGACTCGTTGTAGCCGCTATTACGGGTGCCGGGGTACTGGGATCCGAGATATCGCACCATGACATTCGGCGTGATGGTGACCCCACCCAGAGTGAAGTCGACCGAAGTCCCTAACGTATAGGTCTGATGAGGACTGCGCTTCGGCTCAGCGATGTTGCAGTCAGCATCATAAGCAGCGAGATTGGAGTTCGGCGTGACACAGCCACCGGGCAGGTCCTTGTACTTGGCATTCTGCCAGCCCAAAGCCGCGAAGATCTGCCAGTTATCGGTCGGCAAGGCCGTAATCTCTGCTTCAATGCCCGGTACTTCCAAACCACCTGCGTTGGTCGTCAGGAACTGACCATCGGGTGTTGCTGATGTGGTCTGCAAGTCCTCGAGGTCCGAGTAAAAGGCTGTGATATTGGTGCGGAGACGCCCATCCATCCAGTCACCGCGCATACCCAGTTCATAAGACCAGATCGTCTCGGGCGCAAACGCCTGTAACGCGGATGAGCTGGACCCACGTGCGTTCCAACCGCCCGATTTGAAGCCGTTGGTGGCCGAGGCATACATCATGAGGTTGTCAGTGAATTTATGCGCGTAGGCAATACGCGGCGTGATTTCCTGCTCGTCCTGTGACAAAGGAATTCCAGCTGCAACCATCCCAGCTGAATTCACCGTACCTTGGAAGTCGACAGTCTTTTCCTCGTCGGTATAACGCGCACCCAGCGTCAGGGTGCCGTTGTCGCCGATCTTGATATCGGCTTGCGCATACACGGCGAAGCTTTCTGTGGTGTTACTCAGGATGCGGTCTGCCAGCGTCAGAAACGCTGTAGAAGGCGGCGCCGGAACACCCACAGCGGCGAGGTCGAGGTAATCGACAAAATCGACTTCGTTATCTTCATCCATGTAGTAAACGCCGGTCTGCAAGAAAGCGCGGCCGTCCCAGACGTCCCCAGACCATTTCAATTCGGCCGAGAACATGTCGTGCTCACCCTGGTTATCAATGATGAAAAAGTCGGGGAAGAAGTCGAGTGAGAACGGGAAGTTCAACAAGAAGTCCTGCTCGATTGAGCGCGACCCCAGAATGAAATTGGCGGTGCCGCCCATTGCATCCCAAGCAAGATTCGACGTGATATTAAGCGTGTCGACTTCGTTGCCGTAATCGGACATGCCGCCACCCATAGGCAGGCCGTCACCCAATACGGACAGAGAGTAACGGTCGTCTCCGTCCAGGAAACCATGAATGTTAGCGACCTCGGATTTGCCTCCGTCAACCGCAACATCCCAGGTCATGGAGTCTGAGACCAGCCACCGAACCGCCGCCCGGAATCCCGTCAAGTCGGCCTCGTTGTAGTCTTTGCCGTCTGTCCGATTCTCTAGGTAGCCGTCGGTATCGACGTAGTAGGCAGAAAATTTAGTCAGGACGGTATCGCTGAGGGGCACGTCGATGCTACCGCGCACCAGGGTTTTACCCCAATTGCCCGCGCCTGCTTCAACATAGCCCTGCATCGTGTCAGAGGGCTTCTTCATGACCACGCTGATCGCGCCGCCGGTGGTGTTGCGACCATACAGCGTGCCTTGGGGGCCGCGCAGCACCTCGATACGCTCAACATCAAACAGTGCAACGTTGTTCACGTTCTGCCGGGTGATGTAGACGTCGTCCACATAGGTGCCGACTGGTGGGTCAAAAGTAGAAATAGATTCGTCATTACCCTGAGCGCGCAGGTAATACATATTGGCGGTGCCGAGACCTGTGTTGTTGCCGCCGAAAAGGTTCGGGACGACATTAATGAGGTCGAGGGTGTCATCGATCTGCAGACGCTCGATCATCTCCTCGCTGTAGGCGCTCACCGCGATGGGAACGTCCTGCACCGACGCCTCGCGTCGTTCAGCAGTCACCAAGACTTCTTCGAGCTGCGCAGTGGCGACGCCCGGTATGGCGCTGGCCACAGCGGCAGCCAGCACGATCGGCATACTTACGTGATAACGATGTTTCTTCATTACAGGACTCCCCTATCGGCTTATTTTGGCCGCGCTCTAACTGATCACGCCCGTATTGTCATATCCGTATATCATTAGAGCTAATCAGCGATCAAGATGGGTCCACAAAGATTTACACTCATCTCTGTTGGTGTGACCCGAAGCTAAGAGAGGGCAAATCATGGCGGGATTGCAACATTCCCTGGCACTGAACAAGAATCTCGATCAACGCGCGAGGGAGCGCTTCACGTCCTCAATGCGTGCTTGGGTGCTGACGGATCTGGCGAGCCAGATGCAGAGTGACTATGAAGTGGCGCGAGAGGCTGACGGTGCACACCATGAGTCCGGGGAGGCTGTGCATCAGTTTCTGAAACAGCGAGGGCTGTTCAAGTGGTATTCCAGCCTCCGCTGCGCGACGCAGGAACTGGTATGGCAATCAGTGCTCTGTGCCATCGAATCCGACCCCGAGTCGATCGCGCGCATCAGCTCATTCCGCGGCACGGAACACGGCGGCTCGCTGGAGCTCAGCGCCGCCATTGCCATGCCAGCCTATTCCGAAGAGATGGACGTGCATTTGATGCCGGGCAACTATCAAGGCGGGCCGGGCGATGGCGCAGAAGCAGGCGCGGTCTATGACAATGGGCTCGATGTATTTTCCTTCGGCGTCATGGGTGAGAACCTGGACGATATTGGCCACTCTATGGCTAATTTTTGTCGTCTGAAGTGGCCTGACCTCAACCCGCAGCTCATCGTCGACGTCGGCTGTACCATCGGGCATAACACAGTGCCCTGGAAACAGACTTTCCCGCACGCGAGGGTGCACGGGCTGGATATTGCTGCCCCCTGCCTGAAATATGGCCACGCTCGAGCAGAAGCATTAGGCATCGCAATCGATTTCAAACAAGCAGCGTGCGATGAACTGCCCTATGACACAGACAGCGTCGACGTCGTATTTTCCTCAATGTTTTTGCATGAGCTCCCTGCGGAACTCATTAAGAAGTTCTTCAATGAAGCATACCGCGTACTCAAACCGGGCGGCATTCTGATCAACATGGAGCTGCCCCCTAACGACGCACTGGGCGCGTATGAAGCGTTCTATCTCGATTGGGACTGCTTCTATAACAATGAGCCGTTTTACAAGGGCTTTCGTGACCTCAGCTACCCTGGATTATGCACCGACGCAGGCTTCTCAGCTGAAGAGTTCTTTCAGGCCACCATGCCACGCTTCACCTATGTGAGCGAATCCGAGTTTGCAGACAGCGCATGCAGTGATGCCGCCTTCGATGCCGATACCGGTCGACTCTCGGATACGATTACCTGGTATGCCTTCGGTGCAAGAAAGGCCGGAGCGTTGGCGTGAGCGACAAAAAGAAGGTGAAAGCAGGCCGTCCGGCCTTCTTTTCGGACCCTGACATCGATCGGCTTCTTGCCATCACAGTCCGACTCATGACAGAGCACTCGGTACTCACAGAACGAGTGAAAACCTTGGAGAGCCTGCTAATTGATTCGGGAACCGTTTCGCGAGATCAGCTCGAATCCTTTGAACCATCCGCCGAACAAGACGCTGAATGGGCGCAGGAGCGCTTCCGGCTGATCAAGGATGTTCTGGAATCGGGAGCCAACATCACAGAACAACAATAAGGAGAAGGTCCATGGAAGCCTTTTGGCTTTATCTACACATCTTGTTGCTGGTGTTCTGGGTGGGCACAGATATTGGGGTATTCATCGCCGCCAAATGGTCAGAGAAAACCAGCCTGAGTATCGAGACCCGCCAAACCGTTTTACAGCTGGGCATGGTGCTCGATCGTCTACCCCGTTCAGCACTAACCCTCATTATTCCGTCGGGTTGTCAGCTAGCAGTCAGCAGTCAATGGATGGCACTGCCCGACTCGGCGCTGCTCGGCATGTGGCTCGCCTCAGGTGTTTGGCTGGCGATCCTCTGGCGAGGATTTCTGTCGACTGACGCTAACGTTCAGGAGCAGTCCGCCAAAATTAACTGGGTGCTCAACCTCGTGCTCGCGGTGTGCGTGAGCGGCGCAGGCGTTTACCTGTTCGCCGAGCGAGTCATACCCGATTGGCTGGCCCTGAAGATACTGGCTGTGGGCGCCATTTTCACCGCCGGTGTCTTGCTCGATCTGCTGTTTAAACCGGCTGTGGATATTTTCAGCGCGCTGGCGGATGCCCCCGATGACGCCGAATTAAATACAGCGTATTCGCGGGCCTTGTCACCGGTGTACATCGCGGTATTGGCCATTTATGCCTTTGCGCTGACTGCCGCGGCGCTGGGAGTATTTCAATGACAATATCGCCACAGGCTTCTCCTCGAAAGCGGAATCATTGGCCACTGCAAGCTGTGAACTTGCGCGCCTTGGTGTCACTGATTCTGGCCACAGCACTTGCCGTCTTGTCGCCCAGCTCACGCGCTGACTTCGCTAGCGAGATTGAAGCCGAGGGCGGTAAGTGGGCCAACTTTTATGAGCAAGAGGATCTGGAGGGCCTGATGACGCTGTACGTCGATGACGCAATCGTCGCGCTGCACGGTCAACCGGCTCTCTTCGGCATCGATGCAATCAGGGAATACTTTTCAGCCCGCATCGGCAAAGCTGAATCCGTGTTCGAACTCGATTACGAGCTCAGGGAAACCCACGGTGAGATCGCCTACATCATCAGTAAATACTGGCTCAAAGCGACCGACAAACAGACTGGGAAGGTCTACAAGGATGCGGGGAGATCATTGCTGGTATACAAGAAGCAAAACGGCCAGTGGAAGATTGCCGCAGATATCGATCAAGCCACTCCAGACGTGACCTGGCCCGCACCCTCAGGCCTCGATTAAACACACCTTGCGGGTTCGCTTGCTCTTATGAGCCGCAAACTTGCACAAAGATCACCGCAATGAACCTCTCTCATATGAAGCAAAAACAATGGCTACTGGCGTCTCGACCTGAAGGAATACCTGACCGTACCCATTTTGATCTGGTCGAGGTGCCGGTTCCTGAGTGGGAGCCGGGAAAAGCGCTGGTCAAGACGCTTTATCTTGGTGTAGCGCCAGTCATGCTCCGCTACATGCGGAATGAAACCGAATTCGAGTCACCCCTGCCGCTGGGCTCACTCATGCCGGGCCGCGGCGTTGCACAAGTTTTGAGAAGCGACTGTCCGACGCTCCCCGAGGGCGCCATCGTTCAAGCACGTTTGGGATGGCAGGAGTACGCGCTCATTGATGCGAGTCATCGACCTGCGCCCTTCATACTGCCCAGCGACCTCCCCGCGTCGCATGGCATCGGAGCGGTTTCCCTGACAGGAATCACTGCCTTGGTTGGCCTACGAGATATCGGCCTTGTTCGCGCCACTGATCGGATTTTGGTCTCCGGCGCGGCCGGGGGCGTGGGCAGCCACGTCGCCGAGATTGCCAAAATACTCGGGGCAGGCTCGGTAACCGGCATTGCAGGCGGCCCGGAGAAGTGCGCAAAACTGCTGACGTCCATGCATTACGACGAGGCCATCGACTACAAAAATGAAGACGTGGACGAGGCGCTCAACAAGCTGTTTCCCGAGGGCATCGATCTGTACTTCGATAATGTTGGTGGCCCGCTTCTCGACAACGTTCTGGGACGATTACGGCGCCGGGCACGCATCGTCATTTGCGGCGCGATCTCTGAGTATCTAAAAGATAAAGAGAATCGGCACAGATTCATCAACCTGCAAAATCTGGGTCGCCAGGATGCCAAGATGGAAGGGTTCTTCGTATTTGACTACGAAGCGCAGTACCCCGACGACATTGCGCTGCTGGCCCAATGGGTCCGCGAGGGTCAGCTGAATCCGGTTGAGGATATTTCACAGGGTATCGAAACGCTTCCCGATGCGTTGGGGGATTTGTATTTCGGCCGCAATACCGGGGTCAGAATGGTGCACGTCGGTGACCCCGTTCAACGCTAGCAGCCGACTCACCAATCACCGCGTTGATATCTCTGGGATTCGCTAGCGCGACGATGCTCATGTCGACGCCCTATCCATTACTGGTCATAACCGATACGTAGCTGGTACCGCCACTTTTTCACACGTGCCGCATGTACTGGGCGGGACACGCGCCGTCTGACCCAATGACACACTCGCCGTGGTGTCATCCGCGGAGCCCATAAAAAAGGGCGCCCGTAGGCGCCCCTTCTCACAACACAGCCGATCAGAACTTCAGCTGAACCTCCGCTCCAAAGTAACGCGGCCGGTTTGGTGTACCAAATGACCACAGACCAGGTGCATAGACTGGGGTAGCGTTGTTCGGCCCAGCTGCGACCACATTCGCCCCTACATCAAGGAACGACATGAGGTACACCTCATCTGTCAGGTTCTTACCAAACAAAGAGATGGTCCAGTTCTCAGTCTCCCAGTTAATGGAGGCATCCAAGAGGCCAAACGCATCAACCTTAGAGGGGTTATCGATATAACCGGCCACCGAGTGATCAGCATTGGCTGTGGCCGAGATGTAGTAATCATCCTTGTAGGTGTAGTTGAGAGTAGCAACCAAGAAGTGACCGGCAGCCATTTCCCGCTCGAACAACAAGCCCAGGCCTGCGGTCATATCGGGAGCGCGACGCAGATCGATAGAGCTCTTGTCAACCATGCCCGTGGCGCTGGAAGTCATAAACTCATCATAAGAAGCATCGAGTAAACCCACGTTACCGCGCAACGACAAGCCTTCCGTAATGATCCAGGTGAAGTCCATCTCAACACCTTCCATCTTGGCACTTGAAGCATTTTCCACAATGGTTAGGGTGGCTTGACCATCTTCACCCGGCTTCACGATGTCTTCCTGCTTATCATCGTACTCCACTGTGAAGGCAGCAAGGTTAAGCTGGAAGCGGTTGTCGAACATGGTGAACTTAGCACCAATTTCCCAACTCTCTACCGTCTCAGGATCATAAGGGCCAGTGTTGCCGGGAGCCGTTGCGCGGCCATTGAAACCACCGGAGCGGAAGCCCTCCGAGTAGGTCACATACGCCATACCATTTTCAAAGTCATACTGGGCGCCAACGCGAGGCGTAAATTCGCTCCAGGATGCCTTGCCATCGAAAGACGGGTCGTAAACCGAAGCGGCCCAGTCCGGGCAGTTCTCGCCCCAGGAGCCAGCGACGGCGTTACCCGGGCCGGGGAACAAGGGATACGAGTCAAGCGTCTTTTCGTAGCCCGCCACGTCGGTGTAAACGATGTCACCCGGAGGCACGACACCCAAGCCGGAGAATACGTTGTTGGCATAGCCGGTTACGGTCATGCACGCTTCTTTTTCCTCGTCGATGTACCGGCCGCCCACACTCAACATCAGGCGATCGGTGATATCCCAATCAACCTGACCAAAGAATGCGGTGGACTCGACCTCTTGGTTGTATAGCGGCGAAGTACTGAAGTTAGTGATCGCTGCAGGCTGCCCATCGGCACTGCCCGGCACCAGCGGGTTGAAGATGTTGAACAGGCCCGTGTTCTGTTGGAGCGTGTAATCACCATCCCAGTAGAACGCACCAACCGTAGATCGCAGGCTGTCGCTCCAATCAGACTCCAACCGCAATTCATAGCTGGTCTGATTCTCTTCCGTAGGACGGTCCGTCCAGAACAGATCGGCGGCCACACCGTCAAATTCCTGTCTGGCAAGTTCATCTGTCTGTCGATCACCGAAGATCAGCGCGAGCTTGTGGTTATCAGCAAACTGCCAATTAGCGTGGATCGTAATCGAATCCGTCCGCATAGCCGCGTACTGCTCCTGTGATGTAAACGTGGTGAATAGCGCATCAGATTTCTTGCCCACCGCACAGTTATCGGCACAGAAAGCACCAAATGCCTCGCCTGGCGCAGTCAGTGCCGTCACGGGGCGGGTTGGCGTTTCGTTGTCGATGTAGTCGTAGATCAAGCGGAAATCGAAGGTATCGCTGGGCGCGAAAAGAGCGTCAAAAGACATCATGAAAAGGTCGTTTTCACCATCCGTCGTACCGCGAGTGGGGTTGTCGATGTACTCACCACCCTGAATGCTGGATGCGGACAACTTGACAGACAGGCCACCGATTTCAGGGAAATTGATCAGGCCCTTGAGGTCCTGCTGGCTGTCCTGAGCAAACGTACCCACCAGTTTGCCGCCCCACTCGCCCGTGGGCTTGGAGCGAATCACGTGGACCAGACCACCGATCGTGTTGCGGCCAAACAGCGTGCCCTGGGGGCCGCGCAGCACTTCCACACGCTCTGCGTCCCAGACATTCAAAAGAGCGCCTGTAGTGGTCGCGAGGTAGACGCCGTCCTGATAAATCGCAACGGCCGGGTCAAAACTCTTCTCAACTTCCGCGTGTTGCATACCGCGGATCGAGACGCCGACTGTGCCGTTACCAAGAATCGGGTTGATGATGAGGTTAGGCGACATGCCCGTGATCTCATCGATCGTTCTGGAGAACGTTTTCTCAATGGTGTTGGCGTCCATGGCTGACATGGAGATCGCCACGTCCTGCATGTTCTCTTCACGCTTTTGTGCGGTCACGACGACTTCTTCAATTTGCGCCGTGGTAGATCGTTGCGCCAGCGCCTGACCGGAAATGGCCATGGAAACGGCGACAGCGAGGATCGAGGTATTACGAATGGTTCTCATGGTTCCCTCACGATTTAGCTGTTGTAATGGTTATTGGAAGTGAAGCACCGCAAACCTCTAGCAGCTTGCAGATGTCTCGTTGCTTATAGTTGTCCGGACAAAGATTATCAGAGTCTCTGTGCGAGTCACCCCTGAAAAGACTCGCTTATAGCTCTTTTAGATATAACGATATAACAAAAATATTCTTTTTAGGCGGTGATTCCATCACACAAGGACACCCTCCCGCACTTCTGTCACACTCGACGTCCTCGCCTCAACAGCTTGAGAGCTCACATGCTGCCCTCGATCCAGGACGCACTCACCGCGGCGAAACGCGGCGATCTCGCAGAGGCCTGCACTTTGCTCGATCAGGCAATCGGCAATGAAACCGACCCGGCGGCGTTGTATCAGGCGGCAGTCTGTTACCGCGCCAGCGAGCGACTGAACGACGCGCTGGGGCTGCTCAAGGTGCTTGAAGATCGCGGCCAGACCCAGCCTCCTGCGCTTCTGCTGCGCGCCGATATCTTCAGCGCACTGGATCGGCAACATCACGCGATACCGCTCTATAAAGCGCTGGCTGACTCTGAAGATGCGCGCATGCGTTATGCCGCGGCATCCGGGCTCTTTAAGTGTGGCGACGTGGAGACAGCGCTAACACTCACGCAGTCGCTTTGCGATAACGGCGACCAAAGGTTGGCCGGCCAAGCCTTGTTGCTCCGCGGCCGGTGTAAAGCCGCATGCGAAAACTACCAGGGTGCGGCCGACGCATTCAACGCGATCTCTGCCCCCTCTAGCCTGAAACGGGCGGCGGCGTTCCGCCTGGCGAGGCTGGCATTACACCAGGGGCACTTCTCAGAGGCGTCGTCGCGCCTTGCGGACCTAACGGATACCACCAATAACGAAACACCTCTGCCGGGCGCTCACGAGCTCCTGCTTCAAACCTATATCCACAGCGGACAATCGAGCGCAGCGCTCGAGTTCATTGAAACCATGCCTGTGCCACCAGATATTCACTGCGTCAGGCATGCCACCGAACTGCTTTGCGAGCTGAATGCGCCCGATCCGCTAAGGCTCATGAGAGCCAAGTGGACGGAATCGGGCGATCCGGCCGTGTTCCGCGAACTGCTCAGTCAGCATTTATCTCTGGGGGATATTGCAGCAGCGCAGGATCTGGTCAGCGACTACGCAGCGCGACACACTGAAGACGTCCACTGGCGCTGGGGACACCTGCACTGTTTAGCCGCGTCTGGTGAACATGAAGCCGTTTTGACACATCAGACCACGGGTCCCGACAGTGCGCTGGAGCTGATTTGTCAGGCGCACTTTGCACTGGGTCACTACAGCGAAGCGTTGAAACTTGCTCAACAGCTCTGCCGGACGGCACCCGGCGACCAGTACCACCTCGCATTGCTGGTCACAGCCTTGCGCTGCCTGAATGACGATCGATCCCTGGCGCTCACCAACCTGGAGCACTTGGTCCATGAAACGATGCTGCCTGCACCGAGCAAACCCAATGAGTCACTCACCTCCTCATGGAGCGCCGTCGCGACGGCACTCGCCAACCGACACAGCATGCAAAACGCGCCCCCCAGCCAGTCTGTTCAAAATGGCCTGCAAACACCGGGTAATTTGCTGACGCAAACAGCAAGCACTGACTTGGGGCTGCTTAAAGAGACGGTAGAGTCCATAGCAGAGGCGTTCTTCACCAGCGCGACACTCCGGCAGCTGGCTGACGCACACCCGCTTCAGTTGTTCCGGCCCAAGCGGCCGATGATGCACGCCAGTTGGGCGATTCTAGGCACAGCCGGGACCTTCCATCGCGCACACGTTCACACCAAAGGCTGGTACAGCGGCACGGTTTATGCGGAAGTTCCCAGTAACATCAACGCGGAGGGTGACGCAGGCCATCTCGTGCTGGGAGAGCCGCCGTTTCAGACGAAGGACCCACTACCACCATTGACCACCATTCAACCTGAAACAGGCAAGATGGTGCTATTCCCGAGCTATCTCTGGCATAGCACGCGGCCCTTCAGCGGTGCGGAACGACGGCAGGTCGTAGCGTTCGATTACGGCGAGCCGAACCGCTTCGTTTAACCTTTGGGCAAGTTATTGCGAGTCCATCTGCACCTGAGGGTGAGGAGTGGCTGCGTCAAGCTATGATCCACTAAACATGTTCCAGTTACTAACCAGTGGTCAGTGGTCAGAGTGATGCATGACATCACATTAAGAATAAACCCTGAACCTCAGGCCGCGCGCGATAGTGCTCGTCCCACGCCCTGAGGGCGGACCGCTGACCAATCAGGTCCTCATCGGTGTATCGCATAAATTGGAAAAAAGCCGCCAGCGTGCAATCCGCGGTGCATGGCTGGTCACCGGTTAAAAAGGCACGGCCATCACGCAACAGTCCCTCCGCGTAGTCGAAGCCTGCCTGCATTTTGGTCAGCAATTCAGCGGCCCTGGCCGGATCCGGTTCGTAGTCGATGGGTGATTTCGTGAAGTGCACCCACCAGGCCAAATCAAAAGTGACCCGCATTTCCAGTGTGCGCTCGATGTTGCGCGCTAATGCGGAAGCCACGGGATCCGACGGCAGCAAGCGATGCTCCGGAAACGCGCTCTCAAGATAGTCAATGATCGACAGTGATTCTGTCAGGTATTCACCCGAATCAAGCTCGAGTACTGGCAACGTGCCGAACGGATTGCGGGCGAGGTGTTCAGGCTCTCGATGCTGACCTTTCAACGTATTCACGATCACGTTCTCTAATTGAATCTCCATACCTAGCGCTGCGCGTTCAGCTAAATACAGCGTGACCCGCATGGGGTTCGGGGCGAGGGGTACGGTGTAAAGCTTCATGAAGTCCTCTCAAGGCAAATCTCAGGAGGCCAGCCAGCCTCCTGATGGTGCCTGACCAAAGCACGCTGAACAGCCGGGTGCCACTAGTGGCGGGATGCAAGCAATCTCGAGGGCGGATAACTCCGCCCAAGCCACTCTCCTTACCGTTGCTAGGTGCGCTCGATCCCAGCCCCCATCGCAGCCCCCATCACAGTAAACAACGCGCGTTGGCTAGCGAATCTCTATGATCTGGAAATCCTGTGCCGCAGTGCGCCACTCCAGCAAAATATCGTAGACCGATCCGTCCATGATCGCATCGCTGATCGAAATCTGGCTGTCCTCCAGGCTGCATTGAGCACCAGACAGATCGACCTCATCATTTTTGCCGAGGTACGGCTTGTGGAAGCGCGTCACGACAAACGTCTTACTACTCTCCGCATATTGGCCATTGGTGTTATAGGCTCGGGCTGTGATCGTGTGCTCCCCCAAGTCCATGAGGCTGTAATTCCAGGCGGTCGAAAAACCTGAGTTCGCTGAGCCCTCTATATCGGGGAAGGCGTCTCCTACGTCTCCACGCTCACCGCCATAGGGCGCCTCGAACGCGTAAGCGCCATCGATCCAGATTTCAACCCGATCGACCCCTACTGTCGCAACGGACCAGCCTCTCAGATTGCCAACGCCCGAGTAGGTATCGCCCTTTACCGGCTCCTCCAGAGATACCCTGAGCGTATCACCCGGGGTCGCAGACGCCTCAAAAACCGGCTCTATCACACAGTCACTGGTCACCTGATCCACGGTAAAGACCGAGCCTGAAAGGGAGCCACCACAAGAACTCTTTACATCTGCCAGCGCATATCCTGCGGCAGGGCGAAATTCTACCCGTGCAGGCTCATCTGGGGTGATTTGGTAGGTTGTTGGCCCCGAAACTGACCCCTGCGCTGAAGTGGCGATCGTGACACGAGCGTACGAGCCATCATAGTCGTCATCCCAGCGCAAATGGAGTGATTCAGTGAGCTCTCCCGTCACCGGATCGGCGTAGATCCACCAAGACTCGCGGTAGTCACCGCCGAATTGGCTGGACTCTCCGTCTGCTTTGCACTCATCTAAATAGGCGTAATAGCCGGGTTCCAAATCTAAATCATTACTAAATTCGTTTACCAATGTCTCACCGGCCTGATTCAGAACTCCCACACCCCTCACGTCCAACGTGAAAGGCGTTTGATTGTCCAATCCGGGGCCATAGCGGACGCCTGTGCTGCCGTCATCGAGTTCACACTCCTCATCGATGACAAAGTCCCTTACCAATTCAGGAGAAAAGGTTTCGCCCGCATAGCCTGCCAGCATAAATCGCGTCTGCGTAAACCCTCTTGCATTGTCAGCCGACTCTGGATCACCCTCCGGGAGCCCACACTGCAGGCCGTCACAAGCGATGAGCTCAGGATTTGAAAAATAAGGTCTCTCCCGCTCGTCGCCGTAACTCATGATGGTATGAAAACGTGTGCCATAGTGGCCAAAACTGTAAGTGTAGGCCCCGATCTCGCCTGGCTCGGCAATCCGGCGCTCATGCTGCGAACCGAGGAGATGTCCAATCTCGTGAGCTGTGGTGGTGTCGGTACAGTAATCACTGCCGGGCGCCTCAACGGGGAGCCATTGCACAACCGCTGTATAGAGACGCCGCCACGGCTCGCCGTCGTAAACACCCACATACGCGATACCACAAGCGTCATCGTTGGCAGGAATGTTTTCGCGCAACGTCAAAACTAAATCCGCACCATAAAAACTGCGATCCATTTCGATTTCGCTAAAAGCACCCTCGGCCTCGAACATCTGATCGAGCACCTCTTCCTGAAGGAGCGACGCCTCCACCTGCAGTCCTTTGACACCCACAATATTGACCTGCATGTCGATTCGGCTATCACGCATCGCCTGATTTGTCACCTCGGTGACCAAATCAGCAATAGCCTCTGGATCCGTCATCCCTGTCTCGTGATAAAACAGAATATCCAACGTCGCCGTGCCGGACCTGAATTGTGGGTAGCGCACTTCCTCATCGGCTAAATTCTTTTGCGATTTCAGCTTCATCGCACGGCGCCCCGTCTCGACAGCAACCGGCTGCCACTGCCGTCGCGCCTGTGGCCGCAATACGGCGCCGTGGTCAGCCGGTCGTGCCAAGAGCGGATCTGCGTAATGCCACTGCAAGCCCTCAGCGGTCTGAGTGAGACGGTATGCGAGGTCACTGCTTCGAATCGACCCCTCAAGTCTGCCCTCGGACGTGACCACCATGATGAGCCTTGCTCCAGCGCCACTCAGCCCTGAAATCACTCTGTTCCCGAGCGATGAGCGCCGCGCGGCCTGTATTTGGAACTCATGGATCTCACCGTATTCAGAACGGATGGACATGACGTCGCCCACCCGCACATTCATGGACTGCAGTGACGTAATGGGCATGAATTCACGCTGACCGCGCTGTACTTCGAGAGAGATGCCGTCGGCCATGACCGCAGTCGACAAAAAGCACATCAAGGCGATGACACACGCGCAGAGTTTTTTGAAGCCTGCGCGTTTCTGGAGGGGTTTAGTAAAGAATTCCATTTCTAATACTCCAAACCAATTGCAGTCTTAGAGGTATAACACCACATAGGAATGATGAAGGTAAATGACTGTGAGCAAGGAAGCCACTTTTTACGCCATATACGATGCAGACGGTTCTTGGGTGGGAGAACTGCGATATCTCAAAGATAAGTGCCTCGGCAAAGCCGTGTGCGCACTGTGTGATCTCTCACACGGCTGGAACCCGCTGGGCAAATCGGCCTTCAATCGACGGCAGGGCGCAGCTGGCAACCTGGTGTGGGCACACCGGGATGAGTTACCGGAACGCGTTTTAACGCACGTGAAAGATCATTTGCCCTGCGTTGCACGGGATGATGGTCATGCCGTGGAGGTTTTGATCTCCCGCGACGCGCTGAAGGGATGCGAAGGTGACTTCAAAGTTTTTGAGCATCTGTTGGAGCAAAAACTGGGAACCACGATCGCGACTTGAAAGCGCGCCCCTGCCGCGTCACTTAAACGTCGCCATCAACCCATCCATATTGAACAGTATTTGCTTCAGCATGGCGCTGTGAGAGTCAGGTTTGCGGCACTCCCGGTCGATGTTTTGATTTCTGTGCCGGCAGGCCTAGCACCCACCCGTGGGCGAGACGCTAGATCAAACGCGTTACGGGCACGCCGCTCTCGAGAAGATACGGCTCTAACGCACGGTATAAACGGCGATAGCGGAAAAACGGGACCTTTGGGTACAGGTGATGAATCGCGTGATAGTTCTGGTAACCCCAGATTAAGGTCATAGCGGTGTCCAGCCCGGTTCGCGCCTGATAAACCGTTGTCGTTTTCATGCGCTCCTGCTCACCATGTGGGTGATGCACCGACCAGGCGAACAAAGTCACCAACACCGCGTTGCCGATCATCTGTCCCAGTATCAGGGTGAGGAGCGTGACGCCCAGATCTGCGCAGGAGAACAGCACGATCAGTCGGGTCGCAACAATCGCCAACATCTCTCGTCTGACGGTCACTTTTTCTGCATCGGTAAAGTGAGCGAAAGACGCTGCGAACAGCCACTCCTTCGGGACGCCTTTCATCCACGCGATTGCCAGCTCAAATGCGTTGCCTGCTGACAGGACCATATCGGGATCTTCTGAGGGATCATTTGTCGCGCGGTGATGTTTAAGATGCGACCGCCTGTGCGCGGCAAAGGAAATACCCAGGAAATGCCCCGCCACATAACCCACCCACTCATTGATCCAGCGACGCTCCACTGACATCCCCGTCACAGCGCCATGCACGGCATCGTGCAACGGTGTGTAGACCGCATAGGTGCAAAAACTGACGCCCGCGAGCACCCACCAGGAAAAGGTCAGTTCGGCGAGTAAATACGCGATGCAGGAAACATACACGGCCACACAGGTGAGCAGCAAAAGGAGCGTAGGCCAAGCGAATCCGCCGATATGGCGAATGACGATCTGCTGAGCTTCTTGTTCGGTGGTGACCATATTGGCCTCAATCTTATCTTTCCCAATAAAGCGCCCGAGCGCTGCACGTGTGCCAAAGGCTAACGCGATCGGCGGGCTGAATCGACCTCATTTGGTGCAAAATGTGACATTGAGTATCGCCTGTCACGTTTTGCTAATCGCCCTCCATTCGGGTTATTCGACGCACTCGACAGCAGGCTGATATCGTTTCCGGGTCGGTGGGCAAAGGATGTATCGACCCTTTCCAGACTGAACGCAGCACATTAACAAGGACAGACTATGAACCCCAATATCACTATCAGGCGCGCGCACCAGGATGATTTATCCAGTCTGGCGACGTTGTTTGATCTGTACAGGCAGTTCTACGAGTGTCCTGCAGATCTGGACGCGGCAACGAACTGGATTCAACACAACATAGAGGCTCAGCGCTCCGTTATCTTTACCGCTGATACTGGCTCGGAACTGCTGGGCTTTACGCAGCTCTACCCGGCATTGTGCTCTGTCGACCTTGTCGAGTACTACGTGCTCTACGACCTTTACGTGCTAGAGCGCGCACGTCGGCAAGGTGTAGCAAAAGCACTGATGAACGCGGCCAGCGAATGGGCGCGAGAGCAGGGCGCGGCGCGACTGGATTTGGAGACCGCTCGGGACAACAGGGCGGGCCAAGCGCTTTACAGAAGTCTTGGCTACACCCTAGATGAAGTCTTTCTAAAATTCAGTCTGGACCTCACCACACCGTTTAACGCCGGTTAAGCGACTGCATTACCTGCCACAGGGGTCCGCGTGACCATGCAGATCAGCCAGTCCTAGTAAAAAGCTAACCGGTTGGCACCTCGTTAAAGGGGATACCCTTGTCCAGACGCGGTTCCTGCGGCAAGCCCAATACGCGCTCAGCAATGATATTCGCCATGATTTCATCGGTGCCGCCGGCAATACGGAGCCCCGGCGCTCCCATGTAGGCGCGCTGGATAATGCCCGCCTTCGCCGCCAGCGCCTCGTCAGCGATTGCGCCACTGGCACCGAGGAGATCCATCAAATAAGAGGCCATCGCCTGCATCTTAGGTGCACCGACGAGCTTACCAATGGAGTTTTCAGGGCCGGGCAACTCGCCACGCGACAGCGCAGTAAGTGAACGGTACCCCGTATATTTCAGCCCGGACTCTTGCACATACCAGTTAGCAATCTTGGCGCGGACGGCAGAATCCTCGAGGGCGGGCCGACCGTCAATCTCTAGCTCCTGCGCCACAGACATTGCCAGTACTGCATCCATCTGACCAAAACCGCCGCCAATCGCGGCACGCTCGTTCATTAACGTCGTCAAAGACACCTGCCAGCCTTGACCCACCTCTCCCAGGCGCTGGCTGTCAGCCACTCTGACGTCAGTGAAATACACCTCATTGAAATCGGATTCACCGGTCAGCTGCTTGATGGGCTTGATCTCTACACCGGGCGCTTTCATGTCGACGTAAAAATAGCTCAGCCCCTTGTGCTTCGGCACGGTCGGGTCGGTCCGCACGACGATCACGCCGTAGTCGGAAAAGTGCGCGCCCGAGGTCCAGATTTTCTGTCCATTGATAACCCAACTATCGCCGTCGCGTTCGGCACGCGTGCGAAGCGCTGCGAGATCTGAACCACCGGCTGGCTCCGAAAACAATTGGCACCAGACCTCCTCGCCGCTTGCCAGCGGGGGAAGAAAACGCGCTTTGTCTTCGTCGCTTGCCCAGGCCATGAGAGTCGGCGCAATCATGCCCTGACCGATGAGGAAAAAGGTCGCGGGCAACTCATACTTTGACTCTTCCTGGCGCCAGATCACCTCTTCTATCGCTGATGCGCCGCGGCCGCCAAATTCCGGTGCCCAACCGATGCAGGCCCAACCTGCGTCGTACTTTCGCTTTTGCCACAGCTTGGCTTGCTCCAGGGGCGGGAGTGCACGAAACGCGTCATCCGTGGGGGCATTCTCTGCCAGCCAGGTCGAAGCTTCCTCCCGGAAGCGAGCCTGTTCAGGTGTATCGTTAAAGTCCATGTCGTTCCCCTTATGCCGCAGCCGATTGCTCGGCCAACGCCGACACCAGACGGTCCTGCCACACCGCTTCGCTGCCAATCGCCAGGCTCAACAGCTTTGCGCGACGGTAATAAAAATGACAGTCGAATTCCCACGTGAAGCCCATGCCGCCATGAGTCTGAATGTTTTCTTCTGCCGCGAACGTGGACGCCTGAATCGCTGCCACCCTTGCGGTCGCCGCAGCAAGCGGCAGCTCATCGCTACCTTCGGCCAGCGCCCAGACACCGTAATACGCGTTACTGCGCGCCAGCGTGTTCTTGACGTACATGCTGGCCAGCTTGTGCTTGATAGCTTGATAGGAACCGATCGCGCGCCCGAATGCGAAACGCTGCAAGGCGTAATCTCGCGCCTGAGTCAGGGCTGATTCGGCCACACCAAGTTGCTCCCAGGCATAGAGGACCGCAGCACCGTCGAGTAACCGCAGCCACTCCTCTACCTGCAACGTGCGATCCCCCAATACCCGGGTTTCTGTGCCATCGAAGGTCATCGCACTGTGGCCACGACTGGTATCGAATGTCAGGACTGGCTCGATGGAAACACCCGCCTGCGCAGTCGGCACCAAACAGGCTTCAAGCCCGGCGTCAGAGCGCGCCAACACAATGACCACATCGGCAATTGCAGCATCGGCGACCGGCACCTTATGGCCCGTCAGCGACGAACCCTCACGACGGGTCTCGAGCTGGTCGAGCGCCAATCGCCCAGGTCGCTCGGTCATGGCAACCGTGGCAACACACTCACCACCGGCAAGCTTTGGTAGCCATTCAGATTTTTGGGCCTCGGTGCCGAAGCGCTGGATCGCCTCGCTGGCCAAATACACCGAGCTGCTGAAAGGCAGCGGTGCAGCGCTGCGGCCCATTTCCTCAGCAAGAATGGCGAGCTCATAGTAGGAAAGCCCCAAGCCGCCGTATGCCTCGGGAATCACGGTAGCGGTCCAGCCCATGTCCGCGACTTTTTTCCAGAGCGCGGCGTCCCAGTCGTGATCGCCATCGAGCACAGCGCGAACCGCAGAGGTAGGACAGTGCTCAGACAGAAAACCACGCGCCTGCTCGCGGAGCAGCTGCTGCTCGTCAGAAAACTCAAAATTCATACTTGTCGCTCGATCAGATAACCCGGCGTAGGGTAGCAGAAGTACCTAAGCACTCATGCTGCGGCCAGCAAGGCGGGCGCTTGCTGGCGCAGGCGCCAGTAGCGTTCAGGCGACTCGAAGCCAAGCTCGTCTCTCACTTGCTCGAGAGGCTCAGCGAGGCGCTGCTCCCACTCAATTTCTGCCATCCACTGTGCACGCTGAGCAATATGAGCACCCTCATTAATCAGCTCGCGAACATCAAATTGCGGGACCTCACGGAGGTACTTCCACTTCGCAATCCAGATGATAAAGCGGATACCCCGGTTGGGTGTTTGAGTCGTCATGAACGAGAGTAGCGAGAGCTCTCCGATCGGATCCCTGCCATAACCTGTCAGAACGTGCTGTAGATCGTGGATATCGCGCAGCCGATCTGCTAACCAGGCCTCGTCGGCAGACAGCCCCTTGTAGAGCGCCTCGCGAGATGCTGTTTCACTGGAGGCAATTAACCCGTCAGCCGATAGATCTTCGGCGTGAACGAAATCGTAATAGGCGCGGCCGACGCTACCTGCCGGCAAGCTTAACAGGGCCTCCCGGTCATTCAGGGCCGGCACGATAGACGGCTTTTTCTGCAGCAAGGCCCGGCCGCGATCGCTGGCTTGAAGGCGTCTGACGGCATCGCCGAGGCTATCGCCTTTCAAGGCCTCGATGATGTGAAACACTTGCGTAGTGTCGTCCGGATTGCGCAAGAGCTCGCGCATGGCTCGCCATGCAGCAAGCGGTTTAATTTGGTTTCTCACCCAGCTCTTTTTAACGGTCTTTAACCGGCGCATGATGTTCATAAGGCTTTCTTAGATCAAATCTCTCTGATGTTTGCTGTAGTCCTTTACTGGATCGCGATCGCGGCAAATGCAGCCACTATTGCTCGGGTGTCGACGCGCCGGTCAGGCAACAACAATAAACAGCATAGCCGCGACCGCGGCACCCAACAACGCATAGGGCAACTGCGTGACGGCATGCTCATGGGTCGTACAGCCCGCACCCTGAGCAGACAACACCGTTGAATCTGAATAGAAACAGGCTTGAGAGCCAAAGGCACTTGCTGAGAACAGCGCGCCCATCACCAAGGGGATGCTGACATCAAAGGTTTGGGCCAACGAAAATGCGATCGGCATGGTAATGGCAATCACGCCCCAGTTGGATCCAGTGGTAAACGACAGCACCGACACCGTAACAAACACCACAACGGGCAACATGCCGGCCGTCATAAATGGCGAGACCGCATCTATAACATAAGGCGTTAGACCCAATCGGTCATTGGCCTCAACAAAGACAAACAAGGTCAGCAACATGGCCAACACAGGCACCATGGACTTAATTCCCTCAATACAGGTATCGAAGACCTCGAGCACCGGCATCACCCGCCAAACCGAGTAATAGGCGGACGTAAACAGAATGCCGGCGATCACACCGCGCAACAGGTCAACAGTGGGGAGCACGGTGAACACAATCATCGCAACCATCGGCAGGAAAAATACGCTCATGCCGCCCCGAGCATTGTCTTCAACGGTGAGCGCCTGCTCCTCCGCGACACCGAGATCGCCGGTGCGCTCGGCGAGCTCCTCGGCGCGACGCATGGCGCCCACCAGCGGAATCACACCCATCGCCACCAAGGGGACGATGAGCAACGCCACCATGGGGTAATAAAGATAAGGGATCGTCCCGACAAACATGGCAATGCCCTGACCCTCAGCGGCTACACCGTTCTGTTCGAGCAAGCCAGAAAAATAAGCGCCCCAGCTGGACAGCGGGACAAGTAGACACAGCGGGGCCGCTGTCGAATCCACCACATAAGCCAGCATGGCGCGAGACGTTCTAAAACGATCAGTCACCGCTTTCATCGTGGCGCCTACCGTCAGCGAGTTGAGGTAGTCATCCAGAAAGATCAGCAAGCCCAAGCTCCAGGTCGCCAGCAGACTACCCTGCTTGGTCTCTATTCGACTGATCAGCGCCTTGCCGAGGGCATACGATCCTCCCCCTTTCACCAACAGGGCTATGAAACCACCATACAGGCCGCAGACTAACAGTACCCAGGCGACATCCTCGGTCATTAATGTGGACAACGTGGCTTGCGCGGTCGCGTCCAGAAACGCCACGCCTTCCATAATAAAGAATGCGACCAGCACCCCCGCCAGCACCGATTCCAGCGTGCGCCGGCTCCACAGCGCCAGGCCCAATACCACCAGAGTGGGCAATAAAATGATCAATCCATCATTCACTTTGTGATGACCTACATTACGGAGCCTATGGCAACCTCAAATAAAATCAGTTTCGAGCACCGACGATCGCTGACTGCGCCCTGGATCAGACTCTTGGCTACCGCGCTGTAAATGTGGGGTTTTTCCCTTGGAGCGATCACGAGCAGCCGTGTAAGGTGTTGAGACTTCTTACGCCACAATACGCGAAGTCAGGGCGCCCGTGTCACTCCAATCGCTGATCGACAACATCGCTGCCGCCACGCCGGGCCCCCAAACCTGCGCGGTGTTTGATTTTGACGGGACGATTATCTCGGGGTACTCAGCGACCGCGTTCCTGAAAGACCAGATCGCGCGGGGGGAAATCGCGCCAGCCGATCTGATTCAGCTCACGCAGGCTGCCACGCGCTTTGGCATTGGATCACTGGGCTTCTCTGCGCTCATGGCGGTGCACGCGCAATATCTGGCGGGCCGCTCTGAAGCAGAATACGTTGCCAACAGCGAGCGGTTATTTCGTCGAGCAATCGCGAAGCTTATCTATCCTGAGGCACGACAGCTGATAGAGGCCCACCGAGCCGCTGGACACAGCATTGCGATCATCAGCTCAGCCACTCCTTACCAAGTCATGCCCGCCGCAAGAGATCTGGGCATCGAAGATGTCTACGCATCCGATCTTGAGGTTGTCGACGGGCAGTTCACTGGCGGCGTCGTAACACCGACCTGCTTTGGTCCAGGCAAAGTCGATGCAGCGGAGCGCTTTACTGAAAAACAGGGCAGTGACCTCGAGCATTGCTTTTTCTACAGCGACAGCACCGACGATATCGAGCTACTTGAAGTTGCCGGTCGGCCGGTGGTACTGAACGGCAGCCGCGAATTAAAGACGATTGCCCGTGAGTCAGGATGGTCCGCTGCTGACTTCAGTAGTCGAGGCCCTGCATCAACCAGCGAAGTGTTGCGCTCCATAGCGGCCACCGGCTCATTGGTGGGTAGCTTCATGATGGGCTTGCCCCTGTATGCGCTGAGCCGATCGCGGCGAGACTCGGTGAACTTTTCCATCTCACTATTCGCCGAGACAGCCAGTGCGCTCATTGGTTTAGATCTTGATGTGCAGGGCAGGGAGCACCTGTGGAAAAAGCGCCCCGCCATTTTTATGTTCAATCACCAAAGCAATGCCGACATGCTGATCATGGCCAATATGGTCAGGCGAGATATCGTGGGCGTGGGCAAGCGCGAGCTCAAGAACTTACCCATCATTGGTCCGTTGATGGGTGCAGCCGGTGTCGTGTTTATCGACCGGAGTGATCGACACGCTGCGATAGAAACCATGAAGCCGCTGGTCGAAGCCATGCGCAGCGAAGGGAAAAGCCTTGTGATCGCGCCCGAGGGCACGCGGGCACCCACCCGCAAGTTGGGCGCCTTTAAAAAAGGTGGCTTCCACGTCGCCATCCAATCAGGCGTCCCGATTGTGCCTGTGGTCATCCACAACTCCAGTGACATCTCACCCAAGGGCGATAAAATTTTCCGGAGCGGCACGGTGAAGGTGGACATCTTGCCTGCCATCGATACCGGCGACTGGTCGGTCAGCACCATCGATGAACATGTCACTCATGTCCGCAATCTGTTCCTGAAAACCTTGGGACAGCCCGAACTGTCGGTTGAGGAGACGGTGGCATTGCGTCGCGATACGCCTGAGGACCTCAGGCCGGAAGTGCGGGGTCAGCGCAAGTCTCAGTCATTGAAGACGGCGTTGACAGAAAGGTCTCAAAAGAAGCGTTCCGATAATATCGACGATCAACGACTCCCGGAGGCGCTGGCGCAGGTATTTGAGCAGGACGACGATCCCGAGACACCTGCCACCAGGCATTAAGTGGGCGCACCAGCCACATTGCAAAATCACATGGCACCAACGCCGTGGCCCGGGAACGCTGATCAGGTCATCTTCTTGTTGGACGCCGATCGCGCTTTCGAAAGGCAGGTCCTGAAAGAGTGGATCAGTCGCCATGCCGCCGACACGCCTCACATCACTGTCTGTATTGCACTACGAGATGACCGCAAAACCCTCGCGGTGGACGAGCTGGTGCGCGCTTTGGAGCAACAGCCCGAGGCGTCGGTTGCGCCACTCAGGTTATCTTGGTTGCAACGCGAGCGAACCCACAAAGCCGGTCCGAGGCCGATCGACCTGCTCCGCGGGGGCGACAGCAGGCCATCGCGTTTCCTTGCCGGGCGCGTCGCCAGGCGACAACCTGCGCGCGTGCACTTCACCATGGGTGAGCCCGGTACCACGGCAGCTTTGGCAGAGCGCTTTAACGCAAAAACCGGCCTGACTTCTCACGACAATCTCGAGGATTTCGCGGTATTCATTGCCAGACAGGCAGCGGTGGTTCTGGATATGGCTGAACGCCAGCTGATCGGGGGCCGTTATAAAGTCCCGCGCTATGTCCAGCAGGGCATTCGCAACAACCGCGAATTCAAATCTAGTTTGGCAAACATTGCGCGTGACAACGGCCAAACGACCAAAGCGGTCAGAGCCGAGGCAAACGAATACTTACGCGAGATGATCTCGATTCCCACGCGATTTTGGCTCGATGTCTGGGCCAAGCTCTGCGCAATCTGCCTTGGGCTCGGGTACGACAAATCCCTGCAATATGATGCCGCCGACGTCGAGCGTATCCGGGACATCGTGCGCCGATATCCCTCAGCGCTACTGTGGACACACAAGACCTACATCGATGGATTTGTGGTGCCGAAAATCCTGTTCGACAACAACTTCCCGATGCCGCATTTCTTCGGCGGCGCGAACCTGAACATTCCGGTGCTGGGTTTTTTCCTGCGGCGCGCGGGGGGCATTTTTATTCGTCGCAGTTTTCAGGATAACGAGGTCTACAAACTCAGCCTGAAGCAGTACATCGGTTACCTGATGGAAAAGCGGTTCCCCATGACCTGGTCCTTCGAGGGCACCCGCTCAAGACTAGGTAAATTGATGCCACCAAAGTACGGACTTCTGAAATACGTCCTCGAAGGGGCACACCATGCTGGCGCCAGAGACATTCACATCATCCCAGTTTCGGTGTCCTATGATCTCGTTCGCGATGCCGAGGAGTACGCTCGGGAACAGTCTGGTGTCCCGAAGGCGCCGGAATCCGTTGGCTGGATGGTCCGCTACCTGAGGAGCCTCGCGCGCCCCATGGGGCGCATCCATGTGAACTTTGGTGAGCCTGTGCAACTGGCCTCGGCGCCCGACCCTGAGGATCAACTGGCTATTTCCAAAATCGCGTTTCAGGTGGCGGTGGAAGCCAACCGCGTCACACCCGCTACATTCCCTGCGGTCGTCTCGACTGCATTGCTGGGCGTTTTTCCCCGCGCACTGACGGAACCCGAAATCGTCCGCGAGGTGTCCGTTATGACGCAATGGGCCACATCGCGAGGTGTCCGCTTGTCGCCCGACTTCAATCTCGACTACGCGTCCAACATGGCTGGTCTGCTCGAGAACATGATTAAAGAGGGCATCATTACGCGCTTTGATGGCGGGCCCGAGACGGTTTACGGCATTGCCGAGGGGCAAGCGCCGATTGCGAGTTTTTACCGCAACACGATTGTTCATTTCTTTCTGGCGAGAGCGGTCGCTGAACTCGCCCTCCTCGCAGTGAGTGAACAACCCGAACATCCTGCCCCACTCACTCTATTCTGGGCTGAAGTGCAGGAACTGCGTGACCTGTTCAAGTTCGAATTTTTCTATCCCGACACAGAATTGTTCGAGCAGGATATCGACGCTGAGCTATCGCGTGAGGAACCTGAATGGCAATCTCTACTGGGTAAAGGTGCCGATAACGCGCGACTGATCATCAACCGCATGTCGCCTAAAGTCGGTCATGTGACCTTCTCCCTATTCGCCGAGGCCTACAGCGTTGGAGCCGACCTGTTAGTGCGTCACCCCCAGAGCGAGGCCATTGATGAGGGCACGTTTATCGATCGATGCATGAGCTATGGCAAGCAGGCATACTTGCAGCGCCGTATCAGTAGCGAGGCCTCCATAGGAAAATTGCTCTATGCCAACGCCTGGAAGATGTTAATGAGCCGCGGACTCATCCATGGCGCTGAAGGCCGCTTGCAGCAGGCAGAGGCGCTGAATCAATTGATCAGGCGGCTCGAGGTCATCCGCGCCATGCGCATTGCTGATCGCGGCGCCAGCACTTTGAGGGATGTGGCGCGTGGAAAGATCTAAAGTAGCCATTCTGGGCGGCGGCTCCTGGGGCACCACCACCGCCTCGGTCATTAGCCGCCAATGCGACGCCTTGTTATGGGCACGCGATGGCCAGATTGTTGCTGAAATCAACGAACAGCGCACCAATCAGCGCTACCTCGGCGACGCACCGCTCAACCCAAAGCTGGCGGCCACAACCGATATCGGCGACGCAGTAAAGGACGCGAAAGCCGTTCTCATCGCCGTACCCAGCAGCCACTTCCGAGAGGTACTCACCACCGCAGTAGGGGACTTGCCGCCCGGCATCCCGGTCATCAGCTTGAGCAAAGGTCTGGAGAAAGGCAGCCGCATGCGCATGACCGAGATCATTCGGGAGGTGGCACCGGGACGCATACCCGGCGTGCTCACCGGGCCCAACCTCGCGCTAGAGATTGTCGCCGGCCAAGCGGCGGCCAGCGTCTTGGCGCTGGAGGATTACAACGCCGCCCTTGCCCTTCAGCCGCTACTCAACGTCGGGCTGTTCCGGGTGTACACCAACGAGGACGTGATCGGCTGTGAGTTGGGCGGCGTGCTGAAGAACATCATCGCCATCGCTGTTGGAATGGGTGACGGTCTGGGCGCAGGTGATAACACGCGCGCGGCCTTGATCACGCGCGGGCTGGCCGAAATGAGCCGCTTGGGAGAGGCGCTGGGTGGCAAGCCGGGCACCTTCGCGGGACTGGCGGGCATGGGCGACATGATCGCCACCTGCACCAGCCCCCAGAGCCGCAATCGGCACGTCGGTATGGAATTGGCGAAAGGCCGGTCTATCGAGGACATTATCGACAGCATGCACATGGTGGCAGAGGGCGTGAAGAGCGCCCCGACGGTAATCGAGCTCGCGCGTGAGCACGGCATCGAATTGCCCATCAGTGAGGACGTCTACCGAGTCATCACGGGAGAGTCGAATGCGAGAGGAGTCTATCGGGGCTTATTGCGTGTGACGGCCGGAGCAGAATCAGAGCCGGGTTAATACTCCCCTTCTAGGCGTCACGGCGCTTGACATACACCCTATTCCGAGCCGAATGGCAGGCAGATCGTTACGCCATCTAGGCACCCTGAGATCCCACGTCAGCCGGTGCAGTGCGGCTTCATTCTTTGATCCATATCGACGCGACCGTCGCGAGCTCGAATTGTGGAAAATACCCTAGCTCCACCTGCCCTAGTTGGCTACGCTTTTCTGGTAATGGCGCCGAGCCGGATAAAGTTGTCGAGTCTGAAACCATGTTCACCTCACCTGTTAAAGCCTCCCCCTACCGACTGATTCTGATCGTCCTGATCTCAGTGCTAACGGGCTGCGCCACGAGCCCCACAGGACGCACACAGTTCATATTAATTTCACCTGACGCCGCCATTCTCGAATCGGAAGCCGCCTACCTCGATACCCTTCGGCAACTCGATGAAGAGGATAAGTTAGTGAGCGATCCGTTGACGGTCGCCCGCGTCGCCAGAATTACCGGGCGACTGGTTTCGATCGCTGTGACGGACTTTCCTGAGAGTGGGGATTGGAAGTGGAGCGTCGCGATTGTCGATGACACCGAGACAGTCAATGCCTGGTGTATGGCCGGGGGCCGCATGGCGGTCTACACGGGGCTATTTGATCAGCTCGAGCTCACTGATGATGAGTTCGCGCAAATCATGGGTCATGAAATTTCCCACGCGCTCGCGAATCACACAGCAGAGCAAATGTCCCGTGCCATGGCGACCGCCGCGGGCGTTGCCGTCATCGGTGCCGCGTCTGATAACAGTGGCGCGGCAATGGCGGGGGCCTCGGTGATCGCCAATGTGGCACTGACTCTCCCCAACAGCCGCGACGCCGAAAACGAAGCCGATGTCATGGGCATGGTGCTTGCGACCAAAGCAGGCTACGACCCCGAGGCAGCCGTTACCCTGTGGCAAAAAATGGGGGATCTGAACGACGACCGTCCCGCTGAATTCCTGAGCACGCATCCAGCCCCCGAGAACCGGCAGGCAGCGCTCAACACCATGATTCCGCGCATGCTGCAGGTGAATCCGGATCGCACCAAGGCGGCCATTCACCCGGTCACGATCGTCCAGTGAATAAAGACTGACTAGCGGACGGTGTGAAGGAAGTGGAGGTGATCCTCGTACTGGTTGAGGATGTCGACAATCACTTGCTCCTGTGACCACCCCATCACGTCGTAATCCTGACCACCCTCTGTCAGATGCACCTCAGCCCGATAAAAGCTGACTGCCCTATCGCCACTCGTGCCTGCCGACAGTGAGGCATCAGGCATAGGATGAAGCCGCGCGCGAACCTCATAGCTAAAGTCGGGCTCGTCGCCATGAGAGACCTCCAGCCGCACCGATAGCGCATCGTCTTCGGTAATCACCCGCGCTGCCACGCCGCGCTCTGCCAGGGCACTTGCAAAAGACTGCATGGCAGGATGTATGGTGTTGCGCTGAAACGCCTGCACAGTCTGATCATCGGGATAATCCAGTAACACACGAAGCCGCTCTCGCCAGCCCTCAGCCGCCATCGCGGGTGGTGTGTGCGTCGAGTGGGCATCGCGCTTGGCTCCATCAGCCAGAATCGCGCGACCAAAACCCCAGAACGCACCGAGCAAAGCGATGGCGAAGGGCAGGGCGCTGGCAATGGTGGCCGTTTGTAATGCCTGCAGACCACCACCGAGAAGGAGCAGCGAGGCGGCCAATGCAATGACTAGCGTCCACAGTGTCCGCTGCAGGGCCGGGGTGTTATCGACGCCCTTGGCGCTGAGCATGTTCAACACCATGGCGCCACTGTCTGCAGAGGTGACAAAGAAAATGACAATCATCAGCAACGAAATGACGCTGAGTATTTTTGTCGCCGGGAGAAACTCCATGAAGCGGAACAATCCGACTGCAGGGTTTTCCTGCACGGCCGTCCCCAGTTCTGTCACGCCTTGATTACCGATGAGCTCCAGCGCGCTGCCCCCGAGCACACCCATCCACAGGCAGATAAACAAGGTGGGCACAACCGTCACGCCGATCAAAAATTCGCGAATGGTCCTGCCGCGGGAAATGCGCGCCACGAACACCCCAACAAATGGTGTCCAGCTGATCCACCAGCCCCAATAGAAAATAGTCCATCCTCCGAACCAGTCGGTTTGGTCATAGACATACATGTCCAGGGTGCGTGGAATGAGTCCGGCGACATAGGCGCCAAAATTCTGCAGCGTGCCAGAGAGCAAGAGCGCTGTCGGTCCCGTTAGCAATATGAGCAGCAACAGCAGCACTGCGAGCACGATGTTGATTTCTGACAGACGCTTAATGCCCGTATCGAGACCGAGAATGACCGATACCGTGGCCAACGCCATCGTGGCGAAGATGAGGACCACCTGCACCCAGACATCAATTGGCAGTCCAAAGAGGTAGTTGAAGCCCGTATTGATCTGCAACACGCCCAAGCCGAGGCTGACCGAGATGCCGCAGGTCGTGCAGATCACCGCGAAAACGTCGACCGCGGCGCCGACAGGGCCATGGATGCGCTCGCCAATCAGCGGATAGAAAGCGGAGCGCAAAGTCAGCGGCAGGTCATGGCGGTAGGCGAAATACGCCAGAATCATCGCAACCACCGCGTAGGTCGCCCAGGCATTGAAGCCCCAGTGGAAATAACTGATCTGGATGGCTTCGGTTGCAGCAGCTGGGGTGCCGCCCGGTCCGGTAGGTGGAGACAAATAGTGCATAACCGGCTCGGCGATACCGTAGAACATCATGCCGATGCCGATACCCGCGGAAAACAACATAGCGAACCACGACAAGAAGCTGTATTCGGGCTCTGCGTGGTCGGGACCGAGCTTAATGTCGCCATAGCGCGAAAACGCCAGAACGGCGACGATCACAGCAATTAGCGACACGATCAACACATAAAACCAGCTTGCTGTGTCAACAATCACCGCCTGAACACCCGCAAACGGGTTGCTGCCCGCCTCTGGAATCAACAGCACCATTGCAATAGCGCCGAATAATAGAATCAGCGCGGGAAAACACACCGCGGCATCCAGCGTGAATCGGCTATTGCGCTGCTCGGTGTGTTGGTGCTCGGACATAGTGGGCTCTGACGGACGTGATGCCGCAGTGTACCCGATAAGTTTCAGCGGCTCAGGAACGGCCGGAACCCCTTATGAATACTTGTTCTGAACAAGTCTGGCGTTTGCAGGTCAGCCCCATAACAGGTAGGGTGTCGCCTACGTTTTTTTCCAAAAATAACGATTTCCATTGCCATTGAGAAAAAGGGAGCCAGTATGTCTCATCCCCAACGTTTTCAACGCACACCCCTAGCCGCTGCGCTAGGTGTTGCACTCCTGCCGCTGGTAGCTAGCCCGGTTCACGCACAACTCGAAGAAGTGGTTGTGACAGCGACCAAGCAAGAAGCCAGCTTGCAGGACGTCCCGGTTGCCGTATCAGCGCTGACTGAAGAGTCATTGAGCCAGCGTGGCGTGTCGAACTTCTCGGATTACCTGATCGAGTTGCCGAACGTCTCTGCGGGTGGTGCCGGCCCAGGCCAGAGCACCATGTACATTCGCGGCGTCGCCTCAACCACTCCCAACCTGACGACCTCAGGTGTGGCGGGCTTGAGCCCGAACGTGGCCCTGTACCTCGACGAACAGCCCATGGCACAGCCCGGCCGTAACCTCGATATCTACATCACTGACATCAACCGTGTGGAAGTGCTCGCTGGTCCTCAGGGCACACTCTTTGGTGCGAGCTCTCAGGCAGGCGTGGTACGACTGATCACTAACAAACCTGACCCCTCGGGCTTCTATGGCCGCGTACAGGCTGGCGCTTCGACCATGACGGATGGCGAAGCCAACTACAACGTGAGCGCGATGCTGAACATCCCTGTCAGCGATAACTTCGCGATTCGTGGCGTGGTCTTCACGGATGAGAAAGGCGGTTACATCGACAACGTCGCGGGCACGCGAACGGCGGCAGAGAGTGCGCGCTTCAGACCCGGCTCTACGGTGAGATCAAACGGCACTGAAGTAGGCTTCCGCGGCGGCTTTCAGGCCGGTGCCGATTTGAGCAACGTAACGTTCCTTGAAGCCAACAATTCAGCCTCCGGATTGGTTGAAGATGACTTCAACGACACCAGCTATACCGGTGGGCGTGTCGCGGTTCAATGGGACCTCAACGACAACTGGCGCATCAGTGCTGGCGCGATGGCGCAGAAGATCGAAAGTGACGGCACGTTCTACACCGATCCCAACCTCGCCGACGACTATCAGATCCAGCGCTTCGAGCGTGAGTTCGTTGAAGACGAGTACACCAACTTCCATTGGACGGTAGAAGGCCGTATCGGCGCGCTGGAAGTGCTCTACACCGGTGCGTTCACCGAGCGGGAAACTGATCAGCGGACTGACTACTCCGATTACCTGTTCATCGGTCAGTACATCCCCTACTACATTTGCGACTACTATGTGTCCTACACCGGCTTCTCGCCCTTGGGTGCTGGCATTCCCTCAGGCACTTGTCAGGCGCCTAATCTGTACACCACTAACAAGGTGGACAGTGAGTTCACCAGCCACGAGATCCGCTTCAGCACGGATCAGGACGCGCGCTTCCGCGTGACTGCGGGTGGTTTCTTCAGTGAAATGGAGCTGACCGAAATGGTCGACTTCTCCTACCCCGGCAGCAAGTTTGTTGACGCATGGGGTGGCGGCTACAACGGTACCGGGTTCGGTTTCGCCGAAAACTCCAACTACCCTTACGACGGTCAGGGCGGTTATAAGGTGGGCGCCGGTCCGTATCCGCGAGACACGGTGTTCAGAAACGACATCCTGCGAACCGATGACCGAATGGGCATCTTTGGTGAGGTCACCTTTGACCTGACTGATACTGTCTCGATCACGGGTGGTCTGCGCTGGTTTGACTACGAAGTGGATCTGGCCGGTAGCGCGAACTCGTCGTTCTACAACATGTCGGGAACGGACTACAACAAATTCGGTACCAACATCAACGACCTGTACGATGGTGACCAGTCCATTCGCTGGACTTATGCGGGCTTCTTCCCATACGAGGCGAGCCCCGTATACACCCCGGACAACCTGCCTTCGCAGGACGATCCCAACTATCAGCGTATCGTGAACAGCATCTACGCGCCGGACAAGGCGGAAGATGATGGTGTGATTGGTAAAGTCACCGTGTCATGGCGACCCAACGATGATCACCTCTGGTACGTCACCTGGTCAGAAGGCTTCCGAACAGGATTGCTGAACCGACCCGGTGGTGCGGTGCAATCAGCCACAGGCTATACCGTACCCTTTGATGTGAAGTCAGACGAACTGGTCAACATCGAACTGGGCTGGAAGCTCGACATGCTCGGCAACACGCTGCGCTTCAATGGATCGTTGTTCTTCCTCGACATCACAGATCTGCAGACTACGATCTTCGATACCAGCATCGTTAACCTGTTCTTCTCTGATAACGCGGCGGACGCTGAGGTGACCGGCCTTGAGGGTGACATCACCTGGGCACCGACATCTAACCTGACTATGGGTGCGGCGTTCTCCTTCCTCGATACTGAGATCACAGAGACACTCACGCCATCTACCGACGTGCAAAAAGGTCTGGAATTGGCCTACGCACCTGAGTTCCAGGGCAACCTCTGGGCGCGGTATGAGTGGACCATGGGCAATGGCTGGACAGCGCACATCATGCCCAGCATTAGCCACTCGGGTAAGTCTTACAGTGACATCATCACCATTAACCGGATGGAAGTACCCAGCTGGACAATGGCGAACGTTACGGCAGGCGTGACCTCAGACAAGTGGATGCTGGAAATGTTTGTCACCAACCTGACCGATGAGCAGGTCGTGACTGGCGCGAACTACGTGAACGATCGTGAGCGTCTGGCATTGGCTCCGCCAACCACATTAGGTGTAAGAGTCTCATTCGACTTCTGATCACTGATCAGTCATTGCACCTCTTGAAAAAGTGCCCCAATCGGGGCACTTTTTTTGTCTCTTTTATTTGTGTGAATAGCAGACGAAATCTATGACCTCGAACGCCAGTCAGACCGCCGAAGCGCTCACGGCAGCCCAGCAGCTCATCCAGCGCGGCGATGTTCAAGCGGCGCTTTCAGCCATAGAGGCGCTACCCCGTGATGTACAGCAATCACTTATGGGCGCTTATATGAAAGGTGTCTGCCTAAGAAATTTGCGCGACTTCGCAGCAGCGGAACAGGTGCTACTCGGTTTGGTTGAGCAACACCCATCCTACGGGCGGGCGTTTCAGGAACTCGGCCACCTGTACCGCGATGCCAATATGCCCGTGGAAGCACTGAATGCCTACGCCACTGCCTGCCACTTGAACCCGGGGCTCAAAGCGAGCTGGGCGGGCCAACAGCACTTGATCGGGAAAGACTCCCCGGAGCGCCTGTCTCAGATCAATCAGCGGTTGCAGTGGCTCGAATCCCTGCCTCCCAACCTAGCCGCGAGCTGGGATCTATTGCACGAGGGCAAACTCCACAAAGCGGAACAGCTCTGCCGGCAGTTCATGCAACAAAATCCACAGCACATCGATGGCATGCGCATCCTTGCCGAAATTGCCGTACGCAACGGTGTGCTGGAGGATGCGGAATTCCTGCTGGAGAGTGCGGTCGCTTTTGATGCCTCTCACCGGCAGGCACGTATCGATTACGTTCAGGTGTTGAGCAAGCGTCAACGCTTCCAAAAAGCCGTCGACGAAGCGAAGGCGCTGATGGAACAGGCACCAGATAGCCCGCAACTGCAGTCACTGTATGCCATTCAATGCATGCAGCTCGGTGATTACGAAACCGCTTTGACGCTGTTCGACAAGATTCTAGAGCGCGTACCACATGACCCGGTCACCAACGTGTCAAAGGGTCATGCCCTCAAGACAGGCGGGCGATCAGATGATGCGGTGGCCGCCTATCGTGCTGCCTTGGACAGTCAACCGTTTTACTGCGACGCCTGGTACTCACTCGCCAACCTAAAGGTGTACCGTTTCGACGACGCCGAGTTAGCTGCAATGGAGGCGCTGGAAAATAATCCACACCTCGGCGGCCAGGATCGCGTCTATCTGCAGTTTGCGCTCGGCAAAGCCTACGAAGACCGCAAAGACTTCGCGCAATCCTTTACGCACTACGCCAAAGGCAACGCGATCAAAAAAGCGCAGCTGCAGTACCGTGCCGAGGGTACGACCAAGGAGTGCGACGAACAGATCGCTGCCTGCACACCCGAGATCTTCGCGCGAGAAACGGGCTGTCCGGCCCCAGATCCGATTTTTATCCTCGGACTTCCCCGCGCCGGGTCAACCTTGCTAGAGCAGATTTTGTCCTCACACAGCATGGTGGATGGCACGCTTGAGCTACCCAACGTACTGTCGATCAGCGGTAAATTGAGACGTTTGGGCCAGCGACAGGGTAACCAGAAGTATCCCTTCAATTTGGCAGAGCTCTCAGCGGAGCAGCTGACAACACTCGGTGAGGAGTACATCCGCGACACCGAGATTCATCGGCAAGGTGCACCGTTCTTCATCGACAAGATGCCAAATAACTTTCGCCATATTGGCTTGATCAAACTGATGCTGCCCAATGCCAAGATTATCGATGCCCGCCGGGATCCCATGTCCTGCTGTTTCTCGGGCTTCAAGCAGCTGTTCGCAGAAGGGCAGATGTTTAGTTACGACCTGGAAGATATCGGTCAGTACTATCTGGACTACGTGCGGCTGATGGACCACTGGGACGCCGTACTGCCCGGTTTTGTGTTGAAAGTACAGCACGAAGATGTGGTTGCTGATTTAGAGACTCAAGTCAGAAGGATGCTCGACTTCTGCAATCTGCCTTTTGAAGAATCGTGCCTGGAGTTTCACAAGACTGAACGCAATGTGCGAACACCGTCGTCAGAGCAAGTCAGACAGCCTATCTTCTCCACAGCACTGGAGCAGTGGAAACACTATGAACCGTGGTTGGGACCGCTCAAAACCACGCTCGGCTCCGATTGGGTGACTCAAGAATAAGAGCCGATTCGGTTTACTGACTCTTTACCCACTCAAGAATCGACGAGAAGTCGCGGGGGCCATTGCCGTCTGACTGGTGAGCCGAGTAAGCCGCCATCGCCTGCTTACCCATTTGATTATTCAGCCCACAGCTGTCGGCTACCTCACAGGCAAGCCCCAAGTCCTTGAGCATCAGATCAACCATGAACCCGGGCTGGTAACCGCGGCTTGAAGGTACGCCTTCCATCACGTCGGGCCAGGGGTTGTAGACCTGCAATGACCAGTTGTTACCGGAGCTGGCTTTCATGATGTCTGACAGCACGGCAGGGTCCAGTCCATTGGCCTCGCCCATGGCTAAGGCCTCACAGGTGCCGATCATATGCACGGCCAACAGCATATTGTTGGCGGCCTTAGCCACCTGACCGGCTCCCGCAGGGCCCGCATGAAAGATCTTCTCAGGACTGCCCATGCCCTCGAGGATCAGTCTCGCTCGCTCGAAAGCCTCTGCCGTGCCGCCGCACATAAAGGCGAGGGTGCCCGCTGCAGCGGCTGCAACGCCGCCTGAAACCGGCGTATCCATAAAGTCGATGCCCATGGCCGCCGCGGCCTCTCCCACTGCCTTCGCGGTCGCGGCGTCGATGGTGCTGGCATCCAAAATCAGCGTTTCTTTGGAGATCTTGGCCAACAGACCGTCGTCGCCCAAAAAGGTGCCCGCTACGTGCTTACCCGCTGGCAACATACTGATGATGACGTCCGCGCCCTCTGCGGCCTCGGCAGCGGAGGCCGCGACCGACGCACCCTCTGCAGCGAGCGCTGCACACGCTGCTTCAACTAAATCAAAGACGGTGAGATCATGACCCGCAGCCAACAGATTCTTGGCCATCGGGCCGCCCATATTGCCCAGTCCCAGAAACGCGATGGCGGCCATGTCTTACTCCGGTAGTCCTAGCGCCGGCATGTTGGCCGGTGCGGAAAAGAAAGTGTCGACGACGTCAGACGGCACCGACGCTATATCCGGGTAAACCCATGCGGGGTTCCGGTCTTTATCGACCAACAGTGCGCGGACACCCTCTGCGAACTCGGGGTGGCGCATAATGTTGCAACCGAGCACCAATTCGGACTCGAACACAGCCTCAAGGCTGGCGTCTCGGGCGCTGTTCAATTGTCGGAAAATCCACGTCGCGGCTAGCGGGGAACCATGGGAGAAACCATCTCGCGCTTTACCGAGCCACGCATCCTCGCCCTGCCAAGCCATCACCCGCGCGAAGATCGCTTCCAGGTCGTCGCCCGCCATCCACGAATTGATGGTATCGATATGGGGCTCCAGCTGCGCATCGGGTTGCGTGGCTGAGGGGCTCATCTGTGACAGCAAGGCTGTCACCGTCTCGTGATTCGCCTCTGCGCTAACCGACCATGCCGCGCCGCACAGGGCCGTCAAGGCATCGGCCTTTTGCTCGTTAGCCAAAAAGTGCGTGCCCAACCCACAGTAGAGCGCATCGGTGGCATTGATATGTGAAGAGGTGAGGGCGAGGAAGCGCCCTACCTGACCGGGCATACGGTTCAGGAACCAGCTGCCGCCGACATCAGGAAACAGTGCAATGGTGATCTCGGGCATACCAATGCGTGTGCGCTCGCTGACCACGCGATACCGGCAGCCCGCCAATATCCCGAGTCCACCACCCATCACTACGCCATGGCCCCAACAAATCAAGGGCTTGGTGTAAGTGTGGAGCAGGTAGTTCATGCGGTACTCGCGGGCAAAGAAGTGCTCGGCGTAGTCGCAGGGGCCGCCCGGATTTTCCACACAGGAGTTGCGCAAGGCCTGCACGTCACCCCCCGCGCAAAACGCTTTCTCCCCTGCGCCATCAATCACCACGGCAACAACTGCGTTGTCTTGTGCCCACGCTTCGAGGCGGTCGGTGATGATGTCGACCATTTCCCGCGTCAGTGAGTTAAGGGTCTTTTCGACGTTAAGAGTAAGTTGCCCAATGCGGTGCCCGCCGGCAGCGTGCTCGGCGACCAGAACACTATCGGTCATCGATTCTTCCACTCTGGCTCGCGCTTCTCGAGGAAGGCGTTGGTGCCTTCCTGTTGGTCCTCAGTGGAGAATAGCGCTACGAATTCATCGCGCTCCGCAACCAAGCCATCTGAAATCGCGATATTGCGTGCAGAGTGGATAAGCCGTTTGCACGCTGCTACAGAGGAGGGCGATTGATTACCCACCTTGGCCGCCAGCGCGGTGGCCGTTGCGAGTGCTTCACCCGCGGGCACCACTTCCTCAACCAAGCCCAGCGTTTGCGCCTGCTGTGCCCCGATGCGCTCACCGCAGAGAATCATGCGCTTGGCCCAGCCCTCTCCTACGAGTTGCGTCAGGCGTTGCGTGCCACCGGCACAGGGCAGCAAGCCCACTCGCGCTTCCGGCAGTGCCAACGCGGCCTGCTCTTCGGCAATACGAATATCACAGGCCAGCGCCACCTCGAGACCGCCGCCCATGGCGAACCCATTAATCGCAGCAATTGATACGCCGCGGAAATCGGCCAGCGCTTCAAACGCCTCCCCAAAAGCTTCACCCACTGCGCGCGCCACGTCGGCATCGCCGGAAGCGAATTGGTTAAGGTCGGCTCCCGCTGAGAAAAACTTTTCGCCCGCACCGGTTAATACCAGTGCATAAACGCTCAAATCTGCATTGAGGGCCTCGACCACTGCCTTAAGCGCCGGCAGGCTCTCCCGATCCCAGGTGTTGGCGGCAGGGTTGTCGATGGTGACGGTGGCGATGTTGCCATCGATCGCGACTTTGATTTTGTCAGACGGGCTGATGCTCATTGAATAACCTCCAGGGCGCCGTCCATCAGTAACTTACGACCGACAATCACGCGCATAATTTCATTGGTTCCTTCGAGAATTTGATGCACCCGCGTGTCGCGCACATAGCGCTCCATCGGATACTCCTTGATGTAGCCATAGCCACCCAATAACTGCAGGGCGTCATTGCAGACGGTAAAGCCCGCATCGGTGGCAAACCGTTTGGCCATCGCACAATACGTTGTGGCTTGCGGATCCTTGTTATCCAGCTTACTGGCGGCCAGACGAATCATCTGCCGCGCTGCGACCAGCTCGGTCAACATATCGGCCAGTTTGAATTGGGTGTTCTGAAATTCAGCGATCGCGGTATCGAACTGCTTTCGTTCCTGCACGTAGGCTGTCGCATCCTGAATCGCGCGTTGCGCCGTGCCCACAGAGCAGGTGGCAATGTTGATCCGTCCGCCATCCAAACCTTCCATTGCGATCGCAAAGCCCTGACCCTCTTCGCCGAGACGATTCGAGACGGGGACACGGACATTATCGAACGTGATCATGCGCGTGGGCTGCGCATTCCAGCCCATCTTGTGCTCTTTCTTGCCGTACTGAACGCCCTCGGCGTCTGCGGGAATCAGTAGCGCCGTCACGCCCTTGGGGCCTGCGTCGCCGGTGCGGGTCATCACTACCAATACATCAGTCTCGCCGGCACCTGAAATAAAGACCTTGCTGCCATTGACGACATAGGCGTCACCATCGAGTACTGCACTGGTGCGCAAACTGCCTGCGTCAGATCCAGCGCCTGGCTCGGTCAGGCAGTACGAGGCGAGCTTCTCGCCCATTACCAAATCAGGACACCACTCATCGACCGCCGCTTGCTGACAGTACTTGCCGATCATGGCTGTGGCCATGTTGTGAATGGTCAAAAACGCGGCCGTCGTAGTGCAGCCCTTAGCGAGTTCTTCAACAATTAAGCTGGCATCGAGGCGGCCCATGCCCAGACCGCCCGCCGCTTCCGGCGTGTACATACCCATAAAGCCCAGCTCACCCGCGGCGCGCAGGGCGTCTTTGGCAAAGACTGACTCGGCATCCCACTGGGCGGCGTGCGGTGCCAATTCGTTATCCGAGAACGCGCGGGCACTGGCGATATAAGCCTGCTGGTCGTCGTTCAGTTCAAAATCCACTTGGGGCTCTCCACCACTTTTTATTTGCGGCACATCGGCGCGACCGCTTGCTCTCGAGGGTTGGCATCGACGCACTCATCTCACTCGATGAGGCAGCCGCGCTGTATTCTCCAGCCTCACTCGTTGCCACACCCGATCGAGCGGGGCCGGTGCGGCTGGGATCCTCACACCGGCCCCAGAGTATAAACTGATTCGGGGCAATACCCATGGCTGTGCGCTATATCGCTGCGCTCTATGGAGTGAGGTTCATGGACGCCATAAGTTACCGGAATGCACCGCAGTCTCCCGGCGCATAGTGCCGCCAGCGCACTGTAACTGCTGGCAACACAACGCACCGCAGTTTACTCTTACTCCCCTAATAATTTGTCATGGGGATCACGGCTATGTCGCAGGATGCCGTCGACGCAAAAGCCTACATCGCAGAGCTCGTCGCACGATCGCGTGCGGCGCAAAAACAGATTGAACACTACTCGCAGGAACAGGTCGACGCGCTGATCAGGGCGATGGTGTGGTCCGTGGCCAAACCCGGTATGGCCGAGGAGATCGCGCAGTTCACGATCGATGAAACGCAGCTTGGCAACTACGACGGTAAGTTCCTGAAAATTCAGCGCAAGACGCGGGCGACGCTACTCGACATTATTCACGACAAGTCAGTAGGTGTGATCGAGGAGTACCCGGAGCGAAACATTCGCGTGCTGGCCAAGCCATTGGGCGTCATCGGTGCTCTCGCACCCTCAACAAACCCCGAGGCGACCCCGGTCATTAAAGGCATCCATGCGGTTAAAGGCAGAAACTCCATCATCGTCGCGCCACACCCCCGGGCGAAACTGACCAATAAGAAAATCTGCGATCTCATGCGCGCCGCACTGAAAAAAATGGGCGCGCCCGAGGACCTCGTGATTGGTATCGAGACCCCGAGCCTCGATACCACCAATGAATTAATGCGCCAGTGTGACCTGGTATTGGCGACCGGTGGGGGCGCCATGGTGAACGCGGCCTATTCCAGCGGCACCCCAGCGCTGGGCGTGGGCGTAGGTAACGCCGTGATCACGGTAGACGAAAGTGCCGATCTCGATACGGCAGCAGAAAAAATCCGCATTTCAAAGACGCTTGATCTGGCAGCGTCTTGCTCGTCTGACAACTCGGTTGTACTGCTGGACAGCATTTACGAAACCATGCTCGACAAGCTGAAAGCGCAAGGCGGTTACCTGTGTAACGAGGAAGAAAAAACCGCACTCCGCAACACGCTGTGGGACAACGAATTACACCTGAATACCGCGATCGTGGCACAGCCACCAGAGAAAATCGCTCAGATGGCGGGCTTGTCGATCCCGGAAGAGACTCGGTTTTTTATCGTGCCAGAAGACGGCTGGGGCCGGGAGCATCCGTTCTCGGGAGAGAAGCTGTCCGTGATCATGGCGCTGTATCGCGCGCGGGATATCGATCACGCCATTGAGCTCACCCAGAATATTCAGGCGTATCAGGGGCAGGGACACAGCTGTGGCATCTACTCCAACAACGACGCCAATATCATGAAACTGGCGGAGAACACCTACACCTCCCGCGTCATGGTGAACCAACCCCAAGCTGCGTCAAACAGCGGCAACGTATGGAACGGCATGCGCCAGACATTCTCGCTGGGCTGTGGATCATGGGGCGGCAACGGCACCAACAACAATATCTCCTGGCGAGACCTCATCAACGAGACCTGGGTATCCATGCCACTCGCTGAAGAGAAAACCATCCCGTCGGACGAAGAGCTCTTTGGTGACGTCATCAACCAATTGGGCTGACATCCCGTCCCGCAGCTCCACGAACGCCGGAACCCCGGGTGACTGACTCAGATCACCCGGATCTGATGGACCCGGCGGTTCAGCAGTGCCCGTATGCGCTCTACAAAGCGCTAAGAGCCACTGCACCACTCTACAAAATGCCCTCGACAGGGTTTCGCCTTGTTACCAATTACGCTCTGGCGCGCGAAGTCATCCGCGCACCGGATCAGTACCTGAGCAGCGTGAGCCCCATGGCGCTGTCGGATGACGGCATACCGCAAGAAATCATCGACATTTACGAGACAGGAGGCTGGCTGCCTCTGGCCTCGTGCTCGACGTCAGACGCGCCACAGCATCCACGGGTGCGCGGGTTTCTGGAAAAATTATTTACCGCGGAGCGCGTGCGCGCGGTCACGCCGACTATCGATGCCATTGCTGAATCATTGCTTGACGAGTTGGCTGGCCAATCTGAGATCGAATTCGTTCAGCGTTTCGCCCACCCGCTGCCCATGATGGTGATCGCTGCGCTGCTGGGCGTACCGCAGGCTGATATTGCGCAATTCAAAATCTGGAGTGATGCCATTGTCGAGCCTTTCAGCATGATGGCGTCCCCAGAGCGTCGCATTGAATGCGCGCGCCTGGTCGTCGAGATGCAAACCTATTTTGCCGACATGGTGGCGGACCGACAGAAAAACCCCGGCGAGGATCTGATATCCGAGGCCATTGCCTACCGGGATGCCGCAGGCGAACCCTTCACCATGCAAGAACTGATGACCATCATCACCATCGATCTGCTCGCTTCGGGGAACGAAACCACCACTGCCGCGATTGGCTCCGGCATGAAACTGCTGATCGAAAACCCTGACGTAGTCGCTGACATCACCACCGATGCTGAGCTGATACCCAACTTTGCCGAGGAAGTGCTGCGGCTGGAGTCACCAGCACAGGGGATGTTCAGGCGGTGCGCTGCGGCATCCACGCTGGCGGGCGAGACGCTGCAAGAGGGCGACCTGCTCAATATTCGCTTCGGTGCCGCCAACCGGGACGAGGCGCAATTCCCGAACCCCGACGCTATCGATCTGCACCGCACCAAACCGGGGAGCCATCTGGCCTTCGGCATGGGTCGTCACGTCTGCGTCGGTGCCGCACTCGCTCGACAAGAAATCGTCAGCGCTTTCAGGGCAATCTGCCGTCGTTATGATCGGTTTGAATTGAGCGCGGGAGAGCCAAAGCCACGATATCAACCCAGCCTCTTCGGCCGTAATCTGCTCTCACTCCCTATCAAATGGTCGTGACGTCCGTAATCGGCGTGTGCTGACCTATACACCCTGCACAAGATGAAAGCGCCACATGCCAGTCACTGCACCTATCGCGCACGATCGATCGGTACCGGCCTCCGGAACAAGTGGTCACATCCAGATGGCCCCTCTAGAATGAGGTTTCCCGCACTCACATGACATAACAAGAGGAAGATATGAGTCGCATTAGTTTTGTACCCACCTCTGACTGGAGTGATGAGCTCCGAAACTATGTCGCTGCCGACAGCGCGACGGATCTCGAGCTAGGTATTACGCGAATGCTCGCTCACGCGCCTGAACTTGCTATGGGAGTGCTGTCTTTCGGCGGGACGATGGCAACCAAAAGGACGCTTCCAGAACGGCTCATCGAGCTTCTGCGGTTGCGCGTCGCATTCCATAACCAGTGCAGAAGCTGCATGGCCATCCGCTATCGAGCGGCCAGTGCGGATATTACCGAGGCGGAGGTCTGTAGCCTGGAAAAACCAGAAGAGGCAGAATCCTTGGATGATCGCGAGCAGTTGGCGGTTGAGCTGGGCGATCGTTTTGCCTGTGATCACCTCTCCATCGACGCCGCATTTTTTGAGCAACTCAAAGCGCTGTTTTCTGAAGCCGAAATCATGGAGCTGTTGATGCACTGTGCACTCTATGTCGGAGTGGGGCGGCTCGCCGCAGTGCTGGACATGACAGAAGATCTGCCCGACGGATTCAATTTGCCATTCGGCCAGGACCATCATGTGACACCGACAGCGGGTGAACCCGTAGTGGTGAGGTGAATAACGCCCATGACCATGCTTTTACAGCTTCGCGGCGCTCTCGGTAATGGAACTTCAGACAAGACGATGTCCGCGCGTACTGCCTCTGGCAGCAAAGCGGGGCAGAGCGCGGCAACCCGTTTGCTAGCCCAGTTCATTACGATCCTGCTCGGCGGCCTCTGGTTATCCGCCCATGCACTGGCAGAGCCTTTTCAGGGTTGGCCCTTACCCGGTGCCGAAGCAGGAGGCGGGCATTTCAGTGCAACGAGCCAGATCACGCCTGACAACGTGAAAGATCTGGAGATCGTGTGGACGCATCGCTCGGGTGACTTTAGCGAGGGCGACAATTTCATCGGTGGATTGAGCGGCGAGGCACCGCTGCAATCATCCTGGCAGGCCACACCGATTCTCATCGACGATCACTTATATCTTTGCACACCCTTCAACCGGATCCTCGCGATTCACGCAGAGACGGGCGCAGAAAGTTGGTCCTACGCACCTGACATCGACCTGGCGAATTTTCCAATGCCACGGTGCCGAGGGGTGACCCAGTGGACTGATCAGCGCATCCCGCCGACTGAGCCGTGTCATCGGGTGGTGGTCGCCCCGCTCATGGATGCGCGGGTGGTGGGTTTGGATGCAGTCACAGGGCAGATCTGTCCGTTTGGTAACAAGACTGAACTCGACCTCAGCGAAGGACTCGGACCCTATCAAGTGGGGTTTTACATGCTGAATACGCCGCCGGCAATCGCGGGTAACGCCCTCATTACTGGCGGATCAGTGGCGGACAACATGACCACCGCTGTCCCGAGCGGCGTGGTGCGCGCCTATGATCTCAACAGCGGCGCACTACTGTGGGCGTGGGAGCCCGTCGTCGCGGTTGATAAAGCGAGCGCGGTATCCGCTGATAACCCAGCTCCTGATGAGACGGCAATCAGCACCGATGATCCGTTGTATCAACAAGGCACGACGAACTCCTGGTCTTATTTGTCAGTAGACCTGGAGCTTGGGTTGGTTTATGTGCCGACAGGCAATACCTCTCCTGACTACTACGGGGGACACCGCGGCAATCTGGACCACTACTCGAGCTCCGTCGTCGCACTGAAAATTGACACCGGTGAAGTCGCTTGGCACTTCCAGACGGTCCATCACGATATCTGGGATTTCGATGTGCCCTCTCAACCCACACTGTTTGAGACACGAATCGAAGGCCGCGACGTCAAAGGTCTAGCCCAAACCACGAAGCAAGGGTATGTGTTTCTGCTCGATCGGGAGACCGGGGAACCGCTATTCCCGGTTGAGGAAGTGCCCATGCCTCAGGGCACGGCGCCAGGGGATTATACGTCGCCTACCCAGCCAGTCCCCACCGCACCACGCTCGCTGCTGGATCTCCCCGGCGAGAGAGACCCGATCTGGGGCTTGGTTCCCTGGGATAAATGGGCCTGCCGAAACACGCTCGACAACTTACGGTACGAGGGGCCCTTCACACCGCCCGCGCTGGAGGGTGCGCTGCATATGCCCAGTGCATTTGGCGGGCAGAATTGGGGGGGACCGGCGATCGACCCCGGTCGGCAAAAGTTAGTCGTCAATACGCTGCACATGGGAACGGTCGTGCAACTCTTACCGCGGGATCAATGCGAGGGCGAAGGTCCAGAACCGGTTGCCGATGGTCCGTTCCTGCTGGAGCCTTCCGAGGGCACGCCGTACTGTAACCGGCGCTGGCTAGGCTTCGTCTCGCCCATGGGTGTGCCCTGCACACCGCCACCCTGGGGCACCCTTGCCGGCATTGACCTACAAACAGGTAACGTCGATTGGCAGGTACCGCTAGGAACCACACGCGATATGGCACCTTGGCCATTTTGGTACATCAAGGGCTCGCCCAATCTGGGCGGCCCCGTGAGTACAGCTGGCGGACTCACTTTTATCGGGGCGACCACGGACCACTTCCTGCGCGCGTTCGATACCGATACCGGGGAAGAGCTCTGGAAGGGCCGGCTCCCCACTTCAGGTCACGGCCTACCCATCACCTATCAGCTCACTGAGGATGGCAAGCAATATGTCGTGATCGCGGCTGGCGGCCATGCAGCCATGGGTACGCCACCGGGTGACTACCTGATCGCCTTCGCACTGCCCGAATAACCATTCATAGCTACATCATGGAGAAATCACTATGAACGCACCGATGGCCCTGACGCCCGCTGGCGATATTCTCGCCAACATCAACGAGATGGAATGGCTGGACGTGGGCGGCGGCTCCTACTTCAAAGTGTTGAGACTGTGCGAAAAAACAGGCCAGTGGGTGCTCTACGTGCGGATGGAACCCGGTGCGAGATTTCAGCCCCATCGCCACGAGGGCTGGGGACAGTTTTTCATTACCAAAGGCGAGCTCATTTATGACGTCGGCTCGGCACCCGCAGGCACGTACGGCTTCGAACCGATCTTTGCGGTGCATCACGAGGCCGGATGTGAAGTCGAGACCGAGATGCTGTTTATGGGCGAGGGCGCCGTTACGTACTTCACGCCCGATGGCGGCATCGACTACGTCATGAATGTTCAGACCCTGAAGGCCGTGACGGAGGGCACGGCAGAACTCGACGTCAGCCCCACTTAAAGCGCTGATCTGTTAGGACGCTGCCTCGAGCTCCGATCGAATCGTCGCGAGGAAGCCCGCTGCCTGCGCACCATTCACCACACGGTGATCACTCCCCAAAGTCAGGGTCATGACTGAGCGGGCAACCACCTCGTCGGCTTCATTGAATACCGGCACACGACGCACCGCACCCACCGACAACACCATAATCTGCGGAGGTGTGACCATCGCAGTGAACGACGAGACACCGTACATCCCCAAGTTGCTGACGGTAATCGCCGCGGGGCTTTGATCCGCGGAGGCAAGGCGCCCTGAGCGGGCCCGCTGAATCACGTCTTTAGAGTCGCGAGATAGCTCATCGAGACTGGCTCCAGCCGGGGTACGAATAACCGGCGCCAAAACAATATTTTCATCCGTCGCCACCGCGACCGCCACAGCTTGTCCGTCCACAGCCGTCAGGCGTTGACCGTCAAAGGTCTGGTTGAGCTCGGGGTGCGCCAACAGCGCACGCTGTACTGCCGCGATAATCGCGTCGTTCAGCGATGCGTCGCCTGATACCGCCGAGAGGGCAGCGCCTGCGTCCACATCCATCGCCACGTGATAGAGCGGCAAGCTCGACTGCGCCTGAGACAGCTTGCGCGCCACGGTAGCTTGCTGAGACGAGAGCGGTTGGCCGCCACCGGCGGCGCTCTCACCCTGCTCGAGCGCGCGATCGACATCGGCCTTAACGATGCGGGCATGGGGGCCCGTCGGCGTCACATTGGCTGGATCAATACCGGCTTGCTGCAATTTGCGTCGCAACGCCGGTGCTATCCGTACCGAAGGCGCTACGTCAGTCTCTATCGCTGGGGCTGGGGCTACCGTCTCAGCGGTCGCCGCATTACTCGCAGCATCGCCGTGCTGAGCCGCAACAAAAGCCTCAAGCGCTTCATCTGACACTGCGTCAGCCGCAATGACACCGATTAATTGTCCAACTGGGAGCTCATCACCCACCTCGGCCAGAATCCTGACCAAGGTACCAGACGTTCTCGCCTCAAAGCTGTTAACGATCTTGTCGGTTTCAATATCGACAATCTCTTCACCCGCAGTCACGGTGTCACCGACCGATTTGTGCCAAGCAACGATGGTGCCGTGGGTCATCTCGATGCCCCACTTGGGGATCGTGACCGCGCCGAGCTGACTACTCATTCATAGACCCTTTTGCCAACTCTCCTGCTGGCGAGACCGCGAAGACCATCAGCGCATTGCCAGGCATGCGTGCACCAAACTGGTAGCCCGAATTCACCAGCACGTGCCCCTTGTAGAGGACAGGTCCGTCGGATTCGATGGAACCGCCCAATGCCATATCGCCGGATACCGACTCGAACTCACCAAAGGTATCGAATGACCACAGGACTTCCCCGGACAGACTGTCGTAAACATTCAGGTTGCCATCCAGACTCCCCGCAAACACCAACTGCTCTGTGCTGGTAATCGCGGCCGACATTCCCTGGTCACACACTGGAATCGGCAACTTACCGTCGCAATCGGCGACGCTGGGCGTGTACCACTGAACTTCGCCCGAGGCAGGGTCTAATGAGTGGATGCCCGGTGAGACAGGTCCGGTAAAACGGCCGGTAATCGTGGTATCGGCAATCGGCACGAAGAGCGACTCATTGTTGGCGGACATACCCCAGTGGACGCCGCCCAGGAACCCGCCGCGGCCAACTTTGTTGTGCCATACCACGGCACCGCCGTTGTCAGGGTCCAGCGCGTAGACATCACCGCTTTTTTGGCCGACCAATAAATAGTCCTGGCCGTCACCCGGCCACAAAACCGTTGAGGCTCCGATATCCAGATCTGGTCCATCCTCTTCTGGGCAGTTTGCCGCCTCGCCAATAAAGCAGGCCATATTCCAGGCATCGCCCCCAAGAAGCTGCTTGGACCACTTTCGCTCGCCGGTCGCGAGAGAAAATGCCAGCACCGCATCACTGGTATCCGCTGCAGGTGAGGTATAGGCCTCGCCGGTTCCCACATACAACACGCCACGTGCTGCATCGATGGTCGGGCTGTTCCAGACCGGGGCGCCGGCAGGGCCCTTTCGCACCGCGCCAAAGGGATTCGTCTCACCCGTTTCGGAGGCAGGCTGCTCAATGACATGAGCACGCCAATTGAGGTCACCGGATGCCGCATCTACCGAGACGACGCCGCCTCGAAAAGTACAGCAGGCGTAACCCGGATCCGCCGCAGTCGCCCACTCTGATGAGGAAATGGGGACGTAGAGACTCCCGTCATGGAGCTTTGGGGATCCTGTGATCGTCGCATCGGGGTGATCCCCCACAGACGAGCGCCATATCAGCGAGCCATCCCGTGCGTCGATCGCATGAACTGTCGCACTAAAGTCGCCCATGTAGAGCACTGGATTGTCATGCCCTGACAGCTGGCCGAGAGACAGACTGCTGCGCACTTCGGCACCCGCGGAATAGGTCCAGTGAGCGCAACCTGACTCGAGATCGAGGGCGTAAATCTCCCCAGATTGTGAGCCAACAAACACAACGCCATCGTGAACGAGCGGCTGCGAACGCGCCCTGAGAGCCCCGGGATAAGCAAACACCCATTTGAGAGAGAGTTGCTCAACGTTGCCGCGGTGAAGACCTGCCAAATTGCCGGCGGAGAACCGATGATTTCGTGCATTGCCGCCCCAACCTTGCATGGCGCTGGCATCGTTCGCTGCCAACGCACCCATGGGCTCTGCGCAAGCGAGAATCGGCTTCGGCGCTGCCATCGCTTCACCGGCCAAAAAACCCGCCAGGACCTCACGCTCAGTCACCGATAACGCCGCCGCCTGGGCACGCATGGCACCGTTATTCATCGCATTGAGAAGACTGTCGGCACCCATCGTAGAAAACGTGATCATGTGAGGTGCGCGAGGCACCTGGCCGTCATGGCAGGCGGCACAGTGCGCTTGATATAGCGCCATGCCGCTAACCGGCCCGGTCGTCGCTGCATCAGCGGCTGCTCCGGTACTGGAAGGCGCCGCACTTACATATTGCGCCAGTACCAGAGCGACTGTCATTGACCCCACCTGACGCATCATGTCACTTACTTTCAGCATGTCGAACTCGCTTCTTCTGGTTTCGTTAGTAATCCAGCGTTTCCTGCACCGCCGCAATCACTCGCTCAACGTTGGGCACATACTCTGCCTCTAAACACGGTGTGGCAGGGACCGGCGTATGAGGCGATGTCACGCGTTTCACTGGCGCGTCCAACAGGTCAAAGCCCCGCTCTACAACAAGCCCTGCGATCTCGGACGCCATGCTGCAATAAGGGTTCGCCTCGTCGACCACCACCACACGACCCGTCTTGGCGAGACTTTCCAGAACGGCCCCTTCGTCCAGCGGAGACAGCGTCCTCAAATCGAGGACCTCTGCATTCACACCCTGTTGAGACAGTGCACTCGCGGCCTCTTCGGCAATGACGGCTGTCCGCGACATCCCAACAATCGTGATGTCCGATCCTTCAACCGCCGTGCGAGCCTGCCCAAAGGGCAACAGGTACTCGCCCTCCGGCACTTCGCACTCGTCCATGTACAACGCTTTGTGCTCGCAGAAAATCACGGGATCGTCGTCGCGGATCGCGGTCGTCAGCAAGCCTTTGGCATCGGCGGCATTGGCCGGCGTCACCACCTTGATACCGGGAATGGCGGCAAGCAGCGGATACAAAATTTGCGAGTGCTGAGGGCCAGTTCCGGTACCTGCGCCGATCATGGTACGAATCACCACCGGTGTCCGGGCCTGGCCGCCGAACATGTAACGAAACTTGGCGATCTGATTGAGAATTTGATCAAGGCAGACGCCCAGGAAATCGACGAACATCAGCTCGGCAACCGGCCGTAAACCCGTCAAGGCGGCGCCCCCGGCGGCGCCGACAATCGCGGACTCCGTAATAGGTGTATCGATGACGCGGTGCAGCCCAAACTTGGCGGGCAAGCCATCGGTGATGCCATAGACACCACCTTGGTCACTGGCGACATCTTCACCCAGCACAATAACGCGCTCGTCACGCTCCATCTCCTGATGCAGGGTCTGGTTGATCGCTTCACGGATCGACATTTTCATCAGCGCAACCTCCCCTCGTACTGGATATACACATCGGTATAGAGCTTATCGGGCGTGGGGTCGGCGGCAGCATAGGTCACGTCAAAGCCACGATCGATCTCGGCCATGATGGCGGCGTCGATTTCCGCCACTTTTTCAGGCGTGAGCGCTGCCGCGCGGGGATCCGCCAGGAAGCGAGGTATCGGGTCACTCACGGCGCGCTCCTGCGCCAGCTCGTCCTGATCACGATAGGCCTGGGCATCGCCCTCGAAGTGTCCGTAGTAACGATTACAGACCGCCTCGATCGCCGTCGGCCCGCCGCCCTCACGGCCGCGTGTAATCGCGCGCTGGCAGGCGTCGTACATCGCAAAGAAGTCACTGCCATCAATCACTTCGGCTGGCATACCAAAGGCGCCGGCGCGCTCGGCGATGCGGCCATCCGGCTTGGGACTTTTGGTGAATTCGGCGTATCGGTTGTTTTCGTACATAAAGATCATGGGCAGCTGGAGCACCACAGCAAGGTTCAGTGACTCAGCCACCGTGCCCTGATCCGAGGCGCCATCACCAATGAAGGCCATTGAGATCGCGCCATTACCCAGCGTTTTGGCGGTCAAGGCCGCACCCGCAGCGATAGGCGGGCCGCCGCCCACGATGGCATTGGCACCCAACATACCCTTCGACATATCGGCGATATGCATCGAGCCGCCTTTGCCGTTACAGAGTCCGTCCTCTTTGCAGGCGAGCTCGAGCAGCATCGCCTCGATCTCGCACCCTTTAGCGATGCAGTGACCATGACCACGATGGGTACTCGCGATGTAATCCTCGTTGGTCATATCGAGACAGGCCGCTACCGCGATCGCTTCCTGATTGCGATAGATATGGATAAATCCGGGTAGCTTGCCCTGCTGGTACTCAGAGCGCATACGCTCCTCGAACTCGCGGATGGTTTTCATCAGCCGGTAGGCATCGGCCAACTTTTCAGGTGACATGTCCATGAGACCTCCCCCGAAGGTGATTCAAAGACCAGACAAAGAAAGGGCCCCAGAGGGGCCCTGACGATACTGCCATGATTTGATCAGAAGCTGTATCCGATCTGGATGCCGTACTCACGCGGCGGCCCGAACCGGCTGAAGTTCCACAGTGTGGCAACCGGGTTGGCCGATACGCGATAACGCTCGTCGGTCAGGTTCTTACCGTAGATCGAGATCTCAAAGCCTTCGGTACCGGTGTAAGTAATGTAGCCATTGACCAGAGTGCGCTCCTCAAGCTGCGTATTACCCTTCTGCTTGATGATCGGCGCAGCAGCCGTTCCGCCCTGCGCATTAGCGGGGAAGGAACTGGTCTGTGCGTCGTCCTGATAGTGCATGTTCACGTTATAAGTGATCATGGCGCCACTGGACAGATCCTGGAAGTAGCTCACGCCAATGCCGTAGTTCAACTCAGGTGAGAACGGCACTTCCAAACCGCTGAGGTCAGGATTGATCTGACCGCCAGCACCCGTGATACCCAGGTCACCGGGGTTAATGCCGGGACGGTAGTCGTCATATTCGTGATCGAGCCAACCCAAGTTGCCGTCGATACGCAGGTTGTCGGTTACCGCCCACTGCATCTCAACCTCAATACCCTGAGCGGTCGATTCACCCACGTTCACTGCCTGAGTTTCCTGGAAGTCGTTACCCGCCGCGTCCTTGATGGTCACAACGGTGTCGCGCTGCAGGCTCTCATAGGTCGTGTTGAAGTAAGCAGCATTCAAGCGAAGCGAACCATCAAGCAGGTCAGCCTTGAAGCCGATCTCGAGGTTTTCGTTTTCCTCGGAATCGTATGCCGAACATGAGGTCGGTGAACCACAGGTCTCAGAGAAACCACCCGCGACAAAGCCCGTTGCAAAGCTCACGTAACCCATCAGGTCGTCAGAGAACTTGTAGTCTGCTACCAAACGGAAGGTCGTCTTGGTCCAGGTATCTGAGTTCTTCTGTACGTTACCAAACGCCGACTCAGGGAGAGGGTTCGTGAAGGGGCCCTGCCACTGGTCGATCGAGATGAAGTTACTCACCGGATTGGCCGCCGTACCCAGGTTCAAGCGGACAAAGTCCTTCTCGTCGTGGGTGTAGCGAATACCACCTGTCAGTGTCAATCGGTCAGTGACCTCAAAGGAGCCGTCACCATAAACCGCCCAGGTGCTTCGATCCTGCGAGGTATATTGAACTTCGTACATGTTTCGATAGAAATCCGCACCTGCGAGAGGCAGGAAGAAGCCGAGGTTACCGAATACAACGAACTCCAGATCGTCGTTGTACATCGCCGCACCACTCACGAAGTTAAACGGTCCGTCGTACTGGCTCGCGATACGCAGTTCGACCTGATTCGTCTCACGCGTGGTGTTTCGGCTCGCATCGTACAGAGACGTGTAGGCCTCACCCGTGTAGGTACTGGCCAGAATCTCGTCCTGGTCGCGCATACCCGTGATGGCTTTCACGACGTAGTTGCCCAGATCGAACTCCATGTTCAGGTAGATGCCGTCAGCATCGATCTGGTGGCCACTGGCCATATCGATAACCTTGTTCTGGGTGTAGCTTTGACCGGTGATGAAAGGATCGCTGATGCCCTGATCCTGATAACCGGGGAAGCCGATGATCGGCCAGATGTAACCTTCTCCGGAGGGCGTGTCGTTAGCAGTTGCCGGCGTTTCTGAGTCGTCGTCAACGTGCTCAAAAATCAAATCGGCGGCCATCCAGTCGTTAGGCTCCCAGCGGAATTTCAACTTGCCCGCAAACACGTCTTTACCACCAATGTTGCGGCCATCACCCGTGGTTGGGAAGGTAGAGCGGATACTGTCAGTCGATGGCGAGCTGGGATCACCGGTGACTTCGCTACAGGCGAAACACAGCAGATCTCCACCCATTGGCTTGGTGTTGCTCCAGTAACCATCGGAGCGGTCACTGATTAATGACAATCGCGCCGCCAGGGTATCGCCGAGCGGGACGTTTAGGGCGAATTTGAACTTCTCCAGATCACTGTCGTTACTCTGGTATTGGCCGTAGTTCACTTCAAACCGACCGGCCAACTCGCCGCCTACTTCTGGCTTGACCGTGGTAAACGCGATCGCGCCACCGGTGGTGTTCTTACCAAACAGCGTGCCCTGCGGGCCGCGGAAGATTTCCACTTGCTCGATATCGAACATCTCAACGAACTGTGACTGCACGTGGTTGAAGGCATATTCGTCAACCGTCAAGCCAACCGAGGGATCCTTGGTAACAAGAATCGAGATAAATCCCGTACCCCGCATACCACCGGCGATCGCGTTAAAGCCGTTCTGGGGGGTCAGCGTGACGTTCGGCGACAACTGCGCCAGCTCTGTTACATCATTCTGGAAAGTCTTCTCAAGCTGTGCAGCGGTAATCGTGCTGACTGCAACAGGCAGATCCTGCTGAGAGATGTCTCGCTTGGTTCCGGTAACCACCACCTCTTCAAGGGCGGTAGCGGAGACCTCGTCATCCTGTGCCATAGCAGGCAGAGCCTGCGAGGCGAGTGCGACGGCAAGCGACAGTGCCATCTTACGAGCGGGGAAGCGCCCGGTCGGGGTTTTGGTCGTCATGGCGTGTTTCCTGTATTTGTTTTAGTTAGCTGTGGCGCGATCCGCACGGCTGCCGCAATGTGGCAAGCCTTGCTGAACGTCAACAAGTTTCAGAATACTGATAAAATAATTTCCGTACAAGCGGGTTAGGGGCCCGCGCGGCTGAACCGCCAATGCCCTCAATAAAGTCGAAAAAAAGGCAAAGAGTCGATATGCCGCGTGACGCCATCGCACGAATTCGCGGAGCCCTCGCCGGGACCGATGCTGCAGGGGCACTGTTAAGTACCCAGGACAACATTTTTTACGCATCGGCCTTTGCCTCGGTGATGGACGGCTGGCATTTAATGGAGCCGATTGCGGCCGTCTTTGTGCCCACTGATAGCGAGCTACCTGTTGTGCTGATCCTGCCGGAGGCCAGCATTATCTCGGTGATCGTCTCCCAGCGTGGCGGATATCCGGTTCACTACGACCGCCTGGCCACCTTCGACATGCTCAACTTTTGTGAGACCGCTCGCGCAGAGGATGCGCATCTTGCTCTCCCTGAAGATCTCCTCGCGGAGCTCGGACCCGTGATGGAACAGGTTGAGGGTCAATGCGAACAGGACATTATCCAAACCATTGCGGCGACGCTTGCGAGACACCTTTCACCCGATGATCGGGTGTTATTTGACGACCTCAGGGTCGCTACGCGGGTGCGCAGCATCAGCCACCAGCAGACCGGGGACGCACTCGAGGTCATGCTGGGTGCCAGGGCCGTGAAGACGCCGGCCGAGTTGGCTACTTTGCGTGAAAGCGGGCGCATCGCCGACGAGATCATGGCCTATACCGTCTCACAGCTCGGCGTTGGCAAGAGCTGGTCAGAGGTCGAAAAAGCGGTGGCACACTTTATGATCGACCACGACGTCGATCCACTGCCCGGAAGCCCCATGTTATTCGGCGGTGCCTATGATCTGGTTTTTCGCCCAGACCTGTTCCGTACTCCCGTCAGCCGCCCCTTTGCGGGCGGCGAAATCGCCATCCTTGAAACCCAGGGGCGCTACAAAAATTTCTGGATTGATATCAACCGCACCGCCCACATTGGCCCCGCATCGCAGGCGTATAAAGAGCAATATGCGGCTGTTCGCGAGACCTTCGAAGCTATCAGCGCTCGCCTCAAGCCGGGTGCGAATACCGCAGAGATCTGCGACTTCCATAGCATCCCCGCAGCAGCCAAGCTGGACCCGCCAGAAAAATTGCTGGTTGTGGCGCACTCGGTCGGGCTTGTGCCCCTCGAGAGCCCGGTGCCCTACCCGGGCACGGGGCTACACGGCGCGAGAGAGGGCTTTATCGCCGAGGAGGGCATGGTCATTAGCATTGATTGCCTGTACTTCGGCAGCAAGCTCGGCCCGTCGCATATGGAGAACGTGTTTATCGTCACCGAGAACGGCGCAGAGCCGCTTTATCAGTTCCCGCTGGATCTTTCCGAGACAGCGTAAGCAAGCGCCGCGCTAAGAATCCAAGCTGAGGTGATAACCGAAGCGCGGGAACCATACCTGCGCATCGATCCCTTCTATCGGCGTTACGGCTAACACCACCTGCTCGTGATCAATGGCCAACAGGCGGCCCCTCGCGCCACCCCGATCTGCAGAACCTGCTGAGATCTGAACACTTTGGCCTAACCACGCTTTCAGTGGCTCATCCGCGGCCGTTGCAGGAAGCGCTCTGGGTTCAGCGGCGTTAAGGGACTCCCACGCGACCGCGATCTCGGCATCCGTTCGCGCACCCGTGCCCAGCGCCACCATGCGCTCGTACCACGCCACCACGCCGGAATACCCTTCAGCGATGGGCACCAAATCGGGCAAGGCACTGTGGATCATCCAGACCATGCCCCACACATGAATATCCCAACTATCTGCTTGCTCACCGCCAAGGTAGTTCCCGCAACGCGCGAGTTCCGCCTCCACCGCACCGAGATACGCGCGAACCTGACTGTGACGGTCGGGATCACCCACGGCTAGCGTGTCAAAGTCGACATCAGGAAAGACACGTTTTCGGTCCGCAAGGAAGTCAGCGTCCCACTGACTCTGATAGGCCGCCAGCGCGGAATGCAGCAGGGGCGTGAACAATCGCTCGCCCCAGGCGTATAGAGCCCCATCACTCAAAGGCCCCCGCGCATTAATGGCAGGCGCATCGGGCGCGGCATCATCCAGCGCTCTGGCAATCATCCAGTTATCAACGAATACATCAGCGCCCATCTGCAGCACGGGTGTGCCGCGATAACCCCCCGTCAGCGCCTCTACATGGGGCTTTGGCGCAATCATCGGCATCTCAACGCTGGTCCAAGACAGGCCCTTTAGCGCCAGCATCTTTTGCGCCTTCTGTGAGAAAGGCGAAATGTCGTATTGATGAAGAATGATCGGCGTTGCAGTCATGCTGACGGCTCCTCTTGGCCCTCTCGCTCTATACGCACCCTGATGGGATGTGCGGGGCCCGTCAAGCCGGCGCCCAAAGCACCCTAAAAAGTTTGAGCGATGGGATGCTCAGCCGCTAAGCTTTAGCCATGAGCGCACTGCCCGAATTCTCCCGCGTCGTCGCTGAAGCCGTCTCTGCGTTGGGTAGCAGCGCCTTCCCTCGCGTGCTGAGCGACGGTGTCCGGGAACTCATGTCTGCGGATGACATTTCACTCATCCGCTACTACCAGTCGGGAGCACCCACGATCGAATATACCGGTGCCCCCAATCGACGTGGCAAAACCACGTTGGACCGTTACGTAAAAGGGCCTTTCCTCTTGGACCCCTTTTACCGTAGCGCTGCCGTGCACCAAGAGTATGGCGTCTTCAAGCTCTCCACGCTCGCGCCCACGGGCTTTAAGGAGAGCGAATATTTTCGTACCTGGTATCACGACTGCGGCTTTACGGACGAGTGCGGGATGTTGATCCCGTTGAGTGATGGCTTCGTTAATTTAGCGCTGGGCATGACAGACAGTGGTCATAAATTCTCGAGGCGACATATCGATCGACTAGAGGTGATCTTCCCTGCGATCGAGGCACTGATCCGACAGCACTGGACCGACGTCTCGCCCGCTACCGGCGAATCCACTCTTCGCGACCGCCTGCACTCCGCACTGGGCGCCTTTGGTTCCTCGGTTTTGACCCGACGAGAGCAGCAAGTCATCGAACTGGTACTGCTGGGACACAGCACCCGGCTGGTGGCCGAAAAGCTGGGTATTTCAGCAGAGACCGTGAAGCTTCATAGGAAACACGCCTACGCCAAGCTCGATATTTCTTCGCAGGCTGAGCTCTTTTATCTATTCGTTGACGCACTGACCAGTCATACCGGCATCAGCGGTGAGGACCCTCTGTTGTCTTATCACTGAGGACTCGCTCAATTCAAACGGGTAGATCCACCTCAACCTGCCGGGTGAATCTGCGGTTTAGCCGCCCGCGCCGCTGATGAGCTGAGATCTGAGCGCCGGCTGCGGGGTATCCGCGTCGAGCCAGATGCCACCAAAGAGCGGACCGAACGCCTCGTCATGAATCGCACCGATGTATTCACCGTTGAACCAGAACCCGCTGTGACCGCTAGCGGCTACGCTCAGCACTAAATTGTCGCCCTCGGTGATATCAGGCCAGATGTCCGTCAGCTGCGCTAGCCACTCCGCCTGACGCGGATGAGTGCGTCCCTGTTCCCGCCAGGCTTTATCGGTCTGCTCGATCAACTGATGGACGGGGATGTCGCGGAGGTAATGCAGTGACAGCTGGTAGGGCCCCTCACCCTGCCACACACCACTCGGGGTGTAGAGCGCAGAGTCATAAATGTTCCAGAACAGTACCTTGAGCCTTGCCTGACCCACCATGGGCCAATCATCAATAGCCAGGGGAGGCGCATGTTGCAGGGATGCATCATCAGTCGCTTGGGCGACTTGAGCGTTCGTGCTGTCCGCCATAGCGACGCGGACTGAGGAGGCCGGTACGCCGTTTGATACAAACGAGCCTGGCAGGGTCGAGAAATCGGCAACCGTATGACTGCTCATCCAACACAACAGAAGCGGAATCCACACAACGACTCTCACTGCGCAGGCGCCATTCGATGGCTGATGCGATAGAGGATAGGCAACAGCGCAACCCATACGGCGACCAGTACTGCTGCGCTGACCGTCGTGCCGAGTGGCAGTGACACCGCGCCGAAGCCTGCACCGACCATATAGTTGAACGGCACCGCGACGCCGCCAAGGATTGCCGCGAGCCACAGTGACTGCCCGATTTTGGCAAAGCTGCGATAAATCGCGGCAGCGAAAACCCACCACAAGACAATCAGCCAGAGCGGCACCAAGGTCGCCACGCCAAAATCAAACACGCCTGCCAGCGTCAGCAATACGTCAACACCGATGCCTGCGGCCGCAACCGGCAAGAGCCTGCGCGCCTCAACCATACGGTCTTCAACGAGAAAAAAATGTAGTGCTAAAGATAAGAGCGCCACAGGCACCCAGGGCTCGCGCCCCAGCACACAGCAAAACCAAGTGGCCTGAAACCACACGGCGTTAAACCAGAATCGATCAACCAGCCTCATAGCGGGTTAGATACGAGGCCCCGCAGGGCCCAGATCAAGTGGCGGCGGGCATGACGCCGTAATGCTGGGCGGTGCGATCCAGCGCAATCGCCAGTTGATCGACAAGGAAGTCGATCTCGGCACGCTCAGTGACGAAAGGCGGCGCCATGATCATCGCGTCACCTGTCTGGCGGACCATCAAACCCTGCGTAATCGCAGTATCGCGGCAATGCACCGCCGCAGCTGAATCGGGGGCCAGTCGCTCCCGGGATGACTTATCGCGCACAAGCTCAGCAGCGGCGAACAATCCCTTCACTCGCACCTGGCCGACAATGGGGTGATCGGCCAACTCGCTCAGCCGACTCGCAAAATACGGCGCCAGCTCGACCACGCCCTCTTCGATAATGCGTGTCTCTTCAAGGATATCCAGCGTAGCTAACCCGGCGGCGCAGGAAGTGGGGTGACCCGAGTACGTCAGCCCGTGAGCAAATTCGCCTCCACCGGAGAGCAGGACGCTGGAGATTTTATCGCTGACCAAACAGCCACCCAGCGGCATATAGCCATTAGTTACGGCTTTTGCGAACGTCACGAGATCAGGCTCAATACCGTAGGTTTCGAAGCCAAACCATTTACCCGTCCGGCCGAAACCACAAATGACTTCATCAGAAATCAGCAGGATGTCGCGCTCATCTAGGATGCGCTTCACCTCCGGCCAGTAGGATTCCGGTGGGACGATGACGCCACCTGCGCCCTGAACAGGTTCGGCGATAAAGGCCGCGACCCTGTCCTCGCCGAGCTCATCGATTTTGCGTTCCAATTCACGCGCGGCAGCAATGCCGAAGGCGTCTGGATCTAAATCGGCGCCCTCCTCAAACCAATGGGGCTGCTGAATATGGTGAACATAGTCGAGACCCATGGTTTGCTTATGCATCGCTGACATACCGCCCAGCGAAGACGCACCAATGGTACTGCCGTGGTACGCATTGTGCCTGCTGATGATGAGCTTCTTGTCGGGTTTGCCCAGTAAGTCAAAGTAGCGGTGAACAAATTTGATCTGGGTGTCGTTGGCCTCAGAGCCAGAATTTGTGAAGAAGACGTGCTGGAAACGCTCTGGAGTGACCTCGCATAGCCGTGCGGCCAGTTCCGCTGCGGGCTGGTTCGAGCATCTGAAGAAGTTGTTATAGAAAGGCAGCTCCGCGAGCTGTTCCGCAACGGCCTGCTTAATCCGGTCCTGACTGTACCCCAGGTTGCAGCACCATAACCCGGACATACCATCCTGAATTTTGTTGCCGTCTGAATCGTAGATGTAGATGTGCTCGGCGCGACTCACGATACGCCCACCGTGCTGCGCATAGTCCTCAAAGTCGGTAAACGGGTGTAAATGATGCGCCTGATCCAGCTTCTTGAGAGCTTGCGTATCGAGCGTCGCGGTCATGGTGCTTTCCTCTGAGCAAACTGCCCTGTCGTAAGGTTTTTGCGCCGACACGTGACTGTTGTCCGGCGCAGCTAAAGGTAGCGCAATCTAAACGGGCGCGGCTGTGGCGACGTGCCAACAGTGGAGACTGCACGCCGCGAATCATCCAGCTGCCTTGAGTATCACACCCGATGCAGTTGCTGTCAGTAACCCCATGGGGAGAGCTTTCTGGACAGCGCGGCCGCTGGCGCGCACACTTCCGCATCACCAAGTGAGGGTCTATGTCACTGCAACGTGTCGACGAACAATACCGCGGGCTGGTTTACCCGTGGGGCAGACTGGAGCACCCGGGCGACGAGCCTTTTGAGGTGGCTCCCGGGGTCTGGTGGGTGAGATTTTCTATGCCCGGGCCGCTGAATCACATCAACTTGTGGCTGCTTGAAGATGGCGATGGTTGGACCATCGTTGACACCTGCCTCAACCTCGACTCGGCCAAGGCACAGTGGGAAGGTCTGTTTGACGGCTTCATGGCCGGCAAGCCGGTCAAGCGCGTCATCTGCACGCATATGCATCCAGACCATATTGGCCTTGCAGGCTGGCTCTGTGAGCGATTCCACTGCGATCTACACATGACGCAGGCCGAGTTTCTCACCGGCAGTCTCATCATGGGCTACACCGGCGAGCAAGCGCCCGAGGCGGCGACCACCTTCTATCACCGCACCGGATTTTCCGACGCGCAGTTGGATAACTATCGGGAGCGCTTCGGCAGTTTTGGCCAGTTCGCTACGCCGCTCCCCCACAACTATCAGCGGCTGAGCGACCGACAGACATTGTCTATCGGGGGCCGGTACTGGCAGATTGTGACCGGACAAGGTCACTCCCCGGAACATGCCTGCCTCTACTGCCCCGCACTGCAGCTGGTCATAGCCGGCGACCAAATCCTGCCGCGCATCACGCCCAATGTATCAGTGTTCCCCACCGAGCCCGATGGTAACCCTCTGGAAGCATGGCTGGCCTCGAGCACACGACTGCTGGGGATGTTGCCCGAGGATTTGCTGGTACTACCCGCGCACCAGGCGCCGTTCACGGGCGTGCGGGTCAGACTCAATCAGATCATTGACAGCCATCGCCTCGCTCTGGCGAATCTTTATGACCTCCTGATGGAACCCAAGATGTTGCCCGAGTGCTTCCACTGCATGTTTGGACGCGAAATTGGTGACGACGAGATTCAGATGGCAACAGGCGAGACCGTTGCACACCTAAATTATCTCTGGCATCGCGGCAACATCGAGCGTCGGGTCAATTCCAGCGGGCGATATGAATACCAATCTGATCCCGAAGCGCGGTACATCGACGCAGACTAGATGCAGTGAAAAAACGTTTAAATGCTCTCAAGGTTGCTGCGTTCCGCTGGTATTACCGGCGGATGAATCGACTCGCCTGGGAAAATACCGATCTCCCCGAAATCAATACAAGTTCCCTTCAACTTCCACTGCCAGAGTGTCCCGTTGCGGCGCGGATGTATCACGGATCGCCCAAACGACCCCTTATCATTTATTTTCATGGCGGCGGTTGGACCATTGGTGACTTGGAGACCCATCACCCTTTTTGCCTGCTATTGGCATCACGGACACAGTGCTCGCTGATGTCCGTAGCCTATCGCCTTGCACCAGAACATCCTTTTCCCGCCGCTCATAACGACGCCATGGAGGCGTCGCGTTGGATTATCGACAACCTCAACGCGTTGGCTCCCAATAATGGTGAGGTTGTATTGGCCGGGGACAGTGCGGGCGGCAATCTTACTCTCGCGACGGCAGCGAGAATGCCCGATGAGCCTCGTTTGAGAGGCTGCCTCATGATTTACCCCGCGACGCAGCACTACCATGCTGAAATGCGCTCATACACTGAGCACGCAAAGAGCGGGCCGCTAACGACCCCAATTATGCGCTGGTTTACTGATACCTACTTGGATGGAATGGCGCCGGCAGATCCATCAATAGAAACCATGTTCCCTGGGCGGCGCACCACGTTCAACGGATTTCCTCGCTCACTGCTCGTGACCGCTGAAAGAGATCCTCTCCGGGATGATGGCAGGAGACTCTCTAAAAAATTGTCCGTAGCGGGCGTTAACGTCGAGCACGAGCACTTCACCGAAGAGGCGCATGGATTCCCGTGCTCTGAGGGGCCAACCCCCGGGCATGAACGGTTTATGTCGCTGACTGCAAAGTGGATAGACCAAATCAGCGCGCCGTAATCTGCTCCAAAGTGTCCATTATCTCTGCTTTCGTCAACAATCTGGGCGAGACGTAACCATCACTTTCATCCATCGCCGCATGCGCAACGTCGGTCCAGTCGGCTGACTGGATACGCGGATCAGTCGGGGCAATGCCTACCTTGGCGATGAGGTCGGTCACGGCGTCAACAAAAGCTTGAGCGCGCGCCGCCGGTGACGCGGCATCCGACACCTCGGTGACCACCGCAAGCTCTGCAAGTGCTGTCTCAGCTTCGGCCAAGCAAGCCCGCAGCACATGCGGCAGTGCCAATGCATTGGCTTGACCGTGTGGAATGCCATAGCGAGCGCCGAGCTGGTGTGCGATAGCGTGAATATTGCCGACACCCACCTGATTAATCGCAACACCCGCATGGTAAGCCGCAACGGCCATCCCCTGGCGCGCCTCGAGATCTTCGGGGTGATCAACCGCCTGCTTGAGCCAGCGGAAGACACCTTGCACCGCCAGCCGACTATTTTCCTTTCGGGTGCCACGATCCCAAATGCAGATGTAGGCCTCGATACCATGAGTCAGCGCATCGATGCCTGTGGCAGCCGTCACCGGTGCAGGTAACTTAAGCAGTAAATCAGGGTCCAGTGCCACCGCCTGAGGCAACAATCCGTCGCCGACAATGATGTGCTTGAGTTGCTCTGCGGGGTCCTTAATCACAGCACCCATAGTGGCCTCACTGCCGGTGCCGGATGTCGTGGGGATCGCGTAAACCGGCAGAATGTCGTCCGGGATCTTATTCAAACCCACCCACTTGTCCGGCGACTCGTCACTCGAACGCGTGCAGGCAATAATTTTTGCCGCGTCCATCGAGGAGCCGCCGCCGACCGCCACGATCGCTGTGCAGCCTGCTGACCGAAGCACCTCTCGGCCCTCTGTAACGTGCCCAAAGGTAGGGTCGGGATCGACGCCCGCATACCAATGAAGATTCACCCCGGCTTCCACCAAGCCGCTCAACGCCCGCTCTGCCAGGCCAAGCTCTCTCAAGGCCTTATCCGTCACGACCAGCACATCGGTATGGCCTATCTCCGCAACGCGTCGGCATAAATCTCGCGCAGACCCCTGACCGACATAAGAAAGATGAACACCCGCCGCTTTATTACCAATCAGCAGCCTGATGAGTCCCAATTTGAAGCCACGCTTTAATCGCCTGACCGGCATCGAACGCAACATGATGAAAGCTCCCAGAAACCCCTTGTTCGGTTAGTCTAGCGACACCCGATTGTCAGTGACACCCCACAGCGCATCTCTACACAGCAGGCAACCCCAGAGTATGAATAGACATTACATCGCCTTCACGACACCGGAGACAGCGGATGTCACCACTGATTCAGCCCCAACGCCAGGCGGGGGGGAAGTGCTGGTTAAAGTGCACCATGCGGGTATCAATCGCGCCGATGTGCTGCAACGACTCGGCCTATACCCACCACCCGAGGACGCCTCACCGATACCCGGTCTCGAGGTGGCGGGCGAGGTGGTTGCCGTCGGCCCGGAGTGCACCCACCTTCAGGTAGGGGATCGCGTCTGTGCGCTGACTCACGGTGGGGGCTATGCGTCCGTCGCCATAGCGCGCGAGGATCACTGCCTCACTCTGCCGGACACACTCACCACGGAACAAGGTGCCGCCCTGCCCGAGGCGCTGTTGACAGTTTGGTACAACGTGTTCGAGCGCGGCCGGCTGGCCAAGGGCGAGACGGTGCTCATTCATGGTGGCAGCAGTGGTATCGGCTCAATCGGTGTGCAGATGGCGCGCATGATGGGCGCGACGGTCATCTCCACGGCGGGGTCTTCACAGCGCTGCGAGGCAGTGCAAGCACTCGGCGCCCGCTTCGTCGCTAATCACCGGGAGGACAATCTCGCGGCGCAATTCGAGTCGGCGGGATTTGCGGGACACGTTGATGTCATTCTGGACATTGCCGGAGGTGACCTCACGCAGACAAACCTTGACCTGGCCGCGCCCGACGGTCGGATTGTATGCATTGGTGTCATGCGAGGCATGCAAAGCGAAATCAATCTTGCGACGCTGTTTATGAAGCGCCTGACGCTCACGGGCAGTACGCTTCGAAGACTGGAGACCACCGAAAGAGCACGCTGCTTCGGCGCCATCCGTGAGCATATATGGCCTAGTGTGGTTGCAGGCGATATTCGCCCAGTCGTTGATCAGACATACCCTCTCAACGCTGTGCTGGATGCCCATGAGCATATGCGATTGGGGACACATTTTGGTAAGTTGGTGCTTGACTGTCAGGTCGTGTAATCACTCCAATGTGGCCCTGTATGTGGGCCGCTGATCAATCAAGGAGCGTCCTTTCATGCGTCCACCGTTAGCTGACATGCTGCCTCTTCCATCATCGGGAAAAAAGCTGACCAACACCCTAGCGCTGTTGCTGTTGGTCACCGGATGCGGCGGCGAAACTTTGGCCGACGTACCTGATGCGGGTGACAGCGCATCAGCGCCCGCCGGGGCCACGGCGCCGCTCCTTTCTCCAGATCAGGTTCTCGCCAGCCTGGACACACCCGATACCCATGACAGCGCCGAAGATCTGAGCAGCGGCACACCTGGTGCGAGCTCCGGCAACCTCAAGCGCTTCGGCGTGATGCCCCACTTCGGCGACCTGGACACCATGGTTGAGCGCAGAGTCATCCGTGTGCTGACGGTCTACGGGCCAGGGCGTTATTTCCTCGAGGACGGGCCGCGGGGCAGCGTTCAAGAGTACGCCGACAAATTGCAGAAGGTGATTAACGAGGCGTTCAAAACGGGCTTACTCACTGTGCAGGTCGCGGTGATTCCCGTCTCCCGCGATCAGCTTTTCCCCGCGCTCGAGAGCGGTTACGGGGACATTGTGATGGCAGGGACCACCATCACTGACGCCCGTCGCGAGGCAATAGACTTCACCAACCCGGTCAGCAAACCTCTCAAAGAGATCCTCATTACAGGTCCCAGTGCACCGCCGGTCAGAGGGCTTGAGGACTTGTCAGGCAAAACCGTTTACGTCCGCCTCTCCAGCAGCTATGCCGAAAGTGTGGGGCAGTTGAGCAAGCAACTGAAGGCGCAGGGCAAAGCAGGCATTCGCATTGAACCGGTGGATGAATCTCTCGAAGATGAAGATTTGATCGAAATGGTCAACGCGGGTCTGTTGCCCTGGGCCATAGTGGACAGCTACAAGCCGCAAATGTGGCGAGAGGTTTTTACTCGCGTGTCGGTGCGCGAGGACCTCGTCCTGCGCGAAGGGGCGAGACTGGCCTGGGCAGTTCGCCAGGGCAGCCCCCAGCTCAAGCAATTTTTGAACACTTTTCTGAAAGACAATCGCGAGGGCACGCTGTTTGGCAACATTATCCGCAATCGCTACGTCAGAGATTTCGACTGGGCGGAAAATGCTGCCGGCGTCGAAGAGCTGAGTCGCTACCGGAAGCTGTCAGCCCTGTTCCGCAAATATGGCACGGATTACGGTATGGACCCGACGCTACTGGCTGCACAGGGCTTCCAGGAATCACGCCTTGATCAGAGCGTACGTAGCCATGTGGGCGCAATCGGTGTCATGCAGCTTCTGCCCAGTACAGCCGAAGATAAGAACGTTGCTATCCCGAATATCGAGGAGCTCGAACCCAATATTGAGGCGGGCGCGAAATACATGGCGTTTCTGAAGGAGCGTTATTTCAGCGGGCCCGAACTTGATGAATTGAATGGCTCACTGCTGGCTTTGGCATCGTATAACGCGGGTCCCGGACGCATCAGACGACTGCGGCGGATGGCCGAGGAGCGCGGTTACGACCCCAACCAATGGTTTGATAACGTCGAGGTCATTGTTGCCGAAAAAGTGGGCCGGGAAACGGTTCAGTACGTGGGTAACATCTTCAAGTACTACCTGACCTATCGCTGGATCAACACAGCAGACGCGGAGCGGGCTGCGGCAAGACGGGCCTCAGGTATCGAGGACTAAATCACAAGTCAGGCGACACTGACCAATCGCTCAGTGTCCTCGCACCACTCCAACCGCCCTACCTCAGCGAAGCGACGACGAACGCCAGGCGTTGGGCTCAAATAGAACAGATCGCCGTTCTGACCAGTTAGCGTCGCGGCCACACCAGCGCGCTTGGCCACATCAGCATTCGCCGCCATATGCGCACGCTCGCCGTGCACGGGGACGACCAAGTTAGGTTTGAGTATTTGATAGAGATCCGTCAGCTCGCCTTGGCAGGGATGCCCTGACGCGTGCAACGGCTCAGCGCTCTCATCCGCCGATATCACCGTAATACCCCTCGCCCTAAAACCTTCTATCAGGCGGGTCACCGAGGCCTCATTACCCGGAATAGTTTTGGACGACAAAATGACCGTGTCCCCAGCATCCAATGCCACGTCCGGATGAGATTGATTCATGAGTCGATGCAAGGCCGCACCCCACTCACCCTGACTACCCGTCGCCACAGCCAGCACTTCAGGAGGGGGCAGGTATCCGAGGTGTTCCGCATGAATAGGTTGGAACTCGGGCGGCAGCAAGCCCACTTGCTGGGCGCAGCGAGCCATACCCGAAGCGGAGCGGCCCAACACGCCCAGATACCGTCCCGTCTTGGCGGCAATCTTGGCTAGGGTATGCATGCGCGCAACGTTACTGGAGAAGCACCCGACCACGACGCGCCCCTCACAAGCGGCAACAGCGCGACCCAGCCCTACCGCCACCTCTCCCTCAGAGGGTGAATGTCCCGCCTGCAGTGCATTCGTTGAGTCACAAATCACAGCGTCGATGCCTGCGTCGCCCAGTTCCTTGAAGCGCCTAGCTGACCACGCCGACCCGACCACAGGATCGGGATCAATCTTCCAATCGGCGGTATGCAGAATGCGCGAGTCACCCGCGGTGATGCTCAGCGCGCAGGTTTCGGGGGTGGAGTGTGTAATCGGCAACCACTCGACGCCGAAGGGGCCCAAGGCGATGGTCTCACCGGGTTCTACCTCGATCAGTGGATTGGGGAGCGTGCCTCGCCGGCCACGTGTCTTGTGACGCAATACGGCCGCCGCAAAAGGCGTCGCGTAGACCGGACACTGCAGCTGCTCCCACAGGTAAGGTAACGCGCCGAGGTGGTCCTCGTGGGCGTGCGTCACGATCAGCCCGACCAGCTGCTCCCGGCGGGCCGCAATGAATCCCAAATCTGGCATCTGCACCGCAGGACGAACCGCACCCGGCACCTGCTCCAAGGTGATCCCGCAGTCCACTGCAATCCATTGTCCGTCATGTCCGAAGAGATTGAAGTTCATGCCAATCTCTCCACAGCCGCCTAACGGAAGGAAGCTGATGTCACTGCGTTGAGACCTGCTCATGGGGTTTACCAGGTGTAGCCGACCCGGAATTTTAGCGCTTCGTCGAGCTTCTCCTTACCCTCTGCTGCACCGCCGTCGTAATCGGCCGTCGCCTCAGCCGCCGCTTCAAGGCCAAATAGCAGGGGAAAGCGCAGTCCCACGGTGGTGCGGTAGATCGACTTCTGCATGGACGATAGATTGACGATATTGACCTGTCTGAAATAAAGCTTCAGTGCGCTATCGAAGAGTTGTGTTTCGGCGGTCAGGTTGAGATTAACACCGGTGTAGGAATCATCGTCAGCCGCCCTGAAGTCCGTATCCACATACGAGATACCCAGCTCGGCATCAAGCTTGAGCGTGTCTCGGGTGAGTAACTTGCGGCCAAAGTACGGGCCGATATAGGACCGGCGGCGAACGTCTGCCAACGCATCCCCGTTAAATCCGACATTCACGCCCAGATAGTTACGGGGGTCCGTCAGAAAGTAGTCGTACTTGCCCACTACGGCCCAGTTATCAGCAGTCGAAGTGCTTTCACGAATCGGATCGCCGTCAGGGACAGGCGTGAACACGATCGAGCTGGAGTCCTCGTAATCAGCACGAAGCGTAATGCGGTCACGGCGGCTCTCAAATATCGTCTCTAGATCCAGATTGAATTCATCGGTGTCGGTATTACCCCGGTTGAACTCAAAGGCACTCGTTGTGCGCCCCGACATACGGTAACCATGACCCTGCTCCCATTCCTCAGGGTTCGCGACATCAAGCTGGTCCAGCGCCATGGTGTCGGCGTCATCCAAAACCAGCTCACCATCGACAACCGTCAGCGAGGACAGGGCCAGCGTCTCTTGTTCAGTCGTTAGCAATTCAATGTCCTGATTCGATTCGAGGTTCAGAATCGATGACAGCGCGATCGACACGTCGCCCATTAGCTCGGTAGACACAAAGATTTCACCGTCATGTATGTCTGTGATCTCACCAAAAATGACCGAGTGATCGAGCAACTCAATGCGCGCCGAGGTGACGCCAGCGGCCTCCGGGAGATCCGAGTCCGCCGACGCGAACGCAGGAAACAGGCAGAGCAGTAACGAGGCGAAAAGTGGCGCAGTCAGGATTCGGTGTATGCTTCCAAGTGTGTAAAAGTTCAGCATGGTTTGGTGTCGCATCCATCATGTGTTGTTAACGAGCGGACTCTAAGCGAAGCCCCCTGATATTGAAATTGCGCAACGCGACACGACAGTGTGATTTCTTGGTGATTTCATGACACAGAATTTTGACTACGACCTGCTGGTGATTGGTGCAGGCTCTGGAGGTGTTAGAGCGGCGCGCAAAAGCGCTGAGTTCGGGGCTCGGGTGGCGGTAATCGAAGAAGCCGCGCTCGGTGGCACCTGCGTCAATCTAGGCTGCATACCCAAGAAGCTCTACGTGTATGCCAGCGAATACGCTGCGGCATGGCGCGAATCCACAGGTTTTGGCTGGCAGTCGGAGGGGGTCACCTTCGACTGGAGCACCCTACGGGACAATAAGACCAAAGAAATTGCGCGTTTGAATGCCATTTATGAACGCCTCCTCGAGGCGCCTGGCGTCGACATTATTCAGGGTCACGGGCGGCTGACCGGTCCCCAAGAAGTGGCTGTCGGAGACGCGCATTACCGTGCCGAGAAGATTCTGCTCGCCACCGGCACCTGGCCCGCACGACCCGACATTCCCGGTATTGAGCTGGCGCTGACCTCGAACGAAATCTTTGATTTACCCGAACTCCCGGAGCGTCTGCTCATCGTAG
>PBLO01000044.1 GCA_002721785.1 Halieaceae bacterium
GCAGTTCCTTGATATGATCGATATCGAACGCCTTAAAGTGAAGCAGCTCGTTGCAGTGCAGGCACCTGTACCCCTGCCTCCACGCAATCTCCCACCTGTACTTGCGGCTCATGGCGCGCCGCTGCTTCATATCTGCGCGCACTGCCTTTTCCAGTTGCCCCAGCGTGTAGAGGTACCCCGAGGGCGCCGCTTCGCCGTACCACTTGAGAAACTCGAGCAGCGAGGACTGCGAGATCCAGTTGTCTACCGTATCGACTTTGTTCATTTGGGGCAGCAGAAGCCGCATCTGGCAGGGACCCGCGTCGCTGCAAATGGCGTTTTCGATGTCTTCTATGCTGTAGTACCACTTGCCGTGCATGAAACACTTGTCGATCATTTGGAGATACGCGGTGCTATTTATAAGAGTTGACGCGGAAGAAATGTTTGATTGCTTCCGGAAGCGCGTCTCGGTGCAGGACGCGCTGGTGGCACATCGCAAGGTGGAAGGCATGCTGCAGGAGATGTGCACAAAGTATGTGAACATCCGTGCGGACACTTTGCGGCAGTTCAAGGCTTCGAAACATAAGAGCAGCAAAATGGCGCTGCTTCGGAAAAAGAAAATGCTTGATTTTCATATAGAGCAGTGCCACGCAAAGATCGCTGTGTGCGTGCAAAAACAGTACGCGTTGGAGCAGCTGGAGGTGACCAAGATGCAGGTGGACGCCATTCGCAGCAGCACGTCGGTGTTTCGCAGCTTTTCCAAGTACAATCCCATAGACAAAATAGAGGACCTGCAGGCAAAAATGGAGGAAATGGCGGAGGATCTCGCCGACGTAACGGATCTGCTGAGCTCGTCCTCGCTGCAGGAGTTTGACGAGACCGAACTGGAAGCCGAGCTGAGGCAGATGGAGTGCGATACAGGGTGCGACGAAACCATAGAGGAAGAACCCACCGAGATACTCACCGAGATACTCACCGAGATACCAATAGCACCTAACAGGACGCCCACAGGCACACCAAGACATGTGAGGGCACCTGTCATCGAACTGCCTGCCATAATGGAAGCAGTTTAAGTTAGTGTTTTCACCCATTCGAAGAATCCCATGGTTTTTTGGGGCATGGGTTCGAGTTCGGGCATGGGTTGTTCTTTGGCTTCGCAGTACTCTTTAAGCAGGGGTTCGTAGAGTTTGCGTTCGGCGAGTGCGTCGGCGAGTTGGGCGCGGAGTTGGGCGATTTCTAGTTTTAGGTAGTGCATGTAGTCAATTAAGGAATCCATTTTTTTAAAAGTATATGTCGTGTATATATTAGTCGAACTCAACCATCGTGTCTCCGATTTTAGGCGACTGCTGTGGGTCCATGTGGCTAATGGCGCCGTCGCGCACCGGGAGTACACCCGGGTACACATGATTTCCCCAATGACCCCTGTTGCGGTGCGAGAACACGCCGTTGGTCCACTGCGCGCCGCGGAAGCACACGGTGTTGATCTGCTGCACCTGGTGCAGGTAGTGCTCGTCGTGGCGGTTCTGATCGAGCTCCTCGATGTTCTCCATAGAACGCAGAATGGAGGCTCCGGGGAAGTGATCGTCGCTGCCGGCTTCAAAGTCGCGGTGGAAGTTGCTGAAGCGTCCCATGATATCGATCGCCTCGGCAAGCTTTTTGCCGTGACCGCGAGGGATGCGCCAGGCGATCAAGGATTGTTTGCACTCGGGAGTGCCGAGACTGCCAGCAATAATCGCTTCCGAAAGACTGCCTTTTTCGTTGACAGGTTCAAAACCACCACCAGCGGCTAAAGCTCTCTGACCATTCACAGACGGTGTAAAGAACTCAGCGCCTTCTCCGGAGATGTACCCCTGCGCAAAGCAGTCGGGCACGATCGTATAATTGCGCGGCGTCTTCACGACGGCTTTGCTGTAAAATGTGTAATTACCAAAGTGCGTCTTTGTAGCAACATTGTCACTCAGCTGAAAATCGTGATGTCCGTGAAAGACACACCCAAGATCCTTCCCGCCTTTTGCGATGATTGCGCTGTGCATCGTGTACGTGGCGAACGGACGCATGATAAGAATATCGTAACTGTACTTGTCCGCGTTGGCGTCGAACACGTACTTCATGTAGTGCATAGCCTCGTTCAATGAGGAAAGATCTCTGCATGCCCCGTGTACAACGTCTGCTCGAACACCAGCCGGAGGATTCCCACCTACACCAGGAGCTGCACCAATATCTACGTCGTTTCGCTTCAAATTATTAATTGTAGTATTTATGCCATTCAACTTCACATTCACACCTTTGAGTCTATTGAGAACACGTAGTAGATTTGCATTACCAGCAGCAATAGCACTTACTGCGTTATAAATTTCTGTGATTGCGTCAGGTGCAGCGCCGAGACCTCTAGCGGCTTGACCGACTCCTTCGAGGGTACCAGTACCAGCAGCAATAGCCAATTGAGCAGCTTGAACATTAGCAGCAGCATTAGCACCAGATCCAATGTAATCCGAGATATCGGTATTTGCATCACGCTCGTGTCCGATAAAGTGCGCTGCAACGTTTTTCTTGTCTCTCGGAGTACTTTTGAGACTCACGCGGCGCTCGCCTTCGTTGTGAAAATCTTGGGCAGTTTTATGTAGTTTCTTTTGGAGTTCGTCGAAGAGACGTCCGACGAGTTCGCGTTCCGCAGAGGCGTTGAACGCGTGAGAGTTGGCTTCCTCGTAGGTAATCTTGACCCAGTTATCCTGATCTGCGCTGTAGATATGAATGTAGGGTTCCTCTTCACGTGCCAACCCTGCAAAGAAATCAGTAACAGGATCAGGTGGAGCAGCAGCAGCAGCACCACCATGTGTCCCTCCACCACCACCATCGTCGAGCAGCGGAATGCGTTGTGGAATAGCTCCAGCGGCGAGTTTGCGCATGTGGCGCACGGCTTGTGCCATGATTTCAGAGATGTTGTGTGGGTTGCTTCTTCCGGGAATCACGAAATAGTCACCAATCATGCGGGGACGTCCTGTGAGATCGATGAACTCGTTGCGAAAGTCTACGTCGAACGCCTGCGCTTCGAAGACCTTGGAGCCTCGGAAAGTGGTGATTCCAGTGCGTCCGTCGGTGAGCGCCTCGTGCGCGCCTGGACCACGCTCCGAGTACGTTGTCTCGGTAGGCGGCACCATACTCACGTAGATACCGGCTTTGGGAGGCAGCACCATCACGTCCGGTGTAACGCCCTGCGTCTTCATGAAATGCTTGACCTCTGCGTCAAGTATGTATAGTCCCTTAATGTCCTTCTGCAGGCACGCCCACATCTGGCGCTCGTGTTTGAATAGCGTGCGGGGAGATTTGACAAAGCGCGCAAATTTCCTACGGTACTCTTTGTAGTAGTTGTGCCCTGCGAAAAGAGCGTGCATTACGCCAAAGTAACATGTCGTATGAACCGCATCAGAGATTTGCTGCAAATTGAGCGCATAGTTTTTGCGCCCTTTTTCTGTCGTCATAAAGCCGTGCTCGAGCTGAAACCCCAAACCGCGGCGAATAAGATTATCGGTATGGCGCTCAGACTCCTGAGTAACTAGGCGGGAAATCCCCTGTTCCGGAACGACGTCAGCTAGAGTACGGTTGAATTTCCATACATCCCATACTATATGAAGATCTTCCGTAAATTCCCAGGGCATCAAATCGCGCGTGTAGAACTCATCCTCTTTGCGGATGAGAAAGTCGAGCACGTCCTCGAGTCTTTTGTTTTTACCTTCGTACGCCTTTGGTAGGTTGTACGTTTCGTGCGCGAGCTGATCGTCTGCCCTCACCTCGGCGTGGTATCCGTTGGGAGTGCCGAAGAAGGGATGAAAGATGTTGCCGTCCTGGGGTTCTCCGACGGATCCGAATTCGTTTGGAATGTGTGGTGCACCGTGAGCCATGTTTATGATAATTTTTCGTGCTTATATATGTACGCAAATTAAATGTATTTAGTCTCACGAATCGTTGGCGAAATGGGAGGCGTGTTGTCGTGGGTGCAGAGTTACTTTGAGGACGACAAGTTTGTGGTGGTGCTCGGTTTGGACGGCGCCGGCAAAACGGCGCTCGTGCACCGGCTGCGTTTCGGCGAGACGACGGATCCTCTGCCGACGATGGGTTTCGTGATTCATTCCGTCCTCCTGCACAACAGGAAGTTGCAGATCGCCGACACGTGCGGACAGGACACGGTGCGCGAGTTGTGGGGATGCATGTACCACACCGCCGACGCCGTGATTTTCGTCGTGGACGGCACGGACGCTAAGCGTCTACCGTGCGCCATGCGTGAGATTCAGCGCGTGATGGCGTACCCGACTCTGGAGGACAAGCCTTTTCTCATACTGAACAACAAGCAGGATCAGAACGCGACGTGTTCCGAGGAGCTGCGCTGGCAAATCCGGGGAGAGATGTGGCGCATGTTCGACGTGTCGGTCAAGACGGGGCACGGCGTGGACGAGGCGATGACGTGGCTGGATGCTAATATGGCGTAGTATTTATGCGTTTTTAGGGTATTCGAAATGAAAATGGAGTCTTACAGGCGTTTTTACTCTCACTGGCTGCACGTGCTGTGGGTGTACCGGCTGCTGCAGAACTACGCGATCACTCCGAATTGCACGATGGACACGGTAGCGCTGTTCCTGTACGGTATCATGGGCGGCTGCGACTACGCCAACAGCATGTATCCTGTGTGGCACAACCGTCTGCACGCCGTCGGAGAGGACAGCGCGGTGGCGGACAAGTTTTCGGTGTACGAGTTTTTCGTCGCGTTCCTGGCGAGTTTGGTGTCGGCGTACTGGCTGCTGGACACGTGGGTTCCCGACTACGTGTGGGCGGCGCTGTGCGCGTGCGCGTGGGCGGGGCACGCGGTGCTCGCGCGCATGTGGGCGCATCGCATAGGCAGACTCAAGCATGCGGCGTACCGTCACGTACCTCTTTAGCGCGGTGCAGCGTCATGGTGCGGCTGTCGAATCCTTTCCACTGCGCGTAGTCGATGTCTGTGAGGTAGTCGAGCATGTCGTCCACGTGCACGGGAGTCAGATCGTCTCCGCAGTCGCACGGCGTGCAACCTTTGGGACGTCGCACGCAGTGCTCGCTCTGTCCCATAAGAACGCCGAGATCGTGGTACTTGAGCGCGCGCACTCGCTGCTTGCAGCAGGAGAAGCGGCATATCTCCTCGCCGTTGATGGTGACGTACTCCTCGTGACCCGGATGGTAGGAGCACTCCCACCTTCCGATGGACAGCACGCCGTTGGTGTAGCGCCTGCACCTGTTGCACACAAAGTAACGTTCAAGATCCATGTTGTGTTGCGCTCCTCGCATGTAAATAATGGTTAGAGTCCCGCCCACTTGTGATCCAGAATATCCACGGCGTGCTGCCACACGCAAGCGACTTTTCCCTCGGCGAGCACCTCTCTTTCCGCCCACGTGCTGACGTCGATCGCCTTCATGCTGATCTTCTTGGCGCGCGGCACCGAGCGGAATATGCTGGCGTACTCTTCCTGGCAGCCGACCATCTCCTCCGTCTTGACGGTGATTCTTGCGTTGAGCCACGTCTGACCGCCGCAGACGTGGAAGATGTAGTCGTTGAAGATGACGTCGTTGACGAGAAGATTGTGACCGTACACGATGTCGCTGCCCCTGTCGCAGAAGCTGCGCATGTGGGGTTCGAGCGCTTGAATCTTCTTTCTGTAGGCGTCGTCGAGATGCAGCACTCGGTCGGCGGCGTCCGAGTGGCGCACCGAATGTCTGTACACCACGCCGGAGGAGGTATCCGTGAGCATCCACGCCAGAGTGAGCACGAAGAAAAGGAACACCAGTGCCCAGTGCACCGGTTTCAGGCGTCGCACGCGTTGTGACTTCCACATTCTAGTAATCTCATCCCTATAAATACAATCCGCATACATTGAAAATGTTGACACCCCACCAAGTGTGCAACGCGATGAGCGTGCTGACGGAAAAAATTCGCTCAGGACGTCCTGCAAAACCGATTTTGCGCGAAAATTTGATGACGTACGATAACTACACACGACTTTTTGATCGCGGACACGTGCGCAGTGTTGGGTGGGATGGTACTAACAATACGTCCCTGCAACCGGGTGGAGGTCCAATAACATTGATAGGTACGGGTCCGAAATACCCAGAACAGTTTACTCCGGTGAAGAAGCGACATGTGATGGCATTGTACGGAACAGCGTTCGCCGCCATGAACGCCGCGATGCTCGACGATCTACGTCAGTACTACGCCGAGTCTCAGGAGTATCTCAAAGAGATGAAACTCTACGATAACGATCCGTCCCCGCAAAAGCGCCTGCCTATGCGACCTCGAGTGCCGTACAAACTCGATATGCGAACAACAGCGTATGAGTCGTCGATACCGACGCTGGATCTCTGTCTCTACAAAGAGTTGTCTCCGCGGTACGATGACTGGATTGAGGATATCACCAAAGGAAAAAACCCATTGAATAATATCAACGCTGCAATCCGAAATGCAGAAAAAGCATTCGATAGTGCGTGGAAAGCTGCAAATAATAAATATGAGTATGTAGCTCTAGAAAAACCCTTTTCGGTATCGAATATACCTGAGAAGCAACCAACGCTGTCTGAAGAAGTCTGGGCACAGAGTTCAAACGCGACTTCTCCCCCGCTTTCGCTAGAAGATCGCGTGAGAGCGATGTATAAAGATCCATTAACACAATCACTTGCAGCATTTTTTTACAACAAGTTGGTTCGAATGGAGCATTTAAAAGAGTGTATTTCCCACGACGAGAAAATAACTACCGGATGGAGAATACTTTTATTAAACGGCAAACGTGCTGTAAAATCGCCAGCCTCATTTCGCTCTGCTCCTTACCAAATGGCGTATCGTAAAGCTCAGAGAGCATTCGAAGAAAAACGTAAGAAAGAAGTAAAGCAATTAAAAAGAGAAGAGTACGTGTGGAAACGAGAATGGGAAAGATATAATAGAGCTAAGGCTTCCCAACCACACCTGCGACTGAATCCTCCACCCAAGAGAAATTTTAAAAAAGAGTGGCAACAGAAGAACCTTGCACTGACAGAAGAAATGCTCCGAACAAAAATTCAGCCACTGACATTTGTGGAGATGCTACAAACATACAATATAAATGGCGAAGAGAAACGAGAACAGTTGTATAGATTGTGGCTGAACGGAAAAACACACACAGAAATAGTACAACTCATTAATCTAGGACTTTATGCTCAAAATATACTCGAATACACCATGCATCAATATGAGTATCACTTTTCAGAAGCAGATATGCAGAATTTTAAAGCACGAGAAACTCAAGCACTACAGGTAAAAAATGCAAGAACCAATTACGCAAACGTTCTAGCAAGCTTGTTAAGAAAGTCTCAAATAAAGAATGGACCTGGAAGCAGACCTAGAATGTTGATCCCATCAAGTATGTCCCCTAGCGTAGTTTCAGGTATTAAAAGTAAAGTAACAGATAGAATGAGTGTTGAAGAAATAAATCAAATTGTAAGAGCATTGGACTTTAAACGTGAAGAAATGTTGAAAAGAACTGCAGACGAAGAACTGAGAATACAAGAAGCAATACAATTTTCGACTCCCATGGTGAAAGAATATCTTATAAATCTGTCTGAAACGTTTGAAAACGATACTAACAGAAACACGAAAGCTGAGCTTGATTTTGCACTGCAAATTGCTGAAGATAACACTGAATTGGAAGAAGAGATAATACGACTTAATACTTTGAAAGAAACTTCGGAAGAAGATACTAAAAAATTAAATAGTTCGTTGAGCAAAGTGCTAAAATCAAATACTAAGCAGGAAAGAATTAAAAATAAAGCATCATTATTAACAACAATACGACGCATGGAAGCTGACATGATGGATCAATTTCAAAAAATGAGTGATGATATAGCAAATGGAAATTATCTTATCTCCCCAAAACCCCCTTCGCAACCTAATTCAGGTGAAATGTCACCGAATACGAAACAGAGACGATTAATTAGTCCAGAATCTAAGGATAATCCGGTGTCCCCTTTATCTGAGGGATCTTTAGATAATCCGATGTCCCCTCCATTTACTCCGACATATGGTCGAGATTTTCCGATTGAAACTCCAGGTACACTTGATAGGGTTGCATCCGTATTCACTGACGATACAAAAATCAATAATAATCTATATAGCATAAGAAAAAAAGAAAAAAAAGAAAGAATTTTAGATAATAGTAGATTATTCGATAACATAGCGAAATTTGAGAAATTTATGTATAGTCGAGAACTTCTAGGAAATAAGCCGAAAACAGCCAGAAAACTGAATTTTAGTCTTTTATCAAAAGAAAAGAAAAGTGGATTTCTGACAAAATTAAAACAACATTATTTTGAGGTAGAAGATTTTTTTATACAGTCTAACAATGTGGGTGGTGAAAGTAAAGTTACAGATGATTCGTTCAAAGATATCTGTAATGTGACCAAAGAATATTTTAAAACCAATATATCTGTGGAGGAATTTACATACTATAGAATATTGCGAGCCAAAAAAATAATGCTTATGATGAATGAAACAATGTTTAACATGTTTCCAAATATACAAGATATTAAAAAAAGGACCAAATCAAATGTAGCTAAGGATAGAAATCTAGTAAAATGGGAAATCATTTATAACAAAGACAAATATATGTCTGAATTATACAAACTTTCGAATGAGGAACTCCAACGGATGTTATTTGAAATTTCAAGTGTTTTGACCAGAGAAGAAAAAGTTTTAACAAGTAAACTAGAATATGGTTTGAGCAGATTCGCCGACCCCGATTTGGCGTTGATGCAGCAGGATCAGGCGTATGCGTCGAGGGGGGTATAAAGCTACGATGCCGTCTGAAGAATGCGCATGTACGTGGCGTTTTTGCCGGCGGATTCCGAGCTCTTGGAGTCTCACATTCTCAACAAGGCGGCGTCCTGGGTGGCGGGAGCCGACAACCCGATGATTCACGCCGAGGTGGTGTTCGTGGACAGGGAGAGCGCGCAGGATATTGTGGGTCGTTCCTGCAGCATTCACTACGGTGGCAAGGTGTTCCTGGATCAGAAGCGGTTCAGCCGCAAGCAGTGGCAGTTCCGCTCTGTGAGCGCCTCGAGGGAGCAGGTCAAGGCGGCGTTCAAGTTCTGCCAGGATCACGTGGGCGACGGATTCAACAAGGCGGGGTACTACCTGCAGCCGTTCTCGAGCGGCGCGTCGACGACGGAGGGAAAGAGCACGTGGTTCTGCAGCGAGATCGTGGCGGGTGCGCTGCGCGCCGCGGGAAAGGACGTTCCCGTGTCGCTGCACCCTCACAAGCTGTACAACCGTATTCGCGACATGACGACGCCCGACTGTCCGCGCAACAGCGTCGCGATCAAGTTTTAGACGAATAGAGCCTCGTAGAAACCGCAGTAGGTCATCACCATCGACGACAGCACCGCGGGAATGTATATAAACGTGTTTGTTTGAATCACCCACAGCGAGCGCAGCGCCACGATGATCCCCCCCATGCCTCCCGCCGTCGCGCACCACTTCCTGTCGTAGACGTCCCACCAGAAGCACCACAGCACCCACGCCGCCCAGTAGATCGGATCGTAGACGTTCTGCGCGAACAGAATGTCGATCAGACTGAGCCACTTGACGCGCCCTCTTATTTTGAACTTGCGTTTGGCACAAATGCGGGAGAGCAGCAGAACGGCAAACTGCAGGTGCATTCATCATAGATTGTGAGTATAAATATGGTGTATCTGTGAGGAACGAGATGTCTAAAATGAGTTTCGACGAGCAGTTCAGTCAGGCGATGCCCGAGCCGACGCACGCCTTTCAGATCACGCGCAAAGCCAAGCGACAGAGAGTCACCGCGGAAACGCACCCCGAAATCCTGCAGATGTCTGGCGAGTTCGACAGCGAAGTGCCCAAAACCGTCGTCGCCACGCACTTTTTCAATCGCCAGAACGAGAACGAGCCGTACAAGTACGTGTCTCCTTGGGACACCGAGTACGTGCGCAAGCAGATGCAAAAGACTCCGATCTCCAACTTTGATATGAACGCCTTTCAGGGAGTCGACAAGATGCGCGATTCGATCGAGGGCGTCACGCGCAAGTACGAAGAGTCGTTCATGTGCGAACCCACTGGAGATCAGCGCGCGTGCTCCATGGAGGAGAGCTGCGAGGGCAATTTCATTCCGCAAGCCAGCACCAACGGCTTCACGCTGCGAGAGTTTCTGCTTCCTTCGCAGCTCAAAATGTACGAGGAAACCAAGCGGTATCCTCTTCAGCGCGCGCCGTGCATTCTCTGCAAGCGCCTTCAAATCGCGCGCATGGTCGTCAGCGCCAGAGCCGCGGGAACAGGCATGCGCGAAGACTGTCTCGTGCAGGACTACTACAACTTTGTCAATATCGACGGCGAGTACCGTCTGGAAGACTGCCTGCTATCCAAGCGCACCGTTTGGGAGGGAGTGGTGGCGCCGGTAGCGCTGCACGTGAGAAACGCGTACAAATTCGCGCTCGTCAACGGCAAACGCACCTACACGCAATGGAAAACGCCTTTTTTAACGCATCTGCCCAGGTCCAGCCTGGGCAAAGAGGACACTACCCGTTCGTCGACTTCGAACTGCTGAAGCAGCAGTTTCTGGGGCACCCGGACGCGTTTCTGTTCAACGATCACTTTTCGCACGTCGCGTTCAAGATAGGAGAGCACGTGTCGAGGCTTTGGAATCCCTCGTCGGGTGGGCGCATCTACAACGCGGTGGGATTTGTCGTGGACAAGCTGGACACGCTCATGCAGAGTCAGACGGGGGAGATCAAGTACCTGCTGAGTTTGCAGCAGGACATGTACATTCCTCTGATGCTGTACATGGAAAAGCACGACACGTCGGACGAGCACCTGTGCGAGGACGCGGGGTTCGGCGCGCCGATCGAGCAGCTCATGCCCTCGCCCAAGCTGGCGTACCACGAGGGCATGCTGCCCGACCACGTGGTCGATCTCATGAAGTGCTCCTTCTGGTCGGACAACGGAAAGATGTCGCCGATCGTGCATCTTCTGAGCAAGAGCACGCCGCAGAGATGCCAGATTCGAAGTCTGACGATGATCATGCTCAACTACTGCAAAGTGCACGATCACGTGTTCGAGTTTGTGCTGCACGCGCTAAAGTGCTCGATGCTGGGCGCCTACCGAGGATGCAAGCGCCCCCCGCTGAGAATCCGCAAGAAAATATACGAGGTGTTTTCCAAAATGTCGCGCAAGAGCTTCCTCGTGTTCATGCAGAGCCGGCACCAACAGCTGCTGTTCTTCACGATCAAAGAGTACCTCATCTTTGCTACCAAGCACATCCCCGCGCTGCGCGAGGAGCTCATCGTGCGGTACAAGTGGGAGGACTTTGAGCAGCGCGTCACGAGCACCATGGACTCTGTGAGAGCCATGCTCTCGGAGGACGACATCATGGCGTTCGTCGGCGTCGAGCGATTTCTGACGTCGATCAACCGCATGCAGCCGCACCTGTACCGTCCCCGGAAGCACGCGTTCTGCAGGGTGCTCATGCACGAGTGCGAGCACCACGACGATCTGCTCGGATTGGCGTCGGGAAGGCACCAGCACTTTGATCTCATGTACCAGATGCTGATCCGCGAGCCGCTGAAGCCGATGCCCCTCGAGTGGCTGTCGCTGTTCAACGTCTCGAAAGACACGATCCAGAAAATGATCGGGTTTCAGAAGACGTACAACACCACCGGATCTCGGAGCACGATCCGCGCGTTCATTGGAGGCTTGAAGAGAGAGGAGTTCGAGATCGTGCGCGCGCTCGCGAGAGCGTACGACAGGAAAATCAACGTGAGGATGTTCACCCTGCCGACGCACATCACGGTGAGGCAGATCCAAGCGCTGAGGCAGATGCACAACGTCAGAGACGGAGAGGAGCTGCACCACACGATCGGCACCACGCTGATCTGCATGGAGTGCCAGCAGTTCAAAGGCTTTGTCGCGTACCGCACCGCAAAGAAGATACACAATATTCACGCGTATGGACAGGCGCGCGTTCTAGTAGACGACAACGACGGGAAGATGTACTGCGGCAAAAGGTGCGACAAGGTCGACAAAAAGAGACACACCGAGTCGTACGAGTGGGAAGTCGCCGTAGACGCGTGCGAAAAGGAAATGCGCAAGTCGGCAAAGGAGAGGCGAAAAGAAGAGATGAACTCGCTGTGCGCGTCGATCGAACTGCAGAAAATCTCGTTGATAGGCAACGTACTGCAGTTCTACGGGAGCTTGTACACGATTTGTCCACAGTGCGGCAACTTTATGAAGTACAACCCAAAGCACATGTACAACGGATTCTTTTGCGGGTGCTGCATGGAGAACGGACACCTGTTTCGGACGGTGCGATGCGAGTGGTGCCGCTCGAGACAACACCTGGAGAACATACAGGTGCGCGGCACGAGAGAGTCGATCTACCTGTGCAAATCGTGCCACAAACCGTGGATACGGAACGCGTCGTCGGTGCTGGACGTAAGCATCATACGAAAAGGACTCAGAGAGAAATGGAAACGACTTCAAAGCATTTAGGTTTTAAATTTAAGTACAATTAAGGTAATAATCACACCGCAGATAATAATATCCATCCAAGGTATCGCCACCGACTGCTGTATCTCCTCTACGCGCACGTGAGACATTTGAGAGAAAATACAAGTATAAATATTCCGCCTATAAGTATCAGTCTGCGCCTGCATAATGAACCTGTACAAAAATACGGAACAGCGCATGTGGTTCCGTAAAGGACAAAGCTATGGTATGGCGCAAGGCGCCGCAATACAAAGTGCCGCAGATATGAAAGAAATAAATTCCCTGAAAGAGCAACTCGTATCGGAAGCACAGGGAAAAAAACCAACTACTGAAGCACAGGGGAAAACTAATGACCCTGAATTTATTAGTATTCCAGAAGGTACATCTTCAACTACAGCGGCAAATATCATAAACGTGGGTGAACCAGATGCAGCGTTAGAAGCTACAGACGAGCAGGATAAATTTCAGCAAGATGATGCAGAGATTGAAGCGGAGATTGAAGCGGAGAATGAAGCGGAGAATGAAGCGAAGAATGAAGCGGAGAATGAAGCGGAGAATGAAGCGGAGAAAAAACGCCAGCAAAAAAAAATAGAAAGACTGCAAGAAGAAGTAAAAAAATTGAATGATAACCTGACAGCAAAGAATCTAGCTGAAAAACTGGCTGAAGAACAAAAAAAATCAATTGAACGAACACAACGACGAGTAGCTCGGCGAGCAGTTGACCATAGACAAGCTGATCGTACAAAGCTAAGAGATCTCGAGGAAAAAATAGAAGAGCTAGAAAAAAAGGCATCGCAGGCTTCACAAGCACCGCAAGCACCGTCAGCACCGTCAGCACTACCATATGTGTATCCGCAGATGATGCCGCCCAATATGCAGAGCATGCAGAGCATGCAGAGCATGCAGAGCATGCAGATGATGCAGACTATGTATACGCAAGAAATACAGAGACTGCAGGAGATGCACAGAGAAGAGCTGAGGGAAATGAGAGAATTGCACGCAGAAGCTCTACACGCTATGAAGGAGACACATCAGCGTGATAAGCGCACATTGGAAGAAGAGAACAGAGAGCATCGAAGTTATGGAGACAAAGACATACTGCGTAAAATTCTAGATAAGCTGAATCTCAGCGTGGTTGAACATCCGGCATTGGAGCGAATCAAAGAGCTCACAGAAAATGAGGAGAAGGTGGAGGAGCTGGAGAAGAAGGTGGCGGAGCTAGAGCAGGAGAAGGAGGAGCTGGAGAAGAAGGCGGAGGAGCTGGAGCAGGAGAAGAATCAGGAACTGGATCAGAAGCAGCAGATGGAACAGGAGAAGGATAAAATGCAAGAAAAATTAAATAAACTCGAAGAAGTGCAAAAATGGATCACAGAAAATTCTAATGATCAACCTCTTACGTATATTAAGCGCTTATTCAACAGAAATAAAGATTCACATGAAAAATATAAAAAGCTATTAAAAGATCTAAAGTCATTGTGTACAGAGGAAGGTTTGAATAATTTTAATCCAACTAATTATGGAGATGATCTGAAAGAACTTTTGAAGCAGGTGAAAGAACTCAAAGAAGATTCGAATGACTATGTAAAGCTACGCAATGCGTTAAGTACGTTGGATGGTGATCAACAACCAGATAAAGCACCCATTGCTAATAATATACGCGATACTCTGCTTGTTGAAAACATTTGGTCGAATCTGAAACTGTATGAAATGTTACTAAAAGATCTAAAGTCATTGCGTACAGAGGAAGGTTTGAAAGATTTTAATCCTGAAGGATATGGAGATGATCTGAAAGAACTTTTGAACCAGGTGAAAGGACTCAAAGAAGATTCAAATGATTATATAAAACTTAAGACATCACTACAAAACTCACTAAGCACCAACGAGGATAACAATTCTAATTTGGTAAACATCATAGTCAAAATGAAAAATGATGTCGAGAACGTCAAACGTATTCTTTCGCCCAAAAGTTTTTTAAAAGCTGATGGATTATTTCTCAGTAAGCCAGACGATGCATCTAGTGAACCATTGAATATACTAAAAGAAGTACAAAGGTTACGCAACATGCTAGATAAAATGAAAGATATTTTTCGTAATTCGTCAATTTCACGAATTACTTCTAAGGCTCGATATGTTATGGCTGAATATACAAATGCTTTAGAAACTCTTGACATACGTGGGGCAACGAAAACAGAAAATAATTTATTACCAATCACAAATAAATCGATTTTTCAAGAAAAAATAAAGGAGCTCAAAGATATAGAAACAAAGTACAACAGATTAACAGAAGGATTAAAAAAGATTGTAAATAGAAAGAAACAAATAGACTCAGTAGAAGACTCAGCAGAATACTCAGCAGAAGACTCAGCAGAAGATGAATATATAAATGATATTAACTTATTAGGTTCTATAAAAGATCTAGAAGCTATTCTAGGTAATATAATAAGTGCACTAAATAAGTTAGTCAATATGGATACAGATATTGCTAAAGAGAAAAAATCAGGTTTAGGACATGCCAAAGAACCAATAGAAAAAATCGCAAATTTTATAACAGATATGAATCAGATACCTACTGGTTCTGTAATAAATACTGCCGACGAAGCAGTGATAAGAGAAGCTCTACAAATAGAGGATACAGTAGACAAGCTAACAAAAAAGCTACAAGGTATTGAGGGTAGTTTAAATGAACATAGATATGGATTACAGATATTAAAAGGTGGTACTGAGGACCCATCGAGAGAAAAAAACCCACATATTATGTCGCAAGCAGAAGTAAAAGTACATTCAGATTATTCTGCTATACGTAAACGACTAGATAAGCTAGAAGCGATAGAAAAAACAGTTGGTGATGTTAATACGCTAATAAAAATTGAAGAGCATATGCAAGCGTATGAGGAACGTCCGAATCCAACCATTATTCGTCGAGATCAACCTTCTGTTAATAATTCTGAATTAGACTTTTTAGAATCACTAACGATGCCAAACAAAACTATAAAAGAATCTTTTGAAACATATACTGCCGAATTTAAGATGATTATGTCAAAAATAGCACCCGGGAAAAAATTAAGCTTTTACGAAATGGTATCAAAAATTAAACAATTTATTATTGAAAAATCTACCGTAATGAATATGGTGATTCCGTTTTTTAATAAAATTATTGAGGAAAAATATCAAATGAATAATAAATATACATTAATCGCAGTGGTTTCTACAGCCATAGCATTAATAGGTAAAAAAATGAAGCTCTTAGAAAAGCTTCAAGAAAAACTGAAACGACATGCGATAAAAAATAATGAAACTGTGGATGACTATGTGGGTTATTTGGAAAAAATATTAAAACTTATAGATGAACAAGCTGAAGTTTTAGAAAGAGAAGCTGAACTCAGACAAGAGAGAATGGAGAATATGAATAAAAAAGTACAAGAATTAGAGAACGAAACTAAACTCAGAGAAGAAAAAATGGAGAATATGAATAAAGAACTAGAAGTAAAATCACTTCAACCCAAACAAGATAATAAGGATATGGATAATGACTATGGTGATGATTTCGAGGAAGAGTCTGAGGAAGAGTCTGAGGAAGAGCCTGAGGAAGATGAAAATGAAGAGGAGAAAGACCCTACAAAAATGACTGATGGACAGATTCAAGATATACTTAATGAATTTTTCGATGAGTATACAGATATATACTATGAAGCAGTGAGAGCTGGTAATACCAGTGAACAAAGTATAAAAGATTATGTATATGAGAAGCAAAAAGAAATCGATGAAAAACAATTAAAAGCCGCTGAGGAAGCCGATCGTATAGAAAAAAAACGTAAAGAAAAAAAACGTCTAGAAAAAGAACGTCAAGCTGAAGAAAAACAAGCTAAACAATTAGAAAGAAAAGCAGAAAGAGACGAAGGTCGAGCTAGAAGACGAGCTGCACAAGATAGGATCAAACAAAAAAATAGGAAATTAGGTGATAAAGTAAGATCTGAAAGAGATCGAATTGATCCAGTAAGGCAACCAAAATTTGGACAAGCAGACAGAGACAAATCTCAAGATAAAATACGAGCTGCACGATATAGGGTCCAACAAGAAAAAAACAGAAAAGCTGCTGAACAAAGAGCTCAAAGTAAGCAAATTGATGAATCAAGAAATAGAAAAGTAAAGAAAGTGGAACAATATCGATTTGGAAAAAATAAAGGTGGTCCTAACCCTGGGGTATATCGGGGGCGCAAAGCTGTGGGGGGCGCCGAAGGTCTTCGTTTTTAGAATTTGAAGGCGCCGATGGATCGTTGCACTTGTTGTGTGGTTTGTTTAAAGTAGAGTTGTTGATCGGAGGCGCTCATGTTGATGTTTTCTGGCGTGGCGCCGATGCCTTTGAGTTTCGCCCACGACCATTTGAGTTGGTGCAGTTGTTGTGGCGTGAATTTGAGCGCGATGAGATCGTGCACGGACAGGCATGTTTTGAGCATGGCGTCGGCGTCCACGCGCATCTGCCTGTAGTGGCGCCACTCGAACTGTTTGAAGTGGTGGGGTTGAAAGTTCATGGCGAGCATGTGATCAAAGGTGAAGCCGAACGCCGCGCAGTCGTCGATCGAGTAGGGTATCTTGTCCCAGGGAATCTCGAACTCGATGAAGTCTTCGGGGATGAACCCCTGCTGCTTGAGCGTGGTGAGCGACGTGCCGAGCAACTGAGGCAGCTGTTTCCTGGCGAAAAAGTGGCGCGTGCGCTCCCATACAGAGAGCTCCGGAGGTGTCTGGCGCCTGGCGTCGATGATGGCGTTGAGCGCGAGGGTTTGATGAGTACCTAGATCTGGTAGAGACATTTAAAAAACAAAACTTATTTTTATATGCGCGCGTTTAATTCACAGGGTGAAGCAGAATATCCACCGTAGACTTCGGTTTGCTGTAGCTCAGCGCCTTGGCGACCACTTCGTCGCCTACTTCCGCCTTGCGAAACATGAACTGCACTTTCCTAGAGTGAACGCCGTGCTGCACAGGATACTTGCTGCAAATATCCCACGTGAGCTTCATTCCCGGATGGAACGTATCGTTCGAGTTGTTCACCACCGTAGTGATGCCGCTCGCCATCACCACGAATCCCTGATCCACCTTCATGATCCTCTCCGCCTTGTGCTCGGTGACCGCGACGCCGACGAACTGTAATGGGTTACTCCCGTTCGCTTTAATTCTCTGTTTTGTGACTGCATCATCTGCGCCCTGGACATCCCTTTTCTGCCACCCGTTGAGCGAGGAAAAGCACCGGCAAAAACCGTCCGAGATGCGCCCCGGCTGGCGAATAGCAACGACGATCTCGCCCTCCTTGACGTCGAAGACCTCGTATTCGGACACAAAGGAGAGCTTCGTCGCGCCGCTGTTGAGCGTCAGCGTGTTCGAGGCTCCCTCTCTGCGCTTTGTCATCAGCTGCTGATCAAAGCGCACGTTAAACTGGAAAGAGGGACCTGCCAATCGTCGTGCAAGGGGGACGCTCATTTCTATACATGCGCGCATGTCTAAATAGTCATGAAATTTTGTTCATTAAATGTTTCTTATATCATGAGTATTTCGACTTGCGGCAGGTGCGTGCGCTGCTGCGAGCTGTGCATCGCGAGCGTAATGTTGGTGTCCGACGGAGGCTCGAAGGCAGACTGGCTCACGACCCCGATCCGCCATTTTTTCAACACCCTGTCTAGACATGCAGCTCGGATAGCAGGGACATTCAGCATCTGCTCAATAAATCCGCCGTTGTCTTTCATGTATGATAGAACATTTTTTTTATTACCGCCGGGCAAAGGGGCATAATCGAGATCAGGTGGTTTTACGTTGGTTCCCGGCGTGCAGCCGTTGATGAGGGGCACGAGTTGGAGTCTTGGTGTTCTCGGCATGGCGATGCCTGCGCGGTTGGGTTTTTTGATTTGAGCGATATTTTTGAAAATGAGCGCGATTTCTAGAGAGTCTCCTGTACGGAGTTTTCTTCCCCAGAAATTGGCGACTTTGGCTCTGCCGTATACGTCGCACTGGATGAGCCGCTGTTTGACGTTGGTGTACATGGGGAACCCCATGTGGTCCACCTGCTTGCCGGCGTCGTTGCGGAACACGCCGAAGAACTCGTAGTCGTCGAACATGACTTTCTTCTCGGTGGGATCTCCGTTGTGCCCCTGCGCGAGCAGGTAGTTCATGGTGGGCACGTCGGCGCAGGTGATCAGCGGAGAGCGTCCCGACTTGTCCTGCTTGCAAAAGATGAGGCACCCGGGGGCGTAGTCCTTCTCGTAGAGATCCTGCCATGGGCGGATCATCAGCGGAATGGACCCTGTGGGGTTTGTCTCTAGGTACTTGACGGTGCTGCGCGACTGCACGGGGATGTTGACGCCGAGCTGAGGACCCAGAGAGCGCGTCGGGGGCACGGAGGGACCCGCGGGGCGGTTGCTGACCGGAGGCATGGCGCCTGGACCCGAGGGGTAAAAGTGCTTGGAGTAGGGGGGACGCTCTCGCTTACCGAGTACTGTGTTCATTTTAGTGATTTGCGCGACCTATATATAGTGACTAATTTAGGATGAGAATGCATACGGCTGTTGCGCGACGTCGTTCGTCTCTTTTCGTTTTGTCATGGTGTTGAGGTACTTGACGAGCTCCAGCTTGTGTTTGGATATCTTGACGTACTCGTTGACGTGGTGCGGATTGAGCGTGACCAACCCAGAGTGCGTGTTTTTGACGCCGATATTTTTCTTGTAGTGCCTTTGCAGTTTGCAGCAGTAGTGAATGTCGTCCTGCACCTGCTGCTGCGGATTCACGACGTGCTTCAGGTAGTGCTCCTTGCAAAGCTCCGGAGAGATCTCCATCGGCGTTTTCCCCTGTCGGATCAGCGGCGCGGTGTGTCTCTTGTACATGTCGGCGACGACGCAGTAGATCTCGTCGGGTTCCACGTTCCCCGTGAGTTTCTGCAGCACGCCGTTCATTTTCTGGATGATGTTGTCGTCCTGGTACTTGCACAGAGGGCACACTCCGAGCGAGGGTTCCTCGAGCGCGCACCTCTCGTCCTCGTCCACCATTTCCATTGCGTAGTTCATTTCACTACACATCGAGCTCGTATATAGTGCTTTGCGCAGACGCCGTAGACTCGCCGAACATTTTCTCTCGCAGCTCGGTGAGATCGAGGCGGTACGGTTTGTTGGCAAACTTCAGCCAAATAGCAAAGGCGTCCGCAAAGGATCCGAAGCCGTACGCCTTGCCGTTATGCACCACCGAGTACTTGCGGAAGGACTCGACGATGATCGGCACTGCGCTCTCGCGCACCGCCCTTTCGTGCTTGCAGTGGTTGCGCTCGAAGCACACGAAGAACTTGGCAAAGTCCATCTTGAACGTGTTCTGAAAGTACGTCTGCACGATCTTGATGTCCGTCGGGTTGGGGTACTTGCGCCGCACCTCCTCTGGCTCGTCGAACAGCATCGACTTTTGCGCTTTCTGCAGCAGGCACACCGGCTGTCTCTTGTAGAGCGCCGAGTAGGTCGAAATATTGTCGCCGAGCTGGTCGTGCGACGCGATCTCGAGATCTCCCGGATGCGACAGGTGGTCCCACAGCGTGTTCAGAAGCTGGTCCCTGAACTTGCGCAGCACGAAGTGCCTGAGCTCGCGCTCGAAAAAGTTGTTGTACTTGACCTTTATCGTTTCGCGCGGATACGCCGCGTGCAAATCCAGCGTCTTGTTGAACCAGAAGAAGCGCGACAGACACGCGAGCACCACTCTGGGGTGCACCTTCATCATGTCCCCCTCGTGCAGACCCGGCTCGACCTTCTCGTGCAGGTGCATCGTCCACTTCTTGGCGCAGCTCCAGACGCAGTGCAGGTACTGCTGCAGCTTGTCTCTGTCCAGCGCGTGCGCCTTGGTCCAGCGGATCGCGAGCGCGTCGAGCGCCGTGAGCATCGTTTCCACCGACCAGTTTTCCGGATTCTTCTGGATCATAAAGTGGTTGCGCACGACCCACTGCTCGTCGTAGTCGTAGCAGGGCACCAGCGCGTTCAGGTACGTCACCCACGCCATCATGCCCTTGGTCCAGCGAGGCAGCATGCCGGGAACCCTCTCGTGCAGCGCGTGGTAGTCGCGCAGAATCAGACGCTTGACCGCCTCGGCGCACTTGGCGCTCTGCCCCAGATCGTACACGTCGATCAGCCACAGCATCGTGTCGGTGTTCCCGCTAGGCTCTATGCGCAGCGCCTCGTCCTCCGTGTGCACGCGCACCGCCAGATACGTGCTCTTGTACATTTGCATCGCGCTGCGAGGCTTTATACCAGGCGAAGCTTGAGCGGAGGAGGTTCTTTGTTCTGAGGCGGTATGGGAGCGAACACCATACGCCTCGCACGTCTGCGCAGATTTGGATTGCCTGGTGGCTTGCCTGGTGGCTTGCCTGGTGGCTTGACGATCTCGGGAACCTCGGGAACCTTAGGAACCTCAGGAGGCTCCTTATGCTTCTTATGCTTTTTATCGTGCTTATGATGCTTGTGATGCTTATGGTGCTTCTTGTGGTGCTTTGGCGGCTCGTAGTCGACGAACATCCACAGCAGCAGCGACGCGGACAGCGCGACGATGTTCGTTTCCAACCATGTGTCGCAGTCGTCGATCATGCAGTCGTTGCGCTCGTGGAAGATGAGCGTGCGGAAAATCATGAGCGCGGTGCTGATGCCGTACAGAAACAGGTTGCCAAGACTCCCCGGCTTTATGTTCAGCATGCCCTTCGCGCGCAGGCACCCGCCGCGCGTCAGACACAGCAGCGCGAACCCCATATCGATGACAATCAGCGGAAGTTTCAAGAACACGCTGATTCCCTGATCGGACATGAGCAACCCTAGAGCCACGCACTGCGCCGCCAACGTGCCTATGAACGCGTAGAACTGCACCCGCTTGTATATGTCCTCGTTTTGCGTGTACATTTAGTTGTAGAGCCTCCCTATATATATGCGACGTCGAATGTGAAAATGACCAAGGCGCACAAAATCGACGAGTACGCCGACGAGGAGACGGGTATCGAAATGGCAGAAGATTCGGACATACAGGCGGATCACAAGCTCAGAGAGACAAAGTCGCTCATCGGAAATACCCCCGTCGTGCGTCGTCGCAGCTGCCTGCACAGCACCTGCCGCGTGATGATGGGCATCATGGCGACGGCGGTGTTCTGCTTCATGCTCATCCAGCTGTGGAGCAACTACGGAGACGACATCAAGGCGCGCGTGTTCTCGCCTCAGATTGCGGGTGCGGGAAAGTTCAATGTGGAGGGTGCTGAGGGCAAGATGTTCGGCATGCAGTTCCACAAGTGGGTGAACAGCACGCTGCACGTCAACATGTCCAAACCCGAACAGGAGCTGGTGCAAATCGACATGAACAGCTACCAAGACTACACGTACAAGTGGGAGCCTCACTGTCTGAAAATCACGCTCGAGTATCCTGATGCGCTGCGTTTGATGGTGTGGAGTATTTAGTCATAGCTAAAGTGTAACAATGGAATGGAAAGATATTTTTGATGTAGTGAGCCACGTGTTTGCGTTATTTCCCCTGACCCTGCTTTACATAAGCATACAGCATAAATCATCCTCAAAATACATCGACTATCTGATCTTTATACTGATTTTAGTGACGCTCGTTTTCTCCATAGGGCATCATTCTGACAGAAGCAACGCTTTTTTTAAAACTGCGGACATGACTTCTGTAGGCATACTTCTGATTGCTGTGATTCTTATCTATCTTGACCACGTGGAAAACATGAAGGTACGTGGGTCTGTCATAATAGTCGTCATTGTAGTATTATACATTCTTGCTATTTATGTCGATAGTAATGCCATAGACAGTTCGTTTTCGTTTACGACTCTCATTGCTGGAGTGGTTTTGTTCTTTGGTATAGCATACCTAATCTTCAAGATCCGTAAAAAACCAGAATATAACACGAATCATTTATGGACAGCAGTATTCTATGCGGTGTTCGCGTGTATTTTTTTCGTGTTGCCCTCGGATAACTTTTACATGCACTCGTTGTGGCACATGTACGTGTTTATTGCGCTTGGCTTTGCTGTTCTGTTTGTCATAGACAAACAGTGCACGGACGCAAATGAGTCGAATGTCAAGTCGAATGTCAAGTCGAATAAAATTAAAAAGACACTGTACGCTCTATCTCTGACAGTGCGCGCGTACACGGTGTTCCTTTACTTTTACGCAGGGTATGTGGACGACAAAGTCGTGTACCACTTGGCGTGGACGGCGTACGCGATTCTGACTGCTGTTCTGTTCCTCGTCTTAGCGGTGTGCATACAAAACAACAAAAACCCCATCGCATGGTGCAAATCGTGGTGCAAGAAGCAAACTTGTACGACCCCGCCCAAAATGATGCAAAAGTATGGTTATAGAGAGATGTACCTACACGCGCTTTTATGGGCGGTTGCGGCGGTTTCTTTTCAAGTTTTGTACGACACGGATGTTTGGTGGTTGGCGGGGGCGTGCCTGTTGTTGGACTTGGTGTTGTCGGTAACCTTGTGGATCAAACGCAAGCAAGAATACAGCACTGAAACTGTGAAGATGGGTTCAGGTAAGGGATTCTACGCGGATCTAGAAATACCAAAGAGATACAGAAAAAATACATTACGTTTCTAGAAATCGGCGTCTATGTTGAACTCTTCCGAGGCGCTCGACAGCGCGTACTCGGATACGCGTCGTTCGAAAAAATTGGTTTTACCTTCGGCGCTGATCATGTCCATGAACGCGAACGGCTGCTGCGCGTTGTAGTACGCCGGAGCGCCTAGCGCCAAAAGGAGACTGTCTGCGGTGAAGCGCACGTACTGAATCATCAGCGCCTGGTTCATGCCGGTGAGCGATTCGGGCAGCGCGTGCTTGACCCACACTTCCTCTACCGCCACCGACTCTTTCACAATGTCGGTGATCTCCTCGTCGGTGAGGTTGTGCATGAATTTGTTGTACAGTTTGATGGCAAAGTCGCGGTGAGATCCCTCGTCGCGCGCGATGAACTCGTTGGAGAGCGTGAGCGCCCTGCACTCGTACTTGCGGCTGCTGACCCAATAAATGCCGCAAAAGGAGGCGGAAAAATTAATGCCCTCGACGCACGCGAACGCGATGAGACGTTTGGCGAACGATTTGTGCGGATCCGGCTCGTCGATGTCAAAGTGTTTCTTGGCAAACTCGGTTTTGGCAATGACGGGAGGCGACGCTTGCGCCTCTTTGAGCAGCTCGGTGACGCCGTCTCCTGCGTACACTTGGAGTAGGCGCGCGTAGGTTTCCGAGTGGATCTGCTCGTTGAAGGATTGGTAGCTGTAAAAATAGCGCGCTTCCGGCAACTGAACCTCTGCGCAAAAATTCTCTACGAGATTCTCGATCACGATGCCGTCCGCCGACGCGAAGAAGGCGAGAATCTGCAGCACAAAGTGTCTCTCGTCGTCGCTCATTCTCTGGAACTCCTGCACGTCGTTGTTGAAATCGAGCTCCTCGACCTGCCAGAACGAGGCGATGGCTTTTTTGCCCATCTCGAAGATGTCGGGGTGCTTGATGGGGTGCAGCACGAAGCGGTTGTCCGAGACGTCGAGAAGTTCGTTGGGCGTCGACATGTTTTGCGCCATACTTATTCTTTCACGTACACCATTATATAGGGTACCTTGGAGGATTTCGGAAGTTTGTTGACGACGGAAACATGCTCATCGTTGATCGCGCGCCAACCGTCTCCAGTCAAAACGGTGGCGGTATAGTGTCCGCCGTGCATAGAACCCACGTGGTTGCACGATCCGACCAGTTTGTAGCCGTTCCACTCGGTGCAGATCGGCACCTCGTACCTGAGCTTGCGCTCGGTATTGAACCTTTTGAAGTGCACGCAGACGGCGTCACCCGGCTCGAGAAAAGTGTGCTTCGTCATCGTGGTGCAGTCGCACTCCTCGCACTTGCACTCGACGACCTCCGGCTCGAGGAGCTCGACGACGCCGTCCTCCACTCCGCCGTTGATCGAGAGGCAGACGAACTTTTGCGTGCTTTTACTTTCGTGTCCGTTCGCGCATCGGAGCACCGTGCGCATGGTGCCCTCGAAGGGGTTGGGCAGATCTACCGACTCGTACAGCTTGTCCAGCATGGTGATCATGAACTCGTGCGCGTCGTGCTGCATGCGCGGATCGAACCCCATCTCCTCGAGCACGCGCAGGAAAGGCTTGACCCTGCCGCCCTGGTATAGCAGGTCCATAAACAGCCGCACGTTGTCGTCCGACGGCGCGGCGTCCACCAGCCGCTTGACCACGGGTTTGGTGTAGCGCAACAGCTGCACCACGGCGTTCATGTAGCACGTGTTGCCGTAGTTCTGCAAGCCGCTCATGCTCTAAGAGCGCGTCGCGAGGGGGAAGTACACCATGGTTGCGAACAAAAAATATGGTGTATTAAAAGGGAGCAGGACACAGCAATCATGCGTCTCGTCAGCGATCCGAACCTCGTGGAGTCTCCTACGCACATCGTGCGCTGTTCCGGCACCGCTGAGTACGCGTCGGTGGTGTCTTTGAAGTCGAACACGTTCTGCCAGATATCGTGGCTCAAGTGCAAGGGAGACGAGGACGAGGAGAAAATCGACAGCGTGAACGCGAGTCTTCCGGATCTGCCGGAACTCGACGTGGTCGTGCGCGGGAAGCTCGTCAAGAGCATGTCGGACGTGTANTTNTTCCCGGAGGGCATTCTGAGNCTCGAGGACAAGCTCAAGCTGCCGCTGCCTGACGCGGTGTACCTGCAGAGAATCAGCGCGAAAACACGCACGTTCGATATGGTGTGCTTTTACGGTAAAACGTACAAAGTGATAAGCGCGATCGATAAGAAGGATCTAGACGCCATATGCGGGTGGTACCCCGATCAGATTTTCCAGTGCGGCGCCGATCCGCTGCCACTCAAAGCCATCGTGAAGCAGCTCGGCACGCACACGCACGAGGAGATCGTCGAGGAGCTGTTCGGGGAGAGCTCCGAGGAGGAGCCGAGCGAGTACGAACCCGACTCGGAGGAGGACGAAGACGACGACGACTTTGAAGATTTGGTCACCGAGTCGGATTCGGAGGACGAGTACGAGGTCCTGCCGGAAGATCTACCTGTACGTAAACGAAGAAAAATTTAAGCTTTTGGTGTAACAATGTAATCTGTAAGCGCGTGCACGACAAACTCCTGCATCGAAAGGTGCTTTCCCTTGAGCATTTCCATGCACGTCCTTTGAATGTGCCGCATGAAGGGTTCTGAGCGCATCGGGTTGGACCCTTGCTCCAGCTTGAGCTCGGGGCACAGCCACATCGCGAACAGAATCAGCGCGAGCTTCGGCTCTCTGTTGTGGCACTCGCGCACCTTGTCCAGCACGTTCTTGTACCTGATCTCCAGCGGCTGCCGCATCAAGTACGCGTGGATCCTTTCGACGCACGGCTGCATCGGGGCGTGTCCGAAAAATATGGCGTACAGCTTGTCCTCGTCTGCCTCTCTCTGCTCGAGCGCCTCTTTCGCTGTGAAACTCATTCTCGTCAAAGGACGTGCGCAGGAGATACACCATGTCAAATGGACGCGCACACGGAAATCGACTCTTTGAGCGTGCGCTGAAAGAGCTCCATGCACTTGGTGACGGGGAGATGCAGGAACATGTTCTTGTGGTACAGCATGGACTCTACGAGCACGCGCACCGACGCGTCGAACATGGCGTGAAAATCGGGTTTCTCGAAGATTCTGTCCCAGAGCAAAAGCGTGTCCTGGAGCTGGAACACGTTGGCGTAGAGCGTGGGCAGCATGCAGGTCACCAGACTCGTGACGAACGGCTTGTGCGTCTCCGAAAAGAGGATCTCGAGCGCCGGCTCCTTGCCCCAGCACTCGAGGCACACGAGGTTGCTCACCGACTCGATGACTCTGAGCGCGGACGTGTCCTTGCTGTTCAGCGGATACACGGGGAGCACGATGCGCACGAGACTCTGTAGCGCGTAAAAGGTGTCCTCCACCGACGTTTTGGGCGCGTCGTTGTGGAACACGTAGAATAGCGGAAACACGAGGTAGTTCAACCCCTGCGGGTACCCGAAACTCTGGTTGACGGTGGAAAAGGTGTTCAGGATAGAGATGAGCGTCTCCCGGTGCGGCTCGAACCAGGGGTGATCGGACGTGCGGCGGATGTCGAGGCGGATCTGCTCGTCGTAGGCGCCGACGCGGAACTCGAGAGGAGGGTAGGGAGAGGAGGGACACAAACGCTTGCGCCACAAGGACGCTCTCATTAGAAAATACACTTTTTTGATTTATAGGAACACGTGACCAACCAGATCCGCAATCACATACGAGACAAGCGCGCCGAGAGCGTGCCACTGCCTCGCCGTGACGCTGAGCTTGCTATCTTTCTGCGCGTCCTTTGCCTTGAACAAACCGTACTGATCCTCTCCTTCCAAACCTGGGAAACCCATCTCAGAGACTAACATACCGAGCAGGACGAGCACCGTCGTGGTCACCACCAAACGAATGGCTGGAGAGCGGCTCAATGCAAACAAGCGAAATTTCTTGCGAAAGTCCTTGTCTTCAGGTATTTTCTCACTGAGCAATTGAAGCAATGCAACAAGTAGATGAGCTACTGACAAAATTAGAGCTGACAGTAAAACTCCATCCCAGTGCGTTTGTTTATCGCTCCTATTCGAGACTAAATCTGTGCTGTCGTCGATAACTCGGCTCAGCATACCAATTGTAATTCCAAGAGCACTGATGACAAACCAAGAGCGTGGGTTATCTGCTCGCGCAGTTTCAATATCACTTTCTTCAGGATCATCTTGTTTCCGTCTGCATTCAAACAAGTACCAAAAGTACGAATACTCGTATTTTTGATGAACATAAACATCTTGAATCATATCTGCAATACGTGCAGCGAATCCCAAAAAGATCACCCACTCGAGGTTATTATCCGTTGACGTGTCGATCGTATCGTTCACAATTGGATATGCCCAGACGAAAGAAGAACTCAGGAGAAGTCCAATAGTTGACATCTGACGCAATGTTGCTTCAGCTGAAAAGCGCTTAAGGGTTTGTGCGAAGAACAAAATACCAAGAATTTTGACAATTGCTGAGACAAACGCTACATCTCTCATAATTTTAACAGCTGCTGGAAGTTCAATATGATCGTTGATCCCAGTATGGTTTTGAGCAGCTATTCGTGAAGCACCCGCGGTCATATTGAATTCTTTGTTGATCCTTGTCAGATTAGTGTTATTTAAGTTATCACCTATACCAGTTCCTTCTTCATCTTCCATACCCACGTACAATAAGATTAAAGATGCAATTCCTACCAAAAGGTGCACGCATCGTGATACAATTGCTTTTGACCAGCGGCTCATGTCATTTTCAGCATTTTCCTTTGAGTACATATTGTTTGCAATGTCAAGAATCAGTAATCCCAACAAACTGATGGAAGCTGTTTCCGATGAAGTCACTTCCAAATTCCAAACTCCAAACACGAGAAGTACATATGTTGACGCAAGTGCCCATATTTTTAAATCTTTTAAACATGTGCCAGAAACAAAATTGAAAACAAAATAGCAGATGAGTGTAATTTGAATGCCAAGTCTTGATGCATAATCTTTATTATCGCTGTTCGATTCAGTAAATCCATTCGTGTTAAATTCGTTAAAACTGAATACAAGGAGTGATACCACGAGAGCAGGTAGCAATTGTAGAATGGTATCCCAGGCATTTTTCTTATCATCACTTTGAGTTGATAGATCTGCTGATTGATTATCTGTTTTTTCATATCTGGTATGAAGTTCACAGAGTAGTTTACCCAATGCCGAAAGAATTAAGCTGAAAACTGCCGCTGTAACTACTCCANCATCTGTACTATATCTTTCTGTACTGTTTCTGTCGAATAGAATGAACAGCGCTGAAACTGAAAGCAAAGTTAGTACATGCCTTCTGAATACATTTGAATACATTGAAAATGTTTCGGCAAAATCACCATTTCGTTTCATCCATTCGTTAAATTGTTGTTTGCCTAACATTTCTACTGCAATTGAGCTAAGAGTCAACAATGCCAAAAGGCATCCCATAACTGCCATGATACTCAATGGGAGTGCAGCTTTGATTGCAAAATAATTTTCTCCTTGCATTGAAGAGACACTAGATTTGTCAAGATACGCGTACAGTATACTGGTTACAGATGCTCCCATATATACGAATTCTCTAAAGTTGCCAACTGTCTCATTCAATGTCATCAACAATTTGTTGACAAAGCCATTAGGAGAGTACTCGCCCATTTTTTACAAGGATCTTCAAGGTATGATATAGTGCAGAAAATTTGATTACGGTGTAGTGTCGACTGTGGAGGTCAGCATCAGGATGTCTGATTTGAGGGAGATTGCGCGTGGACTGCTGAAGATTCGTCGCATCCCTCTCGAGTACGAGGCGTTCGTTTACGAATCAGATATCCCCTACGAGTACTCTATCCGTAGATTACTACAGGGAGAACCTCTGCAAAAGGTGCTGGGTAAGGTCGAAGTGGCAGACAGCGTCGTTCAATGCAGGTGCGGTAGCCGTAAAGTACTAGAGAGGTCGGTGCAGACGAGAAGCGCCGACGAGGGCGCCACCTCTTTTTACCACTGCACGACGTGCAACAGAAACTGGAAGTCATAAGTAGCACACGCTCTTCCTAAATGCGAAGACAGGCGCTGGTCCAGGCTCCCCGACTCAAAGACTACGACGGGGACATCTACGAGAACGTTCACGACAACGTCCACGGGAAGGGACGCTACACGCTCGGCAGGCAAATCGAATCAGAGTACTCCTTCGAGGGCAACTGGTGGTACATATGGTTCAAAGGCGAGTGTCCGCTCGATATCGGCGACGTCGTCGTCACGGACACCGCCTACACCGTCGCCGAGATTCAAATCTACAAAAACTACAAGAGAGGGAGCGTACTATTAGAGAATTAACCTTTGACGCACTTCCGGTTTGTCCATAGACACTATCACCACACCATTCATCGGCTGCATTGTCAATTTCCGCTGCATAAGACACTGCAGAGTCTGTAGAGCTTTCAACGCCCTTTTCTCCTCTTCAGATGAGCCAATAGGACGCTCCATAGCTAACTGCGCGTTTCGCATCAGCGCCTCCAACTCTGCGGCAGGGGAGTGGTGATCCGGCTTCGTCGATTTGAACGACCACCAGACGCCCCCCGCGTTGGCGAGCACGATGGTCAACCATATCCAAAAATTGTTGCCGGTAATCACCAAAATGCTGATCACGCCCACGATGCCGCCGACGATCTCCCACATAATGAGTTTCTGCAGCTTGCCGCTGCCCCAACGCTCGCCAGGCTTCATCTGCATGAGCTCGCGCTCGAGCTGACCGATCCACGCGCCCAAAAAATTCTGGAACAACTTGATGGCAATCGTCAAGAAAATAATCCCAAAGAACACCAGCACGTTCTCCTGACACTCAAACCCGAAAAGATGCAGGTCGAGCTTGAACGGCTCCACGTGCGTCGGACGGCAGCAGTTGTTCGGCATTTGATCGAATCGGATATCGTAGTCGTCCCACGCCGCGTCGCACTTCTCATCGTCAGTTTGAAATACAGTACTCACAACGCCAATCGTCAGATTATCGACAACGACATCCACCATTTTACTACCAGGAGTGCGCTTATATATATAGACAGTTTCACCCTTGCCCCCGAGTTACCAAGTCTAGTGACCGGCTCCGGCTCTGGCTCCGGCTCCGGCTCTGACTCTGACTCCAGCTCCGGCTCCGGCTCCGGCTCCGGCTCTGACTCCGGCTCCGGCTCTGGCTCCGGCTCTGACTCCGGCTCTGGCTCCGGCTCTGGCTCCGGCTCTGACTCTGCTTCCACTATTGGCTCAGGAATCGCCACATTGCATGAGGCGTTGAGCGCGCGCAGAAACTTCCATACGTTCTCGTCGTACCCGATGCACGTCATGGGAGGCACTGAGTACCACATGAGTCCCTGAGCGTCGGCGTGAGACATGGAGCTGCCTAGGTTGAACGAAGGCGGATTGTAGAGCTTCACGTCCCCCACATAGTAGGAGTGTCCGCTCGTGTGCGTGTGCATGCAGCCGTCGACCACCTTTTCGTGCTGCTCGTTCTCCACGAGCGTGTCGAACATGGTCGGGTAGCAGTGACTGCCCAAATAGTAACCTGCGCCTTCGGGAGTGATGCTGGAGGAGACGCCGACGCCGTGCAAAAGCTCGTGCCGCAGCACCGTCTTCAAGTCGTAGCGGTACCCCGAGTCGCACGTACCGTCGTCCACGTACCAGCCGTTGGGCACGTTGGGATTGACGCGGATGCGCACGCTGCCTAGATAACCCTCTTTGCTGAGCGCACCCGATACGAAACGATCTCCCTCCAAAAAAAGCGTGCGCGAAGCGTATGCAAGAATCTCACGATCGCCTATCGTATCGTCGTACTCTACATCTAAATCGATTTCATTAAAATGACATTGATGGTTTAGTTCGTTCCATAAATCTAAGGCTATAGTATGTACGTCTGGCAGCGCGCTCACCGAAGACGCAGGTATGGGGTGCGCCTTGATGTAGTTCCACCCATTCATTAGTGACACTCGACCATATGGTTATACGCTGGGTAATTTCTCTCTCTGTTCAGAGAGGCAATATACTCCACCTCTCTAAGTCTTCTCTCGAGCGCGTCGATCCTCGCATACGCTTCCACGAGCTGCCTATGCAGTGCTCCACACTCTTCCTGACGCACGCGCTTGGCGTCGTTTTCAATATGCTCCCCTTTGCGTTTACGACACGATATCTGACACGTTTCGACGCGAGCCTTTTTCGAGCAACCGAACGCAACCTCCATGCGGCGCTTCATGATTGCAAACCTCAGCGTTCTCCTAAATACACCATTTTATATCGTGACAGAATTGACCTTCCGCAACGACTCCTGCGAGAGGCGTCTGTTTCCGCACAGAGGACTAATATACTTGACGTCCAGTACCGCCTGGCGTCCCTCGTACCCGAGCTCTACCATAGGCAGCAGAGAAAACTCGATCGTGTTCATCGGAGTGCCGACGCACCTGTCGCCGTCGAACTCCGAGTAGCCGGGAATATCGACGTGGTACCTGTTCGAGGACGTGGTGACGGCGCTCGTCAGCGAGCTGTCGCTCAAAAAGGTCACCCGCATGAGCAAGTACTCGTCCGGAGTGTCGAAGCAGCCGCGGTAGGGGCAGTACTCTGCGTCGTTGGACACGCACGCGCTCATGCCCTTGGCGTTGGGCACGCACACCGTCACGTCGGTGAGCCACATTTTCTTGTTGTTCTCGTCGGATAGCACGCCAGTGACGGTATACCCCTCTTTTCCCACGTGCAGTTCGGGCAGCACGCCGAGCAGCTGCACGGCGCCCAAAGGACAGCTGTACACGCTGAAGGGCACCATCATGAACGACATCGACGGAGAGTCGAGCTCGCAGTGTGTCGCGAAGACGTTCGTGCACGGGTAGCGCGTCACCCGGAGCTCGTACTCCCCGTTGATGAAGGGGAAGCAGTCGGGCACGAGACTGCGGCAGTCGGTGGTCACGGTGAAGAAGGTGCGTATCTGCTGCTCGTTCTGGAAGTACGTCGTCTCGATGTCCTTGACCGTGAGCGTCGAAGGGAAAATAGGACGTATGGAGCTCTCCAGAGGCACGTACATGTGCCCCTCGACCACGTCCGAGTCCATGAAGAAGCGCATCTCCAGCCGCGCCTCGTTGTCGGGACAAGACGCATAGTGAAGCTCGCCGTGAGACATGCGCACCACGAGATCACTGTCCGTGGGCAGACAGCTGCCGTCCCAGCACGTGTACTCCTCGAACGTCCCCTTGCTGCGGCAGTCGTCGTTGCTTTGGCACGTGCCGTTGCATATCGAGTAGGACACGCCGTCGTCCACCACAGTCCTGCCGGTGTAGCAGCTCGCGCCTTGAGAGCCTCCGACACANATATCGATCGTGCAGGGGTTGTTGTCCTGACAAGTGTGCAGCTGGCTCTCCACGAGCACGCCGTCCACGCACTTTTCGACCTTGCAGCCGTCGTTCAAAAGATTCTGATTCAAATTCTCGAATCCGCACCCGGTGTCCGCGCGGCACACGCCGCGCTTGCACGTCTCGGAGGGACACACCCTCTCGCTGCCCGAACACACGCCATTCGAACACCTGTCGTGCTCCGTGCACAAATTACCGTCCGAACAGTGCGCGTTTTCCAGACTAGGATCCGGCTGGAACGCGCCGCCGACGCACATCTGGCAAGGGCGACTCAACGCCTTGCCTATGCACGCCCCCGCGTGGCACCTGTCCGGGAACGTGCAGTTGTCGTAGTCGTTGCAACCAGTATTGTCCGGATAGTTCATGTGCTTGCACGTGTTGTCGGCGCCGCATATCGACGTGTAGCACTCCCCAGACGGACAGTGGTCGTCCGACTCGCAACAATTCGGTTTCGGATCCATGACGCAAATGCCGCGACAGGACGCTACCTGACAGGTCGTCGCCATCGACGCGCACTGCGCGGAAGAACTGCAAAAATGAATATTATCGGACACGATCGTTGCCGTCACCACCACACACACGGNTGCGACCACCAAACTCGCGGCAACGCANGCCAACATCGTGTTGCAAGGCAGAATCGTGCCGCAGCACTCTATATGNGTCTCAAAACGATCGTGCCGATGGTTCGAAGTGACATCTATACTAAGAGGATCACGTTTCCTCTTTGATGCNCACGTCCCCATTTCTATTACTACGCATTGCATAAATACACAAACAAAAATTTCGGAGTATAATACATTACCTCGTACACATAAATCATGAAGCTCGCTACTGCTATTTTGTTGGGAGCTTCTTACGCTCAAGCTGCCACGCTGGGGGATGGANANNAAGCAAAGTTTATCAAATCTGATGGCACTGAAGTGACTCTGACACTCAATGGGAATCAAGTGACGTCCACGGAGGGCGATGTCGTATGCGAAACGCGCTTCGAACTTCCTTCTTCGGACCCCGCCGCTCACTACTACGCAAACAAAGAAGGCGCCTCGGCGGCTCTTCCGGTAGACGAAGTACAAAACAACGCCAAACTCGGTTACTCCTGTGCACCGAGAGACGGCACCGGTATCCTCGCGAAACATCCGGATCCGGATAAGAATGCTCCAGGTCTTGAATTTGACGGGCATGGTGTCCGAATCGTCGTGGACGGTACATGCACGTCCACACAGGATCATCTTGAGATTACCAGCGTCAACAGTGGAACGTACAGTTCGAACTCTAAGATCTACGCACCCGTCGTTGCCGCAACAAAAACTTACTCTTGCCTGCAAAAGCACCAACACACTGTCCCTACAACCACCGATTTGAACATGCCTGCGACGACGAAAGCAGAAAACGGAAATATTGTTGTCGATCAAGATCTGACTGGCAAAGCGCTTACACTGTCTACTACAACCGACGGAAAAGTCTACACAGGATCTGGCACTCTGTCGTTTAACCTCGGTGTCGACCAGCCTCACCCTGCGTACTTTGATGATTCAGAGTGTAACAACGCTGATATGTGCCTTGGAAAACTTAGCATGTCTCATGGAGGCAACACTGCTGCCCACGCATCGTATTTCTCTGGTGGCACGTACAACACGTTGACGACAAAGTTCGAATTCACGGATTGCGTTGTAACGCCGGAACATGAACTATTTGGTAACAANTACTACTGGAAACGATCTGGAAAATTCACCATGGGTACCGTATGCGGTGCCACATCGTTCAAGACAGCAGGTCCACAAACAGATCCGTTGGACTGCCCTTATACAAGCGATGCTATTGAGTTCTCTAGAGAGCAAGATGTTCAGACTTGTCTTGATGGAATAGACACTGCGCCGGAGCCAGACAAAATCGGAGACAACACATGCAGTGCGTCGACAACGTGGAATCTTGATGATACTGTCACTAAAGACGGTGTTGAATATAAAACATTGAGTGCGTTTATTGGTAATTCGGACGCAAACCTTGCAGCACAGTATGAGCCGTTTGATAACACCCAGCCACAGTCATTCGAAGTGCGGCAGGTCTACAAGGGCACTGACAACGGTAAGGCTATCTCACTATGTAATCTAGGAGATCTTCCCCTCACTCAAACGATCAGCTCCGAGGTGCTCAGTGTCTCTGTGGATTTCCAGTGCACGGAACAAACGAGTGGAGATAAAAACTCGAACTTTGCTGCTGTGCGCGAAAAGTACCTTCTCGGCAGAAAGGATGGCAATACATTCCGTATCGAGGTGCCAGATATGGTGGTGGATAATGCAGAACCTGTCACCATTCCAAGATACATCAACGGGTACACATTCGAGCTGCGTGGATTGTACCAAGAGGATTGCGGTGCCGAGACGGATGTCCTTCTGTCAACCACCAGACAGGTGAACTTTAATGAGGATATTGTACCCACGGGTACCTTTAGCATTCCCGATGAGGACGCAGACAACATTTGCCGCAAGAGGTTCACGTTCACTAAAGATGCTGGTGCGAATTTGCCACTGACACCTGTAGATTCTAACGCTTACGTGTGTACTGCTACACAATCCAACTCGGAGTGCGTTGCTGCTAACAATACAGCTATTACTGATGGAGCTCTCGTGCATCTCCCCGATATGTGCGACGACTTGAGCAATGGTACTCTTGGAGGATTCGTGCACTTTGGATCACCGAACGTCGCCGCCAAGGTTATCTGCGCCGGCGTGTGCGCTCAGTCTCAGCTCTATAGTTTGGTGCTCGACTGGACAGACACATTCACAGCCGGATTGAACAAGACTGACAACGAGCTGTCCGTGCAACTCGGAAGTCTTTGGGATGACGATCGCACTGCGAATGGCTTGTCTGTGGTGGAAAAGACGTCTACGGCGTACATTAGTAGCACTAACGACTGTTTGTTCGACGGACGGCTTGCGAACGCAGAAACCGTGCACGATGCGGAATGTAAGATTGCAGCCGATTATGTCAACAATGCTACTGGCGCCCAAGCTACCCCGGCTCCTGCCGCGAACGGAGTCATTTTCGCCGAGGACGATGTGACAGACGTGGTTGACATGCTCGGTGTGTTCCAACGATGCGGAGGACACGCTAATACGTCGAACGCTCCTTTCGTGTACCTGAACCAGCAGTTCCGCGTGGATTACTTTGACGATAACGACGGCAGGGACGCGTTGTACTGCAACACGAAGAAGTTGACGCTGAGCGTGGGCGACATGCAGGGTCAGGTGCAGTTCACGATGACGGTTGCCGCGGAGGCTGGCAATGCGTTTGCGCTGACCGCGAGCGTCGAGGACGTGCAGATCAAACAGTGTACTTCCGCCGACGAGTACAAGATCGTAGCGCAGGTGTCTCTGGAGCCGATCAACGATGTGAATATCACGAACAAAGACTATGCTGGCACGAGCGTCAATTACAACACTAGATCGTACGATACTGCTACCCGCATCATCGAGTGGGAGACTCAGTGTGAGCAAACGTGCGGCACCGGTGGTGTGGTACCAGCGTACTGGAGCATCGAGCAGCCGTTGTCTGCAACAATGACCATGACGAAAGGTCCCACTGAGAGTCCCACTGTGGTGGATCAGGTCGTGAGCATGAACGTGGCGATTCAGGGAAGTCCTTGCGACAAGGCGGCAAGCATTAAGCGTGAAGATATGACGCTGTACCTCGCGGCGGGAGACGGTTCTAGCGATGCCAACTGCCTTAAATCGGACAAAGGTCCAGTGACGCCAGGAGATCCTATTTGCGCCAAGCTGACCGCGTCGAGTGATCTCGGAGACGCAAAGATGAACTTGCTGCAGCAAACGCTCTTCATGCAGGTCGGCGGCGAAAGCGGTGAGTTTGTGGAGGTGAGTGATCGCCAGATGTTTTCCAACGCTGATTTTGGCGTATCAATGACAGCTGGACAACGTATCCTGGGCAGTATTGATACGACGACACAGGATGCTGGATCTATTTTCAGACTCGTGGTGGACTTTGAGCAGGTGAACGACGCTCGCCGGCTTCGCGCGACGTACACGTTTGGCGCCGGGGACAACGAGGTGGACGCCAGCATCCAGGTGCTCCCCGCGGTGCAGGTGCAGGACGAGCTCGAGGCTGGGGGTGATAATGTCAAGTGGGATGAGGGAACTGAAGGTCTATCTCCTTCAGCGAGAGCCACACAGATTGCAGAGAACCAAGCACAGAATATTGAAAATACAAATAATTGGGTCATGGGACTAGGTATTGCAGCTGCTTGTGTTTTTGTTTTGGTTGTAGGTTGTATTGTGGCGTCAAGACAGTGTGGAAACAAGGATGCACGTAAACTTGTTCTCGGAAGGAAGGAGAATCCATACGCCAAGGTGCGCCGATCGGAGAGGTTTAGTTCTACAAAGTTTTAAAAAAATTAGTACATTCTTCTGCGTTTAGGTTGGTTCATTTCTACGAACTCGTCCATGAGATTGCGTCCTGATCCGCTCGACCTGTACTTTTTGAACGCCTCCATAAAGTGCTCTTTGTCCGACTTCTTCTTCTTGCTCGCGGCGTGCGTTTGCACCTGCACCTGAGGCGCTGTTTTGTTCATGACGGCGTCGAACTTGACCTTGAGGTCCCTGTTCTTGGTTGCCTCGACGGCTTCTTTCAGCTGCTTTTCGCGCGCGGCGAACTTCTTGGAGGCGCTGTGCGCAATCTGAAGAAAGTCGGAGCTTTCGCGCGGGAACTTCTTTGCCATCTCGAGAATGGCTTCGCGGTTGGCGTCGGTGAGATCCGCCTGGTCCAGCGTGTTGCTCCACGACTCGACGAGCGCCTTTGCCATCGCCTCGCTCTTCGCCTGCGCCATCTCGAACTCCTTCTTCTCGCGCTCGGCGATGTCTCCCTTGAGCTTCTTGAGCTCCTCCGCCTGTTTCTGCAGCGTCTCGAGATCCCTCTGCTGCTTCACGATCACCTCCATCATCTGCGTGGTGTCCGGCTCGACAGACTCGACCTTCTCCGGCTTCTTCTCCGGCTCCTTCTCGACTGGCTCTTTGGGCGTCTCGGGGGCGGGGGTGTTGTTGACTTCAGCCATTTTATGCGCTTTCAAAGATGCCTTATAGGTGTCAATTCTTGTTGGTATATGTTTAATGTCGTCCACGAACATGATTCGACAGTCCTCTCTCCGGGGGTCGACGCAGAGGCTGATCTCCACCGGCTTCTTTTCCGTCTTCCCGTTGGCGTACTGCGTGTGCGTGTGCGTCAGACTCAATCCGGTGTAGTAGCGAGTGCCTCTGGAGCTTTTCTGCACTGCGTGCCGCGCAAAGCACCCCAGCATGGACGGATCGTCGAGTTTGCCTACGATCCACTTGCTGCCGTCTTTGTTGTTCCAGCACTTGGTCACGTGTCCGACTTTCATCTTGTCGTCGTGCTCCATATGGATCGGCACGCCCTTGAGATCGAACCGCGCCTCCTCCTTGGTGAACGCAAAGGTGGGATCGTGCTGCTCCGGCTGGGTGAGCGTGGGACTGAGGACATTGCCTACAAAGTACATTTACGCAGGACGTTGTGGTATTTATAGGAAAAGACTTTATTCGAATGTACTTTTACGACTACGAGACGACGTTCCTCGCCAAGGGGCACAAGCGGCGGGAGCAGCAGCTTTTGGAGGTCGGCATCGTGCGCGGCAGAAAGGCGTACAAGGCGCTCGTGGATCCGGTGCGGGGGCACCCCATCGTGCCGCGGTTGATTGAGCTCGGGCAGGACCCGAAGCGCACGCTCAACTTCTGGACCAAGCTGCTCGCCGCAAAGGGGTTGCTCAACACGGCGGTCAGGCGCAAGAGCCTTGTGGAGCAAGCCGCCGCCATCGACAGAGTGCGCGGCGACTTTGCGACCCCCGAAGAGGCGATCCGAGGCATGGTGGCGTTCGGAGAGGGCACGTGGGTCGCGCACAACGGCAACGCGTTCGATCATCCGATCACCAAGGCGCACTTTGAGCGCTTCAACATGACGCCCAAGATCGAGTTCAAAGACTCGCTGCCCGAGCTGCGCAAGATGAAGCTGCAGTCCCACTCGCTCGGCTACGTCTACAAGCATCTGTTTGGCGGCGTGTTCAGGCAGCATCACGCGCTCGACGACGCCATCGCGCTGCAAAAAATATGCCGCCACAAGAAACTGTTCCTGCACACGCCGCTCACCACCATCAAGGGCATCGGACCCAAGAGCGAGGAAATCCTGCGCAAAGCGGGAATACGCTGCGTCGAGGACCTCAAACTCTGGGTGCTGAACCACAAGGAGGCAGACTTTACCTTTCGCGTGCACCACCGCAAGGCGCTCGCAAAACGACTCTTCAAGATGTTCAAAATCTAAGAGCGACTGCGAAATCTTTACCTGGATCCATCTTTTTGCCTGTTTCTTCGGCTGTTTCTTCGGCTGTTTCTTCGGCTGTTTCTTCGGCTGTTTCTTCGGCTGTGTTTTCGGCTGTGTTTTCGGCTGTGTTTTCGGATGCTTTTTGTTTTGTTTTCTCTCTCTTTTTTACTTTTCTGCGTGCTCTTTTGGCTACTTGTAAAGCTTTTGCTGTAAAAGAACCACTAGATCCTTTTTTGACGACTTTTCCGACGTTTCCAGCGAATCTTCCTATTTTTTTTTTCCACTCACGCATTTTAGTATTTCAGGTGTTTATATGTACCACTCAATCCCTGTTGCAAAGCTGGCGTAGGTGTCGATGCCGCATTTGCCTTTGGGTACGTACGCAAATCCATGATCTCCCCATCGGTTTCCGAACGAGTTTTTGACGATCCAGTAGTCTGGCGTGTATCCGACGACGAGTACGGCGTGGTTGGGGTTCTCTCCGCAGTGTTGGACGTGTCCGTGCTGCATGGCGAGACCTCGAAAGTCTACCGCCGCCGAGATGGGACCAAACATGTTCACGAGGTAGTTGAGGTACTTTTCGGGGTGCTCTAGCACGCGGAACTCGGTGACTCTGACGCCTTTTCCGTTGCGCGCGCACTTGTGTTGTTGCGCGTCGTAGTGGTACCCTGCGGGTGTGCGTACGGGAAAGACGCCGTCGTAACGGAACACTTTGTCCATGACGCCTCCTTCGCATCCCTGTGTTTTCGGCGTGCAGTCGAGCAGCGCCTGCACGTCCACTTCTAGATCTGGGCGTTTCTGTTTGATGAGGTAGTCTATGGAACCTGCCGCGGAGAACGCCCAGCACGACTGGCAGTGTCCCTGCTGGTGCACGCGTCCCACATCAATGTGCTCGCGCCAGTCGAAGGACGGCGGCACGATTTCGGGGCGGTGCACGTGCAGTTTCCGCGTGAACACGTGCGAGGCGTTGAGAACGTGCACGAGCAGATTCATTCTTCGAACATGCTCGCCTATTTATATTCGAATTCTGTTTGCAAATGCTCTATGCGTCGTTCGTCCGACCCGAGGGCGTGTTCGACTCTTGGTTCAATAGACTTGCGGCGAGAGCCACAGGTGGACCTTTCTGCCACTCAGAGTTCGTCTTCCGCTGGGACGAGGAGCAGTTCAAAGAGATCAGGAACAAGGTCGCGGGGTTTGCCAAGTACAAGCACCACAAGGGACCCATCGACGTGGCGCTGTACGTGATCTGGGGCGATACGGTCAAGTACCGCGTGCTGAACGGACACGGAGAGTTCTTCAGCGTGCCCGAGAAAGACATGATCCGCGTCAGCGTGCCCTGGGAGACGGAGATGAACACGGTGTGCTGGCTGTGGAACCAGCTCGGGTCGCCGTACGACAAGACGGGAGCGCTGCTGTCCGTCGTGCCTCTGCGCGCGCCCAGCGCCGCGTACGACAAGTACTTTTGCTCGCAGCTCATGGCGTGCGCGCTGCAGAGGCTCGGGAAAATCAAGCAGTACAATCCGGGTGCGCTCACGCCGAACGCGCTCCATCGCGCAATGTCCTCAGGGTTTGAGTCTTAAGTAGCTCCACATTTTTGCTGCGATTGCCTTGATGGCTTCGGGGTGTTCGTGTTCGGCGAGTTTCACGGTGCTGATGGTGGCGAGGAGCGCCGACGCGATGGCAATGTCGCGGAAGGGTTTCTCTCGACTGTAGAAGAGCGCGGACGTGGCGCCGACGACGGCTAAACCTGTGAGACTTAGTGTGTGAATCAACTGCATTTAAATACTCTTATGTTCTATTTATAGTTTGCAATCATCGGCGTGAGTTGGCGCAATCCCTCCATTCTCGAGCAGTTCAGACAGTACGCTCCTCTGAGCACCGCCTCCTCCGCGACGTGCCTGTCTCCCTCGTTGATGACGTAGAACCCCGGCATGTCGGCTTTCAGATGCTTGATCTCGCTCACGATCATCACGCAGACGTCGGCGTACGTTTTGATGACGTCCCACTCGGTGTAGAGTCCAGTCGTCCACACGCGCTTGCCGTGCCACCACATCGACGTCACGTACGGCGAGTCGCCCTGCACNATGATCATTGAGAGCGCGCGGTTCGTGCTTATACGTCGCGGTAATCGTCCTCGATGACGAACGCGTCGTCTGGAACCTCCGCCTGCGGTATAGCATGCGGCACCGCGGGAAGCACTCGCGGGTCCTCCTCGTGCATCACGACGATGACGAAACGAATCGAGCACGCCGCCACGCGTATCCAGTTCCACACCAGAAACTCGTTGAGCGCGCCCACGTCCCAGCTGTCGCGGAGCCGGAGGTGCAGTCTCAGTATGCCCACGATGTAGACGATCCACGCCACCACCAGCGCTCCAAACCCCACTGCGCGCCACTTACGGTTGATGCCCTTGCTGCGCAGCGTGATATACGTGTCGGTCACCACCTCTGCGAGGGCAAAGAGCAGAAACGTGTAGAGACTGCGCTCTAAGCTCGTTTGCCACGCAGACTCCTTCAGAAAAGGATACACGCTCAGCGCACCGTTCAGCGCCAGCGCAAACATGATCGACGCACACGCCGTGTTGATCGACTTGATGAGCGAATTATACTTCATGCTCTATATATGCAGGTGCAACTTATACGAATGCGTTGGGCAGTGCTCTTGCTCGTTTTACGGTTTGGGAAACGCAGAGTACAAGGTAAGACATCTATTTTTATCTGACAATTAGCTTTACCACGCCGAGTACTCTGGTGAGTGCGGCGCGTATGTGGGTGACTGCGGCGCGTATGTGGGTGACTGCGGCGCGTATGTGGGTGACTGCGGCTCCTGCGGCTCCTGCGGTTCCTGCGGCTCCTGCGGCATCATGAACGGCATGGGCATCCACATGTCTGCGCCCTCTTCCTGAGGCGGATCCACTTTGAATTTCTTCTCCATGACGTGATCTTTCATCACGGTGACAGTGTTGGAACCCAGCGCGGAGACTTTTCCGGTGAGTATGCACGCCGAGATGCCCTCTACGTGATCTGTGACGTTATTGAGCGCGGCTTCGTTGAGCACGGTGACGACCTCCTCAAAGGTGCATCTCTTGAGCGCAGACGCGTCGGTGCGCTTCAAGCCGTGCCTGGTGAGCGGCGTCAGATCTCCGTAGTGCGTCATGGCGTCGACGAGCACGAGCAGGTGCCGCACGTTGACGTAGATGCCGTAGTGATCCAGTATTTTTCGTATTTCGATGAGCAAACAGTTGCGCGCGCACTCGATGCCGTACATTTTAAACATTTTGTAGATGTCGTTCGTGTACGCCGTCTCCATCTTCTCGCACACTTCCGCCAGCTTCGTAAAATCCTGCAGCGTCGTCTCCACGTGATCTCCCAGCCACTTGCACCACTCCGCCCCCTTGACGCCTCTTTTTTCGGGTATTTCCCCGTAGACATCGCACGTCAAACGATCGGGGAACATTCTGTAGGCGCAGTACTCGAACATGCTCACGAGTCCTACGTCGGGTGTCAGCGTGAGTCGCGTCGGCGCCCCCCATCGCGCTTCCGCCTGCTGTTTCGTGATGCCTCCGTCCGGGANCACCCAGAACGACTCGATGTCGTCGTCCCTGTTGGGCAGAATATGATCCGCGAGCACGTCGTACTTGAGTTGCAGCGCGCGCTTGTCTCGCACCGTCGTGACCGGCGTCTTGGGGTTTTTGGTGACGCTCAGAATCTCCTGCAGGCGGGGAATGCCGAGCGTCACGTTTTTGCTCGACATTCCCGCAAAGTGGAACGTGTCTCTGCACGCTATGCCGTTGAACGCGCACATGTTCTTGGTGTCCTCTACGGTGAGATCGTAGACGTACTCGTGCGAGGACGCTACCTCTTCGATGCGCACGATGCGCTCCGCCGTGTACCCGTCCAGCATTTTGCAGTCTTCGTAGAGCTTCGTCACGTTGTCGGGGTCCAGCATGATTCCGGGTTCCGACATGCGGCAGGTGACTCCCAGCGAGTGCAGCAGCAGCGCCAAACCGTCCTTCATGGGCGACTCGCAGTGCACGAACACGAACCCCTCGTCCACGATCTGCCTGCCCTCGATGAACGCGCGGCAAAAGTTACGGCACGCGATCGTAGAGGTTTTGAGCATGAGCATCGGAAAGTCTCCGAGCGCCTCGCACATGCGGCATACGCGCGCCGAGTACAGTCGGAAGGTTTCCGTCGTCAAGCAGCTCACGCCNTGCACGCGCGTACAGTTGTACATGATATATTTTTTCAGTTTGAGCGGCACTTCGAGAACGTCCCCGATCACTCTTCCCGCAGAGTAGAACGACCCCAGAATGCCTCCGATACCCGAAAAGCCGTACTCCCCGTCGAGTTTGAGCCTCAGCATGGGCACGCAGTCGCCGACGCTGAGATCTGCCCCCGCGATTTCTCGTATACTGTCGGGTGCGCCGAGTACGCCCTCGCGCACGACGAGAAACGACTTGGCTTTGGTGGCGGTGAGCTGCCTGCCGAGATCGGTGGTGATTCGGATGAGTTTGCTGTTGTCTCCGAACTTGGGCGGGGGGTGCCTCGTGACGTGCGTGATCTTCTTCCACGACACGTTGCCCTGCTCGTCGACGGTGAGCGATTTGAGTCCCTCGACCTCTGTAACGTGCGTGCCCATGTTGTTCGCGTACCCGCGCTCCGCCATGATCTCGTCGATCATCTGCCCGATGCTGCACGCCTTGGGATACCCCCAGACGAGCAGCCATTCGTTGTAGTCCACGCTGTTCAGCGTGCACTGCGTCGTGCGCTCTCCTATGCTCTGCGCCGCGAGCGCGCCCACGCCCTCACCGCCGCAGATTCTGCCTCTGTCGATGTAGTCGCGTATCTCCTGCTCGTACCTCTTGCGCACCGAGGGAATCATCTTTGGCGTGTGCACGTTGAGGAACGCGCGCAGCAAGCGATTGCGCACGAGCGACTCTGGCAGCGGCGCTCCGCACGCGTGCCCTACACCCCCGAACAGGCGCATGCGCTTGACCAGACGACACACGGGGACGGGAAAGTGGTACGACTCGTCGGGCAGCATCGCCAGATCCTCCTCTCGCGCGCCCTGCAGGGGCACGACCCTTTGGGTTTCAATGCGCACCGCGTCGAATCCGTCGTCGCCGTACGTGAACTGTATGACGTGCTTTCCGTCTCGGACGGTGCCGTCGTCGTGCGACACGAGGTTCTCGAGACACTTCATCAGCTTGCGCTCCGTGTACCCCGTCTGCGCCGTCTTGATAGCCGTGTCGATCAACCCCTCGCGCCCCGACATGGAGTGCGCAAACATCTCGAAGGGCGCCAACCCCTCGAGGTAGGAGGAGGACACAAACCCCTTGGCGGTGGGCGTGTGCTCGCCTCGCTTGAACTCGGTGGCGGTGCGCTCGTCCCACTGGCAGGGGATGCGTCCTCCCTGCACGTTCATCTGCCCGAGGCACGCCTGCACCTGCGTGATGTTGACCATCGATCCCTTGGAGCCGCTGTTGACCATGCAGTAGAACGAGTTGGTGTCGTCCATGCCCTTCATGACGGCTCTGCCCATGACGGCGCGACAGGCGTTGAGCCGCGCGTTGGGATCCTCTAGCATCTTGGCGTCCTCGAACGCCGCTGCCTTCTCCCTCTCGCACGCCTCGGACGCCTGCTTGGAGCGCACGAGATCGCCGATGCCGATCGTGAAGCCTCGCAGCTGCAGGTAGCGGTGCGCCAACCCCTGCAGGTTGTAGATAAAGTCTACGCACGCGTCGGCGCCGAAATCGTTGTAGATAATATGCACGAGGGATCCGTTCGACTTGCCGACGTCCTTCTTCGTGAGCCTTCCCTCGAGNAATACGCCTTGCAGGATCTTGACGCCGCCTCTCTCGTACGTGATCTCGGGCAGAATCGTAGAAATGATCTCTCTTCCGGATGTCCCCGTGGGACACTGCGCCACCTGCATGGCTTGCGCGCGCGTCAACGTCGCGCCGCTCAAAAGATACGCGCCCAGGAGCGCGTCCTGAATCAATCCGATCACNGGGCAGTTCGCCTGCGCCGATATGATGTTGTGCTTGACCAACATGATCTCCTCCGCCTCGGCGCGCGCCTGCACCGTCTGAGGCACGTGTATGTTCATCTCGTCGCCGTCGAAGTCGGCGTTGTAGGGCGACGTGCACGCCACGTTCATGCGAAAGGTGTTCCCAGGCAGGATGCGCACATAGTGTCCCATGAGACTCTGTTTGTGCAGCGAGGGTTGTCGGTTGAAGAGCACGACGTCTCCGTCCCTGAGGAAGCGCTCGACGGTGGCGCCGACCTCTAGATCCACGGCTTTGGTGCTGCGCGAACCGTCTCTCGTGATGTACTTGAACTTTCCCGCGTCGACGAGCTCCTGCAGGGCAGATTTGTTGTAGTCGGTGACCTTGACGGGAACCGTGAGCGTGTCTGCGACCTTTTGGGGCACGCCGATCTCGGTAAGTCTCAATCCGTCGTCTGCGGTGATCACGCAGCGCGCCGTGAACTCGACGCGCTTGCCCATGAGGTTGTGCCGGATGCGCCCTCCCTTTTTCTGGATGCGCGTGCTGCACGAGGCNTACTCTCTCTTGTTGCGNGTGTGCCGCGTGCTCCCCAGCTTCTCGTGGTTGATGAAGCCGGTGATCGCGTTCTGCAGTCCCTCCCTCCCCTGCTGGATCACCTCGGGAGGGCGCTTGCACCGCTTGAGCTCCAGAAGCTTTTTGTTCTTGCGCACGATGTTCTGCAGCCGGTACGTGAGATCATTCTCTCCGCGGAGCACGCCGTCCACGAACAGCGCTGGGCGCACGTGCGGAGGAGGTATGGGAAGCACCGAGATGACCGGAGGGTTGTCGAGCACCTCGAAGCAGGCGTACGCGGGGAAAATCTCGCCGTCCTTGCGCACAGACGCGCTCTGCTTGTCCCACATGAACTTGCCCTCGACTTTTTTGAGCAGGCGCAAAAGATGAGGGATCCACGAGATGTGGTACATGGGTTCGGCNAGACGGAGACTGCCCCAGTGACCGGGACACTTGTGCTTCGTCTCAAAGCAAGTGGGGCACTTGCCGCCGAACACGACGCCGAGCAGAGGAGAGGAGAGATCCGACTCCTTCTCCACGGCAATCACGCTGGATTCGAGGATAGAGTGAGGCTCCCATATAGAAAAAGACACAGAAGAAACAGACAACATGTTTGATATGTAGATGATGTATGTATACACCATTATCGCATGCTATCGCATGCATCTCAACATGCGGAGCGCGCGTGTCGATATGAAGGGGGGTTTCTTGTAGCGCACTCTCTTGCTTATGCCGTGCGTCGTCGCGGTGGCATAGTACACATTGGCTTGATCGTTGAAACGCTTCCATAAATGACATGCGTCTCTCTTAGCTTTTTTGCGCACGTTGATCAGAAACAGTTCTTTCCTCTGCTCGCCCCTGAGGAACAGCAGATCGCCGCGAAATAGCAAGTCGCGCTTGTTTATATGCGTCCATCCCTCTATCTCCATGCGTGCGATCTCGCGACGCGCGATCATGTCGTTGAGCAACCACTCGTCCATCTTTGGCTTTTTAGGCAAACTGTTATACACCATTATATATAGGTGTATGAATTGTATAAATGAGTGATCCAAATGTCCCAAAAGTTTCGTACATGAACAGACAACTTAGGTTCAATATACAGTCTTGGCGTGATAGGAATAACAACATACAGTCTTGGCGTGATAAAAATATCAACATACAGCATTGGGATGATGATGGGTCTACATATACTGCAACTGATAAAGATAAAGCTGAATGCTGTGGTGCATGCTGTGCCTTATGTTGTAACTGATATGCCCAGAGATTAATTCAAACAGTCTTTAAAATACTTTGTGTAACTTTTTCTACGAGATGATCGTTGATGTCTTTGACGAGTACTGGACCCCCGTGTGTTTCGCAGTAGGCGCTTTTGACAGCGCGCGGCACGCCTAGAAAGTCGAGCACGCCGGAGTGAGGGCACCTGCCCCAGTCTGTGAGTGAGAGTCTTTCGGCTTGGTGCACCGCCCACGAGTCGAACGCGCGCTGCATGCTCGTGTGCATTTCAAAGATGGCGGAATTGCGTATGTACCCTAGCAGCTTGAGCTCACCCGGATCGGCGCGGATGCCTGTTTCCTCCCACACACCGCGCGCCGCGACTCGTACGGGTGTCTCTCCTACCTCTGCCTTTTCGCGCACGATGGCAATGGGGAACACGAGGTTCTCTTGCGCCTTCTTGTCGGCTTCCCAAAACGCGGCGTTCACCTCCTTCGGTTCCCATCCTTTGCTGCGCATATGTTCCAGGCACGCTTCGCGGCGCTGCTCTACAGAACACTTGGTTTTCGCGAAGAAGCTGCCCACTTCGGCGTACGGCAGAAAAGGAGCTTCGTCCACAAACAAGTCTTGGTACGCTTTGCGCGCTTCGTCTGTCTTGAATTGTCCGCGATCTCCAGGGTACATGAGGATACCCTTTTCTCCGCCCTTGTGGCTGCGAAGGATGACGCACGCCCCCGAGAGCTTGTCGTTAGGAGCAGACTGCATGGTTTTGCGGCGGTAGGGACATCTCTGCTACACCATTTCATATTCTCTTCAGTCGGCAGAACTCTTCGTAGAACGCTTCGGCGATGTCCGGATCTTCGATGAACATGCAGTTCTCGTGGTGTCGAACTGCGCTTTTTGTGAAGTTGAACGACCCTGTGGCGACCCACGCCGGCGTTTTGCCTCGGAACCCGACGCAGAACTTGTGGTGCATGAGCACTTTCTTCTTGCCTCTGCCCGACCCCATGAACTTGACTTTGATGCGGCGCTTCCACCGGTTGGCTTTGTGCTTCGTCATGATGAGCTCCGTCGGCGTGTTCTCCATCTCGTCGAGTATTTTGGGGTGCGTGACCCAGGCGATGCATCCGTAGCAGCGCTCCGAGCTTCGGATGTTGCGCACGAGCGCTTTGAGTATGCTGGTGGAGTTGAAGTACACCTTCACGTTGCCCTTCTTAAACATTTAGATTCGTTTTTGCACAATATATATAGGATGTCTTTTTGTATAAAATGCCTCAGAAAGTCTACGGTGTTGTGCGCGTGTTTAATACGAAGGATATGGGCGGTGCCGTCGGAGGATTGGAAGCCGGCTCCGCCGTCTTCTCCAAGGAGGCGACCGACGCGATGTCCTCTGTCTACCCGAACTCGATCATTGCCGTGACCAACTACCACGTGGTCGGCGAGCAGAAATCCGTCATGCTCAACTTCCACCACTCGGAGATTCCCTTTCCCGCGTCGGTGCTCAAGGTGTGTCCCGAGCACGACCTTGCGTTTCTGCACGTGTCCACGAAACAACCCGAGTTCCAGCTTGCCAATCGCAACCCTCGCAACGGAATCCAGCGCCGCATCGAGCTCGTCGAGGGTTCCCGCGTGCACTACCCGAGTCTCGTCAACGAGGCGACCAAGGTGACCGCCGTGGGGTATCCTCTGGGCACGTCGCACCAGACGATCACCAAGGGCGCGATTACGGCTACGGAGATCATGCACGGNAACGTCGTGTACTACCACGACGCTATGATCAATCCTGGAAACTCCGGAGGGGCGCTGCTCGACGAGTCTGGCAAACTGCTTGGCATCAACACTGCGATTCTCAAGGTTGGAAACACCGTCTCCGTTGCCAAACCCTTTGAAACCGTTCGCTCTCTCATCTCCTACCTCACTCCCGAGCTGTCTCACCCCGACTTTTCTTCCGAAGCGTTCCGCCAGCTATTGTCCATGTACTGTGTAACGACTCCTCCCGAGCAGCTGCTGCAGAACTTTGAGGCGCACAAGTGTGGAGGGGTAAAAAAAGGAAACGTGGCGGTGACGTTTGCCGATTGGTTCAACAAGCACTGCCTGGACAAACCCGAATCCCACGCGATGCTCCAAGAGGTGCTGCAGCATCTGGAGGGAGACCCGGATCGTATCCACGAGCTCCGGGAGAACGGTTGGGTAGCGTGCAGCGACTGCTCCACAGCATGCTCGAATCAGAGCATCCCCACCAACGTAGTTCCTGAGAGAATTGTATTTAACGATCATTTTAAAGTGAGTACTACTATTCCCATCGTCGACAGGTTGAAGGAGCGCTACGGGAGAGAGGGCGTGCTCGTGACCGACGTGCAGCCTCACGAGCCGCTCAAGGAGGGCGAGCTGCTCGTCGGGATCAACAATCGCTCTATCGATAACTACGGAAACTTTGTGGANAACNGNNTGCCGTACTTTACGGCGTTCAAGCACTATCCGGACACGGAGGTGACGCTCAATATCGGCATGCCGGACAAGTCGGTGCGCGACGTGCCCTACACGTTTACCCGGTTGACCGATTTGCCTCGGATCCACTCGCCGGGACTGCACCCTTTCGAACCCCAAGTCATGTTCCGNATCGGAGGCGTGATGGTGACGCAGATGAACGCCGAGATGGCGAAGAACTACCCCGAGTACCTCAAGGCGCCGATGAACAACAGCGTGGTCGGCGTCGTCGTAAAGGTGGCGTCTCTGAGTCCAGAGTGGAACGTGCAGCGCATACGTCCCGGCTCGCTGCTCACGAGAGTCAACGGAAAGCCTCTGCGGGGATCGCTGCAGGAGTCGCTGAAAGACGCCAAGTTCGTCACCTTTGAGTTTGAGGGAGAAAAGTTCAATAAACTTTTAGCATAAATATGAGCATTAACGTAATCAAACAGTTGTAAATACATTGATTGAGCATCAATGCGCGCATATCGTCTCTTAGATCTTCTAGAATATCTTCCTTGCTCGGTGCGCTAAACTCCTTGGGCACGCCGAGTGCCACGCCGAGTTCGAGGTCCATTGTATGTGCGCGCTGTGCACGGGTACGTACACCATGTGCTACACCATGTGCACTATTTGATCCTTGGTTTGTACGCATCTATAATAATATACCCCTTGTCGGATGCCATATATCGTACGCATATGGACGGTACTTTGCGTCGGCGGAGGACCTTGCATGCAGTGCCATAGTACTGTTTGAGTACGGTTTTTCTCTGCTTTTCGTGTTCTGTGAGCAGGCGCCTTCCGCATGGCGTGCTAGTCGTCGTCCTTTCTTTGTGTGCGTTGCGCGAGTGTCCTTTGGCGATCGCGATGCGAATGTCTTGTGTAGTTATGAATCGCCGATCAAGTTTTCTGCGCATCTTTTTGGATATGACGAGTCTGGATCTCGTTTTTTCCTCGTACTTGGGAACGACCTTGCGTATTTCTCTCATCAACGAATTGAACGGAAGTTTAGATTTTGCGACGAGTTTGTGTCGCGCGATCGCCGAGTTCATTTAGACTGCCGGCGCGTGTATTTATACATGGTGTACACACAACGTGTACACACCATGATGGTACCTCTCTAAAATGCACCCCAATGTCGCGCTCTTGATCGCGTTCGTCGTCGTCTCTTTTGCGTGCATGGCGCTGTATCGAATATACAAGAAACGTGCGCTTGCGTTGATTGTACTCATTTCCGCATTCGTTAATTTTTTCGTTATACTGTCTCTGGTGTTTTTCGACAAGTCTGTGCGCGATTCTGTGCTGTGGGTGGTGTTTTCAGTGCTGTGGTTGGCTCAGGTCGTTTGGGTCAGTGAATTTTTTCTGCATAAACCTTAATATTTTTTCTATCATGGTGTATTAGTAGTGTGACTCTTCTATAAAAAAAATGTCTCGTATTGATCCGGAAACGTTTTGGGAAATCGACGTCTTTTCGCGCACGCGCGCTGTGGCGTGCAGCACCGTGCCCAAAGAGAACAAGTACCACTACGTATTCCAAATCCCTGCCTCTGCGATGCGTCCAACGGCAACTACCTTTCGTCATTTCCGCACCAACCCCGAGGGCAGAGCGTTCGAAAAGTGCTTTCACTTTTTCCTCGATCTCATGGAGTCGATGATCTCCGCCCAGCAGAAAAGCGAGCCGCTGCCTCCCGGAGCCAACACGCTCGTGTTCCTGGAGTGGTGCCCCTCTACCGAGTGCAAAACGCAGATACAAACCGCCGGTTGGCGCTTCCACGTGTTTGTGGACAGGAACATGAACGAGATGTTCGTCATGAAACGCATGATGGAAGGCTTCAAACAAAAAGCCGCCAAGCTGATGGCGCGCAGCAAGGACGTGCCCAGCCACTACTCGATCTACACGCCGGTGCGGTACTGCATGCAGGTGTTCAGCGTCTATACGGGAACGTGCGACAACGTCGAGGCGCTGCACGCGGGTCTCGTCGAGAGCAGCGTGTCTCCGAGCAAGGCGTTNGTGCTCAAGGACATGCCAGGCGCGCTCGGCGTCGACAGATACTTGAATGACTCTGAAGAGTTCAGCTTCCCGACGCCGCACTTTATTCGCCTCGACGAGGGCATCTTCAACGCCGAGTTCGTCACCAAGCGCGTGCTGCCCTGTCATATGATGTTCTCGTGCGCCAAGCCGGAGGTGATGCTGCACGAAGACGGCGGTCAGTACCGCGTTACGTTCATGCCGCACAGGTACTACAAGGAACCTGAGGGGTTTAACGGCTACTGGACGGAAGATCAGCTGCAGCAGTTTCTAGATGAAAACGACACGCAGTACCTCGTGTTCTCCGAGGGGAGCACGCGCGAGGTCGGCGAGGTCGGCGAGGTCACCTACGCCAAGCAGCACCACAAGGGCATCTGCTGGATGGACTCGAACCAGCTCGACGACATGAAGGGAGACGCGAGCCAGCTCTACGAGGCAATGCGCACGAACCAAGCGGACATCTCCACGATCGACGAGATCACGCTCCGCGCCATCGACAAGCCGGACAAGCACACGTTCATCGAGGAGGAGTTCAAAACCAAAGTGTGGTTCGACGAGGACTGCTTCATTTCGGATCCGCTGCGGAAGATCATCCGGTGGTTTCACAAGGAGTACAACCCCTCGATGATGCGCACGTACCCGCTGGTGCACGAGAACATGTCGGTCATCGCGCACAGAGCGTGCCTCGTCACGCACATGTACGACAAGTTGTACCAGGTGAGCTCGGCGCATCGTCCCATCTACATCATTCATCTGATGCGGCTCGACGCGTTCAGGCACGAGATGAACATGCACCTCAACAGCGTGTTCACCGGCGAGGGCGCCACCTCCAAATCGTTCGTCTACGAGCTGCTCAAGAAAAACTCGATCGAGGGTACCGTGTCGGAGCGCACCTACGACACCGACAAGGCGGACGCCGTCGACTTAGATATGAACCACATGGTACACGTGTTCGACGAGGCGCCGCCGTCGTTCTTCAAGGATCCGAAGAAAAGAGGTCCCCTCGAGGCGCTCAAACAGCGACTCACGAGCATGAAAACGTCGCACAGGCGTCCGTTCACCGACGAAAAGACGGGTGAGCGCACGCAGATCACGTCGATCTCGCAGAACATCGGATGCCTCATGGGCGCCACCAACGAGCCGCGCTCCAACTTTGACAAGCCGCTGCAAACGCGCTTCAACTGGTTCGAGGCAGAAAAGCTGCTCAGCACGACGCGCACCATCGCCGACTGCCAGCACGCCGCGGAAACTATGGGCAGGGTGCAGAGAGACAAGCTCAAAGAAGCGGTGCACTTTCACAAATTCGAGCAGGGGTACGTCGCGCTCGTGTGGCAGTTCGTACGCATGGGCAGAATCCAATCGCCTGACACCACGGCGGTGGGCATCGTCATGCGCATCTTCAAAGACGAACTCAAAAAAGAGGGCATCACCATCCACTCGAGAAACGTCGAGCGCGTCAAGCGTCTGTGCCAGAATCTCGCCATCGTCAGAGCCAAACACATACTGTACCACACGGTAGGAGGAAAGTACGCCAACGTGCCCTTCGACATCGATCAGCTCAAAGACGCCGAGCCGCTCATGATATGCACCGAGGAGATCGTCGTGCACGCCGTGGGACTCATCTTCGACAGCGTCGTGTCGCGCAACCGCCGCAAGGTGCTCGAGAAGCTGTGGAAGATGCACGAGGAGGGGCAGGTGTACCGCATGAACGACAGGGGACTCGAGGACTACAACTTTATTGCCATGAAAGGTCACCTCACCAACATTGCCACCAAAGTCGCCAACGCGCTTCTAGAGGACTCTGTGCACGTGTCCGCGTGCAACATTGTCACCATTTTCCGCGAGATCAAAGAGCAGACGATCTCGTGCAAACACTACGAGAGCAACCCTCCGGGAGACGACGGCACCATAGGAGACGGCTTCCCCGAAGAGAGGGGCGTGCACGGCAGATTCTCCTCCATAGAGCACGAGGGCACCAACACCTACTTTCACATTCACATGTTCAAACACATACGACGCAACGCCGCGGAAAAGAACATCTACAAAAACATCATCGACGCGCTGCTCTACGAGTACACTGTGCCGAGAAAACTGCTGCTCGGCATGAACGTCATGCACAGCAACGAACCCGCCATATGGGACACGTACAACATCAAACCGCGCAATAGAGAAATCGTCATCACAGAGGGTATCGGCGCGCAGGAGGACTACTACGGCGTCATAGGGGATACGATAGACAAGAACGAGGCGCTCAGGACGGACATCGACGCGCACGCGTGCTACAACCGCAGCGAGGACGTCGGATACGAGGTGGTGCCGTACGAGACGGCGGAAGAGGACTGGGGAGAGATTGTACCGTACCCTTACAGAGCGAACAAACGAAAAAGAATCACTTGATTTCGTGCAAAAGCACTAGCTGGTTGTACAACTCCCTGTCCAACACGCCCTGCTTCACCGCGCCCTTCTTGAACCACATCGCGGTGGTCGGGTACTCTGCGGACAGCTCCTCCGAGGCTTCCGAGTGGCGGCGTGCCAGCTCGTCGCGGATGATCTCTTTCTGCAGATCCGTGAGCCGGTACATGCCCTTGAACGTGCTCCAGGCGATCTGCCTGTGCCACTCCGGCTTACTCTTCAACTCTTCTAGGAACTCAACAATATCGTTCATTTGTTTAACTATGTTTATGTAAATACGTGTACGCACGTGCCGCACAGGATACCGAGACACGCGCCGATACCGACCTGCAGCCGGGTGTGCTTTTCAGAGTACACGCGCTCCTCGCACACGAGCAGTCCCAGCACGAGCAGCGCCAACTTGAACTGAAGATTCATCTCCTCTCGGAGCGCCACGAACATCGCAACAGAGCAGAAGACTTGGCAATGACCGCTCGGCATGCCCGACTTGCGCGAGTAGGGGCGGAGCATCTGCGGTATATTGTACTTTCGGTGCGCCCAGCCGCACAGTCGTTTGAGCGCGAGATTCGACGCCGCCACGCAGAGGAACGCAAAGATCTTGTAGGGATAGATGAGAAACACGTACGCAAGAGCAAAATAATGAATCATTTTGATACTGTCAGTTTACACTGTATACACCATTAGCTAATCGTGCAGTACTCTGCGTTCTCCTCTTCTACCGGAACCTCCTTTCCTATCAGAGAGTACAACTCCTGCACCTGCTGCTCAAAGATCTTCACTTGCTTTTCCAAAATCTGTACCCGCTCCTCCAAACCAGGCATCGAAGATTTGAACACAGACATTTTTTGCCCATATATGGCTCATCCGAGTACACCATTACCCGCTGCGGAGAGCGTGCTCGTAAGACACCTTTGCCAGACGATCGATTTCGCGCTTTTCCTCTTGAGAGCGTTTTAGCGGATGAAATGATACTGTGATCATCTCGCCTTTGCGTATATTTCGTTTCGCCACCAATACCTTTTCGTACAAGTGCGTGTTGCCCCTTTTCTGCGCGACGATCATAACAGAGCGTAACATCTTATGCGTGCCTCTCGCACATACCATACACCATAATCAGACGTTCGTTAGACGTTCGTTAGACGTTTGCGCGACAGGTGGGGCACGTTCTACGGCGCGACAACCAAGGACGAATGCAGTTTGGATGGAATGCATGCCTGCACGGGAACTCTATGATTGACGTGCCAACGCAAATATCCTCCTGGCAAATCACACATTCGTACTCGCGCTGCGCCTGGGACTCTTCGTACGGCGTCGCATAGTGCACCGTCACGTACTCGAGCGCCTCCAGTATCTCGAGCTGGTGCATGAACGCGTCGAAGAACTCAGGGGATACCTCGATCTCTCCGGAGACGACGCCGTCGCGCACCGTCGTCGTTATACTCCGAATCAAACTCATTGGTGGATTTCGCGCACTCTTATATATCGCTGTTTAAACGTTGGTACGCCCACTGCGCGGGAAGACGCAGCGGCAGCGTGACAATGTACACGACTTTGCCTGCGCCCGACCACGCGCCCATCGTCGTGTCGATCACGCAGTTGAACGCGTACAGCGCAAAGCACAGCAGCACGAACAAAAAAAGCAGGGGTGCGGCGGCGAGCCACGTGTCCCCCGCCTCGTAGTGCTGATACACCCAGAGGGACCACGTGCTGTTGTCCACACTGTCCATTGGAACGCGACTCTGAAACTTAAATATGGTGTACTTCCGCGACGCTGCGGTTCACAAGATGATCTGCGTACGATGCGGAAAGAAGAACGTAGAAACCAAGTGCACGTGCGGATGCTACGCGGCGTACTACAAGAAGCGCGTCACTCGCACCATTCGGGCAAGATGACACGACTATTTACTCCGAAAAGAGCATTCCAATGGCGTGCCGCATCTGCCTCGAACAGGGAGGCGAGCGGTACTGCAAGTGCTCCGGAACGTCGGCGCACGCGCACGAGGCGTGCCTTCTCAAGTGGATCTCCGTATCCAAGCGCGACGAGTGCGAGATATGCAAGCATCCTTTCGAGTTTGAGACGTCGTGCGAGTTCTCTCCAAGATGTCGTTTTACACTCAAGGACATCAGCGTATCCGACTCGTTCCCCGCCTCGGTCATCACGTTCGGTTTCGCCCTGCTCATTTCAGGCACCGTATTCCTCACAAACACTATTGCGCCCAACTACATCATCACCACCGTCGCGCAGAACATCATTTTCGTCGTGTACACGTGCCTAGGCGCGGAAGTGCTGCACGTCGCCACCACGCTGCTTCTTTTGGAAAGCTTTGCTAGTATCAGTATATGCGCTCTAGTCTTTACGCCGCATGTTTCTAACGATATGATTCGCGTCTGCGAAGGACAGTGCTATGCCACACTGGGTACGTTCGTCATGTGGCTGCTACATATACCCATCAAACACAGCATACGACAAAGCCGCACGATCATGGTGTACTCGCCAGACGAGTGCACGCCGAAAGATGTGGACCCATCCGTGCCTGCTCACCAACCTGCAAAGGAGCAATGCACACGAACTCCTGAAAAGACAGAAACTAACGAAAGTGCAAGATCAAATGTACTGGATGAACGGGTATGAGTTCGGACTTTTCGGAAACTGCTCCACGTGCGTGCTTCTTGCGCAAACCATGCAGGCACAAGGGAAAGTGTACGAGGAAGTCGTGTCGCCGAAATTGCAACGGCTCGCCGCCAAACACGGACGGCACGACAACATACGCGTCATGAGCGTCATCTACTGGGACGCAGATATCGTGCGCGCGTTTGCCAAAAGAGCCGACGGACATTTTTTCCTGCGCCAGGGCGACTACAACGGGTACGAGATGGGTCTCGTCGAGCTGCCCGAGCTTTGCGCCAGACTAGGACAACTCGCGCACCGCTACACCGGAAGCATCTCGGACGTGGTCAAATTCAACCACTTCAAAGAGGCACCCATGCCAAACATACTGCAGTTTTTAGGTATTTAACATAACGTTCTTTTACTAATGTTTCTGTTTATTCTATTCTGCACCGCCGTGGCGGTGCTCTTATGCTATTTCGGAGTACTCGAGTGCGTGTGGAATACATACTACAGAAAATTAATTACTCGAACATTTGACACTCCTTTAGAATTGGACGGAACGTGTACATCGGAGAAAACAAGCTCGCCGCTTCGTTGAACACGTTCGCGTTCGCAAACGGACAGAGCTCCTCGTGCTCCGTGCCGTCATTGTCCAAATACGTCAATCTAGCAACGCCGTCCCTCACGGTGCGCATCACCACGCTGATCTGACCTCCGCGCGCCACGGCGTGCATCTTGTAGTCGCGGAAAGGACCCGTCAACTTTAGATTGTAGTGCACCGGAGGCAGCTTGCCCATCATACCGTTGAGCGTCTCCCGCATGTCAGCAACCTCCGACGTCATCGGAAGCACCTCGTACTGACCGCCCGACAAGCACGCGATCTGCTCTAAGACGTCCGAGTGCGAGGGTGCGATACAGTGCACGGGGGTGCCGAAAGAGGACACGTTGTCGAACAGATCGAGCGTGTCGGGACCCTCGTTGAACAAACCGTCGGTGAACAGGAGCCGCAGATCTCCCTCGAGCGCCGTCAGACCCACGTGCGCATTGCTGCCCTGCTCCGACCTGCTCATCATTTCCTGCACCTTGGGTTTGAGCGCAGGATCGTCTCCGCGGAACACACGCTTTGTCGTGTGCGTCCCAAACGTCACCAGCGTCAACACGTCGCTAGAACTCAGCGTATCCACCAGCGCGTACACCAACCTTTCCAGATGACACGAAGAAGAAATATCCACCGCGGCGCAAATATGCTTGCCATCCACAATATGCTCGTCAGTCACTGTGAACATCTGATAGTGATCCGTCGAGGTATGAGGGTGCGCAGTGAGTCGCAGCATCGTACGCGTCTTGGAACACACTGATACACTGCCGATACACCATTATACACTCGTACCACATCGCTGACACGAACACATGGTACCCCGACGGAGACACCAAGCAGGATCGCCGACACGAGTGCGCTACGCTGCTGTAGTAGTGGTCGGGGACTCCGCAGTGCTTGCAGCGCATTCCTCGTCGTCGGATTTGGGAAGAGATACACCGTATTTGCGAATCAAACACAGAATAACAAGACTCTGCGCCACAGCAAATGCCGACATGACGATCAGCGGAGGATCCATAATAATAACACCGTGCACAATATAGAGCGCCAACGACACCACGCGCACCCACATCGCGAGAGCCGACACGCCGTCCGCCGTCTCCGCGCGCATCATGTGCACGATCTGAGGCGCGGTGTACGCCACCGACAGCGCTCCGCCAATCCAGCCGAACACGAGCATTCGAGAGCACGCTCCCATATTTATACGCGAGCGTACGTACGAAATGTGGAAGTGGGTGCTGCTCCCGTTCCTGGTCGACTTTACGTGGGAAAGACTGCACACGGCACAGTCGGTCGCCGAACTGCGCGCGGCGGTGCAAGAGTACCAAGAGTCGTTCCCGTGCGAAGAGTGCAGAGAACACTTTTGCGATCTCGTCGAACACCACCCCTTCCCGATCGAAAACGTACGCTCAGTCGCCGACATGCGCGCGTGGACGTGGCTGACGCACAACATGGTCAATCGCCGCATCGGCAAGGAGTGGGTGGGGGTCATTGAAACGTAAAAAAAACCTTTACCGGGACCCTCTTTAAGGGGACCCTTTCGTAATAATTAACATTTATAGATTTATCGCAATGCCTTCTATTACTAAACTACACTCGTAAAAGACATCGTTCCCTATCG
>PBLO01000012.1 GCA_002721785.1 Halieaceae bacterium
CCCGGGGAAGAGGGTGTTTACGCGAATACCGCGCTCCTCACCCAGCTCTAATGCAAGACCTTTGCCCAGTGCGTTCAGTCCCGACTTGGGCACCACATAGGGTATACGTCCATAGTAATGGGTTCGCGAGAAAATCGTTGACACGTTCACGATGGTGACGCCATCGCTAAGGTGTGCGGCCGCCGCGCGTGCCATGTTCCAAGGTGCACCCAGCAAGTTCATGGCGGAGTCGAACATGGTCTGGTCAGACCCCGCCGCACGCATCTCAACATCGGTGAAGGGGATGTCACGGAGCGTGTACTTGGGACCCGCGGCGCCGGCATTGTTCACTAGCACGTCGAGTTTCTTAAAGGTATCCAGCGCGCGCGAGACGATGTCGCGACAGACCTGTGGGTCAGCGCAATCGCCTACGATCGTGGTTATGGTGGCCGCATCAAAGCCCTCTTCCGAGAGCTCCTCGACGAAGGCATCCAGCTTGCTCGGATCTCGGCCGGTCATGGTGACCTTGGCGCCTTCTCGAAGCAAATGGCGTGAGATATAGCGGCCAATGGAGCCCGCAGCGCCCGTCAGAATGACAGACTTGTTCTCGAGCCGGCGTCCGGCCAGAGACTGCGAGACCACCGCATTGGAGAGATTGGACATATCGTTCATCGGAGTGCTCCGGCTGATCCTGTTTCGACTTTGGTAATCACTTCGCCACGCTCGGCTGCATCACGCAGCGCCCAGGCGCGGTAAAGCTCGTCTTTGGTTTTGAGGCCCATACGCGGTAGCGCATGGGTGACGACATAGTTGGCACCGCCGTGGCGGTTTTCCCACATGGCCTGGTGGATTTCGGCGATGTCTTCAATGGGTCGCGCCAGCGGCGGCAACACATCGATCTGGCCTGCGGCGATGCGCTCCTGCATCTCGGCAAATTCCCGTGCCGTATTGAGGTGCGTACCGCGGATCTCTGCGCTGGGCATGATGATGCGGCGTTGACGCATCCATACCTGTGGCGCATAGAAGGTGAAGCGTTGCCCGCTCAGCTCCTCGGCATACACAACCTTGCCCACGTTGGGTTTAACCAGTGAAGTGGCGAGGGCGAGGCCATCGCGACCCGCACGCTCAAACACCACGTCAGGCAGGCCGCGCTTGTCGAGGGTGTTGCGCAGGAAGGGTGCAATCGCCGAGCCAATGGGCTTCAGTGTGCGATCCGAGAACAATCGGACGGCTTCCTTAAAGGCTTGCGATTCCGTGAAGGGGTTGGGCATCTGCGCAAATGGCCCGGGCGGGTCGTAGTCATCACCCAGACGGCGCTCGATCTCTTCGAGACTCACGACGCCTTTCACCTGCGCGCCAAAGCCCAGTGAGTTCACAAATTCGCGCTGCGGTACGGTGTCCACCAGAACGGCGATCTGCGCGCCACGCTGGCAACCTACTTCAATGGCTTCGATCGCCACGCGGTCGACAATGCCATCCTCGGCGCCGGGTCCGTAGACGATCAGCAGGCTCTGACCTGCGCGTAAACCGGCGCGAGTGAACATCTCGGATGGGCTCGAGCTGCCTTTCTTGCCCATAAACGTGAAACGGTAACCCGAGGAAGCACCATAGAAGGTCAGCACCCCCCCTTCGCCCAATGTCTGGAAAGAGCGGGGGAAGGCCGTCTCACCCGCGTGGGAGACGACGTAATCAACACTGCCACCGGCAGCGGTTTCAGTGGCGGCGACAAAGCCTGCGCCCTGCGCCTCCCAGTTCGCCCATTTGGCGGGATCATCGGGAACCGGGGTAAAGGCATCGGCCCACTGTGGATCCTTTCGGTCTACCGCGGCACCGCCGACGGCTTCAACCCGAGCGGCACGCTCTGCATTGGAGACCATGCCCACCACATCGAGGCCGCTACTCACGGCGCTTCGCAGGCAGTCATAGCCGGTACCGGTTGAAGCGCCCTCTACAAACAGCCGCTTGTTCGGCTCAATATCGAGTGTGTGGTAGAGCGCTCGGTGAATCGTGCCCAGTGTCAGACCATAAGAGCCCGCTTCCTCGAAGCTCAGGCTCGGCAGCTTGGGATGCAACTGCGGACCCTGCACCGTCAGGAACTGTGCATGGCTGCCGTCATTGCGCTCATAACCCTGAATGCGGAAGTCCGCCGCCATGGGATCAAGGCCTTGGTCGGGGGAGAGCAGTTCACTCTGACCCGAATAAACGGTGCAGACATCACCGACAGAGAGTCGACCTTCGGCGATTAACTCGCTGCCCAAACGGACAATCATGGCCACGCCGCCGGACCCTGTGACTTGCACATCGGCATCGCGCGCATCAAAGGGCGATACCGGGATGCCGGTAATGGCCCAGATGTCGTTGAAGTTCATCTCAGAAGCCAACACGTACACCAACGCCTCGTTGGGCTCGGGTTCTGGCGTCTCGAAAATCAGTTTGATCTCTGCGTCGACCGGGTCACCGTGTGCCGGTTTGCCGTCTTCGGCAGACTTCGGCACTCCGTAGCCATACTGATAACGCGGAATGGGCGTGACGCCAGGGAAGAAACTGGCGCCCATGGGCAGCAGTTCACCGGAGGCCAGCAAGTCGTCGACCTGCTCACCCGAAGCCGTGGGTGACACCTCGACGTATTGGGTTGGCAGGGGTGCACTGCGCTTCTCGAGGAATGCAGTGATCCCGGTAGGTCCGGATTCAGGATCGCAGACTGCCTCGGCAAAGAGCTCGGCTTCGTGCAGCAATCCAGCAGATTGACCTTTCGTAGCGCCCAGTGCGACAGCATCTAGCACACGTGCCACCTGCTTCTCGCGCCCACTGGCGCGGATCTGCGACAGCGCCTGTTGCAGTGCTGGCTGCTCGAGGATGGATTCCGAATAGGGGATTGCCTCATCACGTGCCGCGAGCGCTTTCTGGTGCTCTTCCTGTGCCGCGGCCAACGGGCCCTGTTGAGCAAAGTAGTCGCGGAGGCGCTCCATCGCGATCTCAACAGGTGATGCGGCGGCTTTTGCCACGACCTCGTCTACCAGCCCGCAGTCGATCGCCTCAGCGGTAGAGATATTGCGACCGCTCACCATCAGACGCAGCGCCTCGGCCGTACCGGCTTCGCCGCGTCGCCGATGGAGCTTGCGCACCAGTCGCTGTGTGCCGCCGTAGCCAGGCAGCAGGTTCAAATTAATCTCCGGCTGCCCAAACTGCGCGTGGTCCGCAGCGATCACGTAGGAGCAGGCCAGAACGAGCTCGTTACCGCCACCCAGTGCCGGGCCATTGACCGCCGCGATGACGGGCTTGCCCAGTTGCTCCAAAGCCGCAAATGCCGCTTGCGCCGCATTGGGCGGTGTGCGGGCCGATTCCAGGTCGCCGGCTTCGCCCACTTCCAGCAGTTCTTTTACATCAGCACCCGCAACGAAGGCACCGCGAGCGCCGGTAATGACCACGGCATCCACGTCGTCCTGATGCTCAAGCTGCTGCACGACGGTGTGTAGTTCGTCGAGGGTCCGCTCATTGAGTGCGTTAACGGGAGGGTGGTTAATTACCAGTAGCGCGACTTTGTGATGGTCGTCCAGGCGGTGGGTCTCAACACGCAAATACCGCCAGGTTTGGATGATCTGTCGTGCCTCGGCTAACCGGCCAAAGTCCCGCCATTGCGCGACCGCGGCTTGAATCTCTTCTACGGATTCCGGGTTGCGCAGTGTTGAGAGATCGCCGAGCGGTTGGTCGAGCAAAATGGCGCGCAGTGTGCGGCGCATGTACTTGCCCGAACGCGTCTCTGGGAAGGCCGAGACGACTAGGAAATCTGAGGGGACAGCGGTGGCACCTTTCTCGGTGCGCACCAGGTTTTGCAATCGGGAGAGGTCCTCGTCGGAGAGCTTCCTTCCGGCAGCGGCAACTAGGAATGCAACGGGGGTCTCGCCTTTTTCGTCATGGGGTGCACCCACCACAACGACGTTACCTACAGGGGAGTCCTGTCGTAGGGTTTTATCGCGCAAGATTGCGCCTTCGATTTCCTCGGTGCCGATGCGGTGGCCCGAGACGTTGATCACGTCGTCGGAACGGCCGTGCAGCGTGAAGGCACCCTCGTCACCCCGGCGCGCATAGTCGCCCTGGGTGTAGGTGAGTTCGCCGTCCCAGCGGCTGAAATAGACTTCAGTGAAGCGCTCGATGTCACCGCGCCAATCACTGGAACCTAGCGTGTCGCCATCGCCCCACAGGGTGCGGGCAAGGTAGGGGTAGGGCTGGGTAATGACCAGCTCGCCCTTCTCACCGGCCTCAGCTTCCCGCCACTGGCTGACCGTGCCGGTGTCGCTCGTCTCCTCGACAATACGCACCTGAGCCTGAATCCAGGGCAGGGGCCAGGTTTTGGCGTCTGCCTCCAGCGGCTTGAAGTCACCCCACGGGCAGGAAAATACGATGCCGCCGTGCTCGGTGGCCCAGTAGGAGTTGATGTAATGCGAGCAGATGTTATCCATCGCAAACTTTTGCACGGCCGGCGATACCGGCTCGGCACAGAAGGTGCCGACTTTGAGTGTCGACATGTCATATCGCGACATTTCCTGCGTGCTGGCCGGGTCGGTCATCACCGCTTTCAGGAAAGTCGAGCCCGCCTTGAAGAGCGTGACGTTGTTGCGCTCGATAATGGAGGCAAAGCGGCCCGCATGAGGGAACAGCGGAGAGCCCTCTGCAATCACAGTAGACATACCAAATGCGAGGGGTGCTGCGATCAGATAGGACTGGCCCGTGATCCAACCCGGATCGCCAATCACGTACAGGCAGTCATCCTGATTGCCATTAAAGACCGTGCGCATGGTGTGCGTGACACCCGATAACCACCCGCCGTGGGTATGCACCACGCCTTTGGGTTTGCCGGTCGAGCCCGAAGTGTAAATGATGAAAAGCGGCCAGTTGGCCTCGACGGGCACCGCCGGGATAGTGGATCCAATCGCTTTCCAGAATGCGCCGTCGTCGAGTGCGTTCAGCGCATCGCGATCCGCAACGCCCGCATCGGCCAGCATATCGGCTTCGACGTCGGCCACGAGATCGTGGGACCAGCTATCGCGGCTGTGCTCGACGATGTCATTGCCGGTGTAGCGCACGACGATCACATTGCTGACGGCATGCCCGACGTTGGCCAACTCACTGGCCACAGTGGTCCTGAGCTCTGCAATAATTTCCGGGGCAGTGCCACGCTCGCGCTCAAGCGCTAAACCCAGCTCGCGCATCACATCTGCACGCTCCAGGGTGATCTCGCCAGACACCGCCTCGGCAACCTGCGATTCCAGTCGCTCCGCGACGTCAGCGGGTAGGCGTGCTTGTAGAGTTTCAGACAGCGCCTTCAATGCCGCGGGTCGGGGCACGTAGTTATCCAGTGCTGGGTCTGCATAGGTGCTCTTGTAAGAGACGACCTCCGCATTGCGATATCCGCCGTCTGCGGTGATGACCACCTTGGCGCCGGCATCATGAATACGGTCTGAGAGTGTTTTCGCGGAAAAGCCGCCAAAAACGGGGGTGTAGATAACGCCCAGCCGCTGAGCGGCCAAGATATAGAAAATTTGTTCGAGGATATTAGGCAGGTTCAGCGCAATCCGATCACCAGCGGTCAAGCCCAGCTTCTGTAACGCCCGCGCGCGCAGCGCGACCTCGATCAGCAGCTCGCGATAGCTCAGACGTTGCTCAAATACGGGGCCGCCTCGGCCATCATTCTTGGAAGGGTCCCAGCGGTCGCCTTCGAAAACAACGGCCTGTTTGTCACCACGACCGGAGAGGACATGGCGGTCCAGGAGGTTAAAGCAGGCGTTGGTTTGACCATCCACAAACCACCGGTAGAAGGGCGCCGCAGTGCTATCCAGAGCGGCTGACCAAGGGGTCCAGTCTGCAGGTGCTGCGGCGTTCTCTGCCGTAGCGCTATTCCAGCCCTGCCAATCACCGGAGGCGTCTTTGGCTACCCATTGGCCCTGACTCGCGTCGAACCAATGCAGCTCTCTCGCCGCAATCGATGCGTGATACTCCGCAGGATCATTAACTGCCTGCGCACGTGATTGGTCTTCATCTTGTTGGGAGCTCAGAATGCCCCAATGATCGTCGTGGTGTGTCACAACGCCTCCTCTCTCTCGAAAGGCACCGGCTGACAAGCCCCGGATCAACCGGTCGCTCGCAGACGCGCACCCCAATGTGTTTCCGGCGATACGGCATGCCCGAAGCGACAGAGTCATCCCCAGAGTGGCCGGAACGCGCGACGGCGAGTTGGCCTGTAGACACTGACATCGAGAAGTACGCCAACTATTACCAGCTGGATCACTTGTTTATGGGGTGCAAAAACGTCATGTGCCAAGCATGAGCGCCAGAAGCTGTGACGTCCGCTCCGGGTGGCGCTATGCTTGCCACGTGGGGGTCAAAATTGGGGCTGACGCCCTGACGGTGTACACCGACGACACCTCTTATGGAGCGAGAGACGGTAAGCGCGCTCATCCATGGAAATGACGGAACAGCAACAATATGACGGCGCGCAAACATCCTCTGGATCGTTATTTGTCCACCCTCGGCGAGGGCATCGTGACATGGATTGGCGTGCGTCCGCGCCGCCGTGAGCCGCTAGCGAGCTTGGCCGCCGCAACGGCAGTATTTGATCAGGGCCTCGAAGGGGACCATCGCATGACTAAAACGCCCGGTTCGGGCAGGCAGGTCACGCTGATCTCTGAGGAGTTCATTCGACAAATCGCGGCGCAATTGGATTTGCAAACGCTCGACCCCGCCCGTCTGAGACGTAATATCGTGGTGTCGGGTATTAATCTCAATGCGCTGCGACGGCAACGGTTCTGGGTGGGCAACGCGCTCCTGGAAGCCACGCAGCTGTGCCACCCCTGCGCGCGTATGGAGGCGGAGCTCGGCGCGGGTGCTGTCGTAGCGATGTATGGCTATGGCGGACTGTGCGCCAAAATCATTGAGGGTGGCGATATTGAAGTGGGTGCGAGTGTTCGCTGGGCGCCGCCATCGTGACAATGTGGACGGCGCTCGCGGTGCCCCTTGATCACGCGTTGCTGGTTGGCCTGTCTGTGGGTGTGGCGTCATTGATCAGGGCGTTCACCGGTTTCGGCTTTGCGATGCTAGTGGTGCCAGCTTTTTCCTTTTTTCTCTCACCCGGTGATGCAGTGGTGCTTAGCGCAGTGCTGGCCTTTCTGCTCGGCGTTATCAGTTACCAGTCGTGGTGGGGTCACTTTCCCGTGGAACCGGCGAAACCCATGCTGCTGGGTGCTGCAGTTGGCACGGGGGTCGGGGTATGGTTTCTCGCCTCACTCTCAGTCAGTGAATTTCAGCTCTGGATTGGACTGTCGGTGGTGATCGCGTCGCTGGTCCTGTCGCAGTTTGTCCCAAATGAGAGACCGTCATCTGGGCCCGCCTCATTCTGGACGGGTGTGGCATCTGGTTTGATGAACGGGGCATTTGCGATTCCCGGTCCGCCGGTGATTCTCTTCGTCGTCGCAACCATGACCGAGCCTGCCCGATCACGCGCCTTTCTGATGATGTTCTTCTGGTGCTCCAGTATGGTGTCGCTGGCGATGTTCGCTGTCGCAGGATTGGTATCGGCGAAGCCGTTCCAACTGCTGTGGGTGGCGTTGCCCGCGATGTGGGTGGGCAATCAAATGGGGAACTGGGCATTTGAGCGCTACTCTGGCGCGGCGTATCGCCCCTTCGTGGTAGGCCTGTGTGTCCTGATCGGCGTGACGATCTCGGCAAAGGCTCTTTTCTGGGGTTGATTACTGCTTGACGTTGTCGCGGACAATCCGCGCTTTCTGCCGCTGCCAGTCGCGATCTTTCTCTGTCTCACGCTTGTCGTGTTGCTTCTTACCCTGTGCAAGATCTATGCGCGCTTTTACGAGGTGACCCTTCCAGTACAAAGCGGTGCAGACACAGGTTTGACCCTTCTGCGTCACGCCCGCGTTGATCTGCGCGAGTTCCTTTTTGTGTAGGAGCAGCTTGCGAGTGCGCGTGGGGTCCGACACGTAATGAGTTGAGACGGTGTCGAGGGGGGTGATATTGGCGCCTAACAGAAATGCCTCGCCGTTTTTCATCAAGACATAGCTATCCGTGAGCTGCACTTTGCCAGCTCGTAAGGCTTTGACCTCCCACCCCGCGAGCGACACGCCCGCCTCGAAAGATTGCAGCAGGTGATAGTCGAAGCGTGCTCTTTTATTCTGGGCGATGGTATTGTCAGGTACTTTTTTGCGTTTGGATTTCGCCATGTCGCCATTATACGGGCGCCGACTTTGCACTGCGCCGGTATTCTTACGCCCTGGTCAGGTCTCTAGGAGTTTGGAGACTCCCGCGCGTGCTGGATGACAATATTCCGCAGCCGTGGCGGGCGCGAACCACGCTGGTTCTGACTTTAACGCTTGTAGCGATAGGCCTCGGTAACTTACAGAGGATGCCCTATCTCATCGGTGAGTATGGCGGTGGCCCGTTTTTTCTCACCTATATCGTGGCCCTGTGTTTGCTGAGCGTGCCGGTCATGATTTCTGAGGTCACCCTGGGCAGTCTCGGGCGGGGCTCACCGGGGTTGGCACTGCACTGGGCAGCCAGTGCGGCCAACGTGGATTCACGCTGGCGTTTTCTAGGCATGTGTCAGGCGATGCTGGCGGTGGTGCTGGCGGCCGGAGCGGCGCTGACAGCTGTTTGGTGCCTGCACTGGGCCAGCTCGCTGTATTCAGGCGAGCTTGCATCGGCGAGTGCCATAGAGGTTGCCGACGCATTTGTTGTTTACGTTGATGACCGTGCGGGGCGCTTGATGCCGCTTTTGCTGGCCCTCGCGGCCGCCGGATTACTTTCATGCCTTGGCATTCGGTTTGGTATGGGTTTTCTCGCCTGGGCCTGTCTCCCCGCCGTTGCGATTACACTTTTTGGCGTCTTGGATTTTGTTTTTGTTTACGGAGATCTTCGCCCGGTCGAAGAATTCTTATTCGCAAAACAACCGAGCCGATGGGGCATTGAGGGCCTCTATCAAGCGACAGGAGCCGCGATGGTAACTCTGGGGACTGGGTTGGGCCTGGGGATGGCACTCGGTGCACAGTCGCCAACGGGCCTCCCGTGGGGACGGAGCGTATTGGCGGTGGCGGTGCTGGATTCTAGTTTCATGCTGATAACCGCTGTGATTGCGACCACGTTGTTATTTAACGCCAACGTCGCACCTGCGCCGGGATTGGCCACGGTGTTCGTAGGGCTACCCTACGCCTTTGCCAATCTGCCACTGGGTGAAGTGTATGGGGCGCTTTTTTTTGGTGCACTTGGTGTGATTTCGTGGAGCGTTGCCGCGCTTTTGCTCGAGCCCGCGGTCATGTTGTTGGGTAACGAGTGGGGGTTAGGGCGAGTGAGCGGCGCCATACTCGCTGCAACGTTGGCCTCTGTCGTCGCCGCGGTGACACTGTTCGCTGACGAGACGGCTTTTATCGTCGTCGGTGGATTTATCACCCGTTGGGTTCTGCCCGTCAGCGTGTTGCTGACGGCGGTCTTCACCGGGTGGCTGCTACCGCGGCCCATCTTGCGGGGTGAACTCTATCGAGAGCCCTACTGGCTGTTCCGGTTGTGGTGGTGGCTCTTGCGCTGGTGTGTGCCGCCAATCTGCTTCGTGTGGCTGATCGCGGCGTGAGGGTTCAGCCTGCCAGCGTGCACCTTGCTTGTTAGGTAAACTGTCCCGATGACAGTGATTGAGCGCAGTGCGTTGTTGTCGTACCCCGCCGAACAAATCTTTGATTTAGTGGCGGACATTGAACGCTATCCCGAGTTTCTAGACGGCTGCGTCGGCGCGAGGATTCTTGAACGGCGTGACGACACCGTGACAGCAAGTCTGCGGTTGTCAAAGGCTGGGATCAGTCATGGCTTTACGACATGCAATACGCTGCAACGCCCGTACTCTATGGCACTCAGTCTGGTCGAGGGGCCGTTCGAGCGCTTTCAGGGAGAGTGGGTATTCAGAGCGCTAGGAGACAGCGCCTGCAAAGCATCCTTGCGATTGGAATTTGATATGGCCCGTGGCTTGGCAGGGGCGGCGGTGGGCAAGCTGTTTGATCGCGTTGCCCTCGATCTCGTCGATGCCATCGTTCGCAGGGCGAATCAGCAATTGGGGCAGACAGCATGACAGATACGATTGGTGTTGAAGTCGCTTACGCGTTACCGGAGAAGCAACAAATCGTGAGGCTCGATGTGCCGGAAGGCACGACTGCACTGCAGGCGGTCAAGCAGAGCCGGTTGGACAGTGTATTTGACGATCTCGAGTTCTCTGATGATCTCAAGCTGGGAGTCTGGGGCAAAAGCGTCCCCGGTGATCGAGTGTTGGTTAGTGGAGAGCGAGTCGAGATCTACCGACCGTTGCTCGCTGACCCCAAAGAGGTGCGCAAGGCGCGCGCTGCGCGTGCGAAGGCCGCTCGGACGGAGGGTGATCAGTCTTCCGAAGCTACCGCTTCCGAGTCTGACTCCTCAGACTGAGGCTCGCCCCAGGTGGGAGCATCAGGGCCTTCAGCTCTGATCAGCTCGTCACCATCGAACCACAGCGTTAGCTGAGTGGTGGACAGGGTCTCGTTTCCATTTCGCAACAGGTACCGGTAATCCCATCTGTCGCTATGAAATGCATCCTCTACGAGAGGCGTCCCCATGATGTATCGGACCTGCCGTCGATTGAGGCCCGGCCGTAGCTGCTCAACCATTTCATCCGTGACGACGTTACCTTGCTCCACGTTGATGCGGTAAACGCCCGGGAAGCCAAAGTTGTTGCCGCACGACGCCAAAGACAGCAGTGCGCAAATGGCCAAAGCCAGTGTGGGGTAAGAGGTAGCGCGGGGCACGTTATCTTCCAAGGAGCGGTCAAGGCTGGCATGATACCCGACAATCCTCTCAGCGGAGAACACTTCGACGATGTCCACCGAAAACCGCGAGCTTAAAAAAGCAGGCCTCAAGGTCACTGCGCCCCGCCTCAAAATCTTGTCTATGTTGAGCGACGCTTCAGGGCAGGGGGATCACTTCAGCGCTGAGGACCTCTACCAGCGGTTGCGGGACACCGGTGAAGATATTGGACTCGCGACGGTATACCGAGTCTTGACGCAGTTTGAGACGGCCGGGCTGATTATCCGGCACAATTTTGAGGCGGGTTACTCCGTATTCGAGATGGCCTCAGACCATCATCACGATCATATGGTGGACGTCGATACCAGTGAGGTGATCGAGTTTATTGATGAGGAAATCGAGCAGCGTCAGCACCTCATTGCCGAGGAGCACGGCTACGAAATCATTGACCATTCCTTGGTGCTCTACGTGCGTAAGAAGCCGACAGGCGGGGACTAACTGCTCTCGAGCATCTCCCTCGCATGCGCCAGTGTGCTGTCGGTGAGTTTGGCCCCTCCCAGCATTCGCCCTACTTCTTGTATGCGGGCCTCTCCCATCAAGGGCGTGAGCTCCGAATGCACGGCGTCTTCACCCTCCTTGGTCACGAGAAGATGGTGGTCACCTTTCGCGGCGACTTGCGCTTGATGGGTGACGACCAGCACCTGAGAGGTGCTACCCAGTTGCGACAGCAGCTCGCCAACGACTTCGGCAACCCCACCCCCGATGCCCACGTCGACTTCGTCAAAGATCATGGTTGGCGAAGTGGCGATATCCGCCGCGACAACCTGCAATGCGAGGCTGATTCGAGACAGTTCGCCGCCTGAGGCGACTTTGTTCAAAGGGGCTGGAGAAGCACCCGGGTTCGTCGCAATCAGAAATTCGACGTCCTCGGCGCCACGTGGGTCAGGTGTATCGTCTTTAAAGGGGATTAGCGCGATGTCCAGCACGCACTTACTCATCGCCAGCCTGTCCAGGGTTTCCATAACGCGATGCGCGAGCTTGCCGGCCGCGGCTTGTCGTTGACTACTCAACGCCGCGGCGTGGCTGCGCCATGCGGTGGCGGTGTCCTCTAGCGCTTTTTCTAATGCCTCGAGATGATCGGAGCCTCCGGTAAGAGATTCCAATTCCGCTTGTAAATCTTCTAGTAACTGCGGCAGAGAATCGGGTTGTACGCGATGCTTTCGGGCCAGGTCGTACAGAGCGCTCAGACGCTCCTCCGTGCTTTTCAGTCCCTCGGGATCAAGCTCAACCGAGGCAGCAAACCGAGCCGTCTCAGCGTGGGCCTCGTCGAGCTGTATCAAAGTCGACTGCAGCAACTCCCGCAGGTTGTGGGTCGCGTCAGATTGCATCCGCTCGTCTTGCGCGAGTTGAACCACCTTAGCGAGTTGATCACGCTGTGCCTCAACGCCGTTGGCGATGTCGTTCGCACTGTCTATGATGAATGCCGCATTCGCGAGCAGTTTGTGTCGCGCTTCGAGCTCCTCGATGTCGCCTTGTTGCGGATTGAGCGTCTCGAGTTCAGCGATCTGATAGTTCAGCAAGGCACGGCGGGCATCCGATTCCTCACTCGCGCCGGCCAGTCGGGTGTACTCCTCTTGCAGGACACGCCAGCGCTGCGCCGTTTCGCTCACCTCCACAATCAGTGTTTCTGCATGGGCGTAGGTATCGAGTAGGCTGCGTTGGGTGGGTCGCCTGAGTAACGACTGGTGTGCGTGCTGTGAGTGGATATCGAGTAAGAGCTGCCCTAAATCCGCGCAGTCCGCGAGGGTGGCGGGCGAGCCATTAATGTAAGCCCGAGAGCGCCCCTCGGCAGTGATGGTGCGGCGTAAGATGCACTCGCCCTCCGCTTCGAGGTCGCGTTCTGTGAGCCATAACTGCGCACGCGTATTGCGGCTGACGTCAAAGCTCGCGGCGATGTCGGTGCGGCGCGCACCGGGCCGGATCGCGCGTGAGTCAGCCCGATCCCCCACGCAGAGACCCAGCGCATCGAGCATGATGGACTTTCCCGCGCCGGTCTCGCCGGTGATGCAAGTCATGCCCGCGTGCAGGTCGATCTCCAAGTGATCAACCACGGCGTAGTCTTGTATCGCGAGATTAATGAGCATTTTTGCCGCCACCGGATAATGCGCCCGTTATAGCGCAGAGTTGCATGGCTGTGAACATCTTGATCGCTCAGGCTGCGGCGCAAGCTGGGCGATGCGAGTGCATTCGGCGCCTCACAGGCGGCGCTTTGTTGCGTGCGCGGCCTGTGCTAAAACAACAACGTTCAGATATCACAGGGACGTCTCTTGGAAGCCCTATCACCTCGCGCTTCATCGCTCCTCAAAACCCTCGTGGAGATGCACATCCGGGAGGGTCAGCCGGTAGCATCCAAAAACCTGCAGGGTGAAAGCGGCTTGTCTGTGAGCTCCGCAACGGTCCGCAATATAATGTCGGAAATGGAAGACTTGGGTTACCTGGCTTCTCCCCACACGTCCGCCGGTCGGATTCCGACTGCGCAAGGTTATCGTTTCTTTGTCGATAGTCTGTTGCAGGTTGGCCCTGTAGAGGAGGGCGCGGTATCGGTGCTCAACGCGGGGCTTGATCCCAATCGCAGTTCCAGTGAATTGGTGCAGACCGCCTCCAATCTGCTTGCGCAAATCACCTACCAAACGGGCATTGTCACGGTCCCTAAACCTGCCGCGAGCCAATTGCGTCAGATCGAGTTCCTTCCGTTATCGGGGGATCGGGTCTTGGTCATTCTGGTCATTAATGAGCGGGAAGTGCAGAACCGCATCATCCAGATGCAGCGGCCCATGACGGAAGAGCAACTCAAGACAGCAGCGGACTTGATTAACCAACGTTATGCGGGCGGCGACCTGACGCAAGTGAAAAGCCACATCGTGCGTGAGATGGCCGAGGCTCGTGAGCGCATTGATCATTACCTCGAGGCTGCCCTCGAACTAGCCAGAGCCGCGATGGAATCCGATCAGGAGTCAGGCAGTGTGGTGGTGGCGGGTGAGGCCAGCTTGTTGAATCAGGCCTCCCCCGAGGACATGCAGAAGCTCCGGGAGCTCTTCGATGCCTTTGAGCGCAAGAGAGATCTGCTTGAGCTTCTGGATCGGTGCTCACAGGCAGATGGCATCCAGATTTTTATTGGCGAGGAAGCGGGCTTTGACGTGTTTGGCGACTTTAGCGTCATCACTGCACCCTATGCGCAAGGCGCACAGTCCCTGGGCGTATTGGGTGTTATCGGTCCCACACGAATGGCCTATGAGCGGGTCATACCGATCGTCGACGTGACGGCTCGCATGCTGAGTGCCGCCTTGTCGAGGTAACGTCCCCGGCGAGACTGCCCCTCGCCAAAGCATGGCTTGTGCTTGCCTACATCGACCGACGTCTCGTCCAGCCCTGACCTAGTGCTCCCTGAATAGCTCTGTGTTATGTGGAGCCCCCCGAGGCATCACGGTCATACCCACTTCAGCAAAGTTCGCCCCAGCGTAAACGGGTCAATGCTCCACACGCCGCATTTCCGCGTATGAGCCCTCCGGAGGGGCGGCAATGCTGCTATCCGAGACGCGCCCACGGTCCTTGGGCTGGCAAACGGTCAAAAAAACGCGTTTTGGACCTTGAAAACGGCATGCTACCCCCCATTTATGCTGTTCAGGTTGGGGGCTGGGTCCCTCTGCCAATCAACCAAATACCCGGCGACAGACAGGTCGCTAATCAGATCGGAGGTCCCCCATGGCGGACGAGAGACCCGAGGAGCACGCAGCACCGGAAGGTGAAGCTGGTGGGGCGGAGCAATCAGAAACAGCTCAGGTAACTGAAGCCGAGCAGGATTCCCCCAGCGGCGAGCAGGATGAAGCGGGTGAATCAGCCGAGGAAGCGACTGACCTCGAAGCAGAACTGGAGGCCGCCAAAGATGCCGCGCTCAGGGCGCAGGCGGACGCGATGAACGTTCAGCGTCGGGCGGAGCAAGAAATCGAGAAAGCGCGCAAGTTCGCGCTGGAGCGGTTCTGCGGTGATCTGCTCAGTGTCGTCGACAACCTTGAGCGGGCATTGGAATCCAGTGGCGACGAGCAGGCCAATGCCGCACTGACCGAGGGTATTGAGCTCACGCGGAAGGGCTTTATGGATGTGCTCGGCAAGTATGGCGTCGAATCTGTTGATCCCATGGGCGAGCCCTATGACCCGGAGACGGCGCAGGCCATGAGTATGGTCGAACAACCTGACGTGGAGCCCAATTCGGTCGTCGCGGTGATGCAAAAAGGTTACACGTTGAACGGCCGGCTATTGCGTCCCGCCATGGTCATGGTGTCGAAGGCGCCCAGCGGCGATTGAAGAAGCATTTCAATTGTGGGCAGCACTTGAATTTCAGTTTGTTGCCCATACATCAGGAATCAAGGAAGCAGGCTGGCGATAAGACGCCAGCGCAAAGGAGAAATCAACATGGGTAAGATCATCGGGATCGACCTCGGTACCACCAACAGCTGCGTTTCTGTGCTCGAAGGCGGTAAGCCTCGGGTCATCGAAAATTCAGAGGGTGGCCGGACAACGCCCTCTATCGTCGCTTACACCGACGACAACGAGATTTTAGTTGGGCAGTCTGCCAAGCGGCAGGCGGTGACCAATCCAATTAACACACTGTTTGCGGTGAAGCGTCTGATCGGACGTCGCTTCGAAGACGACGTGGTGCAGAAAGACATCAAGATGGTGCCGTACCAGATCGTCAAGGCCGACAGCGGTGACGCCTGGGTGCAGGTGAACGACGAGAAAATGGCGCCGCCTCAGGTATCGGCCGAGGTGCTTCGCAAAATGAAGAAGACCGCCGAGGAATATCTCGGTGAAGCCGTGACGGACGCTGTGATTACGGTGCCCGCTTACTTCAACGATTCGCAGCGACAGGCGACCAAAGACGCTGGCCGAATTGCCGGTCTTGAGGTGAAGCGCATCATCAACGAACCCACTGCGGCAGCGCTGGCCTATGGCATGGACAAAGCGCAGGGCGATCGCACTGTGGCGGTTTACGACCTCGGTGGCGGTACTTTTGATATTTCCATTATCGAGATCGCTGAGGTTGACGGTGAGCATCAGTTTGAAGTGCTGGCGACCAACGGGGATACCTTCCTCGGGGGCGAGGATTTTGACCTGCGCCTGATCGAATTCTTGGCCGATGAGTTCAAGAAAGAAAACAGCATTGATTTGCACAACGATCCTTTGGCACTCCAGCGCCTCAAAGAGGCGGCGGAGAAGGCGAAGATCGAATTGTCGAGCTCGCAGCAAACTGAAGTAAACCTCCCCTACATTACGGCTGACGCCACCGGGCCAAAGCACTTGGTAGTGAAGTTGAGCCGGTCAAAGCTCGAATCACTGGTGGAGGAGTTGGTTACTCGCTCTCTCGAGCCGGTCAAGATCGCGCTGAATGACGCAGGATTGTCTCCCTCAGAGGTGCACGACGTGATTCTGGTTGGCGGACAGACCCGCATGCCCATGGTCCAGCAGGCCGTGGCTGATTTCTTTGGTAAAGAAGCGCGCAAAGATGTGAACCCCGATGAGGCGGTTGCTATGGGCGCTTCGATTCAGGGTGCTGTCTTGGCCGGTGATGTCAAAGACGTATTGCTCCTCGACGTGACACCGCTGACCCTGGGCATCGAAACCATGGGTGGCGTCGCGACACCGCTGATTGAGAAGAACACCACGATTCCGACCAAGAAATCGCAGGTGTTCTCAACGGCTGAGGACAACCAGACTGCCGTAACGATTCACGTGGTGCAGGGCGAGCGTAAGCAGGCGACTCAGAATAAATCGCTGGGACGTTTTGATTTGGCGGACATTCCTCCGGCGCCCCGGGGCATGCCTCAAATTGAGGTGACCTTTGACCTGGACGCGAACGGCATTCTGAATGTGTCGGCCAAGGACAAGGCGACCGGCAAAGAGCAGTCGATTCGCATTACCGCATCGGGCGGTTTATCCGACGATGAAATCGAGCAAATGGTCCAGGATGCCGAGGCGAACGCCGAGGCCGATAAGAAGTTCGAGGAACTGGTCGCGGCGCGCAATACGGCGGAGGGCATGGTTCACGCCGCGCGCAAGACGCTAGAGGAAGCGGGCGAACACGCCACTGATGACGAACGCGCTGCGATCGAAGCCGCGATTGCTGAGAGTGAAGAGGCTATCAAAGGTGATGACGCAGCGGCCATGGAAGCCGCTACGACCAAGCTGACTGAAGCCACGGGCAGCGTCGCGCAAAAGATGTATGCGGCGCAGCAGGCTGAGGGCGCTGAGGCAGAGCAGGGTGCTGATGCGGCTGACGACGCAGATCAGGGCGATGTCGTAGACGCGGAATTTGAGGAAGTCAAAGACGACAAGCGCGCCTGATCGCGGTATGCGAGGCGAGTAGCGAAGTGATGCGCGTTGTGAAAACGACGCGCCGTGAATCGCCTTAATCAGAGCACGACACCAGACGCGGGTCATGGCTAAAACCATGCTACCCGCGTCCGTTTTTAGAGAGGGAGCGTGGCGTTTGAAAAAACCCATGCCTAAATTATGTCGAAACGCGATTATTACGAAGTGCTCGGGGTTGATCGCTCGTCCTCGGAGCAAGACATCAAGAAGGCTTATCGCCGGATCGCGATGAAGTATCACCCGGACCGGAATCCGGATGATGCCGATGCGGATAGCAAGTTCAAGGAAGCGACCGAAGCTTACGAGGTGCTCTCGGACGGCGAGAAGCGGGGCGCTTACGATCAGTTTGGACATGCGGGCGTCGATCCCTCGATGGGAGGCGGCGGTTTTCAGGGCGGCAGTTTCTCGGACATTTTCGGCGATGTGTTCGGCGATATCTTCGGTGGTGGAGGTGGGGGTCGTAGGCAGGGACCGCAACGCGGTTCCGATTTACGCTACACGCTGGAGGTGTCGCTAGAGGACGCGGTGCGCGGCTCGACCGCTGAGATCCGCGTTCCCTCATTGCAATATTGCGAGCCCTGTGACGGCAGTGGGGCAAAACCCGGCAGCAGCCCTGTTACCTGCGGCAGCTGCGGTGGGTCGGGTCAGGTCCGGACGCAACAAGGGTTTTTTCAGGTGCAGCAGACCTGCCCTACGTGTCGGGGGCGCGGCCAAACGATTTCCGATCCTTGCATCGATTGCCGCGGACAAGGCCTGGTCGAGAAGACCAAGACGCTGTCGGTCAAGGTGCCGCCCGGAGTGGATACTGGTGATCGCATTCGTTTAAGTGGTGAGGGTGAGGCCGGTCCTGCGGGAGGTCCGCCCGGTGACCTGTTCGTGCAGATTGCGGTCCGCCAGCATCCCTTGTTTGAGCGAGATGGTCGTCACCTCTACTGCGAGGTACCGATTAGCTTTGCTGATGCCGCGCTGGGCGGTGAGCTCGAGGTGCCCACCCTGGATGGTCGCGTAAAGTTGAAGATCCCCTCAGAGACGCAAACGGGCAAGATGTTTCGACTGCGTGGCAAGGGTGTGAAGCCCGTTCGCGGCGGGCCGGTGGGTGACCTATTGTGCCGTGCTGTGGTCGAGACTCCCGTGAATCTGACCAAGGAACAGCGTACTCTGCTTGAAGAGTTTCGCACTGCGCTAGACGCGGGGGGAGAGGAGCAATCACCGCGTAAGACCAGTTGGTTTGAGGGGGTGAAAAACTTCTTTGATGGGATGAGCGGATGACGGTTCGAATAGGCATTACCGGCGCAGCAGGGCGGATGGGCCGTATGCTCGCCGAGGCGATTGCCCAGCCTGAAATGTCCTGTGAGCTGGCGGCTGCCATTGAGCGTTCAGGCTTCTCGCTCCTCGGCGCTGATATGGGTGAGTTACTCGGGGGCGACGCGTCTGGTGTGGTGGTCACTTCCGACCTCGCGTCTGTTGCGGACAAAATTGATGTGCTCATTGACTTCACCGTGCCGGAGGCCACGCTCTCTCAAGCAGCAATTTGCGGCACTCACGCGTTGCCGATGGTTATTGGCACGACCGGATTTACGGATGCGCAGGCCGCTGAGCTGGCGCAGAGCACCGCATCGGTTGCCGTGTGTCAGTCATCTAATTTCGCGCCGGGCGTTAATTTGACCTTCAAGCTCACTGAGGCTGCAGCGCTGGCTCTAGGTAATAGTGTTGATGTGGAGATCGTCGAAGCACATCACCGCCATAAGATCGATGCCCCCTCGGGCACGGCACTCAGTTTGGGCGAAGTGGTTGCCGAGGCGCTCGGCCGCGATCTTGAGAAAACGGCCATTTATGGACGCGAGGGCCGCACCGGTGCGAGAGATCGCGACACCATTGGCTTTAGCACGATCCGCGCTGGAGACATTGTGGGCGATCACACCGTGATCTTTGCGGGTGAAGGTGAGCGCATCGAGATTACGCACCGAGCCAGCTCGCGAATGGCCTTTGCGCAGGGCGCGGTCCGTGCGGCTTGTTGGGTCGTGCAACAGCCAGTCGGGCGCTACTCGATGCACGATGTGCTGGCTGACCGTCCGAAAACGCCGTAACAGGAGACTGCCTCATGAATGCTTCGGCACACATCGTTGAGATCAATGAGAGCAACGCGCAGCAACTACTTATTGAAGAGTCCATGACGCGACCAGTAGTCGTGGATTTTTGGGCAGATTGGTGCGGGCCCTGCAAGCAGCTCATGCCGATTCTTGAGAAACTGGCAGATGAATATCAGGGTGCCTTCCTGCTCGCCAAGGTCAACGCCGACGAACAGCAGATGCTGGCCCAGCAGCTCGGCGTTCGTTCCCTCCCCACGGTTATGGTCATTAAGGAAGGGCAGCCGATAGACGGTTTTCAGGGCGCGCAACCTGAATCCGCTGTTCGCGAGATGCTCGATAAGCATCTGCCATCGCCTCAGGCCGGCGCACTAGTCGAGGCGGAACAACTACTGCAGGATGGAGACATTCCGGGAGCGCTCGCCCTTTATCGCAGCGCCTGGGAAGAGTCGGGTCAAAAACTGGATATCACCTTGGCCTATGCCGGTGCCTTGGTCACGGCGAAACGCTTGGACGATGCTGAGGCATTGCTGCGGGATATCCGTTTGGCTGATCAAGACGCGCGTTACGAGCAGCTGATGGCGCAAATCGAATTGGGTCGTGAGGCGGCCCGGTCACCCGAAGTGGAAGCGCTGGAAGCGGCCATCGAGGCGAATCCCGATGACCACGCCACCCGCATTCAGTTGGCAGTCCAGCTCAGCCAGGCGGCGCAGTATCGCGAGGCTTTGGAGCATCTGTTGACAGTGCAGAGAGCAGACAAAGAATTTAATGACGGGGAGGCACGCAAAGTGTTTCTCGATACGCTGGCGACGATTGGCAAAGGCGACCCGTTAGCCGCTGAATATCAGCGAAAGCTGTTCTCATTGATGTACTAAATAGTGGGCATGAGGCGTCGGAGTCGGGGTTGCAATGCCCGGCTAACTTCCCTACATTCTGGCTATTCAGAAAACATACTCAAAATTCAAAAACGCGTCGATCGGGCAGCGTTCCGACGACCCCATTCTGCCGTGAGGTGAACCATGGATACAGCTTATTCCACTGAAGATTTGGCGTTCCGCGACGAAGTCCGCGGATTTTTTGACGAGGCCTATACGCCTGAATTACAACAGCGCCTGCGCTCCCCCGATTACAAAAATGCCATCGAGGAGTGGCAGCGTAAGCTCTATGACAAGGGCTGGATTGCGCCCAACTGGCCTGCGGAATACGGCGGCACCGGTTGGACGGCAACGCAAAAATATATCTACGAGACTGAGCGTTCGCTTGCAGGTATTCCCAACGTCGTGCCTTTTGGACTGGTCATGGTCGCCAACGTCATCATGGCTTACGGCACCGACGAGCAGAAAGAGTATTTCCTACCGCGCATTCTCAAGAGCGAAGACTGGTGGTGTCAGGGTTACTCCGAGCCGGGTTCCGGCTCTGACTTGGCGAGTCTCAAAACGAAAGCAGAGCGCGATGGCGATGATTTCATTATCAACGGTGCCAAGATCTGGACGACGTACGCTCAGTACGCCGACTGGATTTTCTGCCTGGTGCGCACCGATAACTCTGGCAAGAAGCAGGAAGGCATTACGTTCATTCTGATCGACATGAAGAGTGAAGGTATCAAGGTGAACCCGATCATCTCGATCGACAATCACCACAGCCTGAACGAAGTGGAATTCAACAACGTCCGCGTGCCCGCCAAAAACGTGGTGGGGGAAATTGGCAAGGGTTGGACCGTCGCGAAGGCGCTACTGGCTCATGAGCGAACCGGCATCGCTGGCGTGGCCGACGTTAAGCGTGCGGTGCGCGTGATCAAGGAAGTCGCTGCCAAAGAAGAAAATGGCGGCCAGCGTTTGATGGATGACCCGGGCTTCCAACAGCGCTTGGCGGATATCGAAGTAGAGCTGATGGCACTGGAGTTCACCGAACTCCGCACCTTGGCCACGCAAGCTGCGGGCGGCTTCCCCGGCCCTGAATCCTCGCTGTTGAAGATCAAGGGAACGGAGCTTCAGCAGGCCACACAGGAGCTGCTGATGGAAATCGCCGCTTACTATCAGGGCGTATTGCCGATCGATCTGGATCCCAATGCGCTGGGCCATGACTTTGCGACCGAGGCGCGCCGCAATTACATGTATGGCCGCGCGGCAACGATTTACGGCGGATCCAACGAAGTGCAGAAAAATATTATTGCCAAATACGTGCTGGGTCTTGAGTAAGGGGAGATAGATCATGAATTTTGACTTTACTGAAGAGCAGCAAATGGTGCGCGACTCAATCGCGCGTTTCGTACAGGACGACTACGACTGGGATACCCGCAAGGCCATCGTGGCATCTGATGAGGGCATGAATCGCGTTAACTGGCAGCTCTTCGCCGAGCTGGGTTGGTTGTCCATTCCCTTTGCTGAGGAACACGGCGGTTTCGGCGGCAACATTGTCGACTTGTCGGTGGTCATGGAAGAGTTGGGTAAAGGGTTGGTAGTTGAACCCTATTTCCCGACCGTTGTTTTGTTTGGTGGCCTCATCAAGCGCGCGGGCAATGAGGCTCAGCAGGCTGAGTGGCTGCCCCGCATCATTGGCGGTGAGGTGCTGGGCGCGTTTGCCTACGTAGAGCGTCAGAGTCGCTTTGCACTGCATGACTGCCAGACGACCGCGACGAAATCTGGAGACGGCTACGTCCTGAATGGCGAGAAAGTGGTCGTCTTCAACGGAGAGCAAGCCGACCACCTGGTGGTGCTTGCGCGCACTTCGGGCGAGCAATCTGACCAGAACGGCCTGTCCTTGTTTGTTGTTGATGCGTCCGCAGCAGGCGTTAGCAAGATGAGCTACCCCATGATGGACGGGCAGCGTGTCGCGAACATCACCTTCAATGACGTCGCTCTAGGTGCCGACGCGCTATTGGGTGAGGAAGGCAACGCGTTGTCAGTGGTGGATGCCCTGACCGACGAGGCGATCATCGCACTGGCCTCCGAAGCGGTAGGTATCATGGGTGTGCTGAATACCAAGACGCTGGAGTACACGAAAACCCGCGAGCAGTTTGGTGTGGCGATCGGATCGTATCAGGCGTTACAGCATCGAATGGTCGACACCATGATGGCCTACGAGCAGAGTAAATCGCTGCTGTTCAAAGCACTCTGCGAGTACAAGCAGGATCCCGCCATGGCGGCTGAAACGATTCACGCACTCAAGGTGCTCATCGATCGCAATGGCAAGCACGTCTTCGGTGAAGCCATTCAGATGCATGGTGGCATGGGCATGACAGACGAGCTGGATATCGGGCACTACGCCAAGCGCTTGATGATGATCAATACGACCTTTGGCGATGCGACCTATCACCGCAATCGCTACATTGAGACCGCCTACGCGGCCTGAGGATGGAGCTGCGGGATAAAGTTGTCGTAGTCACGGGCGGCGCTAGTGGCATCGGCACCGGCTTGTGTCGGCGCTTCAGCGAGGAAGGCGTCCGCGGTCTGGTGATCGCGGATCTCAACGCCGACGCTGCAGCGGACCTCGCTGCGGAACTGGGCGGCAACAGCGTCGCACTGGACGTGCGTGACGAAGCGGCTATCGCTGCCATGGTCGCTGACACCGAGGCTGAGTTCGGTCAGATCGATTTGTTTTGTTCCAACGCTGGCATTTTGAACCTCGATGGTGACGAATACTGGGCAACTTCGAGCGATAACGATGTCTGGCAGCGGAATTGGGAAATCCACGTGATGGCGCACATCTACGCCGCGCGCGCCTGCTTGCCCGGCATGATCAAGCGGGGAGAGGGGTACTTTCTCCATACCGTCTCAGCTGCCGGGCTACTGACACAGCCCTACACGGCGGCCTACGCCACCACGAAGCACGCGGCAATCGGATTTGCAGAGTCGCTTGCCATTACCCACGGCGATGACGGGGTCAAAGTGAGCTGTTTGTGCCCACAGGCGGTCGACACGGCCATGCTGGGCGGCACTGATGGTGGCGCCGCCGGTCTCGACGGCGTTCTCAGCCCGGCGCAGGTGGCCGACGCAGTTGTTCAAGGGTTGAGAGAAGAAGCCTTTCTGATCCTGCCCCACGAGCAAGTCGCGCAGTATCATCTCAATAAAGCGCAAAACTACGACCGCTGGATCGGCGGTATGCGGAAATTGCGCCGGAGTATGCGTCCACCTACACTCCCCTGACGTGATCCCAAGGGGTTCCAGTGGATAAGCAAGACCGCTTTGCGCGGGTCATCCTCAACGGCTTCTACGCCTACTTTGCAGAGTTTGAGAACATCACTCTGGCCGCTCGTACCCGATTTGAGCAGGCTGAGTGGTCGAGCATGCAGGACATCTCGAGCCGTCGGATCGATATTTACAAAGAGACGGTGATGGAAACGCTCGCGGTCGCGCGGCACATCGCCGGTGACCAGATCGAAGAACTTACCTTCTGGGCCGATACCCGCGTCCTCTACGCAGAGTTGGTCAAGGGCATGACTAATTTCGAGATTGCAGAGACCTTCTACAACTCGATTTTTAACACCCATTTTGGCCATCGCTCCATCCGCAACGAGTATGCGTTTGTGTTCTCGCCGCAGGGCGATGTGCCGCCGGTTGATATGGGACGAGTGGTGAACCACTTTGCAGTGAACGGCGATCTGGCCGGGGCCTTCCGTGACTTGCTGACGGCGTACGCGTTCAACATTCCCTATGAGGATCTTGATCGCGACGTAGCGAATATTGAAGGGGCCATCACGCGCCACTTGCAGCCGCAGTTTGACGTCACGGGTGCCGNCTTGGANCTGCAGGTTCTGGAGCATCATTTTTTTCGAAACAAGGCNAGTTATATCGTNGGCAGNNTGTATGTCGACGGTGAGCAGATGCCATTTGTATTGCCGTTGCTGCATAACGATTCCGCCGNTNAGCCTGCGGTATACGTCGACGCATTTTTGTTTGGCCCGGATCAGGTGAGCTTGCTGTTCTCCTTCACGCGAAGCTATTTCATGGTCGACGCATCGGTGCCCTCGCAATACGTGCTCTTCCTGCAGCAATTGATGCCGAAAAAGGAAATTTCAGAGATCTACAGCGCCATTGGCCACTTCCGTCATGGCAAAACCTATTTCTACCGTACCTCTACCCGACATGTTCGCTCGACCAATGACCAATTCATTGTGGCGCCCGGCATCAAAGGGATGGTGATGACGGTTTTTACGCTGCCGTCTTATGAGTACGTGTTCAAAATTATCAAGGACCGTTTCACCCCCCCCAAGGAGGTCACGCATCAGATCGTGAAAGACAAATACCACCTCGTAAAGCGTTGGGATCGAGCGGGGCGTATGGCGGACACACAGGAATTCAATAATCTGGTGTTTGATGCCAGCCGCTTTTCAGACGAGTTGATGGAAGAGCTCTACGCGACCTGCCCGTCGCAGATTCGCGTCAATGGCCGCGCACTGATTATCAAACACTGCTACGTAGAACGGCGGATGAATCCACTGAACCTCTATCTGCAGGAAGCGTCTGACGATGAGGTGAACGAGGTCATGAACGATTACGGCAATGCGATCAAACAGTTGGCGGCGGCGAATATTTTTCCGGGCGACATGCTCCTCAAGAATTTCGGCGTCACGCGCCATGGTCGTGTGGTCTTCTATGATTACGATGAAATTGAACCGCTGATCGACTGCCATTTCCGACGCATACCGCCGCCCCGAGACGAACTTGACGAGATGTCGGGTCAGCCTTGGTACTCGGTGGGTCCAAAGGATATTTTCCCCGAGGAATTCAGGCTGTTTTTCTCCGGCAACGCGCGCGCCCGCGCCGCCTTCGACGCGCAGCACGCGGATCTGTACGACGCAGATTTCTGGACGGGGCAACAGGAACAGATTCGTAATGGTGTTGTGGAGGATTTTTATCCTTATCCTCGGCGGATCCGGTTTTCACAAAGACAGAAGGTGGCCTGATATGGCGTCTCTTTACTTGATTCGGCATGGGCAGGCTTCTTTTGGCAGCGCTAATTACGACCAGCTATCGCCCCTGGGCCAACGGCAGGCCGATGTGTCAGGTCGCTTCTTTGCGGATACCACATTGCACTTTGCCCAGGCGGTGAGTGGCGATCTGTCTCGCCAGCGCGAGACCGGTGAGCGAGTGTTAGCGAGCCAACCCAATCCCGCGGCGCTGCGAATAGACCCCCGCCTGAATGAGGTGGATAACGAGGGTCAAATTGCCGGTTTGTTGCCGATACTGTGCGAGCGCGATGCGGCCTTTGCGGAGCGTGTGAAAGCGGGCCGTAGTGACAGCAAGCAATATCAAAAGGTGATTCAAGCGGTCTTCAACGCCTGGGTGTCGCCCGATTGCCCGGACTTACCTGACACAGCGTCCTGGCCGGACTATCTGGCGGGTGTGCAAGGCGCGCTCGAGGATGCCATGGCGCAGGCTGAGAGCGGCACCGACACGGCGATCTTTACCTCGGGTGGCACGATCGCAACGGCAGTGAGTTGGGTGCTCGGGGTGCCCCACGATAAGATTTACGGGTTTTATGAGCCGGTATTCAATTGCTCCATCACGCGGCTGATTTTCTCTCGCGGCAGGGTGTCACTCTCCAATTTCAACGACACCGCGCACTTGCAGTTGTTGAGCAAACAGCTGGGAGAGAACCTGGTGACCTACCGGTGACATCAAGGCGATGACGTCGATCTGGTTAGTCCGTCACGGCGAGGCGGCGGCGGGTTTCAGCGAAGACACGGATCCACCCCTTTCGCCTTTGGGTCGTGAACAGGCACTCCAGAGTGCGGACACACTCAGCCGATGTGTTCCCGAGGATGCGGCCCTGCTGAGTAGCCCGAAGCGCCGCGCTACCGAGACGGGTGAGCCCTATGCGGCGAGCGTTCGGGGTAAGTTGGAGATCGACGCCCGGTTCATCGAACTGCCTTCCCCGCGTGACTTGGCTGCGCGACGCCAATGGTTGGACGAAGTACTTCAGGGGCAGTGGAGCGCGCTGCCGGAGCCGGTGCAACTATGGCGACGTGAGATTGTCTCTGCGATTGACTCGATTACCTCACCGACGGTGATTTTCACTCATTTCCTGGTGATCAATGCGGTGGCCGCCCACATCAGCGGCGAGGATGGCGTTGTGCAGTGTTTGCCAGCGAATGCCTCAGTGCATGAATTAAGCGTAGAGGGCAGTGGTTGGCAGTGGCGCGCACGCGGCGCAATGCTAGAGAGTGTGGTGAATTAAGTGCGCTTCAGCCGCATTAGGGATTCTTGAGCGGTCGACGCCAACAGTGTGCCGTCCTGAGCCCATAAAAACCCGCGGCTAAAACCTCTGCCGCCGCCAGCTCGCGGTGTGTCACAGTCATAGAGCACCCATTCGTCCATTTTCCCGGGATGATGAAACCAGATCGCGTGGTCGAGGCTGGCTGCCATGAAATGCTTGATGGGGTTGGTAAAGGGGTGCGGATAAAACACCGTACTCAGCAGGGAATAGTCAGAAATCATGACCAAGGCGGCCTGATGCGCCGCAGTATCGTCGGGCAACGGCCCCACGGCGCGAAACCAGGACCGGCCCATGGGGGGTTGGCTCTCGGCGAGGTACTCGGTCACGCGCTGCCGCTCGATTTGATACAGATCGATCAGATTGGGGTCACCCGGTTTAGTGGTGAAGCCGCGGAACCCCGACAGGTCATCTGCCTCAGTGCGGGGGGCGGTTACCTCGGGCATGTCGAAACAATGCGAGACGCCATCCTCGTTCTGGTGATAGCTGATAGAGGTGTTGAAAATGGCCTCGCCGTTCTGCCGCGCGACGACGCGCCGCGTTGAAAAAGAACGCCCGTCGCGGATCGGGTCGACCTCAAAATCGATGGGCGTCGAAGGGTCGCCGGCGCGAAGAAAGTAGGCGTGCAGGCTATGAGCGGTGAGCGCACCGCCAACTGTTTGGTTGGCGGCCATTAGGCACTGCGCGACGACTTGGCCGCCAAATATGCGTTGTTGTGGCATCAGGCTGTCACCGACAAAGGTGAAATCGTCTTGTTGGCGCGGCGCAATCTGCGCCAGCACGTCGGTGAAACAGGTCACGGTGCGGTCCTTACTGCTGTGGCGTGGGAGTCGCCAGTCCTTGGAAGAAAACAGAAAAATAATCGGCGGCGCTGCCGTCGATATCGTCTATGGGCTGCCAGTTACCCAGATCCATCGCGGCATTCAACGCCCCGGTGAGCAGTTGGATCACGATTCCAGCAGGCAGTTCGCGAAATTCGCCACAGGCGATGGCATCGGTGACGGCCTGTTCCAGCGTCGCATGTACAGCCGCCAATCGGGCCAATAGCCGCTGCCTAACCGTTGGGGGTAGGGCGGTGATAGCGTTGAAATGCACCAGGGGCCCCTGATCGGAATTCTGTAGCGCAAAAATTTGTCGGCAGGCAATGTTGAGTTTGCTGCCGGGCGTAACATTCAGGCGCTCGACGCCGGCGACAATCCCTTCGAGTTGGTCGAGGGTATAGTCGAAACACTGGGTCAGCAGCGCTTCTTTGTTGGCAAAGTGGTAGTAGAAAGCGCCCTTCGACACCTGCAACTGTTCTGCGATCTCATCGAGTGACGTCCCGCTGAAGCCTTTTTGGTTAAAGCACCGGGTGCCTGCTCTCAGAAACGCTTCCTGCTTACGGCGATTTTGTGTGTCGCGATCAAAGGCCTGCTCGTCTACAGGCAGCGAGAGTGAAGCAGTATCGGCAGCGGAGGCGAGAGATCTGGGGTCAGTTAAAAGCCCGAAGGTAAAGAGGTCACGAAGCACACCAATCACCGATGCTGCCTGTTCTCGTGGCATTTCATAGAGCCAGTAAAATGACCAGTCCAGCGCGCCGATCATCGCGCGCATTGTGACCACAGCGTTGCAAGGCCTGATGGTGCCGGAGGCAATACCCTGCTCCAGCAGGGTGATCAATCGTTTCGATAGGCGCCGGTATTCCCCCTCTAGTGCATCGCGATGCTCATCTTTTAACGACGCCACCTCTAGGGGTGCCGCGTAATAATCCCCTTCGCCGTCGAGTGCGCTGAGCGTGGTGTCGAGTTGGCTTTCTAAAAATGCCATCAAGCAGCTGTGCGGTGCGTCAAACGCCGCCTCAGCGGCGTCGAGCTGGGCGTGCGCTTGACGCATATTGGCGTCATAGCATTGATAGATCAGGTCTTCTTTGGTCGCGACGTAGTAATACAGGCTGGTTTTGGTTAGGCCCAGACGCCCCGCGACATCAGCAAGCGTTGTCGAGCGAGCGCCCTTGGTGTTGAAGAGCTTGGCCGCACAGGACAACACCGCAGCGCGCTTGGTCTCGCGCTGCAGGCCGCGACTGAAGGGTGAGCGATTTGCTGGAGATGAAGTGGCCAAACGGTTTCTCTTGATACGTGTAATACGCCGTTTACCGGCCGGTAATTCTTGAAATTCGATTATTTGAACTTTAAGTATTTTTACTGAACCTGTCCATGCCCCACTCTCTATGCCCTCTCTTCTCAGAGACCGCATTTCTGTCGCAGAGGCAGAGTCAGATGACCGGAGAAGCGCTGCCCTGTGCGACGTGAGCCGTCTGTGCCACACTCCGCTCCCCACGGAAACTCGGTACAGGGCCCAGGCGGTGACGGACACGATCTCATTTATTCAGGAGCAGGGCGTGGCGACCCTGTCCTTTGATAACCCCGCGCGGCGCAATGCCCTGGGAGCAGCGGAACTCGATGCGATCGAGGCGGCGTTGGCGTCTCTGGCTGACGAGACCCGTGTGTTGATTATCACGTCGTCAGACGATCGCATCTTCTGCGCCGGTGCGGATCTCAATCAGATTCTCGACGGGTCGATCAGTGGTGACCGCTTCCAGACCGTGACGAATCAAATAGCGGCTCTGCCGATCCCGACCATCGCCGTGCTCACGGGGAACGTTTTTGGTGGCGGTGCTGAGTTGGCGCTGAGTTGTGATTTTCGTTTTGCGCGGGAGGGCATCAGCATGCGCATTCCGGCCGCCGCGATTGGCTTGTGCTACCCGGTAGAGGGTATCGAGCGTATTACGAGGAGGTTAGGTCCCCAACTGGCCCGGCGCGTGCTGGTTGCCGCGGAAACCTTTAGCGTAGAGCAGATGCTGTCCTTGCGTCTGGTGGATGCCGTGCATGCTGACTCCGCGCTGCGTCAAGAAGCCAGGGCGTATGCCGAGTCGCTGTTGGCCCTCGCGCCGATGGCGGTGACTCATATGCTCGAGATTATCCGCCAGCTCGAGCAGGGCGCGTTGGACCGCCGTCAGGCAGGCGAACTGGCCAGAGCCTGTTCCGATTCAGAAGATGTGCAGGAAGGTATTACTGCGCAGCGGGAAAAAAGGCTCCCTGTTTTTCGCGACCGGTGATCCACGTCGCGGTCCGCTGACTATGCTAGGGTTACTAAAGAAAGTCGTCTCGCAGAACGTATGTCCATAGCGCAAGAAAAACTTGAACAGATTCGTGCTCAGGTGCAAACCCACCTTGACCGGCGCCAGAGTACAGAGCTGACGGCCGCTCGCAAAGACGCGCTGGAATCCACGATTCGTGGGCACCTCAAAGCGCACAACGCGGTCATTGTTGCGCACTACTACACCGCGCCAGAGATTCAGGCGCTGGCAGAGGCCACCGGTGGCTGCGTCTCGGATTCACTCGAGATGGCACGTTTTGGCCGGGATCACGAGGCCGATACGTTGATTGTCGCGGGCGTCAGATTCATGGGCGAGACCGCAAAGATCTTAACGCCGCACAAGCGCGTGCTCATGCCGACCCTGGAAGCCACGTGTTCCCTCGATGAGGGCTGCCCGATTGATGAGTTTTCGGCGTTTTGTGATGCGCATCCTGATCGTGAGGTCGTCGTTTACGCCAATACTTCGGCAGCGGTCAAAGCGCGTGCTGACTGGGTCGTGACCTCGAGCATTGCACTGGAGGTGGCGGAGCATCTTGCCGCGCAGGATAAAGCCATCATCTGGGCGCCCGATCGCCACTTGGGTGACTATGTACAGCGGGAGTCCGGGGCTGACGTGTTGCTTTGGGATGGCGCCTGTATTGTTCATGAAGAATTCAAGGCCCGAGGCATTCGTGACCTCAAGCAGGTTCACCCCAATGCGGCGGTGTTGGTGCATCCCGAGTCGCCAGCGAGCGTGATTGAGATGGCCGATCACGTTGGATCAACGACGCAGATTATCCGGGCCGCCTGTGAGTTGCCCAACGAGACATTTATCGTGGCAACCGATCAGGGCATCTTTTACAAGCTACAGCAGGCAGCGCCCGACAAGCAGTTCATTATTGCGCCCACCGCGGGTAACGGCGCCACCTGTCGCAGCTGTGCCAACTGCCCATGGATGGCGATGAACGATCTGGAAGCCATGGCGGCGGTTTTTGATCAGGATGACAACGAGATTCACGTGCCGCCCGCTCTCGCTGAGCGCGCGATGCAGCCTCTGGAGCGCATGCTGGCGTTTGCCGAGACGTTGAAGCCCTAGCTTCGATCCATCTCCGCACGCATGTCCTGAATGTCGCGCATGCGTTGATTGATCAGCGAAGACGTCGTGAAGTCACTCCCAACGCCATTTTGGGCATAGGTCAGCTGCCGCTCTGCGGCATCCAGCGCATTGATCAGAATAAAGTACTCCGCCCTGGACCGATGCAGCCCCACAATATTGCCCGCCAGGCCTTGCATCTCTGCAAGCAGGTACCACAGGCCCGGGTCGTTAGGCATGCGACGAGATTGATCGATTAAGACTTCCTCAGCGATATGGGGTGAGCCCGCTTGTTGCAGAGCATGGGCATAGGACATCGTCAGCGGGTGGTTGCCCGGTGATAACTCCAAGCGTCGCTCCAGCGTCGCTACCGCACGATTGGTATTGCCGCGCGCGAGATCGATTTCGGCATCGGCAATGACATACTCGATCCGATCGCTGTCGCCCGACCAGATGCTATCCAGGGCCAATGCGGCCTCGTCTGCACGTCCCGCAGCGGTCAACGCGAGAACCAACCCGTAGGTGGTTGCCGCGGTTGAAATCGAGTCCCCTTCCAGCGCTGAGCGGAACGTCGCGACGGCTTCCTCGGGCGTTCGGGCAGCCTGCACGGCCACCCGTGCTCGCATCAACTGATAATCGAGACTGACCGAGCGGATACGCTTCGGATATTGCATGGCCCGCGCGCGCGTGTCTGAAATACGCTTTTCGGACAGAGGGTGAGTCCGGAGGAACTCCGGAATACGACCGCTCTGGCTATAACGGGTTGCGGCGTACATGCGCTCGAACATCTGTGGCGCGGCATAGGGATCCATCCCGGCGTTGTACAGTGTGCGCAAACCTACCCGGTCTGCTTCTGCTTCGTTGGCACGGCTATAGCGGAGTTGTGCGTCTTGGGCCAGGCCCTGCGCCGTTGTCATCGCAGCCATACCCGCATCCGTGCCGACGGTGGCCGCCAACAGTACGCCTGCCAATAAGCCAGCCAATTGCATGGGCCCTTGTTCCTGAGCCATTTCCATTCGTCGGGAAAAGTGGCGCTGGCTGAGGTGCGCAATCTCGTGCGCCATCACCGTGGCGAATTCATCCTCAGTGACAGCGTATTGAAAGAGCCCGCTGTGCACCCCGATCACGCCGCCGGGCACGGCGAAGGCGTTGATCGTTGGATTGTCGACGATTACCAGCTCGATGCGGCGATCCTGAAGCTCGCTGTGCTGCGCCAGTTCGAACACGAGGTTTTCGAGGTAGCTGTGGAGGAGCGGGTCATTTTTGATGGGTGCTTGCCCTCGAAAGCTGCGCAACCACATGCGACCCAATTGATGCTCGTAGTCAGCCGAAAACAGGCTAGTACTGGATTCTCCCAGGTTGGGTATCTTCAAATCTTCGGTGACAGCCCAAGCGGCAGATGCGACCGCAAAGGCGCAGCCGAGAAGGATTCTCCTGCCTGCGTCAGAAAAGGCGTATTTCGGCGACATGGCGGCACTCTAGCTCACTTAGCGTACCGCCACGAGCGCGCGATCAGTGTAAAAATGTTGAGCGCGAACGTCTTTATCGGCAATAAGCGATATACTCGCCGGCCTTTTTGTCGGGTGGCGATATATGTCAGAAGGTTCTTCGCACACTGCGTCGGTCGACGCTCGGGGAGAGCGCTGTCCGATGCCGCTGTTGATGGCCAAGCGCGCGCTGCGCGATGTGCCGTCGGGCGGTGTGTTAGAGGTGCTCTCAACGGACGCGGGTTCAGAGCGAGATTTCGAGAGCTTTGCCCGCTTGGCAGGTCACCGGGTGGACTGTACACGTCGCGATGACGATGTTTTGTGCCTGACCATTACTAAAGCTTGAGCGCGGGATCGTCTGAAACATGAAAGAAGTGCTGACAAGGTGGTACCAACGTTACTTCAGCGAAGAAGAGGCTGTGGTGCTTCTGGTGATGTTGGTGGCCGCGTTTGTTGTGATGCTCGCTTTTGGCGAGATTCTAGCGCCCGTTTTTGTCGCAGTGATACTCGCTTATCTGATGCAAGGTGTCGCCAATGTGATGCGTCACCGGGGACTGCCCGCAGAGCTGAGTGTTGCGATTTCCACGCTACTGTTTTTAGGGGGCTTCCTTGCCGTTTTGTTTGGGTTAGCACCTCTCGTGTGGCGTCAGCTAGTTGCCCTGGTGCGCGAGGCGCCTACCATGATCGAAGCGGGGCGACAGGTGCTTGTCACCCTACCAGAGGAATACCCGGTATTTTTCACTCAGCAGCAGGTCAATGAATTGACCTCGGTGATTCAGGCTGAGATGGCCGCAATGGGGCAGTTACTGGTAACGAAAGGTCTGAGCTCGATTCCCAGCATGCTGGCGTTGTTTGTCTATCTGATCCTGATTCCCCTGATGGTTTTCTTCTTTCTCAAAGACCGCGATCAGCTCATTGGCTGGTTCGCCGGCTTTCTACCCGCAAAGCGCCCGTTGCTGGACCGTATTTGGGGCGAGTTGAACCTGCAGTTTGCTAATTATGCCCGCGGCAAGGGCATCGAGATTCTGATTATCGGCGGCGCTTCTTATCTGATGTTTGCCCTGTTTTCCCTGAACTACGCGGCGCTGTTGGGGTTGCTGGTGGGGTTATCGGTGATAGTGCCATACATTGGCGCGACGCTCGTGACGATTCCCGTGGTGGTGGTGGCGTACGCACAGTTCGGAGTGAGCCCAGATTTTTACTGGGTTGTCGGGGCTTACATCGTGATTCAGGTGCTGGATGGCAATGTATTGGTGCCGCTACTGTTTTCCGAAGCCGTCAACCTGCATCCGGTAGCCATTGTGATCGCAGTCCTGTTCTTTGGTGGTCTGTGGGGCCTGTGGGGTGTTTTTTTCGCTATCCCTCTAGCGACCCTCGTCAATGCCATATTGACTGCCTGGCCCTCGACCGAGGCGCTGTCCCATTCCTGAAGACCGTAAATTGGGTGCCCCATGATGTCATCAATATTCAACAGGGTGGCGCCGGCCTCTGCGCGCCGCGTCGTCGGCCTTAATGTAGGGCGGCCATTAGACCGCGTCTTGATGCTTCTCGTGTTGCCCCTGATGGCGGCACTGGCAGCCTGTGGGCAGCCTCTCATTCATAGTGATGTGGCGAGCGATGCAGAACCCCAGGTGATCATCAGCCCCAATGATGATCGCGCCTATGATCTCATCACATTGAGTAACGGCATCGAAGTGATCCTGGTCTCGGACCCGGCCGCGGAGAAATCCGCTGCGGCATTGAGCGTAGGTTTGGGGGCGTCTTCTGACCCCGAGGACTACCCGGGCATGGCGCATTATCTCGAGCACATGCTGTTCATGGGATCCCGGCAATTTCCCGAGCCTGATGGATTTATGGCGTTCACTGCGGAACATGGTGGTATGACCAACGCCTATACCGGTCTGGATATCACTAACTACATGATGTTGGTTGAAAACCAGGCATTCCCGGAGGCACTGGACCGATTCTCCAGCTTCTTCACTGACCCGCTGCTGGACCCGACCTACATCGATAAAGAGAAGAATGCGGTCAACGCCGAGTGGTCCATGCGCCGCGAGCAGGATTTCCGCATTACCTATCGGCTGTCGCGAAAGCTCCTCGGCGATCACCCCGCGAACCGCTTTCAGATAGGTAATCTCACCTCACTGGCGGACAAGACCGAGGGCGGTCTTCACTCTGCGACCGTCGCGTTCTTTGAGCAGTACTACAGCGCTAATCTCATGAAGGCGTCACTGATCAGTGACCTGCCACTGGAGGCGATGCGTGAGTTAGCGGAGCGGCATTTCGGCGAGATTCCGGACAAGCAGGCGCCGCGGCCAAAGACTACCACCCCGATCAATTTCGCCGAAGCCGGCGCCAAGCGGGTGCGTTATGCGCCGCAGGACGATACGCGGGAACTGCGCCTTGACTTTATTATTGATGACAATAGTCACCTCTACGATACCAAGCCCAGTGAGTACCTCGCGTACATACTGGCGTCTGAAATGCCCGATACGCCCGCTGTCAGGCTCAGGGATCTCGGATGGGCCAGCTCTCTGGTAGTCAGCGCGGACCCCGCTCGTTACGGTAATTACGGTTTGTTCACCTTCTCGGTGCAGCTGACCCCTGAAGGCTTGGGTCACCGCGACGAGATAGCGGCGATGCTGCTGGGATATGTAGAGATGCTGCGCAAGCAGGGTATAGACGCGCGCTACGCGGACGAGTTTGGTACGTCGCTATCAAACCGCTTTCGTTTCCTCGAAAAAATGGATGACTTCACTTACGCCCATGAGTTGACGCGGGCGATGCAGACCTACCCCGCGCGCTACGCGATTGAAGCGCCATACCGGTTTACCGGATTTGACGAAGCGGGTGTCAACGCTGTGCTGGCGCAACTCGTCCCCGAACGGCTCCATCTGTGGGAGATCGATCAAGAGCAGTCCGTGAGCGAAGGGCTGGAATTCTATGACGGTCAGTACAGTGTCGAGCCACTGGAAGTGCCCGATGCGATGACACTCATGGCAGCGGCGGAGGGGTATCAATTGGCACTCCCCGCGCAGAATCGACTACTACCCGAGGCTTTTGAACTGGCGCAGGGCAACAGCGAGCCCAGACTGGTCTTCGACGAGCCTGACCTGAGTATTTGGCTGCAAGGGAGCGAGGCCTTTGCGGATCTGCCCCGCGGCTACACGCAGGTATATTTCAATTCCCCGCTGCGGCAGCAGCAGGTGGATTTTGCGGTCATGCTGCTGTTGTGGTCGGATCTCTATAACCTCGAGCAAACCGCGCTGAGCAATGAGGCGGGCATCGCGGGGATGGGACTCAGCGTTGGTTTAAATGAAGGGTTGCGGCTATCGCTCTCGGGTTTTACGGATAAGCAGCCAGAGTTGCTGGCCGCTGCATTGGCAGGCTTGCGCATCAAACCCAGTGAGCAGGCCCTCGATCAGGCCATCGATCGGTTTATACGCGGGCTGGAGAATCGCAAACGCGAGATGCCCTTTAGGCAGTTGGGCCAGGCCCTGTCGAGTCTGACCCGAACGGGATTTTACGACGAGCCTTCACTGCGCGCTGCCGTTGGGCGTGTCACGCCAGAGCGCTTTGACGCCACCGTGAATGAGTTGCTCAACACCGCGCTGGTTCGTATTTACTTGTTCGGTAATTACGACGAGGCCTATGCAGAGGCATTGGCCAGCACAGTGTGCGCTGCTCTACCAGCCGAGCGTGACATCGCGCCCCAGTACGTCAGGGAGCGGGTGTACGCCCCTGTCGCCGGACAAACGTTAGTTCGCAATATGGATGTCCCGGTCGAAGACCTGGGCATGATGTTGCTCTATGCGGCGCCCGAGGCCACCGTTGCCAACGAAGCCGCTGGCCGTGTGCTGGCCAGCCACCTGCGCAACCGTGCCTTCGATACGTTGCGCACCGAAGAGCAGCTGGGCTATGCCGCAGGCGGGCTCACGACCGTGCTGCAGGATCATCCAATGATAGGGCTCTACATCCAGACGCCCGTTAAAGCACCAGCGGAGATGTTGGCGCGCTTCGAGGCATTCACTGAGGAGTATGCGGTGATGCTCGAAGAGTTAACGCCAGAGCAGTTCGCCAACCTCAAATCGGGTGTACTGACCCAGTTGACCGAGCCGCCGACGAACCTCGCGGATGAGGCTGGCCCCTTCATCAGTGACTGGAGTCGCGAGCGCTATGATTTTGGCTCTCGAGCGGCCCTGATCGCCGCCGTTGAAGCCGTTTCGCTCGAGTCGATCCGCGCCTACTACCGCGAGACGGTGCTGGTCGATGAGCCCAGCCGAATTCTCATACAGATACGGGGTGAGCGATGGCAGGACAAGCCTTTTGCCAAAATCGAAGGCGCAGTGGTGGTCGACAGTGTCGAGGCATTTCACGACCAAATGCCCCGTCAACCCCTGACTCGTTAGCGCCCGGTTTGTGAGCGGGTAACCAAAGAATGAACGTCAAGGACTGTTACAACACAGGCCAGTTCCGGAAGCTGGCGAAATCGCGTCTGCCCGGACCCATTTTCCACTATATCGATGGCGCGGCAGATGACGAGGTGACTTATCGACGCAATACCGAGGCCTACGAAGCCTGCGACCTAGTGCCCAGTGTGCTGGCGGGCGTGGCGGACATCGATCTGTCGACAACGGTGATGGGTATCCCCATGGATATGCCGATGTTCCTGTCCCCGACCGCACTACAGCGTTTGTTTCATCACGACGGTGAGCGAGCGGTCGGTCGGGCTGCGGAGGCGTTCAATACGTTATTTGGTATCTCCAGCCTCGCTACCGTCGGGATTGAAGAGATAGGGGCCACGATCCGCACACCCAAGATTTTTCAGCTCTACTATCACAAGGATAAAGAGCTGACCTGGGGCATGATTGATCGGTGCCGCGAGGCAGGCTTTGATGCGCTGGCGCTGACGGTGGACACCATCGTGGGTGGTAATCGGGAGCGTGACTTATGGACGGGCTTCACATCTCCGCCCAAGCTCACGCCCGCAAGCTTGCTCAGCTTTGCGACGCACCCTAGTTGGACCCTGAATTATCTTCTGCGAGAGCCTTTCGAGTTATCCAACCTCAAGGATCATATACCCGAGGGGTCTAACGTCAGCATATCCGTGTCAGATTACTTCTCTACGATGCTTGACCAGTCCATGGACTGGGACGCGGCGGAGCAGGTGCGCTCCCGCTGGGGCAAGGCCTTTTGTTTGAAAGGCATTATGTCTGTTGAGGACGCCCGCAAAGCGGTCGATATCGGAGCTGACGCGATTATGGTTTCGAACCACGGCGGTCGACAACTCGATGGCAGCCGCGCGCCCTTTGACCAACTGGCCGAGATTGTGGACGCCGTTGGTGATCGGATTGACGTGATTTGTGATGGCGGTATTCAGCGCGGCACCCACGTGCTGAAAGCCCTATCGGTGGGCGCAAAGGCCTGCTCAGGCGGGCGATGGTATCTCTACGCTCTGGCCGGCGCCGGTGAAGCGGGGGTAAAGCGAGCGCTTACTAACATGCAGGCCGAGTTAATCCGTGACATGAAACTCATGGGTGCCACTTCAATCGGCGATCTGGGCCGCCACAACCTCCGCTATCGATAACCTCAGGGCTTTCACGGCACTTGTTTTATGGCGCCTCACCTGGTTACGAGTTCTGATTGCTGCCATAGGGGCCGCTTCAGCTCCATTGCTTAAGCTTTCTCTGTAAATCATGGCTTTACCGATGCGCGCAGCGCAGGGATTTATCCTGTGCGACGCGTGTGACCACCTGTTCACCGCAATTTTCCGTGTTTTAATTAATTCTAAAATAGAACTTTATGGTTTTTTATCCTTAATTTGATAATTTGTATGGCGATCTGGGGCAAGATAATAATTCCATAAAGGAACTCATTAGGTAATTTGCACTCTTGCTGTCATACAGTGATATCAGGGCCAGGCGAGTCAATTGGGCGCAGAGACGCCAGAGGGGGGAACCGTGAGCACTTTGGATTCAGTCGAGATCGAAGAGTGGACCCAGTCCCTCGATGCTGTGCTCCGCAACAACGGGCCGGAAGCAACGAGTGAGCTCCTGCGCCAGCTTTCCGAGCACGCCGAAGCTGCCCGGGTGCCGCTGCCGAGCGCAATTACGACGCCTTTCAGAAACACCATATCGCCGCAAGACGAGCGCCCCATGCCCGGCGACCTGTTTATGGAGCGGCGGATTCGCTCACTGGTGCGCTGGAACGCCATGGCCATGGTCATGCGGGCTAATGACAATGAGGATGGCCTCGGCGGTCACATCAGTAGCTTTTCCTCCAGCGCGACGCTTTATGACGTTGGGATGAATCACTTTTTTCGCGGCACCGCCAACGGGCACCCCGGTGATCTGGTGTATTACCAGGGGCACAGTGCGCCTGGCATGTATGCACGTTCTTACCTCGAGGGGGTGATCAGCGAAACCCAGCTCGAAAATTTCCGACGCGAGGTTGGGGGGCAGGGGCTGTCATCCTATCCGCACCCTTGGTTAATGCCCGATTACTGGCAGTTTCCGACAGTCTCGATGGGTCTGGGACCTATCCAAGCCATTTACCAAGCGCACGTCATGAAATATCAGAGCAAGCGAGGCTTGGTTGATCACCGCGATCGCAAGATCTGGTGTTTCCTCGGTGACGGCGAGTGTGATGAGCCCGAATCGCTTGGTGCGATTGCGCTGGCGGGGCGTGAGCGCCTAGGCAACCTGCACTTCGTCATTAACTGCAACCTGCAACGACTCGATGGGCCTGTTCGCGGTAACGGCAAGATCATTCAGGAGCTCGAGGGAGTATTCCGCGGTGCGGGTTGGCATGTCATCAAAGTCGTGTGGGGGCGCAAGTGGGACCCGCTCATAGAGCGCGATAAGAGTGGTCACCTGCAAAAAATCATGGACGAGGTGTGCGATGGTGAGCTGCAAAACTGTAAGTTCAACGGTGGCGCGTATACGCGCGAGCACTTTTTTGGCAAGCACCCCGAGACGCTGGAACTGGTCAAAGACCTGAGCGACGACGACATCATGTACCTCAACCGCGGGGGGCATGACCCGTACAAAGTGTATGCCGCGTACGCAGCGGCCTGCGAGGAGGTCGAGCGGCCGACGGTGATCCTCGCCATGACGGTCAAGGGGTACGGAACGAGCGAGGCGGGTGAAGCGAGCAATGAGACGCACTCCTTGAAGAAGTTGGATCTCAAGAGCTTGCAGGCATTTCGCGACCGCTTCGGTGTGCCAATCAGCGATAAAGATCTCAAGCAGGTGCCTTTCTATCGGCCGCCTGAAGACAGCCCTGAAATGCGTTACATGCGCGAGCGCAGAGCCGAGTTGGGTGGCTCCATCCCCGCGCGTCGGCGAACGTCGCACGCACTGCCAGCGCCGCAGAGAAGCGCGTTTGGTGGGCAGCTGAAGACCTCCGGTAAGCGTCAGATCAGTACCACCATGGCGTTTGTTCGGATCCTGTCGACGCTGCTGAAAGACAAGTCGCTGGGTGACCGAGTCGTGCCAATTGTCCCCGATGAAGCGCGGACATTTGGTATGGAGGGCATGTTCCGGCAGATGGGTATCTATTCGTCGGTCGGTCAGCGATATACGCCGCACGACTCTGGCGGCATCCTTTATTACAAGGAGGCCGAGACAGGGCAGATTCTGGAAGAGGGGATCAATGAGGCCGGCGCTTTCTCTGCGTGGGTGGCCGCGGCGACCTCCTACAGCGTCTCGGATTTTCCGATGGTGCCCTTCTATATCTTCTACTCCATGTTCGGTTTTCAACGCATCGGTGACCTCGCCTGGGCGGCAGGGGATAGTCAGGCGCGGGGCTTTTTGATCGGTGCAACAGCGGGGCGTACGACGCTGAACGGCGAAGGGTTACAACACCAAGACGGGCACAGCCACTTGATTGCTGCAACAGTACCCAACTGCATTAGCTACGACCCGACCTATGCCTATGAGCTGGCGATCATTATTCAGGACGGGATGCGTCGCATGTTCGAGGAGGGTGAGAACTGCTTCTATTACATCACAACCATGAACGAGAACTATGTGCACCCGGATATGCCCGAGGGCGTTGAGGATGGCATCGTTCGCGGCCTGTACCGCTTGCGCTCGGTCTCGGCAGAGAGTGAGCCCGTTGTGCAGCTCCTCGGCGCCGGCGCCATCTTGCGTGAGGTTGAGGCCGCCGCTGATTTGCTGGCACGAGATTTCGGTATCGCGTCGGACGTGTGGAGCGTGACGAGCGTGAACGAATTGGCGCGCGATGGGAACGACGCCGCGCGATGGAATCGACTGCATCCGACCGAGACACCTCGTGTGTCATATCTCACTGAGCAGCTGGCTGGTGCCCCCGGGCCAGTCATTGCCGCAACGGATTATCAGAAAGCCCATACGGATCAGTTGCGCGAGTTTGTGCCCGGCAGCTTTACGGTTCTGGGCACTGATGGATTCGGGCGCAGCGATACCCGTCAGCAGTTAAGGCAGCATTTTGAGGTGAGTCGAGAGCATATCGCCCTTGCCGCGATCAAGGCGTTGGCTGATCAGGGAGCGCTCCCGCTTGAAGCGGTGCAAGACGCGCTCTCCAAACTGGGCATTGATGCTGACAAGCCCAACCCGATGACGGTCTAGGCGCCCCCAAGGAGAGATGCGATGACAGAAGAGCTGATTAAGGTCCCTGACATTGGTGGCGCAGAAGGGGCGGAGGTAGTCGAGGTGCTGGTCGCGCCCGGTGACACCATCGAAGTGGAGCAGAGCCTGATTGTTGTGGAGTCGGACAAGGCCTCGATGGAAATACCCACACCCTTGGCCGGTGTCGTGGGAGAGCTTCGCGTCGCCGTGGGCGATATGGTGTCGGAGGGTGACGTGATTCTGTCGGTCGCCGCGTCATCTGCGCCAGCATCCAGTGATGCCGTGTCTGGCAGTGCAGCGGATGATGTCTCCGTTGAAGCAGAAGCCGAGAAGACTGCGGATGCAGAGGCCGCACCCGAAGCGGAAGCGTCCGGCCACTCACCCGCACCCGCCGTGAACGAACCCACATCAGTCGATGTCGTCATCCCGGATCTCGGTAGCGATCAGGGTGCCGATCTGGTGGAGTGGTTGGTGGATGTCGGGGCCACGGTAGCAGAGGGCGACTCACTGGTTCTGCTGGAGTCGGATAAAGCATCGATGGAAGTGCCCTCACCCGCATCGGGGATCCTCAGTGCAAAGTTGGTCGAGGACGGAGTGACCGTCAACGAAGGCGTGGTGATCGCACGTCTGGATGCCGTGGCAGGAGAAGTGCCTGCCGGTACCACCAGTGATCCCGATTCCATTCCCTCGGCGAGCGAGTCTGATACCCCGTCCCCCATGAAGGCTTCACACGAACCCCCTATAGCGTCTGACCCAGCTCAGTCAGCTGCCGTAGCGCCGGGGGTTCAATCCGCCGGCTCCAGCGTGACACCTTCCGGCACGCAGGATGAAGCGGTTTACGCCGGTCCCGCGGTACGGAAGTTGGCCAGAGAGTTTGGTGTCTCCCTTGGGAAGGTCGCAGGCACTGGTGCCAAGGGGCGCATTCTCAAAGAAGATCTGCAGCAGTATGTGGCGCGCGCGTTGCAAGAGCCTGCGATGCCGGCGAATGGTGGCGTGCTGCCTGCGATTCCCGAGCAAGACTTTGCGCGATTCGGCAGTGTTGAGCATGTCAGTCGAAGCCGCATCGACAAGCTGACCGCGGATAACATGGTGCGGTCCTGGTTGAACATTCCGCATGTGACGCAATTCGAAGACGCTGACATCAGCGGCCTAGAGCGTTTCCGTAAGGACCTCAAGGGAGAGGCAGATGAGCGCAATGTGCGCCTTACACCGCTGCCCTTTATTCTGAAAGCCTGTGCGGTCGCCCTGCGTGACCACCCGAAATTGAAATCATCGCTGGCGGATAACGGTGAGACGCTGGTGATGAAGCAGTACTGCCACATAGGTATGGCTGTCGATACGCCCGCAGGGTTGGTGGTTCCGGTGATTCGGGACGTCGACAAAAAGTCGATCTGGGAGCTGGCCCGTGAGGTCGCAGCATTGGCCGAACGCGCCCGCGACAAGCAATTAAAGCCCGACGATATGCAGGGCGGTGTCTTTACGGTGAGTAGCCTGGGTGCGATTGGTGGCAGAGGCTTCACGCCGATCATCAATGCTCCTGAAGTTGCGATCTTGGGTGTCGGCCGTGCCGCGGTGCAGCCTGTCTGGGATGGTGAGGTCTTCCGGCCCTCCACGATGCTGCCGCTGGCATTGTCTTACGATCACCGCGTTGTAAACGGCGGTGATGGCGGTCGGTTTTTGACAGAGCTCGCTGCATTGCTGGCCGACGTGAAGCGCATGGTGATGTAAGGGGATGTCGTGGCGCGCTGCGCCACCTCCGCTTCACAGGTTGCACCTTCAGCAGTGATGCTGCGCCCGAGCATGACATCGTCGGTCTAGATTCCAGCCCCCGCGTTATCATCGCACTGAACATGTGCGACCCAGAGGGGCGGTGAACAATATGAGAGAGGCCAATTGCTGCGAGCCAGGTGCCTGCCGATCCGGGCGGTTACGGTTGGGTGCAGTACTGCTGGCTGCCGGCGAAGGGTCGCGACTGGGGGGTCGCCCCAAAGCGCTCATTCACGCAACGGGGGAGACACTGCTGCAGCGCAATCTGCGGCTGCTGAGAGATGTGGGCGTTGACGAAGTGGTGGTGGTCACGGGGCATTATCGTGACGACGTGGCGCCAGCGTTGGCGGCCATAAGCGCGGAGCTAGCCGATCTGCGCATTACTGAAGTCACCCAACCTGAAGCATCTCACTCCCAGCCGGAATCACTGCGTCTGGCAATGAAGGGATTCACTTTGCAGTCAGATGCGACCCTGGTGTTGCCCGTCGATATGCCTCTGCTCACCCGCGCCGATATCGTTGCCGTGATCGGCGCCTATAAGCATGCACCAGAGACGATTGAGTTTGTCGGCCCCAACGTTGGCGGACGGCCGGGTAACCCCGTGCTTTTCAGTAACCGGATCGCCGCACGCATCGCAGGCGGCGAGGGTGACTTTGGCAGCGGGGCGTGGCGCCACGCCTCACCCGATTGGGTGCTGGAGTGGCAAACCGACAATCCCCACTATGTGGCAGACATTGATACCCCTGCCGATCTCGCCCGCTGGACAGACGACATTTAGAGTGCCTGCATCACTGCCCGCGCTGCGAGCACGATCAGGCACAGGCTAGACAACCCGAAGAATGCAAAGCGAATGGGTACGGTGTTGACGTTCGCCTGCCAGAAGCTGTGCAGAATGCGCAGTCCGGTGTAGCCCCATGCGAGATTGACGCTCAACGCGGAGTTGTCGCCCATGACCGCGAGCATGATCACGACCGGATAAAATACCGTCGGCTGCTCCATAAGATGCGTGTAGTTATGAGAGATCCAATTGGCTTTGGCGGGCATTTGCGCTTCGCCATCTCCCCCGCGGGTGCCGGGCGGCATCTCTCCCAGTTTCACCCCGGCGGCGCTGAACGCCGGTATCCGGCGCGCCATGAGCCAAAGGAATACGATCATGGTCCAGCCGGCGAGGACCGCGGCGGGGGCGAGGATGGCAGTTTCGGTTTGCATGGTGATCTCCCAAAGCAATTTTTATGATGCGGGCGACGGCGAAACGGCACTCCCCCTGTCGCCAACTATCCTGTGTTCCGTTGGGCATGGACTGCCCAAGCGGGGCCCGCAGTGTGCTACGGAATCATCTTCACATGCTAGACTTCGCCCCTGATTTTTTGGAGCCCCTGCCATGGTGATTCAACCCAAAGTCCGTGGTTTTTTGTGCACGACGACCCACCCCACCGGCTGTTTAGAGAATGTCCGGCGCCAGGCGGAGCATGTCCGGAATAAAGGGGAGATCGCAGACGGACCCAAGCGGGTGCTGGTACTCGGTGCATCAACCGGATATGGCCTGGCTTCCCGAATTACCGCTGCATTTGGTTCTGGTGCCGCCACGATTGGTGTCTTTTTTGAGAAGCCCGGCACGGACCGTAAGCCGGGTACCGCCGGCTGGTACAACTCGGCGGGCTTCCATCAGCTCGCCGACGAGGCAGGTTTGTATGCCAAGAGCCTCAACGGTGATGCATTCTCGGATGAAATGAAGGCACGTGTAATCGACCTGATCAAAGCCGATCTGGGTCAGATTGACTTGGTGGTTTACAGCCTCGCGGCGCCTCGACGG
>PBLO01000046.1 GCA_002721785.1 Halieaceae bacterium
CATAGTGACCATGCCGTGCTGCTGGCCGGTTTGCATGACAGTCTGGATCTGGACGATCTTCGCCTCACGGATCAGGTTCGCAACAGAAGGAATGCAGACCATCACCTCGAATGCGCCGACACGTCCGCCGCCGCGGCGCTTCAGCAGTTGTTGCGTCATGACAAGGCGAAGCGACTGGGACAATTGTGATCTTGCCTGCGCCTGCTCTTCGGCCGGGAACACGTCGATGATCCTGTTGATGGTTTCCGGTGCCCCGTTGGTGTGAAGCGTGCCGAACACGAGGTGTCCGGTCTCGGCAGCCGTCAGGGCCATGGACACAGTCTCATAATCCCGCAACTCTCCCATCAGGATGATATCAGGGTCCTGGCGGAGCGCTCCCTTGAGCGCGCTGGCGAAACTCTTGGTATCGCGGCCAACCTCGCGCTGCGTAATGATCGACATTTTACTTTCATGAACGAATTCGACTGGGTCCTCGACGGTGATAATGTTCTCGTTCCGCTCGCGATTGATCTTGTCGACCATTGCGGCAAGCGAAGTGGACTTGCCGGAACCGGTCTGTCCGGTAACAAGCACAAGACCCGATTTTTGCGTCAGGACCTGATGCACGGCCGGCGGCAGGCCAAGCACGTCGATATGCGGCACCTCGGTCACAATCACGCGAAGCACCATCGCGTAGCCATGCATCATCTTGTAGCCATTGGCACGGAAACGCTGGCCGCGAAATTGGATGGCAAAATCCACATCGCCGGTCTGGTCGAATTTCTCGAACTCCTCATCACCAAGTTCGCGCCGCAGGAGGTCAGCGAGAAGGTCGTTTGTGGCCACGAAGTTCAGCGGAATGATCTCGCCCGATTCCCGCACGTGGACCGGCCGGTCCGCATGCATGTGAAAGTCTGACACCTTGCGTGTCTGCAGGGTATCGATCAACAGATCATAAATCGGATTTTCAGCTGTCATCTCGCTCCGGCCACCTTCCCGGATTGCCTGGCGACCATCGCCGGATCACCCATATGTTGCATAAATTTATTTATCACCATTAGGATGCGGCCATCCGTCGGTGTTCTATGCGCGACAGGCCGCACAATATCAACGGTAACTAATTTATGCATTAGTTACCTTTCGTGCCCTTCGCAGGTGTCCGCTGACATATCTATTAGGTGTTGTGATGAAGGTAACAGTCAGCCTCGCGGCCTTGGTTTTTTCTATTGTGATCACCGCAAGCATGGTTGCACGGGCCGGCACCCTTCCGCCCGACGCGCCGGAAACCGTTCGCCAGACGCTTTACGAGGCGCATGCCGGCAATGTCGACAGCATGCACAAGATCGCCTCCTACCTTGTCGGCAGGTCGGAAACCGACGATGACGAGATGTCCCGCTTCGCGTTCGGCTGGGCCCTTCTTGCGGCGCGCGAGGGCCACGCGCAATCGGCCGAGCTCACAGGCGTGATGTACAGGAATGGCATCGGCGTTCCGCAGAATTATGTGAAGGCGCGCAAATGGCTGGAACGGGCACTGGCGCGCGGGTCGAACGAGCCGAATTTCGAATTGGCGATACTCTATGCCGATGACGAGAACCCCGGCGTCGACAAAAACAAGGCAGCCAACTTCCTGACAGAAGCCATCAAGACGGCAGAGCCGCGAGCCTGCCTGATCGCAGCACGAAACAAGATTGCCGAGGGCGTCGAGCTTCGGCGCACCCTGGGAGAGCTGAATTGCGCCGCTGACGGAAATATCCCCGAGGCGATGGAACTGCTGGCCGACTATCATCTGGCAAAGCGCTCGCCCCTGTCCAAATCGCGGGCGCGCGCCTGGCTTGAACGTGCCATCCGCTCGGGCAGCGACACTGCCGCTCAAAAGCTGGCGGCACTGGACAACCAGTGACAGCAACCCTTGTCCAGTGGCTGAATCCGAACGGGATCGGCTTTATCTTCGATCCGGCCATCACATATTATTTCGGCACGGCGGGCAGCGCTGTGGCTGCCGTCTTTGTGTTCTGCCTGGGCGCCTGTCTCGGCTCTTTCGCCAACGCCTGCGCAATGCGGCTCGTGCGCGACGAGGACTTTGTGGCGACTGCCTCACGATGCCGCGGGTGCGACACGCGCCTCGCCTGGCATGAAAACCTGCCGGTTATAGGATTTCTGAAGCAGCGTGGCCGCTGCCGGCGCTGCGGCATGAAACTCTCGCCGCGCTACATTATTGTCGAGATCCTCGGCGGCCTCGCCCTGCTCTCCTACGCCGCGTCGCTGCCTCTCGGTATCGCAGCCGGTTTCGGGGTGGCTCTCGTGCTTACCGGCATCGCATGCCTGACGGATCTTGAATCACTGACGCTTCACCCCGCCATCCTGAGCCTGCTCGGCGTGACTGGCATATGCTGCGCTGTTGCCGCTGACGCCGGGCTCTTCACCTGGCACCTGACCAGCGCGCAGGCACTCGCGGGCACTCTTGTATCGGCATTGCTGCCAATGGCGATCAACGCCGCTTACCGGCTGTTCAGGGGGCGCAACGGCTTTGGCGAGGGAGACTACTGGCTTCTCGCCGCCTTCGGGGCATGGCTTGGTCCGGTCATGGGGCCTGCTCTGTTTATTGCCGCCAGCTGGCTTGGCGCGATAGTCGGTGTCGGCATGATGCTGGCCGGTCGCGCCTCGGCAATGACCAAGTTGCCGTTCGGCCTGTTTGCAGGAAGTGCTTTTATCCTTTGGCCGAATTTATTTACGCGGGTATTTTAGCGACCGCGAATATTAAGTCTGGTTCTGTTACGAGGCCTGAAATGACCTGTACAACTGTATTTTCGCCGCGCCCGACGGGCAGTGCGGCAGCCGTCGTGGCTCTTGCCGCCCTGCTTTACGGGTGCGGGTCACCTGAAAGGCTGCCGTCGGATTTGTCGATCGAGACCAGCAAGGAGGTGTTGACAGAACGTGTCATCGCACCGATCAAGGCGCTTGACGACGAGGACACTGTAGACACCTTCGAGCCTCTGCCGCGTCGCAAGCTCATTCAGGTCAGGCATTCCCCGGACAGTCTGAAAGACCAGTATTTTGTGTCGACGCTGACAAAACTTCTTACCTACGACCCGGTGGAAGAAGGCGAGCAGGTCTCAACCAGCACCGAAGTCAAAGAGCTTTCCGAGGATGAGAGGCAGTCGATCATCAATGAGCGGGCGCTTGCGCGCACGCAAATCCTCGTTGCCAAGGGTCTTGAGTTCGAGAACCTGATCCTCACCACCCTGCGCGATATCGATGCCGACATCGAGGACGGCCTGGGCAAGACAGTCAGCGGCCTCGGCCCGGCCGTGCTTCCGATCTTCGGACGCAACCTCACCGGCAGCGGCGACAGCTATCTCGAACTTCCCAATGACCTGATTTTCGTCGGTGGCGAAAACGGCATGATCAGTTCCAAGACAGCGCTTCTGAAGCAGATGCTGGACAATCCTGAAATCGCCTTCGCCGTTCGCGAAATGCCGATGTCCGAAGCGTTGTCGTTCCTGTTCGGATCCGTCGGCCTTCAGGCGACCATGTCGGAAGACGTACTGGGACTCGACACCACTGTCACGATGTCCGTGCAAGCCAGTGCCATTGCGATCATCGACTCGCTGCTGGAACAGCAGGAACTGGCGATCGTCTATGACCCCACCATCGAGGTCGCACAGGTATATACACAGTCCGAATTCGACAGCCGCCTCAACGACATCAAGAGCTCGATCGAAGCCTATAACAGCGTCCTGCGCGACCGGAAGGCCCTCGAAAGAGTGCGCGTCGACCGCGAGCGCGTGATCGAGATCCTGGGCTATGTCCAGCTTCTTCTCAGCGGTGACGACGAAGGTTTCGCGATCGGCATGGATTCCATCTCGCGCGCACCGGCGGGCGAAGACACATCCACCCTGATTGCGGACATGACCAAAAAAGCCATCGACCTTCGCACGCAGATGGCCGACTTCGACAGCGCAACCCAGACCAAGCTTGCGGGTCAGCACGAGTTGGCGGCCCTCGCCGGCATGTCGGACCTGATCGGACGGCCGGACCTGAAAGACATTCTGTCCGAAGACAGCTGCATCTGGCCGCGTCAGGAAATTTTCACCGAGAAGGTCGCCGTCTACAACGCCGTGATCATTGATGGTACCGACACAACAACCGGTGTGGTTGGCAAGATCAACAACTTCTTCACCCAGACCCGCCCGAATGCCGATGCGACGCCAGCGGCGAGCGATGACGACGCTGCCGACAGCCCCGGCGCCGATACGCCAAGCTATTGCGGCAACGAAAACCCGGCACCGTCGGTTCCGATCATTCTTCCCGATGACACGGGCATCACGGTGATCGGCACACGCGAGGACAATGACCTCGTCGTCAGGCTCGTCGAACAATATGACGTGCCGGAACTGCAGGTGCTGATCGAGATCTTCCTGATCACCGTCTCGCGGGACTTCTCGCGGCAGATCGACTCTATCCTTTCGATTGATCCAGCAGCCGGCGGAAGCGGCATCAAGGAAGCGCGGCTCTCGCAGGTCGCACGCGCTGCTACTGACGCCATCGCAACCACAGGCGGCAGCTTCGCCCTCGACCTCAACTCGCCGAATGACGAGCTCGGCCTGCTCCTGAACTTCCTCGAGACAAACGCCCTTGGCCGAGTGGTTTCCAGCCCCACCATCCTGGTTGCGGCAGGACAGGATGCGACCATCAAGAGAGAGCAGATCGCGCGCGTACCGGGCCCTGCCGTTCTGGATGCCGACAACAATTCCGTGGCCGGTCAGCCGGTGGAGTACAACGCGCCCTTCGAGCTGAAAATCGAGAAGGTCGACATCAACCGTCTCAACAACACTGTGAAACTGGACGTCAAGCTCACCGACACCCGGTTCAGCGTCAACCTTTCACAGGTTGATGAGCTGTCTGACCGCACGTCGGATGAAATCGAGACAACCTTCTGGGCCGCTCCGGGAGATGTTGTGGTCCTTGCCGGCCTGACAAGAAACGAAGAGGCGACTTCAACCTCTGGAGCTCCGGGAACCACTGGCGACCTCGCGCCGCTGTCGCCGCTGCTTGGCGGTTCCGATGCCTTCTCGACCAACCTGTCGGAAACGCTGATCTTCATGGCCCCGACAGTGATTGATCCGAGCGCAGAGAACCAGCCACACTCGGCCTTCCGCAAACGGACCCGCCGGAACATCGTGAACTAGGCTTCGGCACCCCTCACCCGGAAGACGGGGCAAAGAAAAAGGCGGCAGTGAAAACTGCCGCCTTTTTTCATGTCGCCTGGCAATGCCCAGTCAGGTCATCCGGCTCTGCGCCTTGTCATACAGCGCCCGTGTCTCGGTGACGTAGACTTCCTTGGTGATCAGACCGTCGAGGTAAAGCTGCCTGGTGGCCAGCATCTCCTGCTCGAGGCCAAGCAGGAACACATCGTCTTCGACGCTCTGGGACGTGGCATCGTCACCTGCTGCTTTCGACTTGCGCTTGAAAAAGCGGAATCCGCCGGCCGGGGCCTCTCCTCTTTCGCCGTCAATGGGCGAGGCTTCATCATCGGCACTCGACGCTGCAACACTGTCCTGCACTGCCATCTGTGGCGCAGCCTGTGGTGCGGGCGCGGGCTCGATTTCGGGCTCAGCCTCAGCCTCAATACGGGGCTGTGCGGCAGCGGCCTCGGCGCTGATATCGTCGAAGGTGACCTCGGGCGAGAAAGCCGCATCCGCGGCCTTCGCCAACCGTGCACGCCGAAGCCTGATCAGCAGCCAGATGCAGAGCAGCGCCAGAAGCATCAGTAAAGTGCCAAGCATAACGAAATAGGGCAGCGTGTCGGGCTCGGGTATCGACTGCACGACAACGCCCACAATACCCGCTGCAAAATTCGCGAAATTCGAGATCACCTGTTCCATGGAATTAGTCTTACATCCAAAAGGTTAATTTAGCGCAATATCCTGCATCGTTCGTTTGTTGCAAGTGCCAAACTGTATTGTATCCCATGGCCCGATCCCTAACCAGATTCGCCAGTTTCCTAAGGCCGATCGGAAAAGGCTCCGACGAGATTGTGGCTGTGAAACTTCACAACAAGGCCCTCACGGTAGCCGAAGTTCGCCATAAATCCAATGTGATAAATATCGGCCAGCTTGCCAGCGTGGCCCTTCCGCGCAAGCTGGATATCCAGAATCTGGCCCGCCAGCAGGACATGATCGGAGACGTGCTCCGCAGCCTGCGCGACCAGATCGGTTTCACGGCCCAGGACGCCGGCCTGATCATTCCGGGCGGCATCGTCCAGATCCGGCAGTTGAACCTGCCCTTCATGACACCGGCCGAGCTTGCCAAGGAAGCCGAGGATCCCGCCTTCTGGATCGAACTTGAGCCCGATATCGGCAAGCTCGAAGACCCGTTCATCTCCTACGACACGCTTGTCAGCTCGGAAAATGACGACCTGACCCGTGTCGTGATCGGATACGCCGAGAACGCAAGCCTGCGCCAATGGTCGGACACCCTTCTGACGGCCCACCTGAATCCGGTCTATCTTGAACTGGAACCGGTCGCGCTTGCCAACCAGCTCTACACGGCACTGCCGCCGGAGGACCGGGCGCAGGCGCAGGCCATTCTCCATGTCTCGGGCGACAGGATGGAATTGATCGCCTTTCAGTCGCAGCGCTTCGACGTCGTCAAGCTGGAGATCAGCGAGTTCGACCAGGTTCTGCTCTCGGAGATCGAGGATGTGCCGGACACAGGCGGCGAGTTCTGGGACGAGGTCGGCGGCCGTGTCGCCAACACATTGAAGCAGGCTGTCCTGTATCTTCAGGAAGAACAGGACTTCCCGACATTCCCCGTCGTCCATGTCGTGATCGACGCTCTGCGCGGACAGAATTTCATGACGCTGATGGACCGCCATTTCAGCCTCGCGCCTGTGCGGTTGTGGGACCCTGTGGCCAATGCCGAGATGGCGCCGAACGTACAGACCCTCATGTCACAGGTCTCGAACCGGTCCGGCTTCACCTCCGCCCTCGGCCTTGCGCTGCGCCGCCTCGGCACCTTCGGCAATGAAGGGCCGGGCATCCTGCGCCTTTCCATGCTCCCGCAAAGCGCGACGCTTCGCAGGAACCGACAGCTTGGCGTGATCACGCGGACCATGTTCGTCACCTGGCTCGCCACCCTGTTGCTGATGGGCGCATGGACCGGCGGCCTTGTCGCACCGGCCTTCCTCGAAAGCCAGGCAGCCAGCCGTGGCTTCGAGGGGATCAAGGCCGAGGCGGAAGCCGCACAGTCCCAGATCGGCCAGATCAACGAGGCCGTTACCCAGCTTGACGCCACGCTCGAAACGCTGAATGCAGTATCACGGCAGCGCGGCAAGGCCTATATCATCGAGACGCTGCCAGACCTTGTTCCCGAGGGAATGGAGCTGTCCGACTATCTCTTGACCAATGACGTCGACCTGACGCTGCGCGGTGCGGCAGGCAGCCCGGATGTGGTGCAGCTTTTCGTCAGCGAATTGCAGAACAGCGGCCTCGTCGAACAGCCGGCACTGTCCGAGCCCATCCTTCGCGAGGGTGGCAGCGTCTATGATTTCGAGATCACCACCAAACTGAGGCAGGAGAACTGACGATGGTTTTCGGTCTCGGCAAGAAAAAAGAGGTGCAGGCGCTCGCCCCAACACAGCAGATGTCGGCCGAGGCTATGACGATGCTGTCGCAGATGGCCCAGCAAGGTGGAAACGCGCAGGCTGCGCAGATGGCACCAAGCCTGCAGCCACAAGGCACGGGCCGTCAGGATGTTGCCTCGCCAGTCGGCATGCCAGCACCGGTTGGAAATTTTGAAACGGCGAACAGCAACCTGACGAAGAAAGAGCAGAAGGCGCTGGCGCGCGAGCAGAAAAAGGCCGCAGCCAGAGCCCGCAAGGAAGAAAAGGAGCGTATCCGGCTTCAGAAGAAGGGTGCGAAATCACGCTTCTCACGCGCAAAATATCTGCGCGAGGCGAATGGCAATGCGGCAGCGGGTGTCGCGCTGTCGATCCTTCTCGTCCTGCTGACGATGTTCGGTCCGATCATGATCAACCTGTTCGTTCTGCTGCCGCAGACGGCGGAAAACCGGGAAATCGCCAGCCGCGTCCAGCAATATAACGACGTGCTCCGGCAGGCGGCGCCCCTGCTGCAGGTTGCCGTGAAAAACAAGGGTGAACGCGAGACATCGATCCAGAACAGGATCGGCGGTTTCCGCGACGGCGAAGCGGCATCGTTGGCCTTGCGCCAGTTCGTGTCAGACCTCGAGAGCCGCGGCGCCTCTTTCCTGACAGAGACATCGCGCACCATCACGAATGCTGACATCGGTGTCGCAGGCCTTGTCGGCAAGTCCATGACCATGGAACTCGAGGCCGATTTCCTGAACTATCTTCTGGTCCGCAACAAGATGGTCCGCTCGCAGGCCTCCATTGTCGTGCAGCAGGAGGAAATCACCGCGTCCCCCGGCAACCCGATCGTGATGATCAAACTGGTCCTGTCCATCCCTGCCCGGCAGGATTAGCAGGCATTTATCAATTATTGACAAATTATTAACTGGTGTAGATTCCACCGGTGATCCAGCTATTGGTGCGGTGTAGTGTTATGTTGAATTCACGTTGTTTCTTGGCGGTGATGATCGCCGGCTTGCTTGGTTCCGGCGCGGCATTCGCCGGCGCCTCGGACCCCGAGCCGAATGACTCGCTTGTTGCGCCCGAGGTTCAGGACATCGACGATCCGTTCCGCCGCGGCATCGACCGCATCGCCGACCAGGCAACCGGCGGCGTCGAACTGCCGGCACCAAGCGGCAATATCGGCCTTGAAGACGCCACCGGCGTGGATTTGCTCGGCAAATCGACCGATCAGGCACTGTTTTCAAATCGTTACAGGGTCATGGGCGTGGCTGTCGCCAAGCAGGAAACCCGCTCGCAGATATTTGCCGCCACCAATCAGAATGTCATTCCGGGCAACAAGCCGAAGCTCGCCTATGTACGTCTCGGCCTGTTCGCCGACGAGGCCGAGGCACGCCAGCTTGCCATCGACCTGAAGAACAACGCGGAACACCTTCTCGGCGCGCACTTCATCCTTCGTGACGAGGACGAGGACGGCGTGATCATGGATCTGGGGCCGCTGCACAACGTGACGCATGCCGAGCGCTATTGCGAAACCCTGCTGACCCTGTCCGAGGGCCTGGTGACCGAATGCTACACAGTGCTTGAATTCCCGGGTCTGGAACCGATCCGCACCTTTTCCTCGACCGCTATGCTGCGCGCTTCGGCCACCGCTGTCCGCAGCGTGATGAAGGACAACAGCCTGTTCGACCTCGAGACAGCCGCGAAACAGACCATCACCCTGCGCGAGGGCGATACCATCGGCGCCAGTGACACCACCCTCGTCAAGGTGACCCCGAGAGGTGTGATCCTGGTGTCAGAGAACGGCGACATCGAAACCCTGCCTATCGACTATCTTCCGGAAAAGGCCTTTGATATCGACGACCTGACGCCGGACGCAGGTGCCGCGCAGGCCGGTTCGGTCGCGCTCGATCCGAACGCCGGCAACACCTGATCGCGGAACCGCGTAGATGCCCGTATACAGCAACGATGTCGCGGACAAGGTTCTTCGTGTCCTGCAATCCGCCAACCGGCTGGACCAGCAAAAACTGGCTGACGCCAGGAGCTCTGGCACAGGTGCGAGTTCNGATGTCCTGGAGAGGATGATCCGCACNGAGGGTGTCGAGGAAGACCTCGTCCATACCGTGCTGTCGCGTGCCTNTGCCCTGCGGCGCACCTCGCTCGAGGCCAAGGAAATCGATGTCCGCGCCCTGCCCCTGATCCCGGCATCCTTCATCGACGAGCACCACGCCATTCCCTTTGCCGTCGAACAGCGCTTCCTTCGCATCGGCATCGTCGATCCGACCACGGCGACCCTCGCCAGCCAGTTGAAGTCAGTCTCGAACTTCAACATCGAGTTCCAGCTGATCACGCTGACCAATTTCGAGAACCTGCGTGGACACGAGCGGGTGAAGTCCGTCCTTGATTCCGCGGAAAAGAAAAAGAAGCAGCAGGCCCGCGTCGGCGGCAAGGCGAAACGCTCCCGCTTCGCGCTGGATGACGACGAGCTGGTGCCGGAATTCTGCGACCACATCCTGCATACCGCGCTGGAGACCGGGACAAGCGACATCCATATCGAGCCTTTCCGCGACATCGCCCGCGTGCGGTTCCGGATCGACGGGCGTCTCGTCGTCCGCGAGGAATATTCCGAATATCTGCTGAAGCATTTTCTGGGCGTCGTGACCCGTTTCAAGATCCTTGCCGACTGCGATATTTCGGAAAAGCGCCTGCCCCAGGACGGCGGCATCACCATCCAGTATCAGGGCGAGGACATCGACTTCCGCTTCAATGTATTGCCGGGCAAGAACGGCGAGCGCATCGTCATGCGGATCCTGAAGGGCGACCCGTCGCTGTCGCTGGACAAGATCGGCCTGTCGGAAGTGAACTACAACAACATCCTCGAGGCGATCACCGCGCCGCAGGGCATGGTGCTTGTCACCGGCCCGACGGGATCGGGGAAAACGACCACGCTCTATGGCTGTCTGCAGCATATCAATGATCCCGAACTGAACATCATGACGGCCGAAGATCCGGTCGAATATTATCTCGAGGGTGTCGGCCAGACACAGGCCAACGAGAAGATCGGCTTTACCTTCAACTCGATCCTGCGCGCCTTCCTGCGCCAGGACCCGGAAGTGATCCTCGTCGGCGAGATTCGCGACCAGGAAACGGTTGAGATCGCGGTCAAGGCCGCCCTCACCGGCCACCTGCTGCTGTCGACCCTGCATACGAACGATGCCATCGCCACCATCACCCGCCTGATGAATATGGGCGTGCCGCCCTTCATGATCGCGGCCGCCACGTCGCTGATTGTGGCACAGCGTCTCGGCCGCCCGAATTGCCCGGACTGCCGTGCCGAAGATTCGCAATCAACGCCCGAATCCCTCATGCGGATCGGCTTCAGCGAGGAAGAGGCGCATTCGATCAAGCCGATGATCGGCGTCGGCTGCAACACCTGTGGCGGTTCCGGCTACAAGGGCCGCCGCGGTGTCTACGAGGTTTTGAAAATCACCCCTTCACTCGAAGAAGCGATCCTGAAAGAGGCGCTGGCGCCCGAACTGCTGGCCGCCGCCAAGGTGGACGGCTTCCAGACGATGCAGGAAATCGCGCGCGACTTTATCAAGGATGGCGTCTTCAGCGTTGCCGAGTATACTCGCATCCTGGTGCTCTAGGGTTCGGTGATGAAGAAGTTCAAGTACAAGGCAAAGCTGAAGGGCAAGAAGCAGAAGGGCGAAGTCGATGCCGAGACCATCGTCCTTGCCAAGCAGAAACTTCGCGCCGACGGCTATCGCGACGTCGTCCTGACCGAAATCAAGCAGAAGAAGAAAACTGGCCTGAACGCCGAAATCACCTGGGGTCCTTTTGGATCGATACCGTCGAAGGAAATCCTGATTTTCACCAAGAAAATCTCGACCATGATGCGCGCAGGCCTGCCGATCGTCGAGGCAATGGTGCTTGTCTCGAGCCAGACATCGAACGCAAATATGAAACGCGTGACAGGCCAGATGATCGAGAAGCTGAACAGCGGTTCGTCCCTGTCGGCCTCGTTCAAGGAACACAAGCGGCATTTTGATTCGGTCTATCTGAACATGGTCGAGGCCGGAGAGATCTCGGGCAAGCTCGACACCTTCCTCGACCGGCTGGTCGAGATGCTGGAAAAGCAGGCCGCCATCAAGTCCGGCATCAAGTCGGCCATGTTCTATCCGGTCACGCTGGTGGTGATCACGCTCAGCATCTCCTATTTCATGCTGACCAACGTCGTGCCGACATTCCAGGAAATGTACGAGGGTCTGGGCGCCGAGCTTCCCGGCCCCACCCAGGCCATTGTGGATGCCAGCAACTGGATCCAGAACGGGCGGAACGTGCTCGGCATCATCGGTACGGTTTCCGCTGTCTGGCTCACCAACAAGCTGCTCCACAAGTTCGTGCGCGGCTATCGCAAGCTGAAAAGCATCATTGCGCTTCGCCTGCCGCTTGTCGGCGATATCATCGTCAAGGCGACGGTGGCGAGGATGTCGCTGCTTATGGCCAATCTTCTGGCCGCCGGTGTATCCGTGATCGACACGCTGGAAGTCGCCAAGACTGTGTCGACCAATGTGCAGTTCCTCGATGCAACCGCGCGGATCAAGCAGAAAATCACGACGGGCGCGCCGCTCTCGACGCTGTTCGGCAACGAAAAGGTGTTCCCGATCGCATTGTCCCAGCTGATGGCCGTCGGTGAGCGCACCGGTAACATGGACGAAATGCTGAGCTCGATCGCGAAATATTACGAGGAAGAATTCACCGCCGTCGTCGATGGCCTGTCCACCATCATCGAACCTTTGATGATTGTCTTCGTCGGCCTGATGATCGGCGTCATGGTGGTCGCGCTGTATCTGCCGATCTTCTCGGCCGGTGATGCCATCCGATGATCGCCGCGGTGGCGCGAAGGCTCAGGCGCCGCCTTGCCCTGACATTGCTGGCCTTGTGCCTGCCCCTTGTCTGCCTCGCCGCCACCATCGCCGACCTTGGCGAAATCGACGGCCGCACGCGGGATGCCAGCCTCGATATCTTCACATCCATCCGTCCTTTTGCCGGCGACGAGGAACTGGCCCGCGCCATGGTGTTCGTCGATATAGACGAGGCGAGCCTTGCGCGGTTCGGCCAATGGCCCTGGCCGCGGCAATATATGGCTGTCCTGATGCAGAATATCGGCCTGTCGGAGCCGTTGGCGATCGGCGTCGATATCCTGATGTCCGAGGATGACCGCTTCAATGCCGATGCCATCGAACGGCTTGCCGGCTTCGAAGCCGGCAGCCTTGCCGGGCAGATCCCGGACGGCGATGCGCTGCTTGGGGAAATGCTGTCCTACACACCGTCCGTCGTCGCCGTGTCACTGACACCGGCGGAAAGCGCAAACGAGCCGTACCTGCCGGCAAGCGTGTCTGTGATCGGCGACAGCCTGCTGCCGGTGATGGAGGCGAGCGGCCTTCTGTCGCCGGTTCCGAAGGTCGCACAAGCCCCCGGCGCCGGCTTTGTCAGCCTCGCATTCGAGCGGGATTCCATTGTCCGGAAAATTCCCATGGTGGCGCGCTATGGCGACCAGCTGATCCCGTCGCTGTCTGCCGAAATGCTGCGTGTGGCGCAGGGAGCCGGCGGCCACATCCTGAAACAGGCTGCCGATACCGGCAGCGGCGCGAACCTGATGCGCACCGGACAGGTGACCATGACGCTGGATGCCTATGGCAGGCTGCCGATCTATCACGGCACCATCGACCGGTTCACTACGGTATCAGCCGCCGAGGTGCTTGACGAAACGGGGCTGGAGCGGCTGACGAATGCCTTTGTCATCATCGGCAGTTCGGCCACCGGCCTCAAAGATACCCACTCGACAAACCTCGAGGCGGCGATCCCCGGGCCGATGATCCACCTGTCGGCCATTCACCAGCTGCTAAGCGGCGTGAATTTGAAGACGTCGGTGCTCTACAGCTTTGGTGAACTCCTCGGCGCCGTTGTCATTGCGATGACCATCGGACTGCTGGCGGCGCACGCGCCGATCGGCATCGGTCTGACCGCGCTGGCAGCAGGGGTCGCGGCAACCGCCTTTGGCGGCTTCTGGATGTTTACCAGCCTGATGTATCTGTCAAACGCCATACTGGCGGCAGGCATTGTATTGTTCTGCGGTGCGACAAGCCTTGTGATGCGCGGAATCGTGGATGAGCTTGCCCGCCGCCAGCTGCGCAATGCCTTTGGCCAATATCTGTCGCCACAGATGGTGAAGACCATCGAGACCAGCGGGGCCGCCCCCGAGCTTGGCGGCGTCACAACCGACATTTCGGTCATGTTCATGGATGTGCGGGGGTTCACGACGCTGTCCGAGTCCCTCGCCGCTTCGCCGCAGGTTCTGACGAGGCTGATCAACATCATCCTCGACGAGGCCAGCGAAGTGATCATGGCGCATGAGGGAACGCTCGACAAATTCATCGGCGATTGCGTGATGGCGTTCTGGAACGCACCGCTGGCACAAAGTGATCATCATGACCGGGCGGTCGCGGCGGCCATCGCGCTGCAACAGCATGTGCCGGCAATCAATGCGCGCCTTGCCGAGGAAATCGGTGATGCCTGGGATGGCGGCGGCATCGCCATCGGTGTGGGCGTGGCAAGCGGCACCGTCGTTGTCGGCAATTTCGGCTCGCGCACAAGGCTGTCCTATTCCGTTGTCGGCGACACTGTGAACCTTGCCGCACGGCTGGAGCCATTCAGCAAACAGACAGGTCTGCCCCTGACATTCGCAAGCGCCACGGCACAGGGCGCATCATCGCACAGCCTGCTCAAGATCGACGAGATCACCGTGCGCGGACGCGCCAATGCCGAACCGATCTACAGCTGGCAGCCGCTGTCACCCGAGGCGCATACAGCGCATGACGGGCTTCTCGAAGGGATACTGGCAGCGACCGCTGTGCGCCGCCGCAAGTTGCTTCAGACGGCACTGGAAAAACTTGCCGCGATGGATGGCTATCCGCAGGGGCTCGCCGACTATTACCGCCGCCGGATTGAGGCGCTCTAGCCGCAGACCAGGGAATTTCCGACAAGCGCGCACGGGATCGGGCCGGTGCCGGCCACGCCCTCCTCCGGTTGTGGCGGCAACTCGATCTGCCAGCCGAGGCGCGCGCCAAGCGTGACGAGCTGTTCATCCGACAACACCACCGCACGGTCGAACTTGCTGGCGCTGTCAAAGGTCACCGACTGGCCGCGCCGGTCAAGCATGACGGTGTTCGAGCGCGCCGACAGCTCGACCTTGCCGCTGATCAGCACCGCTTCGATCCGGCGCCCGACAAAGGCGATGAAGTCTTCACCACGAATAGCGGCGGCAGCATTGGCGAGGAATATCCTGCGATCGTCCTTCTTGAACCGCGCCGGTTTCGAAACGTACTGCAGCGCGCCTGTCAGCATCCGCGCCGTCATCTGCCGGCTGTCAGCACCCTGTATCGCGAAGTCATCGATGATAAAGGTCGATTTGGCAGCAATCCTGAAGACCGAGCCGTCGGCAAGCCTGATTTCCAAGGTGCTGCCTTCGGCCGTCTTGATCAGCTGGCCGGTCTCGACCTGCATGCCGACCCGCGCATCCAATTCCTGCGCCTTGTCGTTGCGAAGCGTGGCCTTGCCGTCCTTTGCGATGATGTCGCCGATAATGTCACCGGCAAGCGCTGGCAGCGGGGCCAGCAGAAACAATGCGAGCAGAACCGCACGGCACCATGACCACATCATCCCGTTCCTCCCGGCTCGGACGACGTGCGCCCGGCCCTGATCTCGCGCCGCAATCTGGCGAGGTCGGTCCGGATGCCGGCAACCTCGACCCGCGCATGCGGCGAATATCGCAATTCGGTGATGGCATCGGCAAGGGCTCTTGCCAATGTTGCGGCGTCCGCCTGAAGAATTTCGGCGCGGCGGGCGGCAAAGCCGATCATGGTTTCGCCCGGCCGGCGCTTCGACGGTTCGCCCATGTCGGCCAGGATATTCTCAAGACGCCGTTCCAGCCTGTGTTGCGGGCGCCAGTTGCGGAGGGTGGCTATGCCGCCGATGGCAAGCACGCCGGTCATGGCAAGGCCAATTGCGAGAAAGATGAAGGCCGCGTTGTCACGTGCGCCGGATCCGCCACCTTCATCCTGCCCATAATCCATGATCGCGATGGTGATCCGCGTGTTCAGAGCGTCGATCCACTGGCCGGCTCGGCTCAGCCTTGCCAGCAGCGGGTTGCCACTCTTGTCGAGGCCGGTGTCGAGCGCCGGACGCGCAACGAAACTGTCGACACCACTGACCATCATGCCGCCACCCGTCATCACCTGCAGCGTCGGATCGAACCGCTCCCACACGCCGCCGTCCAGGCGCGCCTCCACCCAGGCATGGGCGTCGGCGTTGCGGATGGTCCAGAAGCCGCCGAAATCGTTCCACTCACCGCCCAGATATCCCATCGTGATATTCGCCTCGATACCGGCGGCGCGGAGCGCCGTTGCCATGGCGGTGGCGAAATAGGCGCAATACCCGCTGCGGGCCTCGAAGAAAAAGCTGTCCAGCGCATTATTGTCGGGCAGGCTGAGTGTCGTGTCATAGCTGTATGTATCGGCAAACCGGCGCATCAGAAGATCGATGAAGGCCCGGTCACTGGCCATGCCGGCCCGCGTTTGGCGCGCCCATTGCGCGAGACGCGGATTGGCGGCGGAGAGCGGGGCCACTTCCGGCGGCGCGATCACACCCGGCGGGTTGGCGACACCGCCAACCTGGATGCGGCGCGGATTGGCCAGAGGTGTGGCGACCAGTTCACCCTGCAGGCTATAGCCGTATTCAGTGCTGAAACCGGCCGGCCAGTCGGGTGCCGGCAATGTTGCCGGATCATGATCATCCAGAAGCAGGGCATAGCTGTGTTCGGCTGTCTGGACAGCAAAGCGGTTGGCACTGACGGCACGCCGCGGTGCACCGCGGCGCCAGGTGCCGTAGGATTCCCGGTCGAGTATGAACACCCGCCAATAGCGCGGGGTCGGGTCGCTCGCGGCTGTTTCCGGCACCGCGCGAAAAGCGATTGTATCATCGGCCAGAAGATCACGCA
>PBLO01000013.1 GCA_002721785.1 Halieaceae bacterium
GGCGTCCTGTCGCCAATTCGGATGATCAGCATCCAGGATAGATTCGAGTGAATCGATCCGGTCCGCCATCTGATCCACCGCAACCAGCAATTCTTCCAGTGCCTGACGATCGTCCTCGCTGAGCTGACTACTAGAGCGGTTAACGCTCCGGTAGTGCATCACGATCCAGGTTGGTGCCACGATGACCATGAACAGCACCATCGGCACGAACAACATTTCAAACGGGTTCATTTTCTCTCCCTGTCGATAACCGCCTGCCGATCACAAACGGGCCCATCTCCCTTGGTTTTCATTATGCCAGCAAGACTCATGAAGACTGCGCACTGCTACTGCCGTCTGTCGGCGTCTCGGTGTCCGCCATAGCGTCCTTAATGCGCAGCAATTCATCATCCAGCCAGTCGTCCTCGCCGAGCGCGTCAATCTCTGCAGCCAGGCTAGAGGCAGTATCTCGGCCCAGATCCATGGCCTGCAATTCCCCTTCGAGGTTATCCACTTTGCGTTCGAAGCGCTCGAACTTGGCAAAGGCATTATCCAATTCGTTGCGCTGCACCTGCTTTTTCACCTGAATTCTTGAGCTGGCCGCTTTGCTTCTCAAAAGGATCGCTTTTTGTTTGGCCTTGGCGTCATCGAGTTTCTGCTGCAATTGGCCAATCTCCTCGTTCAGTTGCGCAATGTGCTCACCAGACGAGGTCAATTCTTCCTCGATAATGCGAAGCGATTCCTCAACCGCACGCCGCTCTTGCAGGGCGGCCTTAGCCAAATCATCGCGGCCTTTCGAGACGGCGAGTTTTGCCTTCTCCTCCCAATTAACGACCTCAGCGGCAACACGATCCCGTCGCCGTGCCGATGTCTTTTGGTCCGCAATGACGCGGGCCGACGCACTTCTCACCTCGACCAGCGTATCCTCCATTTCCTGAATAATCAGGCGAATCATTTTTTCCGGATCCTCGGCACTGTCACACAGCGCGTTCAGATTGGAATTAACGATGTCCGATATACGTGAAAAGATTCCCATGTTCCTCTCCCTTTATGCCTTATCCGTTGTGCCTATTGTGGTGACGTCCATGCAGTCGAGTGCTGCCACCTCAGGAGCCACTCCTCCTGCTTCTCGTTTGTCGATACATAGCGCGTAATCGCTTACTGCCTCTTCGCTGACTACGGTAACCATTCCACAGCCCGTGATCAGAAACGCGCCAGCAAGCACCGCACCGAACACGCGGGCGCGTGATACCAACCTTGGATAACCCACAGCGCTGCCGTTAATGCGCATAGCGATCCACCGCCTCGTTCTCGTCAGCAGCTTCAGTTGATGCCCGGTAACGCGCCGCAAGGTTATTTCCAATCCAGTAGGCGCCCTCCACTGACGCCGTCACAAAACCAAAGGTGGCCGCGGCACGCGCGGGTCCCGCAAATACCGCGAGGGCGCTGCATACAAACAGCACTGCCATGTAGACCAAAGCTCGCTCGTCGATAACGTCCATTTCATCTCTCCGTGTGTGCATATTGAACTGACTCCGTGTTCCTACAGGCGGGTTTTGCCTGCACACATAGATTATTGCGAAAGGCATGCCAGACTTTATTTTTCCCGTATATTCAATGGTTTAAATCAAGGCCGGCTTGTTCATTGAGAAATTAAAGGTTTTTTTAACTCTTTTTTTCGTACATGTTTCGCCTTCGTTAGGGTATTTTTACCTCATGGACAAACAGGCCCCTACCATTATTGGCGAATCCACCGCCCTGGCGGCCGCGCTGGACCACATCTCACGGCTCGCCGGCATTGACCGTCCCGCACTCATTGTGGGTGAGCGCGGCACCGGCAAGGAGCTTGCCGCCGAGCGTCTCCACTATTTGTCTCCCCGCTGGAATCAGACCCTTACGAAAATTAACTGCAGCGCTGTGACCGAGTCCCTGCTGGAAAGTGAGCTTTTCGGCCATGAAGCGGGTGCATTTACCGGCGCTACCAAGCAACACATCGGGCGATTCGAACTCACCGACGGCGGCACGCTATTCCTCGACGAACTCGCCACGATGTCACCCAGACTTCAGGAAAAACTCCTGCGGGTGATCGAATACGGCGAATTTGAGCGGGTCGGCGGTCAAAAAACGCTGCGGGTAGATGTTCGACTAGTCGGTGCCACCAATGCAGACTTGCCCGCGATGGCTGACGCCGGTCTTTTTCGCTGGGATTTGCTCGATCGTTTGAGCTTCGACGTTGTGGCCTTGCCACCCCTCAGAGAGCGTGACGATGATCTACTCGAGCTCGCCCACCACTTCGGCATGCGGATGTGTCGGGAACTTGGATGGGAATACTTCCCCGGCTTCGCCAAGGCCGCTGTACGACAACTCCAATCACATCACTGGCCGGGCAATATTCGCGAACTTAAAAACGTTGTCGAACGGTCGCTGTTCAGGGCAATAGAAGCTGAACGCCCTATCACTCAGATTGTGATCAACCCCTTTCACCAGACAGACAGTTCATCACCTACACCCGATTCGCCAGACGCCACACACAACGTGTCGGAGCAGCAACTCCCGGAAACGGATGCTGTGTCGTCATCTCAGGCCTCTCCCTTGTCGCCATCACGGAATGCGTGGCCCATAGACCTCAAAAAGCAGCTCCACGACGCAGAACTGTCGTGGCTAGAGCAGGCGCTCGACGCGGCCCATCAGCGTCAAAACGACGCTGCGGACCTACTCGGACTCAATTACAACCAGATGCGCGCGCTGGTTCGCAAGCACGGCCTAACAAGCCGCCGCGGCCGGGGCAAAAGCTAGCGCAAGCCCTGTGCCGTCACCCAATCGAGTGTGGTGCTCAATGCCGCGCCCAGCTTTTCACCGATCTCATCAACGTGCTCACGCCCGATGATGAGCGGCGGACACAGCGCAACGCGGTTACCGCCCAGAGGCCTGACGACCAAACCATTGTCCTCAGCGGCCTTCGCGCAGAACTGCCCCACTTTCATACCCTCAAAGGGCTGTTTCGAGTCTTTGTCTGCAACGAGCTCCAACGCACCAATCATGCCGACGCCCGATACCTCGCCAACCAGAGGGTGATCTGCAAATCCCGCCAAACGAGACTGCAAATAACTACCCACCTCTGCTGCATGATCAAATATGCGATCGCGCACATAAATATCGATCACCTTGCTCGCTACCGCGCACCCAAGCGGGTGACCGCTGTAGGTATACCCATGACCGAATACTCCGACCTCCGTCGCCGAAGCATTGATGCAATCGGCGATATCCCCCTGAACGATAGCGGCCGATACCGGCACATAGGCTGACGACAACGCTTTTGCCAGCGTCATCATCTGAGGCCGCATCGCCATCTTGTTCGCGCCAAAATCGGCCCCCAGGCGCCCGAATCCGCATATCACCTCATCGTCCCATAACCAGATGCCGTAGCGATCCAGAACTGTCTGAATCGCCTCGAAATATCCCGCCGGCGGTACAATGACACCCCCTGCGCCACTGACCGGCTCAGCTATCATCGCCGCAATCGTGTCGGGGCCTTCAGCCAAAACCAGGGATTCCAGTTCGTCGGCACGGCGCGCCACGAAATCCGCCTCGGATTCGCCTTCCATCGCGCCACGATAATAGTTGGCCGAACCCGTCCTCAAAACGCCCAGTGCCTCAAACGGCAATTGGAAATGTGCGTGGTTCGTCGGGATCGCGGTGAGCGCCGCAGAGGCCAGTGTCACGCCGTGGTAGCCCTGCTCTCTGGCAATGACCTTCACGCGCTGGGGCTGCCCGGAAGCCTCAGCGTGGTAACGGATCAACTTGAGAAGCGTATCGTTCGCGTCTGAGCCGGAGTTACCGAGAAACACTCTGCCATCCGACATCGGCACCATGGCTGACAGCTTGTCCGCAAGCTCCATGGCAGAGGCGTGTGTCTTGCCGCCAAACATGTGGCTAAAGCTGAGCTCACGCATCTGGCGCTCGGCTACCTCGATGATCTCCTCATTGCCGTAACCCAGAGCCGTGCACCAGAGGCCCGCCATGCCTTCCAGGTAGCGCTTCCCCTGCTTGTCGAAGATATAAGGCCCCTCTGCCCGGGCCACCACCATCTGCTCGGACAGCGACGGATTAGTTGTTGGATAAATCATGGCAGTCATCGGTCACACTCCCTGTCTCAGCGCGAAGCGGTTGATTATGACGGTCAGTCTATCGACTCCCGCAGGCCACCACTACTCCCCAGAGGTGTTTCGTCCAAGGTGTTTCGTCCGAGGTGTTAGGTCCGAGGTGTTAGGTCCGAGGTGTTCGATCAGAGGAGTTTGCCAAGCGCTCTGCGAATATGGCGTGTCCGCCGAGTAGATGCTCAAAGCTGGCATCTCTCATCAGGATCGCGCAGTGGGCCTGGATCGCACAGCCAATGAGATACCGCGGGATTAGGTCGCTTTAGTTCGCTCCTTTCCGCAGCGCTCACAGCGGAAACGCGTAATCAACTCGCCGCGATGAACGGCGAAAGGATCGGCTTTAACTGGCCGCCATTTGTGATGGCCATTGCGGCACATCGTTTGATCGGGCTTCTTTTTTTTACCGCGAGCAAAGGGCAGTACATCGGCCATAGGTCGATCACCCTTCCGATTTCGCGCGCTCGACCGCCTGCTGCCATGATGACAGGCGTCTGCGCCGAGCGCCGGTCGTCATTCTGGCTGGGAACGACTGATCCGCACGCCACACTTTCGCCAACGCCTCTGTGTTCTTCCAGATTCCCACACCGAGCCCCGCAAGAAAGCAGGCCCCCGCTACAGTCGTTTCAATCACCTTCGGGCGGACAATCTCGCGGCCCAGATAATCCGCCTGCAGTTGCATGAGCATATTGTTGGCGGAAGCGCCACCGTCTACGCGGAGATCGCCCATTCGTCTCCCGAGATCACGCTCCATGGCTCGCAAAATATCGACATTCTGCAGCGCCATTGCCTCCAGCGTTGCACGGGCAAGATGAGCAGCCGTCGCACCGCGGGTCAATCCCGATATCACACCTCGCGCATCGGGGTCCCAATGCGGCGCCCCCAAACCGGTCAATGCGGGAACGAACTCAACGCCGTTTGCGTCTGAAACGGTCGCAGCCAAGCGCTCAATATCCGGAGCACGCTTAATAATGCCTAAGCCATCTCTCAACCATTGCACCGCCGCTCCGCAGATGAACGCGCCGCCTTCGAGGGCATAAACCGGGGACTGTTGCCCCGGCAGCTGCCAAGCAACCGTGCTGAGTAATCCAGCATCACTGTGCATACGGTCTTGACCGGTGTTCATGAGAATAAACGAGCCTGTCCCGAAGGTGCACTTGGCGGCGCCTCTCTCGAAGCCCGCCTGACCGAAGAGTGCCGATTGCTGATCGCCGGCGATACCGGCGATGGGCAGACCGTCAGGCAGCCCGGGCACGCCCAGAGTGCGACCTAAGTCGCCACTCGACGGGATGATATCCGGCAGAATATTGCGAGGGACATTGAAGAGCTTGAGCAGGTCCGGATCCCAATCCAGCGTGCGCAAATTCATCAAGGACGTGCGAGACGCGTTGGACACATCCGTTGCATGTACCAGCCCGCCGGTTAGCCTAGCCAGCAGATAAGCGTCGATGGTACCGGCGGCGATCTCGCCGCGACGCGCGCGGCCTCTGGCACCGTCGATATCATTCAATAACCAACGAAACTTGCTCGCCGAAAAGTACGGATCCAGCACCAAGCCGGTCCTGTCACGGACCATCGGCTCTAGGCCCTTTTTACGGAGACCATCGCAAAACGCCGCCGTGCGACGGCACTGCCAGACGATGGCATTGCCCAACGGTTTGCCCGTGCGTCGCTCCCACAATAATGCGGTCTCGCGCTGGTTCGTGATGCCGATACAGGCAATATCGGCAGGCTTGCACAATCCCTTGCGAAATACCGCACGAATACCCTTGAGTACCGACGTCCAAATTGCGTCGGGATCATGCTCGACCCAACCGGGCTTGGAGTAGATCTGGGGGAACTCGTGGTTCACGCTGCCGAGCACGACACCGCGGGTATTCATGACCGCAACGGTCGTCCCCGTGGTGCCCTGATCGATGGCCAGGATGGCCTTCATCGCCGCTCCTCGCTACCCAGAGTTTCTCAGGCTGCTTCGAAGCCCGAGATCGCCTTGATCTCCAGATAATCGGTAAAGCCATGTGCACCCCACTCACGACCATTACCTGATTGCTTGTAGCCGCCAAAGGGCACATCCATGCCGGGAGACGCGCCGTTGATGTGAACATTACCCGCGCGGATACGGGAAGCCACGGAACGCGCGTGATCGAGATCGCCACTCTGGACATAGCCTGCCAAACCATAGGGCGTATCGTTGGCAATCTGGATCGCTTCGTCCTCGCTGTCGTAGGGCAACATTGCCAGCACCGGGCCAAAGATCTCCTGCTCGGCGATGGTCATATCGTTGGTGACTTCGGAGAACACGGTTGGCTTAACGTAGTAACCGCGTTCGATGCCCTCGGGCAAGCCGGGACCACCGCAGACCACTTTGGCACCTTCAGCCACACCGGCTTCGATCAAGCTCTGGATCTTGTCCCATTGCACTTTGGATACGACCGGGCCCATCGTTGTCGCCTCATCGCCGGTAGCGCCAATCACAACAGACTCCGTGACCTTTGCTGCGATCACCTCTGCCTCTGCCAATAGCGCACGGGGCACAAGCATTCGCGACGGCGCGTTACAAGACTGTCCGGTGTTGTTGTACATATGCAGTACACCCCGGGTGACCGCCGCCTCCAGATCCGCGTCGTCGAGAATAATATTGGGCGATTTGCCACCCAATTCCTGTGTCACCCGTTTCACGGTGGGCGCTGCGTTTTGCGCAACCAGAGAGCCTGCACGGGTTGAGCCCGTGAAAGACATCATGTCGACGTCTGGGTGACGCGAGAGCGCCTCACCTACAGTCGGGCCGTCACCATTCACCAGGTTGAAGACACCCGCGGGCACTCCTGCCTCGTCCATTATCTCAGCGTAGAGATAAGCAGAGAGCGGCGCCACTTCGCTGGGCTTCAATACCATTGTGCAGCCTACCGCTAGCGCCGGCGCGACCTTACAACTGACCTGGTTCAACGGCCAGTTCCATGGCGTAATCAAGCCGCAAACACCGATCGGCTCTTTCACCACACGGTGCGGGCCGAGGTCCTCGGTGAATGAGTAGGTTTTCAGGATTTTTGCCGCCTCAGTGATGTGGCCGAGCCCGGCGTAGGCTTGAGCCGTGCTGGCAAGCTTGATGGGCGCACCCATTTCCAACCGAATCGCCTCAGCAATCTCACCGATACGGCGTTGGAAGATCTCGGCCATGCGCTCCAGCATGCCAACACGCTCTTCGATGCTGGTCTGGCTGAACGTCTCAAAAGCAGCTTTTGCTGCGGCCACTGCGGCGTCGACGTCGGCCTCGGCACCCAGAGAGATCGTTGCGCAGACTTCCTCGTTCGAAGGGTCTAGAACATCCAGCGTTTTGGGCGTGATGGGGTCAACCCACTGACCGTTGATATAGAACTGTGTGTACTCTCGCATGGTGACCTCGATAGTTTTTGTGATGTCGTTAACAGACAGCGGCGTTACCTAAGGCAACACGCGCTGCGGATGCATTCCGTCAGAATACCCCATAAAGGGGGGATGAATGGAGTAGCCCAGTAGCGCCTTCACGCGATCAGGCAGGACAGCCACCTGCTCCGTGGGAACAGATAACAGCATGGTCTCAAGAGGCCGCAACCAACCAGCACAATATTGTGGCGTCACCACGCGCCTAGCCGATTGTGATCGGTTAGCACCACCCCGGTGCCACAGGTCGCCGCGCGCGATCATCAGCGATCCTGCCGGCATCGTGACCTTGACGGCGTCCGGGTGCGCGCCCGCATCACCCTCCGTACCTTCCACCGTCGCAAAATCTTGATCGCGCAACACGCCGGGAAAATCGGTTTCAGCCCACAGGTGACTACCCGGTAGGACCTCGGTCGCGCCGTTTTCGAGTGTGGTGTCGTCGAGCGCCCAAAAAGTCGACACGCCCAGCAAATCGTGGGGCGGCGTCAGTGTGGTGTGGCCGTCGTCGGTATGCCAGGGCTGCGGGGATTCACCCGGCTCCAGACAAATTGCCAAGCAGGCCGACAGCAAGCAGCTCTCGCCGAGATAATGCTCCGCCCAAGCCAATGACACCGGATGGGCAATCAGCTCCGCAAATATCGGATCCTTAGCAAGCATGGCGTAAACGCGATGCGTGCGGGTTCCCTCAAATACATTGCGCCCCATTGGGCCCTGTTCGATCCAGGGCGCCAGCGCCCCCCGTTGCCGTTCCAGCGCTTCGCTATCCAGCAGTTCGGGTATCACGCAGAAGCCTTGGGCATCGAAATCAGCAACCAATTGCGCCACATCTCGCCCGGGCAGATGGGTGCGCAGTTGACCGGCGAGCGCAGCGGCGGATCCGTTAGGCTGTGGTGCATTCACAGGCGTTTCTCCAGTGACGTTTTGTGCTGACCGCGGAGTTTCTTCATACTGCGCGTCCGGCCAAAATTACTTGGGGCAAAAAAATGAATCAAGCCGTTGATCTGGACGAGCTGACACTGTTTCGGGACATGGCGCGCCGCGCGTTCGAGCAGGAGATTACACCTCACTACGAGCAGTGGGAAGAGAACCGCATGATCCCTCGGGCGCTCTGGAATCGGCTCGGTGAGGCAGGACTGCTATGTCCCGATATGGACGAGCAGTTCGGTGGCGCCGGCACATCGCCCCACGTCACGCTCGCGATGATCGAAGAATTATCCGAAATGGGATTCGGGGGCTTTGCATCGGGTTACGGCATTCACAACAACATTGTCGCGCCCTATGTCAGTCGTCACGGCACCGAGGAGCAGAAAGCACACTGGTTGCCACGGATGGCCAAAGGCGAGGTCGTGGGCGCTTTGGCGATGACAGAACCAGGCGCGGGATCCGACGTACAAGGTATCCGCACCAACGCGGTTCGCGATGGCGATGAGTGGGTACTGAATGGCTCAAAAATCTTTATTACCAACGGCATCCATGCAGATCTGGTGATCGTCGCGGCCATTACGGACCCCGGCAAAGGCGCCAAGGGAACATCGCTATTTTTGGTAGATGCACACTCTGCGGGTTTCGAGAAGTCGAAAAAAATCGACAAGATTGGCCAGCACACTTCAGACACCGCGCTGCTCTTTTTCAATGACGTGCGCTTACCCGCCACCGCGCTGCTGGGTGAAGAAAACCGTGGCTTCGTCATCATGATGGAAGAGCTACCTCGCGAACGATTAGGTATCGCCGCACAGGCCATAGCCGCCTCAGAGGGTGCGCTGGATATTACAGTGCAGTACGTTCAGGAGCGCGAGGCTTTCGGGCAGAAGATCGGGCAATTTCAGAACACGCGCTTCAAGCTCGCTGAAGTCAAAACTGACATCGCCGTGAATCGTGCCTTCTACGAGCAATGCGCCAGAGACTACGCCAGTGGGACTCTGACAGCCGACACGGCAGCGATGCTCAAACTTGCCAGCTGCGAAATGCAATGCCGGGTAGCGGATCAATGCCTGCAGCTCTTTGGCGGTTATGGCTATACCTCGGAGTATCCAATCTCGCGCTTTTATGTTGATGCGCGCATACAGACCATCTATGGCGGCTCTTCAGAGATCATGCGGGAACTCGTAGCCCGTTCCATATTAGGCCGCTAGCCAGCACGGGGGGTGCTCGCCCCCCAATCTTCTCTGCGCTCATGATAGGACCAGGCCATAACTGGCTCTTTTTATCAGCGCGATACAAGACGAACGCGCGCCGCGCCGGATTGCCTGATGACACGACACCACCTGACTCCAAGACCACCCGCAAAAAGGGCCCGCCGACGCGAGGTGCGTAGTTTAACGGCTTGGCTGTTATGCCTCGCCCTGTCTCCGTGCATGGCGGTTTCTGCTCACGCGGATGACACCGCGCTCGAAGGAGTCATCGACCGCCACTGGCAGTGGGTGCTCGAGCAATACCCCGAACGCCGACTCGACTACGGGGACCGTTCGGGGAGCGCGCTGTGGACAGATCGAAGCCCAGAGGCATTTCGCTCTCGCTATGACGACGAAGGGCGCTTTGTTAATGAGCTCGAGCGAATTGAGCCCGCTACGCTCAGCGCCGACGGTCGCGTCAATCGGGCCATGTTGCTCCGTCAGCTGCGCGACAACCGCAACGAATTCGAAGACGGCTTACATTTGATCGCACTGGATATGCGCTCCGGTCCACAACACTGGCACAGCATGGTCGAGTACCTGCCAATGGATACCGAGCAGGATCTCCTTGACTGGCTGACTCGATTACGCGCGCTACCGGAGCAACTCGCGCAGTACCAGGCTTTGCTCACTGAGGGCCTAGACAAAGGCCGCACGCAGGCGCAGATCGTCATGTCTCGCGTCCCCGCACAGATTCAAACTTTGCTTGAAGGCAACGCCACGGACAGTCCTTTTTTCCGCGCGTTCTTAACGCTATCCGAGCACTTGGACGCGTCACAACAAAACGCCCTGCAGGACGAAGCCCGCAGGGTAATTACAGAGGAGATAAACCCCGCCTTTGCGGAACTGTTGGCGTTTCTGGAGGAGCACTACCTTCCCGGCGCGCGGGAACCCGGAATCGTATCTTTGCCCGGGGGCAAGCAGGTGTATGCCCGTCTCGCCCAGCACTTCACCACAACCAATATGACCCCGGATGAAATTCATGAGATTGGATTGCGGGAAGTGGCGCGAATCCGCAGCGAGATGGAGGCGGTGATCGCGGAGGTCGGGTTTGAAGGCGACATCACTGCATTCAATACATTCCTGAGAACTGATCCTCAGTTTTATTACGACAGTCCCGAAGCGCTGCTTGAGGGATATCAGGCGGTCTCCAAACGACTGGACCCAGGATTGGTCAAGTTGTTCGGCAAGCTGCCTCGTGCGCCCTATGGCGTACGCCCCATTCCTGATGAGGAGGCACCGGACACCACCACTGCATACTATATGCGGCCCGCCATCGATGGCTCACGGCCGGGGTGGTACTACGTCAACCTGTACCAACCCGAAGTGCGGCCGAAGTTTGAAATGGAAGTCTTGAGCGTCCACGAGAGCGTACCGGGCCACCATTTACAAATTGCCCTGGCTCAGGAGCTAACCGGGTTACCTGAATTCCGACGCAATGGCGGTTTCACAGCCTTCATCGAAGGATGGGGCCTCTACTCGGAACGGCTGGGTTACGACATGGGACTGTACACAGACCCCTACTCTCGTTATGGACAATTGGTCTACGACATGTGGCGCGCGGTGCGCCTCGTTGTGGATACCGGCATGCATTACTTCGGCTGGGATCGCCAGCGCGCTATCGATTACTTCCTGGCCAATGCCGCCAAGACGGAAGCGGATATCGTTAACGAAATTGATCGCTACATAGGCTGGCCAGGTCAGGCATTGGCTTACAAGATTGGGCAATTGAAAATGCTGGAACTGCGCGGCGAGGCGGAAGCCGCACTGGGTGACCAGTTCGATATTCGTGCCTTCCACGATGAAATGTTAGGTGCCGGCGCCTTGCCGCTGGACGTTTTAGAAGAACGCATGGACGCTTGGCTCACACAAGCGGTAGACGAAGCGCCATAGCCCCGTCCGCTTCCATTCGTTACAGCGCTTCAGGCCAGTTCGTCTAGCGACTCGGAGAGCGCCTCCACCAAAGAGGACATGTGCTCCCGCTCCATCACAAAATGCGGCGCCAACTGAATCGTGTCGCCTCCGTAGCGCACTAGGAAACCTTTCTCCCACATGCGCATCGCCACCTCAAATGGCCGCCGCAGGGGCTCGCCGGGGTACGCATCCAAAGTCAGCGCACCGGCGAAACCATAGTTGCGCACGTCTGCTACGTGCGGTTTGTCTGCCAACGCATCGTGCAACAAAGCCTCCCAAAACGGCGCCTCCGTCGCAACGCGAGCTGGCAACTGGTCGCGCACCAGAACCTCGAGCGCCGCCAGGCCGGCAGCGCAGGCGACCGGGTGCCCTGAGTAGGTGTATCCATGCGCAAATTCCAACGCGTAATCCGGACCGCCATGGGCCATAAAGGTGTCGTAGATCTCAGGTGTCGCCATGACGGCCCCCATAGGAACCGCGCCATTCGTAATCTGCTTCGCGAGATTCAGAATATCGGGCGTCACACCAAATGCCTCGGCGCCGGTGTATGCGCCGCAGCGGCCTAGCCCAGTGATGACCTCATCAAAAATCAGCAAGATATCGTGTTGATCACAAAGCTCCCGGAGACGCTGCAGATAACCTGCGGGCGGCGGGATGACTCCCGCTGAGCCTGCCATGGGCTCCACAATGACCGCAGCAATCGTCGAGGCGTCATGCAGCATAATGAGCTCGGCAAGCTCCTCAGCAAGATGTGCGCCCTGCTCGGGCATGCCTCGACAAAAAGCGTTTTCAGGCAACATGGTGTGGCGGAGGTGGTCAACCTCCAGTGATTGACCAAAAGGCTTTCGATTGGCACCAATGCCGCCTACCGCCGTCCCGCCATAATTGACGCCGTGGTAACCCTTCTGGCGGCCAATGAACCGTGTTTTAGCGGGCTGCCCTTTGAGTCGCCAGTATGCACGCGCCATTTTGAGTGACGTATCTGCTGATTCGGACCCCGAGTTGGTGAAGAAAGCGTAGTTGAGGTTGCCGGGCATGAGCTGCCGGAGCTTGTCCGCGAGCATAAACGCCGCAGGATGCCCAAACTGGAATGGCGGCGCAAAATCCAACGTCTCGATTTGTTCGGCAACCGCTTTGGAGACCTCGGGGTGGCCGTGACCCAGACCGGAGGTCCATAGCCCGGAATGTCCATCAAGAATCCGTCTGCCGCGATCGTCCGTAAACCACACACCCTCCGCACCAACGATAATGCGAGGGTCTTGCTTGAACTGACGATTACCCGTGTAGGGCATCCAGTAAGCATCGAGTGGTAATGATTCAGACATGGCGCCTCCTGTGTCGCTGAGAGTGTAAACCCTCTGGGGGTTACGACTCACTCCCCTTTTTGGGATAGCCTAAGGCGTCTCGTATTGCATTAGCGATAGCGCAGAACAACACTTCAGCTCAATAACCCGGGAGTAGACACTATGAAGAAGACGCTCGTTAGTACCTTGCTTGGCATGAGTCTGATGTCCGCCTCAACGTGGGCGCACATTGAACAGTCCGAGCCACTCCAATCCCTCCGCCAATCTTACTTTGCGCTGTTGGGCATGACCTTCGCGCCGATGGGCGACATGGTGAAAGGCAAGATGGAATGGAACGATGCCCTCTTCACTGAGTGGGCGAACGACCTGAATCACGCAGCGCACTTTGGCGTTGAGCGTGGCTTCGCTCCGGGATCTGATACCGGCACTACCCGCGCCAAAGCCAATATCTGGTCCAACATGGACGACTTCCAAAGCAAGCTTGACGACTTCAGAGCGGCGGCAGCCACACTGGCCGAGACTGCGGCGGGCGGGGGTCAGGCAGCAAGCCGTGATCAGTTCATCGCGACTGGCGGCACCTGCAAGGCCTGCCACGACGAGTACAAATCAAAGGACTACCTTTACTAAGCAATGGGTGCTTGTCACCCAGCGGCCTTAACCTCAACGCCCTGCAGACCCATGGGCGTTTTGAACCAGAGCCACGAGCCCTGCCATCCGGGCTCGCGATCGCTCTGAAAAACGCTATCGCAGCTGCACTGAGGTATCAGTAATAGCTGGGCGCCTCGGGGGCGACGGTAATCAGCCACCACAGCACCCCCGAGAGTATTGAAGCGGTCATCATCGACAGCCAGAGTGGCCTAGGGGCGGCGGCCGAAAATCTCGTCTCTGAACGGCCCCGAATCATGGTTTGCACCATTGGCTGACGCTTTTTCCATTGGTACCAGCCAACGGCTATCAAATGCAGCGCAATCAGCCCCTGAAGCAACCTCCAGTTGGTCTCATGCCAGTCGGCGACGGCGCCTGACCAATCCTGCGCCCAATAGGCAAAGGGCCCTTCAAAAAGAATGTCGTCGCTACTCATGGTGCCCGATACGGTTTGCGACACCAGCAGTGCGAGAAGCACGACGACGGATAGCGCACCCAGTGGGTTATGGCCGGAATAGGCACCACCTGATGCAAGATAGCGCCGTATTTCGCCGGGGCCCCGCACAAAGTGCCTGAAGCGCGCTGATTCACTGCCAATAAAGCCCCACACAATTCGGGTCAGCACAAGAATGAGCAGGCTATAGCCAACCCAAGCATGGACCTCCATGCGCCCCTGCTCGCCACTCCACCACATGACACCGATGGCGGCGGGGAAATACCAGTGAATCAACCGAATCGTAAGATCCCAGACAGGGTATTGGTCAGAATCGATTGGCCCACCCCCGACGGTCACTGCCCCATCAACTCCAGCAGCGCCGACACAGACGCTTCAACGCCCAGTGTAACGGACGCATCTGGTTCAACTTTGAACAGCGGTGAGTGGTGGGAGGGAACCGGTGCGCCACCACTTTGCTCAGTCACGAAATCCTCTGGTGGCGTTCCGCCCACCGCGAAATACAGACTCGGTATGTACGGGTCGACGGTAAATATTGGGAAATCCTCGGCCCCCATACCCAAGCGCTCCCCGGAAAACAAAACGCCCTCACCAAAATGCCCGTTCCAGAGCGCCATGATGCGCTCAGTGAGCGCCTTGTCATTCAGCGTCGGCGGCACGCTCTCATTCGATACCACTACCCTCGGCAACAACTCCTCGGGCAAACCCGCGACACGACCCATGTTCTCGGCGACTCTGCGAATCCCATCCAGCAACAGCGTGCGATCTGACGCCGATTCGCTCCTGACCGTCAGCTGCAAATGAGCCGCGTCGGAAATGATGTTGTGTTTGGTACCGCTGTGAAATGCACCCACCGTAATCACGCCCGGTCGTCGAGGCGGCAACGTTCTACTCACCACGGTCTGGAGGCCCATCACGATCTGGGAGCCTAGCACGATAGGATCGACACCGCGGTGCGGCGAGGCGCCATGGGCACCCACCCCGGTAATGTAAATATCAACCGTGTCTGCGCCCGAATACGGAGAATCCACAGACGCCCCCAGCATGCCCGTCGGCATGGCGGAGGTGACGTGGAACGCCATGGCGTAGTCTGGCTGGCCAAATCGATCCCAGATGTTATCAGCGCGCATCGCCGCGGCACCCATCACACGCTCCTCCGCCGGCTGGCCAATCAGCATGAGCGTGCCCTGCCATTCATCACGCCGCTCCGCCATGATCTGAGCCGTCCCCACCAGGCTGGTGATATGCACATCGTGCCCGCAAGCATGCATCACAAATACCTCGTTACCGTTGGGATCAATCTGCTTGGCGCGCGACGCGTATGCCAGTCCCGACTTCTCCTCAACAGGCAGACCGTCCATATCGGCCCGAAACATCACTAGCGGCCCCTCGCCATTTTCCAAGAGCGCAACAATTCCGGTACCGCCTACATTGCGATGCACCGTGTAGCCGAGCGACGCCAATTCATCTGCCAATCGGGCCGAGGTTTGATGCTCCATCGTTGAAAGTTCAGGGTTCTGGTGAAAGTAGAGAAACAGGTCTTTCAGTTTGGCGTAGTAAACTTGACTCACAGCATCGCTGAGTGGCGCTGCAGCGTGGGCACTGCCCTGCATTGCCAGCGCGAGTAATGAAAGAAAAAGTGTGCGTATCAGGTTCATGAATTGTCTCTTTGGGCGGGTGGGTTCATTAAGCGAGGCGTTGTCAGCCCGCTGGGCATGCCGAGGCTTTGCGAGCGCTGATAATACCCCACCCCAGCGCCAATCAGACCACTAACAGATTGCAGATTCATGGCGGGCAGGTTAGTGTGCCGACCGCATCTGACGTGGGATGTCGCGAGACTCCCCTGTTTTTTTTCACAACGCCTGCAAGGGATTTTCACCGCGTGAACAGCGAACAAATCCTAGCCCGTTTCGGCAGCTACGCCGTTCGGGTGTTACATCAGGGCGATCACTACCGCCTAGCAAATCTCTGCAGTCACCACGACGGCGTGGACATCTGCCGTACCCTCGCGGTCACGCATTTCATGACGCCTACGCCCGCGCCGCTCTCAGAGGTCGATACATTGATTCGCCAGGGACACAGCATCGGTAGCACGCTGAAGGACGCGGGCCTTGCGCTGTCACGTAACATACTCGCGGAGGGGCATACGGTATGTGGTGATGGCTTCGCCCGAGTAGCGAGTGACCATGCTTTGTCAGGCAGCGAACTCGTCGTCAAGCTATACGAGCTATGTGCAGGGCCTGAGGACTCGTCGCTAGCGGTGTATGCAACGATTGCCGAGGCACACCATCCCCAGCATGTTGCCGTTAGCGATGATATGCCAGCGCTGGCGGACATACCCAGCGGCAATTGGGGCGAGAATGCGCGAGGGGCACTGGAGCAATTGCTCGCTGCGGTGGCTTAACTCAGGCCCCTTAACTACGAAAGGCGTCTGGTCGCGACAATCATCGCACCACCATGCTCAAATCGAAGCCGATGGCCCGCGCGACGTTGACCGACTCAAGCCGCTCCGCCTCAGCACGCGTAGCGACCCATAAATTGGCGCAGCGCGTGCCCGTGCGGCAATAAGCCAGAACGGACTGGGTGGAATCGTCGAACAACTCTGCGAGGCCTTCGAGATCCGGCCCGGGAAAGTTCATCGCATTCACTGGATATCTGACAAACAGCATCCCTGCTGCGTTGCAGGCCGCTTCAATCTCATCCATGGAAGACTGACCGGGCGCCTCATCATCCGGTCGGTTGCAGACGACGGTAGTGAATCCCTCGGCGGCGAGATGGGGAACGTCCTGCGGGGTGATCTGCGCGGCGACCGATAGCGAATCGGTTAATTTAAAAATCGGCATGCAAACTCCTATGGCATGGGCGGATCAGAGAACCAGAGCGAACTGATCATGTAGCGTCGATATCATACTCTCGCGAGGACTCTGAGGAATCGTTATGGACTGCCCCGTGATGCGCTCAGCAACTGTGCGGTAAGTATCCGACAGCGAATGCAACATGCCAGCGGGTAACGTGTGCTCCGCAGCAAACTGCTTGCGCGCTTCGAAGCGCGTGTGATCCAGAAGCAGCTGGGGATCCTCGACGTGCCGCAGGAGCGCTTGCCGGAACTCCTCCTTGCTGTTCTCCACGATTCGCCCACCCCGGTATGCCACAGCGTCCCAAATCCGGGACGAGTCAGGCGTGCCCACCTCGTCCATGTAGATAAGCTGCTCGTCACCAGCGCTGTCCTTGGCGTAACCAAATTCGAACTTGGTATCCACCAACATCAGCTCTAGGGGGGCAAGATGTGAAGCGATAAGCTCTGCACCCTGCTTCAACAGTTTTTCATACTGGCCAATGTCATCAGGCGAACGAAAACCAAATGCCCGCCAGTGTTGCGTGAGCTGCTCGCGTGAGACGTTAGTGTCGTCCGCCTCCGGCACCCCATCTAACCCCCGCATCACGCCTTTGGTAGAGGGCGTCACCAATGTGTCACGCAATTTCTGATTGGCGTGCAAATTATCCGGAAGCTGGATTCCACAAAACTCTCGCGCGCCTTGCTCATAGGCACGCCACATGGAACCGGTGATGAAGCGGCGAGCAATGGCCTCCACCATGACAGGCCGCGCGCGCTGAACGATCCAAACAAGGGGATGCGGCACTTCCAGAATATGACTTCTCGCCAATCCCGTGTCCTGAAATTGAGAGAACCAGAAATGCGAGATCGCGTTAAGCGCGGCACCCTTGCCGGGCACGCCCGCCAACCCCCCTTCTCCGTGCCAGATGCAGTCAAAGGCCGAGATACGGTCGCTGATCACCATGACCGCAAGCTGCGAGTCAGGCGCTACAGCATACTGACGGTCCGCAATGAGGCGCGCGCTGTCCGCTTCGGTTAGCCAATACACTGACCGCACTTTGCCAGAATGAACCGGCCCGTCGGTTCGAAGTGGCAAGTCATCATTGACGGCCAACACCCCTGCACTCACCGTGTGTGTGTCTCTGAACTTGGCATGCTGGGAAGTTTTGCCCAGAATGCATAGCTTTGTCACGGGGCATCTACCTCGGGAGGCCAGTAACCATGATCAATCAGCCCACCTCATCGACCCCGATCGTCTCTGCATTAGTATTTTTGGCGGTGGCGATCGGCATCTCGGTGCCCGCCAGTGCCCAGCAGAGGGGGACTCAAGCCCGCGAGGACGGAGAGATAGAAACTGTCATCGTGACGGCGTCTCGCCGCCCCGACTCCGCTGCCGCGCTCCCAACCGCCTGGTCCACTGTGGACCAGTCCGCTTTGCAACGCATCGCCCCGCAGCATAGCAACCAGGTATTCAATCGAGTGGCCGGCAGCTGGGTCAGTCGCGGTAACGGTCAGGAATCTTTGATCTCACTCCGGTCGCCCGTGCTGACAGGGGCTGGCAGCTGCGGCGCCTTCATGACGGCGCAGGACGGGATTAGCCTGCGGTCACCGGGATTCTGCAACGTCAATCAACTCTTCGATGCCAACCTACTGCAAGCGGGTAAAGTCGAGGTTCTGAAAGGGCCCGCCACAGTGGTATTCGGGTCCAACGCCCTGCACGGTATCATCAATGTGTTGACACCCACCGTCGCGCAAACGCGCAATCAGGTGCGAATCGAGGCAGGCTCGCGCGATTACTACCGACTTTCCGCCAGCGGATCGTTTGACAGCATCGCGCTGTCCGCCCAAACCGCCCGCTACGGCGGCTACCAAGACGAATCCGGATACAAGCAGCAAAAAGCGACACTCCGCTTGGACCACGAGTGGCAGAGCTGGCGGGTGGCCGGCGCCTTGGAGGGGAGCAATCTCGATCAGGAGACGGCGGGATATATTCGTGGATTTGAGTCCTATCAAGACGACGACGCGCGGGAAGAAAACCCCAATCCCGAGGCTTACCGGGATGCCTGGTCTGCTCGAGGCCACTTGAACTTCAGCCGCGATTGGAGAGGCACGGGAGAAATCTCCCTGAAGCCCTACTGGCGCAGCAACAGTATGACTTTCCTACAGCACTACCTGCCGTGGAAAGCGACCGAGACAAACCAACACCGCAGTATCGGCCTGCAGGCCATGATCAACGGTAGATCAGATCGCCTGGGTTGGCGTGCTGGCATGGACGTGGATCACACAGAGGGCTCACTACTCGAGACGCAGGCAGAATTTTTCAGTCCCAATCAGCCAGACGGCGTCCACTACGATTACGAAGTGGATGCTGATTCACTGGCCGCATTCACGCACGTTGACTGGTCTATCACTGAGCGATGGCAATTCGACGTGGGCATCAGAATCGAAGAAACCCGATACGACTACCAAAACCGTACCGAAGACGGCCCAGCCTGCGCCCCTTCGGCTAGCGCCTGCCGCTTCTACCGGCCTGCCAGTCAGAAGGACAGCTTCAATGACTGGACGGGCAACCTGGCGCTGAGCCATCACACAGCCAACCGCACTGTCTTCGCTAAAGCCGCGCGAGGTTTCCGTGCGCCCCAAACGACTGAGCTGTACCGGCTGCAATCAGGCCAGACCATTGCTGATATTGACTCAGAGACAGTCGACAGCCTGGAGCTGGGGATTAGAGGTGTCGCCGGTGGACTGACATACGATGTGGCGGCCTATTGGATGGCGAAGGAAGACGTCATCTTTCAGGATCGTGACCGGTACAACGTCTCCGGTGCGGAAACCGAGCACCGCGGCCTCGAACTCTCGCTAGGCTGGATCATCAACGACGTGTGGTCGCTCAAGGGCAACGGCAGCTATGCCCGGCATCGCTACGACAGCGACATTGAGTTGTTGGGGTCGCGCGGGACGATTGAAGGGAATGATATCGACACCTCGCCCCGGCACTTCGGTTCCATACAACTCAGGGCGGATTTTGCCTCCCGGGGCCAGCCGCTTAGCGCTGAGCTGGAATGGCTCTGGGTGGCCAAGTACTGGTTGGACCCCAACAACCAGCATGAGTACGCCGGCCACGAATTACTGAACCTGCGCGCCGCTTGGGATCTCAGCCCCAGCCTGACACTCACGCTAGTCGCAACCAACCTCCTTGATGAGGGTTACGCCGAGCGGGCGGACTTTGGTTTCGGTAGCTATCGATATTTTGTGGGTGAGCCGCGAAGCGCGGTGCTAGGCCTCACGCTGGCGCTCTGACACGGTTACCAAGATTGGTCGGCAGACCGGGGTGGGCAACTAGCCAGAATTTAGCGGTAGGCCCGCAGACCGACCGCATGACGCACCTTCTCCAACAGCGCCGCGCTCTTGGACCGCAGACGGTCAGCGCCGCTTTGAAGAATGCCCTCCAACTCCGCCGGATCGGCCATGAGCCGGTCGTATTCCCCCCGCGCTGGGGCCAACTCGTCATTCACCCGCTCAAATAGCTGCTTTTTAGCCTCGCCCCAACCGATGCCCTCAGCAAATGCCTGTGCCATACGATCTCGTTCTGACGCATCAGCAAACGCGCACCACACTTGAAAGACCGTCGAGTCCTCAGGGTCTTTGGGCTCACCTGGCTCTAAAAGATTCGTTTTGATTTTATTGATCGACTTTTGCAGCTGCTTTGGCGTACCAAACAACGGGATGGTATTGCCGTAGCTCTTGCTCATTTTTCGACCGTCGAGGCCCTGCAGCACCGCAACATGATCATCGACCACGGCTTCCGGCAACGTGAACGTCTCACCGTAGTGGTGGTTGAAGCGCTGCGCGATATCCCGCGCCATCTCCACGTGCTGAATTTGGTCACGTCCGACCGGCACTTTGTGTGCATTAAAGATCAAGATATCCGCGGCCATCAGAATCGGATAGGAAAACAGCCCCATCGTGATGCCAAAATCGGGGTCGTCGCCCGCCGTCTCGTTGGCTTGCACCGCCGCCTTGTAGGCATGCGCACGATTCATCAGTCCTTTCGCGGCAGAACAAGTCAGCACCCAGCTCAGCTCTGTGATCTCAGGAATATCCGACTGCCTGTAGAAGTATGCCTGATGCGGATCCAGGCCCAACGCCAACCAAGTGGCGGCGATCTCCCGACTGGACTGTGCAACTTCCTCAGGATTCTGGTTTTTAATCAGCGCATGATAATCCGCTAGAAAGAGGTAAGCCTCCACCGCAGGATCCTGCGACGCCGCAATCGCAGGACGGATAGCGCCCACGTAATTGCCCAAATGTGGCGTGCCGGTTGTCGTAATACCGGTGAGAACCCGGGTTGTGCTCATGCTGCTCACTCCTTAAGCCAGCCGTCTATAAAACGCCTGCAAGAGCGCTATCAACTGCGGAATATCCTGTACACAGGCCAACTCGCGAATGGAATGCATCGCCAGTGTCGGCACGCCGAGATCGGTGGTTGGTATCCCCGTCTCAGTGGCAGTGATGGGGCCAATCGTGCTGCCACAGGCCAGATCCGCGCGCATCACAAACGCCTGCACGTCCACCCCCGCTCGCTCGGCGAGTAATCTGAGTCTGGCCGCGCCCTCACTGTCCGTCGCGTAGCGTTGGTTGCGATTGATTTTGATCACAGGGCCACCACCCAAGTGGGGGCTGTGTTGATCATCATGCTTGTCCGCATAGTTCGGGTGGACGGCGTGCGCGTTATCAACCGATAGCATCCACGATTGATTGCGAAGCGATTGGTTGCCCTGAGGCGCAGGCGTCAGCGCCGTAAGCGCATCCATCAGCATCGGGCCCTGCGCACCCACGGTTGAGGCGCTGCCCACCTCTTCGTGATCCGTCGCAACCAGCATAGACCAGTCGGCGTCGGTCTCCTCAATCAGCGCGGCGAGCCCGGCATAGCAACTCAGCAAATTGTCCAATCGCGCAGAGGCAATAAATGATTGATCCATGCCGACAAGCCCCGGGCTCTGCGTGTCATACAGCGACAGTTCGAAATCCATCACCCTCAGACCCTCGCGTGAGCTGTCCTGCTCGACAAGTTGCTTGGCGAGCCAGGCCTTGAAGTCGAGCGTATCCGGATGCCCTAGCATCACAAGGGGCACAACATCTTTCTGCGGATTGATGCTGCGCTGTTTGTTGGCCTCTCGATCAAGATGAATCGCCAAGCTGGGCACCACGGCCACTGCCGTCCCCGAATCAAACAGCACCGATTCGAGCTGTCCCTGCGCATTGAGAACTGTAACGCGCCCGGCGAGCGCCAGATCGCGGTCAAACCAAGGGTTGAGCAAGGCCCCGCCGTAGACATCGACACTCAACTGAACGCAACCGCCCCGACCGACGACCGGATTGGGTTTGACCGAGAGATTCGGACTGTCGGTATGCGCACCGACCAGTCGCAGCCCTTGCGCTGGCTCACCCTGCCCGGAACGCAATGCAATCAAAGAACTGCCTTGACGCGTCATAAAGTATCCCCTCCCGGGCACCATGGTGTCAGGGTCAAAGGATTCGACCGCTTCAAAGCCCGCATCGGCTAACCGGCGGCTCATCGCCTGCACCGCATGGAACGGCGTCACGGCCTCTCGTAAAAATGTCAGCAGCTCATCTACCTGTGTCATGCCTTATATCCCCTGAGTCACCCACACCCATAGCGCCACGCCCAATAGCATCCGATACACCACGAAGGGCATTAAACCGATGCGCTCAACCAGATCCATGAACAGATGGATCGTGCCGTAGGCGAAGATCGCCGACACGGCAAATGCCATCAGGATGTTGCCATGCTCCGCTGGACCGGCTGGAGTATCTGCAGACGCCACCAGCATCACCAGCAGTGCCCCCGCGATGACGGGCATGCTGAGCAAAAAAGAAAAGCGTGCCGCGGCGGCGCGATGGTAACCCAGAAAGAGTGCTGCCGTGATGGTGATGCCTGATCGCGACGTGCCGGGAATCAGCGCCAACACTTGAGCGCTGCCAATAAGCAGTGCATCTCGCGCACTGATATGAGAACGCCCAGCTGCGACATTGGGCGCCCGACGATCGGCAAAGCCGAGCAAGACACCGAATATGAGGGTGGTCGCGATAATGACGGGCACACCCCGCGCCTCATTCGCGATCATGTCTTTCAATAGCCACCCCACCAACACCACAGGAACAGTGGCGATAACAACCGCCCAGAGCTCGGACCCCGCCCCATCGCGGCCGGGCAGGAGGCTCGCGCACCAATTGGCTAACGTCGAGCGGAAATACCACAGCACTGCACACAGCGTGCCAGCGTGCACACCGACATCGAAAAGGAGGCCTTGATCGGTCCACCCCAGTATCTGCGACGGCAATATCAGATGAGCCGAGCTGGAGACCGGCAAAAATTCGGTCACGCCCTGAATAAGCGCGAGCAAGAGGCTTTGTATCAACTCAGCCACGTTGGCCCTGCTCAGACAGTTTTTTCCAACCAATGTCGCGCTGCACGTACTGCGGGGACAGGCGATGTGCTGGGACCGATTCCACAGGCAGGCGTCCGGTTCCGAACAAACGTGCCATCACTGCCGCGTTGGGTGTGATCTCCTCGTCGACGCGAGACCCATTGCGAAGCCAGTCGGGAAAGCGCGACCAGTAATTGCCTCCAGAACCCAGCACGACAGCATGATCCATCTCACTGGGTACAGGGATCTCCTCGGGCGAACACACGAAGGGTTCGCCCTCTGGCACGAAATGACTCTCGCACCACCGGCCCCATTGCCCATATAGCTTGTCGATCTGCGCATCAATAGTCGATAACACAGAGACGCCGTCGGTGAGCTTACCGCTGTCTGCGGCCGAAAAGACTTGGGCCGTCAGAGAACAAAATCCCTGCACAGGCAGCTCTTGGGACCACGCCAAACCTTGCGCCACGCTTACCGCGACGCGTAAACCTGTGAAGGAACCCGGGCCGGTACCGCAGGCGATCAGATCGACGGCGTCTTGAAGGGGTTGTCCATCAAGCACATCTCGAAGCATGGCAAGAATGTGCCGGTTGTGCGCCCGCGCCTGAATCTCATGGCGCACGCGGACTGCTCCGCCCTCCCACAGGGCGAGTGTGCAAGCTTGCGTAGCCGTATCCAGTGCCAAAACACGCATGATGAGTGACATGAGCTATAGTCAGAAAATCAGCAAGGATGATCCCATAGAGCACCTGAAGTTTGAATGCGAGGCAGCGCTACAGCTTGGGTATTTTGGCCGGTGGTGACGGTGAGCGATGGGGTGGACGCGATAAAGGTCTCATCGTTAATCAAGGCGAACCGCTCGTCGCCCGTCTCTGTCTCCCTCGCCCGCAGTTGCGAGAGCGCCTGATCTGCTGCCGCAGCAACCCACATTTCTATCAGCACTTTGCCGATCGCGTGTTGTGCGATGTGCATCCCGGACAAGGCCCCTGTGCGGGCATTGCAGCCCTGCTGAGTGCCACCGAGACTGAATCACTGATTGTGCTGCCAGTAGATCTCATCGGGGCTCCTGACAAAGTGATGGACACACTGGAACAGGAGTGGCGCGATACCGATGCTGCGCTCATCCTCCGCGATGAGGATGGACGTCATTCGCCGTGCATAAGGCTTCGGCGAGACACGATGGACCGCTGTAGCGCATATATAGATGAGGGTGGCGCGCGGCTGCTGGAGCTCTACAACCGACTTCAAGCGCGTTCGGTGGTCGTACCGTCAGAGTGGTTACTGGACGCCGATGCGCCCGAGGCGCTTAAACGGCGTTAACCCTGCAAAGATTGCAGCACGAAAAATAGAGCGTGCGCGATGACAACGCCAACCGTGAGATTGCGACGCATGGCGCCGTACCAATTGGGCAAGATCTCGCTGCCGCGTTCGTACCACAACAGCGCGAGGTACCCACACATCAGCGCCACCGAAGCCAGCCATGCCTTGGCTGTGAGAACCGCAGCAACAGCAAAAATCACTACACCATTGCTGACCACCAATCGCGGCATCATCGGGTCATCCAGCGACTGAACACGGCCCCATAGCGTGCCACCCAGAAAGGACAGGATCGCAAGAGAGTAGATCACGAAGCCCTGCACAGAGACGGCGGCGGGCCAGTCTTGAAGCAGCCAAATACCGAGCAAAAAACCGTAGAAAGGCAACAGGCCGGCATAACCCAACATCAGCATCACTGCGCGATTTGACATCGTTACCCTCCAAAAAAAACCCCGGCCAGAGGCCGGGGCAAGAATTCGCCACCTGGGGGAAGATGGCTTAACCGGAGAGTCGATCATCCGGTCGCAGGGTTTACGCCCTCACCTATTGGGCGGATCACCAAAAATCGGGAAAAAATCCGCCCCGGTCCGCTTACAGGCCGCGCCGCCATTGGCTTATACCTGTCGAGCCTGAGCAGAGACCCTGCTGATGACAAAAGGTTTTTCGACAGGACGCGGGATGAGGCGTAACGTGGGCTGAGAGTCACTTCCCGACAAGCACGGCTGTCCGATTCCCTGAGAACCGGTTGGCCAAAAGACCCCCTCCGAGAGGTCGCGGCCTACAGCCAGTCTGGTGAGGCGCCCGATGCGCCTGCCGTTATTTCCCACAACCCGCTGCAATACGGGTGAGCGTCCCCGCACGCTACCCGCGCGGTAATGAACAGAGACACTGCGTGATGCTGAATCTGCAGCACACGTTGAGGGAAAGACATGAAACGAAGCAAACGCAACCGAATCAAACGCGCCTTTGAAAAGGGCTACCAACTGGGGCTGGCTGGCCGATCCAAAGAAAACTGCCCTTTCCTGACGGGCTTAGCCCGCATCAAGTGGCTCGAAGGCTGGAAGGAAGGCAGAAACGATTGGCGTGAGGGGCTCACAGACGCCCTGACATGCTATAAATTGTCGGGATTCTGATCCGTCGCCCTGCGCGGGCAGCACAAGCGCCGTTTTTTTGAACGTTCAGGCCTTGTAATGGTCAGAAAAAACGCTATTTCTGACACAGCAGTAACAAAGGCTTGACCCGTGAATTACCAACTCCTTGCGAACCTGGAAAACTGGCTGGGGCAACAGATCGTTGGCCAGCAAGATCTGATACACAAACTGATGCTGGCACTGCTGGCCGATGGGCACCTCCTCGTTGAAGGCGCGCCGGGCCTCGCCAAGACCCGCGCCATTAAAGAGATGGCGGCGGGCATCGAGGGCAGTTTTCATCGCATTCAGTTCACGCCCGACCTGCTACCCGGAGACATCACGGGAACGGATATTTTCAGGCCGCAAACCGGTGCCTTCGAGTTTCAGCAAGGACCCATATTCAACAACCTAGTTCTGGCAGACGAAATTAACCGGGCGCCAGCCAAAGTGCAGTCAGCGCTGCTGGAGGCAATGGCGGAACGTCAGGTCAGTATTGGTAGCCAGACTTACCCGTTACCTGATCTCTTTCTGGTGATGGCCACCCAGAACCCGATTGAACAGGAAGGCACCTACCCCCTGCCAGAAGCGCAATTAGACCGCTTTCTGATGCACGTGCGAGTGTCCTACCCAGACGCAGCAGCCGAACAAGCCATCCTGAGGTTGGCGAGAGACGAGGCCGGTGGCAGTCACGGCACCCCCAGCACGACCGTCTCGCAGGCAGACATTTTTGACGCGCGTAAAGCGGTACTCGATATCCACATGGCGCCCGCCGTGGAAGAGTACATCGTGCAACTCATTATTGGATCGCGAGAGCCCTCAGCCTACGACAGTGAGCTCGCCGATTGGCTCGAATTCGGCGCTAGCCCCCGCGCCACCATCGCACTGGACCGCTGCGCACGCGCTAATGCGTGGATTGCGGGGCGCGATTATGTCAGCCCCGACGACGTACAAGCGGTCGCGCTGGATTGCCTGCGACACCGTCTGATTGTGTCTTTTGAAGCAGAGGCGGCAGGCGTCAGCAGTGACAACGTTGTCGAGCGATTGATTGAGCGGGTTCCCGTTGCCTGACAGCATCATCGAAACCAGGATCACCGGACCAACCGGCGCAATCGTTACGGCGGAAGCACTGATCGCCAGTCGCTTTGCCGCACGGTTCGTTGACGTGACCGGCCAGTCCCGTGCCCTTGCCAACCTGGCGGGCATGCGCAGGGCGAGACAGCGCGGACGGGGCGTTGAGTTTGACGAAGTGCGCGCGTACGCAGCAGGAGACGACGTCAGAGCGATCGATTGGCGCGTGACTGCCCGTTCCGGTTCGCCCCACACAAAACTTTTCCACGAAGACCGGGAGCAACCGATACTCGTAGCGGCTGATCTCCGAGCGTCGATGAAATTCGGCTCAACGCGGTGCTTTAAGTCGGTCCTGGCAGCTCACGTTGGCGCAGTAGCACTATGGTCCGGACTGCAGGCGGGTGAGCGAATTGGCGGCGCAGTCTTGGGTGACAATACGCTGCACGATACCCGCCCCAAACGGAGCCAACATGCGGTACTGAGTATGATTGGCGACCTCGTTTCGGAGGGACACCCCAAGGGGAATCTGCAAGGCGCGGACAAAACGCTGGGGGATTTACTTCACCAATTGGAGCGCATCGCCAAGCCGGGCGCGCGGATATTCCTCATTAGCGACTTTCACGATCTTTTTGATGCGGATCACCTCCTTCCGCTCCGCCGACTGGCCCGCAAAACCCAGATCATCGCAATCGCCATCAGCGACGCGTTGGAGGCGGAACTCCCCAAAGCGGGGCTCTATGCCGTCACCGACGGAGAGAGCCACTCGCAACTGAATACCGGTGCATCGGGCGTCAATGAGACCTACGCGCAGGAATACCGTGACAGACAGGATCATCTGACCCGACGTCTACGCGAACTGCGGGTGCCGTTGCTCTCAATTCGCACCGATCAGGACCCCCTCAGGCAACTACTGACGGTGTTTCCCGCACGATGAATCCCGACATGATGCTCAGCCAACTTGCCCCGCTCAGGGAGCCACCGGCGGTCGGATGGTGGCCGCTCGCCCCCGGCTGGTGGCTGGTCATCACACTGATCGTCGTCGCATTGACTGCGCTGGCCTTATGGTTAAGACAACGACACCGCCAGCGACGTTACAGGCATCTTGCTCTCGCCGCTCTCTCCGAACTCAAAGCTCAGCAGGCAACGAGTGATGCTATTAACCGGCTTCTCAAAGCGGCGGCGCTGCGGGCGTACCCTCAGGATCGGGTTGCTGCATTACACGGTGCGTCATGGCTGCAATTCTTGAGCAGCACCTGTAAAACACTTGATCCGGATGCCTTGGCCGAACTGGCAGAAGCCTACCAACGCGAGCCTGCTAAGAGCAGTGAGGCGCTGTTCCTCCTGGCCGAGCAATGGATTCGCGGGCATGAGGTGCAGCATGCTTGAGTGGCTCTGGCCTTGGGTTTTTATCACCGCACCGCTCCCCCTCTTGATCTACCAGCTTAGCCGAGGTGAATCGCTTCAGCCCGCTGCCTTACAAGCACCATTTGCCGCCAGATGGAAAAATCTGGGGGCCGGTAGCGCACGAGGCCGAGGTGGACGAGCGCATTGGTGGCTGCTATGGCTCATTTGGATGTTGCTGATCACAGCAACCGCACGGCCACAGTGGATCGGTGAACCGATCGAACTGCCCAACACCGGACGGGACCTCATGCTGGGGCTCGACCTCTCCGGGAGTATGCAAATCGAAGACATGCAGGTGGGTAATCGACTGGTACCGCGCATCACTGCGGTCAAAGCGATCGCAGCGGACTTCACACAACGTCGGCAAGGCGATCGAGTCGGCTTGATCCTGTTTGGCACCCGCGCCTACCTACAGGCCCCCCTGACTTTCGATCTCAGCACCGTGACGCGCTTCATCGATGAGGCTCAACTCGGCTTCGCCGGCGAGGATACCGCTATTGGCGACGCGCTGGGACTTGCCATTAAACGCCTGCGAGAACGACCGGCCAGCTCGCGGATTTTTATTCTTCTCACCGACGGACAGGACACCGCCAGTACGGTTGATCCAATGGAGGCGGCGGCGCTTGCCGCTCAGTTAGATGTAAAGATCTACACCATCGGCATTAGCAGAAATCTGGGCAGGACGGTGAACGGCCGTAGCGAAGTCGACGAAGCCATGCTCAACGCCGTCGCCGAGGCAACGGGAGGCCGGTATTTCCCTGCCACCTCCCCCGCGGAACTCGAAGCCGTCTACGCGCTACTAGACGAATTAGAACCCGTTGAGCAAGAAGCCAGTACGTTCCGACCCAAGCGGGCACTCAGCTGGCTCCCGCTCTTGGCTGCTCTCGGGATGGCGACCCTCCTGGCCGTTCTGCGCAGCCATTGGCTGCAGCGATTGATCCAACGGCCGAGTTATGGGTGACGGGCATGATTGATGGATTTCACCTGTTGCGCCCGGAACTGCTATGGGCCTTGCTGCTATGTCCGCTCGTAGCATTGGCACTGTGGTACCGACACATCCAAAAAGGCGATTGGTCAAAGGCTATCGACGCAGACCTACTGGTACACCTGCTACCCGATCACCAGCAGCAGAAGCAACGATCACTGATCTGGGTCCCTATGCTGCTACTCAGCTTGGTCATCCTGGCGGCCGCTGGCCCCAGTCTCCAACGCGTGGAACTGCCGGTCATCAAACGGGCCGACGCCCTGGTCATCGTCCTAGATCTGAGCGCCTCAATGTTAGCCGCAGATGTTCAGCCCAGCAGAATACAAAGAGGCAGGCAGAAAATTCTCGATCTACTCGAGCGCCGTGATGAAGGTGTCACCGGGCTGGTAGTGTTTGCCGGGGACGCGCACGTTGTGACGCCACTGACCGATGACACCCGAACCATCGCCAATCTCATGCCCGCACTGTCCCCTGCGATCATGCCATTACCCGGCGCCAACGCGACCAGCGGCATCGCCATGGCGGCGGAGTTGCTGAAAACCGCAGGTGCGCAGGGTGGACAGATATTACTGATGACCGATGGCCTGCCCGCGTTCGACACCGATACGGCGCAGCGCGCGCTTGCCGACAGTGGCGCAACATTGTCGATCCTCGCCATTGGTACCCGCTCGGGCGCGCCGATCCCGCTCCCCAATGGCGGGTTTCTGAAGGACGGCGCTGGCGAAATCGTGATCCCTGCTCTCGACGCCAACGCCATCAGATCGGTGGCTGACACATTGGACGCGCCTTATCGAGAGGTCACCTTGGATGAGGCGGATATCGTTTCGCTAACAGAGCGCGACCTGCTCGAGAGCGAGGGAGAACTGGATCTCGATCGGCAAACGGACGCCTGGGAAGATCAGGGATTCTGGCTTTCGGGTTTGGTTGCTCTTTTACTGTTGCCCGCATTTCGTAAAGGGGTCGTGGCCAGTGTTGCGCTACTGCTCCTGACTCACTCGCCGCCACCCGAGGCGGCACAATGGCAAGATCTATGGCTCACTGCAGACCAACAGGGGGCCCGTCAGCTTGATGAGGGCGCACCCGCCGACGCCGCCAAAACCTTCCAAAACCCCAACTGGCGCGGTGTCGCAGAATATGAGGCGGGAGGCTATGAACAAGCGGCGCGAACCTTCGCGGGCGAACCCTCAGCTGACAATCTATACAACCTTGGGAACGCTCTGGCGCTGCAAGGCGATCTGCGCGGCGCGCTCAAAGCCTATGAGGAGAGTCTGGCCCAAGCACCCGATGCCGAAGACGCTATCGCCAACCGGGACTTTATTCAGTCACTGCTTGATCAGCAGGAACAGGAACAGCAGGACCAAGAGGGTGACCAGCAAGAACAAGAAGGCGAGGATTCCGAGCAAAATGACGAGAGTCAGTCGGAATCGGGCGATTCCTCTGAATCCTCCGATCAGGACGATCAGTCTGATAGCAGTGACCCGGGCAGCGAGAGCGCTGACGGGCAGAATAGCCAGGACAACCAAGACCAGGAGCAACAGCAAGAGCAGCAAAACCCCACCATGGCTGACGCTGATGATCTCAATACAGAGGCGCTGGAGGCTGCAACACAGGAGCAAATGGCAAAGTTCGACGAGGCGCTCGAAGAGCAACAGGCGCTGGAGCAGTGGCTGCGTCGCGTGCCTGATGATCCCGGCGGGCTGTTGCGCAGAAAGTTTCGTTATCAAACCATGCAACGATTGAGAGACGGTGAGGAACCAGATGAATCGATTCGTTGGTAGGACCAGCCGCTGGCTCCTCGCCGCCCCTGCCCTGCTCTGTTCGGCGTTGGCACTTGCGGAGCTCTCCGCGACGGTGGATAGAAGAGAAATCGCTATGGGCGAGACGCTTCGGCTCACTCTACTTGGCGATGCGGGAGAACAACCGGCGGAGATCGATCTGACGCCGTTGAGCCGTGACTGGGAGATTCTCTCGCGATCCAGCGCGACGAATGCACGCTACATCAACGGTCAAAATCAAGTGACTCGCACCCTGGAGATGGAGCTGGCGCCGCTCAGAGAAGGCACGTTGAGCATTCCCCCGCTGACACACGGCGGGCGGGCGACAACCCCACAGTCAATCAGAGTAAACCCCGAGCCTACCGTCGCACCCGGGGACGCGCTGGTCTTGTTCGAGGCCAGCATCGACCAGTCGTCGGTATATGTGCAGGCCGAGACGATTCTGACCGTCACATTGCAGCAAGCCATTAACCTCGATGGCGGAGAAATTTCAGCGTTCGATGTCGCCGATGCAGTCGTTGAAGATTTGGAACGCAGATCATTCCAGCGCCGGGTGGGCAAACGCACCTGGCTGGTCACTGAGCTCCGGTACGCCATCTACCCACAGAAAAGTGGCCGGCTGACCATACCGGCGATCGGGTTTACTGCCCGAGAGGTGCAACCCGGCCGTTCCCTGCTGGGGGCCAGACTGGGACGTCGACTCCGCCTCGCTTCAGAGCCGATCGAACTGGAGGTGAAGCCCGTTCCTGCCAGCTTCTCCGGTGAGGTGTGGCTGCCCGCGCGCGAGCTGACTCTCACTGAAAATTGGTCGATTGACCCCGAATCACTCAACATCGGGGACTCCACCACCCGAACGCTGACGCTCGTTGCCCGGGGTCTGCAAGGCAGTCAGCTCCCGCCCCTAAGCAGTGTGCAAGGGTCTCTCAACATTCCCGAGCTGCGCTTTTATCCCGACCAGGAATCGATCGATCAGACTGAGTTATCCGATGGTCTGCAGGGACAGCGTATTCAGAGCGAAGCGCTCGTCGCGCGATCCGGTGGCAGTTGGCAGCTACCCGAGATTCGCGTGCCCTGGTGGAACACCGAGACCGATTCGCTTCAGTACGCCATCCTTCCGGCACGGAATGTGTCAGTCGCAACACCTGCGCCACTGGACGCCGCCTCACCCAAACAGCCTACAACCGAGCTCAGCGGCGCTCCGGCGACCCTACCCGTGTGGGCGTGGATACTGAGTGGATCGGGATGGCTTGCCGCACTCCTGCTCGCGGGCATGATGTGGATGAGCCGCCGCGATCGTTCTGTCGCCGCCGCGGGAGACATTGCCCCACACCGCGATGCGAGCAGCTTGCGGCAGGCACTCGTGGAAATACGCCGCTGTGTCGAGCAAAACGACCCGGCGTCTCTCAGGCGAGCAATCCTCTCTTGGGCACGTCTCCATCACGGAAGGCACTTTGCCAGCTTTGGTGATCTGACGACCGCCAGCTCCGAATCTCTGGCCGAACGACTCATGATGCTTGACCGATGCCTCTATGGCGGAGGTGATATCAGCACAGCCACACAAGGGCTGGTGGAAGCGCTGCGGGAGGAGCCCGCTCCCAGAGCCGTCACGGCTCGCGCCAACGAGCTGACGCTCTATCCCACCTGAAGGTAGCGGGATATCCCAGGCGCCCGTTTCTGTCCTGTCAGCACGTGCGCTAGTTGGTGCAATGCCTGATTAGTCAGCGTCGCTGAGCGCGCGATTCACGACCTCGAAGACATCCTTCGGCAAGGGGTTAATCGCTGCCAAACGCTCAAGCTCAGCGCGCATCGCATCTTGGCCGGTGGCATACCGACGCCAACGCGTCAGCGGGGCCAGCATGCGCGCTGCAATCTGGGGATTGCTGGCTTGCACACGCTCAATCACATCACCCATCAGCCGGTATCCGGCGCCGTCCTCACGATGAAACGCAATCGGATTACCCCCTGCAAAAGCACCAATCAGCGCCCGCAATTTATTGGGGTTACGCCAGTCGAAGGCGTCATGTTCCATGAGTGCGCGAACACTCTCTACGCAGTCCTCCGCAGGGCGTGTCGCCTGAATCGTCAGCCACTGATTCACAATCAGGGCTTCGTGATGCCACTTGGCATAGAAGGCATCAAACACTTCAGCGCGCTCATCCGCAGAGGCATACGACGCTATCCAGCGCAGCGCCGCGAGGCGATCTGTTAGGTTGTCAGCCCGCTGATACAGTGCCCGCGCTGATTCGAGCTCGGCCGGGTTCGCGGCCAACAAGTAATCCTGCGCAAGATGGCGTACTGCTCTAATACCGATGTCGTCAGCGGTGGGCGCGTACTGTCCCGGAGCGGGATAGGCTGACAACAGGCCTTGCCAGCACTCACTCAAGGCCTCACCCAAGGCGGATTTCACCAGCCTGCGCTGCGCGTGCAGTGCTGCCACATCGACGAGGCCTCGCTGAGAAGCCCGGTCCGCAAGATACTCTTCGCTGGGCAGCGCCAGTGTCAGGGCTTTCATCGCGGGATCCATCGACCCGGTAATGACTTGCTCGCAAGCAGTGCTCAAACCAACTGGTATCGCAGTGTCTGCATCGGGAGCTGCCTGTTCAATCGCACGAGCCAACAGATTCTGTGCGGCATCCCAGGCTACAAAGGCGTCATCGTCGCCCCCCATTAGGGCCAATAAGTCAGACTCCGTCTGCTCTGTTGCCACTCTTACCGGGGCTGAGAAACCCCGCAGTAGTGACAGCACCGGCTGATGCGGCACGTTCTCAAAAGTAAACGACTGCTCCGGCTCGGCGAGCTCCAAAACCCGGGTCGTGCCATCACCAAGATCGAGAGGCTTCCCGTTCACAAGCAACCCGGTGGCAACCGGGATGGTTAAGGGCGGTCGGTGATCATCACTGCATGTGGCAGGCTTGTGTTGTCGCAGGGTTAACGTGTAACGGTGGTGCTCCGCGTCGTAGTGCTCATCAAAGGCAATTTCGGGTGTCCCCGACTGCTCATACCAGCGGCGGAACTGATCTAAATTCCGGCCGGATGCCTCCGCCATGCTGTCGACAAAATCGTCACAAGTTACCGCTTGGCCATCAAAACGCTCGAAGTAGCGCTTTGCGCCCGCCAGAAAATCCGCTTCCCCGAGAAGGGTATGCAGCATGCGCACGACTTCCGCGCCCTTCTCGTAGACGGTCAGCGTGTAGAAATTCGAGATATCGACGAAGGCGTCAGGGCGGACCGGATGCGCCAGCGGACCGGCGTCTTCGGCAAATTGGTGCGTCCTGAGGAACAGGGCATCCTCAACACGCTTTACGCCCCGCGAATTCATGTCGGCCGAGAATTCGCTGTCGCGAAAGACGGTAAACCCCTCTTTCAGGCTAAGCTGAAACCAGTCGCGACAGGTGACGCGGTTCCCCGAATAATTGTGGAAATACTCGTGTGCCACCACCGCCTCGACCCGCTGAAATCCCATGTCAGTAGTAATGTCAGGGTGGGCCAACACACAGGAGGTATTGAAGACGTTGAGGCTCTTGTTCTCCATCGCGCCCATATTGAAATCATCCACGGCAACGATGTTGTAGAGATCGAGGTCGTACTCGAGACCATAAACGGCCTCATCCCAGCGCATCGCCTCCTGCAGAGACTTCATCGCGTAATCGCAGTAGCCCAAATCTTTCTCTTCGACCCAAATCAATAAATCGACAGACTTGCCTGACATCGTGACGAACGTATCCCTGACAGCTTTTAGGTCGCCCGCCACCATCGCGAAGAGGTAGCTCGGCTTGGGAAACGGGTCATGCCAAACCGCCCGGTGCCTGCCATTTTCAAGCGATTGCTCCTCAATAAGATTGCCGTTACTCAATAGCACAGGGCATTGAGATTGGTCGGCCTCCAGTGCCACGGTGTAGGTCGCGAGGACGTCAGGGCGGTCCAGAAAGTAGGTGATTTTCCGGAATCCCTCTGCCTCACACTGGGTGCAGTAAGCGCTCTGCGATCGATAGAAACCCTCAAGAGAGGTATTTTCCTCGGGGCTAATCACAACCGAGGTCCGCAGTGAAAAGCGGTCAGGGACCGAAACAATCACCAACTGCGTGTCTGTCACGTCATACTGTGATGGCTCAAGGCGGGCACCGTCGAGCTCGACCCACTCAAGCGATAGCTGTTCGCCATCCAGCACCAACGGCATAGCGCCCGGCTGTTGCCGCATCATCTCCAGCGTCGCGGTGACCCGGGTTCGGCCTTCCTCAATCTGTACCTGCAAGTGGACAGTCTCAATCCCGAAAGCCGGCGCCTGATAATCCTTGCGGTAAATCGTGCCCGGCAAACCCTCGCGTAATCCCATTACGTTCCTACCTTGATCTCGACTTCATAGCCGCCAAATTTTCGAATATTGAGCACACCGGTATCCAGCATCAGGTACTGCCCCTTGATGCCCATCAGTGTCCCCTCGACCTGCGCATGTTTGTCAAAGTTGTGCGCCTTCACCTTCTCGGGCCAGCTGAGCACTGGGTAGTCGATCTGCGTCTCCTGCGCATCCTCCAAGAGCTCAAAAGCGGATTCACCGTGCTGCAATTTGAGGTCAGCAATTCCGTTGGTGCAGGTTTCCATCAGCTGCTGCCGAATCTGCTCCAAGTCCTGTGGCTCACCGTTTCCTTTGAGCATGGTTTGCCACGCTGTCCGATCACCTACCTCCTTGGCGCACAACACCTCCAAAAGACCCGATTGGTAACGGGTTTGCACCCTTGCAATGGGCTTGGCCTGAGTCGCACCCTGGTCAATCCATCTGGTCGGGAGCTGCGTCTCCCGAGTGATGCCGACTTTGACGCTAGAGGTATTGGACAAGTAAACAATGTGCGGCACCTGACAGTGCGACTCTGCCCAATCCGGCTCGCGACAAGTCCCTTCTGCCAGATGGCACTTCTCAGGGCTCATGATGCAGGTATCACAGGCCGCGAGCTTCCGAAAGCAAGGGAAACAGTAGCCCTGGTTGAAACTCTTTTTCGTCAGCCTGTCGCAGGCGACGCACTGAATCGCTCCCGTAAAACTGATCGACAGCGTTTTACCCAATAACTCATTCAGGCAGGGCCCACCCTGCTCGGCTAAAACGGTGTAGCGCACCGGATCTGCGAGCTCGGTCGTCATTTTGCGGAGGTTACCGTGCCAATCAGTCATCTTGGGAATCCTTCCACGTCAAGGTTGTCGGCTCGTCGCACACCTCTCCCGCCTTCGCGCCTTTATCGATAAAACCCACTCTCTCCTCAGGCGGGAGATGCATCTCACCCCAGGTGATCACGGCTTGCATGGCATGTGCACGCTGATCAGCGGTCAGAGTCCGCCCGTCAGGCCAGCGCCCCGTCGCGAGTGAACTGACGAGTTGTTCGTAGATCTTACGATCCATCTGTCGGACCGAGTCTCGATACTGATCGGACACCGTCAAAACCTCCTCATTGGCCGGTCAACCAAGGCTACGCGCTCCTGAACAAACGAGGGAATCCGCTGATGAGCAGGCCAAGCAGCAAGCCACTGATCAGCCCCCCAACGTGCGCACCATTCGCGATGGCTCCCGCGCCAATGAATTCCATACTGCCCGCCATCCCGATCACCAACCAAATCAGCATGAATGCGAGCACCGCCATGGGCGGCGGCACTATCCAACCAGGCCTTAGCCAGTGGCTGGCCATAATCATCCCCATGAGCGCATAGACCACACCCGACATGCCGCCGAACACGGACGGGCCCTCCCACCAAAACTGAGCATAATTACTGACCATCGCACTGATCACGAAGAGACCAATCAAGTTCACACCGCCCACGCGGTGCTCGATGCGCTGTCCAAACTCCCATAGCCACAAGCAATTAAATACAACATGCAGCCACCCGAAGTGAATCAGTGTCGGCGTGATCCAGCGCCACCAGTCACCCCACTCGCCAAACGCTACATAGCCACCGGCCGCCCGAAAAGGGACAAAATTGAAGAGCTCCAACATGCCTACCCACTGCAACGGGTAAAAAACCAGGAAACACACGCTCGTAACGACCACCAATAAAAAGGTGGCGGGAGCGCGTTGGATGGCAACCGGGGGGTTATTTAACCAGCGCATCAGACCAGCGCAGCTTGTCGCGACAGCTGGCGTAAAAGCTGTAACCGGGAGGGTGTAGCAAAGTCAGGTCACGCGCTTTTTTGCGGATCCGTACCGAGTCTCCCGGCAGCGCGGTGATAGAAATTTGGCCATCGCAAGTAATCGGTGGATGAATATCATTGCGCGAGACAACATCAATCCGAATTTCGCTTTGCCCACTGACCACAATAGGGCGACTCGTCAAGGAGTGCGGAAACATGGGGACTAGCACTAGCGCGTCCAAGCCCGGATACATGATCGGCCCACCCGCGGACAAACAGTAGGCAGTGGAACCCGTAGGAGTTGCAACCAACAGTCCGTCTGCATTCAGCCGATAGACGAATTCACCATCGATACTGAGTTCAAACTCGATCATCTGGGCCGACGCGCCTGAGTTCACGACAATGTCGTTCAATGCGTCGCCGCGTCCAATCACCTGCTCCCCACGCCAGACTTCAGTGTCGAGCAAAAAGCGTTTTTCGCTAATGAAGTCGCCGTCCAACACCGCGCTGACCTGGTCGATCAATTCGTCTGGGCTGACATCCGTTAAAAAGCCCAGTCGCCCACGATTGACGCCAATCACCGGGGTATCGTGTTTGACCAGAGTGCGGGCGGCACTGAGCAGGCTGCCGTCACCGCCGATCACAATCGCCAGATCGACCATAGCGCCAATATGATCACGGGATTCCATTTCCCGTTTTTCAAAATGCGCGAGCGTGGCCAGTCGATCCTCGATGGTGACCTTCAGACCGCGATCATCTAGCAGGTTGAGCAAGCCAGAGACAATTTCCTCGACCCCGGGGTGCTCTCTCCTACCCAGCAAACCAACGTGTGTGAAGGTGTTACTCATAATGCGGGTGCTGTGATCAGGTGATTCATATCGACAGCCCCTCCTCCCTTGCTATCTAATGCGGTGCGATGCATCGCGTACATCGCTACCTCAGAGCGCCATTGTAACGCCGCAGTGCGCGCCGTCGCATCTATACGCCTATCCGAGGCGCTTGGTCTCTCATCGCTTCAGGATTCGCCTCTCTCGGCGCGCCCGCGAGGCACTTGGCGATGCCGCATGTGCACAGTGTCAGGGCGCGCTTAGGCCCACGTTGTTCTGTTCGAGCACCTGCTCGGCACGATAACTGGACCGTACAAATACGCCTGAGACCACCTCGAGAAAACCCCGTTCCAGACCCCATTCACGATATCGCTCAAACTCTTCAGGGGATACGAAACGCGACACGGGAAGGTGATGCTTAGTGGGCTGTAGGTATTGCCCCAGTGTCAAAACGTCGACGTGATGCTCACGCAAATCGTCCATACACCGCTGCAACTCATCCTCTTCCTCTCCTAGGCCCAGCATCAGCGAGGTCTTGGTAATCACGTCGGGACGATACCCCTTGCCGTGTTTGAGTACATCAAGGGTTTGCTGATAACCGGCGCGCGGGTCCCGGACCGGATGCGTCAGACGCTCGACGGTTTCCACATTTTGAGCAAACACTTCGATGCCGGAATCCAAAAGTGTCTCTACCGCTGACAGATCGCCGAGAAAATCCGGCGTGAGGGCCTCGACGGCCGTGTCGGGATTCAGCGCCTTGGTAGCCTGCACCACGGCGGCGTAGTGGCTTGCACCACCGTCGGCCAGATCATCTCGATTCACCGACGTCAGTACCACGTATTTCAGCCCCATCAGGCTGACCGCTCGGGCCGTATTGGCCGGCTCCTCGGGATCCAGCCAGCCACTGGGATTACCTGTATTCACCGAGCAAAAGCGACAGGCGCGCGTGCAAACATCGCCCATCAGCATGATCGTCGCGGTACCCGCGCTCCAGCATTCGCCAATATTAGGACACTTGGCCTCCTCGCAGACTGTGGCCAGCCCGTGTTCGTGGACGATCGCGCGGACGGCGTCCGACTTCTCGCTGCTTTGCACCCGCATCCTGAGCCATTCGGGTTTCGTCGCGCGCTGCCTTGGATTGGCCGAGGCCTTAATGCCATCTTTAATCACAGACATGCCGCGGCTATTTTTGAACTTGCTGCCGCTGTCGATCTGCTTAATGGGTATGTGCTTATCGCTCATGGATCAATGACTTCTGTTCCGTCTTGCTGTCCTGAATCGGGCTTTTCAACCACTCGCCGACGTCGGCCTCTGATGCTACATACGCTGCCCAGTCTCGACTCCATGGAATAAGCTGCCCAATTACCGTTCAGCACACTACGAGCAGGCGCTCAACGTCACGGGCACGCCGTTCACTGCTGCGTTACCCGACAATGCATCGATGAATTGTTCATCGGTCACGTCGTTACAACTCACGCCCGCATGCTGGTTCGCAATCTCGCCGACTGTGCCGCCGCGGGCGTGCCCGTATCCGTGGGGCAAGCTGATAACACCGGGCATCATCTCATCCGAACCCTGAAGCTCCGCCTCGATACTGCCCACACGACCGTGAACCGCCACCGTCATGCCGGTCTGCCAACCCTCTTTGGCCATGTCATCTGGGTGCATCAATAAGTGGCAGCGGGATTTACCCTTCATCAGCCGGTGATGATTGTGCATCCATGAATTGTTGTCTCGCACATGACGACGTCCTATCAATCGATAACTATCGCTTGTCTCGGCGTTGTCGCGGCGGAAGCGCTCTATATCCTCGAGCACCTCGGGAATCGCGAGCCGTATCCGCTTGTCCGGTGTTTGCAGTCTGTCGGGGCAGGACGGATTAAGCGGCCCCAGATCGATTCCAGAGGGATGGGCTTTGAGCCTATCGATACTCAGTTGCCATTCACTGTCGTCACCGTAGGGCCCGCCCCGTAGCGCAGCATCCACCAGACGGTCGGGCGGAACTGATGCCATGGGCTCCAGATTCAGTCGCGCCGCAACGCGCTCCCCGAGCGCTGAAAAAATCTCCCAGTCGTGCAGGGCGCCCTCGGGCTTGTCGAAGACCGCCGGGTTGTAGCGGGCGGTGTTTCGTATCGCCAGATTATGGAAGGCAATGTCGTAGTGGTCATGCTCCAGAGGAGACGTCGGTGGCAGAATCACATCGGCATGCCGGGTCGTCTCATTCAATGCCGGATCGACCGAGATCATGAACTCCAGCGTCTCCAAAGCATCATCCAGCGCTCTGCCATTTGGGGTAGACAGCACGGGGTTACCCGCACCCGTGAACATCAGTCGAATCTGCCCATCACCGGGTGTGGTGATCTCATCCACCATTGTCACAGCGGGCAGTTCGTAGTTGAACTCCGGCAAGCCTCTGCCTCGGCTGGCAAAACGCCCAAAGCCGCCGGGGTTGGTGTTCACGACCTGGTCCATCGCCGGCAACGTAAACAGGCTTCCGCCCGGCTTATCCAAATGCCCTGTTGCAACGTTAATCACCTGAATAGCCCACTGACAGAGGGCTCCAAAAGCCTGCGTACTGACCCCCATGCGTCCATAACAGATGCCAGCCTCGGCATCGGCAAGCTCATGGGCGACCCGCACGATATCGTCCGCATTAATACCCGTTAGCGGCGACGCCCACTCGGGCGTCAAATCCGCTACCGCCTGCTCGACGGTTTCGAGGCCGTCGGTAAAGTCTGCGAGCACCCCGGGGTTGACTCGATCGTTTCGGAACAACACATGGATGATGGCCAAGAGGAACGCCGCGTCCGTGCCCGGTCGGATAAAGAGGTGCTCGCTGGCCAACTCCGCTGTCTCTGTCCGCCGAGGATCGACTACGACCAGCTTTCCGCCCCGCGCTTTCAGATCTTTCAGGCGCTTGCGCACGTCTGGCACAGTCCAAATGCTGCCGTTAGAGGCCAGTGGGTTCGCTCCCAACATCAGGAAGTAGTGCGTGCGATCCACGTCAGGGATCGGGTTCAACAGCATGTGCCCGAAGCACCACAGCGATACCAAATGATGAGGTAGTTGATCGACGGACGTAGCAGAAAATCGATTGCGGGTACGGATGTGTCGAAACAGGTTACGCTGGTGCGTCAGCATGCCGTAGTTGTGAACAGAGGGATTGCCGAAATAGGCGCCCACGGCGTCCACGCCATGCCGCTCAATAGTTGTCGCTAACGCATCTGCGGCCAAATCGAGCGCTTCGGGCCAATCAATTTCGACATGGCGGTACTCTCCCGCCACCGTTCGAATCCGTTTCATCGGCTTTCGCAGTCGATCGGGGTCTTCGTGAATATCTTTTAACGCGACCGCTTTCGGACAAACATGCCCGCGGCTCAAGGGGTCATCCTGATCTCCGCGAATATCGACAACCGTGTTGTCCTGCGTTTGGATAACGAGACCACACATGGCCTCGCACAAGTGACAGACACGATGATGAGTCTGGGTAGGCAATTCACTCATAGTGTGCTCGCTCAAATCAGGTATTTAGCCCGTTTCAAAGAACGCGTTTCAGGTCAGTCAGAGGGTGCCAGCATCCTAGCACTTCGTCCTGTGCCGGTCCGCTGCCATTGAGCGGCGGTCAGGAAAACTTGGGCGCACGGCCCTCCATGAAAGAAACAACCGCCTCCATTTGATTGGCCTTGCCGATGATTTGAGTTTGCTCCTCAGATTCAGTGAGCAGCAAATTCTCATCAGTGCTGTCTGCCAGCGCATTGGACAGCCGCTTGGCGGCGCGGATGGCTTCAGGGTTCTTACCTGCTATCTCCTCCGCCAGGGCCGTCGCGCGCGCAAGGGGATCTTCGGCAGTTTCCGTAGCAAACCCAAGTTCGCAGGCCTCAACCCCGGAAAATTCAGCGTTGGTGTACACCAACTTGCGCAGCACATCGTCGCGGACATTGCCCCGCCACAGGGGATAACCCGCCATATCGGGCACCAATCCCCAGCGCATCTCCATCACGGCACAGCGCGTCTCCGGGTGGATAATGCGAACATCCGCGCCGGACATAATGTTGAGGCCACCCCCCAGTGCGACACCGTGGGCAGCCGCGATGACGGGCATGGGTAAGGTCCGCCACCCCCAGGCCACTTGCTGCGGTACGTTGGCCAATCCATGGGTGCGCGGCATCAAATCCATGGGCTCCTTATCCTCAGCAAAGTTAGAAAGGTCCAAGCCCGCACAGAAAGCCCTGCCCTCTCCAGACACCACTACAGCACGCACGTCGGACTCTGCTTTGAGCGCATCGATCGCCTCGCAGATCGCCTCAAACATCGCGGTGTCCAATGCATTCATTTTGTCTGCGCGGGTGAGCGTGACCTGCGCAACATGCGCTGAGATGTTGATTGAGACTCTATTCGACATGAGGCTTTCCTCGATTCCGTGTGTTCTTGGGTGGCCGAGTTAATCTTTAATGGCCGTGTTGAAACGATGGCTCTAATGATCGTTGCGGAGAATCCCCGTCGACCAGACAAGAGTAATGGTAAAGCACCTTTAAAAGGGATGGCAGGTTGATTCACCCGGTGTCGCGATTGTTGCGTTGTCGCACGTATGTACAAGACAATCCTTGCAACCTTCTGTTTTTATGAACGGATACGAACAAGACGCGCCTTAAGGAACGACACCATGATCAAAACGATAAAAATATTCGCCACGGGGCTGCTCGCGCTGTGCACCCTCACCGTTACGCCGATTACGCATGCTGATTCGGATCATGAAGAGATCCTCGCGCTCTATCAGGGCTGGATCCGTGCGGTCCAAGGGAGTGATATCGACGGCTACGTGAACGGACTCCATCCCGATGTCAGCCTGCGGCCGCCGGGCGTCACGGGGCTTGATGGCAGGGAAAATTATCGGGTGTTTCTGGGGCCGGTTTTTGAAACCGCTCGTTATGAGATCAAGGTCGACGTTCCGCACAGCATTACCATGATGGGCGACGCCGCGGTGGTCGAGTACGACTACACCATCAAACGCATCGTCGACGCCAACGCCGCGGCTGGCTTACCCGAGGGCGCATTGGAAGGCGAATCTACAACAAGCCATTACATTGACGTTGTCGCAAAAGATGACAGCGGTGCGTGGAAAATACGATTGCATAGCTGGTCCATAACGTTGTGATATCGCAAAGCACTCCCGATAGGAGAACGTTACCCAGCAGGAGGACGGGACCATGACCGCCTCGTTTGATGGAAAAAGGCGGGGCCTCGTCACCGGCGCGTCAGCCGGTCTCGGGGCGGAGTTTGCACGTCAGTTAGCGGCAATGGGCAGCGATTTGGTTCTCGTCGCTCGCCGCGAGGGACGCCTGAACGAGTTGGCCGACCAACTCAGTCGAGAATACGGCGTGCATGCCGCAATAATCGTTGCAGATCTCGAGGATCCAGCAGCCCCCAAGCTCATTGCCGACACTTGCTCTGAACACAACTGGCAAATTGATTGGTTGATCAACAATGCCGGTATAGCGGGCCCCGATCTGCTGAATGATCGCGACTGGTCGGAACAGCAGACGTTCTTTCAACTCATGATGCTGTCGGTGGTAGAGCTATGTCATCAACTGGTACCGGCCATGACTGAAAGAGGTTACGGACGAGTGATCAATGTAGCGTCAGTGGCTGCGCGGGTTCCGCGCTCGGGTGGCTGTAACTATGGACCGACCAAAGCCTATCTCGTGGCTCTCTCTGAGGAACTGAATTTGACGGTTGCCTCAAAGGGTGTCCACGTCTCGGCCCTGTGCCCGGGATTCACCCATACCGACTTCCATCAAACTGCTGGTCTCATGGAGATGAAGAACAGCATGGCGAAATGGCTCTGGTATGACGCGGACGTGGTCGTGCGAGATGCTATAAAGGGTGTCGAAGCGGGAAAACCGGTTGTCGTATCGGGTCGCCTCTATCGATGGCTGGACCCTATCTTTCAATCGATCTGGACACGAAGGTTCCTTCGCTTTAAAGCGAGGCCCGAAAACACCACCTAAGATTGTCGAGAGCCACCCAATGCACACCCGGAGACGACTATGGCCTTTTTAAAACGACGGGAAATCATTGCGGCAGCCCTGTCTGCACCGTTTTGGCACACAGGCATGTCAAGGGCAGATACATCGCTTGCCTATGATGTGATTGTGATTGGTGGCGGAACGGCAGGCATACCCTGCGCCCTTTTCGCGGCAATAGGTGGCGCGAGGGTTTTGCTGATCGAAAAGAGTCCGGCCCTTGGAGGAACACTGTTTTGGTCTACCGGGCAGATTGCCGGCGCAGGAACCGTCTTTCAGCAGAAGCTCGGCATTGTCGATACGCCAGATCAGCACTTCAACGACTGCATGCGAATCAATGAGCATACAGCCGACCCAGCACTGACCCGGCTGACCGTCGAGAATGCGGGGGACACCATCAACTGGCTGGCAGAACACGGCTTCGAAATCATGCAGGGCCACCCCGTCACGGGCATCGGCCATGACCATTTCCAAACGCGACGCTACCAGCAAGGCATGCACAGCGGCCTGTCAATACTAAATGCATTTCTGCCCTCGCTTGAGGCGCAAATCAGTAGCGGGAACATCACGTTGCTCACAGGTACCGCAGTAGAGGGCCTGATCCAGAATACCCGGGGCGATGTTGTAGGGGTGACAGCGAGCAACTCCGGCGGCATCCGAGATTTTCGGGGTCGCAACACCGTGCTCGCCTCTGGAGGTTGCGCGGCCAACCCCAGACTGTTCGAGGAACTGCATGGTGTTCCCCTTTATGCGCAAACAGCTTATCCAACTTCTCAGGGTGATGGTCTGTTACTCGGCATGTCAGCGGGCGGTGCCATTGTCGGTGGAGAGAAGTACGCGAGCTTACCGGGGCTGGTACCCGATGCGTTCAAGTTTCCTGCGCAGATGCACGCATGGGCACCACTGAATCCCGCTATCCGACAACCGTGGGAGATTTTGGTCAACTCACGCGGCGAGCGCTTTGTCAGGGAAGATCACCCCAGCGTTCATCAGATAGAGAAAGGAATCCACGAACAGCCCGGACACCGTCACTGGGCTGTCTTCGATTCAACCATGCTGGAAAAATCTGATCCGATCATTCCCGACTGGACCCGCGACCGACTCTCCAATGAGCATCATCAACATCCGATGTTTTTCAGCGCCTCCAGTTTGACCGAGCTCGCATTCAGAGCCGGGCTCAATGCCTCTGGATTGACACGTAGCGTCGCCGACTACAATCAGCGGCTCCATGGTGGAGATGAGGACAGCTTGGGCCGAATCCATCGGCCCGCGCCACTCTCCACGCCGCCCTTTTACGCTATCGCGATGCAAGGCTGGACACTCGTGTCATTCGCCGGGCTCAAAGTCAACGCGGAACTCAAGGTAATCGATGTCGAACACCGCGCTGTTCCCAACTTATATGCAATTGGAGAGGTGATCGGCGCAGGTGCGACCTCGGGGGCGGCCTACACCAATGGCATGCTGGTCACGCCCGCCATTACATTTGGTCGGTTGCTGGGTTCGAAGTTAGCCACACAAGGCTAACCTACTGGCCTGCGAAAAAACGTTAGCTATAAAGCGATGCCTTTCTCCAGTGGGCGTTATGGCGGTTCTCACCGCACTCAAACCAGTGATTTTGAGGACTGACGTTTCGATCACACTGTCTCACAGTGGCCCTTTCGAGAGCCGCTTTTGTCTGGAAAGTCCGGTACATTACCGGCCCTATGAATACCCACCCCTCTCGACCGGCATTACAAGGCGCTCTTGACGCGCTGCCGCTGTTCATTCCGGCGCTGCCCTTCGCCTTTGTATTCGGCGTGGTCGTAGCCGAGGCCGGCATACCGGAACTACTGGGGTGGTCGTCATCACCCATTATTTTTGGCGGCGCGATTCAGGTCACCTTGTTCACCCTGATTGCTGAAGGCGCCTCTGTCGGGGCAGCGGTCAGTGCCGCACTGATCGTTGGCGCACGGCACATGCTCTATTCCGTAACGCTCGCACCTCGCTTCCAAAATCAACCGACGTGGTTCCGATGGGTGGGCGCCTACGTGTTGATCGATCAGGTATTTGTGCTCAGCCAGATCAACCCCATCGACGAACCTATGGCTTTCCGGCGTTATTTCCTCGGCGCGGGCTTTACCTTCTGGACACTGTGGATGATTTTCACCGCACTGGGTGTTGTGCTGGGCCCCGTGATCCCCGCTGAGTGGGGCGTTGAATTTGCGGCGCCGGTGCTATTCGTGAGCCTGATGATGGCGGCGAGCAACCGGCGTGACAAACTCGCTTCCGCTGCGGTGGCGATGGGCGTCACCTATTCACTCGCCGCACTCCCGAACCGCACGGGCATTCTGGTCGCCGTGCTTGTCAGCGTCTGCGTCATGTTGTTCGCAACACGGAAATCCTCAACGTGATTGCGCTGGCGATTGTCCTTACAGGGATTGGGTCCTACGCCATGCGCGCATTTTTCATCTTCGTTCTGGCGCGATATACCTTTCCACCCATTTTGTTACGGGCGCTGGAATACGTGGCACCCACCGTCATGGCCGCTTTAGTCATATCCATGCTGACCACGCCCGAGGGTGAAATTGCCGCCGGTTTACCCGAACTCCTGGGCCTCATCTGCACAGGTGTCGCGGCCAAAGCGACGGGCAATCACATTCTCGCGCTCGTCGCCGGCATGGGGACTTTCTGGCTGATTGGCGCAATAATCTAACCGACCCTGCCTGATTCAGCTCCTCGAGGTCCGCTCTGTCACATTATCCCCCCAAGGTCGCCGCTGCCGTCGTCATCGCCAATATGATTGGCACCGGGGTCTTCACTAGCCTCGGTTTTCAACTCGTTGATATTCAGTCTGCTCCGGCAATCATCATGCTCTGGCTGATCGGCGGGCTGTCGGCACTCTGCGGTGCGCTCAGCTATGCCGAATTGGGCGCAGCCCTGCCTCGCTCGGGGGGCGAGTACCATTTTCTGACCGATATTTATCACCCGTGTGCAGGCTTTACCTCCGGCTGGGTCTCGGCAACAGTCGGCTTTGCCGCACCGACCGCGCTGGCCGCACTAACCTTCGGCAGCTATCTGAACTCCAGCGGCGTGAACGTTGATCCATCCTGGATGGCGACCGTCGCGATTGTCGCGCTGACAGCGGCGCACTGCTCGACTCATCGTCACAGCGGAAGCACACAAACGCTTTTTACAGTGCTCAAACTCATACTCATCGTCGTTTTTTCCTTTACGGCACTGACGCTTAGCCCAATGGAAACCCAAGCCTCATTCTTATGGAGCACAGGAGACACGGTCTTGTTAGGCAGCGGCGCCTTCGCGGTGTCTTTGATCTATGTGAACTACGCCTACTCAGGCTGGAATGCCGCAACGTACATCAGCGGCGAGCTTGCCGCGCCTCAACAAAGCCTGCCCTGGGTGCTCGGGGTCAGCACCACCGTCGTAGCGGCACTCTACTGCCTGCTGAATGTAGTCTTTCTTTACGTGGCACCGATGGAAGCGATGGTGGGAAAAGTGGAGGTCGGCGTGATCGCTGCGGAGTTTGCCTTCGGCAAGACCATTGGCGCAACCATGGGCTTGTTACTCGCAATGCTGCTGATTTCAACCATCAGCGCCATGATCCTGGCGGGGCCGCGTGTGCTGCACCGGATTGGCCAGGACTATCCACGCTTTGCGCCACTGGCGCGCGAAAATCGGGACGGTATTCCTGTTACCGCGATCCTGCTGCAGTCCTGCACCGCCCTGCTATTCCTGTGGACGGCATCCTTTGAGCAGATCCTCGTTTTCTCAGGCGCCACCATGGCACTCAATACCTTTGCCACGGTCTTGGGCTTATTTGTGCTTCGCTGGAAACGGCCGCACCTGTCACGCCCCTTTCGGGTGACACTCTACCCCCTCACGCCGCTGATCTTCCTCGGCATCACGGGCTGGACACTGATCTACGTGGTGTTGCAGCGCCCTGTCGAGGCGTTGATTTCTGCTGCCGTCGTCGCCAGCGGCGGCGTCTTCTACTGGCTAGTCAGGCCTCATGAGCACCCAGATCTGTAACAGCCGCTACCCACCGTTGCATTTATGCAACGCTAAGCGTCATAAAAGATTCACCTGAATATTTCTCATTTTTGGTAGCTTCGGACTGCGCGAGTACCTTTTTTGCAATGGGGAAGGGCAAATAAACTCAACCACCTGGGGAAAAATAATGAACGTTTTTAGACACGCATGGCTCAGCGCCACGCTTTTGGCGATTTTCGCCAACCCTGCCGCTCTGGCGGACGATCACATGATCGACAACATCAATGTGCAACAGCCTTTCAATATTCAGGCTAACTTGTGCAAGCTCAACCCGGGCGTCGACCTCGATGACTATCAGGAGATGATCGACGACTACTTTGAATGGGCCAAGGACAACGACGTAGACCCGGTCTTCGTCCGTCAGTTCCCACTGTTTTCTCATCAAAATCTCGCGCGGCCGTGGCCTTACGATTTCGTTGAGTTTTTGGTCAGCGACTACCAACGCTGGGGCAAAGCCTGGGACCTCTGGCTCACCTCCGAGGACGGCATGGCGCTCAACGAGCGGTGGCAGTCTCTGGCCATGTGCCACGTAAAGCAGGCACATGCCTTCATGCTTTATGCGGATCAAGAGCAGATGGCCACTGACGACGAACGCTACGTCACCTGGAACTGGTGCACGCGTAAAGAGGGCGTTACCTTCGAAGAGATCTCTGCCAAGCACGCTGAGTACGCCATGGATATGCAGGAAGACTCGGGCGGCATCATTGGCTGGGTGGTGATGTTGCCCCACACGGGCGGAGCCGATGCGGCGGGTGAATTCGCCCATGTGGCCATCTATCCGGATATGGAAACTTTTATGGCGCGTCGCTCGATGCAGGCGAATGGCGGTTGGAAAGTCACCCGGGACTACTTCAATCTGTACGCGGATTGCACTGGGGAAATGTTGAACACCGAATCGGTGCTCTATCGCCCCTGATTTCACGCACCAACTTCATAGGGACGTCGCCACGCTTACTGTGGTCGCGGCGCCCCCCTTTTCTCAAGAGGAGAGACAATCGTGAAAAATCCAATCTTAATTGGTGCGGCCTGCCTTGTCGCCGCGCCGCTGGCAATCGCTGACAACCACGCTACCGGCAACCCTGAATGGAGCATGGGTAACCCGGTCGAAATTTATGGCTGCAGCTTCAAGGACGGCGTCAACGGCTACGAGATGTCAATGAAACATGCGGCGCTGGTCAACGCCTGGGGCGAAGAGCACGATGCATTTCAAAACCACGTCGGCCAACTGATGTGGCCCGAGTTCTCCGATGGACAATATCCCACCGATTTTACGTGGCTGGGCTATTGGGAGAACTACGCCGACTACGGCGCTGACATGGACAAGCGCGCCGAGCACGGGGCCGAGCTGTATGTCGAAGCGAACAAGTTTCTCGAGCAGTGCTCGCACAGCGAGTGGGGCGCCTGGGAACTCTTCCCCGCAGAGGACTGGACGCTGGGCAATCACGTTACCGAGTTTTCTGATTGCTTTTACAAAGAAGGCAAAGGTGACGCGGATCTACTGGTAGCCAACATCGCCTTCGCCAAGGAGATGTCCGCCCGGGGACTCACCGGCGCAGATCTTGGCGCAGTGCAACTCTGGCCTCGCGCCGGAGCGCCTGCCGGACTTGAGAACGCGATCAGCTTCAAGTGGATCACGGGGTATCCGTCACTCTCTGCCTACGCCAACTTCACCAACGTCTGGTGGAACCAAGGATTGATCACCGCCTGGAACGCACTCTACGGCGACATTGTGGCCTGTGATTCGGGCCGGGTATATCAATCCCAGGTGATGAACAGACCCTGAAAAAACGATGAGGGCCGCAACCGTATGCGGTGGCCCTCATTTCTGAACAACTTTCATCTACACAATAAAGGGGAACACAATGAAAACGTTAATCAGCATCTTGGCATCCATGGCGCTGGCCTTGGGCGCCACATTCGCCCATGCCGACGATCACGCGGCACCGTCAGCACCCGTAGGCATGGTTTACGGGTTGGATGTATCTGACCCACAGGCCTTTGCCGCCGCCATGGGTAAATACTGGAGCTCGGAGACCGGTAAAAAATTGCCGGGTATCGCGATTCTCCGGCAGGTAGTTGCCGCAGGCGAGAGCCCCATCTCCCACACGGTAGCTGTGGTGCACCCTCACTACGATGCGATGGATGGTGCCCTCGCCATGAATGCCGTATCCGAAGACTGGGCGGCCTTTTTGAGCGAGGTGAACGGTGTCGCCGAAGTGGTGAGCTCGTCGATGTTTGAAGGGACGGGCCTTGGCTCTGTCGATAACCAGCTGGGTGCCGGTCCGGGCATTGCCACGCTGTACATCTTTATCTCGGTGTCAGACCCTGCCAAATACGCCAAGTCCTGGCAGAGAATGATGGATGCGACAGATACAAGTGAAACCGACACCATGCTGTTCTCGGTAACGGCTGGCGGCGTCGGTGATACCACGCACGTGGTCGCGGTCACAGGCAAGAGCGTCGGTGCAGTCATGGCGCAGATGAATGCCAATCGCGCAGACAAGGCCTTCCAGAAGTTCATCAAGGAAGTCAGCGACATCCGCACCATTGAACAAAATATCGTGACAGTTGATATGGCGGTCTTTGGGAACATGGGCGGCTAACATGGTGCAAGGGTCAGAGCCTGCGCTCTGACCCTTTTCCCCTTTTACTGCGGCCAATCGTCACCGCAGACCAAATACCGCTAGCACCAGCAAAAATCCCCACGGAGCAGCTGCGAGCGTGACGTAACCTAGCACCCACGAGCGGCCGACGCCCTGACCAACGAAAAACGTACGCGTCCAAACAGCGTCGGAAGCGGCAACCCTCCGGGCTCCGGGCCAACTGGTGAGCACCCCGATAGCGACTGCGACTAAAAACCCGCTGACGTTCCACCACAGCCAAGAAACCTCGGGAGCACCCAGCCACAGCAGAAGATTGCTGATAAATCCTGCTGCAAAACCGATCCTGGCGCCCTGACCCGTCACGTTTTGCGTCAGCAAGCCCATCACAAAAATCGCCAGTAGCGGCCCGTTGATCAGAGAACCCAGTTTGTTCACCGCAACCAATACCGTGCTCGCGATGTCATCCACCCAAAAGGCCAGCACAACGGCTAACACGCCCCAAAGCGCAGTGAGCCACTTACTCCAGACAATCTCGACGCGGTCCGAGGTCGTCGATACCCAACCACAGCGCTTGACGAAATCCTCCATCGTCACCGCAGATAAACTGTTGATCACCGAATCCAGAGACGACATCGCGGCCGCCAGCACGCCCACGATGGCTATCCCTTTCAGACCGTCGGGCAACTCCATCAGGAACAGCAGCGGCAGGGCCATGTTGTAGTTGGGCTGACCGTCCGTGGCAGGCAGCAAGGTCACAAATTCGCTATGACTTTCTGCGTAGACCGCGATACCGATACCTAGCAGGCAGTAAAGCAAGACCAGCGGAAAGCGCAGCAAACCATTTAGCAGCAGGATCATCTGACCATCTCTTTGGTTTTTGGCGCACAGCTGCCTCTGCACCTGACTTTGATCACAGCCGTAATACGAGACGTAGAGAAAAAAGCCGCCGATCAGCATTGGCCAGAAGGCGAAATCGTGACCATCGCCCAGACCATGATGACCAAAATCGAGCGCTGCCAGCCTGTCTCCCGAGACACTACTCAACATGACATCGAGGCCACCCGCATCCCCCGCGAGCAACCAGAGCAGATAACCCAGCACACTGACGAGAATCGCCATCTGCAGTACGTCGCTCCAGATCACTGCGCGGATCCCACCCAACACGTCATAGAGCACCGTAAACGCACCGAAGATCAGCACAGAAGCCAAAAATCCGATACCGGTGATGAGGTCGATCATCGCCGAAACGCCATAAATCGTGACGGCCGCCGCCAGTAATCTCAGGACCTGAAATACCCCGCTTAATAACAGCCGAGTCTTCAGATCAAAGCGTCGCTCCAGATATTCATAGACCGACACCAGCTGAAGCCGCTGGAACATCGGGATTACGAATATCATGGTGAAGATCATCGCCAGCGGGACCGCCAGCTCGTACTGCAACCAGACCAGCCCACCTCCGGCAGCGAATGCCACAAAGGCCGGGGCGCCGAGAATACTGTTGGTCGAACATTGGGTGGCAAGCACTGACAGCGCGATATTGAATGGCCGCTCGCTGCGGCCGGCTACAAAATAATCGGCGCCAGACCGCTGGTGCCTTGAGAGAAAGACGCCCAGCCCGAGCAACAGAATCAGATAGGTTCCAATCACCCACCAGTCTAAGGTTGCCAGCAAGCCGCTCCTCCGTTTGCCCGGGCGGTGCTCTGTGGCACCTTCGGGATTTCGTCAATGACGGAGACGCGGCAGGGTCAATTAGAAGGCGAAGNCACCCTCGACTGTNGTCAGCCCCAGCGCGTCCCAATCGAGCATTCCACCACGATAGTAGTGGATTTTCTCAGCGGGGAAGCCATCGCGAATCATCGCCTTCATCGCGGTGGGACTTTGCGGGCAAACCGGACCATTACAAAAGCCGACCACGTTAGACGCGTTACTGCAGTCCCAGCCGGCGTCACTCTTGCTACAGCCCAGCTCGTCCATGCGCATAGCGACTTCGGTGTAGGGGATATTGACGGAGCCTGGAATTGTGGCGTCGAGGAACCACTCCTCCGTTCTCATGTCGACCAGGATCGTATTTGGATCGCCGATGGCATTCAGCACTTCGATTTCCGTGACGGGAACAATGCCGGGCTCGGGTACCAACGGCTGCAACCAGCCTTTATTTTTGGCACACGGAGTCATCTGACGCGTGATGGTGATTTCCTCTCCCGAGGGCAAAGTAGTCACAAAGCTTTTATCTTCTCCGATGATTCGAAGATCTTCCGCTACTGCACCGTTCGCCATCAGCATCAGCGCCATCGCACACAGCATCACCGCGCGTTCGAATACGTTCTTCATATCGCTATCTCCCTTTTACCTTTTATTTTTATGTACTGTTCTCAGGTTATCTGGCTGTTGGTCGCGGTTACGCCGATGAACCTGAGGCGCTCTCACACCATATCGTCATGGTGTGAGAGCAGACCGGCAGGAGCGATGCCTCATTGCGGCATCGCCTGCGCCGCAACATTGAGCAGCCTGATTTTGCCGTCTTCGATCAATATATCGATGGTCTCATAGGTTTTCTTCTCAGCACCGTCCGGGCCCGTAGCCGTCACGATATTGCCCGTAGCTAACCATTGCTCCGTCTCGCCCTCGGCATTTTCGCCATCATTCGCGATCACCCACCAGACTTGCCATTGAGGGTCCTCCGCCGCGATCCAATTCTCAAGAAACGCCCTATGAGCCTCCGAACCCCTCACCACTTCCCCGGTCGGCGCAACGCCCTTGAAGTTATCGGTATTCATCGCCGCGATTTTTTCGAAGTCACGGTCGTTGTGGGCCTGAATATAGTCCACCCACATCTGAACGCTGGCCGTGTCGCCTGCGCGAAGGGGTTTGGCTGATCCGTCACCAAAGAATTGCGTGCCGATGCTGCCCGCGCCTTCAGCATGGGCCATCATGAATCCCGCATCGTCGTAGACCTGAAACTCCGTGTAGACGCCGTCAGTGATAACCACTTTGTGGATCGAATCACTGGTTTGTCCGCCGGTTGTCATCTTGGTCTCGACGAAAACGACGTTGCCCGAAGCGTGAAACGCCACGGGCTCGACCTTAAAGTCAGGCCACAGCGCGCCGATTGGGGCAAATACCTCATCGATCACCTGCTCCGGCCCGTAATAGGTGCCGGCATAAGGAAATCCTTTCGGCATGGTCCACTTGGCGTCGGCAGCCTGTGTTTTGGCCCAGGCCTCCATATCGCCTGTCGCAAAGGCGTCGTAGCCTGCCTTGGCCGCAGCAATCGTTGCGGCATCTTCACTGGACTGAGGTTGACATGCTGAAAGCAGCATTGCCCCCATCGCGATAAGAAGTGTTCGAATGATCATGTTGAGCCCCCTGTTACGTCAGACCCTAACCTATGCCTATGTGCCGCGTTTTTCAAACCCACGAGCACGACGATCCTCGCCTTTCATACCTCCGCCGATTAGTCTGGCAACATCCGACATGCCGCTAGGCAACCTACAACCCTATGCGTGAGAACCGATGAAATTTAGCGTACGCCGACTATTTTCCCTCAATTGCCTGCTCCTAAGCCTACACGTCTCTGCCGAGCCACCCATTGATAACGCGGTGATGGTGTTATTCGAGGCGGACATTGCAGAAGGCGCCCTCAGCGAGGTGCAAGCGTTAATGACGCGGATGGTCGCGTTCAATGAGCCAGACGAACCGGAGACACTCGTCTATCGGGCATTTATTAGCGAAGACGGCAAACGCATTACGTTTATGGAGACCTACTCTGATGCGGCGGCGATGCTCTTCCATGACGAACGTTTTACTCAACACTTTGCCGATGACCTCTTCCGGCTGACCGCGAATCACCGCCTCGCCACCTATGGCGCAGTGTCAGAACAGTACAAGGCCTTTGCGGCGGCAAGTGGCTTCACCGTTGAATACAACGACTTGGTCAGTGGCTTCAGCCGTTAACCGAGCCCTCGCTGCAGCGCGCTACGATTGATTCAGTCGGACATCAAAGGCGATCACGTGGCGGGGTGCGTCGCTTTTGAGTGGGTGCACGAAATGCATGTAGTAAGGCGGAAATAAAATGAGCTGACCGGTTTCGGGTCGATGCAATCGGCCCGAAGGCTGGTTGCCGATACTCACCGCATTCAGATTGGGGTTAACGAACTCAAGGCAACCCTCGGGTTCCGGCGCCTCGGGCACAGATACATAGTAGACCCCGGAAATCAGCGTGTATTCCTTGGGGTGAAAATGCGGGGCTTGCCAGTCCCCCGCCCCCAGAGACACGGCCCAACTGCTTATGGCGACTGGCGTCATGAGGGGATCGCAGTCCAAGACCTGCGACAAGTAGCTTTCTACGGCAGGCCAAACAATCTGCCCCTTGAGTGCGCGAAGGGCCTCGTCATCACGATCGAGAAAGTCCTCACCCGGCGCGCTCTGAAAACCGCCCTGCGTGGTATTACTTGATGAGGGCGCTGCATTCGATTCCGCACCCACTGCCTGCTCCATCAATGCGCCGAGAGCCTCATTGAGCGACTCAATACCCTCATGCTGGCGCACGAGCACAGGGGTGGGGAAATGCTGCTCTATATTTTCATGAACCTTAATCATTCATCTGCGCCCGGCTTCCGAAAACGCAGGGTCATGCGATTCGATTCACCAATCTCCGCGTAAGCCTCCGCAAGCTCAGCGTCTCCAACCTGCTCTGACGTCGGCGGTAACCTCCAGACGTATTCACTCTCACTGGGGACATCTGCCGGATTAAGGTTGACGTCAGATTCACCGTCGAGGACAAAGCCGGCAGTCTCCATCGAGGCGATCACGGCACTACGCTTCAGATACCCATTATCACCCGATGCCCATTCGTCAGAGTGGGACTCGGGCCCCATATGTTGAACAACACCCACGATACCACCGGGCTTGAGCGCCCGGAATGCCTCGCTCAGCGCGCGCGTGCGGTAGCCGCCCTCATCTTCAAATGCCTCAAGATTATGCAAAGATCGCACAAACAAAAAAGCGTCGACCTCCCCGATCCATGCTTCAGGCATACTTCCAAGATAAAAGGCCTCCGCTCGAGCGCCCTCACCAAGAGTCATGACTTCGCTGGGCCAACGCTCGCTCCAAGTCGATTTAGCAGCGAGCTCCTCCGCACTGTAATAATCAAATAACGGGTACATATCCACGGCAAAATCCGCGCCAATGAGTCTCCCCGACTTACCCAGATAAGAAAGCAGAATCCGACTGTACCAACCACCGCCAGGGTCCGTCTCTACTACCGTCGTTCCTGGCTTAATACCGAAAAAAGACAGCGTCTCTGCCGGATGCCGGAATGCGCTTTCACACTGTCAGATTGCTCGGCAAGCACCCGAGTAAGTTGTTCAATATCACTCGCTTCAGTCACTGAAACCTTGTCTGCCAGAGGCTTTTCACCGCTCAAGGGCGAACCATCCCATCCACAGCCCGAGAGACTTGCCATCACTGTCAGGGTTACTGTCAACGCTGAGGCTTTCACCACACCAGCACGCACCATTCGATCGCGCAAAGCAGACTCCAAGATCAAGCGCTGCAGCAATGCAATATGAGCGTTCAGTAATTTCCACTCCACTCGATCAAATCCCCAGTCGCTAGCTCACCTATCGTTAGCACGCGAATGCCATGCCACTCTCTCAATGTGGCAATCGGCTGATCCAACCACTCCTCGGGGAATTGAAAAGGCCATTTGTTAGTCATATGCCGGGTCCGGCGAACGATCCGCCATTTGAGGCCCAGACACTTCCAATACATCCTGGGAAATAAACGCCAACCTTTTTCCGAGATCAAAGCCCGATATAAAGCTTTTATGTCCGGCAATTGGGTGTATCCACGAAGGTAGCGCCATTCGTACTGGCATCCGAACAGCAGCCAGGTATCGAGTCCGGCCTCCTGCTCCAGCGATGTATCCATACCAAAGATCACGTGGGTCGTGTCGTGCTCTAAAATTAAACGAGAGCCTTCACTATCGACCATAGCTTTTCGGCCGATCTGAGCAAGATAACGGTGATACTCCGCCACACCTTCGCGCAGCGTCAGGGCGCAATCTTGCTGTTGATAACGTAAAACCATGAGTTCCTCGATGCCTCGCCGAGAACAGGGGCAGAGTGACAAACCATTGTGACATGCTCTGGCGATAGAGCAGGATAACGCTGCTCTATCGCGTGGGCATCTGCTGACGATGTCCGCCCTTCTAGGGACCCTAATCGACTTTCGTCAACAGCGCCGAATTCTCCGTCAGTTCACCATTAAGCATGACGGTGTTGGTGAAAAGCATAGAGTCGTTGTTATCGTTCTGCATGGTCCACTTCATCGACGTCACGAAGCTCTCGTGTTCAGCGTGAAGATCATTGGCTGATTCATCGAGTGCTAACGCCAGCTCGGTATCTGACACACTCCTAACACTGAAGACCGGTTGTGTTCCTAGCGCGCAGTAATGCTTAACCACCAGCTGCCCATTGTCGTCGCTATAGGTGGTGAGCATTTCTACTCCATCTTCAACCAACGTCTCGGTGATAGTGTTACCCCCCGAGGTCAGCCGCCACTCATAGGAAACATCGATGACGGCTCCCGTGAGGCCCTGGGTCATCTTTCCTTCCCATTTACCCAGCTTTTTTTTAACCTGCTTAAACGCTGCGCTGCTTTGCACAGCCGGCATTGTCACTTCCCCAATCACTACCGGCTCGTCGGCCGCGTGGGCTGGCAGAGCCGCTATCAGGCCTGCCAACAAACTCACATAAAGCTTTTTCATCTCTCTCTCCACCGTTAGTTGAACGAAACTGGCGCCAATCAAGGTAAATCAACGCGCTTGCAAAAGATAGGATCTATCAAGGCAACCCCCGCGGTAACAGCCTCTGACAATGGGCCCTTTGATGCTAGAGCGCCGGATAGTCGAATCCTTTTTCATTCATCACTCGCAGGATAAAACCTTGCCACGTGTCATTAGGCACCCATACCGATTGCATCACTGACATCGCGTCGTCCATGTCCGCGTCAGCGTACAGGACCTGATACAGGAAACCGAATACTGACGCCCTGAAGTTTACTTCGCAGTGAACCAGCGTCTTGCCGGCTGGAGCCGTCTGCATTATCGCGGCAAAGGTTTCAAAATCGGCAAGACTGGGAGAGTCCCAGTCAACTGGGATATGAATAAACTGCAGGCCAAGGCTTCTTACAATGACGTCTTCGTTGGGAACCCGTTTGGGATGGTTACTAAACGCCAGAAAAATGACACGGTCGTAATCATTTTCAGCGATGAGCGCTAACTCTTTCTCGGTCGGTTGCCCGGCGGTCGTCAGAGAGGCGGAGAAGTTGACTTGGTTGAGTAGTCTTGCCCCGGTACCGTCACTGGCAAACCCCGGGTCGGTGTAGATGTATACGAGCAGTGCCGCGAGGCATAGTAAAGAACTCTTCAAGGTGATCCTCATAATTGCAACCGATATGCGTTGACCCGGAGAATAATGTTGGGTGTACAGACTAAATCAATAGGCGACAGGTATGCGCTGCGTCACGACAGTTTGCTAACGAGTGTAAAATAACCCTGCGTGAACGTTGCCGAGGCAGCCATCATCACGTAAGTCCTCGGTCTTCATCAATGCATCGAAAAAATCAAGGCCTCGTCAAATCAGTAGCTGACCTTTAACATGCTGTAGCATCTGACTTCGGACAAAAAACTCGGACTATCGGGGAGACTGAGTGTTATGGATCAACTCTTTTTGATCACCGCGGGCGGCGTCATTTTATTACTGGCGATCAATAGTTGGCTGCTGTGGAACGGCTTGCGGGTCCTCGATGATCAAGTCAAGTTAATGCGAGAAACACTTCAGCTGGAAATCCACGCGTTACGTGATTTGATGGAAGAAACGGAGCGTCGACAGAAACAACGCGATGAAAATTAGCCATCGCTGTTTTTTCAAACAGAGCTGTTAAGCATCTAAGCAGGATCATCTGTATCAGCGACAGGCGTTTCCGGTCTGCGGCATTAGCACCCATCTTGGCAGATTAGTTGGACAGCGGTGAAATGGAAAGCTGCTGAAACGTCCTTGTTAGACGAAAGGGGCCTGTATTGGCTCCTTTTCTTCTGCTTGAATCCAGCAACGCATCTGTTTTAGTGTTTTTGCATGCACAGTTTGCTCTTAGCCTTAGCTTTACTTCCCTCCCTCGCGTTTGCTCAAGACCTTCACACGTTCTCAAACGGTGAAGTAACTGATGCGGAAAAGATCAATGAGAACTTCAACGCGTTAAAGAGTGCGATCAATACAGGGGTCAACAGTGCCCAGGAGGACGGCGCCGTCTATGGATCGCCGGTCTGGATTGACTCAAACGGCACCGTCATTTCTGGACGGGATGAAAATTTCATTCTTTGGCGGATCAATGGTCGGATTGAGGTGGTAGGACGAATTAGGCCTGACTCTAGCGCTTACAACGATAGCTTTACTAAATACTATGCATCCGATAACTGTGAGGGAACTGTCGTCGGAAGAGACGGAGAGGATGCCTTCTGGGCAGAGGGCGGTACTTGGCGACGGCTGTCCGCCGCTGAATCGCAGGTTTCCTATAAATCATACCTCGCGGCGGGAATGCCGATAGACGAGTGTGAAGGAGTAGAAGACGACACTGAAGGGGTGTACCAGGCCGAGGATACGGGAATTGATGCGCCCACATGGGATACCGATGGAACACAATTTTTTAAAGATATTCGATAGCGATCCATCAGGTTCAGCTCACGAGATGGTTCGCGACTGGGGGGTTATACAGCAACCATCACAACAGCTATTGGCTATTAGCAATTCGGCGTCTGATGTGTACCAGCAGTATCACTGTTACCAGCAGCAGGCTTTAGGGGCCCCCGCCCTATAAATCAGCCCCGCCCATTTACTCAGCAGACGGCAATTGTCGTAAAAAACTGTCGTAAAAAGAGGGGTATCTGTCGTAAATTCAAGGCCGCACTGACGCTTTTATGCGGCTTTGAGGGATATGGCGGAGCGGATGAGACGCGAACCCGCATGATCGACCATAGCCTTTCTGCCAATGGCTTAAAGGTAAGCGTGGTACTCGGCAATGCCCTCCCGCAGGGTTAAGTCGCAGTCTTGCTCTTGATAACGCAAATACATTGCCTGCCTCGACTCTCGATGTGCCACACATACTAGGTGAGAGGCCGACTTGGCTTCAACATCTGCCCCTCAGAGGCCATCCGAACCGAGTGGCTCCGTCATTTGCTCCGGTGATATGCTTTTTTGTAAGAGGGATAACACCATTGAAAATTCATTTGCTCAGAAGCATTTGCCAGGCGGCCCTCATTTCGGTCCTGCTCTGTATGCCCATATATGGCGTTGCTGAAGATGAAGGCCTATACAAAGGCCCCTACCACGACGAAAACACTGGTGACCGCAACCAGCGGATGGCTTGGTGGCGGGAAGCGCGCTTCGGATTGTTTATCCATTGGGGGGTCTACGCGGTGCCGGCGGGCACGCATAAGGGCGAGCAAATAGAAAATATCGGCGAATGGATCATGCACTATGGTCGTATCCCGGTGAGCGAATACCAACAGTACTCCAGAGAATTCAACCCTGTGAATTATGACCCGGAGGCCTGGGTGCGCCTCGCCAAGGATGCCGGGATGAAGTACATCGTCATAACCGCCAAGCACCATGATGGGTTCGCACTGTTTGACACGGCGGCGAGCGACTGGAACGTCGTCGACTCAACGCCTCATGCCAAGGATCTTTTAAAACCTCTGGCCGAGGCTGCTCGCAAACACGGTATCAAACTCGGCTTCTACTATTCTCAAGCGCAAGACTGGGTGCACCCCGGAGGCGCAACTTGGGAGGGACGTTGGGATCCGGCTCAAAACGGCAATATGGATGACTATCTCCGCAACATTGCCGTGCCTCAGGTCCGAGAACTGCTATCCAATTACGGCGAAATTTCGATTCTATGGTGGGATACGCCCATCGATATGACCGCGGACCGCGCCGCCATGTTCGACGGCCTTACCGACCTGCAACCGGGCATCATTTTCAATAATCGATTGATCTATGGCAAAGACGGTGTGTACGGCGAGGTTGGGGATCTCCGCACCCCAGAGCAGCACATTCCTCCAACGGGACTGGACTACGACTGGGAAGCCTGCCAAACCATGAACACCACCTGGGGTTATAAGTCCTACGATGACGACTGGAAGTCCAGCGAGCAACT
>PBLO01000043.1 GCA_002721785.1 Halieaceae bacterium
GCTAGCACCGTGTAATCATTAATGATCAGCGCCGTTTGGCTCTGCTCAATAGAAAATAGCTCAGCGTTGACGGCGCCGACCGCCGTGATCACGGCATCCGCGGCGGTCTCTGCGTACAGCGCGTCACCCTCGCGCCGCGTCCGCTGGGCCGCAACCGCCAACTGACCGTACTCCGACACGGCGCCGCCATCGGTGAGATCAGCGAGGTTCTCCCGCGCAGTGCGCCCCCCGCCGGCATGCCGCTTAGCGACCGCCGCGGCGCGCGCCTCGTCAGTCGTCTTCGCAAGCCTGCCTTGTAACCCGGCGTAGGGGTCCTCCTGTTGGTCACTCATGGGGGGCTGTCTATCCGGTTAGCGAGCGGTTCCAGTCACCACGGGTGAGCTGAAAGGCCTAACTGGTTGACTTCAATCACGGAGTTTTGCAGAATCGCGCGCCTCACAGATTTCCTTATGTGGCTACGTAGCTCAGCTGGTTAGAGCACAGCATTCATAATGCTGGGGTCGGTGGTTCAAGTCCACCCGTAGCTACCATCTCTCCTCGCCTCGCCCGTTACAATTTACGGTTAGACGTTTCCTCGACGGTAGCCTTGTCTTTTTTGGGCAACAGGATTCGCTTTACGAAGCCGTCCACGCCCGTTGTACGATAAGTGAACAGCTTTGACGCCAGCCAACCCAATAAGTGCGCCTTGGTTTCCAGATAACGTTGCTTGACCTCAGAACGCTGGGTCACCTACGCCGCTCCAATTGCTTCAGGTTTTGTGGTCTTCACCACCCTGCCCGGGAACCCTTTGAAATGGGGGATGCCCTGCTCGCGATCCAGAAACTCGTCGTCGTCGGAGCACAGCACCGCATCGCTCGATAAAAATGCGCCAGCCAGCGTCTCGGTCTCAGTTGCCTCTGGGTACCACCAGCCGTGGGGAACCCGTAAATGCCCCACTTTCATATTGGGCTGCACCGAAAGCTCCGCGCTCACTGCGCCATAAGCGGTTTGCAGTTCAATCCACTCGCCATCGGTGAGATTTTCTCCTTTCGCATCATCGGGATGCATAAAGATCCGGGGCACTGGACATCGGTCTCTGAGTTCTTTGATGTTGCGTTGGCCCGTCTGAAAAAACGGATCTTCCCGCACACCATTGAATACCAAGTAGGGAAAGTCTTCTGACGTTGCCGGCCCCGGGCGGAAGTAAGGCAGGGGATCAAAACCCAGATCCCCGAGCACCGAGGAGGACAGCTCGACTTTGCCCGAGGGTGTCGCAAAGCCGGTCTTCCGATACTTGCGGTATTTCGCGGGTGGAATTTCCATGAAACCCTGTGCCTCGAAATCCGCGAAGCTGCGGCCAGAGCGTGACAAACGGTAGTCGAGCACCTCGTCGTGGGTGGACCAGGGGAACCACTCCTCAAAGCCAAAACGCACCGCGAGATCTCGCCAGAACTGGTAGCTGTTGCTGGCCTGCTCCGGGGCGTCTGCCACTTTCTGTGAGAGTCCGAGCCGCGTGGTCCAGTTCCAGGTATCGGCAATATGATTGCGCTCCGAGAAAGCATCGCCGGGCAGCACATAGTCCGCCATCATCGCGGTCGGCGTCATGAATAGCTCGTGGGCAACGATCAGATCCTGATTCAACATCGCCTTATGAATCTGGTGTTGATTGGGGTAACTCATGAGTGCGTTGTTACCCAGTGCAAAAAACGCCTTGATCGGATAGGGATCCCCATGGGCCATGGCGCGGAAGACCTCACTGGGATTCGCCATGTGACAACCCATGACGATATCGGCGTAGGGGTAGCCCCAGACTTTTTCCGTGGGCGGCTTGAGCATCTCGGCTACCCGATAGGTATAGGCGGGATGCTTCTCATACCCCAGTTGCTTGGCCTTTTGCTCGTCAGAGAGGTGATCGTGAAGTGCCAGCTCAGACTCGGAAATAATATCTGGATTGAAGCCACCCAGTGTTTCACCTCCCACCACATCCAAATTGCCGGTCACCGCGCGCAGAATCGAGTGCAAGCGGATAGCAGACGTGGACGAAATTTGCATATCGGTGATGGGTGTCCAGGGAATGATGGCTCCGTCAGCCGTCGCGTAAAGCCTTGCGGCCTCGGCAATCAGCGCCTGATCGACGCCTGTGATTGCTGACACCCTCTCAAGTGGATACTCGTCGACACGAGCCTTGAGTTCATCGAACCCTGTGCACCACTTGGCCACAAATTTCTTGTCATAAAGGCCTTCGTCGAAGATCACCTTTAGCCAGCCAAGACACATCGCCGCGTCGGTACCCGAGCGCAGCCTCAAGTGCACATCAGCCACCTCAGCCTGCTCTGACACCCGAGGGTCGAGCACGATGACCTTGGCACCCCGCGCCCGCGCAGCTTCGATCATGTTGTAGATCGGCGTCCACGAATGCTTCTTTGGATTGTGGCCAAAGAGCACGATGCAGTTCGTGTTCTGAAAGTCGCCCATCGGGAACCAACCGTAGGTAAGACGGTTAATCGCAGCCGTATTACCGGCGCAGAGCGAGACGCCGCTGATCCAGTTTGGTGCACCCAACAGATTCATAAAGCGCCGGTCTGCGGCTTGCGTCGTCTGGGTGTTCCAACCCGACGTTGACACCGCCATGCCCTCTGCTCCGTATTCGGCGACCACTTTCTTCAGGCGCTCGGCGATCTCGTCCATCGCCTGCTCATAGCTAATCTCTTGCCAGCGATTCTCACCGCGCTCACCCACTCGCTTAAGCGGCACGCGCAGACGATCGGGGGCGTTGTGAATACTCGGCGCAGCGACGCCTTTGAAACAGATATTCTTGGCCAACAGGGGATTGTCGTGCGCGATGACACGGGTCACACGGCCATCCTCTGACTCCGTTCTGACCTGACAGCCAATGTCACAGATAGAGCAGATCGAATAGCCGGATTTAGTGGTCATGTAAATGCCCTATTTAACCTCACCATTCCGACACTATCGCCAATATTCTGCATGGTAAATACGCCACGGCACCCAGCGTCAGTCTCTAGTGAGCGCCATTTTTACGGAACTGGCCATCTGGGGTGGGGGTCTGGAATGTGCCGAGGGCGTGTGTACCTCTCCAAGGTCCAGCGCCACGGCGCTAAAGTAGCAGACAAAGTGGGTGGGTTACCCGGTGAACCGTTCACAATGTGAACCTGTAGCGCAGCCCTTTCTCCCTCGTGGAGAGCACCTACAACGGTGGCCGGATGTGTCTCATGGGTCGCCTCACCGGCGATAAAAATGCGATTGTCCGCTACAGGCGTTTTCAGAACCCGCCGCTGGTTATCTGTCACGGAAGGCCTCGTTTCCACTTTAGGGTAGGAATAAACTCCTAGCGTATATGTTTCGCTGCCCCAGTCTTGAACTACTGCCTCCAGAAAATTGGATGATGCCTCTCCGAGCGCTTGTGGAAAAACGCGATCTAGATCCTCAAGAATTGCTGCGACAAGGGCTCGCTCGCCAGCATCACCGTCGCCTGCGGCCAACCCAATGTCGGCGAGCTCAGCACCATTGGACCCCATCGGATAGCACATCAGAATATGTGAGCTCGACTCACGTTTATAATTACTGGGCACCCAACAAGCACCGGCCAAACCCTCTGTTACCAACCAGGCGAGTGACTGTCCTTCGGTTTCCCACCATGGCGACTCGAACCTCAACGCCACCTTCATACCTTTGTCGAAACCGATACTGTTGTAGGCTGTCACCGTGCTCGCAGGCAGGTCAGGCGTAAAGTCAATCAGTTCCTGCTGAAGCACCCCGATAGAGACTGTAACGATCACTTGCCGAGCGATATGCATGAGCCCTGTCGCATCAGTAACGACAACGTCTGAACCACTTGTATCGATTGCCACAACCGGACTATTGAGCAACACGGTACCCGTCTTAAGCACGCTGTCCCACCAGAGGATCGACAACGCGTCCGCGTAGCCAAGATCTTTATCTCCAATCACCTTCGTTTGGTCAGAAAGTGTCCAGCTATTACTTTCCAGAGCGAGACTCCGGGCACCCAATTGATCCAAATTTGTGGCGAAAGACCCCCCTGCAACACCGGAATCCAGCAAGTGGTAAGCGCGATGTCCGGCGGCAACACCGAATTCATCTAACACATCGTCAGCAACGGTACTGGTATCATCCTGATGTAACTCAGGCACCCAATACCATTCCCAAAAGCGTTCTACTAGATCGACGTCACTATCATTGGAGCACGGATTCAAAGCTGACAGCTTTGTCCAGCAGGTGCCTGCGCCACCGTCTATTGAGTAAGCAGTAAGGCCCTCATAAGCATCGACGTAAATGTCATCACCAAACTCGGCGCGCATCGCAGGCCATATCGGGTTATTACCAGTGGCCAAATAATGCTCCTCCGCGCCAAGCTCAACCCGAATATCTCCGAGCGAGGCACTTTTCACCCGCCCGCCCACACGATCGGTGGCTTCAATAATCAATACCTCATAACCGAGGCTCTGAAGGGTTTTCGTCGCATAAAGGCCCGCACTCCCGGCCCCAACGACGATGACATCATGCGCCGAATGCACTGTAGACGCAGAGCGAGCAGCAGTACTGCAAGCCAACAGCAGCGCACCTAACAGCAAGATACATTTTGCGTTCAGCAAGCTTCCCCTACAGCACTTCAAAACCGCCGTCTCAAGAGTGCAACCAAGACGGAACGAGTCTTCACAAGAGTTTGTATCGATAGAGCACCAAAACAGTTTCCAGATAAGTTCAATCTCAGCAAAAATCCAGACAAAACCGCGCGTTGTGGCACTCAATATCAAGTCAGCATCTCGCATTATCACGCAGTGTGCGAGCAGCTAACTTAAAGCATGCGTCCACAATTGCCCAGCTCTTATAAAAGCGAAAAGGTGGAAACAAAACCCATGGAGAAGCATTAAGCGCTGAGCGCTTCGGAAAAATTTGCGCCTTACAGGGATATCTGCTCCCTCACCATGGCCTGATAGCGATTTCGAGACTCCATCTACTGAAGCGGCACGACTTGCTCTATTCCACACTTGCACTGACTGAGCGCCATCTCAGCCGCCACGCCTACGAGTTTGTGTGGCTTGGCGTGTTGATCAGTTGCGAGCGGTCTTTGGGCAGTCACCACGTCAAACGTTTCTTAGATGCCGGAGGCGGTGCTTCGCACCTTGGCCTCGCCACCGCGATCAGCGCTATGGCTGAGGATAGCGAGGGCTACCTATTTGTTGGAGTCCACTGGGTCCATCATCTCCTCACCGCCAATGCAGGCGAAGAGTATTTCGTCTCGTTTGCAAAGGTGATCGGCGCCGTCCGGTCCACTCTGGCGTATATGACGGCCAGTACGGTGTATAACTGATCAGGTAAGCGGCAAGGTCTCAAGTGACAAATTGAAGCGGCGTATTAGACTGGGATCAATGAATTGGAATTGGCTGAACCACTCTCGCTCGCCCTGTTACCCGGCAGCGTGCCTTACTATATGCACTCGGCAAAAGTCTGGCGGCAGCTGATCGTTGAAGGTGCCGTGCCGGCGAGCGATCTATTTAGACAATGGGCAGAGATCAGCGGTCAGGGCGGTTATGGTGAAGCGGCGGCTGTCAGGGACCAACGATCCCCCAATTTACATCCTTCATTTGCTGAAACTGAAAATTTGGAGAAGTCACCATGTCTCGAGTTGTCGTAGCAGGAATCGTTGAATTTCCCCCTGAGGTGAGGGATGAGGCCTTGATTAAAGGCAAGGCGCTCATCGACGGTGCATACACCGAAAAAGGCTGCATTCACTACTTATGGACTGCTGACCTCAACCACCCCGGCCGCGTCGTCGTGTACGAAGAATGGGAAAGCGGTGCTGACCTCGAAGCCCACCTGCAGGGGGAGTGGTACCGAAATATGTTTGGCCACCTGGCCCAGTACAACATTATCAATGCAGAAACGCACAAGTTCCGCGTCGACGTTAAAGAACCCGTTTACGGTGAAGATGGCGTGGCGACGGGTTTCTTCTCCGACGAGCAGCGCGACTAAGTGATCACCCACAGCCCTTCCTGACCCTCGCCCCCAATGCGTCGGGGGTATCGGGCGCGATCGAGGCAATTCTGTTGTGACTGGACTTTAGGGGGATTGCTCGACCTCACCCATTAATCGCAGGATTTACCCTCTTGAACCGCTTTGAGCGGGCGTCCAGCATCACCGTTGATACCATCTGCGGCCATAAAAAGCGTGATGCGAAGCGTGTCGTCGATGGAAGCAAAACGAATCCCTGTGGGCCAGAAAGTGGCATTTGGCGTTGGCATGCTCGCCAATCAAATGTTCCCCGCTGCGCTCGGGATCTTTATGGTGATTCTCGTGCAAAGCCTGGGCATGAGTCCCTTCTTGTGGGGCCTCATTTTCTTTCTGCCCAAACTGGTGGACTGTGTGACCGACCCGATCATGGGATTCATCTCTGATCGAACCGTATCTCGTTGGGGTAAACGCCGACCCTATGTCTTTATCGGCGCTATTCTCTCAGGTTTGTCGTACATGGCGATGTGGCAACTCTCCGCAGAGAACAGCCAGCTATACAATTTTGTCTATTTCTTGTGCTGGTCCAGCGTCTTTTTTATCGGACTGACCATATTCAGTGTGCCCTACGTCGCCATGGGGTATGAAATGAGCGACGACTACCACGAGCGCACGCGACTCATGGCGGTGGCGCAATGGATTGGACAATGGGCCTGGGTCATCGCGCCCTGGTTTTGGGTCATTCTTTACGACCCCAACTGGTTTGATAGCGCCACCGAGGGCGCCCGTACACTTTCCATCTGGGTAGGCGGCGTCTGCATGCTTCTTGCCATGGTACCGGCGATTTTTTGTACTGCGACCTCCCACGACCGACCCGAGACAGAAACACTTGCCGCTGGGCAATCCGCCACTTCTGCGCTGTCCGAGCTGCTTCAGGGCATCATCGTCACGCTGCGCTGCCCACCCTTTCAGCAGATCTGTATCGCGACCTTTTGCATCTTCAACGCCTACAACACTGTCGCTGGATTCGCCTGGTTCATCATCGTGTACTACATGAATCAGGGCGATCCGGCTGTGGCAGGGGTATGGCCTACCCTGTTCGGAAGCGTCTCAGCACTCTGCACCTGCTTCCTGGTCATCCCAACCGTCAACTGGCTGGCGCAGCGCTATGGGAAGCGCGCGACCTTCATGATCACCCAATCGATATCCGTATTCGGTTATGCGCTCTTTTGGTGGAGCTTCAACCCCAACAACCCCTATCTGATGTTCGCCCCCATACCGCTCTTTGCCTTCGGTATTGGCGGACTGTTTACGATCATGATGTCAATGACCGCCGATATCTGCGACCTGGACGAGCTGCAAACCGGGGCACGCCGTGAGGGGCTGTTTGGCGCGATTTATTGGTGGATGGTGAAGTTTGGCTTGGCATTTGCCGGGTTATTGAGCGGATTCATTCTCGGCGTCATTGGGTTCGATCAAAGTGTGGCAATCCAGACCGACTCTACTTTGGCACAACTCAGACTGGCGTTCATTGCGGTGCCCGTCACGGGTACCCTGATCGCGCTGTGGGCCATGCGCGGCTATACGCTCGACGAGCAAGCTGCCGGTGAAATTAAGGAAGCTCTCGCGCAACGCCGCACAACGAGTTCTCCGGATCGTGACGAAATAGCGTCGCAGCGGGAAGAAGAGTGGGCACTGCAGCCATAGCGCGCACGGTTCGATGAGGCCTACGCCGTTTTTATTGTGGCCATCCGTCCACGTCACTCACAGCGATCTCAACACCACTCTAGCAACGGTGATAAACCCTAACGGGGAACCGTCACCGTCAAGCGCGCCACAGCGCCCCGCTTCATAAAGATGTCGTGCGAGATGTCTCGGGGTAGTACGTTACCGTCCAATATTGTCTCGCCCTGATCCCTGTCGTGCACCACGACGGATGCCTGCTCTCCTCGCCGCAACACGACAGGCACCTGACAAAAAGTGAAACCCATTTCGCCCGCATTGAGCATAAGCGAACGGGAGGCACCCGAGATGTCGATGAAATCAAACTGTGCGGCGGCGGGAAGCCATTCGGGGTCTCGCAGCAACGGGCCGCCAAAGACCAAGCACCCTTGCGACACGGAGAGTCCCATTTCGCCCAGCCGCGTCAGCACTTCTTCTTTCACCTGACCCGTCATACCGGGTTGTTTGGCGCCCGCAAATCCCGGCGTATGTGAATAAGGATCGGTTGGAAACGCGCCATACACCGCGGGTGGTTTATTGAAGCCAATCCCAGCACGGACGTCCTCATAACACGCTTTCAAGGCATCGATCGTGTCCGTGGCGGCATTGGCGGCAACGGCGTCCTGCACAACCTCGCCCACCGCCAAGAGCAACTTGCTCACCATGTGCCAATAAATAGAACCGATTCCCTCATAGGCATACATACCGCCCGAGCGACCCGTAAATAAATGATGCTCAAAGTGCTCGACGAACAGGTGAGTCACCTGCTCTCTCTCGAGCTCACTCATCGCAAGGCCAGTCCCCTCGAGTTTCGTCAGTGCGAGGTCCACATCATCGACCTTCGTAAAAGCGCCGTTGAAGTGCACACAACCCTTTTCATCTCTCTCGACGATTTGCATACCCCCTGCGTCCAGTAACCGTCCGAGCAAGGGAGCTCGTTTAAGGTCGGCATCTGACAGGTGATTTTTATCTGCAAAACGCGTCAGTGTCTTTTCGGGGTAAAGGAGATAACTCTGCTGGCGCGCCGTATACAGGTCAGATTCACGCAGTGCCTGGAGCACCTGAAGGCACTCCTGTGCCGAGAGGACCTTTGCACTAAGCACCGCAACCTGCCCTTCCAGCATCTTATCGAGCACAATAACGTCAGCAGATCCCTGCGACACGCGAATGCGGTTATACGCATGGAACAAGCCATCCTCGCGCTGGTTGTCTCGGATGCTGCGCGCCACAGCGGGCAAGCAGGATGCTATGAATGCTCTAACCTTGGCAGCACTCAACGCGACCTGACGCCCTGAAAGACCGTTGGCATAAATCGTGTAGCGGTATCGCTCCCCGGCGCGGCCCAACTGCTCCACCACAGCGTATCGCTGCTCGGAAGAGACAGCCCCGCGTGACAAAGTTTCAGCCTGTTGCACAAACACATCGTTGAGGCCTTCGAATAGTGCAACCACTTCCTCAGAGATGGGGAACGACTCTTCAACCCGCTGCGCCAGAAACCCGTCCAGCGCATGTAAAAAACGATGTACGTAGCACAAGGTCACCATTGAGACACCCGTACCGACCAACGCATTGTTGGCGTCGTTCCATTCTGGCCGCTGCGTGTTCATCCAGATACCGCCGCCCGGCACAAAATTAGTCAGCTTCGATAGCACCGTCACGAGAAGCTTCTCTAGAAGATTGACCTGATAGACATTGCCGTCGCACCACAGCAATCGGCCATCCGCACCGACTTCCTGCACCTTTTCCTCAATCACGGCGTCGAGCGCGAAGTCGAAGCTGATGGTGTCATAGGGATTGCTGAGCAGCGCATCGAACCCTTTGATTCGGTAAGGCACGTTGGCATATGCGAAAACCCCACGGTCAAGCAGTGCGGGCACGCTACCGGGAAAATGCGCTTCAGCGCTTTCAAGCAACTTCAAGAGATAAATGATCTGATGATCACCCCAATAACCGATGTTGGCCCAGGGGTTCTCGGGCTCGGGTTTCTCCCAATCGATACCCTCGCGGGTAATGCGGTACGGGTTGTATCCATCCGCCGTTGAAGCGCTCACAAACTTGCAGATGATATGTTCAATAAAACCGGGGATAGATGCCGAAAGCGCCTCCCAGTTCTGGAAGATATCTCGCCAATTACCCGCGTACGCCAAGCGCTTCTGGTTGTCCTCAGTCAGGACGTCAATCGAGAAATGGTTCCACGGTCGGGAGGGATCACCATGACGTCGGCTGAAGCTGAGCGGCAAATATTCCAGAAACAACCTCGCTAGTAACGGGTCATCAGCCGCATCGATCCCATCGCGTAACGTCAGGTAGTCAATCTCCTCAGGGAGCGTCTCGAGTAGCGCCGGCAATGCTCCGGTGACCCCGCGGTTCCAGGTGCTACAGAAACTCTGGAAGTCGCGTTTCGAGATGACATAGTTGTCATCAAATAAGCCGCCACGCATCACGTTAAAGAGCACGTTAGCGGTGTGATGAGCGGTGCTGAGCATTTCGCTCGTCGCCTGAAAGCCATCGGCCGTGCCGATGATTTTCGCCAAGCGATCGTTGCCGAGGGCGATGTCTTGATCAACATCTGCGTATGTAACGGTTTGTCTGGTCAGTCGCACACGCAAGTTGGCGACCCCCGCAGGGCCCTGATTCACGTCGGCGACAATGCCCCACGCCCGCTGCTCGCTTGCTTGCAGTGTGATGCGATTGTTGACGAAATAGGCCCCTCGCCTGCCGTGCATCTCCCGTTCCGTCTCAATCACGCCCGTATGTCGAAAGGCATCAAGCTGGACGGAAGACAACACATAAGTCGGCTGATCGAACCCATACGACCAGGCCACCGTCGCCGACAGTGCTTCGCTGGGTTCAGCCTTGTCGGTCAGCAGCGAACTCATGGTGTACACCGCCAAGCCCGTCTGCAGGTCGAGTTCGTTTTTCTTGTAGGCGTCGACCAAGCAGCTCAATTCGTTTTGAGTGCCTGGCGTTGCGCCATAGGGAAGTAGGTTTTGCACACCATCGAGCAGATTGATGTGTAAAGGCGCGTCGCCCTGATTCGTTAACCAGGATTTTTTGACAAACCCATATCGGTGCGATGTCTGCCAAGCATAGCGATAGGTCAGACCTAAATCGTCGTTCACCTCCTCAAAAATCAGGGTGCTCCCAAGGACATTTTTATAGAGGTTGCGGCGCAGGCTGTAGACGCCGTCGTACTGTCGCGAGAAAGGCTCCCAATAGGAGGTGCGTTCCTCCGTTGTCACCAGGAACACTGCCTTGTGACCCGTGACGTCAGCGCTGTCCCGAATCTTGTCTTCGGTGTAATAGGGAAATAGCGCACTCTCAGAGTTCGCGCGCCCAGCGGTTAGGCCGCCGCTCGTGGAAATAAACAGCCAGTGGTTTGTCGCACTGATCAGGGTGATGAAAAAATCATCCATCGCATCGTAATGGCTGATGCGATAAAAGCGCTCACCTTCAATTTCAACGTAGTGTCCGTCAGGCTTCCCGGTAGAACGAGTCAATGGCTGATCGCCCAGCCAAATATGATTGCTTTGTTCCATGAGGTTTTCCTGAGCGCTCCGCGAAGGCTTTCCAGCCTGGGGCTGTCATCAGCCGCTTTGGGTTGGCATGTTACGGCAGGTCGCCGCGAAGGCGCTCAGCACCCCTGCCTTTTCATCGACGTAATTGGCCAGTTCATCGTATTAAAGACGGGGGGCGCTCAGAGGCAGTGCACACATTAATGCGAGCTAGTCTGTGGCTTCCAGGACTGGATCTTTCGATAGATCGTAGAGGGTGCGACCTCTAACTGCTTGGCAGCACGATTGATACTGCCGTCGCAGGCCTCAATCGCGGCTTCAATCGCTTTCTTCTCGGTAATCCATAGCGGTTCGATGCCGCCATTCCCGGGCGGGCTGCCCGAATCGTCTGATACTGCGGCAGGGGTTACGTTATCCACAGCCATTTCCGTGCCCGAGATGATCCGGTAGATCGTGCTTTCATCTACGTCAGCGCTTGTCTCCAGCAGCAGAAGCTGGCGCATCGCATTTTCTAATTGCCGCACGTTGCCGGGCCAGGAATACTGCCGCAGTGCCTCGGCAGCTGATTCACTGAGATGGCGCGCAGGCCTCCCCTCTTCTTCCGAGAAGCGCGCGAGGAACTGGCTCGCCAGTAACACCACATCATCTGATCTTTCCCGCAAAGGCGGCATGCGTAAAGGCACTACATACAGTCGGTAATACAGATCCTCACGAAGCCGGCCTTCCCGCATTTCAAAGAGCGGATCGCGGTTGGTTGAGGCAATGATCCGGACGTCGGCAGCTACCTCTTGCGAGCTACCGACGGGGCGATATGTACCATGCTGAATCAGGCGCAACAGCGTTGATTGCGCGCTAAAGCTGAGGGAACACACTTCGTCGAGAAAGAGTGTTCCTGAGGCCGCCTCCGGGACCAACCCGCCACCACCCTCATTACCGAAGAGCGTCTGTTCCAATAAATCCGCCTGCAAGGTGGAGCAATCAACAATGACAAAGGGTTCCGGGGCACGGGCTGAGAACTGATGAATCGCGCGCGCGGCCAGCTCTTTCCCGGTGCCGCTCTCTCCCATCACAAAAGCGGGCGCATCGGTACCCGCAAGCGATTCCAGAGTGTGATACACGGACTGCATTGTTGGCGAGGCGCCGTGGAGTGGGCCGAGATGATCTCGGCGCTCCGAAAGACTCGCCACCCGCTGACTCAGTTTCAGCTTATCGGCCGCGTTGAGGAGCGTGACACGAAGACGGGCGGCGTCGAAAGGCTTAGTGAGGAAATCGTCAGCACCGCTGCTGATCGCTTGCTCCGCGTAGCCCGCACCGTGCCCCGTCATCACAACAACGGCCGGCCGGGGATGCAGGCGCTGAACATCATCAATGAGATCTAAGCCGCTGCCGTCAGGGAGTTCTATATCGAGCAGAACCAGTTGAGGAGCGTGCTCGACCAAGGCATCGCGCGCCGCAGCCAGCGATTCCACAGAGGTCACCTCAAGCCCGCTGCCGTCAAGGTATTGCGAGTAGATCGCACACAGTGTTGTGCTGTCCTCAACAATGAGGGTTTTCACGCCAGTGCCGCCTCCTGCGGATACTCTATGGCAGGCGCGCGGCTTGGCTAAGCAAGCGGGGGCTGCCGTTCCTTGTCAGGCGGAGATTACCAGCTTTTCATCCGACTGGGCGTGGATCCAATACAGCACAGCGGTGAGCAACAACACCGCACCAACCTGATGGGTTGCAGCGATCGGAATCGCAACCTGCGTCAGAACGGTCCCGATGCCCAGTGCCAACTGAAAGGCCAGCGCCAATAGCATCAGACCGGCGCCGCGCTTTACCCGGGGTTGATCACTGTTGCGCAGAGATTGCACGCTCAGCACCAGCACCAACAGCGCGATACCGTAGGCCAACATCCGGTGATTGAAATGGATGGTCGCTACGCCCTCAAAGGTCGCGGACCAGCCTTCCGCGTAATAACCCACGGGCACGAACGTCTCGCCCATCAGGGGCCAGGTCGGATAGGCAAAGCCGGCGTCGGTGCCCGCCATAAAACCGCCGGATAAAATCAACGTGTACACGCCCAGTACCAGCACCCAACCCCAGGCGCTCACATGCTTCAAGGCAGGAGAGACACCGGCACTTACCCTGAGCACCAGCCACATCATGAGGGCATAGATGGCGACAGCCACACCCAAGTGCGCAGTCAGGCGGTATTGCGACACGGAAGGTCTGTCTACGAGGCCGCTCTTCACCATATACCAACCGAGCAGACCCTGTGCCGCACCCAGTATGAGTAGCACTATCAGTGTTGGAAGTAGCTGGGGAGTGATCATTTTGCGCAGTGCGAAGACCACCAGCGGCACGAAATACATCAACCCAATCAGCCGACCCAACACGCGATGCAAATATTCGAACAAAAAGATCTGCTTGAATCCGTCCAGATCCATACCTTGATTGATCTTTTGATACTCAGGGTACTGCTGGTAGGCGGCAAAAGTTTCTAACCATTGCGCTTCTGTCAGAGGCGGTATCACGCCCATGATCGGTCGCCAGTCCACCATAGACAAACCCGACTCGGTAAGACGCGTCACACCGCCCAACAAAATCATTCCCAGAATGGTCGCGGCACATACCGCCAGCCAGAGTGTTATCCAGCGCGCATTATCCTGCGCGTCTACCGTTGCTGATGTCATATTGTTGCCCCCCAGACCCGTCATTCTACCTAAATCCGCGCAAAGGTTGTTTTCTGTCCTACACTGCCCGCGCTTAGGAGAGTGTTCATGCCCTACATCCGCCTCGATCAGATCGAATTCAGCATCGGGACCCAAGTCTTACTGGATAAGGTTAACCTGGCCCTGGACAAGGGTGAGCGGCTGGGCCTGCTTGGCAGAAACGGCGCGGGAAAATCAACGCTCATGCGCATTTTGTCGGGCGAGCTGGCACAGGAGGACGGCGAACGCTGGGTCGATCCCAATATCACGGTTGCCCGGCTGGAGCAGGCGCTACCGGAAAATCTGGACACAACCGTATTCGACTACGTCGCGACGGGGTTGGCCAAAACCGGTGCCCTGTTGTCTCGATATCAGGCACTCATATCTGATAGCTCAGAACAGAGCCTGAATGAATTAAGTCAGATCCAGTCAGAGCTCGAGCACCTCGGCGGCTGGTCAATGGCGCAACGCATCGAGAAAATACTTCAGCAGCTTGACCTCAATGCTGATGAGCGACTTGCAACCCTGTCGGGCGGCTGGCGTAGGCGTGCCGCGCTGGCGCGCGCCCTAGTCATAGAGCCCGACGTCTTGCTCCTCGATGAGCCGACCAACCATCTCGACATCCCCTCCATTGACTGGCTGGAGCAGCAGGTCAATGCATTCGAGGGCGCCATCGTGCTCATCACCCATGACCGACGCTTTTTGCAAAAGGTCTGCAACCGTATTGGCGAACTCGATCGCGGCCATCTATCTCTGTGGCAAGCAGATTACGCCAAGTTTTTGGTGCTGCGGGAACAGCAGGCCGAGGCTACGGCGCGACAGGAAGCACTTTTTGACAAAAAGCTGGCGCAGGAAGAAACCTGGATCCGACAAGGCATAAAAGCCAGGCGCACGCGCAATGAAGGTCGCGTGAGAGCACTGAAAGCCATGCGCGAAGAACGTGCACAACGTCGCGTGGCACAGGGCAAAGGGAGTTTTGCACTCGAGGAGGCTAACCGCTCCGGGCGACGCGTCGCCGAAGCGCGAGGCATCTCGTTCCGCTACGACAATGAACCGGTGGTCAACGACTTCTCCACGATCATTCAACGAGGCGACCGCATTGGCATCGTGGGGAGCAACGGTGTCGGAAAAACCACCGTCATAAAACTCCTGTTGGGCGAGCTCAAACCCGATGAAGGCGATGTGCTACTCGGCACCCAGCTGGAAATCGCCTATTCCGATCAACTGCGCGGCGAACTCGATCCTGACAAAGATCTGATCGATAACGTCTGCGGGGGACAACAATTCATCGAGATCAACGGTCAACGTCGCCACGCCATTAGCTACCTAGGTGACTTTCTGTTTGCGCCCGATCGTATCCGCACACCCGTAAAAGCCCTGTCCGGAGGCGAAATCAACCGGGCGATCCTGGCACGCTTGTTCACACGACCGGCCAATGTGCTGATTCTCGACGAGCCGACCAACGATCTCGATATCGAAAGCCTCGAACTGCTGGAAGAAATTCTGCTCGAATTTAAAGGCACCATTATTCTGGTGAGCCACGATCGTCATTTTCTCGACAAAGTTGTCACCAGCCTGTTGGTCATGCGGGGTAGCGGCGATATCGAAGAGCAGGCGGGCAGCTACTCTGACTGGGAAGCCCGGGGTGGACGGCTGGAGGCGTCGACCGACTCGCCGATGATCACTCAGGCGAGTGCCAACCCTTCCGAAGCGGCCATTGATCAGCGCGACAGGCCGGCAAAACCAACACCTGATGATGGAATCGACAGCAGTTCACGCAAGCAGAAAACCAAATTGAGCTATAAAGAACAGCGGGAGCTGGACGCGCTGCCTGGTGAGATTGAGCTACTGGAGACGCGTCACGCGGAGCTACTCGAACTCATTGCCCAGCCAGATTTTTATGAGCGGTCCCCGGACGACGTGGCCGCTACGCTCACCGCCGTTACGGAATCTGAACAATCACTTGATCGTGCTCTCGAGCGCCTAGTTGAGCTCGAGGGCTAGACCGGAACGAGCAAACCCCTAGAGTACCGAGGCAACCGCCTCGACGACCCGTCCGAGATTGTTGGCGTTCAGCCCGGCAATGTTGATACGGGATGAATCCAACATGTACACCGACTGCTCCTCTCTCAAGCGCTGGGCCTGCTCAACGCTGAGCCCGAGAAACGAGAACATACCGTGCTCGGTGCCGATGAACCCGAAGTCCTGCCCGGTGGCAGTCGTCAACGCCTCCTGAAACTGCCCCCGGAGGCCATTGATGCGCTCGCAAATCTGAGCCAGCTCCGTCTCCCATGAGGAGCGCAGTGCGGGCGAAGACAGCACCCGACCCGCCAACAATGCGCCATGAGCGGGCGGCATCGAGTAAACGCGCCGCGCCGCTGAAACAGCCTGACTGGCCATCGCTTCGGCTGCTCGTGCGTCGCCGCCCACAAAAACGACGGCCCCCGCACGCTCTCGATACAAACCAATATTTTTCGACGACGACACGGCGATAATCATCTCGGGCACACGCTCGAGCACTGCGCGAATCCCCGCTGCATCCTCTTCAAGGCCGGACCCCATTCCCTGATAAGCAAAATCAATCATGGGGAGCAGTTGCCGCTGGGCTAGCAAATCAGCCAGCGAGGCCCACTGTTCCAGGCTTGGGTCAACGCCACTGGGGTTGTGGCAGCAGCCGTGAAGCAACACAACGTCACCAGCCTGCGCACCCTCCAGATCCGCCAACATCGCCTCAAAATCGAGACCTTTCATGTCCGGGGAATAGTAGCGGTAGGTTTTGAATTGCAGTCCCACCGATCCCATCAGTGGGATGTGCACGGGCCAGGTCGGATCGCTGACCCAGACCGTGGCCTTCGGTGCAGCGGCATAAAGCACTTCTGCACCCAAGCGGACCGCGCCACACCCTCCGGGGGTCTGCACCGCCGAAGTCCGATCACCCAGCGCAGCCAGACCAGACTCTCCGAAAACCAGTGAGCGGACGCCGTTCAAGTAATCGGGATCACCCTGTGGCGGCATGTAGACTTTTGTTTGCTCCTCGCTCACCAGTACCTGCTGTGCCTGCTGTACTGACTCAAACACGGGGCACAGGCCGGTTTCATCCATGTAAACGCCCAGCGTTAAATCCACCTTATTGGGGTTAGGATCAGCGCGACATGCCGCCGCCAGGCCAAGAATGGAATCAGGTGGGAGCACGGGGAGAGAGTCAAACATGGGGGAAACTCGAGAAGATGAGATCAAACAGAGCGCGGAAGTATGCGTGACGAACCGAGGCGCCCACAAGCCCTGTTATCCTCTTACCTTCACCTTTAATCGCTCACTCATGCTTCGACCCGTAATCACACACTTCAGCCACCTTTTTATGCCGTCATGACCACGTCCCCAACAGATTCCTCATCGCCAACCGCCTCACCGGGTGGCCGCGATGAGCTTTTTTCGTCACCGCTGTCCGATCCCGGTCTGTTTCGTTTCGACGCTTTAGTCGCCTCGGTTTTCCCCGACATGATCAATCGCTCCGTGCCGGGATACGCGACTGTAGTGGGCATGACAGGCACTCTCGCCGCGCAACACGCGCGTCCCGGCTCAACAATCTATGATCTGGGATGCTCCTGGGGCGCATCGCTGCTGTCCGTGGCCCGCGAGGCGGCCTGCGAGCGCTGCCAGCTTGTCGGCGTCGATAATTCTGAGGCCATGATCTCGCAGGCCAGCGCTCACCTAGCGCAATTCCCCGAATCCAGCCGCATCGAGCTCCGTCAGGCCGATATTTTGGACACCCCGGTCGAGGACGCTAGTGTGGTGATCATGAACTACACGCTCCAGTTCATCCCTGTCGAGGAGCGCGCGCCGTTGTTGCGCCGTATCCGCGCGGCCATGCAGTCGGGCGATGTGCTGATCCTCTCAGAAAAGCTGACCCTGCCGGATCAGCAGCTCAACGAGTATCTGATCGACCTTCACCATGATTTCAAGCGCCAACAGGGCTACAGCGATCTTGAGATCGCCCAGAAACGACAGGCGCTGGAAGACGTGTTAGTGCCCGAGACTCGCCAAGCTCACGTAGCGCGCTTACAAGACGTGGGTTTTAGCCGCTGTGACATCTGGTTTCAGTGTCTGAACTTTGGCTCGCTCATCGCGATTGCATGATCTCCTCGGTTACACCGGAAATGACGCTGCCGCCAGAGCTTGAGAGCGACTGGACCGCGCTGCGCTCACGATGGCAAGCAGGCCCGCTGAGTGAGTGGCTCCACGTGCTTCCAGAGCAGTTCAGTATTGGCTTGTCTGAGACACGCTACGGCGACCTTCCTCGTTGGCGGCAAGCGCTGGCGAGCCTGCCAGCCATTACGGTTGATGACGTGCGACTCGATGCCGGACTCGTGGGCTTTTCACGAACCGTCCCCGCTGACACGAAGGCAGCGTTGCAGGCAGCTCTAATGGGTCTCCACCCCTGGCGGAAAGGCCCTTTTGACCTGTGTGGGGTGCATATCGACACCGAGTGGCGGTCCGACTGGAAGTGGGACCGCCTGGCAGATGCCATCGCACCGCTGGCAGGCCGCCGGGTGCTCGATGTGGGCTGCGGCAACGGTTATCACTGCTGGCGTATGTTGGGTGCCGACGCCGCAGAGGTCATTGGCATCGACCCGACGCCGCTATTCGTCTTGCAGTTCAAAGCGCTCCAACACTATCTGCAACAACCCGGCATTCACGTCTTGCCGATGACCCTCGAAGCCATGCCGGATCACTTGCCGGTGTTCGACACGGTTTTTTCAATGGGCGTGCTGTACCACCGCCGGGACCCCATGGAGCACCTTGTGGGCCTCAAGCACAAACTGATGCCCGGGGGTCAGTTGGTGCTGGAAACGCTGGTCGTCGAGGGTGACGACGACGCCCTACTAGAGCCCAATGGCCGTTATGCGCGCATGGGCAACGTCTGGAAACTGCCGAGTCCGGGCCTCGCCGCCCGCTGGCTCAAACAAGCAGGCTTTCAAGAGATCCGGATTATCGACGTGGGCGCCACGTCACTGGAAGAACAACGCCGCACAGCCTGGATGACGTTTCACTCGCTCGAAGAGTTTCTGGATCCCAACGATCTCAGCCTCACGATTGAGGGATTCCCAGCCCCCCGCCGAGCAATCCTCACAGCCCACCGACCCTGACACCACAAATCGCATGGGCAGTGGGTCTCAGGCGCTCAGCTGTAGCCGGTTCCCGTCGATACATATTGGCCCTAGTGGAGCTGTTTCCGCTCTGCCGCTGCATCAAACACGATATCGAAGACCTCACGGAAACTGCGTACACAATGCACCGTGATGCCTTCACGCAAGTAATCGGGGAGTGCCTCGTAATCGCCCTTGTTCGCAAACGGCAGAATAATTTCCGTCACCCGGGCGCGCCGCGCCGCGATCACTTTTTCACGAATTCCCCCTACCGCGAGCACCTGTCCCGTCAGCGTTAACTCCCCCGTCATCGCGAGGGGTCGCGGTAAGCGCTCACCACGCGCCAGCGATACCAACGCAGTTGCCATTGTAATCCCCGCGCTGGGACCATCCTTTGGCGTGGCTCCCTCAGGCACATGGAGGTGCACCATCGACATATCAAAGAAATCCGGCTCGCAGCCAAATTCCCGGAGATGCGCCACCACGTAGCTATGGGCAATCTCGGCGCTCTCTTTCATCACGTCACCGAGCTGGCCGGTAAGCTTGAATCCACGGTTGAGGGTGTGGATCTTTGACGACTCGATGCTGAGCGTCGCACCGCCCATAGCAGTCCAGGCGAGCCCTGTGACCACGCCTCTGCCGCGCTGCGCGCGCTCCGGCTTGAATCGCGCCTGACCCAGGACGTCTTCCACCTCGCGCTTGCCAACGCGCACCCGCTTGGCGCCCTCCTCGACCATCTTCAGAATAGACGCCCTCACCAGCGAACTGAGCCGCTTCTCCAGTCCTCGCACACCGGCCTCACGACTGTAGGCTTCGATCACGAGTCGGATCGCGGCATCATTAATGCGGATCTGGCTGGGCTTGGCGCCGTGGCGCTCCAGTAGCTTCGGCCACAAATGGTTCTTGGCAATCGCCAACTTTTCTTCCGCGATGTACCCGGACAACCGGATCTCTTCCATGCGATCGAGTAACGGCCCGGGAATCGTGTCGAGTTGATTCGCGGTGCAGACAAAAAGTACTTTTGACAGATCGATGCGTAGATCCAAGTAGTGATCCAGGAACTCACTGTTCTGTTCCGGATCAAGCACCTCCAATAACGCGGAGGCGGGATCACCCTGAAAAGACGCGCCGATCTTATCGATCTCGTCGAGCATGATCACCGGATTCTCGACCTCGACCTCTTTCAGCGCCTGCACCAGCTTTCCCGGCATGGCTCCGACGTAGGTGCGCCTGTGGCCCTTAATTTCTGCCTCGTCGCGCATGCCACCCAGGCTGAACCGATAAAACTTGCGACCCAATGCCTCGGCAATCGATTTGCCGATGCTGGTTTTACCCACACCGGGTGGCCCTACCAGCAACAAAATGGACCCATCGATACTGCCTTTAAACGCACCGACAGCCAGAAACTCGGTGATCCTGGCCTTCACGTCGTCCAGCCCGTCGTGGTGCGCCTCGAGGGCGGCGCGAGCTTCCTTGAGGTCAAGATTGTCCTCAGAATAAATGCCCCACGGGACCGACGTGGCCCAATCGAGGTAATTGCGGGTCACGCCGTACTCCGGGGAGCCCGACTCCAGCACCTTGAGCTTGCCAAACTCCTCCTCGAGACGATCGCGTACTTTTTGGGGTGGATGCAGGTTGTCCAGCCGCTGCTGGAAACGCTCAAGATCAGAGGTATTGTCATCCTTGGAAATACCGAGCTCTTTCTCGATCACCTTCATCTGCTCACGCAGAAAAAATTCGCGTTGATTGGCCGACACCTTCTGGTTGACCTGCGTCGTAATCTGCCCCTGAAGCGTGGCGACTTCTTTCTCATGCTTCAGCAGTTCCAGGACTTTGGTCATGCGCTGTGTCAGAGGCAGCGCTTCAAGTATTTCCTGCAGCTGATCGCCGCTTGCGGTCGTCAGCGCAGCGGCGAAGTCGGCCAGCAGACTGGGCTGGTTGGGGTTGAACTGCCCGATATGCTGCTTAAGTTCTTCGCTATACAGGGGGTTGAGAGGTAACAGCTCCTTGATCGCCGCGATGATCGCCATGGCGTAGGCTTTGATCTCGTCGCTTTCTTTATCACCTTGACTGCGGGGGTAATCAACTTGTGCAATCAGGGGGCCGCTCGTATTCAACCATCGCACTATGCGAAACCGGCGCACACCCTGTGCCAAGAATTGTCCGTTGTGCTCAGCCATCGGGGGCCGATGCAAGCGTACGACGCAGCCCGTGGTAGGGAATTGCTCAGCCGTCGCCCGACTGGGATCAGGTTCATCAACAAAAGCCAGGCCCAGCAAACCTGAACCCTGCTGAGCAATGGCGTCCAGCGTCGCCTGCCAATTGTCCGGATTAAACGCGACCGGCTGCACCTGACCCGGGAAGAACGGCCGCCCCGGCAACGGCAACAACACCAATGTGTCAGGCAGCACATCGTCGGCGAGGACCGGCGTCGAGGCGTCTTCGCCTGTCTCGGGCGGCAAAACCTCTGGGTCGTATTGGATATCGTCTTGCTGATCCACGATGTCATCTCCACTCGGGCTCGCTCATTCGCGGCCTTGCTAGAGACATGGGGTTCTATGTGAGATTTTTCAAGTCGGAGTGGGCGCTACCACCCAGCAGACGACTCTGGTATCGCCATGCAGCACAACGCGGTCAGCACCCCGGGCTCATGCGGGGAGTAGCCTCATGCGGGAACAGGCTCAGTCGTCAGCAGAAGACGGCGTCGCGCCCTGCGGCATGACTGGAAAGGGTGCGATCTTCGCGCTGCCGCCGTCAGAGATTCGGGCTGCGCCTTCCTTTTCCACTTCATCAATTCTGACGATAGACTGCAGGGGAATGTAGCTTCGCTTCACGCCCGAAAACTCATTCTTGAGCTTTTCTTCACCAGGATCGACCAATATCTGCGACCGCTCGCCAAACACCAGCTCCTCAATCTCAACAAAGCCCCACATGTCGCTCTGATAGATCTGACGGGCAAACACCTCATAGACCTGTCCGCCATTGTGGAAAATGACTTTGTAGATGGGCTGTGATGCCATGGGGTCTCCAGCGAGCCGGCCACGATGTGAAAAAAGGGGCCGCATGGTAACACTTTGCGCATAAAGCTCCAGCACCGCATCGAATTTCTGTCATCAGGCGCTATACTCCGCGACCGACACACGACAGAGCACCGCCGGAAGCTGGCGAGCGCTCTTTTAAACGGAACTCACATGACTGACGCCAGTCCCAAAAAGCTGTTTGTTGAAACGCACGGCTGCCAGATGAACGAGTATGACTCGGCTCGGATGGCTGACCTGCTGAACGCCAGCCACGGGCTTGAGCCAACAGACTCCGCCGACGAAGCAGATGTGTTGCTCCTCAATACCTGCTCCATTCGGGAAAAAGCGCAGGAAAAAGTGTTCCATCAACTGGGGCGCTGGAAGCACCTGAAGCAGAAGAACCCCGATCTGATTATCGGAGTGGGGGGCTGTGTCGCCAGCCAGGAAGGCGCCGAGATCGGCAAACGCGCACCCTATGTTGACCTGATATTCGGACCCCAAACTTTGCATCGCCTGCCCGAGATGATCGATGACCGGAAGAATGGCGAGCCGGTGGTGGTCGACGTGAGCTTTCCCGAGATCGAAAAATTTGACCGGCTACCAGAGCCCAGCGTCGAAGGTCCCACGGCCTTCGTCTCGATCATGGAGGGCTGCAGCAAATATTGCACCTTCTGCGTTGTGCCCTACACCCGAGGTGAAGAGGTATCGCGCCCAGTCGACGACGTTATCGCCGAAATTGCCGGTCTGGCGGACCGCGGCGTCAAAGAAGTCAATCTGCTGGGCCAGAACGTGAACGCCTACCGCGGCCGTAATCATCTTGAAGAGATAGTGGATTTCGCTGATTTGCTGCACCTCGTGAATCTCGTGCCGGGCATTGAACGCATCCGCTACACGACCTCTCATCCGGTCGAATTCACTGACGCTATTGTCGCCTGCTACGCGGATATACCAGCGCTAGTTGACCACCTGCACCTGCCGGTGCAAAGCGGCTCTGATCGTATCCTGATGGCCATGAAACGAGGCCATACGGCATTGGAATACAAATCGACTATTCGTGCGCTGCGCCGAATCCGACCCAATATTTCGCTGTCGTCCGACTTCATTATCGGCTTCCCGGGTGAAACAGAGGCGGACTTCGCCGCTACCATGAAGCTGATCGAAGAAACCGGTTTTGATACGTCTTTCAGCTTTATCTACAGCGCTCGACCCGGTACGCCAGCCGCCGATCTCGCCGACGAAGTGCCCGAGTCGGTCAAAAAGCAGCGTTTGCACATATTGCAGGCCCGCATCGCCCTACAAGCACAGCGAATATCGGAAGCTATGGTGGGTACGACACAGCGCATTTTGGTCACAGGTTATGCGAAGCGGGACCCGGGCCAATTATCGGGCCGCACGGAAAATAATCGCGTCGTGAACTTTCCTAGCCAAAATGCGGATTTGATCGGGACATTTGCCGACGTCAACATCACCGCCGCTTATACCAACTCCCTCCTGGGCAGCCTAAGCGAGTCGTCCTAATACCTGTCGCGGTAGTTGACTCCGCACGCAAGGCGAGTATCTTTTCCCTCCCATTGTGAAAGAGGCGGCGTGAAAACCGTTGAACACAGACCAGTCGGCGCCCGAGGCGACCCCCTCGGGTTTGACCTCACACACATTCTCTCTAGAACCCAACGATGCGCGTAATCTGGCGGCCCTTTGCGGTCAGCTGGACGCCCATTTGCGCCAGATCGAAAAACGCCTCGATATCACGATTCATAACCGCAGCAACCAGTTCGAGTTACGAGGCCATCAGGACCGCTGTGAAATGGCGGCGACCCTGCTGTCTTCTCTCTATAACGACGTCACACAGGGTGCCCAGCTGAGCCCGGAAACCATTCACCTGCGACTGCAGGAGGCCGACCTAGAAATGTTGAACTCCTCGCAACAGGTCGATACCACGCAGGACGCAGTGGGGTTGATCCGCACCAAGCGGTTGTCGGTGAGGCCACGAGGGCAGAACCAACGCCAATATGTGGCCGCGATTAATCAGCACGATATCAACTTTGGTATTGGCCCCGCGGGCACGGGGAAAACCTATCTCGCCGTCGCCTGCGCCGTGCGTGCCCTGTTGAATGAACAGGTAAAGCGTATTTTGCTCGTCCGGCCTGCCGTGGAGGCTGGTGAACGTCTCGGATTCCTGCCCGGGGATTTGTCACAGAAGGTCGATCCCTACCTGCGGCCCCTCTATGACGCGCTGTATGAAATGCTCGGCTTTGAAACCGTGAACAAATACATCGAGCGACACATCATCGAGGTTGCACCACTCGCCTTTATGCGGGGCCGGACGCTGAATCACGCCTTTATCATTCTCGACGAAGCGCAAAACACGACGCGGGAGCAAATGAAGATGTTCCTGACGCGGATTGGCTTTGGATCGACCGCTGTCGTGACCGGAGACACCAGCCAGATTGACCTGCCCAAAGGGACGCAGAGCGGACTGACACACGCCGCAACCGTGCTGGAGAACGTGGCAGGTATCACCTTCACCGAATTTGGTAACAAAGACGTCGTGCGGCATCCGCTTGTGCAGCGAGTGGTCAGTGCCTACGACGCCCACGAGCAGGAAGCCGCTTCCACACGTCGCGAGGATCCCCCGTGAACCTGTTACTCTCCGTCGATCGCGCCGTCCCGCTGCAGTCTCCCAATGACGACGCCATCAGTCACTGGGTGATCTCAGCCTTGAGCCGATTACAAACGCCCTCCTCGCCGGTCCCAGAACTATCGATTCGCATTACCGATCGCGAAGATGCTGCTCGATTTAACCAGACCTACCGCGCCAAACCGGATGCGACTAACGTGCTGTCCTTTCCCGCCGACCCACCAGCCGAAGCCGAATCTGGCCTGTTGGGCGATCTCGTGATCTGCGCACCGCTGGTGCAAGAGGAAGCCACGGAACAACATAAAAGCGAGGACGCGCATTGGGCTCACCTGATCATTCATGGCGTCCTACACCTGCTCGGTCATGATCACCAATTGGCCGCCGAAGCCGAACAAATGGAAGCGCTTGAGATCGCCGTGCTGAATGAGCTCGGCTTCCCTGACCCTTACAACCATCAAGCGCCCCTGGAGGGCAAACAACCGTGAACGATGAGCGCGCGCCAGAATCCGAGGAGCGATCCTGGCTGGACCGACTGACGCACTTTATAAGTGGGGAGCCGCAAAATAGATCGGATCTTGAGGCCGTGCTATCGCTCGCCGAAGAGCATGAAATTATCGACGAGGACGCCCGGAAAATCATGGAGGGCGCGCTGTCGGTGAGCGACATGCAAGTGCGGGACATCATGATCCCGCGCGCGCAAATGGTCGTCATCGATTCCGATCAACCTCTGCAGGAGGCGCTACCCAAGATCCTCCAATCTGGCCACTCACGATACCCCGTCATCGGTGAGGGGATCGACGACGTTATCGGCATTTTACTGGCGAAGGATTTGTTACCCCTGATTCAGGCCGACCGCGACGTGCCCAGCATCAGTAGCCTCATGCGTCCGGTGACGGCGGTACCGGAAAGCAAGCGACTCAACGTGCTGTTGCGAGAGTTTCGCCAAAATCGTAACCATATGGCCATCGTCATTGATGAATATGGCGGCATAGCCGGCCTCATTACCATTGAAGACGTGCTGGAAGAGATTGTCGGAGAAATCGAGGACGAAACGGATGTTGATGAAGGTCAGCTGATCCGCCCCATTAACGACAATTCTTTCCTGATCGAGGCTCTGACGCCTATTGAGGACTTCAATGAATACTTTGGCACAGGCTTTAGCGACGAAGAGTTCGACACCATAGGCGGATTGGTCATTAATGCGTTCGGCCAGTTGCCAACTCGCAATCAGACCATCCGGCTCGATCAGTTTGAGTTCAAGGTGATTCATGCCGACGAGCGTCGGCTTACGCGTCTGCGCGTGACCCGAGGCACCACCGAATCAACGGTGTAATCCGCTCCAACGCGACCCGCTGGGGCCTCGCCCTCGCGGCGGGATGCCTGTTTGCGCTGGGGTTGGCGCCCTACAACCTGTGGCCTGCGATCCCCCTCAGCGCCGGAGTGCTGTTTACCTTATTGCGTGACAGTCCATCTGCGACGCCCTGGCGAACGGGTCTGGCCTACGGTCTTGGATTTTTCGGAGTCAGCGTCTCGTGGGTTTATGTCAGCATCCATGTATACGGCCCAACACCCGCGGCGCTCGCAGTCCTACTGACCGCGCTGTTCTGCGGCGGGCTGGCGTTACTCCATGGCTTTCAGGCATCCCTTTTCTATCGGTTGGGTAGCCGTCACCTTAGCTGGCGTCTCATCCAGTTCGCATCGATTTGGGTGTTATTCGAATGGTTGAGAAGCTGGCTCCTGACGGGCTTTCCCTGGGCCTACGCAGGTTACAGTGTCCTGGACAGCCCGCTTCATGGCTGGATTCCGGTGATCGGAGTTTATGGCTGCTCGTGGCTTGTCATTAGCCTTGGCTGCCTCTGGGTAGAGTCGCTTCGTGGACCCGGGGTCACATCGCGATGGTTCGTGACCGCGGCTTACACCGGCCTTTTATGGACAGGCGCGTTACTGTGGTCTGGAATGAACTGGACCAACGCAATGGGCGAGCCCATCAGAGTCGCTGCGGTGCAACCCAATGTCCCGCTGACGGAAAAATGGGCGCCGCGACATCGGCAACGGATACTACGGGCAGTTGAAGACACCTCATCAATGCTGATCGGGCAGCATGATCTGATCGTCTGGCCCGAATCGGCGCTTCCGGGCTACCGGGATCAGTTTCGGGCGGAAATCAATCGTCTCGGCGAAGCCGCCGCATCTCAGGGCACAGCGCTTATTACCGGGGTCCCCACCCGGGACGGCACCGGGCGCTTCAACAGTATCGTGGCCCTCGGCAACGGGTACGGCGAATACCGAAAACAGAAGCTGGTGCCGTTTGGCGAATACGTGCCTTTGGAACGCTGGCTCCGTGGCGTCATCGCCTTTTTCGACCTGCCCATGTCTCAGTTCACAGCGGGCCGGGCCAACCAGCCACTGCTGACAGCCGGGGATATCAAGGTCGCGCCTTTCATCTGTTACGAGGTGGTCTACCCCGATTTTGTCCGCGCCAACATGCGCGATGCCGCACTCATGATCACGATCAGCAACGATACCTGGTTCGGTGCCAGCACAGGCCCCTGGCAGCACTTTCAGATGGCAAGGTTTCGGGCGGTTGAGCTCGGGCGCGATCTGGTGCGGAGCACCAATGATGGCGTCAGCGCGCTGATTCAAGCTGACGGGCAGATCCTCGCCACTACCTCACAGTTCACACAATCGGTGGTCACGGGCACACTGCAGCCGCGCTCAGGCCAAACGCCCTTCGCGATAACCGGCAGTCTACCCATTTGGGTTTTCGCCTTAATCACACTGGTATTGGGTCGGGACCGACCGTAATACTGGTAAACTTTGCGCCACTATCAGCGGGACCCTCTGACTGCCCGCTCTCAGCAGCGTGACAGTCACCCGATCACAAGCCCGTCGGGCACCCAGCAATCGATTTAGAGCGACCATGACTCAGGACTACACACCGCAAACCTTGGAACTGTCATTGCAAGCCGAGTGGGCTGAGTCCGGTCGGTTTACCGTCCATTCCGACGAGTCGCGAGAGAAGTTTTACTGTCTCGCCATGTTTCCCTACCCCAGCGGGAAGCTTCACATGGGCCACGTGCGTAACTACACCATCGCTGACGTGATCGCGCGATATCAACGCATGCAAGGTAAAAACGTGCTGCAACCCATGGGATGGGACGCCTTTGGCCTGCCGGCCGAGAACGCAGCCATCGCCAATGAGGTAGCACCTGCCGCTTGGACTCGGGAAAACATCAACCACATGCGTGCCCAATTACAGCGGCTGGGCTATGCCTACGACTGGGACCGAGAAATCGCGACCTGCGACCCACAGTACTACCAATGGGAACAGTGGTTCTTCACCCAACTTTACGAACGCGGCCTCGTCTACAAAAAAATGGCCACAGTGAACTGGGATCCTGTGGATCAGACCGTGCTGGCCAACGAGCAGGTCATCGACGGACGCGGATGGCGCTCCGGTGCCGTCGTAGAGCGGCGCGAAATTCCACAATGGTTTATTCGCATCACTGCCTATGCAGAAGAATTGCTCGAAGGCTTGGACACACTGGATGGCTGGCCGGAGGCTGTGCGCACCATGCAGCGCAACTGGATCGGTAAAAGCCGTGGTGTGGAGCTGGCGTTCGGGCTGAACGAGCCGGTGGCGGGTCTCGATCGTATCGAGGTGTACACCACCCGGCCCGATACGCTCTACGGCGTGACCTATATTAGCCTCGCTGCGGAACATCCGATCACGCTGGCACTGGCTGATGCCAATGATGAGCTCGCCACGTTCGTCGCCGATTGTAAGCAGACATCCGTCGCCGAGGCCGATATGGCTCAGGCCGAAAAGCTTGGCATGGATACAGGCCTGCGTGCCACACACCCGCTAACGGGTGAGGCCATTCCCGTCTGGGTCGCAAATTACGTGCTGATGGACTACGGCTCAGGCGCGGTCATGGCCGTGCCCGCACATGACGAGCGAGATTGGGAGTTTGCTCGCAAGTACTCGCTGCCGATGAAAACCGTCGTCTGCGATGAAGAAGGCAAACCTGCTGTCACCTCAGACAATGCCTATACGGAGCGCGGCGTGCTGACCGGATCTGCAGAATTTGACGGCTGCGATTTTGATGAGGCCTTTGAAGGCATTGCTGCGCGCCTCGAGGCCGCGGGGATGGGTCAGATCACGACCCAATTTCGATTGAGGGATTGGGGCGTCTCGCGCCAACGCTATTGGGGAACGCCGATCCCTATGCTCAATCTGGGCGACGGACAAGACATCCCCATTCCGGCCGATCGGCTGCCTTCGCTGCTGCCCGAGGATGTGGCAATGGACGGCGTGACGTCGCCTATCAAAGCCGATCCAGCATGGCGCCAGTTCGAATTTGAGGGTCAGCCCTGTGAGCGGGAAACCGATACCTTTGATACCTTCGTGCAGTCATCGTGGTATTACGCGCGCTTCACCTGTCCACACTACACAGACGGCATGATTGACAGCGCTGAGGCCAATTACTGGCTACCTGTAGATCAGTATGTCGGCGGCATCGAACACGCCATTTTGCATCTCCTGTATTCGCGCTTCTTCCACAAGCTGATGCGAGACGCCGGATTGGTCAGCAGCGACGAACCCTTTGAGCGATTGCTCACACAGGGCATGGTGCTGAAAGACGGCGCCAAAATGTCGAAATCCAAAGGCAACACCGTTGACCCGCAAGAATTGATTGATCGTTATGGCGCCGACACGGTGCGCTTGTTCAGCATGTTTGCCGCACCGCCAGAACAATCACTCGAGTGGTCGGATTCCGGTGTCGAGGGCGCGCATCGGTTCATCAAGCGTCTTTGGAGGTTGATCCACGATTTTGGTCAAACCGCACCCGCAGACGTGCCAGACAACTTGTCCACTGAGCAAAAGGATCTGCGACGCAAAGTGCACGAGACCATCGCCAAAGTCACTGATGACTACGGTCGTCGACAAACATTTAATACCGCAGTAGCCGCGATCATGGAGCTGTGCAACGAACTCAGCCGGCACGGAGCCGAAACTGAAGCTGACCGCGCCGTGGTCAATGAGGGGCTCCGCGCGGTACTGCGTATGCTATGGCCCATCACCCCACATCTCACCGAATCTCTGTGGCACACCCTGACAGACGAACGGTTCGCTGAAAGCGAGTGGCCTGAGGTAGACGACTCTGCTCTGAGTCGTGATGAACTGGAAATCGTGGTTCAGGTAAATGGTAAGGTGCGGGGCAAGATCACCGTGCCCGCTTCGGCTGACAAAGCAGCCATCGAGGCGATGGCGAAGGAACAGGACAATGTTCAACGCTATCTGGCAGACGCGACCATTAGAAAAGTGATTGTTGTGCCAAACAAACTCGTGAATATCGTCGCACAATGAACTGGCGACTCACTCAACACGGTGCGCTGCGAGGCCTGGCCATGCTGTCCGTCCTGGCCCTGATGACACTGACTGGCTGTGGCTTTCAGTTGAAAGGCACCGGATCCAACACTACCCAACTCCAGGGATTAACAATCCGCTTGGTCAGCGGCCAACCTCGCGCGGAACTCACGCGGGAGGTCACGCGCGAATTGACGGCGAATGGAATGGTATTGCGTGATGATCCCGACACGGATTTGTCTCTCCGCTTGGAGCCAGAGCAATTTACTCAGCGTAACGTCTCTCTCACCGCGCAAGCACGGGCCGCGGAACTTGAACTCACGTTGTCAGCGGCCTTTAGCTTCGCAAAGTCGGATCAGGAACCCATTAGTGCGCGTGCGAGCGTCAACCGGCAAATGCTCAACGACCCACGCAACGTAGTGGGTAAGACAGAGGAACTACGGTTATTACGCGAGGAGATGCGCCGGGATCTGGCCGCGCAAATCGTTCGCCGAGTGAGTCACAGTTTGACCGACTGATGCAGCTTAAACCCGCGCAATTGGACACCCATCTCGCTCAGCATCTGGCGCCCTGCTATCTGATCTCTGGCGACGAACCGCTACTGGTTCAGGAATGCGCCGATGCAATACGCAGCGCAGCGCGCGCCGGGGGCTGTACCGAAAGACAGCGCCTCCACATCTCCGGAAAAGACGATTGGCTGGAGCTGGGGCATGCCGCCGGATCGCTATCTTTATTCGCAGAGCGGAAACTGATTGAAGTGCAGCTGCCGAGTGGCAAGCCCGGCACAGAGGGCAGTAAAGCGATACAGGAATATCTGGCAATTGCTCCCGACGATGTGCTGCTGATTGTTAGCGGCCGAATCGACAAGCAGTCCCAGAAAAGCAAGTGGTACCTGGCGCTGGATCAAGCGGGTGTAGTCATGCCTATTTGGCCTGTCGCACCCGCAGAGCTACCGCACTGGATAGCGGACCGCATGAGCTCGCTGGGGCTGACCGCTGAGCCCGACGCGATCACGCTCCTGGCCGAGAGGCTAGAGGGCAATTTACTCGCCGCAGCACAGGAAATAGAAAAATTAAAGCTCCTGCATGGTAATGAAACCATCACCGCTACGATGATCGCCGACACCGTGTCTGACAACGCGCGCTACGATGCTTTTCGGTTAGTCGATGTCGCCCTGTCCGGTGATGCTCGCGGCGCAGTCAGAACGCTGCGTGGACTTAAGGGTGAGGCGGTACAGCCACCCGCGCTGCTTTGGGCAGTGGCTCGTGAAGTCCGCTTGCTGGCTGATCTCAAGCGAGACGTCGCGGCAGGTGCCAGTATTGATCGTGCCATGCAGCAAAAGGGCGTCTGGCGTAATCGACAAGGCCTCGTTAGAACGGCCCTTAACCGTCTTAGCGGCCGCGATCTCGCAGAGATGCAAACACTCAGCTTTCAAGTAGATGGCAGCAGTAAGGGATTCCTTCTAGGGGAACCTTGGGGTCTGCTTGAGCGCCTGCTGATCGTCCTCGCTCAGGGACTTCCGGCGGACAGCACGCGCTCACGCCTCGCGTAACACAACACAATAAGCACCAGTCCCGCGACACCCGTGAGCATAGCGACTCGGGCGAAACCCAAGCTATCCGCCCCGATACCCAACAGCGCGGCGCCTAATGCCGGCGCACCTAGTGTCAGCATAGTCCAAATACTCATCACGCGACCCCGATAACCGGTATCGGCGATGAGCTGTATCAGGGTTTGCGAGCCAGTGCCCGCCAGCGTCGTAACAACGCTTAAACAAGCGACCCAGCACGCAAGGCCCGCCATACCCGAGAACCACTGCAAACTCATGAGACTCAGCGCGGCCAGAGCGATGGCCGCGCACACCAGCATTAAGAGTCGCTCGAGATCCGCTGATTGACGGCTTACCAGAAGTCCGCCGAGGACAGACCCCAAACCCGCCATCGCGACAAGGGTTGCCAGATCAGTGGAGTCACCCGCCAGTAACTGACCCGACAACGCCGGCAACAACTCGATCAGCGTGCGACCCAACAAACCGTTCAACGCCGTCAAAGCGAGTAGCAATCGGAGATCTACTCGGCGCAATAAATACTGGCAGCCGTCCTGAAACTGTCGCCACAGCGAGTTCGTCGTCTGTTCCGATTTCTCGTGCATGATGCGGAGCAGCGATAAGCCAAGAAAGGAGGCGGTGAACATCATCGCGGCCATCACCCACGCGGCGGCCACGCTGACTTGGGTCACCAGCGCCGCGCCCAATGCCGGACCGATCATCCGCGCGGTGTTAAACGACATCGCCGAGTAACCAACTGCACTCGGAAGAGCCTCGCGATTGACCAATAGAGGTACCAGCGCCAGACGCATGGGGGAATGCAATGAGGTTGCCACACCAAGGATGGCCGCCAAACCCGCTAACACCGCGGTGTCATAGGTCCCTGTCCAGGTCGCGACAGCACCCAGCATGGTGATGCTGCTGTGCAACACCATTGACAAACGTAGCCCCTGGCGCGGATTGACCCTGTCAGAAAGAATACCGAACCAGGGCGATAACAATAGCGCCGGGGCCAACATCAAAGCACTGACCAATCCCACCCAGGTCGCGGAATGGGTGAGATCCCAAGCGCTCCACCCGAGCAAAAACCGCAGTAACCAGGCCCCTAAACTGGAAAACCAACTGGCAGGGTAATAACGACGAAAACGCGGGTCTGACAGCGCAGAACGATGCACCTGTCGTGTTTCACGACACTCCGAAAAATGCTCACTTGCTTTTTCAGTCATGCTCAAATACTGTCTATTTATACAGTATTTTTACTGTCGCAATCAAAACCCTCTCCCAGCGCCGGGCAAGCGCAGCGATGCGACAGCGCAAAGGGCAAGACAGAAAAGAACGCAAAAGCGAATGCAGGGAAAAGAGCTGAAAAGGAGTGCATCATGAATTATCTACTTGAAGATGTTTTTCGTCGCGCAGATACCTGGCGAGGCATGGGTCACTACGGTATGGATGCGCCCGGGAACGGTCAACAATCCCGGCTTTTTCCACATCCGGAAAACAATGCGGCCAATGGCGATACACACTCCTTCTCCGGTGTCAGAACGGGTTTCGATGTACTGGATGCGCAACTGTATAACAGAGGCTGGCCGTCTGGAGGATGCATTGAAGTCGTCAGCGACCAATGCGGCCTGGACGCAATGGGCATTTTCATGCCCCTGATGAAAAGTTTGTCAGGACAAGAACGCTGGCAGGTATTTGTTAACCCACCTTACACTCCCTATGCGCCGCTTCTTGCCAAAGAAGGCATCGATCTCCGGGAAGTCATGCTGGTACACCCCAAGAGCAAAGACGAAGTCCTGTGGTCAACCGAGCAGGCCTTACGGAGCAATACCTGTAGCGCGGTTTTTGCTTGGTTGGGCGCAACCGAATACCGCTATGCCGAATTGAGAAAAATTCAGCTGGCTGCGGCCAGCCACGGCACACCGGCCATTTTATTTAGATCCTCCGAAGCTCTAGAACAGGCCTCACCGGCCAGCCTGAAACTCCAGATCGACGGCTATCGTCAGGTCAAAATTCTCAAGCAACGCGGCGGCCGGCAAAGCCATGCCATTCCTTTGCCAGCAGATGAAGCGCTACCTGATACACACTTCACCTGGGCATCGCTGGAACGGCACGTGACATCACCGGGCCACGTCGATTATCGACCTTCAGCCTAAGCAACCTCAGGCCATGTGCCGCCATCACGGGGATCATCTGACACGCTGGCATCATCCTGACAGAGCGGCTATCCTTGCGCCCGCTTTAGACCAGACCAAGGCAATCATGCAAGACTTCCCTCACCATTATCGCTGTGTCGCCACCGCCAACGCAGACCAGTCCCGCGTGCGTGTCTCCAGCCAAGGGCTGGACGACCTCATTACAGATGTTCCCAGCGAATTCGGCGGACCCGGCGATCAATGGTCCCCGGAAGCACTGTTGATTGCGGCAGTTGCGGATTGCTTTGTGCTGACTTTTCGAGCGATGGCAGCGCCCTCACAGATCACGTGGTACGCGCTCGACTGCGACGCAACGGGCACACTGGAGCGCGTCGACCGTGCCACCCAGTTCACCACGATCCAATTGGCTGTGCGCATCAGCGTGCCCGATGAGATAGAAGAAGAAAAAGTCCTGCGCGTGCTGAAGAAAGCCGAGGAAACCTGCCTCATCACCAATTCACTGACTGCAACGGTCACAATGACTGTGGATATCACCCGCCAATAACGCTCCAAAAAAACGTCCTGCGACAACGTAACGCAAAAACGTAACGTAAAAAAAAGCCCCGCCAAGGCGGGGCTCTTGAGTACACGCTGCTTCAATTACTGAGCAACACTCACAACGACATTGCCAGAGTCTTCGATATCAAAGCGATCCGCGTCCATGACTTTGGTCCAGGCACTCGCGAAGTCCTTGATAAAACGCTGACGGCTCTCGTCAAAGGCGTAGAACTCCACCACCGCACGCAACTCCGAGTTAGAACCAAACACCAAATCAAACTCTGTTGCGGTCCACTTCAGGTCACCGGTTTGACGATCGCGGCCCTCGAATACGTATGCTTCAGAGGACGGGCCCCAAGCGGTATTCATATCGAGCAGATTCACGAAAAAGTCATTGCTCAGTACACCGGGCCGGTCTGTCAGCACACCTCTGTCACTGCCATCAGCGTTGGCGTTCATCGCACGCATACCACCCAGCAATACGGTCATCTCTGACACGGTCAGGTTGAGCATGTCTGCCTTGTCGATCAGTGCCTGAGACGGCGACATAAAGCCGAGGTCTGCCATGTAGTTACGGAAACCGTCATGACGAGGCTCCATGACCGACCATGACGCCGGATTCGCCGATCCTTCGATGGCATCAACGCGGCCCGGCGTGAAAGGAATCGAAACCTCGACACCAAACTCTTCAGCCGCCTGCTCAACACCCACATTGCCTGCCAATACGATGACATCAGCAAGTGAGACCTGCCTGCCGCGTGACAAGCCGCTGTTGAACTCATCCTGCACCTCTTCCAGCACAGTGATCACCTCAGCCAGCGCATCAGGATTGTTGATCGCCCACTGATTCTGCGGTGTAAGACGAATGCGCGCACCGTTGGCACCACCACGCATGTCCGTACCGCGGAAAGTCGAGGCTGATGCCCAAGCCGTGCTCACTAGCTGGGTATTGGTCAAACCACTGTTGCCAATCGCCGCTTCCAGCTTGCGAATATCGCGATCGCTGATCAGCTTGTAGTCGCGCTCCGGGAGTGGATCCTGCCATGCCAGTACTTCGGCGGGCACATCATCACCCAAATATCGGATCCTGGGGCCCATATCGCGATGCGTCAGCTTGAACCAGGCTTTGGCAAATGCCAGCTCGAATTCTTCAGGGTTTGCGAGGAATCGCTGAGAGATTTCGCGATAACTTGGGTCAAACTTCAACGACAGGTCAGTGGTAAACATCACCGGCGCATGGCTCACACCCTCAAGGTGCGCGTCGGGCACTGTACCCGCTGCTGCCCCGTCCTTAGGCTGCCACTGCAGCGCGCCCGCCGGACTGCGGGACTGCTCCCACTCATAAGCAAAGAGGTTTGCCAGATACATCATTGACCACTGGGTTGGCGTAGCCGTCCAGGCGCCTTCCAGACCGGACGTGACCGTGTCCTCGGCGTTGCCCTTACCACAGGTATTTTTCCAGCCAAAGCCCTGCTCGACGATCGCCTCACCGGTTGGCTCGGGACCGACACAGTCATCAGGCTTGTGTGCGCCGTGGGCTTTACCAAAAGAGTGTCCACCCGCGATCAGTGCAACGGTCTCTTCGTCATTCATCGCCATGCGACCAAAAGTCTCTCGGATATCGTGTGCCGCGAGCACCGGATCGGGGTTACCGTTAGGGCCTTCGGGATTGACGTAAATCAGTCCCATTTGCACCGCAGCAAGACCTTTACGTAACTGGCGACCCTCTGCGTAGCGCTCGTCGGCGAGCATCTTGGCTTCGGGGCCCCAGTACACCCACTCGGGCTCCCAGTCGTCAGTGCGGCCGCCGGCAAAGCCGAAAGTCTTAAAGCCCATGTTTTCCATGGCGACATTACCCGCCAGCACCATGAGATCCGCCCAGGAAATCTGGTTGCCGTATTTTTGCTTGATCGGCCACAGCAAGCGTCGCGCCTTGTCGAGGTTGCCGTTATCAGGCCAACTGTTCAGCGGCTCGAAGCGCTGCTGACCGCCGTCTGCACCGCCGCGACCGTCAGAGGTGCGATACGTACCTGCACTGTGCCAGGCCATGCGAACAAAGAAGGGCCCGTAGTTACCGTAATCCGCGGGCCACCAGGGCTGCGAAGTGGTCAAGGTATCGTTGATATCCGCCTTGAGCGCCTCGAGATCAAGCCGCGCAAACTCTGCGGCATAATCGAAATCAGCGTCCACCGGGTTCGCGCCGCGTTCGTTTTGTCGCAGCGGTGTCAGGTCCAGGCTGGTTGGCCACCAAGCCTGTGTGCTTTTAGGCGTGCTGCGCGCCATCGAATCCACGACCGGCAGTGCAACCAGAGCTGCCGCCAGCGCGGTGTGCGCAAACGCCGTTTTTATTAACGTCATTTTCATCATGCTGTCCTCAAATAATTACTTACCCCAGGACACACTCTACCGACTCTCGAGCCCCCCGAGAAAGTTGATTGTTTAATAAAAATGGATCGGAATTTTCGATTCACGCGGCGCGGACTATTTGTCGGCGGTGCAGCACAGCTATTGCACCACTTCCGACACAGACTGACGGGAGTGACCCGCCTAACCAGCAGACGACAGCGTCGCTTGGATTAGCTTCTGTACGTTAGCCTCAAGCTGATTAAGCGGTACCGCACCGGATCCCAACACGGTGTCATGGAAAGCGCGGATATCAAATTGCTCGCCTAAGACCTCCTGCGCCATATCCCGCAGCTCAACGATACGCAGCTTGCCAATCATGTAGGCGGTGGCTTGCCCGGGCATGGCAATGTAGCGTTCAATCGCACGCTGGCAGTCATACTCGGCATTGGGTGTATTGGCGATGAGGTAAGCGACCGCTTCCTCACGCGTCCACTGCTTGTAGTGCAGACCCGTGTCTACGACCAGCCGCGCCGCCCGCCAGAGCTCCATCGCCAAACGCCCAAAATTGGAATACGGGTTTTGATAAAACCCCATTTCCTTTGCCAGGTACTCGGAATAAAGACCCCAACCCTCGGTGAAAGCGGTAAAGCGAGTGTAACGCTGAAAATCAGGCACTCCCTCAAGCTCAGCTGATATCGACAACTGCAAGTGATGGCCGGGCAAACCCTCATGAAAGGCCAATGCCTCCAGATCGGTGATCGGCATCGCATCCATGTCGTAAAGATTCGCATAGTAAATGCCGGGGCGAGAGCCATCAGGCGGCGGGCTTTGATAAAAAGCCTTGCCCGCAGATTGTTCTCGATAGGCCTCCACAGGCTTCACCACCAGATCCGACGCCGGTAGAAGCCCGAAGTAGTCGGGTAGGCGCTGCGCCATCTCGTCAATGGCGGCCCTCGCAGCGTCGAGGTAAGCCGCGCGCCCTTCGTCGCTATTATCAAAACGCAAGCTGGCGTCGTTGCGAACCCGGTTCAGGAAATCTGCGAGATCGCCCTGCTCACCCAACTCAGCCATAACAGCACGCATCTCGCTGTGCAGACGCTCGACATTAGCGAGACCAGCCTGATGAATTTCCTCGGGGGTTAAATCTGTCGTGGTAAACGCGCGCAAGCGATTCGCGTAGAACGCGTCGCCCTCGGGGAAGCGCCAAACACCATCCTCTGCCGGCGCCACCGCTTGTTGCGACTGAACCACTTCAATCAAACGCTCATAAGCCGGTTTCACCGAGGACAGCAACGCGTCACGAGCCGCCTCGAGGAGGCTTTCCTTCACAGCGGGCTCGACTGCCAGCGCGTCGAGCTTGGTCGTAATATCATCCCAAATGACCGACGCCGTATCAGTGTCGTCAAAGGGCACACCCGTCAATACATTGCCCGCTGATTCCGCAATTTTCGGAATCATCCAATCCACCAAATAGAGCCCCTTTTCCATCCGGATCTGGATCTGCTCGATCACGCCGTCAAAGTACTGCGGCAAGCTATTCAGCCGGGCGATGTAGTCAGAGGCATCTTGAACTGAATCAATCGTGTGAACGTTCACCAGCAAGCTGATGGGGCTGGTATGTGGCCCGCGGTATTGATGAATGATGTAACGGTGATGCCGGTATGGCGCGCCCGCGAGCATCCTCTCGAGATCAAGCCGATAGAGTCGGTAAGACAGCTGGCGCTCGGGCGACAGCTCCGCCGTATCGATACCCTCGATGAAGGCCAAGCGTTGCCGGGTGATCTCGAGAGATTCCAACTGAAATGCCTCGGATACGTCGTTCCACTGATCTTGCTGGTCCTTGATTCCGAGATAACTGGCGCTGGCGGGAGCGCGCGCGAGATCTTCCTCCCAGGTGGCAGCAAAGAATGCTTCCAACCGTTGTTGCTCTGCCGAGATCGGCAAATCCTCGAATCCCAAAGCCTCAGGTGGCGGATCTGCCTGACCACAGGACAAGACGAGCGCTGCAGCAAACAGCACCAAGAGCCGGGAGAGTATGAATTGAAGGTGAGCGCCTACTCGCCGCTTCAAACCACAGAGCGGTGTGAGGGGGTGCTTTTCGAAACCGCTTCCGGATTCAGACATGAATAGCTTCCTGATGACATGTTCAATGGACAAAATATCGGGGCGCATTCTACAGCGGCTAGCCATGGCCGCTACAGAGGCACGCTGACAGAGAAGCGCAGCAGAGGCGCGCTAGCGGCAGTTACTTTCATCGCATGAGCCGGCCGTTGCGTTGCCCCTGAGCGGACAATCGGAAATGCCATAATACTGTATAAAAATACAGTATTATGATGTGATGTCTCTTTGGCTTTGTATTCGCTTTGAATTACTCCCACTGGAAGCCCTAATCGCACAGCAGGGTCATACTGGCGATAGTGCGATCGTGGTTGCAACGCAGCGACGCGTGCTGATGTGCAATGAACAAGCCAGCCTAGCCGGCGTACAACCCGAACAAAGCACCAGCACAGCACAGGCATTGCTCTCAGGAAGTGAATACCGCGTATTCGAACGCTCGCAAGAAGCTGAAGCGTCACTGCTGGAGCAACTCAGTACCTGGGCTTACGGCCTATCGCCCCACCTGCAACGCTGGCGAGCCAATGCTTTGATGATCGAGATTGGCAGCTGCCTGAAATTACATCATGGCCTTGAGACATTATTGCGTCGCATCGAAACCGACATGCGCCTGCGCGGCCTAACCATCTGTACTGGCGTGGCAGAGACTCGTCATGCTGCCTGGCTACTGAGTCATGCCGAGCCCAGCACAGCGAGCCAACCCGAAGATCCTCTGGTCGAGCGTCTGGCGCGACTACCTCTTGAGCTCATCGCTGAAGATTTTCCTCAAGCGGTCAAACGGCTTGAAAAAGCTGGCATCAGACAGTTTCAGCATCTGCTGAGCCTTCCGATAACGGCTCTGGGCAAGCGCTGCGGTGAATCCTTTGTCGATTGGCTTAACCAGCTACAGGGCCATCGACAGGAACCGGCTGTGACGTATCAGCCTCCCGAGCATTTCGAAGACACCTTGTGGTTCGGTTTTGACGTTCAGAACCAGCAGGAGCTGTATCCGGCAATGAAACAGTTATTGGCACACTTCTGCCAATTTCTGATCAACACACAACTCACCAGCAACAGCATTGAATGGCGCTATTTGCCGTTACACCTTAAGCAGACATCGTCCGCGCCATGTTCACCACGAGCAACAGGACAAAACAAGCCGACCTCCTCCAACGCCGCCTTCACGATCTTCTCGGAAACCGCACAGCACAACGCAAATCTGTGGTTTGAGTTGTCATGCTTACAGCTCGAGAATCAGTCCTTTCCCGAGGGCATTGAAGGCCTTTCTCTCGTCGTGACGCACTTACAGGAAGCGGCAGCGGCGCCCGAAGATTTATTCCATGCCGGCGTTCATCCGGCGTCACGGCATGAGCTGGTAGACCGGCTACGTAGCCGATTGGGATTACAGGCAGTGGGATATCTCGACTATCGCCACGAGCATTTACCCGAAGAAGCTGTCATCGAAACCCAAACGCTTATTGCAGAACACAATAGCGATGACGCGCTATTTGGCCAGCGCCCTTTCTGGTTACTTCCGGCACCGCAACCCATTCACCAGGAAGCAGAACAGCTCTACTGGAATGGGCCATTAGACGTGTTGTATGGGCCCGAACGCATAGAAGACCAGTGGTGGAGTCATCCTGTCAGCCGGGATTATTACGTCGCGCAAACGCCAGAGAGACAACCGGTTTGGATCTACCAGGACCGCCACAACCGGCGCTGGTATTTGCACGGCCTCTTCGCTTGAGGGCCGTCGCGCAGTCAGCGCGGAGGAAGATACAGCATGCCCTGCTTAGCGCGTCGTTGACATCAGCTCGGGCTCATCCAGCCAAATCAGATCCTCTGATTCAAACCCCAAATCAGTGATGGTTTCCAGAAACTGCTCTCGCAAGGCCTCGCTCACCTGAGGGGTTCGAGCAAGAAACCAGAGGTAATTGCGATTGAAGCCGGAGACAAAGGCGTAGTCATAGTCCTCACCCAGCTCAAACACAACGTAGCTGCCGTAAAACGGACCGAAAAAAGAGACCTTCAGGTGTGCAACATCGGCAGATTGAACAAAACGTGCGATGCCCTCGGCCTCCCGCCACTCCCCCGCTTCACTGTCAAAGCCTCGATTCAATACCGAAATCGTGTCATCAGGATTAACACCATAAGTGGCACTGACCTCGCTCAGACCATGCTCAAAACTGTGGTCCAAACGAGCAATTTCATACCAGGTACCGAGGTAGCGGCTCTGATCAAACCCAGTGATCGGCTCGATGCCCTCAGGCACACCGGTACAGGCTGTTAGATAAAAGCAAAAAAAGCCTAGCAGTCCATATCGGATACGCTGTCGATCTCTCACTGCCACATTCTCCCTCGGTCTCTGTCTGAAACACGATTACTTACTGACCTGACACGATCCCCACAACCCGTCTAGCCTAGCCTGATTACACGAGTCTACGCTAATTCCAGACCGCTCTTTTCAGCAGGGTGGGCAACTCGCTAGAATACTGTTTATTTATACAGTATTTTGTTGTGTACACCGAACTCCACTGCCTGAGCCATTACAGTTTTCTGCGCGGCGCCTCAGCGCCTGAAGAACTCGTCAGTCGGGCAGCGCGTTGTGGCTATCATGGCCTTGCCATTACGGACGAATGTTCGCTCGCAGGCGTGGTGAAAGCGCACGTTGCAGCCAAGGAACATCAACTCAAGCTCATTATTGGCAGTGAATTCACGCTAACCGAAGGCATTCGGTTAGTCGCACTGGTGCCTAACCGCGCAGCGTATGGAGAATTATCGGGGCTGATCAGTCGCGCCCGCCGTCGTACCGGGAAAGGGGAATACATCGTGAATCTGCGCGATGTGATCTTTCACCTCAAACGTTGCCTGCTCATNCTCCTGCCNGANGACACNGACAANCAGAGCGTGCACCTTCAGCAACTGGCGAAGCGGTGCAAAGGCCGGGTGTGGATCGGTATCAGCCGGCTNCTGGGCAACGATGAATGGCGACGTTTNAAGCATCGNTACCACATAGCGCAGACNCTNCAGGTGCCCATGGTCGCTTGCGGTGAGGTNCAAATGCACAGCGCCAAGCGNAAAGCNCTTCACGACGTACTCACAGCCATCAGNACACAGACCCCCGTACAGCAACTGGGACATCGGCGGNNGATTAACAGCCANCANCACCTGCGCACGCTGGACACACTCTGTTCNCTGTATTCGGAAACGCTCATTGCCGAAACACGGCATATTGCTGATCAATGCGAATTCAGTCTTGACGAGTTACGCTATGAATATCCGGAAGAAGTCATACCCTCTCACCACACAGCCAACGGTTACTTGCGACAGGAAGTCGCCGCCGGTGCCAAACAGCGCTGGCCAAACGGCGTGCCAGCNGCCGTCCAAACCAGGATTCATGAAGAACTCGACCTGATCACCGANCTNTCCTACGAATACTANTTCCTCACCGTTTANGACATCGTNCGCTTCGCCAAATCACGTCAGATCCTCTGTCAGGGCAGAGGGTCTGCCGCCAATTCTGTTGTGTGCTACTGCCTNCACATCACCGANGTCTCNCCAGANGAGGTATCGCTGCTGTTCGAACGATTCATTTCACGAGAGCGNGATGANCCACCCGACATCGATGTCGACTTCGAGCATGAGCGACGTGAAGAGGTCATCCAGTACATCTACGAAAAATACACGCGGCGCCGTGCCGCATTAGCTGCAACCGTCATCACCTACCGGTCGCGTAGCGCCGTACGNGATGTCGGCAAGGCGATGGGATTCGACAGCCACTTTATCGATGAACTCGCAAACTCTCTGGCCTGGTGGAACCGGGAACGCGAGCTGACCAGCCGTTTTCAACAACAAGGCATCGCTCGTTCGGGGCAAATCGCAGAGCACTTTATGGCTCGCGTNCAAGAAATACTCGGATTCCCACGCCATCTCTCNCANCATGTTGGCGGCTTNGTCATCAGCCGGGGACCGATCTCCAATTTAGTGCCAGTTGAAAACGCCAGCATGCCTGACCGAACCGTTATTCAGTGGGATAAAGACGACATCGAGGCATTGGGCTTACTCAAAGTCGACATCCTGGCGCTGGGCATGCTGTCTGCCATTCGNAAAACATTAGAAATGGTCAATCGCGANCATCCCNACATANGCGCTATTCAANATATTCCACGAGAAGATGCGGCAACNTACCGCATGCTGCAAAAAGCAGACTCATTGGGTGTTTTTCAGATTGAATCGCGGGCGCAGATGTCCATGCTGCCGAGATTGAAGCCTGCCTGTTTTTACGATTTGGTCATCGAAATCGCCATCGTTCGACCCGGTCCGATTCAGGGCGATATGGTTCACCCCTATCTACGGCGAAAAGCCGGCTTGGAAGCCACCAGCTACCCCAACAACGACATTGAATCCGTATTGTCACGGACACTGGGTGTGCCCATCTTCCAGGAGCAAGTTATTCGTCTGGCCATGGTCGCTGCGGGGTTCACTGGCGGTGAGGCTGATGCACTGCGGCGGGCCATCAGCAACTGGGGCAAGAACAGCAAGCTTCTCACTTTCGAGCACAAACTCAAACAAGGCATGATCAATAAAGGCTATTCAGCCGATTTTGCCGACCGCCTGTTCAATCAGATCAAGGGATTCGGTGGCTATGGGTTTCCAGAGTCACACTCCGCCAGTTTTGCCTTGCTGGCCTATGTCTCCGCTTGGCTCAAGTGTCATCACCCTGCGGCATTTTATGTTGGACTGCTGAACAGCCAGCCCATGGGGTTCTATTCTCCCTCGCAGCTCATTCAAGATGCGCAACGGCATCACATCATGGTCTTGCCGGTTGATGTGAATCACAGTGGCTGGGACCACCAAATACTCTCCCAGGGAACACATCAGCAACCACCAATCAGGCTAGGACTAAGGCTTGTCAAAGGCCTGAGCGAGTCAGCAGGGCAATGCATTCAGGCGGCACAATATATTAGACCATTTACCGATATCGCCGACTTACGCAGGCGCGCCGGTCTCGACCGCGGCAACATGGAAGCACTCGCCGCCGCTGACGCACTCTCAAGCATAAGCGGCAATCGTTATCAGTCTCACTGGCAAACCATGGCACTGGAAGAGCATCGCCCTTTGCTACCAGCTGATACCGGGCTACGCCATCGAACTAGCGAGGAGACCACGATGGCAACACCTGCCCTCGCAGAGGATGTCATCGCTGATTACCAAAGCACAGGGCTCACGCTGCGCGCGCATCCTCTGGCTCTACTCCGACAGCAGTACCCTTTTAATCGCTGCCGACAACAAACCGAATTAGCCGGTCTGGGCAATCGCCGTTTTACCCGCGTGGCAGGATTAGTGACCTGCCGACAGCGTCCTGGAACGGCATCGGGGGTCGTTTTCCTGACATTGGAAGACGAAACAGGCAACATTAACGTCGTTGTCTGGCCTGCAGTACAGGACCGTTACCGACAAAGCCTGATGACTGCGCAGTTACTGCTGGTCAAGGGCACCGTTGAATCACGAGAAGGCGTTATTCACGTTATCGCCAGTACGCTAGAGGACTGTAGCGGCCATCTCACCGCGCTGACGGTTCAGTCCCGAGATTTCCACTGAAAACAGACCGACCCACCGCGCTTGTTACACGGCTTACACGGCACTTTTAGCGTTGCACGTTTAACGTCTCACTTCCGGAATCCCGCCAAACTTCATCGCATACGGGATATCGGAACAGTCGTAAAAATTTGAGCGTCACAGAGGGCATGACTGACGGTCAACGGGCACGACGAAAACGACGCTGATAGGGCGAGCCGCAGGGGCTATTCCACCTCGGAGCGCACCTCTGCCTGCAACCACCCACCCGACTCTTCCCGCAGGTGGAATTCGATAGGCCGACAGCACACCTGACAGTCCTCGATGTAATCCACACCCACATCTTCAGGGTTGAGCAACACATCGATGGACTCACCACAGTACGGACAATAGATGCTACTTTCCTGCAGGCCCGGAGCGTTCATAGTGCTTCAGCTGGCTTCCTGAAGCTCCGCAACCTTAGCCGCGGCTGCCGCTGTTCCGAAGTTTAGCACTTCATCCACGATCGGCTCATCACGGAACATCTTGCGATCTTTGCGGTAATTCTGTGGGTTCATCCAGGGCATTTCGTCTCCCTGTTTCGGGAATCGATGCATCACTCTCTGCATATAGCCCGCAGAAAAGTCATCGATCCAGAAACGCTGGGTCATGGAATCCGCAAGCTCATCGGCAATTCGTGGTGTGACGGTCGTCGCACCCTCCTGCCGCATGTGATTCAAAAGACGACACATCCAGTTAGCAATCAAATCGGCACGCAGTGTCCAGGATGCGTTGATGTAACCAAAGGTATGCACCATGTTCGGCACGTTAGAGCACATCATACCTTTGTATGTCCATTCATTGGCGAAATCGATCGCCTCACCGTCGAGGGTAAATTCGGCGCCGCCCAGAATGACCAGCTCCAGGCCTGTCGCACAGACGATAATGTCGGCGTCGAGATGCTCACCCGACATTAACTGAAAACCCGAGGGAGTGATCTTTTCAATGTGGTCCGTCACCACCGAGGCCTTGCCGGATTGGATGGCACGAAACAAATCGTCATCGGGCACGAGGCAAAGCCGCTGNTCCCATGGGTTATAGCGGGGCGTGAAGTGCTTGTCGACATCGACCAGCTCGCCAATTTCCTCGCGCACCTTCTTCAACAAGGAGCGCTTGAGAACGCCTGGGGCGACACGGCTCAATTGATACATCCACTGCTGCCAAACCGTATTTCTCCACCTGACAAGGTCATAGGCCAATTTGGGCGGCAATCGCTTACGAAGCCAATTAGCCAGACCATCAACTGATGGCCTCGAGACAACATAAGTGGGGGAGCGCTGTAGCATCGTCACGTGGGCAGCCTGTCTCGACATGTTGGGCACCAACGTCATCGCCGTCGCCCCAGAGCCAATGACCACGACTTTCTTGCCTGCATGATCCAGATCTTCTGGCCAGAACTGCGGGTGCACCCACTCTCCGTCGAAAGAGGCTTTCCCCTCAAATTCAGGCTCGTAGCCTTGGTCATAGCTGTAGTAGCCAGCGCACATCATAAGGAAACCACACCGATAACGGCGCACGCCATCGGGCGTGTCGACAGTCAGCTCCCATTGGCCGCGCTCACTGCACCAATCTGCCGCCACGAGTTTCTGACTGAAGCGAATACGCTCACGAATGCGATATTCATCTGCAGTCTCATTCACATAGCTGAGGATAGACGGGCCGTCGGCGATACTCTTCTCTGCCTCCCAAGGTTTGAAGTCGTAGCCAAGCGTATGCATATCGCTGTCCGAGCGAATCCCGGGATAGCGAAATAGATCCCAAGTGCCGCCGATCGCCTCGCGACGCTCAAGCAAAATGAAGTTCCGATCGGGGCAGTCACGTTGCAAACGCACCGCGGTACCAATGCCCGAGAGGCCGGCTCCGATGATGATCACATCGAAAGACTCGGCATCTATATTTTGAATCGCAGGAATATCGACTGTTGAATTCATTTGTCTGCCCTCCGGCAGCGCAGGCCACATGGATGGAAACGCAGCGGTTCACTGCTGCGAAGGCGGACGCGTACCGATTTAATCGCACTCCACTTTACACGGTTTTCATAACACCCGTGGCACGCGTCACGCCCGCATCGATCCGCTGGCTGTGGAACTATTCGTGACGGCGACCCTTATTGGCGGCGATGCGTAATCTGAGGGCGTTGAGCTTGATGAACCCTTCAGCATCAGCCTGATCGTAAGCACCATCGTCGGCCTCAAAGGTCGCGATATTTTCATCGAAAAGGGAGTTGCTGGAACGCCTGCCTGTCACGGTCACATTGCCTTTGTATAGCGCCACACGGACTTCGCCATTGACGACTGTTTGCGTCTGGTCTATCGCGGCCTGCAACGCATGGCGTTCGGGAGACCACCAGTATCCGTTGTAAATCAATTTGGCATATCGGGGCATCAGCTCATCCTTCAGATGCGCAACTTCCCGGTCTAGCGTGATCGACTCAATAGCGCGGTGCGCACGCAGCAGAATACTGCCGCCTGGTGTCTCGTAGCATCCCCGCGACTTCATCCCCACGTAACGGTTCTCAACGATATCTGCTCGACCGATACCGTTGACACCGCCGCGCTGATTCAGCTTAGCCAGTACCGCAGCGGGAGACAGCGGCTTACCATCTATCGCCACCACGTCCCCCTTCTCAAACGTCAGGGTCAGCTCCTCTGCCTGGTTGGGCGCAGCCTCTGGGCTCACCGTCCACCGCCACATATCCTCCTCGGGCGGCACCCAAGGATCCTCGAGTACATCTCCTTCATAGGAAATATGAAGTAAGTTGGCGTCCATCGAGTAGGGTGATTTTTTCTGCGCCTTGGCAAAATCAACGGCGATATCGTGTTGTTCACAATACGCCATAAGCGATTCCCTAGAGTTAAGATCCCACTCCCGCCAAGGCGCGATCACCTGAATGCCGGGTTTCAACGCATAAGCCCCCAGCTCAAACCGGACCTGATCATTGCCTTTACCGGTAGCACCGTGCGCAATCGCATCAGCACCGGTATCGGTAGCGATTTCGACCAGCCGCTGCGCAATCAAAGGCCGCGCAATCGATGTGCCGAGCAAGTATTCGCCCTCGTATACCGTATTGGCGCGAAACATGGGAAATACGAAATCTTTGACGAAGCGCTCCTGCAAGTCTTCGATATATATTTCGTTGACGCCTAGGGCCTCTGCCTTCGCGCGAGCAGGCTCTACCTCCTCCCCCTGACCAATGTCAGCCGTAAAGGTCACAACTTCGCATTGATAGGTTTCCTGGAGCCATCGCACGATGACGGAGGTGTCTAACCCGCCAGAATATGCCAGTACGACTTTATCGACCGATGCCATAACGCTGCCTAAAAAAAGAGGGGCCGTAGTGTACGTCCGCGGCACGACTTTCGCCACCGAAGCTCCGCGATGAGCGAGCTCTGCTACACTGCACGCGTTTCAATCGCGGCGCCAACATGACCTCGCTCACCATGACATTGCCGGACGACTGGCACATCCACCTGCGCGATGGATCGGCGCTGGCCATTACCGTACCCGATATCGCCGGTTGGGCGGGACGCGCCATTGTCATGCCCAATCTCACGCCGCCCGTGCTTACTGTCGATGACGCTCTGGCCTACCGAGATCGTATTCTGGCCCACGTACCCGCAGGCCAGTCTTTCGAGCCGCTCATGACGCTGTATCTGACAGACGATACCTGCGCGTCGATTATCGCCGATGCCGCCGCCTCGCCCCATGTGCATGGTGTCAAACTTTACCCCGCCGGAGCCACCACCAACTCCGACGCAGGCGTTACCGGTCTGGAAGCGCTCTACCCCGTCATCGAGGCGATGCAAGCGCACGACCTAACACTCCTGATCCATGGGGAAGTCACCGACCACAGCGTTGACATCTTTGATCGCGAAAAAGCCTTTATTGACACTGCATTGGTCCCACTGACCGAAGCGTTTCCCGACTTGCGCGTCGTGCTCGAGCACATCACCACTGCCGACGCAGTCCAGTTTGTCGAAACCGCGGGTGATAACGTCGCGGCTACGGTAACCGCTCATCACCTGCTCTACAACCGCAATGATATGCTGGTGGGCGGTATCAAACCTCATCTTTTCTGCCTGCCTGTACTCAAACGAGATCGACACCAAACGGCTCTGCGCGCTGCAGTCACGTCGGGAAATCCACGTTTCTTTCTCGGCACCGATTCGGCACCGCATGCGCAAGGCGAAAAAGAATCCAGCTGCGGCTGCGCAGGGTGCTATACCGCACACGCGGCATTACCTTTGTATGCAGAGGTGTTCGAGGAAGAAAATGCCCTCGATCGTCTCGAGGCTTTTGCCAGCTTCCACGGCCCAGACTTCTATCGGCTTCCCCGTAATTCAAGATCCATCACGCTGAGCCGGACATGTCAGACCATTCCAGACGACTTCCCTCTGGGTGGAGACAGGTTGATCCCCATCCGGGCGGGCGAGACTGTCGCGTGGACGGCGCACAACGTCACCTGATGTCAGAGAGTGAAGTCACGCACATGAAGGACCGCTTCCGCGGTTTTTTACCCGTCGTAGTCGACATCGAGACAAGCGGTTTCAATTGCCAAACCGACGCCATCCTCGAAATCGCCATGACCACGCTGACGATGGACGACGCGGGGTTGCTGACCGTTGATGAAACCCACAGCCGCAACGTCGAACCCTTCGAGGGCGCGAATCTAGACCCTTCGGCACTTGAGTTCACAGGCATCGATCCCGAGAGTCCTCTGCGCGGCGCGGTCCCTGAGGACATCGCATTAGGAGAGCTATTCGGAGTCGTTCGCCAAGCGGTGAAAACCCATCACTGCAACCGAGCGATCTTAGTTGGCCATAACGCGCATTTCGACGCGGGATTTCTCAACGTCGCGACTGAAAGACTGGGACTAAAGCGCAATCCGTTCCATCCGTTCTCGCACTTCGACACGGCAACGCTCGCAGGCCTTGCATACGGTCACACGGTGCTCGCGCGCGCCTGCTCACTGGCGGGCATCACCTTTGATAACCGGGAAGCCCACTCCGCGCATTATGACGCGTCCAAAACCGCAGAGCTTTTTTGCCTTATCGTGAATCGTTGGCAGTCGCTTGGAGGTTGGTTTCCAACGGCGCCGGCTGAGGACCCCGAATAACCCTCCCCGGACAGTCACCTGTCTTTGCGCCGTGACGAAACGTTACACGGCCCGATTTGATCGTAAAGTCGTACCCATCAGCGGTCTGTAATAGCCGGCGGCCGCCAGCAGGCAGATCAAAAGTGACTGTCGGCAGGTTCAGTGACAGCGACGCCATATCGATGATATTGATATCTGCCATCAAGCCGGGCGCCAGTCTGCCGCGGTCCTCCAACCCATAGAGCGACGCCGTATCCTGACACTGCCGTTTGATAGCATGCTCCAGTGGCAGACGCGTCCCCTCTCGGTCTCGCACCCAGTGCTGCAACATGAATGTTGTCGCCGCCGCATCACAGATGGTGCCGCAATGGGCGCCGCCGTCAGACAGCGAGTTGACGCAATCATCCGAGAACAGCGCGCCCTCAAGAAAATCTAGGTTGCCGTTGGCATAGTTTAGGAGCGGGAAGTAGATCATGCCGGTGCCACCATCGCGCATCATGAAGTCGTACACGTGCTCCTCCGGCGTGACGCCTGCGACCTCGGCGCGCCGCTCGATGGACTGCTCAGCACTGGGTTCATAGTTGAAACCCGGCAGCATTTCGTACTGCATCGAAAAAGCGCTTTCCATCATATCGGCAATCAGTTGCAAATCCGATCCAATCGGTTCGCCTTTCTCGGCCAGCAGCCTGCCGCGGAAATCGGAATCCTGCAGCCGTTCCCACTGCTCCGACCACGGTTTATCCGCAATAGCTTTCCAGCTCGGTCGCTGAGAGAAGGGGTGGAAAGTAGCACGCCATCCAAGAATCAGACCCGTGCCGCGCATGGAAATCTGGGCCACGATGTTGGCGCCACGCGCGTTCTGATCCCGCATCGCCTGCAGTTGTCCCGCGAACGGCAGCTGCTTGATGGGGGACTCAAGCGCAGTAAAGGTCACAGGGGCACCGGTCTCACGACTCA
>PBLO01000014.1 GCA_002721785.1 Halieaceae bacterium
CAAGACCAAATAGGAATCTGATGCCGTGACCCTCGGCGGATTCGGGTAGGTCGCTTCAGGCGAACGGTGACGTTCGTCGCAGATGAATGATCGTCCACGACAGAACCCGGCTTATCGACCAACTCACTTCGCCCCCTGCGGGGGGCGATTCTTTCCCGCTAGTGCGCTTGACGGACTGAAGCCTCAATTGAATAACCACTGAAAGCTGCTGCTGCTTCGAAGTGGTGATGGCCTGCACTCGCGCTTTTTGCCCGCTGAGCGCCACATTTAGATCAATTAATGATTTAAATTAATTCAAATATACCTATAAAGAATATAACTTCATTTAAAACCTTGTAATAGTCGTTAAAAAACTGTTTTTTTGTAGGTTTCCGGAATGCATTTTTGTGGCCTGGAAGCCCCTCGGTAGCGATGTAACGCACTGAAAACCCACGTTTTTTTAAGATCCTAACGTTGACCCGCCTCCCATTCGCCACGTATAGTGGTGAATAGTGGAGCAAAGTGGCGAATAATCCCATTTTGTGGAGTTATTCGGTCTTAAGTGGGCGGGGCGTTATGTTTCGTGGAGTGCAGCACATCAATCTGGATGCCAAGGGCCGCATGGCGGTGCCCTCGCGCCAGCGTGAGTTGCTGTCCGTCATCAGCGAGGGCCATATCGTCCTGACTGTCGACACCCAGGCGCCTTGCTTGGCGCTTTATGCCCTGCCCGAGTGGGAGCGGATCGAAGCTGATGTGCAGGCGCTTCCGGCACTCAACCCCGCCGTCAAGCGCTTCCAGCGTTTGGTGCTCGGCTATGCCAGTGACCTGCAGCTTGATAACAGCGGCCGCGTTCTCGTCCCACCTGCGCTGCGCGACTACGCAAAGCTTGAAAAGCGCGCCGTACTGGTTGGTCAGGGGAACAAGCTGGAGCTGTGGTCAGAGGACTTATGGCAGCAGGAGTGTGCAGCAGCATTGGCGGCGGATTCTGTTGAAGAGCTGCCCGCGGAGCTGATGCAGCTCAATCTTTGATGGATCGTGGGCATCAGCCGGTTCTTCTGGAGGAGGCGATAGCAAGTTTGATGGTTTCGATGGATGGCGCATACGTGGATGGCACGTTTGGCCGAGGCGGGCACAGTACCCGTATCCTCGATGCACTGTCACCTCTGGGGACCTTGCTGGCGCTGGATCAAGACCCTGCCGCAGCAGAAGCCGCTCGGCATCTGAGTGAGCGGGATGCGCGTTTTCGTTTTCAAGCCTGTAATTTCAGGTCGCTCAGTGAGCATGCCGCGCCGGAGAGCCTTCAAGGGGTTCTCCTGGATCTCGGCGTATCGTCACCCCAGCTCGATGATCCGGAGCGGGGCTTTAGTTTTTCAGCTGACGGCCCTCTCGATATGCGCATGGATCCAACTCAAGGTCAATCAGCTCAGGCCTGGTTGGCGTGCGTTGATCAGAACGAGCTGGCTCAAGTCCTCAAGGATTTAGGGGAAGAGCGCTTCGCTAAGCGCATTGCCGAAGCCATCGTGGCCTCCAGAGCAGACGCGCCGATTACGCGGACTGGTCAGTTAGCGGAAATCATCTCTGCGGCGAATCCAAAGTGGGAGGCGCACAAACATCCCGCCACGCGAAGTTTTCAGGCGATTCGGCTGTTCGTGAACAGTGAGCTCGAGTCGCTGAGAAGTGTTTTGGCGGCCGCAGTGGAGGCACTGGCGCCCGGGGGGCGACTGGTTGTGATTAGCTTCCATTCTTTGGAGGACCGCATCGTCAAACGGTTCATCCGTGAGGCGGCCAGAGGGGTCCAACTGCCTCCGGGCGTGCCGGTGCAATTCGAAGCCCAGGGTGTGAGCCTCAAGTCGATTGGTAAAGCAATCAAGCCATCAGCTGAAGAAGTCACCAATAATCCCAGAGCGCGCTCCGCCATCATGCGCGTCGCGGAGCGCGTGTAAATGCGAAGCGCGTCACCAGCGAGTTGGGTGATCCCACTGTTGGGTGCCTGCATCATGGGTTCGGCGCTGGGTGTCATTGCGACAACACACCACGTGCGCGAGGGCTATGCGCGTCTTCAGGTCCTGGAGCTGGAGCGCTGGCGACTCCAGGAGCAGTACACCCGTTTGTTGCTCGAAATTAATACCTGGGCTGCACCGCATCGCATCAGCCAGATCGCTGCAGATGACCTGTCCATGCAGGCGCCGGATCTCAGTTTGTCGCAGGTGGTGGCAGAGTGAGAGGGCAGCGGAATCAGTTCGCGCTGTCTCGCTGGCGATTCGTCATCGTCGCGATGGCGTTGAGTGCTTTGGCTGTGACCTTGATCGCGCGACTGATCCATCTGCAGGTGACGGATGGCGGGCAGGGAGCGGTATTTCTGAGAGAGCAGGGCGCGCTGCGCACCGTTCGAAGCGCTGAAATCCCGGTTTACCGGGGACTTATCACTGATCGTAATGGCACGCCTCTGGCGGTGAGTTCGCCAGTCGTTTCACTCTGGGCGAACCCACAGCAACTCAAAGACAGCCCCCGTGTGGGTGAGCTTGCCCAGTTTTTGGGATTGGATGCGCAGGCACTGCGAGACAAGCTGGCTTTCTACGGTGACAAGCAGTTCATGTATCTGGCTCGGCATCAAACACCGGATTTCGCGCGAGAGATTTTACGTGCGGGTTTTCCCGGTGTTCGCGGAGAGCGCGAGTATCGGCGTTATTACCCGGCAGGTGAGGTTACAGCTCAAGTATTAGGCCTCACGAACGTGGACGGGCGCGGCATCGCAGGCATCGAATTGGTCTTTGAGGACTGGTTGCAAGGCGTGCCGGGCAAGAAACGGTTTATTAAGGACCTCCATGGTGATGCGGTTCGAGACTTTGGCGTGATCGAGGAGCCGCGGCCGGGCAAGGCCTTGGCATTGAGTATCGATTTGCGTCTCCAATACGCCCAGCACCGCGAGCTCCAGCGCGCGATGAAAGAAACGGGGGCGACAGCAGGTTCAGCGGTGACTGTTGATGCTTGGACGGGTGAGGTGCTCGCTGTGAGCAATTACCCTGTTTTCAACCCCAACAGTCGTAACGCCCTCGATTTCAGCAGCGCAAGAAATCGCGCGCTAACCGACGCCTATGAGCCGGGCTCTACGATCAAAACGCTGACACTGGTGGCTGCTTTGGAGAGTGGCCAGTTTCACATCGACAGTCTCGTTGACACAGCACCCGGGCGCATTCGGGTGGGTGCCAAGGTGCTCCACGACCCGCGTAATTATGGCGAGATCTCCGTCTCGACGATTATCGAAAAATCCAGTCAAGTAGGTGTCACCAAGATCGCGCAAGCCGTGGGGCACGAGGCCATTCTCGACGTGCTGTATCGCTTTGGCTTGGGTGAGGCGACCGGGACGGGGTTTCCCGGTGAGCGGACGGGGCAATTGCCTGACTTGGCCCATTGGAGCGACATCGAGAAGGTGACACTGGCATTCGGTTACGGGCTGAGTGCAACGCCCATACAGTTGGCTCGAGCCTATGCCGTGCTGGCAAATGGTGGCGTTCGCCGGCCACTGACTTTGTTAAAACAGCAAGCGGACATGCCACTCCAAGGGGAGCGGGTGATTGATAAAGCTGTTGCCGCGGACGTGCTCCGGGTGCTGGATCGTGTCACCGAGCCGGGTGGCACGGCCACGCTGGCACAAGTGCCGGGATTCTCGGTAGGCGGGAAGACGGGCACCGTCCATAAGGTAGGAGAAGCCGGCTACCTTGATGATCAATATGTCGCGCTGTTTGTCGGGATCGCGCCGATGACAGCGCCGCGTTATGTCACCGCGATTCTGATTGACCAGCCTCGCGGGGATCACTACGGAGGGGGTTTGGCGGCGGCACCGGTCTACTCCCGTGTGACGGAGGAAGTGCTTCGCATTCGCAACGCGCAGCCTGAGCAGACCGACTTGGGGGCATTGTTGGCTTCCACAGGGGCTCGCCAATGACGATGAATGTGCGCGCCTTGCTCAACGATGCTTCACTCCCAGATATCGAGATTTCACAGCTGGTATTGGATAGCCGCGAAATCACACCCGGTGATGCGTTTATCGCGATCCCGGGGACGCAACAGGATGGGCGTCAGTTTATATCGGCAGCATTTACCCGAGGTGCTGTCGCGGTGCTTTGTGAAGCGGATGATCAATCAACGCTGACTGATAGTCGGGTAATCATGTTGCCAGCGCTGCGCTCGAAGCTGGGCGAGCTGGCGGATCGATTTTATGGATCACCCTCACAAGCGCAGACCGTGATTGCCGCGACAGGCACCAACGGCAAGACTTCGGTTGTCGACCTGACGGCGCAAATGCTGCGCCAGACTCGCGGTGCGGCAGGATCCATCGGAACGCTGGGTGCTCGTTTGGACCAGCAGCCCCAATCAGCCACGAATACCACGCCCGATTGTCTCGCGTTGCATAGTCAGCTGAGTCAGTGGCGCGCCGAGAACGTGAGCTACGTCACATTAGAGGCTTCCAGCCATGCGCTGGATCAGGGCCGGCTGGACGGTTTGTCGATCGACGTGGGGGTCTTCACCAATCTTTCCCGCGACCATCTCGACTATCACGGCACCATGAAGGATTACTGCGACGCGAAGCTGCGACTGTTCCGGGATTTCAACCCGACTACGCGGATTTACAACGCGGATGATCAGGCCGTCGCCGCGCACCCGGATATTTGGTGCGAGGGTGGTTTGGGTATCTCCGCACACTCTGGTGGTGCAGAGGTCAACTTCGAAGTCCTTCAAACGGCGCCGCTGACCCTCAAACTATCGACGCCTTGGGGTGGCGGTGAAATCCAAACTGCGCTGGCTGGACGTTTCAATGCTTTCAATATCGTCGCGGCCATATCGATTGTCCTCTCGGTTGGCGTGTCGCTCGAAGACGCCTTGACTGCCGCCGCAGCCGCCGCGCCCGTCGAGGGGCGTTTGCAGAGGGTTGGTGAAGGGAACGATGTTGCCGTTGTCATTGATTACGCACATACACCCGATGCGCTGGAGCGTGCGCTAGCCGCTCTGAATGAATCTAAGCAGGATGGCGCGATCTGGGTCGTTTTTGGTTGTGGTGGCGACAGAGATAAAGGCAAGCGGTCGGAGATGGGGCGAATTGCGTGCAGATTGGCCGACCGGGTGGTGGTCACCAGTGATAACCCGCGCTCTGAGAAGCCGGAACGGATCGTTGAGGACATTCTTCGTGGTTGTGAGGACGGCTCACCCCTAGTAGAAATTGATCGCGCTGCCGCCATTGCTATGGCGGTCGCAGCGGCAGAGCAGGGCGATACCGTATTGATCGCGGGCAAAGGCCACGAGGACTACCAGGAAATTCAGGGCGCGCGCCTGCCATTCAGCGATCTGGCGCACGCGACTGAGAGCTTGTCCCTAAGGCGGGCTGCCTGATGGTTTCCGTCGCGTTGGATGCACTTGCCAAGGAGACCGGCGGTGAGCTCGTCGGCGACTCGGTTTCTCTGGGCAGGTTGGTTGTCGATAGTCGTGAGGTGGGTATGGGCGATTTATTCGCCGCCATCAATGGCGCGAAGGTTGACGGCCATAGTTATGCACCGAACGCCCTTCGTGCTGGTGCAGCGGCCCTGCTGACGGAGCGCAAACTGGACGGGTTGATGCCGCAGCTCGTGGTGGAGGACGTCACCGCTGCCTCCGGTCGATTTGGTTATCTGAAGCGCAAAGCTTTTCAGGGGGCCATTGTCGCAATTACGGGTAGCGCGGGGAAAACCACCACCAAGAATTTACTGTCTGCGGCGTTGGCACCTGCGGGTGCGGTACACGCTACGGCGGGAAATCAGAATAACGAGCTGGGCGTGCCTATGACGCTCGCGGGGCTGTCTTCTGCGCATCAGTACGGTGTGATTGAGATGGGTGCGGGTCGCCCCGGTGATATTGCTTACCTGTGTGAGTTGGCCCGCCCAAATGTTGCGGTCTGCCTCAATGCGTCGGCGGCGCACCTTGCTAACTACGACAGTGTGGCGGCGATTGCTTCCACCAAGGGCGAGATCTTTGAAGGGCTGGGGGTGGCAGAGCTTGCGGTGCTGAACGCCGATGAGGCGTGGCTACCTCAATGGCAACGGCAGGCGAGCAACGCACGGCAAATTACCTTCGGACTGGCAGAGTCCGCCGACTACCGTGCTGTGAATATCGAGCGCGATGGCGTGCAGGGTACGCGCTTTGTAATGCATGGGCCCATGGGGCAACTGTCAGTCACCCTGTGTTTGGCAGGGGATCAGCACATCAATAACGCGCTCGCGTCTTTAGCGGTGGCGATCGAGCTCGGCGTCGATCCGGCGGCGGCGGCGAATGCGGTCGCTGAGGTCACACCAGGCGCTGGTCGTGGCTTGGTTTCTGCTCGTCCCCAAGCCGGCAGAGTCGTTGACGACAGTTACAACGCTAATCCCGCAGCCGTCAGGGCCGCGATCGATGTGTTGGCGCGCGAGCCCGGGCATCGTGTCTTGTTGTTGGGATCGATGCTGGAGCTCGGCGACACGACAGCAGCATTGCATCATGAAATCGGTACCTACGCCGCAGCATCTGGCATCGACCAACTGATAACAGTGGGTATTGAGGCGACGCCTGCAGCCGATGCTTTTGGCGCTGCCGCGTGCTCTTTCCCGGATCAAGCGGCTATGCAGGCTGCGTTTCCCTCGATGCCCGCCGATCACGTGATCTGGGTCAAAGGCTCTCGGGCGGTGGGCTTAGAAAGCACAGTGGCCTGGTTGCTGGCCTCGGAGGAGGTGCCCGCATGTTGATGTGGCTAAGTGAGCAACTGGTTGCGCTGGATCCCGGGTTCGCTGTCTTCCAGTACCTGACATTGCGGGGCATCCTCGCTGCCTGTACTGCGCTGGCGATCTCGATGGTCGTCGGGCCTGTGGTGATCGAGCGCTTGAATCGCCTGCAGATTGGTCAAACCATTCGACAGGAAGGCCCGCAGACTCACCTGCAAAAAGCAGGGACGCCCACGATGGGTGGTGCGTTGATATTGGTCACGGTGCTGGGCGCTACGTTGCTCTGGGCGGATCTGAATAATCGCTACGTGTGGGTGGCGATCCTCACCACTGTGTTCTTTGGCGCCATTGGCTGGGTCGACGACTACCGAAAGGTTGTGCGTAAGGATACGCGGGGCTTGCCTGCGCGCTGGAAATACCTGTGGCAATCGTTGTGCGCCTTCGGTGTCACGCTCTACCTGTTCGACACCGCAGTGATTGCTGAGGAGACCACCCTGTATGTGCCGTTTTTCAAGGACGTCGCATGGGCGATGGGGTGGCTATTTGTGCCCTTTAGCTACTTCGTGATTGTTGGCTCGAGCAATGCGGTAAACCTCACCGATGGTCTGGATGGTCTCGCCATCATGCCGACGGTGATGGTGGCATCAGGTTTAGGCGTGATCGCCTATCTAGCTGGTCACATCGAGTTCGCGGAATACCTCAATATTGCCTACTTGCCCGGGACCGGAGAGCTGATGGTTTTCTGTGGGGCGATTGCAGGCGCCGGGCTGGGTTTTCTGTGGTTCAACACCTATCCCGCGATGATTTTCATGGGTGACGTTGGCGCCCTGGCACTCGGTGCTGCACTCGGCGTTGTGGCAGTCATGACACGTCACGAAATCGTGCTGTTCATCATGGGCGGCATTTTCGTGCTCGAAACGCTGTCGGTCATTATTCAGGTTGGTTCCTTCAAACTTACCGGGAAACGTGTGTTTCGCATGGCTCCCATTCACCATCACTTTGAGCTGAAGGGGTGGCCCGAGCCTCGGGTGATCGTCCGCTTCTGGATTATCACCGTCATGCTTGTGCTGTTCGGCCTCGCCACGTTGAAGTTGAGGTGAACTGATGTCGAGCGTATCTGCCACGATTGCCAGCACCGAAAAACGCATTATTTTCGGCCTCGGTGTGACGGGACAGTCCGTAGCGCGTTGGTGGCGACAACAGGGCATCAGTTTCACTGCCATCGATACCCGTGCCGAGATGGCCTCGGACCCCGGAGTACTGACGCAGGTTGATTTACAGACCGCAGTGTTCGGAGACGTGGACGCCTCCGTCATTGACGGTTGCACTGACATGATCGTGAGTCCCGGCGTGGCGCTGGATCACCCGCTCGTCGCTCACGCACGTGATCAGGGCAGCCGCATTCGCGGGGACATCGATCTTTTCACAGAGGCCGCCAAAGCGCCCGTTATCGGTATCACAGGCTCGAACGGCAAGTCGACCGTGACGGCGCTAGCAGGAGAAATGCTGCAAGCCTGCGGACTCACGGTCTCTGTTGGCGGCAATCTGGGTCGCCCGGCATTGGATTTACTGGCAGATGATCCTGAGCTGTACGTTTTGGAGCTGTCCAGCTTTCAACTAGAGCGAGCGCATGACCTTGGGCTGCGTCTCGCGACGGTCCTCAATATCAGTGCTGATCACTTAGATCGCTACGCGAACCTCGGCGAATACCACCGCGCGAAACATCAGATTTTCAGGCAGGTCGCACAGGTGGTGGCGAATCGTGACGATCCACTGACCATCCCGCTGGTGCCCGAAACCGTGGGGACTGTGTGGTGGCGTTCTGGAGAGCCGGATCTCGGCGAGTTTGGGTTACGCGAGATCGAGGGTGTGACGTGGATTTGCCACGGATTCACGCCGCTGATGTCAGGTGAGGCACTGCAACTGCCTGGCCGACACAATCTGAGTAACGTGCTGGCGGCATTGGCGCTGGGTTCAGCACTGGGATTACCGCCATCGGACCTGCTCGAGGGGGCAAAGGATTATCGGGGCTTGCCCCATCGTTGCCAGCTGGTGACTCAGATCGGCGGCGTGCGGTTTATCGATGACAGTAAAGGCACCAACATCGGTGCCACGGTCGCCGCACTGGAAGGTCTCGCCGATGACGGCACGATTTGGTTGATCCTCGGTGGGCAGGGCAAGGGACAAGACTTTTCACTGCTCAAGGAGGCCGTTGCCCAGCACTGCTCCGGCGTTGTGGTCATGGGTGAGGCGGCGGCAGAGATCGCGCAGCATCTCAATCACGTGATTACCGTCCAGCCGGTGGACTCGCTGCAAGAGGCGGTGGCTTATGCTGCCGCGCAGGCACGGTCCGGCGACACTGTGCTCCTGTCTCCCGCCTGCGCCAGTCTGGATATGTTCGCGAGTTACGTTGAGCGCGGCCAGCAGTTTCACAATGCGGTTAACGCATTGGAGGTGGCGGCGTGATGCGGTCATGGCGAGCGGAGGCGGCGCAGGGCGATCTGGTATTGCTGCTGCTCAGCGTGATGCTGATGGGTATTGGACTCGTCGCCATCGCCTCCGCATCAATCGAATACGGAGATTTCCACTTCGGAAACCCGTGGCATCACACGCAACGCCATGCGTTTTATTTGATCATCGGCTTAGCGGCGGGCGGCGTGGCATACATGTGTCCTACCGCCACCTTGGAAAGAATATCACCCGGGTTGTTGTTCCTCGCGTTTGCCTTCTTGATTTTGGTTCTCATGCCGGGCATTGGGCATGAGGTCAATGGTGCACAACGATGGCTGTCATTGGGACTGGTAACGATACAGCCCTCGGAATTCGCCAAGCTGGCCCTGCTGCTCTACGCCGCGGGCTATCTGGTCCGGCAGGAGGACGCCGTGCGTCAACACTGGAGCGGTTTGGCGAGATTGATAGGCGTGCTCTCGGTGGTGGCGTTTTTACTGCTACTTGAGCCCGACTTCGGCACCACTGTGATCGCCATAGGTATGACTGTGGGCATGATGTTTCTGGCCGGCGCGCGTCTGCTGTATGTCCTGATGATGGTTGTCACCGTTGCAGTAGCCTTCACGACCTTGGTAGTCAGCGCACCCTATCGCTTACAGCGACTCACCGCCTATCAAGACCCCTGGGCGGACCCCTTCGGCTCGGGTTTTCAGCTGGTTCAATCCTTGATCGCATTCGGCCAAGGTGAATGGTGGGGTGTGGGACTGGGTAACAGTGTTCAGAAGCTGTTCTATTTGCCCGAGGCGCATACCGACTTTGTTTTTTCAATTTGGGCGGAAGAGACAGGCCTGGTCGGTGCGATAACGGTGATTGCACTGTTTGCAATGCTGATCGCAAGAATTCTTCAGACCGGTTGGGGCGCTGCCACACAAGGGCATCGCTTTGACGCGTATGTCTGCTTCGGCGTGGCGTTGATGTTCTCCGGTCAGGCGTTCGTCAACATGGGAGCGAGCTCCGGTTTGTTGCCGACCAAGGGACTGACCCTGCCATTTATCAGTTACGGTGGCTCGAGCCTGATTGTGAGTTGTGTGTTGCTGGGCATCGTACTGCGTATTGCTCAACCCTTGGCGACGGCCAAGCGATCCATGCCGGATACGTCAGCGAGGGTCGTGGCATGATCGATTTGCCTACCCAGGCGGGCCGCGCATTGATTGCCGCAGGCGGAACCGGGGGGCACGTGTACCCGGCGCTCGCTGTTGCCGGCCGTTTGCTTGATAGCGGTTGGTCTGTGGACTGGGTCGGCACAGAGCGAGGCATTGAGCAGCGACTCGTCCCCGCGGCTGGTATACCTCTCCATCATCTCTCAGTCTCAGGTTTGCGAGGAAAAAATCTGCTGGCTAGAGGCTTGGGTGTCTTCAGGCTCCTCCGAGCGGTGATGGAATCTCTGGCGGTGATTCGACGCGTGCAGCCCGACGTAGTGCTCGGGATGGGTGGGTACGCCGCAGGGCCCGCGGGCTTGGCCGCGTGGTTAATGCGACGCCCCCTCGTGATCCACGAACAAAACGCCGTAGCGGGTACCACGAATCGGTTGCTGGCCCCGCTTGCGAGGCGGGTGTTGTGTGGTCTGTCGGGTCGATTCGCAACTGCGCACCGTGCGGAGGTAGTGGGTAACCCCGTGCGTGATGAGTTGCGGCCCGTTGACCGACAGGAGTTGAACACACTGAGCTGCTTTTCTGCGGAACGCCCAATGCGCCTGTTAGTGCTTGGCGGCAGCCTTGGTGCAGCCCCCTTAAATGCTTTGCTGCCGCAGGTAGTGGATGCTCTTCGGGCGCGCGGGGCAGATGATTCGCTCACCGTCTGGCAGCAGTGTGGGCAGCGGAATCGGTCGGAAGCGGATGACGCGTGGGCATCCCTACCGTTTCAGAATTTGCGCTGTGACGACTACATCGATGATATGGCGTCTGCTTACGCCTGGGCCGATGTTGTCATCGCCCGAGCCGGCGCGCTGACTGTCTCGGAGCTGGCTCAAACCGGCACCGCATCGATTCTTATTCCACTGCCCCACGCGATTGATGATCATCAAACCGTCAATGCTCGCGCTCTGGAGGCGTGTGGGGCGGCAGTGCTACTCCTACAAGGGTCGACTCCGCCCGACGCGCTTGCCGATGTGCTGGCGCAGTGGATTGCCTCCCCCAGTACCTTGGCCAGTATGTCAGTTGCAGCGGGCGCCGCCGCTCAGCGGGATGCCACAACGCGCGTGGCAGCGGTGCTCATGGAGGTGGCCCATGCAGCGGCTTGAGCCTATTCCAATGGTGCCCGGCGGCATGGGCCGCGTTCGTCATATCTTCATGGTGGGTATCGGCGGCGCAGGCATGAGCGGTATCGCCGAGGTATTGGTTGGTCTGGGTTACAGCGTGACGGGTTCGGATCAGACCGAGACCCCCGTGATTGACAGGCTGCGCACGCTGGGTGTGACCGTGCATATCGGCCACCGGGCAGAGCATGTTGACCAGGCAGACGTGCTGGTTGTGTCGGCGGCGGTGCCCGAGGACAACCCCGAGCGCTTGGCAGCACAGACTTTGCGAATACCGGTCGTACCCCGTGCTGAGATGCTGGCGGAGCTGATGCGGTATCGCTTTGGCGTCGCGGTCGCCGGGACGCACGGCAAGACAACGACGACAAGCATGATCGCTGCGGTTCTTGGCGAGGCGGGGGAAGATCCCACCTTCGTCATCGGCGGCTTGCTGAATCAAGCCGGGGCCAATGCGGTGCTGGGTGGCGGCCACTATCTGGTTGTAGAAGCGGATGAGAGCGACGCGTCATTTTTGCACCTACAACCGATTATGGCAGTGGTGACGAATGTCGAATCGGATCACATGGAGCATTACGCCGGCGACGTTACGCGCTATCGCGACGCCTTTAACGCCTTTTTGCACAATCTCCCGTTCTACGGATCTGCAGTCGTTTGCCTGGATGATCCCGGTGCGCGAGATCTCCTGTCTGGCCTGTCGCGTCGCGTTGTGACCTATGGCCGCCATGCTGATGCCGACTATCGGCTTGAGAACTATCGAGCGGACGGAATGAGTGGGCATTTTGACTTGGTCCGATCAGATAACGAAACGACACTGTCCTTGACGGTAAGAATGCCGGGTCTCCACAACGCGCTGAATGCCGCCGGTGCAGCGGCACTCTGTTGCGATCTACATATTCCTGACGATGCCATTACTCGTGGGCTCGCTGGATTTGGTGGTGTGGGACGTCGTTTTTCAGATCTCGGTGACGTACGTTGGGATAGCGGCTGCGCCCAGCTCATTGATGATTATGGTCATCACCCGACAGAGGTTTCGGCGACATTGCAGGCGGCGCGCGCGGCCTTCCCTGGCCGCCGGGTTGTCATGGTGTATCAACCCCATCGCTTCACTCGGACTCGTGACCACTTTGACGACTTTGTTTCCGTGCTGAGCGAGGGCGGTTTGCTGATTCTGCTGGATGTCTATGCCGCCGGCGAGGCGCCGATTGATGGCGCCGATTCCCACACGCTGGCGAATGCGATTCGTGCTCGTGGCGTGATCGATCCCGTTGTGGTGTCTGCTCAGACCCAACTGCCCGCAGTGCTGAGGGGGGTGCTTGCTGACAACGATGTGCTGCTGATGCAAGGCGCTGGCGATATCGGTCGCCTGGCCGCGACGCTCGCAGGTGCTGAGTCACTGGAGGCGTTGCAATGAGCGCCAGTGCCTTTGAGAACAAAACACTGGCCGTGATGCTGGGTGGCACCGCATCGGAGCGCGCAATTTCACTGGAGAGCGGGGAAAACGTCGCGTCTGCATTGGAGGGCGCGGGTGCTCATGTGCTGCGTGTAGATCCTGCTGAACCGGGCTGGCCGGAGCGCCTTGAGGGAGTGGAATTTGTCTTCAATCTGCTGCATGGACCCGGCGGCGAGGACGGCACGGTGCAAGGGTTATTCGAGCTCATGAAGTTGCCTTACAGCGGCTGCGGTGTGCTGTCGTCTGCGCTGACGATGGACAAGATTCGCACCAAGCTGTTGTGGCAGGGAGCCGGCTTGTTTACACCGCCCTCGCGCGTGTTGACGCCGGATTGCGATTGGGAGGCGGTCATTGGCGAACTGGGCGCGGTGTTCGTGAAACCGGCTTTAGAAGGTTCCTCACTGGGAATGAGCAAGGCGACCACGGCGCAGCAGTTGACCGCAGCGTATGAACACGCTGCAGGCTTCGACGCTCCCGTGATGGTGGAGCAGTTCGTTGATGGGCCGGAGTACACGGTGGCCGTGTTAGGTGAGCGTGCGTTGCCCAGCATCCGCATTGATGTCGCAGGCGAGTTCTACGATTTCGATGCCAAGTATCGCTCTGATGAAACCCGGTTTACCTGTCCGTCGGACCTCAATGATGTCGACGAGAGAGCACTTGCCGACGTCGCACTGGCGGCATTCCGCGCCGTAGGCGGTGAGGTATGGGGTCGCGTAGATGTGATTCGCGACGCCGCACAACAGTGGCAGCTGCTCGAGGTGAACACCATCCCCGGCATGACGTCGCACAGTTTGGTGCCACTGGCAGCCAAGGTCGCCGGCCTCAGTCTGACGCAGCTGTTAACTGAAATCTATGAGCACAGCATGGAGGCACGCCATGCCGACTAGCAAGGCAACGGGCGTTCGCGGCAGGTCGCCGCAGGGTGCGCGCACAGAGGTGCATGCCATTTCACGCGCTCGGCGCTGGCTGAATCGTATCGTCCTCGCCTCAGGTGTGGTGCTGATGGGCGCGGGTCTATATGAGGGCGGTACCGCCTTGGGAGCGCAGCAGGTTGAGCGCCTGACGGTGCGCGGCGATGTCCGCCATCTGGACAGTGAAGCGATTCAGGCTCGACTGGCCCCCCGGATAGCAGACGGTTTCATGGCGGCTGACCTCAGTGATCTTCGCCAAGAGCTCGAATCCTTGCCCTGGGTGTATGAAGTGAATACGCGACGCCGTTGGCCTGCTGAGATTGAGGTGACCCTGGTTGAGCAGCGACCTCTGGCCCGGTGGGGAGAGAGCGGATATCTCAATCACGAGGGCGAATACTTCGCAGCGGAGCCAGACCCGCTCTATGCCCACCTTCCCAAGCTGACGGGACCCGCCGGTACGGAGGTGTCGCTGATGAGGCGCTATCAAATGTTGGCTGACCGCTTGAGCTCAGCTGATCTGTCGATTACGGCGCTCTTATTGGATGACCTGGAGCAAGTGACAGTTGAGTTTGATAACGGGCTGTCGCTCTTCTTGGGTGCGCAGGATATCTCCCAGCGTGTGGCGCGGTTTGTCCGTCTCTGGGACTCAGAGCTGCCAACGAGAGCTGTCGCAACAGTCGATTTACGTTACGAGCACGGTGCCGCCGTGACCTTTAGTGATGAGGGCCTGGCGATGCAAGCAACTGTCAATGGGGGGGAGGGATAATGGCCAACGCCGACGGTAACCAAATGATTGTTGGGCTGGATATTGGCACATCCAAAGTCGTAGCGGTTGTGGGTGAGATCGACCCAGACGGTGGTATGGAGGTGGTTGGCATTGGCTCCCACCCCTCCCGGGGCATGAAAAAAGGCGTGGTCGTCAACATCGAGTCGACAGTGAACGCCATCCAGCGTGCGGTGGAGGAAGCGGAGTTAATGGCAGGGTGTCAGATCCACTCTGTCTACGTCGGCATCGCCGGTAGCCACATTCGATCAGTGAATTCACACGGCATCGTAGCGATCCGTGATCAGGAGGTTTTTCAACAGGATGTTGACCGGGTGATCGATGCGGCGCAGGCCGTAGCGATTCCAGCGGATCAAAAAGTGCTACACGTTCTGCCGCAGGAATACGTTATCGACAATCAATCGGGTATCCGCGAGCCCCTCGGCATGTCGGGTGTCCGGCTGGAGGCCAAGGTGCATCTCGTGACCTGTGCAGTCAATGCCGCCCAGAACATCGCGAAGTGTGTCGAGCGCTGTGGGTTGACGGTAGACGGCATCATTCTGGAGCAGTTGGCGTCGAGTTACTCCGTGATCACCGAAGATGAGCGCGACCTGGGTGTTTGTCTGGTCGATATCGGCGGCGGTACTACTGATATTGCGATCTTCACCGACGGCTCTATCCGGCACACGGGTGTCATTCCCATTGCGGGTGATCAGGTCACCAACGATATCGCCATGGCGTTGCGCACGCCGACGCAGCATGCGGAAGAGATCAAGATTCGATATGCCTGCGCGTTGACGCAACTCGCAGGCCCGGACGAAACCATCAAAGTGCCCAGCGTCGGCGATCGTCCCCCGCGCGACTTATCGAGACAGTCACTGGCCGAGGTGGTCGAGCCCCGATATGACGAGCTGTTTACTTTGATTCAGTCTGAGTTGAAGCGTTCCGGCTACGAGGAATTGATTCCGGCCGGCGTTGTGTTGACGGGAGGTACTTCAAAAATGGAGGGCGCTGTCGAGCTGGCAGAGGAGATTTTCCATATGCCGGTTCGTGTCGGTGCTCCGCAGTACGCCCGGGGCCTTCACGACATCATCCGCAACCCGATTTACGCCACAGCAGTGGGATTGCTGCTGTATGGCGCTGAGGACTCACGAGAGGGCGGGCAGTCTCGCCAAGGCAGTGATGGAGACGGTGTCAGCTTTGCAACACGCGTCAAAGAATGGTTTGCCAAACACTTTTAAAGCAGTTGGTTTTTTAACGGACCTCAGCGGTAAGAGGTTTTTTTGAAAAAGGGGAGAAAGCAATGTTTGAACTAGTTGATAGTGCACCACAAAGTGCCGTGATCAAAGTGGTCGGTGTCGGTGGCGGTGGCGGTAACGCCGTTCGGCACATGATTGACCACGAGGTCGATGGCGTGGACTTCATCTGTGCGAACACCGATGCGCAGGCGTTATCCGATATTCACTCCAAGACCGTGCTGCAGTTGGGCGCGAGCATCACCAAGGGCCTCGGTGCGGGCGCCAACCCTGAAGTGGGTCGTGCGGCGGCACTCGAAGATAAAGATCGCATCGCTGACGCGCTGCACGGCGCGGATATGGTCTTCGTAACAGCCGGCATGGGCGGCGGTACCGGGACCGGTGCGGCACCAATTGTCGCCGAAGTTGCCCGCGAAATGGGTATTTTGACGGTTGCGGTGGTCACGCGGCCCTTCAGTTTCGAGGGCAAGAAGCGCCTTAGCACAGCGGAGGAAGGCCTGAAGGAAATCGCACAGCATTGTGATTCGCTGATCACGATTCCTAACGAGAAGCTACTGGAGGTGTTGGGCTCCAACACTACGCTGCTAGATGCATTCAAGGAGGCAAACGACGTCTTGTTGGGTGCAGTGCAAGGCATTGCTGACCTTATCATTCGTCCGGGTCTGGTAAACGTTGACTTTGCCGACGTGCGCACCGTCATGTCGGAAATGGGCTCTGCCATGATGGGCACGGGCACCGCGAGTGGCGAGGGTCGCGCGCGAGACGCGGCAGAGCGCGCGATTAACAGTCCGCTGCTGGATGACATCGACTTGAGCGGCGCGCGCGGCATCTTGGTGAACATCACTGCAGGTCTCGATTTGTCTCTGGGTGAGTTTTCTGAAGTAGGTGCCACTATCGAGGACATCGCCTCAGAGGATGCTACCGTTGTAGTGGGGACGGTGATTGACCCCGAGATGACCGACAGCCTGAAGGTCACCGTCGTCGCGACGGGCCTACGCAACGTTGAGGCTCGGCCAACCTTGACCACTGTAGAACCCACCGCGCCTGCCAAACCCGCGACTGTTGGGGCGGACTACAACGACTATGACCTGCCACCCGGTAAGCGTCAGCAGGCCACCGGTGCGACGGATGGCCAGGCGGCGCTGAAGATGGATGCGGATCTCGACGAGCAGTTGTTCGACGTGCCGGCCTTCCTTCGTCGACAGGCTGACTGATCCGGGCGTGAATGCTGTGCTAGGTCGCCTCCGCGGCGAGTGCTGTAAAGCCCCGAAAGCTGTGAATAGTCGGGGCGGCAGAACTGGCATGACGTAGGCTGCCCTAGTAAGGTTTCCGCTCGAGAGGGGGGATTTCCATGCTGAAGCAGCGCACCCTGCAAGAGTCGATTAAGTCGACGGGCGTAGGGCTACATTCGGGCAGTAAGGTGGTGATGATGCTCGGTCCCGCGCCAGCGGATACCGGCATTGTTTTCCGCCGCACCGACCTCAGTCCGGTCCGGGACATCCCCGCCCGGGCGGACTGGGTCGATGAGACCGACCTCTCCACCAGTTTGGGCAGTGGCGACTACCAAGTCACCACTGTCGAACATCTACTGTCAGCCCTCTGCGGTTTGGGTATCGACAACGCTTACATCGACATCGACTCGCCTGAGGTCCCGATTATGGATGGATCGGCGGGTCCATTTGTGTATCTGCTCCAGTCTGCGGGCATTGAGGAGCAGTCCGCAGCGAAGCGGTTCATTCGCGTGACCCGGGACATCACTGTGCAGGACGGCGATAAATCGGCGACCTTACGGCCATACGATGGCTTCCGCGTAACCTTTGCCATTGATTTCGATCACCCTGTCTTTAAGGAGCAGGTTGGTTACGCAGCGCTGGACCTCAGCGCCGAGGCGTTCGTGAGCGAGATCAGTCGTGCCAGAACCTTTGGCTTCGTGCACGAATTCGAATACATGCGCTCCAGAGGTCTCGCCCGCGGTGGCAGTGTGGATAACGCGATTGTCATCGATGACTACCGAATTCTGAACGACGGTGGCCTGCGCTACGACGACGAGTTTGTGAAACATAAGATGTTGGATGCAATCGGCGATCTATACCTCGCAGGTCATCAGTTACTGGCTGAGTATGAGGGGGTTAAATCGGGACATGCGCTCAATAATCGGCTGGTGCGAGCGCTATTTGATAACCGGGATTGCTGGGAATGGGCGACCTTTGATGACCCTGCTGATTCCCCCTTAGATTGGGCTTTTTCGGGTGAGGAGCAACTAGTTTGAGAGGGCTCGAAGGTGCCAAATCACCGGATTTGGCGGCGGATCGTGGTTTTCCTCGTTGGCCGAAAATGGCATAGTCTTTCCATTCCTGACTCGATACTTAGCTTTGAAGATAATCTTGCTCAATAACCGAGCTGCATCACGCACCCTTGAACTGGGTAAATGGTCGTGGGCGCTAATCTCGGCTTGCTTTATTGGGCTCCCCATCGGCTTGATAACCTTCAGTTATCAAGCCGGGTTTAGCTCGGGGTTGATATCTGAACAAGCGACGCGTTTGTCAGCTCAAGAGCAGCAGGCGATGGATCAAGCCGAATCGCTGGCACAACTGAGTGTTGAAGCACGGTCCAAAATGTATGCAGTGACGAAGCGGCTTGCAGGCTTGCAGGCGCATGTCGCTCGTCTTGATGCGCTCGGTCTTCACCTGACTGAGCTGGCGGGTCTCGATCTAGAAGAATTTGATTTTACGGGTATGCCTGCGCTCGGTGGGCCGTCAATACCAATTTCCTATGAGGGTCCGTCGAAGGTAACTGAGCAAGATGGTTCGCGGCCTGTTAACAAAATCGAAAAGCAGTTTGACGCGCTCGACCAGCTTTTTGCGAAACGGGAAGTTCAGTTCGATGTTTTGGCGGGGCTTCTGTCGTCTGAACAATTGCGTGCTGAATCTTCGCCCTCAGGTAGGCCTATCGTCTCAGGTTGGCAGTCATCCCCGTACGGATACCGAATCGACCCGATTACTGGCCAGCGCGCTTGGCATGATGGTGTGGATTTCGCGGGAAAAGAAGGCACTGAAATTTTCGCTGTTGCGAGCGGCGTAGTGAGTTGGAGCGGTTACCGATCGGGTTATGGGCAAATGGTTGAGGTCGCTCATGGTGATGGGCTCAGCACGCGATACGCTCACAACAAAGAAAATAATGTAGAGGTTGGAGATCTTGTGCGCCGAGGCGACGTGATCGCCTCGATGGGAAGCACTGGACGGTCGACGGGCCCGCATGTGCACTTCGAAGTTTTCAAACATGGTCGATCCGTCGATCCAGCCACCTACATCAGCCGGACGCATCGCTGACAAGACGATCCAGGCGCTCTGGCGCCCTCTCAATACCTAAAGGATTTCTTGTTACTCAACAGTGAGCTTTCCATGCTGATTTCAACCATGAAAAAGATTTTTGGCACCCGTAACGACCGGGAGCTGAAGCGAATGGGTAAGGTTGTCGCGCGCATCAACGCGCTGGAAGAGGGTATGCAAACCCTTGACGACGATGCACTCCGTGCCAAAACCGCTGAATTTCGTGCGCGTCTCGATGAGGGCGCAACGCTTGAGCAGTTGTTGCCTGAGGCCTTCGCGGTGGTGAGGGAGGCGGGTGTTCGTGCCTTGGGTATGCGCCACTTTGACGTGCAATTGATCGGCGGTATAGCGCTTCATGACGGCAAGATCGCTGAAATGCGGACCGGCGAGGGCAAAACGCTGGTGGCGACACTGCCTGCGTATCTCAATGCGCTGCCAGATCACAGCGTCCATTTGGTGACGGTGAATGATTACCTGGCGAGCCGAGACGCCGCCTGGATGGGCCCGCTTTATGAATTTCTCGGGCTGTCAGTCGGGGTTGTCAGGTCAGGTCAGAGCCCAGAAGAAAAGCAGTCTGCCTATGGCTGTGACGTGGTTTACGGCACCAATAACGAGTTCGGCTTCGATTACCTGCGCGACAACATGGCGTTCAGCATGGGAGATAAAAGTCAGGGAACGCTGGCCTTTGCCATTGTCGACGAGGTGGACTCGATTCTGATCGATGAGGCCCGGACACCGCTCATCATCTCCGGCGCGGCCGATGACAGTTCCGAGCTCTACAAGACCGTGAATCGACTGATCCCCAAGCTGTCGCCTGAACTGGAAGCGCAGGAAGGGGATTTTACGGTCGATGAGAAGCAGCGCAGCATTGAATTAACCGAGCAGGGGCATGAAAAGGTAGAGGGCATGCTGATGGAGGCGGGCCTTCTCCAGGAGGACGACTCGCTTTACGCCGCGACCAACTTGGGCTTACTCCATCATGTCCACTCAGGCTTGCGTGCCCATGTATTGTTCCAACGCGATGTGGAGTACATCGTGCAGGAGGACCAGGTTGTGCTGATTGACGAGCATACTGGTCGCACCATGCCCGGCCGCCGCCTGTCTGAGGGTTTGCATCAAGCGATTGAGGCGAAAGAGGGCGTCAAAATTCAAAGCGAGAGCCAAACCCTCGCCTCGACCACTTTCCAGAACTTTTTCCGTCTCTACGACAAGCTCGCTGGCATGACAGGCACGGCGGATACGGAGGCCTTTGAATTCCGCCAGATCTACGGCCTGGACTGTGTCGTCATTCCGACCAATGTGCCGATGAAGCGGGATGATCTGAACGATCTGGTTTATTTGACTCGCGAAGAGAAGTTCGAGGCCATTATCGAGGACGTTCGTTCCTGTATTGAGAGCGGCGCGCCGGTCTTGGTGGGGACTGCCTCGGTTGAAACCTCAGAGGAGTTATCGCAGGCGTTTCAAAATCAAAAAATCGAGCACAAAGTGCTGAATGCCAAGTATCACGAGCAAGAAGCCGAGATTATTGCGCAGGCCGGACGGCCCGGCGTCGTCACCATTGCGACCAATATGGCCGGCCGCGGGACCGACATCGTCCTCGGCGGCAATCTGGAGGCCGAGCTGACGGCTCAGGGCGAGTCGCTCGACGACGCAACCCGCGAGAGGCTGACTGTCGAATGGCAGGCGCGTCATGATGCAGTGATCGAAGCGGGTGGGCTGCACATTCTCGGCACTGAGCGCCACGAATCGCGGCGAATCGACAACCAGCTGCGCGGGCGCTCTGGCCGACAGGGCGATCCCGGTGTGTCTCGTTTTTACCTGTCTCTTGAAGACAATTTAATGCGCATCTTTGCCTCGGAGCGGGTGAAGAGCTTTATGCAGGCGCTGGGTATGGAGCGAGGTGAGGCCATTGAGCACCGTATGGTGACCAACGCCATCGAAAAAGCGCAGCGGAAGGTAGAAGGGCGGAACTTTGATATTCGAAAGCAACTGCTTGAATACGACGACGTCGCCAACGATCAGCGGCAGATTATCTACCGACAGCGAGACGAATTGCTGTCCGATGACGAAATCGAAGAGACGATTACCGCCATTCGACATGACGTGGTGAGTGACGCCATTGACGGCTACATCCCACCCATGAGCGTGGAGGAGCAATGGGATATCCAGGGGCTTGAGAAGCAATTGGAGGGCGAGTTTGGTTTGACGCTACCGATTGCGCAGTGGCTGGACGAAGATGACTCGCTTCACGAGGAGACCCTCCGCGAGCGTATCGTGACCTCGGTGCAAAACGCCTACGACGAGAAGGCCGCCGGTATCGGGCCGGGCATGCGGCAGCTGGAAAAGCAGATCATGTTGCAGGTGCTAGATACGCTCTGGAAGGAACACCTTCAAGTGATGGATCAGTTGCGCCAGGGAATCCATTTGCGCGCCTATGCAAACAAGAACCCCAAGCAAGAATATAAGCGCGAATCGTTCGCGCTATTTGAAGGGCTGCTGCAGCGCCTCAAATATGAGGTCGTGAGATTCTTGAGTAATGTGCAGGTTCAGCAATCGGATGAGGCTGCCGCCATGGAACAGCAGCGTCGCGAGGCTGCTGCGAAACAGAAAATGGCGTTTGAACATGCTGATGCGGGTTCCGCTGTCCCCGAGACGGGCGAAGCGGCCCCGCCGCCCGCTGCGCCCCAGCCTATGACACGGGCCCAACCCAAAGTCGGTCGCAACGACCCCTGCCCCTGTGGCAGCGGGAAAAAATACAAGCAGTGCCATGGGGCATTGAGTTGAAGATGCCGATGCTGACTGATCATTCGCCTGTGCCGTTGCAGTACCGCTATAGTGCGCTGGGGCGGGGAGCAGTGAGTTGAGCGCAATTCCCGGTGTGGCGCTGGGCGTCGCGCAGGCCGGTATCAAGACGGCCGGCAAGGACGACCTGCTACTGGTATCGCTGAGTCCGGATACCCGAACGGCCGCGCGTTTTACACGGAACGCTTTCCGCGCGGCACCGGTCGATATTGCCGCGGCGCATGTCTTGGCAACTCAGGGCGAGCCTCGCTACTTGCTAGTCAATACGGGGAACGCCAACGCCGGCACGGGCGAGCCCGGTTGGTCAGCGGCCATGGCATGTTGCGATGCCGTCGCGACTCATATGGGTGTGCCGGTGCAGACGGTACTGCCTTTTTCCACGGGCGTTATCGGAGAGCCATTGCCCTCTGATCTTATCGTCACCGCACTGGCTGAGGCGGCAGGTGATCTCAGTGAAGATAATTGGGATCGGGCCGCAGGCGCGATACTGACCACGGACACTCGTAGCAAGCTGCGCAGCGTTGAGGTAGAGCTGGGCGGTCAACAATGCCGCATAACGGGTATCGCCAAAGGCGCAGGCATGATTTGCCCTGACTTGGCGACAATGCTGGCCTTTGTGGCCACTGATGTTGCGCTGGAGCAGAAGCTCCTTGAATCGCTGCTGGCCTCTGCAGCAGACGCCAGCTTCAATCGTATTACCGTTGATGGTGACACCTCCACGAACGATGCCGTGACGCTGTCGGCAACGGGGCGCAGTGGTGTAGTCGTTGAGGCTGACTCACCCGAGTGCCGGGAGTTCTCCGAGGCGCTGACGACGCTCATGATTGCCCTCGCGCAGGACGTCGTGCGCGATGGTGAAGGTGCGAGCAAGTTTGTGGAGATACATGTCACAGGAGGGGAGACGCAGCAGGCTGCGGACAAGGTGGCACGGACTATCGCCCACTCACCACTGGTTAAAACAGCGCTCTTTGCATCGGATCCCAACTGGGGTCGTATTCTTGCCGCCATCGGCCGTGCTGGATTGTCAGAGTTTGATACCCGCGCCGTCACTATCCACATCAATGGCGTGCTGATCGCCGAAAAAGGCGCGCGCGCGGCCTCCTACACCGAAGTTCAGGGTCAGGAGGCGATGGATCCCACTGATCTCGTAGTCGAAGTGGCACTCAGTCGCGGCGATGAGCAGGCGGTGATTTGGACAACAGATCTCTCTTACGACTACGTCAAAATCAACGCTGAATACCGAACCTGACATGAAGGCGATTGTCGTTGCTGTAGGCGTGTTGATTGATACTGAGGGGCGTGTACTGGTGGCCCGGCGGGCTCCCGATGCCCATCAGGGCGGCCTGTGGGAGTTCCCCGGCGGTAAAGTGGAGTCTCACGAATCGGTGGGAGACGCTCTCAAGCGTGAGCTAGAAGAGGAGCTCGGTATTCAGGTTGTAGCCAGCGAGCCACTGATGGCTATTGAGCACGATTATGGTGATAAGCAGGTGCGACTCGATGTACATCGGATCATGCGCTGGCAGGGCGAGCCGCGGGGCCTGGAGGGACAGCCTTTGGCGTGGCAATTTCCAATAGATCTCAGTGAGTGGCCTTTCCCGAACGCCAACACGCCGATTCTGGCTCGGCTCTGCAAGGGTTAGTGCTCGCTGGCGCGTGCCAGCAGCGTTTTGTGCAGGACTTCACCGCGCTGATACAGCTCATCAAGCGAGCCACTATTGTTGATCACTATATCTGCTCGGGAGATACGTGTGTCGCGATCGAGCTGCGCGGCCATAATGCCCTCGACCAGTTGCCGCGCATTATTGTCACGCGCCATGGTTCGCTCAATTTGCGTGATCTCGGGGACATCCACTACGACGCTGAGATCCACCATCGACGACTGCCCGCTCTCCAGTAAAAGTGGTGAGCTCAGCACAACATAGGCTGAATCTGCTGCTTCCATTTGCCGTGCGAGTTCTTCCCGAATGCGGGGATGAGTGATCGCTTCGAGCTGTTGCCGCTTGCCGTCATCAGTAAAAACGAGCGCCCGCAGCGCGGCGCGGTTCAGTTGACCATCTTGTTGTATGTATTCCTGACCGAAGGTTTCGGCGATTTCCGCGAGCGCCGGTTGCCCTGTCGCGACGATCACGCGTGAGGCGAGATCCGCATCGACGATCACGATACCCTTCTCAGAGAGCCAATCGGTCAGGGCGGTTTTGCCGCTACCGATACCACCTGTTATCCCGACCCGGAGCATCTCAGAGCAATACCCAAGCTGAGTATTGGTTCCTTAGTGTGTCGCCAACGAACAGCATGATGAGCCCGGCACCGGCAAGATAAGGGCCGAAGGGCATCGGCGTGTCGCGGCCTTGACGTTTGATTAGCAAAATAGCGATGCCGAGAATCGCACCCACCAAAGACGACAACAGGATCATCACGGGCACTGCCTCCCAGCCAAACCATGCGCCGAGTGCGCCGAGCAGTTTGAAGTCACCGTAGCCCATGCCTTCCTTGCCGGTCACCCATTTGAAGAGCCAGTAAACGCTCCACAGGATCCCGTAACCCAGCATGGCGCCTATCACTGCAGAAGAAAGTGGCGTCCAGACTGCGAATAAATTGATGCCCAGACCGAGCCACAATAGAGGCAGCGTCAAACTATCGGGGAGCAACTGCGTGTCGATGTCGATTCCCGTCAATGCGATCAATATCCAGATCAGCAGCAGTGCGCTGAATGCCTCGACGCCAAAACCAAATTGCCAGGCCGCCACACCCGAGAAGATGCCCGTGGCGAGTTCGACAAGCGGATAGCGTGCTGAGATGGGCATGTTACAGCTCGCGCAGCGTGCGCGAAGGAGTATCCAGCTGATAACAGGCACGTTGTGCCAGGGTTTGATGGCAGCCCCGCATCCCGGGCACTGGGATCCTGGATGCGAGAGATTGATCCGCGGCTCTTCGGGCGCGGATTGTTCGAGCAACTCACAGCACTCCCGATGCCAGGCCTGCTCCATCATTTTGGGTACACGCAGGATCACGACGTTGAGGAAGCTGCCGACCACCAAGCCGAGCATGGTGCAAGCGCAGACAAAGAAGGTCGGGTCGTGAAGAGCTGTCATTGGCACAAGCCTGTGTGACGGACGTGCGGCCTTAAATTACAGAGCCGAGCATGAAGATAGGAAGATACATCGCAATCATCAACCCGCCAATCAGTACGCCCAATACCGACATGATGATCGGTTCGATTAATGAGCTCAAACTGTCGACGGCATTGTCGACAGCGGCTTCGAAGTGATCCGCTACCTTGCCGAGCATATCGTCCAGAGAACCCGATTCCTCACCGATCGCTGTCATTTGAAGAAGCATAGTGGGGAACAGGCCGGTGGTGCGAATGGCGAGGGCCAGTGAGGTGCCCGCTGTGACGTCGTCCCGGATGCGACGTACGGCCCGCGCGTAAAGTGCATTTCCCGCGGCACCGGCAGTCGATTCCAGCGCTTCAACCAATGGCACGCCCGCAGCGAAGGTGGTCGATAAGGTGCGCGAGAAGCGGGCGATCACCGCGTCGTGCACAACGGAGCCGAGAATCGGTACGTTCAGGGCTGCGGCGTCGAGCCAATCAGCGAAACGCTTTGAGCGGCGTTTCGCCCGCGAGAACACGTAGCTCGCAACACCACAGCCCAATAAGATGATGAACCACCAGCTCTGCACCCATTCGGATAACCGCAGCACAAAAAGCGTGAAGCCCGGTAAGTCTGAGCCAAAACTCTGGAATGTCTCAGCGAATTGCGGCACAACCTTCACCAGCAGAATGCCCGTCACGATGATAGCCACCACAATCGTCGCAATGGGATAGGTCATGGCTTTTTTAATTTTGGCCTTTAGTGCTTCAGTCTTTTCTTTGTAGGTCGCGACCCGGTCCAGCATCACCTCGAGAGTGCCCGAGTTCTCACCCGAGCCAACCAGAGAGCAAAACAGCTCATCAAAATAGGCGGGATGTTGCTCCAAGGCGCCCGCCAAGCCGGTGCCCGATGACACATCGGCTCTGACTGTCAGGATCAGGTCGCGCATTTTCTCGTGATCAGTACCCTCTGCGACAATGTCAAAAGCCTGTACCAGCGGCACGCCCGCCTTCATCATTGTTGCCAGCTGCCGTGTAAAAATGGCGATATCGGCCGGTTGAATTTTTTTCGCGCCGAAGCTGATGAGCGGTTTCGATTTTTTCTTAACCGACTTGGCTGAAATGCCCTGCTTTCGGAGTTGAACACGGGCAAGGGCAGGGGAGGTGGAGAGAACCTCCCCCGTTGATTTACGACCATTTCGGTCGGTCCCGCTCCAGATAAATGTTGTGTTCTCTGCTGTCATATCTTCCCTGAAATGACGTGAGGTGTTGTGTTGTGTGTTAGTCGGTGGTGACGCGGCTGACTTCTTCCAAACTGATCAGGCCGGCGGCACACTTTTTGAGTGCTGACTGCCTGAGGTCGGCAAATCCTGCCTTGCGTGCGGCGTGATCCAGCTCGAGAGAATTGGCGCCGTCCATAATCGCGGAGGCGATGGCTTTGGTGATCTTCACGACCTCATAAATGCCAACGCGCCCTTTGTAGCCATCTTTGCACTGGGCGCAGCCAACGGGGCGTTTGATCTGATCTGTCTGGAGTTGGTTTGTTGTGAAACCGAGCTCCAGTAGTGCCTCCTCGGGCACGGTAGTCTCGAGTTCTGCGCAGTGACTGCACAGGCGCCGAGCCAGGCGTTGCGCAATGATCAGCGAGACGGAGGCCGCAATGTTGAAAGCAGGGACACCCATGTTGAGTAGTCGGGTGACGGTTTCTGCAGCGCTGTTGGTATGCACCGTCGACAGCACCAAGTGACCGGTTTGCGCCGCTTTGATGCCAATTTCAGCGGTTTCCAGATCCCGGATCTCACCGACCATGATCACGTCGGGATCCTGTCGTAGGAACGAGCGCAGGGCTTCGGCGAAGTTCAGACCGACTTTGGGATTCACCAGCACCTGATTGATGCCCATCATGTTGATCTCAACGGGATCCTCCGCGGTGGAGATATTCCGTTCGGGCTCATTCAGTATGCCCAGCCCGGTGTAGAGAGACACAGTCTTACCCGAGCCCGTGGGGCCGGTAACCAGAATCATGCCTTGGGGTTTTTGTAGGGCCTCGAGATACAAGGCTTTCTGGTCTTCCTCGTAGCCCAGTGCGTCGATCCCCATTTGAGCGGAGCTGGGATCGAGAATCCGGAGCACGATCTTTTCCCCATACATGGTAGGGAGCGTGTTCACACGAAAATTGATCGCACGCTGTTTCGATAGCTTCATCTGAATGCGGCCATCCTGCGGAATCCGACGTTCGGAGATGTCCATTTGAGACATCACCTTCAGGCGTGCAGCTAAGCGTGGCGCGAGGTTTCTCGGTGGGCTCACCACCTCGCGTAAAACCCCGTCAGTGCGAAAGCGCACGCGGTAATCACGCTCATAGGGTTCAAAGTGGATATCTGACGCGCCCTGTTTAATGGCGTCGAGTAGCACCTTATTCACAAAGCGAACAATCGGTGTGTCGTCAGCGGCGTCGCGCGCATCCTCATCTTCCTCCGCCGCGCCGTCGCCGATTTCAAGGTCGTATTCACCGTCGGCGCCGAGCGACGCTATGTCGGTATCAAAGCTGCCGCCTTTCTCGACCAGCGTCGCAATCAGTTTTCGGAGTGCTTCGTCGTCGACCAGCACTGCGTCGGTATTGATACCCGCCGCAAATTTGAATTCATCCAAGGCGCTTAGGTTGAGCGGGTCGGATACCGCGACGAATAGATTCTGGCCGCGGCGGAAGAGGGGAACCGCATGGTGCTTGACCATGAGCTCTGCATCGATCTGATGCTCCGGCAACATATCGAGATTCATTGCCTCAAGGTCGAAAACGGGCACGCCGAACTCGACAGATGCCATTTCGACCAACTCTTGGCTGTCGACATCCAACGTGTCGATCAGGTAGCGCGTCAGGGAAACATGCATTGCCCTGGCATCGTTCTCGGCGTCCCGAGCTTGCTCTGCGGTGAGGACACCTTCCCCAATCAGGCGGGCCGCGAGTCCATTGATGGTTGGATGGATGCTGGAGTGGATTTCACTGCTGATGGGAGCGTTCATGATCTTCTCCGCTCTTGGGACTGGGGGCGCCGTCGATACCGAGCGGTAGATACCCGAGCATTCGGCGTAGCGATCAAGCAAGCTTCGTCGCTAGACTGATGGGTTCTCCTGCGCGGCTTGCAAATTGGTTTTAAAAAGGGGCGAGGGTTTAGGCCGCCGCCCACGTTGGCTGGGGACCGATGTGGGCATCTCTCCACGATTGGTCCCGTTATGCGACGGCTTAGCCGTTACACAAGCCTGAGTCGAGACAAGTGCCCGATACAGTCCACGTCAGCGTATCGTTAGTTTCAGCTGGCGTAACGATGTAGGTTTCGGAATCCACATCGGCCGAGCCGGTAGCTGTGATCACGCCTGTGTTGTCCGTCACGGCCAATGAGGCAACATAACTGCCGGCCGTGGAATTGGTCTCCGCTGTGCCAACCGCCCCACTATCGGTGGCGTCGCAGGTGGCGAGGTCGCCTGTAGTTTGGTAGCACACCTCTATCGCGCTTTTGACGCTGGTTGTGGCAGTGATGACTTCTGAGAATTTAGCCCGTTTGGTGTAGGTCTGATAGGCCGGCAGCGCAATTGCCGCCAAGATGCCGATGATCGCGATAACGATCATGAGTTCGATGAGGGTAAAACCCTTTTGTTGCAGTGGCTGCTTCATGTTTCTCTCCTTTGAAACGTTTGCATTGCCCTAGGTAAACCGCTGAATCACCCGTGCCGGCAATGGTGTTCCCTCTCGTATTGAGGGGCAGAAATAACCGCAAATTGAAATAATATTGCGATATGCAACAATACTCGCGAATTGCAAGGAAGAATTCAACCCCCAAACATCACAAATTGTCGGAGGTTGAAGATTGAGCGAGGTAGGGCGCCGACGCGTTTTTCCGGCAGTCAGGCCTCGGCTTTGAAAGCCAGCCGTCGGTTGTGGAGTACGGGCTCCGTATAGCCACTCGGTTGAGCCGTCCCGGCAAACACCAAGTCACAGGCTGCCTGAAACGCCTGACTCGTATCCTGATTCGGCGCCATGGGTCGGTAATCGGGATCGGCCTGATTCTGTTCGTCGACCACGGCCGCCATACGAGAGAGGGTCTCGCGCACCTGCGCTTCGGTGACCACACCGTGGTGCAGCCAGTTGGCAATATGCTGACTCGAGATGCGCAGCGTGGCACGGTCTTCCATTAGGCCGACATTGTGGATGTCCGGCACTTTGGAGCAGCCGACGCCGTGTTCCACCCAGCGCACTACGTAGCCGAGCATGCCCTGTGCGTTATTGTCGAGTTCCCGTTGTATGTCCTCGGCCGTCAAGTTAGCGCTGCCGCCCAGTGGGATGGTTAAGAGTTCAGACAAAGACCGTCTTGGTTCCCCCGCCAGCGTTGCCTGCACGTCCGCGACTGACACATTGTGGTAGTGGGTGACGTGCAAGGTCGCCGCCGTCGGTGAGGGGACCCAGGCACAGTTGGCGCCCGCGTTGGGGTGCCGGACCTTTGTAGTGAGCATGTCCGCCATCAAATCGGGCATGGCCCACATGCCTTTGCCGATCTGTGCTTTGCCCTGCAGGCCGCAGGCGAGGCCTACGTCGACGTTCCAGTCTTCGTAGGCGTTGATCCATGTCTCGCTCTTCATGGCGCTTTTCGCCGTGACGGCGCCGGCTTCCATGCTGGTGTGGATCTCATCACCCGTGCGGTCGAGGAAGCCGGTATTGATAAACACCACGCGCTCGCTGGCACGGCGAATGCACTCGGCGAGGTTTACTGTGGTGCGGCGCTCTTCGTCCATGATGCCGACCTTGAGCGTATTGCGAGGCAGTCCGAACAGGTCCTCAATTTGAGTAAACAACTCTACCGTCAGGCTGACTTCGTCGGGGCCGTGCATTTTGGGTTTCACGATATACATCGAGCCGGTTCGCGAGTTTTTTTGCGGGCGCTCGCCGCGGAGGTCATGGAGCGCACAGAACGTCGTGAACAAACCGTCCATGAATCCCTCCGGGATTTCCTCGCCCTCGGCATTGAGAATCGCGGGGTTGGTCATGAGGTGGCCGACGTTTCTGACGAACAGCAGGCTGCGGCCGGGCAGCGTCAAGGTGCCGCCATCGGGTGACGTGAACATGCGATCGGGATTCAACCGGCGGGTTTGGGTGCTTCCCCCCTTGTGGAAGGTGTCCGTTAAATCGCCTTTCATGAGGCCGAGCCAATTGCGATACACAAGCACTTTGTCCTCGGCGTCTACGGCGGCGACCGAGTCCTCGCAGTCCTGGATGGTCGTCAGCGCAGACTCCAGACATACATCCTTGACGTGCGCTGGATCTGTGGCGCCCACCGCATGATCTGAATCGATTTGTATCTCGATATGTAGCCCGTTGTGACGCAGGAGCACGCTGTCAGGTTGCGCCGGATCTCCGGTGTAACCGACAAACTGTGTGCTGTCGGCCAGTTCCACGGGGTCGCCATCTGTCTGCCGCACTCTTAACGCGCCTGCGGCGACCTCGTAGCCTGTTGCGTTGGCGTGACTGCCGCCCTCTAGCGGGCAATGCGTATCCAAAAAGTCCCGTGCCCAGGTAATCACGCGATCACCCCGCACCGGGTTGTACGCGCCACCGCGTTCCGCGCCGCCGTCCTCGGAGATGGCATCGGTACCATAGAGGGCGTCATACACGCTGCCCCAGCGGGCGTTGGCGGCATTGAGTGCGTAGCGCGCGTTCATCACCGGCACCACCAGTTGTGGGCCGGCGATGCTGGCGATCTCCGGGTCCACGTTATCTGTGGTGATGCTAAAGGGGGCAGGCTCGGGGTGTAGATAACCGATTTCTCTCAGGAATGCCTCATAGGCACCTGAGTCAAATGCATCGCCCTTGTGGGTGCGATGCCAGTCGTCAATCTGTGCCTGCAAGGTTTCGCGCTCGGCGAGCAGACGTTTGTTCTCCGGTCCCAACGAAGCCCACACGTCGGCCACGCCTTGCCAGAAATGATCAGGGTCGATGCCGGTTCCCGGTGCGATCTCATGCACCAGCAGTGAGTGAAGTGCCTCGTCAATCTGAAGGCCGGCACATTCGATTCGCTTGGACATCACACAACTCCTGCTCACGTTATTCCCGGACTGTGGCGATGTGGCCGCAGGGGGAGGGCATCAAGGTTTGGCTACTCTACTGAGTCACCACTATTGATGACAGTGATCGAGTCGATAAACAGTATTCGTTGAGTTTATGTGCCGCCTGAGCCGCCGCGTTAGAGCGCGCGGGCGATGCCAGTAATGAACTGCCTCACCCATCGGTGGGGTGCGTTGTTGTGCAGTAGCGGACTCCAGGCCATCTTGAGCTCAAGGGGCGGTATGTCAAAGGGTGGGTCGTTCACAATGACGCGGTGGTCGTCGCGTTTGAGCCAGGTGGCTCGGGTGGGCAGGGTGACAATCAGATCATTGCGCTCAGCGAGGGTCATTGCAGCCTGATAGTGTCGGGTAAACACCCGAATCCTGCGCTTCTCACCGAGTTCGGCCAGCGCCGCATCGACCCAGCCCAGTCGCTGGACGTCTCCGGGATCGACACCTACTCCGACCCCCATGCCGGTTTTGCTCACCCAAATGTGGTCAGCGCTCAAATAGCTCTCGAGAGAGAAATCGTTAAGGATGGGATTATCTGCGCTGAGCAGGCAGGAGAAGCTGTCCTGCCAAAGTGTGATCTGGTGGAACGACTGCGGCATTTGATCGAAGCGGTTGATGACGAGGTCCACTTTGCCTCGTTCGACATCGAGAAAGCTCACGTCTGATGGATTCATGATGTCCAGCGTAATGCCTGGTGCGTGTTCCCTGAGTTCAGTGAGCACCGCGGGGAAGAGGGTCGACTCTGCGTAATCACTGGCCATGATCCTAACGACCATCTGCGCGTCGCTGGGGCTAAATTCAGTCGCCGGTTGCATAGCGCGATCCACGCCCAGCAGGATCTCCTTGACCAGCGGTTCGAGCTCGAGCGCGCGCTCCGTTGGTGTCATGCCTTCGGAGGTTCTGACTAGAAGCGGGTCATCGAATAGTGCCCGGAGTCTGCGCAGGCCATTGCTCATCGCGGGCTGGGACAGACCCAACTGATTGGCTGCCTGAGTGACATTACGCTCGCGCAGCAGCACTTCAAGATAGACCAGCAGGTTCAGATCAATTTGGTTCAGGTTTTTCATATAATGCGGGAGACTCGCCCGGCTTCATTCATGAAATGAATTATAACTCTTCGGCCATATTTTTGCCGTATGGTCTGGGTTTCGTAACAATCGCGCGCAAACCGCCACACGATGCGGCCGCCACTGACTATTGAGGAACACGCCATGTACACGGCTCCTACAGACGACATGCAGTTTCTGATCGACGACGTGCTCGACGTTGGCACGGTGCTGGGCTCTTTACCCCATTATGAGGAGCTGGGTCTAGGCGGTGAGTTGACTACGGCGCTTCTCGACGAGGCGGCCAAATTCGCGGCTGACGTGGTATCGCCGCTGCGACGCGTTGGTGATGCGAATCCTGCGCGTTGCAGCGACAGCGCGGTCACGATTCCCCCGGGCTACGGAGATGCGATTCAACAATTGGGTGCGGGCGGCTGGGTCGGCATTTCCGCGCCACAGCATCAGGGTGGGCAGGGGCTGCCGGAGCTCTTCGGGACTGCTGCATGTGAGATGTGGAACAGCGCAGATATGGCGTTTGCACTGGAGCCTTTCCTCAGTGCCGGCGCTGCGCTGGCGATCTCAGCCCATGCGAGTGAGGACCTCCAAGCCACCTATCTGGAGAAGATCTACTCGGGAGAGTGGTCTGGAACGATGAACCTCACAGAGTCGGGCGCCGGCTCCGACTTGGGTCCCATGAAAACGCGTGCCGAGCGAGAGGGTGATCGCTATCGCATCTTTGGGCAGAAGATCTACATCACCTGGGGCGACCACGATGCCACCGAAAACATCATTCATCTGGTTTTGGCCCGGCTTCCCGACGCCCCCGAAGGCAGTCGAGGGATCTCTTTGTTTCTTGTGCCCAAGTTTTTGGTGAATGCAGATGGCTCGCTGGGCGAGCGCAACGATGCGTTTCCCGTCTCGGTGGAGCACAAGCTCGGTATCCACGGTAGTCCCACCTGTGTGATGGCCTACGGGGACAACGGCGGCGCGATCGGTTATCTCGTTGGGGAAGAAAATCAGGGTCTCGCCTGCATGTTCACGATGATGAATGAGGCGCGGCTGAAAGTCGGACTTCAGGGCTTGGGTGCGTCTGAGGGGGCTTATCAAAAAGCGGTGGCGTATGCGCGTGAGCGTGTGCAGGGCGGTGTGCCCATCATTGAGCATGCTGACGTGAAGCGGATGTTACTGACCATGCGCGCCCTCAACGAGGCGATGCGCGCACTGGCCTACTCTGAGGCTGTGACGATGGACCTCGCCCATGCAGGCCCTGAGGGCACGCGCGAGTCGAGCCAGCGGCGTATTGATTTGATGATCCCCGTGATCAAAGGGTGGCTGACAGAGCTGGGTATGGAGGTCACTTCACTCGGCGTTCAGGTGCACGGCGGTATGGGCTACGTGGAGGAGACAGGTGCCGCACAGTACCTTCGCGATGTACGGATCACGCCGATTTACGAGGGCACCAATGGCATTCAGGCCGCTGATTTGCTGAACCGGAAATTGGGCCGGGATGGCGGCGCCACCATGGAGGCGATGCAGTCAGAAATTCGCGACGTCGCGAGTGCCTTGATTGCGCACGACGACGCGGCACTCAACGCCATGGGCGCACAGTTGAGCGAGGCGCTGGCCGAGCACGTCGCGACGACGCAAGGTTTGCTCGCCACGCTGGCAGACGATCGTTTTTCAGCGCTGGGTGGTTCCTTCGATTACATGATGCAGACCGGCTATCTGTTTGGTGGCTGGCAGTTGGCGCGCAGTGCATTGGTGGCGGCGGCGCTGTCTGCGGCGGGGGACAGAGTCATGTTCTGTGACCGCAAGATCAGCACGGCACGGTTCTACATGCAGCGATTGTTGCCGCGCGCCCGCTCTCACGCTGGTGCGATTGCTGCGTCGGGCGCGAGCCTCACCGACTTCGCGCTCGATTGGTTCTGATCATATGTTTAACTTCGCGACGCCCGACCTGTCCGATGCCCATCCCGAGACGCACCATCTTGGCTTTCAGTTTCGACGGTTTGGTATGCGTGAACGTTTTGCCGGGCCTGTCTCGACGGTCGCTTGCCATGCCGACAACTCACGCGTGGCTGAGGCGGTGGCCGAGGCGGGTGGGGGTAGGGTTTTGCTGATCGATGGTCAGGGCGCCCTGCACCGGTCGCTTCTCGGTGATCGTCTGGCGCAGTTGGCAGCTGACAATGGCTGGTCTGGCGTCGTAGTGATTGGCGCCGTAAGGGATGTCGAGGTGATCGACGGCATTGATATTGGGGTGCAGGCTTTGGGTGTCTGCCCCGTGAAGACCGATAAGCAGGGGGTGGGTGATCGCGACGTGCCGCTTTTACTGGGCGGAGTAGCGGTGAATCCCGGTGACTGGCTGTACGCAGACCGTAACGGTGTGCTGATCAGCAGCGAACCGTTAAATAGCTGACGCTCAGTCCAGGCGCATAGAGAGATCCAAGGCGCGGACGTGCTTGGTCAGTGCGCCAATGGAGATCAGGCCGACTCCCGTTTCGGCAATCGCGACCAGTGTGTCGTCGGTCACGTTGCCGGATGCTTCCAGTTCGGCTTTGCCGTGGGTATGCGCTACCGCAGCGCGAAGCGCCTCGAGATCAAAGTTATCCAGCATGATGCGGTCGGCTCCGGCCTCCAGCGCCAAATCGAGTTCCGCCGCGTTTTCGACTTCCACTTCGACCGGTTTGTCGGGAGCCAGAGCTCTGGCGGACGCGACCGCCTCGCGGATCCCGCCCGCGGCCGCTATGTGGTTCTCTTTAATCAAAAAGGCGTCGAACAACCCAATACGGTGATTGTGGCAGCCCCCGCAGGCAACCGCGTACTTTTGCGCGAGCCGAAGCCCCGGCACCGTCTTTCTGGTGTCGAGTAGTTTGACTTGAGTATGTGCCACGCGGGCCGCGTAGTGACTTGCGATCGTGGCAGTCCCCGAGAGTAGCTGCAGGAAATTGAGGGCGGTGCGTTCCGCCGTCAGCAAGGCTCTCGCGGGCCCTGAGATGCGGCACAAGACATTGTCGGCGTTGATGCGATCGCCGTCGGCGGCCTGCCAGGAGAGTGTGCAAGCGGGATCGACCTGTCGAAAGGTTTCGGTGGCAAAATGCACCCCGCAGAGCACGCCGGGCTCCCGCGTGATGATCGTGGCGCTTGCGGAGACATGCGGATCAACCAAGTGCGCGGTGATGTCACCATCCCCCACGTCCTCGATCAGCGCTCGCGTGATGTGCTCTGAAATGTGTTGTGCTGAAATCATCTCGTAGCGTGCTTCTCAGGCTATATCGCGAAGTTGTCCCGACTCGGCGTCGCAGACGACGATGCGGGTACGATAAGATTAACGCGTGACGACGATACCTGACCATTGGCAGTTAGACGGCGGCTGGCTCTCCGGCGCGCGGCGCGTTGCATCGCCCAATTGTAACCCCAGGCCAGCCGGTACATCGCCTGAACTCATTGTGGTGCATGGAATATCTCTGCCCCCCGGTCAGTTTGGCGGTGCGAACATTGAGGCACTGTTTACTAACAACCTAGATCCGGGCGGCCATCCGTATTTTGCCGAAGTCGCCCACCTCGAGGTATCGGCACACTTCCTCATCCAGCGCACAGGCGAGATGGTCCAATTCGTGTCGACCGATGAGCGTGCCTGGCATGCAGGGGTGTCGTCTTGGTGTGGTCGCGAGCAGTGCAACGATTTCAGCATCGGGGTCGAGCTGGAAGGCACCGATGACACCCGTTACGAAGACTTGCAGTACAGCGCACTCCTTACGTTAATTGCGGTGTTGCGCAATCATTACCCGTCCATTCACGCGGATGCTATTGTGGGACACAGTGATATTGCACCCGGGCGCAAAACGGACCCAGGTCCTAGCTTCGATTGGTCCAGGGTGCGGCACGCAGTGCAGTAGCGAGGAGATATACGCGCTTGTCTTATCTGGTGTTCATCGTCGCAGTTGGTGCCTTTGCCCTGTTGGGCGCGGGTGGACCGCTGCATCGCGATACCTGGCTTGAGCTACTCAATCGTCGTGTCGATGCGATTGAGCTCGACCTCTGGCCATCGCTTGCCCTGCGCGTGGCGGCACCGCTCATTGGGGCCGGGCTGCTGCTGTCGCTATTGAGCGGCTTGATCGGGGGGTTGGCAGAGGCGCTTATCGGCGTTGCGCTGTTTTACTTTGCGTGGGGCCGTGGGGACTACCCCACCGATTTGGAAAAGTTTCTTGCGCGAGCAAGAGTCGGAGACGTTGAGGGTGCGCAGATGCTCCTCAGCGATGCTTCGGTAGGAGGCTCAATTGAGCCGCTTGCGGTCCGCGCGCTCCGCGACCTGTCCTATCGCGGGTTCGCTCGCTGGTTTCCTCCAGTTCTCTATTTCTGGCTGCTGGGACCCTTCGGCGCTGCGGCTTACCGGCTGACCGAGTTGTCGAATGCTCGCTCAGAGGGCCAATTCGATGCGGCGCTGAAGTTATTGGACTGGCTACCCTCTCGGCTACTGTTGCTGAGCTTTGCCGTGCTCGGTGATTTCGAGCGGACGAGGGGAATCCTGACCAATGACGCGTTTGACCAAGAGGTCTCCCATGACGAGTTGCTGGCGAACGGTATTGCGCGTGCTGGTTCATTGGATCTAGAGCGTGATGAGGGTCCCGACGCGGCGGTCAGTGCGATCGAAGCGATGCAAAAAGCGATGGGCCGCGTGACGGCGCTATGGATTGCAGTCGCCTCAGTGATCGCCTTGTTGTAAAGCCGTCCTGTGGCGTTTACCTAGCTAGCGGTTGCTGCTGGATTCGGCATGACAAATCGCCTGGAAGGCCTCACTCAGTAACGGTGTCTCCGGTGGACGGGGCCCCGCGTTCCGCAGTAACCAGCCAACGATAGCCTCTATTTCTGTGCGGCGCCCTGTGTCGAGATCGACGCGCATGGAGGAGTGGTTGCGAGCTGTTTGCTCGCAGACCGTCCTGACTCTCTCGGGAAGCTCTGCGGCAGTAAGGTGTGCGCCGCTCGCGACGAGCAGTGCCTGCACTTCTGCAATGACTTTCTGGGTATCGCTTAATAAGGGCGCGGATAAGAGCGCGCCGTTTTCGACTCGGTGCAGTGCGGTGAGTGGATTAATCACCGCATTCAGCGCCACCTTTGCCAAAAGGGTGGCGTGGATGTCAGTTAGCCATCGGCATTCCGGCACGCTCATTTGCCAGTGTGTGAACCAGGTTGGAGCCGCCATACCGGCTCGATAGCCCCCGAGATCTGTTCGTCCTTCACCGGCGGGAATCAATTCGTCGTCGGCGCTAAGCCGGCAACCCGCCGTGGTGGAGCCAAGGACCAGAGACGCGCCGTTAATGAGTGGCAGGGCTTTCTCCGCTAGCCCCATGCCATTGCAAAGAATGACCACGGTACTGTCCGGACCGAGTCGGGGGGTTACTGAAGAGAGTGCATCGGCTACCGCCCAGGCTTTGGTGCAAACGAGAAGATGCGTGATGGGAGTACCATGGTCTTCGCTCGCCGAAGTCGATTGTTGGGGGAAGCGATAGGCGCGCGGGGGATCCGACGCAATTTTTAGTTTCCGCTGAGAGGACGCATCGTGTCGAGTGAGCAGCGTGACGTGCATACCAGCGTCTTGGAGTCTGCAGGCAAATAAACTCCCAATTGCGCCGGCACCGAGCACATGCCAGTCGCTCACAGCTTCGCTCCCTGTGTTTCCCAGACTTCGGGGCACGGCGCCTCAGTGGGCGTGAATCGCGTCTGCCACAGGGCCGTCACGAGGCTCGCCGTGCGCTGACCGGCGCGCACCAGTGTGTCGTCAACATGATCCGTCAGCGCCGCCCGATACATGTCTCTTTGCTCCTGTGCTGGTCGGGAACCTGCCGCAATGGCGAGGTCGAAGTAGCGGCTACCCATGGCAGCGTATTCCCAGTCTATGGCGACCAAGCGATCCCCATTCAACATGAGATTACCCTCAGTCAGATCGTTGTGACAAAAATAAGGGGTGTCACGCTCGAGCAACATCAATGCCTCGCTCAGATGCTGAACCTCCATGGCCCGCTGCCAATCACTTTTTTGCGCAAGGGGGAGTGCGGCGAGGTGGCTGTCGATCTCCCTCCGCAGGTCAAGCCGAGGGAGTGTCCCGGACAGCGCATGGATGCGCCCGCAGAGCGTGCCCAGCGCTTCGGCCGAAACCGGCTGTGCCGGCGCACTGACACGACGGCAGATCGTGACGCCTACATCATCAATGTAGAAGCACTCCGGCGCCAACCCATCTCTTGAGGCGAATTGCCACGCGGCCCATTCTTGCCCGAGGGGGTCGTCGCCCGAGCGCGTTTCCTGTCGCCTGATTCTTGCGACTATTGGCAGGGGTTGCCGGTCGTGGTGAGTCAGCTCATAAATCGCGTGACCACTCCCCTCGGCGAGCAATGCACCGAGTTTGGGGGGACGCGCCAAGGGTTCATCGAGGGTCCAGTCCCGCCAGCGATCGATGGCGCGATTCAGGCGTTTGGCTGGTTGGTCCATTGTTTACGCCAAGTGAGATAGCCCCAGCCTGCCAGTACAACGTATCCCGCGAACAATATTGCTGTGAGTGTGAGATCGCGCGATAGATAGAGCCCGACCGAAGCGATGTCGATAGCGATCCAGTAAAGCCAGTTTTCCAGCAGCTTGTTGGCCACCATCCAGGTAGCGAGTAGCGCAGACACCGTTGTGGCCGCGTCAACGAAGGGAGAAGCGGCATCAGTTAATGCACTCATCACGGCCCCTGTCGCGAGGCTGATGATGAAAAGCAGTAGGCATGCCACGAGATGGTGTCGGAGCGGCCAGGTACGAATGCTTTCGACGGGATCAGGGGTTCTGCTCCAGGCGAACCAGCCGTAGATCGCCATCGCGATATAAAATACCTGGAGCACGGCCTCCAGGTAGAGTTGGACCTGCCAGAAGATGACAATGTAGAGCGCCGCGCTTGCGATTGCCGCGATCCAACACAGGCGCCGCTGGTAGATGGCCAGCAGGACGTAGGCCACTGCGAGGCCAATGGCACAGACCTCCATTAGGCTCATCTCAGCCCTCGGGGCCGATATCCGCGAAGTGTTCAGGGATAAATTTTGCAACGAGCACCTGACGACCAAACCGCTCATAGCTGGCGCGTAGCGCGGCTTGTATGGCTCTGAATACCGCCTCGTCCTCGCCGCTCACTTGCGTGCTCATGGAGTTGGTCACCGCTACGATATCCTCGGTGGCCAACAGCTCATCGATGAATCCCAACACGGCCTCTTTGAAATTGTCTCTGAGCGGATAGACGCTCAGTTCAGCGGTCATTTTCATTGCGAACCTCCAGCGAGGTCATAAGTTAGCGTCACGCCCACGATACGGGGTTCGCCGAACTGCTGGTAGGGCTCCGTTACGTACTCTTTGCGCGGGTCGTTACCGAATGTGCCAAAGCCCCGCACAAAGGTGGTCTTGTTGGTGAGATTGCGCCCCCACAGTACCCACCGCCATTGACGCCACTGCCCAGACAAGCTCGCGTTGAGGAGATGTGCTTCAGGGGCGGCTACATCGTGCCGGTCCGAGAAAAAGTAAGCATCGCTGCCCGTGACTTCGATGCGCAAAGAGGCGAGGCTCGAGGGCGACCAGGTCATTCCCGCCGAGTACTGCCAGTCCGGCGACTGAGGCTGGTCCCGGCCGGAGAGATCCTCACCCGTGGCGCTGAGGTAGGTATCGAAGTGGGCGTCAAGTAATCCGAGGGTCCAGTCTGCCACCAAGGCATTGCCGAGTTGCCACTGCCCCTCCCACTCGAGGCCACTATGGCTGCTGGCGGCGGCATTGTCGGTGTAATCAATGAAAGCAGTACTGCCATCTGAGCGAGGTATCACGAGCGACCCCTTGGCTTGCTGATCATCGCGGTCCATCGCAAACACTGACAGGCGAGATCGCAGCCCGCGGTCGGGCCAGTTGACCTGCCACCCCAGCTCAAGATTCAGCAGGGTTTCCTCGTCGAAAACGCCGAGCGCACTGACGGCGTCCTGATTTTGGTCTGGCAGCGCATCAATTGATGCCAATAGCCCCGCATTGGCGCCCCCCGCCCTCGCTCCACGTGCGGCAGTGACATAGAGCGAATGGCCGTTATCGAGTTGCCAGGTCAAACCTGCGCGGCCGGTCCAATAGGTGTGATCAAAGTCCTTATCGACTCCGGCGCTGTCTCGGTACTCGCTGTCGCGGCGCTCAAATCGTGCGCCTACAAAACCCGACAGTCGTGCCGTCAAGTCGCGGCTGACTTGGCCGAACAATGCCGCGGTTTGCGTCTCGATACTGCTTTGAAAGGGGCCTGGTAGGTAGGTGTATTGTCGCGTGAGGTCTTCTGACTCGTCGCGAAGGTACGTACCTATTACCCAGCTCGCGTCTTCACTCTGAGTTGAAGCCAGACGCCACTCGAGGCTGTCCATGGTGCGATCGCGGAGATATTCATCGTAGGAGCTGTACTCCCATCCGGGAGCGATACCAACGTAGCTCCAATCTTCGTCGTAGCTATAAGTGGTTTCGGTGCTCGCGTGGCTCAGTTGCAACGAGCTGTCGAGGTCCCCCAAACGCGTGAGCCAGTTCAGCCTGCCTGCTTTTAAAGTGAGGTCATCCTCACCCGGCTGGTCAGAGAGTGTCGAGCGGGTATTGTCCAGCGAGAAGGCGTCGTAACCGTTATCAATATCGGTGTAGTACCCGGCAACCTCGAGGATGTGGGGTCCCAATTCCCAGGTGATCGTGCCGCGGGCGGTGAGTTCGTCGCGCGCGTTGGTGTCGCTCCGACCGAGCCATTCGTTATCGAAATAGCCATCACTTTCATAGCGCTGTAGGGCGATCCTGCCATGGGTTGTATCGCTCAGGGCGCCACCTAACCGCGCGCTCAGACGATTGCCGCCGTAATTTTCAATGCCTACGCTAATCTCCTGGGCAGTGGAGTCACTACTCTGACTTCGCAACGCGATGAGACCCGCCAGTGCGTTGGCTCCCATCAGTGTCCCCTGGGGGCCTCGCAGAACCTCTACCTGCTGCAGGTCGAACAACGTCAGTGCTCCACCGATCCCGCTCAGGTCGATTCCGTCGAGCAATACCCCCACCGAGGGGTTGACGGGCTCAACAAACTGGCTGCGTTCGCCGATGCCACGTATCTGGAAGAAACGGTTACGTGAAGCGCCTGAGGAGCTGCTGACATTGGGGACGCGTGTGATGACGTCTTCCAGATGCGCCGCGCCGCGCAGTGCTTGAGTACGCTCAGAGATCACGCTGGCACTGACGGATGTGGAGGTCTCCGGCATGAGCGTGGCGGTCACGACCACTTCCTCTAAATCGTTGGCAGCTTGCGACCAGGCGGGCGCGCCTACGAACGCCCCTGCCAATGCGAGGCAAAAACTGAGGCTCCGACCTATTCCGCGACCGGGAACTGAGCGGGGGCGCAACAGCTTGCCATGGCCTGGCCTCGTTGCCGAACTGCGGGTAGTGACGGGACTGCTATGGATGGACTGCTTCAACATATGCTCCTCAAGAGGGCGGGAGCACACGGCGGGGTCACATGATGAACCGAGCCCTGTTCCCTCCGCCGGTATGATCCGGATCAGGTTCAACGGGTTCGCCAATCGGCATCTCAGGTTTAGACCACCCCGCAGGAGCGACGAGTTTAGCACAGTGACCCGGAATCACCGGCCATTGGCGTTCGGTGGGTCGGCACTCTGTCACAGAGTTGTCATCTTGGCTTTGTTACAGTGACGGGTCTCGTCCGGGCGATATTGCGCTAGGCGGAGTTCACCAATCTCGCCGGCTATGATGGGCCGACTATGGATTTAGCAGGATGCAACGACGAAAAGTGAACACGGTTGATACCAGCGCCCTCAAAGCGCGCTACAGAGATACCTTGGGCGAGGTCGAAACGCGTCTGGGTTCGCTGTGGCTGGCCTACGCGCGCGACGCACGCAAGCTGTCTAAATTACAAACGGCTATCATCGCGGTGCTCGTGCTGTGGTCGATCAGCAGCGTCAGTCAGTTGTTATGGATCCCTTTTCGGACCGGTGCGATTGAGGCAGTCCCGACCGCTGCTGTGAATCCCCCGCAAGGCGCCTCGCGCGGTGCGACCCAAGTCATCGACGTCTCGGGCGTGCTCGGCTCAGGTTTATTCGGGGCGGCGCCTGATACGCCGCTTCAAGAGGAGAGCAGCGCGAGCGCATCGGCTGATGATCGCAACGTGATCGAGCAAAACGCGAAAGAAACGCGGCTGGCGCTCACCCTCACTGGGATTGTCGCGCTCTCAGATAATGGGCTTGGTAGTGCCGTCATCAAATCGGGTGCGTCAGAGCAAGTTTACGCTGTGGGCGATGCGCTCCCGGCATCGGGCAAAGTCGTACTGTCCAAAGTCATGCCGCAACAGGTGGTGATCGACAATAACGGGACATACGAACTGATCAAGCTTTACGACAATCCCGGTTTATATATACCTGCGCGTCCCGCTGCCGCTAGCACCGCAGCAGCTGCGACACGCCCTAGGCCGTCGAGCCCGACAAGTCGCCCCGACGCTGCGGAGCAGATTGCCTTGGCGGGTCAGTACCGGGCGCAGCTTTATGACAATCCGGAGTCACTTGCTAACGTGGTATCCGTTGCGCCGGTTCGAGATGCCACAGGCATAGTGGGTTATCGCATCGCGCCGGGCGAGGACCGCGGGGCGTTTGATGCTTTCGGTTTTCGAGCCGGCGATGTAGTGACAGCCGTGAACGGTCTGACGTTGAGCGATGCGAGTAACAGTATCAAGCTTTATCAGATGATGAAGGACGCCACTCAGGCCACATTTGACATTAATCGGGATGATGGCACGGTAACCATCAGTGTTGACCTTGCCCGCCCCTGACAGGATATCCGTGACAACTCACCACCTTTCTAAGCTTTTCAAAGCGCTGCGTGCTGCGGTGATGGCATTGTCTTTATGCCTGTCGCCTATCTCTGTTTCTCAGGAATACACCGTTAATCTGAAAGACACGGATATTCAGGAATTTATCAAGTTTGTCGCTGATGTGACGGGCACCACGATGGTGGTTGATCCCAATGTGAAAGGTAAGGTCCGGGTGATTTCATCGAAGCCCGTGACGCAGGCGGAACTCTACGATCTGTTCCTTTCGATACTCGATGTTCAGGGGTACACCGCAGTTCGAAGCGGTCAGGTCATCAGGATCGTCCCCAGCAAGGACGCGCGATCGTCTCCCGTCCCGATTATGGACAGTCAGAGCACAGTGGGAAATGACGAGTACGTGACGCAGGTTATTCGCCTCGATAATATCTCGGCGGCCAAGCTCATTCCGGTCCTGCGGCCGCTCGTACCCCAACAAGCACACATGGCGGCCTATGCGCCGAGCAATGCGATCATTATCTCCGACATACGTTCCAATATCGGGCGTATTGTCGACATTATCGAGCGTATGGACCGCTCTGCCGTTCAGACCACCGAAATTATTCGCCTGAAGTACGGCGTGGCAGAGGATGTGGTCAGCATGCTCAACACCCTCGAAAAATCCCGTCAGGGTGAGGGCGCTGAGGCAGACAAAGAGGCGGTGTTGGTCGCCGATAAGCGCACGAACAGTGTCGTGGTGACCGCTGACGAACTGACTGTCGATCGGATACGCAAGCTGGTTTCCTATCTGGACACGCCTCTCGAACAATCGGGCAACGTGCGAGTGATCTACCTCGAATATGCGGATGCAACGGAGGTGGCGGAGGTCCTGACGCGGGTGATGCAAAACATCTCCCGGCTGGAAGAGGGGGGTAGTAACAAGCGGTCCGGCAATGGTGAATCAACCATCGAGGCCGACGCTGGGACAAACAGCCTGATCATTACCGCCGATACCGATGAGATGGCAGCCCTAGAGGCGGTGATCGCGCGGCTCGATATCCGACGGGCACAAGTGCTGATCGAGGCCATCATCGTTGAGATGGAGATGACCGAGGGACAGGAGCTCGGTCTGCAGTGGCTGTTCTCCAATCAGAGCGGACTTTACGGTAGCAACATCAGCACCAGTTCGGCTCAGCAAGCGCGCAATCGTGCGCTCGCTGATGCGATTGTGCCGGACGATGGCTCGGAAAACGTCGGCACACGCGCAGTCGCCGGTGCGCTGGCACAGATTCCTGGCACCACACTGGGCTGGGGTGTCGTGGATGACGATCTCACTATGACGATCATCCTCAATGCACTGGAAACACAGGGCAACGCGAATATCCTGTCCACACCGAGCCTGCTGACGCTCGATAACGAGGAGGCCTTTATCACGGTTGGCCAGCAGGTGCCGTTTGTGACGGGCTCCTATACCAATACCGGTGTGGGCAATGGTGCGCAGAACCCCTTCCAAACGATCGAGCGGCAGAGTGTCGGCGTCACCTTGAAGGTGACACCCCAGGTGAATGAGGGTGATTCTGTGGTTCTCGATATCGTGCAGGAAGTCTCCAGTATCTCAGCGCAGATTCTTGCCGCATCAGATGTCATTACCAACGAACGCAAAATTGAAACCAAGGTGCTGGCGAACGACAGTGACATCGTGGTGCTGGGCGGTTTGGTGAAGGACGATATTCAGGACTCAACCCAAGGGGTCCCTTTGCTGTCCCGTGTTCCGCTGCTTGGCAGGCTATTCCGCAATGACGTCGTGACAGTGACGAAGTCCAATTTGCTGGTGTTCATTCGGCCCACCATCATTCGCGATGATGAGGATTTGGCGGGTGCTACGGCGGAGAAATACCGGTTTATTCGAGAGCAACAGATCGAGCGCCGCGAGCGCGGTTTGATGTTTCTCGATGACGGAAACCTGCCGGTACTGCCCACCTGGGAAGAGCAAATTCAGCAGTTACCGGAGGTGACTGAAACGGCTGACGGCGAGGAATAGTGACCGGTGACTGACGCCGCTCAGGAAGCCCTCCCCGAAGTGACCGATTCGGGTACCGTGCTGGTATCGGGTTTACCGTTTACGTTTGCACAGAGTCGCAACGTCCTCTTGGATCGCACTGCGTCCGCCCTCACGCTTTTTTTTGTTCCGCCATTATTGCCAGAGGTGTTGCTCGAAGTCCGGCGCTATGTGGGTGAGGTGTTCGCGCTTGAACCGCTGAGCGACGACGTCTTCCGGCAACGGCTGACATTGGCCTACCAGCGCACCCAGAATGAGGCCGCGCAAATGGCCGAGGATCTGTCATCAGACGTTGATCTATCGCGCCTTGTTGAGGAGTTGCCCGATGTCGGCGACTTGATGGATGCCGAGGATGATGCGCCCATCATCCGCCTCATTAACGCCATTTTGTCTCAGGCAGTAAAGGAGCAGGCCTCGGACATCCACATCGAGACGTTTGAGGAAAGACTGAGCGTTCGTTATCGCGTTGATGGTGTGTTGTCGGAGGTGCTCTCACCGAAGCGCATGTTGGCGCCTCTCCTGGTATCGCGGCTGAAGGTCATGGCCAAACTAGATATCGCCGAAAAACGGATACCGCAGGATGGCCGGATTTCGGTGCGAATCGCAGGCCACGGGATCGACATTCGAATGTCTACCATCCCATCCGCTTACGGAGAGCGCGTCGTGCTGCGCTTGCTTGATAAACAGGCAGGTCAGTTGAATCTGAGCGAGCTTCGCATGAACGCCGATGTCGATGCGGGCTACCGCGGTGCGCTATCCAGTCCACATGGGATCATTCTGGTCACAGGGCCGACGGGTTCGGGTAAAACCACAACGCTGTACGCAGGGCTGTCGAGTATCAATGAGAGCTCGCGCAACATTCTGACGATTGAAGATCCTGTCGAATACATGCTGCCCGGTGTTGGCCAAACACAGGTGAACCCGAAGGTGGACATGACCTTCGCACGGGGCTTGCGCGCCATTCTCAGGCAAGATCCCGATGTGGTCATGGTGGGCGAGATCCGAGACCTGGAAACCGCCGAAATTGCTGTGCAGGCATCACTGACGGGTCACCTGGTGTTGTCGACGCTGCACACTAATACCGCTATTGGTGCGGTGACCCGATTGCAAGACATGGGAGTGGAACCCTTCCTGCTGTCCTCCAGCTTACTGGCAGTTATGGCGCAGCGGCTGGTGCGCTTGCTGTGTCTGGAGTGTCGCGAGTCGTACCAGCCGAGCGCAGCTGAGTGCGAGCGCCTGGGAATTGCGCAATCCGAGACGACGTTATACCGCGCGCGGGGTTGCGAGCATTGCAATATGACGGGCTACCGCGGCCGGACCGGTATCTACGAACTCATTGAAATCGATGAGGCATTACGCGAAGCCATACATGCAGGCGAAGGTGAGCAGGCTCTGCTTCGTATCGCCCGCGAACGCAGCCCGGGAATCGACGCCGACGGCCGCCGGCGCATTGTGAGCGGCGAGACAAGCCTCGAGGAAGTGCTGCGGGTTACCGCTGTTAACTAACCGATGACGGCTTTTCGCTACAAGGCGCTCGACGCTGATGGCAAATTGGTCAAAGGCGTGTTGGAGGGAGACTCCGATCGGCAGGTGCGAGGCACGCTGCGTCAACGGCATCTCAGGCCTGTCGAAGTGGCGGCGGCCAACTCAGCCAGCCAGACCGGCAAAGCCGGGCGCTTTCGGCTCCTCAGTCGTCGTTTGAGTGCAGGAGATCTGGCCCTCATTACCCGTCAACTCGCCACCCTGATTGCGTCGGCACTGCCCTTGGATGAGTGTTTGCAGGCGGTGGCGGATCAAAGCCGGAAGGCCTCCATTAAATCCATGATGCTGCAAGTGCGATCCAAGGTGTCCGAGGGACACACTTTGGCGCATGCTCTGGGCCAGTTTCCACAGGCATTTGGCGAGATGTATAGAGCGATGGTGAATGCCGGTGAGGAGGCGGGGCAACTCGCGCCCGTGCTGGATCAGTTGGCGCATTACACCGAGACACGTCAGCACACCGCGCAAAAGCTTCAAATGGCCCTGATTTACCCCTTTGTGCTGATGGCAGTGGCGGTGGCGGTGGTGTCTGCCTTGATGATTTTTGTGGTGCCTGAGCTGGTGGGGATTTTCGCGCACACAAAGAAAGCGCTTCCGCCCCTGACCATCGGATTAATTTGGGTCAGCGATTTTATGCGCGAGTATGCGCTGGTCTGTCTTATTGCACTGGTGGCGATGCTGTGGGGCGCTCGCCGGGCGCTGCGGCATCCTGCGCGCCGCAAGCGATGGCACCAGCTACTGTTGCGCGTCCCGGGTTTGAATGGGGTATTGGTGGCGCTGGATAGTGCCCGCTTTGCCTCCACTCTCAGTATCCTGATGGCATCGGGTGTGCCTTTGATCCATGCGCTGCGTATCGCAGGTTCAGTGATGAATAATTTGGTGCTGCGCGAGGCGAGCGGAGCCGTATCCGTGGCGGTTCAAGAAGGCGCTAGCCTCAGCAGGGCACTTTCGCAGGAATCGTTCTTCCCTCCCATGATGGTTCACATGGTTGCCTCGGGCGAGGTCAGCGGCGATCTAGAGACCATGTTGGAGCGCTCGTCGACGAATCAGGAGCGCGAGCTTGAAATGACTTTGGGCACCGTTATGGGGCTTTTTGAACCTGCGATGGTGGTGATAATGGGGGGACTGGTGCTGACCATAGTCCTGGCGATTCTGCTGCCGATCTTTGATCTCAATACGATGGTGAGGTGATAAACCATGAGTAACCGTGCGCAAAAACAATTGAGAGGTTTTTCGTTAATCGAGATCCTCGTGGTGCTTGTCATCATGGGTCTTTTGATCAGCGTGGTGGCGCCCACCGTGCTCAACAGCGCTGACGATGCGCGAATTCAAAAGGTTCAGGCAGACTTCAAATCGATCGAGACTGCGCTGAAGATTTACCGCCTCGACAACTACGTTTACCCGACCACAGAGCAGGGCCTCGAGGCACTCATCACACCGAGCACCCTTGAGCCAGAACC